>NZ_JBEZZH010000001.1:740356-1444780 GCF_040639075.1 Kribbella sp. NPDC023972 | reverse complement strand
CCGGTGGCACAACTATCTGCCCGCCATCGTCATTCTCCTGGTGCTGCGCCGGGTGATCGAGGCGGTCGACGACCGCTGGCCGAACCGCCGAGCCCGGCCGCGGTCTGACCGCGAAGGAGGCTCTATGAACGACGTTCTGCTCGAGATGCGGGACATCACCAAGCGTTTCCCCGGTGTCAAGGCTCTCGAGGACGTCTCGCTCGCCGTCCGGCGGGGGGAGATCCACGCGATCTGTGGCGAGAACGGTGCCGGCAAGTCGACCCTGATGAAAGTGCTTTCCGGCGTCTACCCGACCGGTAGTTACGACGGCGAGATCAGGTTCGACGGCAAGCCCGTCCACTTCGCCGGCATCCGTGACAGCGAAGCCGTCGGGATCGTCATCATCCATCAGGAGCTGGCGCTCGTGCCCTACCTGTCGATCGCGGAGAACATCTTTCTCGGCAACGAACGCCGCGGGCGCGGCGGGCTGATCGACTGGAACCGGGCCAACGCCGAGGCCCGCGAACTGCTGGCCTCCGTCGGGCTGGACGAGAACCCGGTCTCGCCGGTGATCCAGCTCGGCGTCGGCAAGCAGCAGCTGGTCGAGATCGCCAAGGCCTTGTCGAAGGAGGTCCGGCTGCTGATCCTCGACGAGCCGACCGCCGCGCTCAACGATGTGGACTCGGCACATCTGCTCGACCTGCTCCGGCGGCTGCGGGACCGGGGGATCACCTGCATCATGATCTCCCACAAACTGAGCGAGATCACGGCGATCGCCGACTCCACCACGGTGATCCGGGACGGACACACGGTCGAGACTCTCGACATGAGATCCGGGGACGTGACCCAGGAGCGGATCATCCGCGGCATGGTGGGACGCGATCTCGACAGCTTCTACCCGGACCGCGTCTCCGAGCCGGGGCCGGAGGTCCTCCGGATCGAGGACTGGACGGTGTGGCATCCGGTTCAGCCGCGCAAGGTCGTCGACGGCGCCGGCCTCAATGTGCGGGCCGGTGAGGTTGTCGGCATCGCCGGGCTGATGGGCGCGGGGCGCACCGAGCTTGCGATGAGTGTCTTCGGCCGCTCGTACGGACGCAACATCAGCGGCCGCCTCTACATGCACGGCAAGGAGGTCCGGGCGCGAAACGTGGCCGAGGCGATCGGCAACGGCATCGCCTACGCCACCGAGGATCGCAAGCGGTACGGGCTGAACCTGATCGCCGACGTCCGTGCCAACGTCTCCGCCGCCGCTCTCGGCAAGCTGGCCCGGGCCGGATGGGTCAACGGCAACGAGGAGATCAAAGTCGCGGAGCAGGGACGGCGCGACATGAACATCAAGACGCGCACCGTGCTGGACACCGTCGGCACCTTGTCCGGCGGCAACCAGCAAAAAGTCGTGCTGTCGAAATGGCTCTTCACCGATCCGGACGTGCTCATCCTCGACGAGCCCACGCGCGGGATCGACGTCGGAGCGAAGTTCGAGATCTACACGATCATCAACCGGCTCGTAGCCGAGGGGAAGGCGGTCATCGTCATCTCCTCCGAACTCCCCGAACTGCTGGGAATCTGCGACCGGATCTACACCTTGTCGGCCGGGCGGATCACTGGCGAGTTGCCGGTCGGCCAGGCAACTCAGGAAAACCTCATGGCGCTCATGACGATGGAGAAGGAGCTCGCCGGATGACCAGCACCAAACCTTCCGCACGGCCGCAGGACGCAACGGCGGAAAGCGCATCGGCGGAGAGCGCCTCCGCCGCCGCACTGCACGTCGGCACCAGCGACCCGTTCACCCTGATCACGCGCAACCTGCGGCAGAGCGGCATCTACATCGCCTTCGTCGTGATCGTGGCGCTGTTCGCCTTCATGACCGACGGTGTCCTGCTCAGCCCGGGCAACATCACCAACATCGTGCTCCAGTACTCCTACATCCTGGTGCTCGCGATCGGCATGGTGATCCTGATCATCGCCGGGCATATCGACCTGTCGGTCGGGTCGATCGTCGCGTTGACCGGTGCGGTGTCCGCCGTACTGGTCATCCAACATGGACAACCGTGGTGGGTCGGCGTAGTGGCAGCCGTGGCGGTAGGCACCGCGGTCGGGGCCTGGCATGGTTTCTGGGTGGCCTACGTCGGCATGCCGGCGTTCATCGTGACGCTGGCCGGCATGTTGCTGTTCCGGGGCCTGACGTTGCAGGTGCTGGACAATGTCTCGCTGTCGCCGTTCCCGGGCGAGTACCAGAAGGTCGCCAGCGGCTTCCTGAACGGCCTGATCGGCGGGCAGGGGTACGACGCCTTCACGCTGCTCATCGCCGCGATCGCGGCTGGCGGGTACGCGGTCAGCGTGTTCCGCACCCGGCTGGCGCGGATCCGCTACGAGCAGCCGGTGGAGTCGTTCCCGCTGTTCGTCACCCGCGTGCTGCTGGTCGCAGCGGTCGTCATGTACTTCGCCTGGCAGCTCGCGCATGCCCGCGGTCTGCCGATCGTACTGATGATTCTCGCTGTCCTGGTGATCACCTACGGGCTGATGACGAAGAACACCGTCTTCGGTCGCCAGGTCTACGCGATCGGCGGCAACCTATCGGCCGCGATGCTGTCCGGTGTGAAGGTCCGCAAGGTCAACTTCTGGATCTTCGTCAATATGGGGTTCCTGGCCGGCGTCGCCGGGGTCATCTACTCGTCCCGGTCCAACGGTGCCCAGCCTGCCGCCGGTAACATGTTCGAGCTAGACGCCATCGCGGCGGCGTTCATCGGCGGCGCGGCCGTCGCGGGCGGCGTCGGCACGGTGGTCGGGGCGATGGTCGGAGGTCTCATCATGGCGGTCATGAGCAACGGAATGCAGCTGATGGGTATCGACCAATCGACGCAGTCCGTCGTGAAGGGCCTGGTGCTCCTGCTGGCTGTTGCCTTCGACATCTACAACAAGCGCCGCGCCGGCGCATCACGCTGACGAAGGAGTCGGAGTCCAGTCATGGATCGCCCCGTTGCGGGTTCGGGAGCAGCAGATCTCGGCAATGACGGCATTGCGGTGGGCGGGGCGATCCGTTCCCTCGGTATGTCGGACGTTGCCGCACGCGCCGGCGTGTCGCACCAGACGGTGTCGAGGGTCATCAACGGGCGACCGAACGTGGCGGCGGCGACCCGGAAGAGGGTTCTTGAGGCGATCGCCGAGCTCGGCTACCGTCCCAACAGCGCGGCACGGGCCCTGGTGACCGGGTCATCCCGCACGATCGGGCTCGCGATCGCCAACATCAGCCAGTACGGACCCGCCCAGACCTTGCTCGGTCTGGAACACGCGGCGCGCGAGGCCGGCTACTTCCTGACCGTGTCGGTACTTGACGACGACACCGCCGGCGGCCTGGTCGAGGCTGTCGAGCGATTGGCGACCCAGTCTGTCGACGCCATCGTTGCGTTGAGCACCTATGAGGGTGCTGTCCGCGCACTGTCCGATGTGAGTCCTAGGGTGCCGCTGATCGCCGTGCAGGCGGAGCCTGGAGGGCAGGACCTCGCGGTCTGGGTCGACCAGGAGGCGGGCGCCGCTCTCGCTACCAGGCACCTGCTCGACCTCGGTCACCGCACTGTTCATCATGTGAGGGGGCCGGCCAACGCCCTCGAGGCGGATGCCCGGGAACGCCGCTGGCGGATGGAGCTCGAGTCGGTCGGCGCTCCCGTTCCGCCGGTGCTGCACGGCGACTGGTGGCCGCCGACCGGTTACCTGGCCGGTCGCGACCTCATCGCACGTCGTCGTGGGGGAGAGGAAGTCACAGCCGTCTTCGTCGCCAACGATCAGATGGCGCTGGGGTTGCTCAGCGCATTCGACGAAGGCGGGATCCGGGTACCGGATGAGATCAGCGTGGTCGGATTCGACGACGTTCCCGAAGCGCCGTACTACGTACCACCCCTGACGACGATTCGGCAGGACTTCGCCGAGTTGGGCCGGCGCGTCGTCGAGGCGGTCCTCGCGCGAATCAGTGGTACGTCGATTCAACCTCAGCCGGTTCAACCGCATCTGTTGGTCCGCAGTACGACCGCCCCGCCACCCAGCAAGTAACTCCGGCGCTCAGCTTGACGTCATGGCCTGGCGCACGTACTCCGAGATCGATTCGACCGGATGCATCGAAGCGACGAACGGCTTCACTCAGTTGTGGGTTCGGCGAGTCTCGTGGGGAGCGGAGCCAGGGGATAGGTGCGCCAGAAGTAGTTGTCAGCGGCATGTTGGTCGCCGGGGTAGTTGATGGCCTCCGCGATGCGGTCGTTCTGAATGCGGAAAGCGAGTGCCCAGGTGAGGTCGAGCCCGGCGGGTGTGGTACTCCAGCCGCGGAGGTCGACGACCCAGACGCCGTCGGCGGCGAGGAAGATCGGCTCGGCCCGGAAGCCTGCGCGAGCCAGCGCGGCAAAAGAAGGCGAGCACTTCGTCGACGCCGCGTACGAGCGTGGGGCGACTGGTGGGCGGTGAATCCACGTCCGAACGGTCGCGAGCCCATCTGGGGGCCGGAGAACGACAACACCGAGGAGATGCTCGAACACGTCGCCTCCGGGCTGGCGATCTGCATCAGCCCTGAATCGCTGAGCCGTAACTACGCCCGGCCCGACCTCATCTGGATCCCCATCACTGACATCCCGCCGCTGCGTATCGCCACCTCGCCTCCGCTGCCCCGGCACAGTCAAGGACTTCGCATCCGTCGTAGCCGAGCTGAGCTAGCGCGCTTGGCTTGCTGGACGCAGGTTCAGACACACGGCAGCTCTGCCCGGACGGCGGGAACGAATCTGCTAGCTGGGCCGGATCAACGCCTTGATCGCCTGCCGGTTGTCCATTGCCCGGTAGGCGTGGGCGACGTCGCCTAGAGGGACCTCGGTGGTGAAGATCGGCGAGGGGTCCAGGACGCCGGCGAGGACATCGGTGATGAGGGCATCGAGGTAGCGGCGGACCGGTGCGACGCCGGCCCGCAAGGTGACATTGGCACGGAAGAGCCGGTAGAGGTCCACGTGGTCGACGCCGTTGGGGACCCCCACCGAGCCGATCGTTCCGCCCGGGCGCGCAACGGTCAGCGCGAGGTCCAGAGCGGACTGCCCGCCGACGCATTCCACAACCGCGGCGGAGCCGCCACCGGTCCAGTCGACGACGGTTGCGGCAGTCTCGGCTTCATCGGCGTAGAGAACGTCGGTAGCGCCGAAGGTCCTGGCCAGGCGCAGACGATCAGGATGGCGGCCGATGGCGACGATACGTTCGGCGCCAGTTCGTGTGGCGGCGAGGACCGCGCACAGTCCCACCGCTCCGTCGCCGATCACCACCACGGTCGATCCGCGGGTGACGCCGGCGAGCACGGTGGCGTGGTGACCGGTGGCCATGACGTCGGTAAGCGGCAGCAACCTCCTCGACAGCGCGTCGTCGACATCGGCGCGGACCGCGACCAGTGTCGCGTCGGCGAAGGGAACCCGGATGGCCTCGGCCTGCCCCCCACCGTTGCGTCCGCCCCAGAAGCCCCCAGCAGGGCAGGAGGTCTGCACGCCGTCGCGGCAGGCCGGGCAGGTGCCATCGGAGAACGCGAACGGCGCCACCACGAGATCGCCCCGCTTGATTTCGGTGACGTGCGATCCCACGTCCTCGACGATGCCGATCCACTCGTGTCCCATCCGGTCGCCGGATTGGAACTTCTCCAAGCCCCGGTACGACCACAGATCCGAGCCGCACACGGCGGCCACCACGATCCTCACGAGTGCGTCGGTGGGTTCGGCGATGACGGGATCAGGGACATCGACGACGCGGATATCGCCGATGTCATGGAGCACAGTTGCCTTCATGATCAATACGGTATGTTCGCAGGTGCCGCACGATCCATGACATTATGAAGGATG
This sequence comes from Kribbella sp. NPDC023972, assembly GCF_040639075.1. Lineage (NCBI taxonomy): Bacteria > Bacillati > Actinomycetota > Actinomycetes > Propionibacteriales > Kribbellaceae > Kribbella > Kribbella sp. NPDC023972. The sequence continues at coordinate 1,438,949 of NZ_JBEZZH010000001.1, read as the reverse complement.
ATCGTGGCTGTGGCAGTCCTTCTGGGGGTCAATCGCCTTGGGTGCCGTCGAATCGTCGCTGGATCAGACCGACCTGAAGATCGTGCGTGAGCTGGCCCGCGACGCACGGGTCAGCCTGGTGGAACTGGGCCGCCGCGTCTCGCTGAGTCGGCCGGCCGTAGCCGAGCGGGTACGCAGACTCGAAGATTCCGGCGTCATCACCGGCTACGGCGCCCGCGTGGACCTGTCCAAACTCGGCCTGCCGCTACACGCTCGCGTCTCACTTCGCCCACGTCACCGTGCGGTCCGCAGCGTCGGCCAGTTGCGCGAGCGCCTCCTCAAGCTGGAATCCGTGCTCTCCTGCGTGCATGTCACCGGGCCGAACTGCTATGAACTGGCGATCGCCGTAGCTGACGCCGCGCAGCTGGAACGCCTGATCGAACAGCTCAGCATGTACGGCGACACGACCACCTCGGTGGTCCTCTCCGAGCTCGTCCAACCCGGCGATGTCGACATCACCACGTGGATCGAATCGCGCTGACCACGACCACGGGCGACAAAGTGGGCCTCGACACTCGGGCCCGAACACCACACCCCGATACACGGGTTCTGCGAGGTTGCGCGTGCAAGATCAGGCCCGGTGGTACCAGGTCACGGTCGCGCCGTTGCTGAAGGTCCGGGTGTCTGTCGGCGTGAACAGCGTGGGGCTGAAGCGCCCGGTGAAGGCCGGGATGCCGTTGCCGGCCACGACCGGGTAGCTCTTGACGACCAGTTCGTCGATCTCCGGCAGTACGGCGCCCGCGAGCTTGCCGCCGCCGCATAGCCAGATGTGTTTGCCGTCCTCCTTCTTGAGCCGTTGGACCAGTTCGACCGGGTCTCCGGCGTACAGCTTGACGGCTGGGTCGTCGACGCGGTCGATGGTGGTGGAGACGACGTACTGTGTCAGGTGGGCGTAGGGGCTCGCGACGCCGATATCGAGCGCCGGCTGGTACGTTCCGCGGCCCATCAGCACGGTGTCGAAGTGCCGGTTCGGGACGTCGGGCATGCCGAGCTGGGCACGAAGATGGGTGGGCACGCACTCGGGATAGTTCTCTTCCAGCCAGGCGGCCATGTCGCCTGCCAGCGGGTAGAAGTCGATCTCCCCGCCAGGACCGGCGATGTACCCGTCGATGCTGAGCCCGACGTAGTAGACAAGCTGTCGCATCTTCCACCTCACCCGTCGTGTGCCATGGTCGCGGGGCCGATCGACACCCCGCCCTCTTCAGGCGCGACAGGTGTCGTCTACGAGCAAACCACCACGAGCTGTCTCCCGACCAGCCGCGGTCGACCCCGCCCCGGTGCGGGCGGGCGACGACGGCGACTCCCCGTAACGGGTTCGCCGGGCGCGTGAACGGAGACGACGACGGGTACTCCGAAACGACCGACGCGGATGCCGGCGCCGAGCGACGCCGGTTGACCACGAACGAGGTGTGCTTGTCCCGGCACCGCCGGGGCGGCGCGGAGAGGAAACGAGATGGCAGACAACACCGAGGAATCGCATCCGGGCGAGACCCTCGAGACCACCGATCACGACACGATCAAGGACTGGGCCGAACGCCGCGGCGCGAAACCAACCATCGTCGAGGGAACCGAGGAGGGCCCCGGTGCCGGCGTACTGCGGCTCGACTTCCCGGGGTACGGCGGCGACAACCTGCGCGAGGTCTCCTGGGACGAGTGGTTCGAGACGTTCGACCGCAGCGGACTCAAGGTGGTCTACCAGGAGCACAAGGCCGACGGCGAGGACAGCAACTTCGTCAAGCTGGTCAAGGCGGACGACTGACCCAGCCCCACAAGTGCTCTTGGCCGTGGTGCGACGGGCGCGGGTTGCTCGACCGGTTGATTCGTCCCTGTGCCATGTGAACCGCCAACGGGACGGCGCGTCATGCGATGGGCGGCGCGGCCTCGTACTCGCCGTCCGTGACGGGGTCGAGCCAGTGCACGACGTCGTGGTCGGAGTCCCCTTCGTTGATCGCCACGTGGACCATCAGCCGGTTGGGAGCGGCGCCGTGCCAGTGTTCCTCGTCGGCCTCGAAGAGCACGCGATCGCCGGGCCGGATGACCTCGATCGGGCCGCCGCGACGCTGGCACAGGCCGACGCCTTCGGTGACGAAGACGGTTTGGCTCAGCGGGTGACGGTGCCAGTGGGTGCGTGCGCCGGGCATGAAGTGGACGAGGTTCGCGGTGACCCGCGAAGGCGGCGGGGCCGCGGCGACCGCGTCGATGTAGACGTCGCCGGTGAACCAGTCCGCCGGGCCTTTGGCGGTGTCGATGGAATTGCGGGTGATCTGCATATGGGTTCCTTCAGTTGCTGTTCGTCGGTATGTCGGCCGGAGCGGTCCAGGAGGCGAGGAGTTGGAGCCCCCCGGCGGCGCGGGCGGCCCGATGTCGGGATCCCGTCAGCGGCTCGGAGTGAGCCGGCGCGGCGAGTCGTGAGGAACTCGCGCACCTCTTGCTTGTTGTCCACGACTACGACGGTAGACGGCCGCGCACGGTCGGACAGTGCGGAAGGGTGCCCTGCGAGTACACCCATCGACAGGGACTTCTCCGCGCCGGTCTGCGCGCGTTGACTCGTTGAGTGGTCCCTGATCGGGGCCGCCACACCCAGCGATGAGAAGGAGCGCGCGATGCGCCAGGTTGTCATGTACGGCCCCGGGGACGTACAGGTCGAGGACCGTGAGGACCCGAAGATCGTCGAGCCCACCGACGCGATCATCCGCCTGGCGGCAACCTGCATCTGCGGCAGCGACCTCTGGCCGTACCGAGGCGCTGAGCCCGTCGACCACCAGGTGATGGGCCACGAGTACGTCGGCGTTGTCGAAGAAGTCGGCGACGAGGTGCGCACCGTGAGGGTCGGTGATTTCGTCGTCGGATCCTTCTGGGCCTCGGACAACACCTGTGAGATCTGCCAGGCCGGCTACCAGGCGTACTGCGTGCACCGCGTCCTGATGGGCACGATCGGCACTCAGTCCGAGCGGGCCCGAATCCCGTTGGCCGACGGTGCTCTCGTCGCCACGCCGGGGATGCCCGACGCCGATCTGATCCCGTCGCTGATGGCGGCCTCCGACGTGCTCGGGACCGGCTGGTTCGCCGCCGTCGCCGCGCAGGCCGGTCCCGGCAAGACGGTCGCGGTCGTCGGCGACGGTGCCGTCGGCCTGCTCGGGATCCTGGCGGCGAAGCAACTCGGCGCGGAGCGGATCATCGCCTTCAGCCGGCACACCGATCGCCAGGCGCTGGCCAAGGAGTTCGGCGCCACCGACATCGTCGAAGAGCGTGGCGAGGACGGTGTTGCCCGGGTCAAGGAGCTCACCGGTGGCCTCGGAGCCCACTCGGTGATCGAGGCCGTCGGCACTCAGGAAGCCATGATGCAGGCGATTCACTCCACGCGGCCGAGCGGACACGTCGGGTTCGTCGGTGTCTCGCACGACGTCGCGATTCCCGGCGACGAGCTGTTCATGGCCGGCGTCCACCTCCACGGCGGCCCGGCCCCGGTCCGGCAGTACCTGCCCGAACTAGTCCAGCTGATCTGGGACCGCAAGATCAACCCCGGCAAGGTCTTCGACCTCACCCTGCCGCTGGAGCGCGCCGCCGAGGGATACCAGGCCATGGACCAGCGCACCGCTACCAAGGTCCTTCTCACCGTCTGACCGAGTCCAAGCCTGGCTGAGAGGACCGATGAAAGCCACACGTCATGTCGCTACCGCCGTACTAACCACAAGTGTCGCGTTAGCCCTGACTGCGTGTGCACCCGACAACAGCCAAAGCGGTCAATCCGAGGGCCGCCTCACGGCGCCGACCAGCAGTGCCTCCGTCGACCAGCCGGCCGGCCCGCCATCAGGCGGTCAGCAATCCACCCGGCCCAGCTCACCGCCCCCGCGCAGTACCGAAGAGGACGGGATGAGAATTCAAATCACGATCGGTGATCAGCACTTCCAAGCCACCCTCGACGACAGCGCCGCCACTCGCGAGCTGGCCGCGCAACTTCCGCTCACCGTCGAGATGAGCGACCACGGTGGTGTCGAGAAGACAGGCGCGCTGCCGGCCCCGCTGTCCCTCGACGGTCAGCCGGCCGGCGCGGACCCCGACGTCGGCGACCTCGGCTATTACGCCCCAGGCAACGATCTCGTCCTCTACTACGGCGACCAGTCCTACTTCGACGGCATCGTCGTACTGGGCCGCATGCACGATGACGCCGCCGAGCGCATCGCGAACATAAACGGCTCCATCACAGTCCGGCTCCAGCCCTGACACTTCCGCGACCTGAAGAGGCTTGATGCAACAGGTTCCACTGCACCCCGACGTCGCCAGGTCGACGCCACCCCTGGCGCAGGCACGTCGCCAAGCCCGGCTGACCGCCGGACTGGTCGCGACCGTGGTGTTCTTGACCGCGATCGCGCCCCTGGCCACCGACATGTACGTCCCGGCGTTCCCGCAGGTCGCCGGCGACCTGTCCAGTACCGCGACGCAAGTCCAGTTGACGCTGACAACGTTCTTCGTCGGCATGGCGCTCGGGCAGCTGATCGGCGGTCCGGTCTCGGATCAACGCGGCCGGCGGATTCCGTTGCTCGCTGCGCTGCTGGCCATGACCGCGGCCTCGATCGTCTGCGCGCTCGCGCCGACCATCGGGGTGATGACGGTGGCCCGGCTCGTCCAGGGATTCGCCGGCGGATGGGCGATGGTGATCGGCCGGGCGATCATCGTCGACCTGGCCACCGGCACCCAACTGGTCCGGGTACTGAACGTCATCGCCGCGGTCGGCGGCATCGCTCCCATCGTCGGCCCGCTCCTCGGCGGGCTCATCTTGCAACTGTCCCACTGGCGGGTCTCGTTCTGGCTCGTCGCAGTGCTCGGTCTTGCGATGACGTTGGCGGCCCTGGTCGCCGTGCCCGAATCGCTCCCGCGCGAGCGCCGTCACGCCGGCGGGCTACGCAACTTTCTCGCCGCCGGACGCATGGTCCTGGCCAACCGGGAGTATGTCGGCTACCTGGTGGTCGCCGGGGCCGCGATGGGCGCTCTGTTCGCCTATGTCGCCACCTCCGCGTTCGTCCTGCAGAGCATGAACGGGCTCTCGCCTATCGCGTACTCCATCGACTTCGCGGCCAACGCCGTCGGGATGACAGTCGCTGCGCTGATCGCGGCCCGGCTCGCTGGGCGGGTCTCCACCCGCAAGCTCATCCTGGGCGGCCAGATCGCTGCTTTGGCCGCAGGTATTGCCATGCTGGCCGGCGCCTTGTGGCTCGGCACCCCGCTGCTTCTCGCGCTCGTGTGCTTCTTCGTCCTGATGACCGCCCAGGGGCTCATGATCCCCAACGGCGGCGCCCTCGCGTCCGCCGCCGTCCCCGAGCACCCCGGCACCGGATCAGCCGTACAAGGATTCGTCCAATGGGTTGCCGCGGGAACCATCGCGCCGATCGCAGGCCTCGGCGGCGAACACACCGCCGTACCGATGGCCATCCTCATGACCGTCGGCGCCGCCGTCTCCACGGTCGGACTCCTGGTCCTGGCCAAGCCGAAACCCACAGAGACGGCCAGCAGCCGGGGCAGGACAGCGCCGTAGGCCACGATGATCGGAGCCGCAACCGTTCCTTTCTCGCCCGCCGACCGACCATCTGCACGTAGTTCCAGGCACCGCCGCGACTTCGAGCTCCGGCGTCGCAGCACACGCCACCCGGCACGCCGTGAGCTCGCGCGCCCTCGGGGCTGCAGGATCCGGTCGGCAGGGTGTTGGAGCGCGGTTGGCTTGAGTGAGGGCTAGGAGCCGTCACACTGGGAGTTACCAACGCAACGTCCAGTAACCACCGAGCCGAAGGATTCGCATGAGCGTGTTCGACATGTTGAAGAACAAAGCCTCTGAACTGCTGCAGGGCGCCAGCGAGAAGGTCAGCGACGCGACCGGCATCGACCTTCCGGTCGGCGATGCCGCCGACCAGGTGTCGGAGTCTGCCGCCGGCCTCGGCGAAACCGCGCAAGGATATGCCGACACCGCGGGCGAACACGTCGACGCCGCGACCGGTCTCGACCTGCCGGTGGATGGCGTCGCCGACCAGGTGACGCAGGCTACTGACGGCCTTGGCGAGGCAGTCGACCCGAGGCAGAAGCCCTGAGCATGATCTGCAGAGGAGCGGCGGTGGGGGGCGTTTGCTTGGGTGGGGTACGCCGCCGCACTCAGAGCGAGGGCGGCGGCGAGGAGGAGACTGCGCCGCTGGTTTGACCTTGACGCTGCGTCAACTTCTAGCATCGGGGCCATGTCCATCACTGTTCTTGACACCTACTCCGCCATGCGGCGGATCCTGCTGGCCCCGGTCGCGGACCGCGTTGACCTGCTGCGTTCGATGCTGGAGGCCAACAAGGGCATGTACCGCTATAACCCCGGCGAGGTCGACTTGGTTGCCCTGCACCTCCAATCGTCCGGGTTCCCCATCGACCGCGACGAGGAGCGTTGCCTGGACGCGCTCGAAACCCTGGCGGCGGCCGGGGCCTGGGAGCGGATGCAACGCGCGCTCGACGACGCTCTCGCCGTACTGCTGGAGGCGACGCCGGGGCTGGAGGCCCCAGATATTACGGTGCTGTTCGTCCTCGGCGATCCGGGTGACGAGCACTTCATGGGTCCCTGCAAAGGAGTGACCGGGTTCGGCGGCATCTCGGGCCACATCGCCATCACGCTCTGGCCCTTCCCCGAGAACGTGGAGCGGCTGGAGGCCACCGCCGTGCACGAACTCAACCACAACCTGCGTTACAGCCCGGACGGGGTCGTGTGGGACCCGATGACCGTCACGGTCGGCGAGCACGTCGTCGGCGAGGGGCTGGCCGACGCCTTCGCCCGGCAGCTCTACGGCGACGAGCTCGGCCCCGCCCGCATCGGCGTGCCGCACCTGCACGACGACGAGGTCTTCGGCAAGGTACTCACCGGGCTCGACGTGACTGGCATGCAGAACTTCACCGCCTGGGTGCACGGCGACCCCAGCGCCGAGCGCTTCGGCCTCACCCCGGTGGGACTGCCGATGGGCGCCGGGTACGCCGCGGGCAACCGGCTGGTCGACACCTACCTGGCGGCGACCGGGCAGACGGCGGCGCAGGCCCTCCACGCCGACAGCTCGGAGATCATCGCCGCCACGCTCCGCCGCAGGTAAAACTGGAACGATGGAGTGGACGATCCAGGAACTCGCGACCAGGGCCGGCATCACCAGCCGCACCCTGCGCCACTACGACCGCGTCGGGCTCTTGGCCCCGTCCCGGGTCGGCGCGAACGGGTACCGCTACTACAACCCCCCTGCGGTCGCCCGGCTCCAGCGGATCCTGCTCATGCGCCAGCTCGGCATGGGCTTGCCGGCCATCGCCGAGGTCCTGGCTGACGAGGTGGACACGTGCGACGGGCTCCGCGCCCACATCGCCGCACTGGAAGAGGAACGGGACCGCATCGAACGGCAGATCCGGTCCGTGCGTCACACGCTCGAGGCCCTGCAGGCGGGGGCGGAACCGCGGATGGACGTCATGTTGGCGGGGTTCAACGACCTCTACAAGGACGAGGTGATCTCACGCTGGGGCGAGCGCGCGTTCCAAGTGAGCAACGAGTGGTGGCACGGCAAGACCCTCGACCAGCAGCGGGCCTGGAAGCAGGCCACTGACGACCTCGTCGCCGCATGGGTCGCCGCAGCGAAGGCCGGGGTTTCCCCGACATCGGAACACGCTCAGTCACTGGCCGCCCGGCACGTCCAGTGGCTGAGCCAGATCCCGGGTACCCCCACAGCCGACGGCGATCGGGAGCGCTCGATCGAGATGGTGAAAGGTCTGGGGGACATGTACGTCGACGACCCCCGCTTCGCCGGCATGTACGACGACGCCGCGGGGGCGACGTTCGTCCGCGACGCACTGCAAGCGTACGCGCGGACCCGGATGTAGCTCGCGTGGTTCGCAAACTCCTCGCGGAGTGGCTGGAGCTGACACCTGAGGAGGCTGCCGAGGCAATCGTGAGCATGACTCCGGCAGCCGAGGGTGGTTCGACGCCGCCAGGGGTAGCTTGAGGAGACGTCAAATGGGCCTGGCACGGGGACCCCTGTCGAAGCGCCTCGTGTTTGACCGCCGACTGCCCGGTGGTCCCGTGGTCGCTCGAGCGTCTGGCCACCAGGGCCTGCGGTAGTTAGCGCCTACGGCGGCTTCAACAGGCTCTGTGTGTGCGGTAACTTCTGAGCGTCGCCTGACGAAAGGCAGCAGTGATGGCCGGCGATCACCTGCCCGGAGCGCAATTCGCCCGCATTGGTCTTTGGCTGATTCCTGTCTATGGAGCATTGCTGGCTCTCGGGACGATTACCCATCAACCTGACTACAGGACTGATTTTCAGGATTACGCCGAGTACATCACCACGGACTGGTTCCTGGTGAGTCACCTCGTGGCGAGCATCGCAGGCGCCGCGCTCGGAATACTCGGCATCATGGCGGCACTTGCCTTCCTGGTTCGCGCTCGTGCTGCGACTCCGGCGATCCTCGGCGCCGCATGCTTCATCGTCGGGAATGTGTTCGTCACGGCGGTCGTCGGTGTCGCCGCCTTCGCACAGCCCGCGATCGGCGAGGCCTTCCTCGACGGTATGGCGGGGGTGCGTGAGCTGAATGAGAACGTCTATGGAACGCCGCTCTTCGCGACCGCGGGCCTCGGATTGCTCTTGTTCCTCGCGGGCGGGATCTTGCTCGGCGTCGCCATCGCTCGCCTCCGCGGACCACTGCGATGGGTCGGCATTGGCTTCGCCGCAAGCACTCTCCTCTTCGTGCTGGGCTTCTTGTTCCTCGACGTCGCCCAGCCAGTCGGAGGTGCGCTCTTGGCCGTGGTGGGCGTCGTGCTCGCGCTTCGCCTGCCGAGCGTCGCGGTTCCGGCGCCACGGATCACTGAGTAGGCCCACCGTCAGCAACGGTCCGTTGGTAGGCGAGCGTCGGCGGCGCCCTCGGATCGCTTCGTCATCCCGAAGTGGTGATCGCCGGCCGCTACACCGGCGCCGGCGAACTCGTCATGGTCGGCCGCACGGTGCCACTGACCGCAGCCCAGTCCGCCGAGTTCGACGCTGTACTGAAGTGCGCGCGGCGAGGCGCCCGTGGGCCGAACGAGAATCAGCCCCAGCGGTGGGCCGGCCGCGGGTCGAAGAAGCCGGTCGCCAAGGGGCAGCTGCTGGTCGTGATCGATGTCCTTGCCGACGCCCCAGAGGCCGGTCGTGGCGCCACGGACTCCGCTACGCCAGCTTACGAGCGGACCTGAGGCCGGAGGATGTCCCGATTCTGACTGAAACTGGCCGCAGCTGAAGTAGGTGAGTGATCAGGCCGAGGGCCGCCGAGAGTCGCCTATCTTGCTTCAAGTGCTCTAGGCAGGAGGCAATAGCGCGGTGGCGGGGAAGCGGTTCGAGAGCGCGAGTATGGCTTTGCTGCCGGGGCAACGGGTGCGGGTCAAGGTTTCGAGCCGTCACCCATGGGGAGTGCTAGTGACCATCGTTGGTCATGAGGACGTCGGCGCATCCATCGACATAATCGAGCAATTTGGTGCTCAGGCGACCGACGACGCCACGCTTGAACCGTTCTATCCGGCTGTAGGCGATGAGCTTGAAGCGGTCGTACAGCAAGTGCGTCGAAACTCAGCGCCGGCCTGGGCGCGACTGAGTATCCGACCCGAGGACCTCGAGCTGTTCCAGTGGCCATGCGACTTCTGTAGCGAACGAACGGTCCTCAGCCCCGGCGGGAATGGCCTGGTCCTAGATGTCAGAAGCAACGACGGGCCGGGGCCACGACGGTCATCGCTCACCGAGTTTGCCTCGAGGATCGAATCGCTCATGGGAACACGGGCGAGCGAGCGCGGGTCCTCCAGGTCGGTCGGGGCGGCTGAGGTCCCAGCTGCGGTAGTGGTGGCACTCGGCACACGTCCCCAGGGAATAGTGCGGATTCCGATAACGCCTACTCCCAGCGTTGCGGGCAGGCTTGCGACTTGCGCCCGGAGGATCTTTCGACCCTTCCTGGTGATGGCTGCGGCTGAGTTGATCGCAGCTCTGCCGGTGGGGCCCGCCCGAATGTCGGGCGGTCCCCGGCGCTGGCGTTTCAACGCCGGGGACCTGAGACTGCGCCGGACCGCGGGCCGGCGCTGCCCTGATGAGCAGGTTCCCCGTGGGGGATGGGATATGTCCTCTGGGCCTCGGTAAGTGATCGGATCGCGGCATGGTCGGACACCTGGGCCAGGGCTGATCGACGTACGGAAATCAGGTCCAGCCGAGGGTTGCCACGAACTCGGGTCCGAGCAGTGCGCGCATTCGGGGCCGGTCGTCAGGAGCCACCTGATTCAGGACGTGTGCGACGGATTCGAGCGCTCGCACGTCGTCATCCGCTGTCGCGTCGTCTGCGCGTTCATCAACGAACCGAACGAGGTCCCGCAATGCCTCTGCGAGGAGCTCCGCAAACCGCATCGTTAGGCATGGGGGAACGGTAGCGGAAGTGGAACCTGCCGTCGGGCTGGTGCAGCCTCACATCCGGGATCTCAGCACGTCGAACTCGCAGCCTGGCGAGGACGGGTCGAAGCCGTGCTCGACCAGCCAGCGGACCGCCCACAGGCTTCGCAGCGACCACCACGCGCGGATCACGTCGAGGTCGACGTCGGTGCCGTAGCCGGCGAGGACGTCGCCAAGGTGCTCCTCGTGTCCGAGCGTCAAACTGGCGAGGTCGTACATCGCATCGCCCCGGCTCGCCTCGGACCAGTCGATCACGCCGGTGATCTTGTCGCCGTCGACGAATACGTGGGCGATCTGCAGGTCGCCGTGGGTGAACACCGGTGTCCACGGCCGCAGCGCGGCCTCGGCAATCCGGCGGTTGCGCGTGACCAAGTCGGCGGGAAGGATGCCGTTCGTGATGAGCCACTCGCATTCGCCGTCGAGGTGTGCTGCGATCTCGTCGACGCTCCGACCGGGCCATGGCGGCAGCGGGGCGTCGTGCAGCATCCGTGCGGCGGCACCCGCCGCGGCCCACGCCGCCGACGATGCGGTCGACGGCTCGCCGAGTCGGCCGAGTGCCGTCCCCGGGAGGGCGGCGAGCGCGAGCACGGGCGGCTTCCGCCACAGGATCTCCGGAGTCGGGATCGGCGCCAACGCCATCGCCTCGACCTCGACGTCGGTGCGAGTCTGATCAGCGTCGATCTTCAGGAACACGTCACCGACGCGCAGGGTCGCGCACTCGTGATGCGCGACGACGACCTCGACCTCCTCCACGTCGGCCATTATCGCGGGGCTGACCACCGGCGTCACCGGGACTATCGCGTGCGACTGCGCGCCACCGAACGCCAGCGGCGCAGGGGGACGGTGAGTTGGTTCACCCTGCCGGTGGGCCTCCATGGCGAGGTCGAAGCCGTGGTGTTTTCGGCTCGATGGCGTCGACCGCGCCGAGCGCGCGGGCTATGTCGCAGACGTACAGCTCGCGTCCACCGGACCGGCCACACGGTCATTTGTGGAACCACGGCAGCGGACTCTCGACCGAGGCTCGGTGCGGACGTAGGCTCCGGGTGGCTGCTAGGAGACTGCGATGAATCAAGGCCTGCTGAACTCATTGACAGATGCCGAGCGCCTGCTCGTGGCGGAGACTGAACGAGACGTGCTGAAGCGCCTGGACGAGGATGAACTGCTGGACTTGCACCAGCGGATCCGGCGGGTTCGGACGAAGTACGTGAAGAACTACCGGCGTGGCGCGAGTGCTGCCGTCGCGCAGGTGGGCGGGCGAGGCCAGTCCTATCCCAGGAATCAACGGGACCGGAACAAGGCGGAGTTGTTCGAGTCGGTGCTGGCGCGGGTGAGCCGGGAAGTCGCGACGGCCGCCAGGCGCGCGTCGATGGACCTTCGCAGCGAACGGCTCGCGGCGGCGCGATCGACCGGCGGCGCCGTGGCGGCTCCGGTCCAGGCCGATCGTCCCGCGCCGGAGGGCAGCCGGCGTCCGCGCGCGACCAAGACCACCGGTGGACTGAAGAAGGACGCGTCGACGCGAGCAGCCGGCGCCCGTCGCCAGGCCAAACGCGACGCCCGCTGACGAAGTCAGCGGATCACCCGATTCGGGTGATCCCGGCGGTCGAGGGGTCGTGTCTGCTGGTCCCGCGGCATGCCGGGAGGTGGGCAGATGCGCAGTGTGGTCCGGGCCCCACGGCTGTGGAGGAGGCATGGACTGGCCAAGGCCGTGGTGGTCGGTGCGGCGTTGGTGACGGTCGGCCTGACGTACGCCGTACTGGTGCCGAACGGCGCGGCGGGTGCGGATGGGCCACAGTCTCAGAAGATCGAGGAAGGCCGGCGGCTGTTTGCGGTCGGTTGCTCGAGCTGCCACGGTCTGAACGCTGACGGCGGGTCCAACGGAGAAGGACGGATGGCCGGCCCGTCGCTCGTCGGCGTCGGCGCGGCCGCGGTCGACTTCCAGGTCAGCACGGGACGGATGCCGGCCGTGCAGCCCGGCGCCCAGGTGCCGCAGAAACCTCCGGTGTACACGCCCGAGGAGATCGAGGCGCTGGCGGCGTACGTCGGCTCGCTCGGTCCGGGACCTGCGGTGCCGGCGGAGGAGGCGTACGACGTCAGCAACGCGACGCAGGAGGAGGTCGTCCGGGGTGGCGAACTGTTCCGAACGAACTGCACGGCGTGCCACAACTTCGCCGGTCGGGGTGGTGCGCTTCCGCACGGCCGCTATGCGCCGTCGCTGATGGAGACGACGCCGCGGAACATCTATCAGGCGATGCTGACCGGCCCCCAGCAGATGCCCGTCTTCTCCGATCAGGTGCTGGTCCCGGAGGACAAGCGCGCCATCATCGCCTACCTCGTCAGTCTGCAGGAGTCCAACGACCCGGGTGGCTTCGGACTGGGCCGGCTCGGGCCCGTGTCCGAAGGCTTGTGGGGATGGCTGGTCGGGATCGGTTTGCTCGTCGCCGTCGCGGTGTGGATCGGCGCCAAAGTGCCTCGGGTCGGAGGACGGAACGGGCAAACAAAGGATTGAATGCACCCGGTAACGCGCCCGCCGGGTGGGACCCTGTCCGAGCAATACGCCCTGTTGCCCCTGCCGCGATCGGCGCGAAGCAGTTAGCCTCGATATTTCGGGACGCAGGAATGGGGAAGCGCAGACCAGCACACGTCGGCCAGGGGAGGGGCGACGAGGGTGACCACCCCGACGCCAGACCAAGCGCGCGAGAGGTTCCAGCGCCCGGCCGGGGAAAGTGTGCCACGGCCGCCGCTGACGCTGGTGACTCGTGAGCGGTTGCACTCTGCTCTCGACCTCGGCGCTCGTGCTCCGCTGACGCTGCTGATCGCGCCGGCCGGCACCGGCAAGACCGTCCTGCTGGCCGACTGGGTTGCGCGCCACCGACAGTCGGGTGAGTCCGTGGCCTGGGTGTCCGGGCAGTCGCCCGGCTCGCTGGAGCAAACCCTCCACGAGGCGGTTGGCGCCGACGTGGCGGGTCCGCCGGATCCAGTCGTAGTCGACGACGCTCACCTGTTGCCGGCAGCGATTGTCGCCGACATGTCCCAGGTTCTGAAGAAGTCGCCGCACGCGGTCCGGCTCGTGCTGGCCACCCGGTACGACCTGCCGCTGCCGGTGCCAGAGCTCGAGTTGCGGGGGATGGCGTTGACGCTGCGGTCGGGGGATCTGCGGTTCAACGACGCCGAGGCCGCCGAACTCGTGCAGGCGCATGCGAGCAGCGCCACCGCGGACGACATCGTGATGTTCCAGGAACAGACGGCCGGCTGGGCGGCGGCGCTGGTGCTCGCGGCCCGGACCCTCGCTGCGACCGGGACCGCTGTCTGGCCCGTCGTCAACCAGCGGCCGGTGCTCGACGTGCTGCTCGGTGAGAGCCTGAGCACCCTCGACGAGCGGGTGCAGGCGATGCTGCTGAGCACTTTCGGGGCCACCGCCGTGACCGGGCCCCTGGCCGTGATGCTCAGCGGCGACGCCGACGCCGGCGCGATGCTTGCGGATCTCGCCGGCAACGGGCTGCTGGTGACGGCCTACGCCGACGGTTCCGGCGGCGAACCGCAGTATCGGTACCACCCGCTGCTCGTCGAATTGCTCCGGCGGCGGGCTGCCGGCAGCACCGACGACGCGCGGATCGTCGTCGCGGCGCAGCACCGGTCGGCGCTGTTCTACGAGAACCGGGGCGACGGCGCTACCGCACTGCGGAGCGCACTGGGCGCCGGTGACCCCGCACTGATCGCCCGGATCCTGCTCGGTCACGGGCCGGCGATGCTCGCCGCCGGCGATCTCGGTCTCGTCACGGCAGGATTCGAGGCCCTCCCGGACGGCTATCTCGTTGCCCATCCGCACTTGATCGGCGTTCGCGGGCTGCTGCGGCGCGTCTCCGGGGACATCGCCGGCGCGGTCATGGATGCGGCGTCGGCCGACGATCTGGCAGGTACGACGGATCTACAGCCGATGACCGCGGACGACGACGCGTTGCGGGCGGACGCCGTACTGCTGCGGCTGTGGGAATCCCGATATGGCTGGTATGACGTCCAGGCCGCGATCGAACGGGCGAGATCCCTGCTGGCGCTGGTTCCACCGGATGGCGACGGCCGGCGACGCGCCGTACTCGCGCCCGAGCGTCTTGCCTGGTTGCTCATCGAGCTTGCCGCGGCGGAGACCTGGGTCGACGAACTCGATGCAGCCCTCAGCCATCTGGACGAGGCACTCGTCACGGCACGGATGGCGGGCCATACGCGGCTGGTCGCGGGTGGCCTCGCGCACCGTGCCGTCGTGCAGTACGTGCGCGGCCAGGTGCAGAGCGCGGCCCAGTCCGCGCAGGCCGGTCTCGACGTGGTCGGCGAGCAGGGTCTACCGCTGGAGTACGCCGTCCGGGCCCACGTCGTGCTGGGATTCGCGGCCGTGAGCCAGCTGGATCTGGACAGTGCGTGGCACTGGCACCAGCTCGTGGTCGCGAACGCTGTGGCCGACTCGGACACGGTGGTCACGGCGTTGCGTGCGATCCTCCGTTCCGTGCTCCTGGTCGAGGACGGCCGGCTCGACGAGGCGTTGACGGAGCTCACCAGCGATCCCGCGGCAGCCGGGCCGTTACCGTCGTTCCTGTCCCGGGACCTGGCCCTGATGCGGTTCCGGCTGGCGGTTCTGGTCGGGGACCGGGCGGGTATCGAGGCGCAGCTCAGGGAGCTCGACCGGACCGGCAACAAGACCGAGGCCGAGCTGGCCCGGGCCATGCTCACGATGGGCCGGGGCGATCTGCCGGCAACCGTTGCGATGATCGATCAGTTCCTCAACCGACCGGACTTGTACCCTCCGATCGCGGCCACGGCAGCCTCGGTCCGAACCGTTCTGCTGGCCCGCATGGGCGATCTGCCTGCTGCCGATACCTCGCTGGTCGACACCCTGAACCGGGTGGCTCCGCAGCGAATCCTGCATGCCCTCATCCCGGCCGGTGGCGAACCGGCGTTCCTCGACCAGTTGCGCAGGCACCTCATGCGTCCGAACCCGCATCCGTTCGCCGCTATCGCGCTCGACAAGCTGTCGGGCTACCGGGACGGATCGAAAGAGTCCGGCGGAATGACGCTGCTGGCGCGAACCAGGCCGGATGTGCACGCCGCGCCACCCCATCGCCTCGATGCCGTCGTCAACGGTGCGCGGATCCGGTTGACGGTCCGTGAGGCGGACGTGCTCGAGCAGCTCGCGCTCGGCAGTTCGTATACCGAGATCGCCGCGGCGCTGTACATCACCGAGAACACCGTCAAGACCCACCTGATGTCGCTCTATCGCAAGCTGGGCGTGGAGAAGCGGTCCGCAGCCCTCAGAGTGGCCCGCACCGTCGGCCTGACCCAGTGAACCGGCAACCCGGCGGCTGATTCATCCCCCGCACCGGGTGATTGCGAGGGTTCCGGTACGACGCACTACCTGTGCCGGCGTGCAGGCTGGGCGTTCACAGCTCACCCTAATCGGAGGAGGACGGCGGCTCGGCCGATTGATGGGATGGGTCTCCAGGGCGATCTGTGGCGCACAACCCCATGGAGGAATCCGACATGACCCATCTGGTGGTGCTCGGTCTCGACAGTCGCGATGACGCGGAGCGCGTCGTCCAGCTGACTGAAGAGCTGGCCAGGCAGCAGTTGTTGCAGCGGGAGGACGCCGCCATCGCCTACAAGGACGACAAGGGCAAGGTTCGCATCCAGCAGACGATGAGCCTGACCGCGCCGGCCGCGGCCAGTGGCGCGCTGTGGGGCACGCTGATCGGACTGATCTTCCTGAATCCGATCGCCGGAATGGCGGTCGGCGCGGCGAGTGGGGCGCTCGCCGGCAAGCTGACCGATGTCGGCATCAGCGACCAGCTGATCAAGCAGGTCGGCCAGCAGTTGCAGGAAGGCAGGGCGGCCGTGTTCCTGCTCGCCAGGTCGGCCACCGTCGACCGGGTGGTCGACGCGCTCAAGCCCTACGGTCCGACGATCCTCCAGAGCAACCTGACCAAGGAGCGCGAAGAAGAACTCGTCCAGGCCCTTCAGGCCTGACCCGGTCCGCGGACAAGTGAGCCCTTGGAGTGTGCGCCGAGGTGACGACGCCGCGCTCCGGCCGAAGGAGATCTCGTGAACACGACCCCCGACGACTTCGATCCGATTCCGTCGACCCGGCACCGGGTGGCGATCGGCGTCGCCTCGTTGAAACATGCGGAGGCTGAGGCGGACGCGCTCGCCGTACCGGTTGCCCTCGGTGCGGAGCCGCGCGAGGAGCTAGGGACCAGCGCAGCCGGGTTGGCGTCCGCCGGGTTCACCGGCGAGCGTGGCCAGACGCTTGTTCAGGCGCGAGCGGATGGCCCGGTCCGCGTCGCCGTGGGGACCGGTGCGCCCGGCCAGATCGACGCCACGCTCGCGCGCGATCTGGCGGCGGAGTTCGCCCGCGCCGTCCCGTGGCACAAGCGTCTCGCGATCGAGGTCCCTTCCCGGGAGCTGGGTATCTCCCCTGCCGATTTCGCCCAGGCGGTGACCGAAGGGGTGCTACTGGCGCGCTGGCGGTACTTCGTCGGCAGGGATGCCGACCGTGCTCCGCTCGAGTCGCTGCTGGTGGTGGCGGGCGACGAGGATGCCGAAGAGGCCGGGATCGGGGTCGAACGCGGTCGTGTCATCGCCGCGGCGTACTGCCTGGGCCGTGACCTGGCCAACTGCCCGGCCACCACCCTGTCGGCAGCCCGGATGGCCGAAGTCGCCCTCGAGGTCGGTCCGCCGGCGGGTCTCGAGGTCGAGGTCTTCGGCAAGGACCAGCTGATCGAGATGGGCTGCGGGGGTCTGCTCGGCGTCAATCGCGGGAGTGTGGAGCCGCCCCGGATGATCCGGCTCCGGTACCAGCCCGAGCAGCCCACCGGACGGATCGCCCTGATCGGGAAGGGCGTCATGTACGACTCCGGCGGGATCAGCCTCAAGCCGAGCGACGAGTCGCACGCACAGATGAAGAACGACATGACCGGCGCCGCGGCCGTGCTCGCCTCGATGACGGCCCTGAAGGCCTTGGCGTGTACGTCGGTTGTCACCGGCTATCTGATGTGCACCGACAACATGCCTTCGGGGTCGGCCATGAAGCTCGGTGACGTGTTGAGGATGCGCAACGGTACGACGGTCGAGGTGCTGAACACCGATGCCGAAGGGCGTCTGGTGATGGCGGACGGACTGGCGCTGGCAGCGGAGGAGCCGGTCGACGCGATCGTCGACATCGCGACGCTGACCGGCGCCTGCCTGCGAACGTTCGGCGTCGAGATCGCCGGCGTGATGGGGAACGACCCGGCCGTGGTGGAGCAGTTGAGGCGCGCGGGTGACGTCGTCGACGAACCCGTCTGGGAGCTGCCTCTGCATAGGTCGTACCGATCGCAGCTCGACTCCTCGATCGCCGACTTGAGCAACATGGGCGGCGTCAACGCGGGATCCATCACCGCCGCACTGTTCCTCGAGGAGTTCGTCGACGGCCGGCCCTGGGCCCACGTCGACATCGCGGGCACGGCCCAGTTGCCGGCTCCGAGGACCTGGCGGAACAAGGGCGCGACCGGCTTCGGCACCAAGCTGCTGATCGAGTTCGCCCTCGAGTTCGCCCGGCGCCCGGAGGCCAGTTCCCGCGCGGCCCGGTCATGAGCTCCGCCGCGGCCCCGGAGAAGCCCGTCAAGAAGGGCGGGATGCAACGGGTTCTCGACGGCATCGAGCGCTTCGGCAACAAGGTTCCACACCCGGCCCTGATCTTCCTGGGGCTCATCGTCATCGTCATCACCACCTCCCAGATCCTGTCCTGGGCCGGGACGAGTGTGACCACCGAGGTCGCCGAGCCGGCAACCGTCGAGGTCGCTCCCGAGTATCCGCAGGGAACGAGCGTCCCCGGCAACGACGCGCCCCCGGCGCCGGCCGTGCCGGACTTCGAGGTGCACGAGGAGACGATCACCGCCGAGAGCCTGCTGAACGGCGACGGCATCCGGTTCATGTTCACCACGGCTGTCCAGAACTTCAACGACTTCGGTGTCGTCGCCGTCATCCTGGTGGCGATGATCGGGGTCGGTGTCGCCGAGGAAGCAGGTCTGATCGCGTCCCTGATCCGCAAAATGGTGAAAGTGGCGCCCAAGGGCGCGATCACCTTCATCGTCGTCCTGCTCGGCGGCATCTCCAGCGTGGCGTCCGACGCCGGTTATCTCGTCCTCATCCCGTTGGGGGCGGCCGCGTTCGCCTCGCTCGGGCGGCATCCGCTGGCCGGTATCGCGGCGGCGTACGCCGGGGTCAGCGCGGCCTTCTTCGTGAACATCCTGATCACCCCGGCCGACGGCATCATCACCGAGGTCACGAACGAGACGGTCGCGCTGGTCGCCCCCGACGTCAACCTCAACGTCACCCACAACTTCTACTTCAGCATCGCCGCGACGCTGTTCTGCGCACTGGTCATGACGGTGATCACCGAGCGCATTCTCGAACCCAGACTCGGCCGGTACGACCCGGCCGAGGCCCCGTCCGACGCGCCGGTTGATCACCAGCCCACCGACGAGGAGATGTCGCTGCAGTCGCGCGGGCTGCGGTGGTCGGTCTACTACCTGCTGGTCGCCGTCGCCATCGTCTCGGCGCTGACCTTCATCCCGGGGGCTCCGCTGCGCAACCCCGAGACCGGCGAGATCTTCGGGAACTCGCCGTTCATGAGCAGTCTGCTCTTCATCATCTCGATGCTGTTCCTCGCGGCCGGCCTCGGGTACGGCCGCGGCGCGAAGTCCCTGACCGGCAGCACGAACGTCATCAACGCCATCGTGAAGACGTTCAACGGCCTGGGCGGACTGATCTTCCTGATGCTGCTGATCGCCCAGTTCATCGCCTACTTCAACTACACGAACATATCGACCCTGGCCGCGACCGGTCTGGCCGACCTGCTAGAGCGGGCCGACATCGGCGCCCTGCCGTTGCTGATCGGTTTCATCCTGCTGGTCGTGATCATCGACCTGATCATGCCCGGCGTGATCCCGAAGTGGGCCATCCTGGCACCGATCTTCGTCCCGCTGTTCTACCGGCTCGGCATCGCGCCGCAGACCGTCGTCGCGGCGTACCGGGTCGGCGACGGACCGGTCAACGTGATCACGCCGCTGATGGTCTACCTGCCGTTCATCGTGCTCGTGTGCCAGAAGTACCGGAAGAGGGCCGGTATCGGCACGGTGGTGTCGATGATGCTGCCGTACACCTTCGTCGTACTGGTCGCGTGGATGCTCTTCTACATCGCGTGGTACCTGATCGGGATCCCGTGGGGCCCGTCCGCACCAGTGCATCTGAGCCATGGATGACAGCACGCTGAGCCTGATCATCCTGGGGCTCGCCGTTGCTTTGTTCGTCTGGAACAGACTGCCCGTCGACCTCGTCGCGGTGCTGGTCGCCCTGGCCCTGTGGGCGAGTGGCGTGCTGGACTTCACCGCCGTACTCGCGGGCTTCGGTGACCCGGTGGTGATCTTCATCGCGACGCTGTTTGTGGTGAGCGAGGGCGTGGACTCCACCGGCGTGACCGCTTGGGCGGGCCAGACGATCGTCAGGTACGCCGGTTCCACCGGGGCCCGGCTGTTGATCGCCGTCACGGGTCTGTGCGCGGTGTTGTCGGCCCTGATCACCCTCAACGGAGCAGTCGCCGCGCTGCTTCCGCTGGTGGTCATGCTCGCCGTGCGCGTCGGCCAACCGCCGTCGCGGATGCTGATGCCGCTGACCTTCGCCGGGAGCGCCGGATCGCTGCTGATGCTGACCGGCACCCCCGTCAACATCATCGTCTCCGACGCGGCCGGTGATGCCGGTGCGGGCGCCTTCCCGTTCTTCTCCTTCGCCGTGGTGGGTGTCCCGCTCGTCATCGGCACCATCGCCATCTCGGTGCTCCTCGGCCCCAGACTGCTGCCCGCGGCCCGGCCGGCGCATCCGACCGCGGATCTTTCCTTGCACGCCCAGACGCTCGACGGTCATTACGCGCTGCCGAACGGCCTCTACCGGCTGCGCGTGCGTGAGGTGTCGCCCTTGCTCGGACAGGAGGTGGGCGCTCTCGACCTCTCGCCGTACCCGGGCGTCGCCGTCGTCGGCGTCCAGGACGGACGGGGACAGACCCGCGAGGACGCCGCCATCGACGTCGGTGACGTCTTGGTGGTGACCGGTCCGCCGGACCAGGTCAGCAGCCTGACCGTCAACTCGTTGCTCGCGGTCAGCATGGAACCGACGCCGGTCGACAACCTGATGACCCGGGAAGCCGGTGTGGTCGAGGTCGTCATCCCGCCGCGGTCGTCCCTCGTCGGCGACACCGTCTTCCCGGGCATGCACCGGGGACCTGAGCTGGTCATCATCGCCGTGCAGCGGATGGGCAAGGACCGCGGCAACAGACACACCCAGTTGGCCGAGGGAGATGCGGTCCTCGTGCACGGCCCGTGGCCGGCTCTCGACGAGCTGACCCGGGACCGGGACGTCCTGCTCGTGGACTCGCCGGAACTCGTCCGGCGTCAGGCCGTGCCCTGGGGGCCGAAGGCATCGATCGCCGTCACCATCCTCGCTGCGATGGTCGTCCTGCTCGCGACCGCCGTCGTCCCGCCCGCGATGGCGGGTCTGCTCGCCGCGACCGCGATGGTGCTGACGAAGGTCGTCGGACCCCGACAGGCTTATCGCGCCATCGCCTGGGAGATCGTCGTCCTGATCGGTGCCCTGATTCCGTTGTCGGTCGCGATCCGGACCACCGGCGGCGCGGACCGCATCGCCGACCTGATCATGGACGCGGTCGGACCGGGCCGGCCGTACTTGTTGCTGCTGGCACTCTTCGTCCTCACCGCCGCGCTGGGGCAGATGGTCAGCAACACGGCGACGGTGCTGATCGTCGCGCCGATCGCGGTGGCGGCCGCCCAGGGGACCGGGACCTCCGTGCGCCCGGTCCTGATGCTCATCGCCGTCGCCGGGGCGGCATCGCTGCTGACGCCTATCTCCACACCCGCGAACATGATGATCATGAGTCCGGCGGGCTACCGCTTCGGGGACTATTGGAAGCTCGGCCTCGTCGTGATGGCCTGGTGGCTGCTCACGGGGCTGGTCGTCGTCCCCCTGGTCTGGCCGTTCTGACATGCCGACCGCCGACAGATACGTCTCCACCGGTGGTCTGCCCGTGGAGACCATTGTCGCCGAGCTGGTCCGGGCGGCGTACGAGAGGTTTCGTGCCAACGGCGACGGGGCGGTGACGGACGTGTATCCCGCGTTGGCGCGGGTCGATCCGGATTCCTTCGGCGTCTGCATCGCGGCAACTGACGGCCGGCTGTTCGAGGCGGGCGACTCCCGTCGGTCGTTCACGATCATGAGCGTCGCCAAACCGTTCGTGTTCGCGCTGACGTGTCAGGCGGTGGGTGTCGATGCCATCCGCACACTGGTGGGCGTGAACGCGACCGGGTTGCCCTTCAACTCGGTGCAGGCGGTCGAACGGTCGTCGGCCGGGCGTACCAATCCGATGGTGAATCCCGGTGCGATCGCGACGACCAGCCTGACGCCGGGCCGGTTGCTGGCCGACCGCTGGCAGTTCATCGTCGACGGTCTTTCCCGCTTCGCGGGCCGTGAGCTTCACCTGGACCTGGACGTGCTGGCGTCGGCGCTGGCCACGAACCACCGCAACCGTGCTCTGGCCGCTCTCCTCAGGAGCGTCGACGGACTGGCCGGTGATCCCGACGAAGCGACCGAGCTCTACACCCGGCAGAGCTGCCTGAGTGTCGCCGCGACGGACCTCGCGGTGATGGGCGCAACCCTGGCGGACGGCGGGGTCTGCCCGGTGACGCAGCAGCGGGTGATCGACCCGGACGTCGCCCGGGTGACGCTGGCGGTGATGACGATCGCGGGTCTGTACGAAACCTCCGGTGACTGGCTGATCGACGTCGGAGTTCCGGGCAAGAGCGGGATCGGTGGCGGCGTCGTGACGGTCTCACCCGGCAAGGGCGCGCTGGGAACCTTCGCGCCGCGGCTCGATCGGGCCGGTAACAGCGTCAAAGGCCAACTGGCTGCCCAGTTCCTCGCCCGCCGGCTCGGCCTCGACCTGCTCGCCTCACAGCCGGTGCCGGCGGCCGCTGTTTCGTCCTGAGCCGGTCCTAGGGTGCGGCCAGGGTGAGCGTGGTGGTGGCCGACATACCTGCCCGCTGGTAGGTCAGGTTGAGGGTGTCCCCGACCGCGCGGGTCAGGGTCGCGACCACGATCTGCTCACTGCTGACCGCCGCTTCGTCGCCGACCTTGGTGATGACGTCACCTGCCTTCAGTCCGGCCTTCGCAGCAGGACCTCCTGGGTCGACCGCGAGGACGAAGAGCCCGGCCGGAGTGCCCGACGCCTTCGCGACCGCGGGCAGTATCTCCTGGACCTGCAGGCCGGTCGTCGGGTGACCCGGCCGCCCGGTGCGGACGAGTTCGTCGGCGATCGGCTTCGCCAGGTCCACCGGGATCGCGAACCCGAGGCCCACGCTTCCGCCGCCGCTGACCCCGGAGGCGTTCGGCACGGTGGCAATCGCGGCGTTGACCCCGACCAGCCGTCCCGCGCAGTCCACCAGCGCGCCGCCGCTGTTGCCGGGATTGATGGCCGCATCGGTCTGGATGGCACCGATCAGATGGTGTGTCACCCCATCACCCGGCACCGGTACATACCGATCCAGTGCACTGACGATGCCGGAGGTGACCGTACTGGCGAGTCCGAGCGGAGCGCCGAGGGCGACAACGGGCTGCCCGACCCGGAGCGATCCGGACGACCCGAGACCGATCAGGGGATAGTTCTCGGCGGCGTCCGCGGCCTTGAGCACCGCCAGATCGGTACTGGGATCACGGCCGACGATCACGGCCTCGGAGTTGCGGCCGTCGCTGTACTGAACGGATACATTGCCCCCACCGGCGGCGACCGAGATGACATGGTCGTTGGTGAGGATGTAGCCGCCCTCCTTGTAGATCTGCCCCGACCCGGTGCCGGCCTGGACGCCGCGGCGCGCCGAGATCGTCACGATCGAGGGCAGGACCTCGTCCGCGACCGGGGTCGCCGCGCACATCGCCGTACCCGCATCCGCCTGGCCGGTCGATGACAAGCCGCCGGCCGTACTTCCGTCGGGCTGCACAGCGACGAGGATCAGTGCGGTGACGATCGCACCGACGATCGCGCCTGCTGAGATCGCGAGCGGCAGACGGTGGGCAGACCAGAAGCTCCCGTGGTCGGTGGCTGGCGGCATCGGCGGTCCGCTGTCGGCCTGGACCATCTCGACCTCCTCCGGTCCGCTCAGGAGTCGGAGCGCACCGGTGGCAAGTCTTGCTCGACAGGCCCGGCGCCATCCCGAGAATAGGTTCGGCGGGTGTCCGGCAGCTCACCCGATCCAGGTGACTCCGGTATCGACGCGGCGCGGTCGAAGTACAGGTACACAACGGCCGCGGAGGCGACCGGCATCGCCAGGGCGAAGAGGATCGACGACACCACGTTGATCAGCGTGGGCGACAGATCCGTGCCGAGCAGCAAGGTGATCCCGGCGACCGGCCCGGCCGCCAGTCCCAGTCCGGTGATGATGGCCAGCGGGACAGCGGTGCGCCACCATCGGCCCCTGACCAGCATCCGGCTGCGCCTGAGCGCCGTACCTCCCGAGCAGCCCTCCGCGACCACCGCCGGTACGGCGAACGCCCGGCTGACCGCGTAGTAGACGGCCAACGGGATCGTCGCGACGAAGATGGTGAGGATGGCGAGTACGACGACGTACTGTGCGGCCGCCTTGGTCAGTGCCCTCCAGTTCGACACCACCTGGCGCATCGTGAGCGCGGCTGTCACCGGTACCCCACGGTCCAGCTGGTCGAGCGTCGCCGCGACGGCCGCCAGAAGTGCGAAGTATGTCGCGATCGTGAGGATCGTGACGGCCAGCGCGACCAGAGAGGCCCAGAAACCGGTCGCACTTTCGGTTGGAGCACCAAGGTCGGTGGGAGCATCACGTCTGGCCACCTGCAGCCTGGCCAGGGCGACCGTCACCAGGCTCAGGACGACGAAGGCCGCGGCGAAGCCGGCGAACAGGCGTGGCCGATCCCGGGACAACCGCAGCGCGGAACTGACCGCCTGGCCCCACGCCCGCTGCCTCCGGGCGGGCAGCGGATCAGCCTCACTCCACCGCGTCCGGCTTGCCGCGAACCAGATCAGTACGACGAGCGCAGCGAGCAGCAGGCCGAGCAGCCAGGTCCGGTCGAGCGTCTCGCGGACCAGGTTCGATCCGGTCGCGACCGCCGTGCAGAAAACTTCGGTGCTGCTCGGCCCCAGCAACGTGCCGGCCGGCACGGTGGTGCTGTCGTCCCGCCAGGTCGTCTCGGCATCACGGATGGGCGCGGTCCACGAGACCTTCATGTTCGGCCCGGTCGGTCCGTCGAAGAAGGATCGTTGCCGTTCGCCCCATCGTCCCTCGAAAGTCAGCCACGGATACTGCCGCACGTAGTCGGCGCGGGCCATCGGCACATAGGCGACGCGAGGCCGCAGCTCGAGTGCTGGACTCGTGGTGTCGTCACACCCCAGCCCCTCCGAGCCGCGACCGAGGTACAGGCGTCGCCCGAACTTGTTGGCGTGCGAACCCGCGGCCGGGTAGACGACCGGATGAGTTCCGTCGACGATCTCCAGCTTGGTGTCGCCCCAGCGCGCTCGCTCGGCTCCGCCGTGCTGGCTGAACCCCACGGCGGTCGGGGTCGTGGTCAGAGCGGCCGCAGGTGTGGCCGCCTCGAAGACGAGCCGAATCGATTCCCAGTCGCCTTCGTGTTTGTTGTTGTAGTCGTTGAACACGTAGAAGAACCAGTAGTCGAGGGAGAGCTGCCCGGGGAACCCGGGGTCGACGGCGACGTGCGCGTAGACGGTTGCCGGATGCGCGACGTTGATGCGCGCCGACCACTCGGCATAGTCGCAGCCGGGACGCAGTGGATCGCCGGGAAAGTCCAGGAAATGGCCGGGGAACCCGAGGCCGATGTCCTTGCCTTCCGGCTGCGGTTTGACGAGGTCGGGCGGCCGCCAGGGCCCACGGAGCGCGACCTGCTGGTCACCCAGCACCGCTTCGACATCGGTGGGCTGGAACTGCTCACCCTGCTCGCAGGTCGACGAAGCCTGCTGCAGTCTGACCACGGGGGCGTAGCGCTCGGCCAGCGTTTGCGCGGCCGCGTCCTCCGGTGAGTCCGCGGCCACGGCCTGGTCGGACAGGCAGAGGAGCATCACCGTGATCACGGCGGCCAGCACCGGCGGCAGAGCCCTTCTCCCAGCAGACGCCGTCATGCCGACAGCATGCGCACGTCGACGCGATCCCCGCACCATCCGACCCCGACCTGACCTACGCCGGGCAGGTCACCCGATCCGGGTGATGCGTCCTGTCCTGGCCGCTTGAGACGGTGGCCGTCTCCCGGAGTCACGCAGTACGAGTGGAGGCCCGATGCCGGAACAGGACGCTGATCATGTTCTCGGTCCGATCGACCTGCTGGTGGTCGAAATTCCTCCGGCCGGCCCGGGACCCGAGGATTCGGAGCGCTGCTGAACCTTGCCGAGCGGGATCTGGTCCGCATCCTCGATCTCGAGGTGGTGAGCAAAGCCGCCAACGGTGGGATGTCGCTGGTCACGCCGAGCGCGGTCCCGGAACTGTCGGCGCTGACGCCGTTCACCGGCGCTTCGTCGGGGTTGCTGGACGGCGACGACATCCGCGAGGCCGGCGCCTTCATCGAGCCCGGCAACCTGGGGGTCGTCGTCATCTACGAGAACGAGTGGATCGTGTCGATGGAGGCTGCGCTCCGGGGCGAAGGCGCCCGGCTGGCCGCGACGGGACGGATCCCGGCCGCGGACTTCGACGCCGCACTCGGCGCGGACTGAAAGGAGCGCGCGGTGAGATTGTTCAGCTCCGCGGCGCGAACAGCCGTCGTTGCCGGGACGGCAGCCCGCCTCCGCAGCCGCGTCGCCGCCAGGCAGCAGGGAACCTGGGCATCGTCAACCGCGGCTCCGCCGCCGCCCGCGACGGCACCCCTCCAGGAACGGTCGGCGGTGCTGCGGCAACTGAAGGAACTCGGTGAGTTGCGGGATACCGGCGTACTCACGGAAGCGGAGTTCGAGGCCGAGAAGGCCAAAATCCTGCGCGACGCCTGATTCCCGCTACCTTCCTGGTCGATCGGCCGGCTCGTCGCCCGAGAAGGGTGATGTTTCCCGGCGGCGGGCGCGGCAGAGTCGTGTCGGCGGGCCGTGAAAGGGGCGTTCCCATGGGCCATTACGTCATCCGGGTGAAGGGCACCTTGTCGCGCGACCTGACGGATGTATTCCCTTCGATGGCGGCCGATCCGGAACCTGCGCAGACTGTGCTGCACGGCTATCTCGCCGACCAGGCGGCGCTGGCCGGCATCCTCAATCACCTCGACATGCTGGGCGTGGACATTCTCGAGGTCATGCAGGTCCCTCCGACCCGCCCGCCGGAAGGTCCCTGAGCGTGGTCAGCTTGTGGCCCGTCGTTGGTGCGGTTCTTCCGCAGGCGATGGCGATCGCCCTGAGTCCGGTGCCGATGGTCTGCATCGTGCTGGTGCTGTTGGCCCCCCAACCGGTCCGTGCCGGGCTGAGCTTTGCGGCCGGCTGGCTCGGCGCTTTGGCGATCGCCATCGGACTGGTCGCATGGCTCACTGATGCGGTTGCCGAGGACAACGGGGAGGCGGCGCGTGACGGCGTCGACCTTGTCCAGCTGGCGGTCGGTGTCTTGTTCGCGATTCTCGCGGTCAGGTACTGGCATCGTCGTCCGGAGCCGGATGTGCCGCCACCTCGGCCGGCAATCGTCGATCGCATCGTGACACTCTCCGCACCCGCTCTGGTGGTGACAGGTGCCGCTGCAGTCGGGGCGAACCTCAAGAACCTTCCGCTGGTCGTGAGCGCCGGGAGCTACCTCGGTGGAGCAGGCCTTGGTCCTGGGTCGGTGATCGGCGCCGCGGCCGTCTTCGTCACCGCGGCCTCGCTGACAGTTCTCGTTCCGCTGGTGGCGGTCGTCGTACTCGGGGCGGACAGGTCGGCGCAGACCCTGAAGTCCCTCGAAACCTGGCTCCTGACCAATCTCCACACGATCACCATCGTTCTCCTGGTGGTGCTGGCCGCCGTCATGATCGGCAATGGCCTCGACCTCTTCCGCTGAAGGCGTCAACTGGCGAACTCCGGAGCCCGGACGCCTCGAAGGCGACGGCGAACTGGGGGCGCAGGATGTGCCGTCCTCGCCTGACTTTCCACCGTCCGCACGGACACGTGGAGTCGGGTCCTCGGCATCCACGTCGAGGTAACCGATCCCGGTGACTGAGAGTTGCCTTCGGCAACGGGTGTTGGCGGCTCGAACTTTTCCGCCCCAGGGGCTGTCCAAGTGCTCGCAGCTACCGATGCGATCAGCCAGCATCAGCAAGGGAGGACCATGAGGTTCAGCCTCGCGCGTACCGCCGGCGTGACTGCCGTCGTCGCCGCACTCGCCGCCGGGGGATTCGGCATCGCCCACGCCGGTCGGACCGGCACAGCCACGCCCCTGCCCGCCCCGCCCCTGCCCGCCCCGCCCCTGCCCGCCCCGCCCCTGCCCGCCACGCGCCTGCCTGCCACGGCTGCGGCCGCCACCAGCGCACCGCCGCTCCAGCCCGGTCAGGTGACATACCAGTACGACGGCTGGGGCGTGTCCGGGCCCGGCTACGAGTCCGGCTGTGGAGCCCAGGTGCCGCAGGGCTGGCCGAAGGCAAAGCTCGCCGATTACCACGCGAAGTTCAGCGGCAGCAACGGCCTCTGGGTGCTGCGGATCAACTGCGTCCTCCCAGGAACGAAGACCAGGGCGGACATGGTCAACGAGAGGATCGCCGCACTCCGAGGGACGAAGGGCTTCCGTGTCCTCTCCATCGTCGACGGCCTGACACCGCGTTTACACCCCAACGGCGAGCCTTACGACGTCCTGCACACCAAGACCTTGACCTACACCTACACCGACGACACCGGGGGCACCCGGCTGGTGATCAGCCGCTGGACCACGGACTACGGCCGGCCCACCACGGCCACCGTGGAGATTACGGCGGCCGGCCGCAAGCAGGATCTGGTCGGCCTGCAATCGGTCGTGGCCCGCGCGACGAAGACCTTCTACCGCGCCGGTTGAGCCTGCACGCACCGTCAAGCGTTTGCGATGGCGCGGATCGGTATACCGGCGGTCGCCCGCCGCGCGGGCGGTGGGCGCCTATCCTGGGTGTGTGCGTGCTGGGTCTTGGTGGGCACGGCGGCTGCAGGTGCTCATCGCAACGATGGCGGTTGCCGCCGGGCTGACCGGATGCACCAGCGACGGCGACCGCGCCAAGACGCAGGCGTCGATGTCGGTGTCACCGCAGGCGGCGCTGGTGGATGAACCGGTCGCCGTGTCGGTGCGAGGACTTCCCGCCGAGGCCAAGACGACGATCACCGCCGAGACCGTGGATACGACCGGGTCCACCTGGTCATCGTCGGCCCAGTTCCAGGCGACCCCGACGGGGGAGGTGTCGCTGGGCCAGCCATCGCTGGGCGGCAGCTACTCCGGGGTCAACCCGATGGGCCTGTTCACACTCATGGCACCCCCGCGAGACTCCACACTCGAGGGCTTCATCCATTCTCCTGCGGGCTACGACGTCACCCTCCGGGCTATGGTCGACGACCGCGAGGTTGCCAAGGCCATCGCCCGACGGCAGGGCCCGACCGCGGTCGGCGCGGTCGAGAAGCAGTTGCGCCCGGCCACGGACGGTATCTACGGAAACCTGTACCTGCCCAAGACCATGGCGGCTCGACGCCCCGCGGTACTGATGTTCGGCGGCTCCGAGGGTGGCCTCACCACCAGCTTCGCCGCGGGACTGCTCGCGGCCCGCGGTTATCCGAGCCTGGCCCTGGCCTACTTCGACGCACCGAGCCTGCCTCCGACCCTCACCAATATCCCCCTGGAGTACTTCACCAAGGCACTCCAGGTGCTGCGCGCCCAACCGGGGGTGGACCCCCGACATGTCCTCGTCAGCGGGCACTCGCGCGGCGGTGAGGTCGCCCTGCTGCTCGGCGCGCACTTCCCGCGGCTAGTCAACGGCGTCGTCGCCGGCGTTCCCAGCTCGGTCGTGAACCCGGCGGGCGGGCCCGGCGGCGGCCAACCGGCCTGGACGTTGCGCGGCCGCCCTCTCCCGGCCGTCAGCCCGTCCGACTTCGGGCAACCCAACCCGCCCGGGAAGCCGCAGGCGGTCATCCCGGTCGAGCGCATCCGCGGCCCGGTCCTGCTCGCCTGCGGCGCACAAGACGTGTCCTGGCCGTCGTGTGCCTACGTCGACGCCATCACCACGCGCCTGCGGGAACACCGGTTCGCCCATCCAGTGACGGTACTGCGCTATCCCGACGCCGGTCACCTCGTTGGCGGCCTCACCGCCTATTACGCCAGCCTGACCGACGATGCCCTCACCCGCTTCGGCGGCACCGTGGCCGGCACCCACGCCGCCCAGGCCGACGCGCACGCCAAGCTCCTCGCCTTGCTCGCATCCCTATGACGGCGGCGAATGCCCAAACCCGGTGAGAACAGCCGTTTCGCCCGGTTAACTGGAGTAGCGCAGGTTCCGATAACGCCCACTCCCAGCGGTACGAGCGGACTTACGTCCGACCCTCAGGACACAGGCCGCCCCCTGGTTGCGGAGATTAGACCCCGTACCCGAGCTCCATGATCCTTAGCTCGAGGGCGGCCCGGCCGGACGTGTCCGCAGGGCTGTCGTCGGCATTGGCGGGATGAAGGGCGCGAAGGGGCTCGTGCCGAACCAGCTTCGGAACTGACGGGTGAGGTGGGGTGGGCCGAGCAGCTCGAGGCGGTTGGCGCGGATCGCGGCGGGGTAGGTCAGTCGGCTCAGGTGGAGGTCGACGAGAGTGTTCGAGTCGGTGCGGCACACGATGTCTTCCGAGTACCCGCTGGGGCGGGTGCAGAGTTCCGGCTGCGGATGGCGCAGGATCAGCCAGTAGCGGTCCGATGGTCGGTCGCTCAGCTCGAACCGGATCACCGTGGTCTGCGCGGGGATCCGGTCGACGTCGATGAGCTTGAGCGTGGCCCAGAGCACATACGCCGGGTCAACGTGACTCGGTTCGATCTCCAGCCACTGGGCGCCCCACTGCCCCATCGCATCCAGGACCGACCGTAGAGCCAGTCCCATCTCGGTAGGCTCGTACGTCACGCCGCGGCCGGATGAGTTCACGGTGCGGACAAGGACTCCGTGCCGCTCCAAGGTGTCGAGCCGGTGAGCCAGCAGGGCGGTTGAGATGCCCGGAGCCCCCTGCCGGATCTCGTTGAACGTGCGGCAGCCGTTGAGCAGGTTGCGGACGATGATCGGCGTCCAGCGTTCCGCCAGCAGCTCGGAGCTCCTGGCGATCGGGCAGAACTGACTGTAATTCCGCACCCTGCCAGCGTCACCCCGTCGGCCCCAGATGGCAACTTCAGATTTTGATGTTGCCCCGCCGTGTGATCAGCGGGACGTTGAGAGCAGCAGGTCGGCGTCGTGCCGACCTTCGGAGAAGGGGGTGGGTCAGATGGTCGTGCCGGGACAGGCGCATGTGGTGGCGTCGGGGCATGGGCGCACGGTGGATCTCGGGGTCGCGCGGATGCGGCTGCTGGCTGGTGCCGACAGCACGGACGCGTTCGCACTGACAGAGTTCTGGGGTACCAGCGGGGGCGCCTGGACGGTGCCGCATCTGCATCGCGAGTTCGAGGAGTCGTTTTTCGTCTTGGACGGCCGGTTCACGTTCACCGTCGGAGAGGAAGCGATCGTGGCGGACCCGGGAACGTACATCCTGGTACCGCAGGGTACGGCGCACACGATCACCGCGGCCGAAGGCGGCGGCCGGTTCCTGACCTTGATGGTGCCGGGTGGGTTGGAGGAGATGTTCTTCGAGCTCGGCGAACTGCCACCGAACGCGATCCGCGACCCGGCCGCCCGCCAAGCGATCTCTGCCCGCTACGACTCAATCCCAGTCTGACCCTGCGCCTGGATCCTGGTTCCACGGTGTGGGCCGTTCTTGATGTCCTTCGCCCAGAACGGCACCACGAGCTGCTGCATGGCTGGATGGAGTTGGAGATCGTGCCGTGGCCTCAGGTCGGAGGGCCCTTGCCGGGGAAATCCAGGTGCTCGGCCGCACCGCCATGTGACATGAATGACCTATGCCTTTCGTGCACGCCAACGACCTCGACCTCTACTACGAGGAATCCGGTGCGCCGGACGCCACCCCGCTGGTGCTGATGCACGGCGGTTCCGGCTCCCTCGACGATGCCGAGGCCAGTTGGTCCGCGCTTATCCCGACGTTCGCCGAGCACTACCGGGTGCTGGCGCTGGAGCACCGCGGCCACGGACGCAGCGGCAACCCCGCGGGGCGACTCAGCTACGACCTCCTCGCCACCGACCTGCGTGCCTTCGTGGACGCGCTTGAGCTGGGTCCGGTCCATTTCGCAGGCGTCAGCGACGGCGGCATCACCGGTCTCCATCTGGCCCTCGACAACCCCGAGATCCTGAGCAGCCTGGTCTGTGTCGGCACCAACTTCCGCGTGGACGAACCCATTCGCGAGGCCCTGCGCAATGCCGAACCCGAGACCGCAGAGAGGCTGTTCCCCCAGTGGGCGTCCGACCTCGCTCGCCGCCACGACCGACACCACGGCGCTGGCTACTGGCGCGAGCTGATGCGACAGATCGTGGCCATGGCCTCGACCAGCCCCAACTTCTCCGAGGCCGACCTCGCACGGATCACGACCCCGGCGCTGTTCATCGCAGGAGAGACGGATCCGTTTGCCAACACCGAGCAGATGATCGCGTTCAAGAGGCATGTCCCCGGCGCCGAGTGGCTGATCGTCAACCACGCCTGGCATACCGTCCAGCACACCCACGCGGACCTGGTCGGTCCCCGCATCCTCGACTTCCTGGACCGCCAAACCCCTTCATGACTGACGGCCCTCGGCGCCGAACGACGTGACACACCCGCTGGTTCGACTGGAAGACACCGATCTGACCTTGGCTGACTCGGAAGTCGACATCCGCGGACGCACGGTTGAGGATCTGAGCGGCGACGAGGTCGGCAACGTCGACGGACTGATCATCGATGAGGACGAGCGCAGGGTCCGCTTCATCGAGGTCAGTTGCGGCGCCTTCCTCGGCTTCGGAGGAGGGGAGCGCCTGGTCCCGGCTGACGCGATCACCCGGGTGGGCGACAGCGTCGTGCAGATCTCGCCGGAACGCATTCGGGTTGCGGCGGGTCCGGCGTACGACCCGGATGCGGTCCTCGAGCAGCAGTACTACGAGGATGTGTATGTGTACTACGACTATCCGCCGCTCTGGGCGCCGGGATACAAGCATCCCGGGACCTTCTCGCTGTAATCAGGTTGGTTCAGGCCGAGCTTGGGTGACGGTCGACGGCGAGCATAGCCGCGCACGCGCCGCGTACGGCGACGGTGTGTGGTGCCGGCGCTGGTCGGATCGGAGTGGATAGCCGTTTGGCGATTCGGTAGGTGATGGCCGGGCGCATCGCGCCGCCGCCGGTGAGGAGTGGCCCTCTCTCGAGGGCGTCGACCACCTGGGGACCACAATCCTGGCGCAAGAGCTCGATCACCATGTCGCCAACAGATGCGACGAGATCATCGGCCGTGAGCGAGTTGCCGAAGTCGCTGAGGCCGAGCGGGGTTCGGCGTGCTTCGATCAGCGAGCCGTTGCTCAGGACAGCCACTTCGGTCAGGTCGGCTCCGAGATCGACGACGAGGAGAGGTTTGACGAAGTGGGCACCCGCTCCGAGAGCGGCGGCTTTGACGCTTTCGATGGTCAGCACGGTGCGCGGCTGGAGCACTTCGACCGCGGTCAGGGCGGCGCTTCGATCAGCGTCGGTGAACAAGACTGGAATGGTCATGACGACGATCGCCGGTCGATACCCTGGAGCGCTGCGGTTGTTGAGGAGGCGATCGAGCATGCGTGTCGCGCCGGCGGCATCGACGATGCTGCCGCGACGAACGGGGTAGCCGGCTTCGGCGGGCGTCATGGTGGGTGCATCCAGTACCAGGCCGCGTTTGGGCATCCACGCGCGGGTACGCGCACTGCCGAGATCGAGTGCGAGGCATCGGCCGCCGGACGACGTGCCACGGCGCCGCCCTGCTCCGAGCTGCGGACGCTCGATCATTGTGTTCCTCTCATGACCGGGGCCAGCGGGCGCATGCTGGCAGCCGGCGTGCGCTACGGAGGTATCGCACACGCCGGCTGGTGAGGACGCTGGTCGGGTTGTGACTGCGTCGTAGCACCACCATGACCGAAGCGCCGAGCGGAGACCATCGGGCCTGACACCCATTTGTGCGGGGGGTGTCTCCGGACATCGCCCCTTGCCGGACGGCGCAGCGGCGAGACCCAGCCCTCGTACCCAGCCGCACTCGGCCGGTGCGCCGTCTCAGGCAAGGCTCGCTTCGAAAATATGTCGTATTACGATAGAAACCAAGGTCCGCGGGCGAGGTTGCCGATTCTCGGCAACCAGAGCGTCCGACGTTCGCCGGTCGACGCCGTACTGCGCCCGTCCATTTGGCGCGATCGTGGCCTGGTGCGGATCGGAAGCTCGCCGTAGCTGTCGGCGGCTCAGCGATCTGACGCCATGAGGAGGTTTCGATGAGTCATCTGGATCAGGCAGCGCCGTCCAGCGGACCACGTGGCCGACACGCCGTCGACCTGCAGTGGTTCCGCGGTGAGCTCGAGCAACAGCGTCGTTTTCGTCTCGATCAGCTCACCGACCTGTCGTACCAAGCAGCAGGCGCCGCTGACGATGTCCAAGGCGAGGTGACCGCCGCGCTGATGAGCGGGGCCAGGACCGTCCTGGCTGAGATCGATGCTGCTCTCTTCCGCCTCGCGATCGGTTCCTTCGGTGTGTGTCAACGCTGTGGCCGCGCCATCTCCGTGGACCGACTGCAAGCCATTCCGATGGCCGGCCTGTGCCTGCCGTGCCAGTACGTCAAGGAATCCCACCAGCTGGGGCCGGACATCGTGGATGTGTGGGGAATCGACTCGTTCCCGGCCAGCGATCCACCGGCGAACTGGTGAGCCGACGCATGCAGACCGCTCAGGACGCTGACGTTTCGCTGAATGAACAGCTGACCCACCCGGTGATGGCGCAACCGCGGGTGCCTTTCCCAATGGAGCAGTGATGATCGTCCTCTACCTACTACTCGCAGCCGTTGTCGTCGGCCTGATCGGGTCGGCAGCCTGCCTTCGTGTGGTCAGGCAGTTCGAGCGAGGCGTGGTCTTTCGATTCGGTCGGGTGCTTCCGACGATCCGGGAGCCTGGTTTGGCTTTGCTGGTGCCGTTCGCCGACCGGTTGCAGAAGGTGAACATGCAGATCATCACGATGCCTGTTCCCGCGCAGGACGGCATTACGCGTGACAACGTGACGGTTCGCGTCGACGCGGTCGTGTATTTCAGTGTGATCGATCCGGTCCGGGCGGGCGTCGATGTGCAGGACTACGTCTCGGCCATCGGCCAGGTCGCGCAGACCTCGCTGCGCTCCATCATCGGGAAGAGTGACTTGGACGACCTGCTGTCGAACCGGGAACGGCTCAATCAGGGGATGGAGTTGATGATCGACAGCCCGGCGTTGGATTGGGGCGTCCACATTGAACGGGTGGAGATCAAGGATGTCGCGCTTCCGGAGACGATGAAGCGGTCGATGTCGCGTCAGGCTGAGGCGGAGCGGGAGCGTCGTGCCCGCATCATCACGGCGGACGGCGAACTGCAGGCGTCGGAGAAGCTGGGCCAGGCGGCCGAGGTGATGTCGCACCATCCGGCTGCGCTGCAGTTGCGGCTGCTGCAGACGGTCGTCGAGGTTGCTGCGGAGAAGAATTCGACATTGGTCCTCCCGTTCCCGGTCGAGTTGCTCCGTTTTCTGGAACGCTCAACTCCTCCTGAGACCACCAAGTCCACTGGTGGCGGTGTACCGGAGACCACCGAGACGACGGCTGACAACGCAGTACCGGCCCTGACAACCAGAGCACAAGGTGCGGCCGTGTCCAGGTCCCCGAAGGAGGCCGGGTCGGCACAACCACAGTGGGGCGGACTACCCACAGGTTGTGCCGACCCGGCGTGGCAACCTTGACGCGCTGGCCCGCCTATCGTTGCCTAGAGCAACGAGAGGCGGCGGAGGTGCTGATGCCGACGTCATGACAGGTCCTTGAGGTCCGGCTGGATGCGGCGAGCTGAAGCTTGGGCCTGCGCCGGCCTGTCGGCGTGGCCGGGAACGCACTTCCGTCCGGCCGCGGCCGGACAACGATCACCGAGCACGGAGCGTGGGCTGCTACCGTCGCGCTCACGGACCCGACTCGAAGACCATGGAAGCCGCCGAGGCCGCGGCTGCCCACGACAACGATCGGCATCGCGCGCCTCGCGCAGCAAGGAATCTGCGGCGCCGGCCACGAACAACTCACCAGTGATCCTGATGCTGGGGGTCAGTTGCCGCGCATAGTCCGCCGCCTCGCTGACGATCCACTCAGCCGCCGATCGGACACCGTCATTCACAGGTCCGACGACGGTCATGTCCACCGGATCGCCCATGGTCGGGGAACTGAAGGCGTGGACGATACGCAATGGACAGTGCCAGTACGAGGCCTCCCCGGCGGCCCAGGCCAGTGCGCCCTGGGCAGACACAGACCCGTCGACCCCGACGAGCACCGCTCGATGGCCCCGAACCGCGGTTCTGCTGAACATGTCATCGCTCCGCTTAGGCACTCGCTCACCGAGGCATCGACCCTGTCATCGGGGTCAGCTGACGGGTAGTGCCGCGCCCGGCGATCCGTGAACGTCGTCATGGCCGACCACCGGCAACGGTGGCTCTACGGGGTGGTCACCCTCCCCCTCCGGGAATAGATCCACGCTGATTTACGCTACATAGCATGTAGCGATAAAGCTTGATGTTCTCAGTGAGGAGGAGGAAGCGATGAGTACGGCGACGTTCGACGTGATCGACATGGCGCTGCTGGCCCTGATCGGGGTGGTAACGCCCCTCATCTGTGTCGGAGGTATCGGGTGGGCCTACCGGATGGAGGAGAAGGGCTCGGCCAAGAAGGCGCCCGGCGCCGGCCGTCACGCCACCGAACACGGTGCTGAGCTGCGGGGTTCCGAGCGAGAGCGCTCGGCGCAGTGACGTCCCGGTCAGTGAGTGTGCGGACAAGGGTGACCGGATCGCGGGAGCGAAGCACCGCGACAGCAACAGAAGACACGTTCAACGAAACCTCAGATACCGGAGGAGTGATGGAGAAGATCGTCGTCGGCATCGACGGCAGCGAGAGCGCACAGCAAGCGCTCGAATGGGCGGTGGCTGAGGCAACGCTACGCGGCACCGGCCTCGTCATCGTTCATGCATGGCAGCAACCCACCGCAGCCCTGATGTCCCCGTACGCCCCACTCCTGGCCGACCCTGCCACGCTCGCAGAGACGGCACGACAAACGCTGGCCGACAGCGTGGCATCGGCGGACCTCACCGGGCTCGCGGGCGAACCCGAACAACTGCTCGTCCAGGGCCCCGCCGCACCAGCTCTTATCGGAGCCGCACAGGACAAATCCCTCCTGGTCGTCGGCTCACGCGGGCGGGGCGGCTTCGCCGGACTGTTGCTCGGGTCGGTCAGCCAGCAGGTCGCTCACGAGGCCTCCGTCCCAGTCGTCATCATTCCACCGGCCGCGACAGCGGCGGACGGGCACAGCAACCACCGGGATGGCTGACAGATGGGTTCCCCTCGAGGTTGTGGAGGAGGTCCGATGGTGGCCGATCAGATAGTTGCCCTGAGCAAGTGGCGGCTGCCTGCCCACGAACTGGCCAGCCTGAAGATCAGGCTGCAGGAACAGCGCCACTTCCGCCAGAACCAACTGCGCGATCTCTTGGACCCGACCAGGCCGGGTCAGCCGCAGGCGCGCTGCACCGCGGCGCGGATTGAGGTTCAAGGCCAGCTAACCGCAGCAGCAGTGAAGGTACTGGGCGACATCGAGTCCGCATTGATCCAAATGAACACCGGCCAGTACGGCGAATGCCAGCTGTGCGAAGCGGCCATCAGCCTGGAGCGCCTGCGAATCGTGCCGCATACCCGCTACTGTGCCCGCTGTCACCGTGCCGAGGAGATCGGAGCCTGACGGACCGAGCCTTCCTCGGTGGTCGAGCCACGCAGATCGCGACGATGTGCCAGCCGAAACGACGGAGGCGTCAGCCTTCGGGTGATGCGTCGTACCGGTGGTAGAGCGCGGCCAGGTTGCCATCGGGATCCAGGGTGCCCAGGATCGAGTCGGCTATCGCGTTGAGCTGGGTGAGCTGCTCCGGCGTCAGGACGTCGATGACGTGCTGTCTGACTGTGGCGACGTGGCCTGGTGCAGTCTCGCGCACCTTGTTCCAGCCTTCCGGGGTCAGTCGCGCGTTGGTCGCGCGAGCATCCTCCGGACATGGAAAGCGCTCGACCAGACCCCGGTCCTCGAGTCTTTTGACGACGTGGGACAGCCGGGGGAGAGTGGCGTTCGTTTGCAGTGCAAGGGATGTCATGCGCAAGGTGTGATCCGGAGCTTCCGAGAGCATGGCGAGCACGTAGTACTCGAAGTGCGTCAGTCCGGCGTCCCGCCGCAGTTGCGAATCAAGGACTCCGGGCAGGAGTTCGAGTACGGCGGCCAGCCGCACCCACGCGCTCAGTTGAGTCTCGTCAAGCCATCGTGTCGTCACAACGACCATCATGACAGGGTTTGGTTGTCGCTACAACTATTTCGTGCTACAGTAATAGTTGTAGCGACAACCATTCAACGTTCAGCAAGGAGTAGTCATGGCACATGTCAGCATCATCGGATCTGGAAACATGGGGCAGGCGATCGCGAGCGTCGTCGCCAAGGGCGGCAACACTGTCGAGCTGTTCGGCTCCGCCGACAAGGATCAGCGGGTCACCGGCGAGATCGTCGTCCTGGCCGTGCCGTACCCGGTCGTGGCGCAGGTCATCGCCGAGCGCGGTGATCAACTCGCCGGCAAGATCGTCGTCGACATCACGAACCCGCTGAACTTCGAGACGTTCGACTCGCTCGTCGTCCCCGCGGACAGTTCCGCCGCCGCCGAGATCGCGGCGGCGCTACCCCAGTCGAGGGTTATCAAGGCCTTCAACACCACCTTCGCCGCGACCCTGGCCTCTGGTGAGGTCGGTGACGTTCCGACGACGGTGTCAATCGCCGGCGACGACGCCGACGCGAAGGCATTGCTGGCCGGTGTCGTCTCCGCTGGCGGCCTGCGCGCGGTCGATGCCGGGCCCCTCAGCCGTGCTCGTGAACTCGAGGCGCTCGGCTTCCTCCAGCTCACGCTCGCAGTCGGCGAGAAGATCTCCTGGTCTGGCGGTTTCGCCCTCGTCTGACCGGCCGCCACTGCCTCGCGCCGCCCCTGCTGGAGCACCTAAGACTCAACAAGACTTACAGCCCAACCCGCTGCCGTGGGGTGGGCTGTAAGTGCGTCAAGACTTGTTGGGCTGCCGAAGCCCGGCAACGACGGAGCTTGACCTTGGCTGGGCGGGCACCTATTCAGTCCTGATGCGAAACGACATCGTTGGGAGCGTGCGGTCACGAAGGTGGGGGTATCGCGTGGTCGCGCTGTTGCGACGAGGAGGCTTCGATGACAGATCTGGATCCGGTGGCGCTACCTAGCGCTACTGTCGAACCCTCGCGCTTTGCAGCCGCGCGGGCGACCTGGCCATCGCAACGCCCGGATCCAGCAGGGTGGGACATCGTCGATGTGTGGGGCGAGGATTCGTTTCCGGCCAGCGACCCGCCGGCGAACTGGTGAGCCGGCCCGTGGGGACGAGTCAGACCGACGAAGAATCGCTGCATGAGCAGCTGGCCCATGTCGGCACCTACCAGGACCGTCCTTGGTCACTGACCGGCAGAGCCGGACCCGCCGAACCCACAGCAGGTCCGCGCCGCCGTCTCGGTGCAGCCGTCGTGAAGTGGCTGACCAGCACCGACCACAAGCTGATCGGTCACCTGTACCTGATCACCTCGTTCGCGTTCTTCCTGATCGGCGGTGTGATGGCGCTGGTCATCCGCGCCGAGCTGGCCAAGCCGGGCCTGCAGATCGTGAACGAGGAGGTCTACAACCAGCTCTTCACCATGCACGGCACGATCATGCTGCTGCTGTTCGCGACGCCGCTGTTCGTCGGGTTCGCCAACGTGATCATGCCGGTCCAGATCGGCGCCCCGGACGTCGCGTTCCCGCGGCTGAACATGTTCAGCTTCTGGCTGTTCCTCTTCGGTGGTCTCATCGCGTTCAGTGGCTTCCTCACCCCCGGAGGCGCCGCGGACTTCGGCTGGACTGGTTATGCGCCGCTGTCGAACGCGGTCCGCTCGCCGGGCGTCGGGGGCGATTTGTGGATCATGGGTCTGTGGATGGCCGGTCTGGGCACCATCCTCGGTGCGGTCAACTTCGTCACCACGATCATCACCATGCGGGCGCCGGGGATGACGATGTTCCGGATGCCGATCTTCGTCTGGAACATCTTGGTCACCTCGATCCTGGTGCTGATCGCGTTCCCGATCCTGGCCGGCGCGCTCCTGATGCTCGCCGCAGACAGGATCCTCGGAGCGCACGTCTTCGACGCGGCCAACGGCGGGCCGTTGTTGTGGCAGCACCTGTTCTGGTTCTTCGGGCATCCCGAGGTCTACATCATCGCGTTGCCGTTCTTCGGCATCGTGACCGAGGTGCTGCCGGTGTTCAGCCGCAAACCGGTCTTCGGCTACATGGGCCTGGTTGGCGCCACTCTCGCGATCGCGGCGTTGTCAGCGACCGTGTGGGCCCACCACATGTTCGTCACCGGCGCGGTCAGCCTGCCGTTCTTCTCGTTCATGTCCTTCCTGATCGCGGTCCCGACGGGGGTGAAGTTCTTCAACTGGATCGGCACGATCTGGGGCGGCTCGGTGTCCCTCGAAACCCCGATGCTCTGGTCGATCGGCTTTATGACCACCTTCCTGTTCGGCGGTCTGACCGGGGTCATCCTGGCCTCGCCGGTCCTGGACTACCAGGTCACGGACACCTACTTCGTGGTGGCGCATTTTCATTACGTCGTCTTCGGCACCGTGGTCTTCGCGATGTTCGCCGGGTTCTACTTCTGGTGGCCGAAGATGACCGGCCGGATGCTCGACGAGAAGCTCGGCAAGCTGCACTTCTGGCTGCTGTTCATCGGGTTCCACACCACGTTCCTGGTGCAGCACTGGCTCGGTGTCGAGGGCATGCCGCGGCGCTACGCGTCGTACGGTGCGAACGAGGGCTTCACCACGCTGAATCAGGTGTCCAGCATCGGCGCCTTCATCCTCGGTGCCTCGACGCTGCTGTTCCTTTACAACGTGTACAAGTCGCGCAAGGCACCGCTGGTCGGTGTCGACGACCCGTGGGGCTGGGGCCGGTCGCTGGAGTGGGCGACCAGTTCGCCGCCGCCGCGGCACAACTTCGAGCGGCTGCCGCGGATCCGGTCCGAGAGCCCGGCGTTCGACCTGCACCACGCGGACCTCGCACTGGCCGAGTACCCGGACAACCGGGCGCCGAACGACAACCTCCTCGACGCCGGTGAGGACCAGGGCCGGGTCGAGAACCTGGAAGAGAACGTGACTACCGAGACCGCAGGGGAGGAGACGTAAGGCCTGGGCGGGCTCATCAGCTGGATGTCGGCACTGGCTCTATGCGGACGCAGCAGTGGCCGGGCTCAGGCTTGAGGCGGGCCTGCAACTGGGGGGCGTCGAGACCTGCCAGCAGGCCGTCGAGCAGGCAGAGGTTCATGGCACAGACCAGGTCGGTGTGCTGCCTGGCAAGCGTGTGGAACGGGCAGTTGCCCAGCACGATCGCGTCCTCGTCGGCCCGGGGCTCGAAGCCGTGCGCTTCGAGGACGCGCATCACCACATCGGGGCCGCTCTCAGCCGTGGTCGCGGCTTGGGCCGCGGCGGCGAGTTCGTTGCCCACTTCCCGAGCACGTCGGTTGAGCGCTGCTCGTGGCGATTCTCCCGTGGTTTCGGCGTCTTCGATAGCGGCCGCCAGCAGGCGCCCTGCCAGGTCGTAGCGATGTTCCGGCAGGGACACCTCGACCTGCCGCTCCGAACGCCGATACAGCTTCGACGGCCGTCCGGCGCCCGGGCCGGAGCGACCGGTGCGACGCTCATACACGACGTCCAGCAGGCCCTCGTCGGCAAGCCGGTCGAGATGGAACGCGGCAGTGGCACGCGGCAGGCCCAACGCCGCGGCCGCTTCGTCCCGGGTCACCGCGGCTGTCTGCCGTACGACGTGGTCGTACAGACGCCGCCGCGTTGGTTCTTCCAACGTGGCGACCGCCAAGATCCGCGCTTCCCTCGTCTCGTCCACGACCTAGATTCTAAAGCCAACTCCCATTGACGAAAAACCTCTCGCCTTCTAAAGTCAAGATATATCGATTTTAGAAGGAGTGAGAGTCATGACGACTGAGGGGCGCACCGCGCGCACAACCGGCCGGGGGTCGCTGTCGGACCCGGCATACCAGGCCTTCCTGGTGCTGCGAACCGTCTTCACGGTGGCGCCGATCGTGTTCGGGCTGGACAAGTTCGCCAACCTGCTCACCGACTGGCCCGGCTATCTGGCCCCGTGGATCAACGACATCGTCCCTGGCTCCGGCCAGGACGCCATGTACGTGGTAGGAGTCATCGAGATCGTCGCCGGCATCGCGGTCGCCCTGATCCCACGCTACGGAGCACTCCTGGTAGCAGCCTGGCTCGCCGGCATCATCCTCAACCTGCTGACGCTCTCGGGTTTCTACGACGTCGCCCTGCGCGACTTCGGGCTCCTGGTCGCCGCCCTCGCGCTGGCCCGCCTCGCCACCAAGTACGCACCGGCACGGCACAGCTCCTAGCGGGCGGGAAAGGACCGAACCGCAATGACTCTCTTGGAGCCGGACCGATTCGTGCAGCACTCGCTGAAGCGGCAGCGGCTCCGCGTTGTCCCTGGTCGAGGCGAGATCGATCTGGTGGCCGCCGAACAGGCTGTCACTGATCTCCTGATTGCCCTGGGCAAGGACCCGGTCAGCGAGCATCTCGCCGAGACGCCGCGCCGGGTGGCCAAATCGTATGCCGAGCTGCTCACGCCACCGGCGTTCGAGTTGACCACCTTCCCCAACGACGAGGGCTATGACGAGCTGGTGCTGGCCCGAAGCATTCCGGTGAACTCTCTGTGCGAACACCACCTGCTGCCGTTCCACGGCGTCGCCCACGTCGGCTACCTGCCCGGCGATCGGATCCTGGGGTTGTCCAAGCTGGCGCGGGTCGTCGAGCTCTTCGCTCGTGATCTGCAGGTCCAGGAGCGGTTGACCAAGCAGGTCGCCGACTGGTTGCAGGAACATCTGACGCCCAAGGGTGTTGGTGTGGTGATCGAGGCCGAGCACCTGTGCATGTCTTCGCGCGGGGTGCGTGCCGCGGGTTCGCGCACTGTCACCTCGGCCCTGCACGGACTGCTGAGAGACAGCCCGATCTCCCGCCACGAGTTCTTCGCGCTGTCCGGCATCCGTCCCTGAACAGATTCACCCCAGCATCCGCCAGTAGCTGCTCTGCCTCATCCCGAGATTTCGTCACTGGAAGGTGATCATGAACAACCAGCCCACCTACGTCATCGTCGGCGCGAGCCTGGCGGGAGCGACGGCGGCTCAGACCCTGAGGGAACAGGGTTTCGCCGGAAGGATTGTCCTGGTCGGCGACGAGACTGAGCTGCCCTACGAGCGGCCTCCGTTGTCCAAGGGTTATCTGCTGGGCAAGGATGAACAAGCGAAGATCTACGTCCACGAGGAGTCCTGGTACGCAGAGCACTCGGTGGAACTGCTGCTCGGCAGGCGCGTCACGTTGCTGGACCGCGACGCCCACCAGGTGGAGCTCGACACCGGCGAGCGAATCGGCTATGCGAAGTTGCTGCTGGCCACGGGTGCTTCGCCGCGCCGACTCCGGCTGCCGGGCGCGAACCTCGAGGGCGTGCACTACCTCCGACGGGTAGAGGATTCCGACCGGTTGCGCGAGACCATCCGCGCCGGCGGCCGGATCGTCGTCGTTGGCGCCGGGTGGATCGGTCTGGAGACCGCCGCCACGGCCCGGGAGTCCGGCTGCGACGTGACCGTCATCGATCCGCAGCCAGCGCCTCTCCTCGCGGCGCTCGGGAGCGAGATGGGCGCGTTCTTCGCCGGGCTGCACCTGCGCCACGGTGTCGACCTGCGGTTGAGCCACACCGTGACCGAGTTCCGGGGCACCGATCACGTGAGCGGTGTTCGGACCGACGACGGCAGCGAGTTCGCGGCGGACGCGGTCATCGTGGGGATCGGCGCGATGCCGAACATCGAGCTGGCGGAACATGCAGGTTTGAGCTGCGACAACGGGATCGTCGTCGACGAGATGTTGTGCACGCAAGACCCGGACGTCCATGCGGTGGGTGACGTCGCGAATTCTTACCGGCCCTTCTACGGCAGGCATCTGCGGACCGAACACTGGGCCAACGCGCTGTATGGCGCGCCGGTCGCGGCTCAGGCGATGCTCGGTCGACAGGTTGCCTACGACAAGCTTCCGTACTTCTTCACCGACCAGTACGACGTCGGGATGGAGTTCTCCGGCTGGATCGGCCCGGACGGCTACGACCGTCTCGTCACCCGCGGTGATGTCGCTGGGCAGGCGTTCCACGCGTTCTGGCTGGCCGATGACCGGGTGGTGGCAGGGATGCACGTCAACTTGTGGGACGACGGCATCGCGCCCGTCGAGGAGCTGATCCGCAGCCGGCAACCGCTGGATCCGGATCGGCTTGCGGACGCCTCGGTGCCTCTGGCCGCGCACGTCATGGTGTAGCGGCGGCGAGTCACCCGGCCACGAGGAGGCAGATTCCGAGCGCCGCAATGTGAGCACCTTGGCGGCCTCGAGACTGACGTAGTACAGGGTGCATGGTCGACCGAGGCCGGTGCTGACCGGCGAGGACGCGGTCGTCGCGGCTGCACGGTGGCGGCCACGAGAACTTCCGTCGTCGGACCTCCGGGGATGGGTGCCCGGCGCCGGGGTGTGGCTACATGATGTGCTCCTGTTGCGACGCTGCTGTGGACGGCTGCCCACGCCGGGGCTGCGGGTGGGGGAGAGGTGAACGGTAGGCATCGGGCTCGGCGAACGGCTCGAGGCTGGTCGCCGTGATCGGTGCGCGGATCTCGGT
Organism: Kribbella sp. NPDC023972; assembly: GCF_040639075.1. Taxonomy (NCBI): domain Bacteria; kingdom Bacillati; phylum Actinomycetota; class Actinomycetes; order Propionibacteriales; family Kribbellaceae; genus Kribbella; species Kribbella sp. NPDC023972. The sequence goes on along the minus strand of NZ_JBEZZH010000001.1, from coordinate 1,394,288 downwards.
GAGCGCACCTTGCATCAGGCCGAGGTGCAGCGGACACAAGGTGGACGAGTACTCCTCCGCGAGCTCCAGGAACGGGCAATGCCGCAGCCTGATGCGCTCGGCTGCGTCGCTGTCTGGTTCCGGGGCGAATCCCAGGTCGGTCATCATCGCGGTCAACCGCTGGGCGGCCTCGTCAGCGCCGGGCTGATGGGACGGGGGGATGTGCTCGACCAGATAACCGCCCCAGTTGCGGCCCGCGGCCTCAGCTGCCGCGCCCGCGTCGGGAGTCGTGGACAACTGGCCGAGCAGGATCTTGGCCAGCAGGTGGTACTGACGCCGACCGCCACGGTCCATCCCGGGATGTGGTGTGTACACGGTGCGAGGTCTGCCCCGCCCGGTCGGCTCCTCGAGTCTGCGGTCGACCAGTCCCTGTGCTGTCAGCGCGTCCAGGTGGAAGCGGACCGTGTTGGGGTGGATGCCGAGCCGTTCTGCGAGCTCGGTGACCCCCAGCGGAGCGTCGGAGGCTCGCAGGGCTTCGAGCAGCGCCTGTCGGCGTGGCTGGTCGCCGGCCGTGTGGTCATTCCTGGTCATGGAGGTCAGCCTGCCTGCTCCCGCGCCGGTAGCGCCGCGATGTGGGGATGGTCGTGTGCGATGGCACCCACCGTGAAGGGAGTGCGAAGCCATTTACCCGGGCGCCTTCAGCTGGGAGTATCTGCAGACCGGACCGGAGGGATGGCGAGTCCGGATCGGGCGGGTCGCCGCTGATGCCTGAGGACACGCCCGCTGTTCCAGCTGACCGCCTTGGTGAGCAGCCGACGGTGCGGGTCCTGGTCGACGTGCACGAACTCGTCGATGATTCGCCCGTACCGTCGGGTGCCCGGTGGACGCTCGCCGAGCCGGGGCGCCAGCTCGACGCGAACCTCATCCACCTACCTGCCGGGCAGCGCGTGGAGACCCACACCGAGCCGGATCTCGACGTCGTACTCATCGTCGTCGCCGGCGGCGGCGCCGTCGGTACGCTGGACGGAGAGCAGACTCTTGCTGACGGCAACCTTGTCTGGCTGCCCCGCGGCTCGACCCGCAACATCACCGCCGGCAAGAAGGCCTGTCCTACCTGACCATCCATCGTCGCCGTGCCGGGCTGCAGATCAGGAGTCGCCCCAGTCAGTAGGGTGGCCGCGGCCACCCGGTCTGGCCGAATAGCCCGGGCAGCGAAGGGTCAACGTGGCTCCCGCAGCAGGCGGGCCAGGACTGCCGCCTGGCTGTGGTCCACGTCCCTGGTCGCCGTCACCAAGGTCAGGGCATCGCGTTTTGCCAGCGTGCGCAGGCGGTCCAGCGCGTTCCGTCCGGCCTGTGTTGCCAGCTCATCGCGATAGCGCGCCTCGAACTGTGCGAACTTCTCTGGGGCGTGGCCGTACCACTTGCGGAGTTCCGTGGAGGGCGCGACGTCCTTGGCCCACTCATCGATGGCGGCCACCTCCTTGCGGATCCCGCGAGGCCACACACGATCGACCAGGACTCGGATGCCGTCATCGGCCGAGGCGTCATCGTAGATCCTGCGGACCCGGATGGTATGGCGCGTCACGCTGCACCGCCGGCTGTGTCGCTCCAGTCGGGCACTGCCAGTGCGGTGCCCATGCGTCGAAGCTCGTCCCGGTGCAGCGCACTGAGCCGCGCCAACGCCTGCTCGCCGTGCCGCGTCAACTCCACCCGGACAACCCTGGCGTCCGTCGGATCTGACGCCCTGGTCAGGAGGTCTTGTGCCTGCGCGCGGTTCACCAGTTCACCAACGCTGTGATGACGCAGTTGAAGTCGATCCGCCAGTTCGCTCACGGTCGCCCAGTCACGGCCGGGAAACCCCTTCAGTGCCAGCAGTAACTGGTACTGCTGCGGGGTCAGCCCATGGCTGCGAACGGTCTGCTCGCTGAAGCGCAGATAGCGGCGGATGCCGAAACGGAAGCGGGCCAGCGCCTCGAAATCCGCCTTCGTCAATGGCTCGGCCACCTGCGCGTCGTCCATCGCGTCGGGCTGCATGTGATCACGTCCTCAGGGATTCCGCCGGAAGGACCGGCTCAGTCAGTATATCGTGTTACGATATAAATGCGCGGATCGTTTCACTCGTGCAGGAGGTGCGTGGTGGGTCATGAAGCCGGGGCAGTGCGCGGCCGGCATCCGGGGTCGCCACCGCGCTCTTCTCGCCGGAGCAGCCGCTGCACCGGCAACGACTGGCGGCGCCTTCGACACTCTCGCAGCCGACGAGTCTGACCGGCGATGTCATGGACTGGCTCGGATGGGCGGTCTTCGGGTTGGTGGCCACTTCCGCGCTGACTGCCGTGATGATCACCGCGCAACTGGCAGGCCTCACCAGGCTGGACCTTCCTCTCGTACTCGGCACCCTGGTGACGGAGGACCCCGATCGCGCCCGGGTCGCAGGGTTCCTCATCCACCTGGTCGTCGGCCAGGTGTTCGCGCTTGGATACGCGACCATGTTCGCCCTGCTGCATCGAGCCACCTGGTGGCTGGGCGGGCTGCTTGGGCTCCTGCATGTCGCGGTCGCGCTGATGGTACTGCTCCCAATCCTCCCCGGCTTGCATCCCCGGATGGCGTCGCACCGCGCCGGACCCGCGAGCAGGGCCGTGCTCGAGCCGCCGGGTCTGCTCGCCCTCAACTATGGCGTGCAGACTCCGGCGGTAGCCGTCGCCGCCCACGTTGTCTACGGTGCCGTGCTCGGCCTGCTTCTCCAGGCCCGTTGAGATGAAGCCGATCGCCGACTACGGGCTGCTGGGTGACACCCGCACCGCAGCACTCGTCTCCAGTGACGGTTCACTCGACTGGCTGTGCGTGCCGCGCTTCGACGGCGACCCGATCTTCGGACGACTGGTCGGCGGGCCCGCCGCAGGAAGATTCCGAGTGGGACCGGCCACCGCCGGCACAGTTGTCGAGCGCAAGTACCGCCACCACACCGCAACCCTGGAGACCACCTGGATCACCCCCAACGGCAAGCTGACCCTGACCGAGGCGATGGTGGCAGAGGTAGCCGGACGCCTCTTGCCCGCGACGATCCTGGTGCGGCGACTGTCCGCCGAGGATGGAGCCGTCGAAGCTCTCGCGGAGTTCGATCCCCGCCGCGGTGAGGAGCACAGCCGGCCGCGCAGCCGACGCCGCGGCCAGGATCTCGTCTGCGAGTGGGGCGCGCTGGCCATGTCGCTGAGCTGCGACGCCGTGCCGGCCATCGAGCCCGATAGATCGACGTCCTTCATGGTTACCCCTGAGCGGCCCGTCACGTTCGTCCTCACCGTCGCCCACCGGGAACCGCTGATCCAGGTCGACGTTGCCGCAGGCTGGGCGCTTCTCGCCGACGATGAGGGGCGGTGGCGCGACTGGACCGCTCAGGTCGACCAGGAACTGCCGTTTCGTGAGGAGGTCGTTCGCAGCCTGCTGACGTTGCGCCTGTTGACGTACTCGCCCTCCGGCGCGCCCGTGGCCGCGCCGACGACCTCGCTCCCCGAGGAGTGCGGCGGGGTGCGGAACTGGGACTACCGCTTTGCCTGGCCTCGAGACGCCAGCATAGGGATCGCGGCGTTCCTCGGTGTCGGCATGGTCGACGAAGCCCGAGGGTTCCTGTGGTGGCTGCTGCACGCCAGTCGCCTGCAACGTCCCCGGCTGCCGGTTCTGCTCACGCTGGACGGTCGTCAGGCACCTCCTGAACGTGGCCTGCGAGACTGGCCCGGCTACGCCGGCAGCGTCCCGGTCCGGGTGGGCAACGACGCGGCCCAGCAACACCAACTTGACGGCTACGGATGGATTCTCAACGCTGGCTGGACCCTCGTGCAGGCGGGGCATCCGCTGTACTCCGAAACGTGGCGGGCGATGCGAGGATTCGCCGACCTGGTCGCGCGACGGTGGAGTGAGCCGGACGCCGGCATCTGGGAGGTCCGCGGCGACCAGGTGCATCATGTGCATTCCAAGCTGATGGCATGGCTGGCGCTTGACAGTGCCCTGCGGATCGCCGAGACGCACCGGCTCTCCGACCGCCGGCGACGAGGCTGGCAGGCCGTCCGCGAGGCGATCGGCATCGAGGTCAAGAAGCTGGGTTTCGACACCAGTATCGGTAGCTACACCAGAAGCTACGGGTCGCCAGAGCTCGACGCTGCCCTCCTCATCCTGCCCCGGATCGGACTCGAGGAGAGCGGATCGCCGCGTGTCCGCGGGACAGTGGACGCCATCCGCAGCCGACTGGGTGCCGGGGGTCCCTTGCTCTACCGATATCCCCCCGGTCGAGACGGACTGGCAGGCGGCGAAGGCGCCTTCCTGCCCTGTTCCTTCTGGTTGGTTGACGCGTTGGCTCTTGACGGCCGCGGGCGCGAGGCCGTCGATCTGTTCACCGAACTGATGGACCGCGCCAGCCCATTGGGCCTCTACGCCGAAGAGATGGACCCCGATACCGGCGCGCACCTCGGCAACTACCCGCAGGCGCTGACCCACGCCGCCCTCATCCAGGCCGCTCTTTCCCTCCGAGATCTCCCGCCTGTCTCGTGACGTTCGTGATGACTGCTGGTGCGGCTCCCCGTTGATGGTCGTCCGTACTGCGGCGATCGGCGAACCTGTGACCGGGCTTATGGCCGACGCCCGGCAACGATGCTCTACTGAAGTACGGCCCAGCACCTGCGTCGATTCAGTGTGAGGGGGAGGGGATGAGCGAGACCGGATCGCTGAGGTGGCCGGGCTCCGGCGCCGAGAACAGCGCGGATGAAGCGTGGCTGACGGCGATCGCGCAAGCGGCCGCCGGAGACTCCGAAGCGCCGCTGGAGCTGCTGGTCGAGTACCTCACCCTCCTCGCGGACGCCGCCATCTCGGGGAGGCGGCCCCGTGACCACGAATTGGCGATCGTTCGGGAACTCGGTCGTCGTGCCGCCGAACAGGGCATCCCGGCCGGACGGGTCGCGGACCTGTATCTGTCTGCGGCCTGGCGGATGTGGCGGGACCTTCCTGATGTCGTGCCGTACCGCGACCGGGACACCGTGCGCGCCTCGGCACAGGCGGTACTCCGCGCTGTCGGTGAAGCGATCGCCGTACTCGTCGACAGCTACCAGGTCGCCACCAAGCACCTGATCCGCCAGGAGGAATCGCTGCGGCGCGAACTGGTCGACGACCTGCTGCGCGGCGATCCTGATGTCGCCGGAATGGTCGAGCGCGCCGAGCCTTTCGGGCTCGACCTCGGCCGCCCGCACCAGGTTGTCCTGGCCCGCCCGGCCGATGGTCTCCCCGAGGCCGACGCCAGCGTGAACATGCTGGAAGCCTTCATCCTCGACCGATTTGGGGACCGTGAAGTGCTCGTGGCCACCAAAGAGGGACTCCTCGTGGTGCTGATCCCGGCGACGACCCCCAGTACCGCCCCGCGCACCGTCAATCAGGGCGTGGGGACGCTGATACACGACGCGTTGATCCGGCACCGCTCGGGCCGCGAATGGCGCGTCTCGACGGGCCGGCCCTATCCCGGCTCGTACGGCATCGCCCGCTCGTATGAAGAGGCGCGGGAGGCGCTGACGCTGGCTGACCGGCTGCGACTCGACACTCCTGTCGTCGACGCACAGGACATGCTCGTCTACAGGGTCTTGGTCCGCGATCAGGCCGCAATCGTCGATCTCATCCAGGCCGTGCTCACCCCGTTGACCGGCGCTCGCGGGGGCGCGGAGCCATTGCTGCGAACCCTCGAGGCGTACTTCGCGACCGGCGAAGTCGCCACTGACGCGGCCCGCCGTCTGAACGTGTCGGTCCGCACCGTCACCTACCGGCTGACAAAGGTCAGGGAACTCACGGGCCACGATCCGGGTGATCCTGGTCAGCGGTTCATTCTGCACATCGCCGTTCTGGGCGCGCGCCTGCTCGACTGGCCCTCGCGTGATCTCCCTCGCGGAGCGGATGCCCTCTCCTAGCCGCCCCGGCGGGAGCCCTTCTTTGCCGGGGCTCGGCGATCAGGACGGCCTCAGTTGGCCGATCAACGCCGTACCCGTCCCGGACCGGCAGCGGCATAGTCGTAGCTGCACGGAGAGGGAGGTTGTCGTGGATCAATCAGTCTTTCCCCGACCCGACGCCACGGTGCGGGAGAACACGCCATGAGGGCCTATCGGGTCGTTTGGGTGCTCTTCTCTGGTGTGCTGGGCGCGCTGGGTGCAGTCATGGCGCTCGCCTGGTCACTCTCGAGCGTCATTCTGATGCTTATCCTCGCGGCCCTCACGGGGGCTGTCGTGGCCATGGTCAGTTTGGCGGACCCCAACGGTCCCACCCGGCATCCGCGGGATCGACGGCGGATAGTGGCCGCCAGCACAGTCCTCACCGGGGTTGGCACGGTCTCCTTCGTCGGCCTGGGTACGCTGCTAGGCGCTCCGACAGCGGTGCTACTGCTCGCGATCATCGTCGGCGGATCCCCTTACGCGATTCGCTACTGCGTTCGCTGGCTCACCGAACACGGACACCTGGCCGGCCCGGCAGCTCAACCTCATCGTGCCGAGCGCTCGTCAAGGACCGCGATGTCCCCCGTCCCGGAGATCGGACCAGACGACGCGTCCAAGCCTGGCGTCGCGCCTGAGGCCCTGAGCGACGAAGCCCTCTGCCTGGCCTGGCGGGCAAGCTTCTCGGCCTTGCAGAGGGCCAGTTCGCCGACGCAACGGTCGCGGGTCGTCGAGGAGCGTCGGGCGTATCTCGACGAGATCGAGCGTCGTACCGCCAACGGCATGGCAGCGTGGCTGGCGTCTGGAGCGAGAGCAGCTGGAGACCCCAGCAGGTTCGTCCTCGGAGACAGCGCGGTAGGTCGTGCACGGATCGACTGGGACGACCTGCTCCTTGACATGGACAAGTAACCAATCACATCTCGATAGCCGCAGCTGGCGGATGCCAGGGAAACCGGGTGCAGGATGACCAAACTGGAACACCTCTACGCCGACTATGGCCAGAGCCCGTGGCTGGACAATCTCACCCGCGCCTCTCTGCGCGACGGCACCCTTGCGCGTATGGTCGACGACGGGATTCGAGGTGTCACCGCCAACCCGACCATCTTCGCCAGGAGCATCTCCGGGTCGCACGACTACGACGAACAGTTCTCACAGCTGATCGCGGCCGGCAGTTCGGTGGACGAGGCGTACTGGGAGCTCGTCATCGAAGACGCCAGTCAAGCCCTCGCCGTACTGCGGCCGCTGTTCGACGCGAGCAACTCCGCTGACGGATTCGTCTCGGTAGAGGTGTCTCCTGAGCTCGCACACGACGCTCCGGCGACGATCGCCGCTGCCCGGTGGCTCAGCAGGCGGATCAACCAACCCAACCTGCTCGTCAAGATTCCGGCCACCGACGAAGGCGTCACCGCGTTCGAGACGCTGACAGCCGAGGGAAGTAGCATCAACGTCACGCTGTTGTTCTCCCTGTCCCGATACGCTCAGATCATCGAGGCCTACCAGTCCGGGCTGGAGAGGTTCACCGCGAACGGTGGCGACCCGACCACCGTCAACAGCGTCGCATCGTTCTTCGTCAGCCGGGTCGATGTCGAGGTCGACCGGCGCCTCGAAGCGATGGGGACTGAGGAGGTGCTCGCGCTGCGCGGCCAGGCTGCGGTGGCTCAAGCCAAGCTGGCCTACAAACTGTTCACCGACCGATTCTCCACCGACCGTTGGCAGCGGCTTGGTCGGTTGGGCGCTGACGTCCAGCGGCCATTGTGGGCCTCGACGTCCAACAAGAGTCCAGAGGCTCGCGACACACGCTACGTCGACGAGCTCATCGGCCTCGACACGGTCACGACCTTGCCAGAGGCAACGATCACGGCATTCGAGGATCACGGCACACTGGCCCGGACCGTCGACACCGACCTGCCGCGAGCCTCGGAGCTGATGTCTCGGCTGGCGGGGCTGGGTATTGACATGGACGACGTCGGTCGCACCCTCGAGGAGAACGGCATCGCCGCCTTCGACGCGGCGTACGACGACGTGCTGACCGGTCTGTTCGGATTGACCGGAGTCCCCACCACCCCGCCGGGTAGGAGAATCCAGGTCTGAGGGAAGACGGGGCGTATCCAGCGAATCGACCGCTGATCAGCGAGCCGTCCCCGCGCTCGGCGCCTTCAGCTGGATGGTCCTCCGGATCCCCAAAGGGGTAGGCGAATCAGTGCCCTCCGCCAAGTAGGGGCCTGAGGCGCACCTGCGCCCACTCCCGCCAGCTCCTGCGGACGCTCACTGGGATGGTCGTGCTGATGTCGGTGTTGGCTTGTTGGACCGGACACCTGCGACCGTGACGACGCGGAGCGCAGCTCGTGGCAGGCCTCCGCAGTACTCCTGGAAGTGCGGCTCGTCCCCACTCGCGGCCTCACCGAACCGCTGCGGTGCCGGCTCTAGTCTCTGGGCTGCGTAACTGCAGGAGTCAGGAGTGCCACGGCGCGGTCCATCCAACCGTCGCGCGGCGAGCCGAACCTGAGAAGCTCTGCGAGGTAGGCGCCGATCAGTAGGCCAAGGACCGTGTCAGGATCCACGGTCGCGTGGAGTCGGCCACTCTTGATGTCGAGATTCATCAATTCGGTGAGCGAACTCAACCGGTTGGCCAGTCGTGCGCGAACTGCGGTGGTGAACTCGGGATCGCTGTTGGCGATGATGGCCGCGGTGGCGCCGGGACCGAGTCGGTTCTCCAGGATGTCTCTGATCCTGTCGAGAACCCACCGCAGCTTCTCGCTGACCGGGAGGTCGGGTGCCACGGGAGCGGGGTCGATCAGCTGCTCCAGGATCGCGTTCATCAGTTCATCTCGGCCGCGATAGCGGCGGTAGATCGTCGTGCGGGCCACGCCGGACCGGGCCGCGACCGAATCGATGTTCACCGCGGCGGGCCCCTTCTCGCGAAGCAACTCGCGTGCCGCCTGGAGGATGCGCTGATCGGTCGACTCGAGGCGGGGCCGGCCGCGACCGGTCGTGCTGTGGGGCATGGCTTCAGTCTGCCGGGAATAGCTCCGCATCTATTTAAGCTACATTGTATGTAGCGGTAATTCTGATGTGAAGGAGAACGCGAGCATGACGACGTACGACGGAAGCGACTTCGTCCTTTGCCGTCACGCCGCGAGGGGCACGCGTGGGTCGTCGCGATGGCGGCGAGTATGAGCGTTGGAGACCGCGGCAGGCGCTCACGGAAGTGCCAGAGCTGGACCACCGCAACAGACCGGGTCGCGCCTCCGTGACGCACGCCGCTCCAGCTACCGGATCTGCCGATGACAGGGCCTGCGGTGGCGGGCATGCTGGGTCTGTCCCACCCGCGTTGCTGGCTGTGGAGGGCGCATGCTGATCGATCACCTCATCTATGCCCATCCCGACCTCGACACTGCTGTGGCCGACATCCATCGCCGCTTCGGTGTCGAGGCCAGCGGGGGCGGCAACCACCCGGGCCGAGGCACGCACAACAAGCTGCTTGCGTTGGGGCCGAGGACCTACCTGGAGCTCATCGCCCCGGACCCCCGCCAGCCGGCCCCGGCGACGCCGCGGCCTTACGGAGTTGAGGGCATCACCCAGGGCGGTCTGGTCGGATGGGTGATCGCGGTCGAAGACATCGAGGCCGCGCGCACGTACGCGCGCTCGCACGGATTCGACCCCGGCCCAGTGATGGACGGGCACCGGGAGGACGCAACCGGCAGGCTTCTGCACTGGCGGGCGACCGCCAATGCTCAGGTCGCCGGCCCGATTCCGTTCCTGATCAATTGGGGAGGCACCCGCCACCCGGCGGTCGATGCACCAGTCGGCCTCACCCTGCGCTCCCTGTCGGTGGAACACCCTCGGCCGGCCGAGATCAGGACGGCGTTGGCTGCGCTGGGCGCCGACGTGGAGGTCCGCCGAGCACCTCGCCCCGCCCTGGTGGCTCGGATCGACGGCCCCCATGGCGACGGGGAACTGCGCTGACGAGCACGACTGAGCCGGCGATCCAAAGTGCACTGCAATACCCAGACAGCGTGCGCTGCGGGCATCCGCACGTCCCGCGTTCCGCGCGGTCATGCCTTGAGGACGTCGCCATTCGGCTCGATGACGCCTCGCCGGTCACGATCGACTGGCTCACACCGCGAGGCATAGTGCTTGAGGAACACCTGACCGACCAGCTCGCCGCGACTGCCGACACCGGTCTCCCGTGGCGACAGCCCGTAGGCCCGTGGCCGAGGAGGACCCGGTGCGGGAGTTGTGGTTGTTCCGGTGGGGCTTTACCGAACCTTGTCAGGTTGGGGCAGTGCGCGTCTTCGGGTCGCGCGCTCAGGTGAGCGCCAGCAGCACCGCCGGAGCTATGCGCCGAGGCGTCCGAGTGCGGCCTTGAGTGCCGCGTCGAGTGCTTGGTCGGCCGGGACGGATAGATCGGGGATCACTCCGACGCCTTCCCAGTTGGTGCCGGTAACGGTGTTGATGGTCCGGGCGGTCGGCACGGTCACGAGGATGTGTTCGGTGACCGCGTGGCGTGCCGTCGGATGCGCGCCGCCACGTGTGGTCTCACCCACCAGGACGGCCCGGCCGTGTGCCTGAAGGGTGTACGCCACGTCCTCGCCCCCAGAGAACGTGATCGGACTGGTGAGCACATAGACCGGGCGGTCCGCATAGCGCGGGGCAGGAAGGTGTGCGGTGGTCCAGAACTGGCGGGTGGCACCGGTGGACCGCTCGTAAATGTCGTTGAGGTGAACCTGGTCGTCGGGGAAGAAGTAGCTGCACCACATCGCGGCCCCCTCTGGTGCCCCGCCCCGACAGGCGCGCAGGTCCAGAATGAGCGCAGAGCTGTGGGCGACCAGTTGCATGGCCGCGCCGATCGCGCTGGCACCCTCGTCGGCGTACGCGATGCGCCGGATGTCGATGAGCCCGACGTTCCCGTCCAAGTGCTCAACTCGGCGGATTCCCTGGTTCTCCGCCCTGAGCAGCGCGAGGAACGCGTTCCGCCCATCATCCGCGTCCGCCGGATCCAGAGACTGCGGTTCGTCCACCCAGAGCATCCGCAGGTGCTTGTCCGGGCACACCTCCTGAAGGTGCTTGGTCACCAGCTGGCAGAGCACCGGCCCGGCTAGTTCGTCGTACTGCCCGGCGGCGAGACGGCGCCGGATCGCGGCGCCGATCTCTATTGTCATCTCGGGAAAGACGTACCCTGCGTCGATTCTGTCCAGGGCCTGTCCGATGATCTGTTCGTTTGTGGGCACAGCGGGCCACGCTAGACCGCGAGCAGCCTCACAGCCAGCGATTTTCGTTCCCGGTGACTGGCCCCGGCATCAGGGGCTCAGCGTGCAAGTGTCCAGTGCCGCGCGTTGGGCGGGGCTTCGATTCGCCAAGGGGGCGGGGTTGTCGGGTAGTGCCGGGTGCTGAGTACGCGGCCGGCGCTGGTGAAGACCTCGACTACGGAGCCGTCGAGAAAGACTCGGGCTGCCGGGCGCTCAGAGGTCCGGTCGAACGCGTCGGTTGCCTGCATCCATCCATCATGGGCATGTGGATCGAGGCCAGCCTGGCCGCGGTTGATCGCGAGGGTGTTGGCTGCCTCGTCGAGCTCGATCTCGAGGCGTTCCTGGTCGTCGAAGTGTACGACGACTCGCCCGGACCCTCTCGGTACTTCGATCTCGCAGTGCGGAGTTGTCCTGGCTCCGTCGGCGGCCGACCCCGATCCGGTGCGGAGACTGTCGACGGTGGGAACCGGTGCACTGCGCAGTGAGGAGTCCGCGCCGAGCCAGACGACCCGGGGAAGTGAGATGACGCCGGCCCAGCCGTCGGTCCAGCCGGGGCTGTCGCGCCCTTCGGTCAGCCAGCCGAAGAGCAGAGGGCCGAACCTGCTGTCACGCAGTGCCGATGCCGCGTAGAAGTTGGTGCCATGGTCGACACGATGTGGGTTCGCCGGGGTGTCCACGTCGAACGACAGCACCTGGTTGGGGCCACCTTCAGGTGACCACGACGAGACGACGGCAATCCGGCGACCGTCCAGCGTGAGTACCTGTGGGCATTCCCAGGCGGCTCCGGTATCTTCGCCGGCCGCGTGACTTCGCGGCAGTTCTGCGAGTGCCCCTTCGGCCGTCCAATCCTGCAGGTCGGTCGAGCGGTACAGCGCGATGCTCGCGCCTCGGTCGGTGTAGCCAGCGCCGACGGCCATCCACCATGCCTGGTGCTCACGCCACACGAACGGGTCGCGGAACATGATCGCCTGTTCGGACGGCAGGGGGTCGGGGATCGACTGGCGGGGTGGACCGAAGCTGTTACCACCGTCGTCGGAGACAGCGGTGAGCACTGATTGGTAAGGGCGGCCGTCAATCCGTCCTGAATAGAAGGCGCGGATCCGGTCGCCATCGCGCACAGTGTTGCCGGACCAGCAGCCGTCGCGGTCCGGCCCGCCGGGCAGCGGGGCCATCGCGGGCCGGTGCAGTGTCCATCGGACGTAGTCGGACGAGGTCGCGTGGCCCCATTCGACCGGTACATCTAGGTCGAGCGTCGGGCGGAACTGGAAGTACAGGTGTACGTCGCGGCCCACTTCGATCGGCCCGTTCGGGTCGTTGATGTATCCGCGGGGCGGCCGGAGATGGAATGCCGGGCGGTGGTGTGCCACCGTCTCGGCTGACCGGGGCGCGGAATGGGTCTGGGTCACCGTGATGCTCCTGCCGTGATACCTGAGATGAAATACCTCTGCGCGACGATGAACAGCACTACGCTCGGGAGGATGGCGAGCACCACGCCTGCCAGCACCACCGAGATCGATCCGGTGCCCAGATTCCCTTGGAGACCGACCAGACCGAGCGGCAGCGTGAAGTTGTCCTGGGTCTGCAGGAAGATCAGCGGCCGGTAGAACTCCGCCCAGAAGCCGGAGAAGTTCAGGATCGCGAGGGTGGCGATCGCCGGGCCGGCCATCTTGGCGTAGATCAGCAGGAACGTCTGGAAGTGGCCGGCCCCGTCGATCCGGGCCGCCTCGCCGAGTTCCTTGGGCATCTGCATGAAGTACTGGCGCATCAGGAACGTGCCGAAGGCGCTGCCGAGCGCCGACACCACCAGGGACATCGGGCTGTCCGACAGCCCGAGGTACCGGATGATCACGAACACCGGGATGATGATCGTCTGCAGCGGCACCATCATTGTCGCGAGGAAGATGCCGAAGATCACGGAGCGGCCGGGGAAGCTGACCATCGCGAACGCGTAGCCGGACAGCGTGCAGGTGATGGTCTGGCCAACGACGATCAGCCCGGTCACGATCACGCTGTTGACGAAGAACCGGCCGATCGGGATTCGGTCGAACACCGCGCTGTAGTTGGAGAAGTCCGGGTGCAACGGTATCCACTCCGGTGGGTTGCTGAACGCCTCGGCCGGGGTGCGCAGCGACGTGGTGACCGTCCACAGCAAGGGGCCGAGGGCAACCATTGCCGCGACGATCAACACCGCGATTCCTGTGATCCGGCCGATACGGGCGATTGTTGCTGTCGTCTGGATCGTGCTCATTGGTAGAACACCAGCTTCCGTGCCGCGAGGAACTGCAACCCGGTGATGGCCAGGATCGCCGCCAGCAGGGCGATGGCGATCGCCGAGCCGTACCCGAACTGCAGGTCCTGGAAGCCCTTCTGGTACATCGAGATCGTCACCGTCGTGGTCGCCGATCCCGGCCCGCCCTTGGTCATGATGTACGGCTGGTCGAACAGTTGCATCGCGTTGATCAGGGCGACCACCGCCGCGAACAGGATGGTCGGACTGATGAGCGGGACCTTGATCCGGAACAGGGTGCGTAGGGCCCCGGCGCCGTCGATCTGCGCGGCCTCCAGGACGTCCGTGGGCACCGACATCAAGGCGGCGACGAAGAGCACGAACGTGAACCCGGCCTGTTGCCACACGGTGATCAGCACGATGGTGGTGGCCGCGCCGAACCCGCTGGTCAGCCAGGGCACGTTCGAGATCCCGAGCAGCCCGAGGTAGTAGTTGACGACGCCGAACTGGTAGTCGAACAGGTAGCCCATGAAGATCGACACGGCGGCTGTCGACGCCAGCAGGGGCAGGTAGAACGCGGTCCGGAACAGGGTCCGCACCCACACCAGCTTGCGCTGGTTGGCCAGGACCGCCAGGCCGAGGCCGATGGTCAGTTGGAGTACGACGATGGCGAGCGACATTCCGAGCGTCACGCCGAAGGACTTGAGGACCGGGCCGTCGTTGAACAGCCGTTGGTAGTTCTTCAGCCCGACGAACTGCGGGTCCGAGATGACGTCCCAGGAGAAGAACGACAGCCCGAGCGAGGCGACGATCGGGATGGCGGTGAACACCGCGACGAACAGGACGGACAGCCCGATCATCGCGAAGCCGAAGGGGGCCTCCCGGTGGGAGGAGGGATGCCCCCGCCGCTTCGTCGCGGTGGCCCGCACTTCAGCGGTGACGGCGGACATCAACTGGCCCCCGCGGCCTTCTCCAGGTCGGCCTGCAGCCCGTCCAGGGCCGCCTTGGCGTTGCCGGAGGAGATTGCCTGGGTGGTCCGCTGGTTGAGCGCCGTCGCGAGGGCGTTGTAGTACGGCGGTGCCGGGATCGGGGCCGTGTCAGGGTGCTTGGTCAGCGTGTCGTAGAACACCGACCAGTGCTTCGGACCGGTCTTCGCGTACCGCTCGGCCGTCACCAGGGACTTGCGGCCGGGCGTCGTCACGTTCCCGGGGAAGACCAGATCGAACGACTCCGGCTTCACCAGCAGCTTCAGGACCTCCCAGGCGAGATCCTTCTTCTTCGAGGACTTGAAGATGGCGTACCCGCCCGCACCGAACAGGTGCCGCTGGCTCTTCCACTTCGGGAACATCGTGACGTCGAAGCTGCCGTTCTTCATCCCGGCGTTGGTCAGGCCGCCGGCCCAGAAGCCGCCACCGATCGACATGCCGATCCGGTTCGAGGCGAACAGGCCCTGCAGCGTGCCGCCGCCACCGACGTCGGGCGACGGTGACAGTCCCTTCTTGGTCAGCTCGATCATGTAGTTGAGCGCCTCGACGGTGCCCTCGGAATTGGCGGTGGGCGCACCCCACTTCCAGCCGCCCTGACGACCCGCGGCGGCCGGGTTGCCGGCGTACGCCTTGCTCCACAGCCAGTCGCCGCCGTCGTACTTGCCCTCCTCGAGGAGGTTGGCGTTGTTGGCGTACATGAACGACGTCCAGCTGCCCCACAGCCGCACGACCCAGCCGTAGGCGTTGATGCCCTTGAACTTGGCGATCTTGGTCGCGGCCGACTCGAAATCCTCGAGCGTCCAGTCGTCGCTCGGCGGCGCGACCCCGGCGCGCTGGAACAGGCTGGTGCTGTAGAACATGTTCCCGGCGTTGAAGCTGTCCGGCAGCTCCCAGAGATGGCCCTGGTACATCATCGACTCGATCAGCGCCGGGTGGATGTCGGTGAAGTAGTCCTTCAGCGCGTCCAGGTCCTTGGTGACGTAGTCGTCGAGCGGAATGGCCAGTTCCTTCGACGCCATCAGCTGCAGGCCCTCGGTGGCGACGCTGATGATGTCGGGCGGGGTGCCGGCGGCGACCTGGGTGAGCACCTTGGCGAGGAAGTCGTTCCAGTCGGTGCCGTTGATGGCCGAGATCTCGAACTTGATGCTGGAGTCCAGCTTGGTGATCTGCGGCTGCAACCTGTTCTGGAGTTCGGTCGCGCTCGCCTGCTCACCGAAGTACAGCATCTTGAGCGTCTTCGACGACGAGCCGCCGCCGCTGCTGTTGCCGCAGGCGGCCAGATCGGCCAGCGCTGCCAGCCCGAGTCCGCCGGCCCCGGCCTTCAGCAGGGTACGGCGAGCGATCGAGTTACCCGGTGAATGGATGCCTGTCATGGGTCTGCCTCCTTGACCGCTGAGTGGCCCGGCTCGCCACCCAATACGTATTGAGCGGGGAGATTAGCAGCGGCGTACGCTGGGGCGCAATACGTATTGGCCCGATCTGTGATACTGAATGTTCTTGACCGCTGCAACGTCGAGCACCGTCAAGGGGGACCATGGCGAACCATCCGGCCGGCCGGCCGAGGCGCATCACGATGACCGATGTGGCCCGCCGTGCGGGCGTGTCCCAGCCCACCGTCTCGTTCGTCCTGAACGACCGCCGCGACGTCGCGGTCGCCGAGGAGACCAGGCGCCGGGTGCTCGAGGCCGCGGCCGAGCTCGACTTCGTGCCCAACCGGGCCGCCCAGCTGCTGCGGTCGAACCGGTCGTTCACGATCGGCGTCGTGACCAGCGGGATCGTCTCCCAGCCGTACGCCGGTCTGATCGTGCTCGGTATCCAGCAGACCGTTCAGCCCGCCGGGTACGTATGCATGGTCGTCGATACGACCGGCGACCCGGAGCAGGGTGACAATGCGGTCGCGAGTCTGGTGGGGCAGGGGGTCGCGGCAATCCTGTACGCGTCTCCCGACCCCAAACCGCTGCACCGGAGCCCGCGACTGGACGGAATCCGGACGATCTTCGTCAACTGCTGGCCCGAGGAGGGCAAGGCCGACACCGTGCTGCTGGCCGACGAGTACGGCGGCGGTCGTGCGGCCGCGGCGTCGGTCTTCGCGCGAGGACATCGCGAGGTGGCCTTCCTGGGCGGCCCGCGGAGTAACTACGCCTGCAAGGAACGTCGGCGCGGTTTCGCCGACGCCGCCCGGGAGGCGGGTCTGCGTCCAGCTGACCTGGTGCATCGGTACGGCGACTACTCGATCGGGTCGGGCTACGAGCTGGCGTCCGAGGTGGTGATCGAGAGCGGCCCGACCGCGCTCGTCTGCGGGAACGACCGGATGGCGATCGGGGCACTGCTGGCGCTGCACGACCTGGGGTTGGAGTGCCCGCGCGACGTCAGCATCGTCGGCTTCGACGATCAGCCCGATGTCGCGGACCAGGTCCGTCCGCGGTTGACCACGGCCGCGTTGCCCCACCTGATGCTGGGCCGCCGGGCCGGGGAACTGGTGCTGGCCGATCCCGACGGTGCGCCCGAGCGGGTTGTCGTCGATTGCGACCTGATCGAGCGGGAATCGGTCGGCGACCCGCCACGGCGTCGCCGCCGGCCGCGCGCGGATTCGTCGGCAAGGCGCCGTTCATGATCGACAACGCTGTCCACTGGCGTCCAGAGCGCGGCTATGTCGGTGACGTCATCCCCTTCAGCCACGCCGGTCGCATCTGGCTGTTCTACTTGCTGGACGAGCGTCCGGACGACCCGGCAGCCGGCCCCAGCGGGATGCCGTGGGCACTGGTGTCAACCACCGACTTCGTCCACTACACCGACCACGGCGTCGTACTGCCCGGCGGAGACCGGGACGCCGAGGACTTCGACTGTTACACGGGGAGTGTGATCGCCGACGGCGATCGGCTGCATCTGTTCTACACGGGTCACAACCCGCGCCGGGGGACCCCGAGCGGGGCGTTCCAGGTGGTGTGTCACGCGACCAGCGACGGGGATCCGACGCGGTGGACCAAACATCCCGACCACACCTTCGGTGCGCCGTCGGGTTACCTGCCTCAGGACTGGCGAGACCCCTTCGTATTCCGGACAAGCCCCGATCAGCCGTGGCAGATGGTGCTGGCGGCCCGTCACTCCGGTAAGCCGGATCGGCGGAGCGGAGTCGTGGCCCGACTGACCTCGCCCGACCTGGAGCAGTGGACGATCGCGGAACCCCTGTGGCAGCCACACCGGTTCATCACCCAGGAATGTCCCGACGTGTTCCAGTGGGGCGACTGGTGGTACCTGGTGTACTCCGAGTTCAGCGACGCATTCCAGACGCGCTACCGGATCGCCCGCCAAGCGGAAGGCCCGTGGCTCGCGCCCAGCCGCGACACCATCGACGGGCGCGCGTTCTACGCGGCCAAGTCGGTCGACCATCAAGGCCGGCGATTCTTCATCGGCTGGATCCCCACAAAACAAGGGGAATCCGATGCGGGTTCCTGGCAGTGGGCCGGCGAACTCGCGATCCTGGAGGCGCACCAGGAGGAGGACGGTAGTCTCGCGTTCGCGTTCCCGGCGGAGATTCTCGCGGCCCACTCCGACCCGCGCCCCGTCTCGTTGGCGCCGATCGACGGTGCGGCGGCCGAGCCCGGCCAAGGAGCGGCCGATCGGTACGCCGCCTGGATCGGCGACCCGCTGCCCGAACGATGCGTGATCAGCCTCACGGTCGATGTGGCCGCCGGTACGCACGCGTTCGGACTTCTGCTGCACTCCAACGCCGACGGTGAGGAAGCCGGCATCATCCGGATCGAGCCCCAACGCGGCCGGATCGTCTTCGACCGCTGGCCGCGCGGGCAAACCGGTCCGGCCCAGTGGCAGGTCGAAGGCGACGTCCCGCATGCCGTGGAACTCGAACGGCCCTGCCGACTCCCACCCGGCCGCCACACCGTACAGGTTCTCGTGGAGGCGACCACCGGACAAGTCGTGGTCGACCAATGCATCGCACTGAGCTTCCGCCTGTATGACCACCCCCAAGGCCGTCTGGGCCTCTTCGTCACCGACGGCGCGATCCACCTCATCGACCTCACCGTCTCAACCCGTCGACCAGGTGTGCCCGAGAACTGATACGGGTGCGATGTCGTAGCCGCGAGCGACACTCCGGCTACTTCCGCGGCTTGATGTTGTGGTTGAAGCGGAACGTGTTGTGTGGGTCGTACTGCGCTTTCACCTTCGCGAGCCGCTCCAGCCGTTCCTCGTTCCAGAATGCACTCACCCGGTCCACGTCCTCGTCCTCGGTGACCAGGTTGAGGTAGCTGTCTCCTGATCCGATCGCGCGCAGGTCCGCACCCGCCTGCTTGACCCAGGTCCGGCAGCGGTCGGTGTCTGCGGGGTCTGTCCACTGGCCCATGACGTGGATCAGCCAGCTGTCCTGCCGGTGGCTGAACGCGGTCGCGTCCGGCTCGACCCTGGTCACGGCGGAGTCGAACGGGATCACCTGGATGATCGAGTGGTCGGTGGGGAGCGTGGCGCCGTACGAGGCCAGGGTTTCGATCTGTTTGGTACCCAGCTCGGGAAGGTACTCCCCGGTCCAGTAATGCAGGTTGCCGTTCGGGTTCAACGGGTCGAGCAGTTGCTGCACCGCGACGTACGGCATCGGGTAGATGAAGTCGAGCACGGGAGAGCCGAACTCCTGGACCGGCCGAACCACTTCGGGATCGAGGTCGGAGCCGAAGTACCGCAGGAAGATCCCGATCAGCCGGCGGCCGCGGTGTTCGTCTGGGATGACGTCGAGCGGCGGGGCGAACTGGATGACCGCATCCGCGCTCAGGTCCTCAGGAGAGTTCACGATGAAGTCCCGCAGGAAGGCCAGCACCTCGGGCGCCTGCTCCACCGGCCAGGCGACCATGCCCGCGAGGATGGTCGGGCCGACCGGATGGCAGCGGAACTCGAACGAGGTCACCACCCCGAAGTTGCCGCCGCCGCCGCGCAACGCCCAGAACAACTCAGGGTGGCTGTCAGCGCTGGCGGTGACGACCGCTCCGTCGGCGGTGACTACGTCGGCGGACAGGAGGTTGTCGCAGGTCAGGCCGTAGCGACGCTGCAGCATCCCCATGCCACCGGTCAGTGCAAGCCCTGCGATACCGGTCATCGAAACCTGGCCGCTGGGTGTCGCCAGGCCGAACAGCTGGGTGTTGGCATCCAGGTCAGCCAGGGTGGCGCCGCCCGAGACTCGCACGGTCAGCGCCGCCGGATCGACTCGGACGTCGCGCATGCCGGACAGGTCGACCAGCAGGCCGTCGTCGCAGGTCCCGTGGCCTGCGACGCTATGGCCGCCGCCGCGGATCGCGACCGGAAGCGAGTGTTCTACCGCGAAGCGCACAGAGTGCACCACATCGGCGACGCCCCGGCAGCGTGCGATCATCGCGGGACGACGATCGATCATGCCGTTGTAGACCCGGCGAGCGTGGTCGTAGCCGGGAGCACCCGGTACGACGAGTTCACCGCGCAATTGCGCGGCCAGGCGATCGGTCGGTAGCTGATTCATAAGTGAGCCTTCCGATTTTCGAGAAATGCTTCGAATTTCTCGTGCCAGGATGCGGGGCCACGCAGGAGGAGACCTTTCTCCAGGTCGACCAGCGCGTGTTGTGACTTCGCCTCGGCGATCAGTTGCCCACCGTTTTTGCGATAGATCTCGTAATTACAGTCGAGCCGGACGGTGAGCGGCGCGGTCCAGGTCCGGATCAGCAGGTCGTCGAGGTAGTGGGCCGGTGCGTGGAATCGGATATGGAATTCGGTCGTGGTGACCAGGTAGTCCTGGTAGTCGACGCCGGCGGCCAGGGCGAATGCCTCGCGGCCCAGGTCGCACCAGGTCATGTAGTTGCCGTAGTAGGCGTGGCGCTGCAGATCGCACTCGGACCAGCGCACCCGGACACTCGTCTCGACGAATGCCCCGCGCACGATCCGGGGCGCAGTCTCGACCCAGCGCGGCATAGGCCGTTTCCTTCCGCTCGATTTAGAAAGATGAAACAATCTTCATATTTCTCGGATGATGCGACTCTCAACATTTTCGAGCCAGGCCGTACGGGCTGCGCCCAGACTGGTGTCCGGGTTGTCTTGGTGTCAAGCAATCAGTGCGGGCCATGGCTGATCCCTGCTATCTCCTGACTGCATTTTCGAGCTAGCAGGAAGCAGCCATACGGTGATTCCTTGACAGTGCGTCGACGCGATTCCTAACATCCATTCTGTCCCGCGCTAACAAGGGCTTGGAAGATAAATACCCGAGCCGATACGCCCCTCGATTCAGCGCGTGTTGGGAGCAATTCATGATGTCTGCCATCGATGCCTGCCGGGTCCCCGCAGGCCGGTTGCGGGGTGCCGGTGTCGACCTGCTGGACCAGCAGCGGTTCGCGCTGGCAGCACGGCGTACCGGTCCGGCGTGGCTGCGGCGAATTTTCGACGACACCGAATGGGCCGCGGCAGCCGTGGTCCCTTCGACGGAGTGCGAGCAGCTACCTGGTACGGCGGACTTGGCCCGCCTGGCCCGGCTGTTCGGGATCAAGGAGTGCGTGGTCAAGGTGGTCGGCGGTCTGCCGGCCGGGGCCCGCTACCGCGACATCGTTGTCGCCCAGGCCGGTACCGATGGTGTCCGGCCCATCGACGTGCGGGGAGAGCTGGCCCGCTGGGCCGACGAGCACCGGGTCGTCCTGACCGGGGGCGTCCTGCCCTCCGGCGATGCACTCGGGCCCGATCTCGACCTGTGCTGGGCGGTCGCGACCGAGACGGAGGCGGCTCGATGATCGCGCCCGACACGACATTCGTCTTTCCCGGCCAGGGCAGCCAGCGTCCCGGGATGGGCCGCGAGCTGACCCGCTGCGGCGTCGAGGCGCGCGATCTGATCGTCCGGGCGGAGCGGCTGACCGGAGTTGCCGTCGGCGAGCTGATGACCCGGGCGGACGAGAGGACACTGGCCGATCCCGAGGCCGCACAGCTCACGATCTTCGTCTGGTCCAGCGTGCTGGCGGCCGAGCTCGCCGCAGCCGGCTGTCGGCCGGTAGCGGTCGCCGGGCACAGCCTCGGGGAGTACACCGCACTCGTCGCCGCCGGCTGCCTCAGCTGGGAAGACGCGCTGGCGATCGTGGCCCGGCGAGGCCGGGCGATGGCCGATGCCGCGCGGCGTCAACCGGGTGCGATGGCCGCCATCGCGGGGCTGTCGGAGGACCAGGTGACCGAACTGTGCAGGCAGTTCTCGGCCGACGGGGGTGTTGTGGTCATGGCGAATCTGAACGCACCCCGGCAGGTGGTTGTCTCGGGGACAACTGATGAGGTCTGCGGAGTGGTCGACGCCGCCCAGGCGGCCGGGGCCCTGCGGGTGAAGCGGCTGCCGGTCGGTGGTGCCTATCACTCGCCGCTGATGTCCGCGGCCGAGCGTGATCTTGCGCCGCTGCTCGCGGAGGCTGACCTGCGGGCGCCGCGGATACCGTTCGTTTCCAGCATGACCGGTGGTGTGGTCCAGGACATCGAGAAGTACCGGAAGCTGCTCGGCGGGCAGATCACCCGGCCTGTCCGCTGGACCGATACCGTCGCGTCGCTCGCCCGGACTGATACGCGAACCTTTGTCGAGGTCGGCCCCGGTCGGGTGCTGACCGGGTTGGGGCGCAACATGATCCGGACCGCCAGGCATTTGGCCGGTTGCGAAGCACTGGGTCCGCTCGCGGTGAGCCAGTCATGAGCCTGTCCGGAAGCGTGGTTCTGGTGACCGGCGCCACCAAGGGGATAGGTCTCGGCATCGCCTTGGATCTTGCCGCCGCCGGCAGCAGGGTGCTGCTGAACTATCGGCGCGACCTCGAGCAGGCCAAGCAGGCACTCGATCAGGTCCGCGAGCGGCAGCCGGACGCGGAGCTGGTCCAGGCCGATGTCGCCGAGCCCGCCGAGGTCGACCGGATGTTCGGCCGCATCCGCGCCGATCACGGCACGCTGGACGGCTTGGTCAGCAATGCCGGCATAGCGAACGACGGCTACGCGCTGATGATGGGCGAGCAGAAGTGGCGGTCCGTCCTGGAAACGAACCTCACTGGGTCCTTCCTGGTCTGCCGTGCGGCAGCCCGCCTGATGGCTGTGCGGCGCGCCGGAGCGATCGTCGCGGTTGCCTCCACCAGCGGTGTGAACGCCCCGGCCGGGCAGGTGAACTACGCCGCGTCCAAAGCAGGTCTGCTAGCCATGGTCCGGGTGCTGGCCAAGGAGCTCGGCAGCTACGGCGTCCGGGTCAACGCGGTCGTCCCAGGCTTCGTCGACACCGCGATGACGCGCTCGATGCCGCCGGACCAGCTGACCGCCTTCGTGGAGCGGGTACCGCTGGGCCGGATCGGAACACCGGCGGATGTCGCGCCGGTCGTGCGGTTCCTGCTCGGCGCCGAGTCCGCCTATGTCACCGGAGCGTCCGTCGTCATCGACGGCGGCCTCACCTGCTGAGTGCAAGCCCACATTCCCGTCCCATGACAAGGCGATCCGACAAGCGACAGGAGAGGCCACATGGTGGCAACGCTGGAAGAGACGAAGACAGCCGCAAAGGCTCGGCAGGTCCTGTGCAGTGAGGTCAAACACCTGCTGGTGGACCGGCTCGGCCTCTCGGTGGATCCGGAGCTGATCGGTGACGACCAGCCGCTGTTCGGTAGAGGACTCGAGCTGGACTCCATCGACACCCTCGAACTGGCGATGGCCGTGGAGGAGAAATTCGGTGTGATGATCACCGACGACGACACCGAGAGCCTGCTCTCGCTCAACCGTCTCGTCGACTACGTGGCGGGCAACCGGTGACGGGTATGGCCGTGACGCCGTCCGTGCGACCAGGTGGTCTGTCGGCCGACGAGATCGCGCGACTGCTTCCGCACCGATACCCGTTCTTCCTGCTGGACCGGGTCACCTCGGTCGAGCCAGGAGTACGGGCGGAAGCGATCAAGAACGTGACCGCCTCCGATCCGGTGCTGGCCGGCCACTTTCCCGGCCGGATGCTGTACCCGGGCGTCCTGCTCGTCGAATGTGTCGCGCAGCTCGCCGCGGTGATCTACGGCAGCGCGGCGGCGACTCGGAGCACCGGCGACTTGGTGGCCGACGTCGCAGAGCGGGTCGGCTACCTCGCCGAGATCAAACAGGCCAAGTTCCTGCGCACCGTGGTGCCCGGCGACCAACTGGTCGTCCGGGCCCAGACCGGTCCCAGGATGGGCAGCCTGATGTCGGTGACCGGCCAGGTGTCGGTCGGCCGTGACGTGGTGATGACGACCCGGCTCGTCGTGACCGAACGGAATGAAAGCCAATGAAGGGGAGAATCATGCAGAGCGTCTACTCCGACACCGTCGCCGAGTACGAGCTGCTGCGCAGCGCGTGCGGGCTGCTGGACTACACCGGTCTCGGCCTGCTCCGGATCGCCGGCAGTGAGGCCGCGGCCTTCCTCAGCCAAGTGTCGACCCGCAGCGTCGACTTCCTGCTCGAAGGGCAGATCTCTTCGGCGCTGCTGCTGAACTCGGACGGTTCGGTGCTGGCCGAGGTGTTGATCCATTGCCACGGCGCCGACTACCTCGTTGAGATCTGGCCGGCGCAGGCGGCCGCCGCGACCGAATACCTGGTTGCCGCCGGCAACACCGGGGCGCACGACGTGACCGTGCAGGACGTCGGCGACGAGTACTGCGTGTTCGGCATCGAGGGGCCGCAGGCGCCCGCGGTCGCGCAGAAGTTCCTGCCGTTCCCGATCACCTCACTGTCGTACGCCGGCTTCGTCACGACGCCCTGGCGCGAGGACCTGGAGCTCCTCGTGAGCCGCACCGGAGTCACGGGCGAGTACGGCTACAAACTGCACGTCCCAGTGGCCGCCGGCGACGAGTTGCGCGAGCACCTCATGGACCTCGGTGCGCGGCAGGTCGGCGAGGCTGCCCTGAACATCTGCCGGATGGAGATGCGGTTCGCGAACCTGGAGCAGGAGGCGGCCGGCGTGACGCCGTTCGAGGTCGGCCTGCAGTGGATGGTCGACTTCGGTCACGAGTTCATCGGTAAGGAGGCGCTCGTCGCGCATTGGGAGGCTGGTCCGCCGCGCCGCCCGGTCTGCTGGATCGCCTCCGATCGGCTGCAGTCGGTCCCGGACTCCGGCAGCGGGCTGGTCCTGGAGGATGTATCGGTGGGTGCCGTCGCCCACGCGGTGTACTCACCCCGGCTCGGCCGGGTGATCGGCACTGCCCGGGTCGACGCCGATGTGGCTGCGGCCGGTCTCAAGCTGACCCTCGAGCAGCTCCCTCGGGCGGTCCGAACCACCGCTGCACCATTCCTGGTCGCCACCAGCTTCGGCGTACCGCTCGAATGAACGCGACAGGTCTGCGTGAGGAGAGCACATGAACGCCACAGGTGTAGCCATCACCGGTATTGGGGTGACCTGCGCGCTGGGCACCGGGGCCGAGTCGGTCTGGTCCGGGGTCCGCGACGCCGCTAACGGAATCGACCGGACCCGGCGCCTGGACACCTCCACTCTGAGTTGCCACTACTCCGGCGAGGTCGGCGAGGTCCCGGCACCGCCGCTCAAGGGCCGAGGGCGAATCGATCGTGCGATCAGCCTGGCGCTGAGTACCGCGGCAGAGGCGATAGAGGACGCCAAGCTGGACATCTCCGCGTTCGATCCGTACCGGGTCGGGATCGCCATGGGTACGTCGGTCGGCGGTCTCGACGCCGGTGAGCAGTACCACTGGCAGTTGCTCCGCGACGGCGTCACCGGCGCCTCGAAGCATCACTTGCTGGTGTACCCGCTGTACACGTCGACCGATGCAGTCTGCGCGGCCTTCGGACTGAAGGGTCCGAAGGTGGTGATCTCCAACGCCTGTGCGGCCGGCGCCAACTCGATCGGCTGGGCGGTGGACGCGATCCGGGAAGGCCGGGCCGATGTGATGCTGGCCGGTGGCGTGGACGTGCTCGACGTGCTCTCGCTGGCAGGGTTCGACAGTCTCAAGGCGCTCGACGACCAGCCGTGCGCGCCGTACTCACGCAGCAGCGGCCTCAACATCGGCGAGGGCGCCGCTGTCCTGGTGCTCGAGTCCGCGCAGCTGGCCGAATCGCGTGGGGCGCAGGTGCTGGGCTATGTCCTGGGCTACGCGCTGACCAGTGACGCGCACCATGCGACTGCGCCGGATCCAGTAGGCGGCGGTGCGTTGAGAGCGATGCGGCGAGCGCTGGAGCAAGCTGGGTACGCCCCCGAGAACGTCGATTACGTGAACGGCCACGGCACCGGGACCCCGGCCAACGACAGCGCCGAGCGCAAAGCGGTGACAGCGCTGTTCGGAGGCCGGCAGGTGCCGCCGATGAGCAGCACCAAGTCGCAGGTCGGCCACATGCTCGGCGCGGCGGGTGCGCTCGAGGCTGTGGTCTGCGCGCTGGCAATGCGCGAACAGACCCTGCCGCCCACGGTGAATGTCGACACCTCGGCCGACAGCCCGGCGTACGACATCGTGCCGAACGCATCGCGGCCGGCCGATCTCGGACTGGTGGTGTCGAACTCGTTCGCGTTCGGCGGCAACAACTGCTCCCTGGTATTCGGCCGCACGCCCGGACCAGCGCCACAGCGGCCGGACCGCCGGGTGGTGATCACAGGTGCCGGCGTGGTTTCGCCGGTGGGTCTGGGACGCGACGGCCTGATCACCGGCCTGCGGGCAGGCACGGTCGGTATCGCGCCGGCGACCCGGATCGACACCAGCCAGGCCGCAAGCCGGCTCGCGGCGGAGATCACCGACCAGAACTACCGGCGCTGGATCAACCCGGCGTATGCCCGGCGGCTGGACCAGCTCGGAGCATTGGTACTGGCTGCGACGCGAGGCGCCTTCTCGGACGCCGGGTACCAGATCACCCGGCAGAATGGGACCGAGGTCGGAATGGTTTTCGGCACCTGCACCGGACCGCTGGAAACGGTGGCACAGCTGACCGAGACGATCGGCACCGAGGGTCCGCACCGGGTCAACCCACGGCTGTTCCCGAACTCGGTCATGAACGCGGCCCCCGGCCACGCCTGCCTCTCGATGCAGATCAAGGGCCCGTTGTCCACGCTGGCCATCGGCTGTGCCTCCGGCGTTGCCGGTCTCGGCTATGCGTCGGACCTGATCCGGCGGGGTGAAGCCGAAGTGATGGCCGCGGTGAGCGCGGACGAGCTGACCGGGCTGCTCCACCTCGGCTACGACCACCTCGGAATACTGGCCTCGGACGTTGTCCGTCCCTACGACCGCGAAGCCGGCGGCTGCGCACTCGGTGCCGGCTCGGTGGCCCTGGTACTCGAGTCGTTGGAGCACGCGCAACGGCGCGGGGCGACGATCCTCGCCGAGGTCCGCGGCCACGCCAGTACAGGGGACGCCTATCGGGTGGCGGGCAATGACGACTCCGGGGAAGCCTGGGCGCAGTGCCACCGCAACGCGCTGGACTCGGCGGGTTTGACGCCGGCCGACGTCGGAGTCGTGTACGGCGACGCCCGTGGAACGGCTGCAATCGACCTGGCCGAGGCCAGGGCCGTCGCTGCGGTGTTTCCGGCCAGTTCGACCCGACTGGCCAACCTCTCCGGCCAGGTCGGTCACATCCACGCCACCACTGCGTTGATGTCTG
This sequence comes from Kribbella sp. NPDC023972, assembly GCF_040639075.1. Taxonomy (NCBI): domain Bacteria; kingdom Bacillati; phylum Actinomycetota; class Actinomycetes; order Propionibacteriales; family Kribbellaceae; genus Kribbella; species Kribbella sp. NPDC023972. The sequence continues at coordinate 1,367,326 of NZ_JBEZZH010000001.1, read as the reverse complement.
TGCTCGCCGCGGCCGAGAGTGTCAGCACCAGCTGGGTGCCGCCGATCGCGGGATTGCGCGACCCGCTGCCCGGGCTGGCGCCGTACGTCGACTCGGACCACGATCCCGCCGGACGTGCCGCACTGATCACGGCGGCCAACTGGGGCGGTACCTACGCATCGGTGGTGCTGACGCCGTGGCCGTGACACCGCCGGCTTCTGTTTGTGTTCGCGTCGTCCAGGTTCCCTCCGATGCTTGGACGGATCGAGCCTGGCGGCAACTGGTGAGCCCCGCAGAGCTGGCCTACTGCTCGGGGCTCGCCCGCGCCGGCGAGCACCTGGCCGCGCGGGTGGCTGCGAAGTACGCGGTCGCCGAGGCCCTGCAATGGCCCGGGCCGGTTCCGTGGAAGGAGATCGAGATTCTCCGTACGCCGCCTTCGGCACCCGTGGTGTTGCTGGCCGGTGCGATCGAGCGGTGGCGCAGGCAAGCCAATCTCGTGGTGCCGCGGGTTTCTCTCAGCCATGCCGCCGGATACGCCGTTGCGCTGGCCTGGCTGCCGGTCCGGCGCGACGAGGCCGCAGCGTGACCGCGGGGCCGACGCGAAGGCGAGCGGGCGCGGGTCTGGTCGGCCGCAGCGCCCTGGTCACAGGTGCGGGCAGCGGCATCGGCCGTGCGGTGGCGGCGGGTTTGGTCGAGGCTGGAGCCGGGGTCGTGCTCGCTGATGTCGACGGCCGTCGGTGCGAGGCGGCAGCCGCGGAGATCGAAGCGGCCGGACTCCCCGGCCGGGTCGTGGCGGCCGAGGCCGACGTCACCGACCCCGGTGCGTGGGCGAGGCTCACCCGGACTGCCCGTCGGTGTTTCGGCTATCCGACGCTGCTGGTGAACAACGCCGGTGTCCTCGGGGGCCGTGGCCTCTCCGGCGTCACAGCCGACGAATGGGATCGGGTCGTCGATGTCAGTCAGCGCGGCACCTGGCTGGGGATGCAGACCGTCGTACCGTGTATGCACCTGTCCGGTGGCGGCGCGATCGTGAACGTGTCCTCGGTGTTCGGTCTGGTCGGCTCCGGCGCTGCGTTCGCGTATCACGGGGCCAAGGGCGCTGTGGCCGCAATGACCCGCGCCGCGGCGGTCGAGCTGGCGGGCGCGGGCATCCGGGTGAACGCCGTCTCACCTGGCCTGGTCGAGACACCGATGACTGTCTCACTGCCGGCGCAATTCGTCGCCGACTTCGTGGCTGCGACGCCGATGCGCCGGATGGCGGCGCCGGGTGAGATCGCCGCCGCCGTCCTCTTCCTCTTGTCCGACGACGCCTCGTTCGTCACCGGTGCCGACCTGCTGGTCGACGGCGGCTACGCAGCGCGATGAGTCGGAGCTGGCCACGGGAGAGGGGTTGTCCACTTCGTCAACACACCGAGCGTGGGTTTAGCCTCACCGAGTGTTTGAAACAGTCGTTGGAGGCGGTAGCGGAGTTTCCAGGCACCAGGTTGGACTAGGAGGCACTGGTGGCAAGGCAACGTGATACGGCAGCCCTGGGCCTACCAGGCGACCCGCAGGGCGGCGGCCGTGGTTCCTCGGATCGGATCGTCCCGGCGGCCGCAGCCTGGGCGGTCGGCGTGCAGCCGCCCAACCAGCTGGTCGGCCGCGACGACGAGCGCGCCGCACTTCGGCAGATCATCCAAGGCGCGGCACAGCTGGTCACCCTGACGGGCCCCGGCGGTACCGGTAAGACCCGGCTGGCTCAGGCTGTGGTCGGCGATGTGCGGGCCGGCTTCCGTGACGGCGCCTGGCCTGTCGAACTCGCATCGCTGTCCGAGCCGAGCCAGGTCACCGACGCGGTCATGGCTGCCTGCCGGGCCGTGTTCGACAGCAACTCCCGGCACACAGACGATCTCCGCGACGGGTTGCGGGATCGCGAACTGCTGCTGGTGCTCGACAACTGCGAGCACGTGGCGGACGGCGTTGCCGACCTGCTGGCCAGTCTGCTGTCGCACTGTCGCGGACTGCGGGTACTGACCACGAGCCGTCAACCGCTGCGGATCTACGGTGAGCGGTTGTATCCGGTCCGGCCGCTGCCGCTGGTGCACTCCTTGCGCATGCCATTGGCGGAGATCGCGGCGATCCCCTCGATCGCACTCTTCGTGCAACGGGCCCGGGCAGTCGTACCGGATTTTGCCCTGACCGAGGACAACGTGGGCGATGTGGCCGAGATCTGCCGGCTGGTCGACGGACTGCCGCTGGCGATCGAACTCGTCGCGACGAAGCTCCGGCTGTTCGGTCCACCTGCCCTGCTGGCCAGGCTCCGCGACGGCATCGACATCCTGCGCCTCGAACTGACCGACGTACCGCGCCGTCAGCAGAGCATGCGGGCGGCGATCCTCTGGGGCTATCAGTTGCTGACCAAACAGGAGCGTGACTTGCTCGTCAGGCTCGGCGTTTTCGCGGGCGGCTTTACTGCGGCGGCCGTGGCGGCCGTCGTACAGCTGACGCAGTCTCGAGCCGAGGAATTGCTGGAATCGCTGCTGGACAAGGGGATGCTGACTTCGTCGGTCGGTGCGGATGGCGAGCCGCGGTTCGACCAGTTGCACCTGATCAGGGCGTTCTGCGTCGAACGGCTGCGGAGCGCCGAGGACGAGCAGGAGGTGCGCGACCGGCACGCCGAGTACGTCCTGCGACTGGTCGCCGAGGCCGAGCAGGATCTTCGCGGCGGACGGCAAGCCGCACATGTTCGCCGGCTGACGTCGGACCAGGCCAACGCCCGGGCGGCCTACCAGCACCTGCGCGCCCGCGGTCACGCCGATGCCGCGCTTGCGCTGGCGACTGGGATGTGGCGGTTCATGTTCAGTCAGGGCCACTTGTGTGAGGGCCTGCAGATGCTGGAGGAGACGCTGGCGGACGGCTCGGTTCGCACCGACGGCAGGCTCAATGCCGAGGCATTGCATGCCGCCGGCGTGCTGGCGATGGCGGTCGGGAAGTACGCCTCCGCAGAGAGCTACCAGCGGCGTGCGATTGCGGCCTTCCACGACCTCGGTGAGGCGACCGGTGAGGCAGCAGCCTTGAACTGCCAGGGAAATCTCGCCAGAGTCCGCGGCGATCTGCGGGCGGCCAGGAGGCTGTGCGAACAGAGCTTGTCGATCTGGCGGTCGGTCGAGGCTCCCAGGGCGGCAGCGCTGGTGCTCATCGACCTGGCGATGATTTCGATGAGTAGCGGCGACATGTCGACGGTCGACGAGGCGATCAGCTTCGCGCTGCCGCTGCTGGAGGACGACGGTGACGACTGGAGCGCCCGCATTGTCCGTGCGCTGGCTGGGCTGATCGCCTTCCGGTGTGGTGATCAGCAGAGGGCCGAACGGATCTGCCGGTCCGTGGCGTCGGAGGCGGTCGAGATGGACACACATCCAGGCACGCCGTTCGCTCTGGAGGCTCTGGCCCTGGTGCTCGCAGGCCGTCGCCGGCCTCCGACAGATCTGTCGGCCGTTCGCCTGATCGCGGCCGCAGGCTCGATCAGGGCCGAGACGCACAGCTATGCGTGCGCGGAGATCCTGCCGTACGTCGACCGCGCACTCCAGCACCTGCGGCAGCGGCTGGGGCCTGTCGCCTTCGACAACGCATGTATCGCGGGAAAGACACTCCCGCTGCCCAGCTTGCTGGACCCGGATACCGGACTGGTTGAGCAACCCGCCTGGACCGCTGCGGCCGCACGGACGGAACGCATCGACTCGAACCGCAAACCGGCCGACGTGTTCCAGGGTACGTCGCTCACCGCGCGCGAACGGGAGGTCGTCGTACTGGTCGCGAACGGACTGACCAACCGTCAGATTGCGAACCGGCTGAACATCGCGGAGTGGACGGCAACGAACCACGTTCGGCACGTGATGCGCAAGCTCGGTCTGCCGTCTCGCGTTCATGTCGCCCAGTGGGTCACCCAGCGCTACCTGTCCCAGTGAGCCGTTACCTGGGCGGTTATCACCATGCTCGGAGACGCGCCTCGCTGTACGTTTGTTCCTCGTTGCGCATGACGAGATGATCCCTCACACAGAGAACGGACGGACCCATCTACCGCGATCCGCGCTTCCTGCTGTTGCAGATCACCTGGCGGAAGCGTGTCGCGCATCAGTCGACGGAGGACATAGCTCCCCGGCTCTCTCTGCCGAGTTTGGCTCTTATGGATCAAGGCGCGCCTTCGGCGCGCGGGCACGCTTCGGGATCTTTCCTGAGTAACAGCGCCTCTGCTTCGGCGGGGTGTACTGCGGCGGCGGAAACGGGCTCTGCTGCACCATGACAGCAGATGCTGGATGCCGGCGGCGTCAGCCCCTGCGCAGACCGAGGCGGGTTATCACTGGCGGATGATGCTGTCGCGGGTGCCGAGCACGATCGTCGGATGGGCCGAGGAGTTCAGCCAGAGCGAGATCTTGTCCATCCAGGCCGGGCTGACCGAGACACAACCTGCCGTGTAGCCGCGGCCGTTGTCGTGCAGGAAGATCCCGCCGCCCTTGTAGCGGACCTGCTTCAGGTTGTACCCGATCACCAACGCGCGGCGGTACGTCGGATAGCTGATCAGGCGCTCCGATTCGCTTGCGCGACAGACCTTCATGGGGTACTGCTCGACCCAGCGGTTGTAATACCGCGAGTTGTTGTCGAGGCACCAGTAGGACCGGCTCGTGATCCGCCGATAGGGAACCTTGTAGCCGGTGCTCGACACCCTGCCGAAGGCCTGCCCGATCGTGTACCGCCCGCTGGGCGTGGTGTAGGTATCCTGCTTGCGGTACTGGCCGGGCACCATGCCTCGTGCGCCGAGCCGGGCGGTCGTCGTACCGACGTTGACCCAGCGGCCGTCCGCACGTTTCGACCACAGATCGAGTCGCGCGTCGCGACGGCCCCAGGCGGTCACCTGCACGGTGATCAACTGGCGTTGGCCTGCTGGGAGGTACCGCATCTGCTCAGGAAGTGTCCGAGCCGCGGTCGCCGCATCGGCCGGCCCGGACGGCGTAGAGGGCAGCAAAGCGGCGGCAATCAGGACGGCCGCTATCCCCGCATACTTCGCGCGGCGGAGCAGCCGCCAGACCGGTCCCATGGAACGCATCACGACCTCCGCCGGATCACGGAAAGAGTTGGACTCGCTACACACTGTACAAGCATGCGGTCGATCGTCAAGAAACTAGTCGCGCAGCAGTTGGGCTGCGAGTTCGGCGTTGCGTTGTGCGAACGCCCGCCAGAGCAAGGGAGTCGCTGCCACCCGGTCGCGTGCGGCCCTGACGATCGCCAACACGGGCCGGCGATCCCCGACAACGAGGTCCACCGCCTCTTTCAACCGTTCCAGAAACTGGCGTCCGATCGTCACGGCCGCAGCGATGGCTACGGTCTCGGCCTCGCCATCGTCAACGCCGTCGCCCAGGCTCACCACGCCACCCTCACCACCAGCGCACGCCCCGAAGGTGGCCTGTCCATCGCCGTGCGGTTCGCGCACCCATCTCATCCAACCTCGAACATCAGGCGGGCGACTACGCAGACCGAGCGCCGGCGACGTGATGCAGACCGATGTGGGCGTCCTGATGCGAGCGCAGACATAGCACCTGTAGGTCTTTGATCACGTGGTCGCGGTGGTACCCAAGGGAACATGCGTCGTGGACATGTCCACGACACAGACGGCCAAGCAATACAGCACACTCCACCTGCCGGCTAAAGATAAACGGCGAGCTCGTCATCCTCGGCGCCGATGGCCGGCTCAGCTTCGACGCGCTGCAGCGGCGGCTGGTCACTGCACCGTCGAAGGCGCGGCAGCTGGTCGCGTCCGTCCCGGCGGCCTACGTGGCGTTCGACCTGCTCGCGATCGGCGGTGTCGATCTGCGCACCCAGCGCTGGTCGGTACGCCGTACCCGTCTGGAGCAGCTTGCCGCGGGGTGGGCGGCACCGCTGCAGGTCTCGCCGGTGACCGCCGACCTGGATGAGGCCCGTGAGTGGTTCGAGGTCCTGCCGGAGGCGATGGGCGTCGAGGGCCTGGTGGTGAAGGGCGCCAGCTCGCGGTACGCCGGTGGCCGGCGGGAGTGGCTGAAGGTCAACTCTGTTGGGGCGGTGGGTGTTCGGTTGGTCCGCTCAGGCTGGATCTTGCGAGGTCAGGTCGTGGATCGATGCTCCGCGCTGGTGCGAGACAGGTGTCGTGGACGGAGCTGATGGCAGTGTCTGGCGACGCTCCTATGCTTCGTCAAGCCGCGGCGGCTCCGCTTTCAAGCAGCCAATGACGACATCGACCACGTCGCGTAGATCGGTCAGACTGTTCATGCGTTCTCTCCTTCGCCGGACGGGACGTCGTTCCGGTCCGGGACGGAGGCTCGGCAGGACTGTGATGAGACACATCCGGCGCCACTAACGCCAGGTGGTCAAGCTCCTGATCAGGCCAGCTCCTCCAACCGGGCCGGGGCCGGTGACCGCGAGCGGACAGGTCGCACAAAGGCACAAAGCCAGTCATTCCGGGGGTCACGATGGCGGTCACCAACCACAGCCCAGCACCATCAGGCTGCGTTGGCGATCCTCACAGACGCTCCGCCGGACTCGGCATCGTCCCAGATCCGCCGCGACGAGTGCGTCAATGCGCCGCCTTGGACGCGTGAGTCGCGGCGCGGTCATCGCCGCGACGACCGGCTGTCACTCGTGGTCAGTGACAGGTAGGGCGCTGAGTGAGCTGGACTGGCCGAGTCGAACTGACCCCGTCGCGGCGTCGAGGCGGACCTGTCCATGTGCGGGCGCCACGCGGAGGTCCGAGGGACCACGAGGCCGAGAGACGGAACCGGTTCGTGCACGCGGCGGCCGTCGCCGTCTGCGGGTTCGGTTGGCGCCTTCGCATTCCCTTGTGTCCCACGACGTGCAACCAACTGTCGGGCCTCTCCCCAAGTCTCAGGTGTGGGTTGGGGGCTTGGCGGCAAGCGAGACGAGCACTTGGCGGAGTGCAGCCGCAGGTTCGGATAGGGGCCGGTCGCTGCGGGACGCAAGAGCTACCTCGAACCACGGGGTCGGGTCCGACAGGTCGACCATGCTGAGTCGCGGCCGCTCGGTCGCCGCTTCCTCTGGCAGAAAGCCGATCCCTACCCCCGCCTCGATCAAGACCTGCGCTGTCCGGATGTCCGGGACTTCGACCCCGACCTTCCGCGATTCGCCCGCCTCTGCGAAAAGTCGGTCGATGGTGCGCCGGTTGCCCCAATCGACTGGGAAGTCGATGAATGAGCGGTCACGAAGATCAGCCAGGGGGACGCCCCGCCGCGTGGCCAACTCATCGTCCCGGCGACAGACGAGCGCGGCGCGCAACCGGGAAAGTCGATCGAGATTGATTTGTGGTGGCTCCATACCGGAGACAGGCACAATTGCAAGGTCGGCTTCGTCGTGCATCAACACATCGGTACGACCCTCGACCGGCCCCATCGCCTGCCGGATCTCCAAGGTGACCGCTGGGTATGCGCGACGGAAAGCTGCCAGGCCAGCCGGCAGGGCGAAACTGCCGTAGGAGATGGGAATCGCGAGACTGACGTGACCGCGCAGCGGGCCAGCGAGCAGTGCTATCTGTTCGCGCGTTCTCTGTGCCTCGCCGAGAACGGCGTGTGCTCGGTCGAGCAGGACTCGGCCGGCATTGGTTAGTTCGACCCTGCGACCCACGCGCCGCAGCAGCTCGAGCCCGAACTCACGCTCAAGCCGACGCACAGTTGCCGACGCTGCGGATTGTGCGACGTGCATGCGCTCGGCTCCACGCGTGACGTGCTCCTCCTCGGCGACGGCGACGAAGATCTCCAACTGGCGCAGTTCCATCTCGCCTCCGTGTCCCGGCTTACCCAGTCATCACCTCAAGCTATTAAACACATCTAGAACCAGACTTGGAGGTGATGGATCGCTCGGAGAGGCTAGGACCGCACGGCATCACCCTGCATCCGCAATCCCAGATAGACCCGAGAAGGAGGCGTGCTCTGATGACAACAGCCGCCAGCACTGCGCCGACCACGGACGGGACGCAGGCACCGTCCCTTCCTGACGAAGAGATCGAGAAGATCTTGGAGACCATGTCCGAGGGGTTCGTTCAATGGCCGCGAGCCCCGATCTACCATCGTCCAGACGAGGCGGGGTTGGCCTACGAGGACGTCACTTTCCCGTCAGAAGACGGAGTGCCGCTCGAAGGGTGGTACATCCCCGCAGAGGGATCTAACCGACTGATCATCTGCAACCACCCACGTTGGTTCAACCGAGCCGGCCTCCCCTCGCACCTTGCGCCTTGGAGCAAGTTTGCAGGGGCCACCGGCAACGACTTCGAGATCAACTTCGTACCGGACTACAAGATCCTGCACGGCGCCGGCTACAACGTCCTCTCCTACGACCTGCGCAACTTCGGCCAAAGCGGTTCGGCCAACGGCGGCGTGTTCTCGGTCGGGCGCTTCGAGTCGCGTGACGTCATCGGTTCGCTGCAGTACGCGCGTTCGCGAGCGGAGACGGCCGATATGACGATCGGCCTCTTCAGCCGGTGCGTGGGAGGCAACTCCACGATGTACGCGATGGAGCGCCACCCCGAGGCGTTCGAGGACGTGCGGTGCATGGTCTCGCCGCAGCCGCTGTCGAGCGGCGTCGCACTCGAGCGCGCACTGGAGCGATTCGGCATTCCTGTGGACCGTCTCAGCGACCTCGACGAGCTCATCTTCCGCAAGACGAGCTTCCACATCGACGAGTTCTCCCCCGTGCCGTGGGCCAAGAGCGTCCGCGTCCCGACCCTGCTGTACCAGGTTCGAGACGACCTCTACACACGGCCCAGTGACATTCAGAGCATGTTCGACAACATCCCGATCGACGAGAAGGACCTCTTCTGGATCGAAGGCACGACCCGCAGGTGGGACGGCTACGCATACTTCCAGCGGGAACCCACCAAGATCCTCGAATGGTTCGACAAGTACATGACGTGAACGTCCAGCGCAGCGGACCCACCACGCGGCAGTCAGCCCAAGCGGGAGGACCGCAAGTGGCGTCCAGCAGAGTGGTGTACGAGCACAGCGGGTGAGCATCTCGTAGGAGACGACGACGGTCACCGCGTGATCCTTCGAGTGAACCTGCTGCAGAACCTTCGAACGGAGTCACCACGATGAGCGTCCCTCCCAGTATCGACCCTGCCCCTCTGCTCGAGGAGCAGCTGGCCCAGGCGTCGCCGGATCTGCTGCGCGAGTTGCTGCAGACCGGACGGCTGCTACGGAAGTTCTTCACCGGACCCTGCCCCGTCCCCGGCCATCCCGATCACCAGCAGGCACAGATTGGAGTCTCGTATGAACCTCCAGGGCAAGACGGCGGTCGTCACAGGCGCCGCGCGAGGAATCGGCCACGCATACTGTCGCCGGCTGGCAGCCGATGGCGCCAACGTCGTCGTGGTCGACATCCTCGATGCGACCAGCAGCCTTGACCACCTTGCCGGCCCGGGCGACACGCTGGCGTTGCAATGCGACGTCAGCGATCCCGAGCAAGTCGCCGAAGTCGAGAAGGTGGTGACCGACCGTTTTCGCCGCTGCGACATCTTGGTCAACAACGCCGCGGTGTTCCAGCGGACCAGGCTAGCGGATCTCACGCTCGAGGACTGGAAACGCATCCAGAGCATCAACGTCGACTCCGCCTTCGTGTTCGCAAAGGCCTTCGTTCCCGGGATGCGCGCGGCGGGCTGGGGACGCATCGTGAATACCGGCTCGACGATCACGTTGTCCCAGGTGAGCGACCAGCTCGCCTACATGACCAGCAAGGGCGCGGTGCACACGCTCACGCGCGCGCTCGCCAACGAGCTCGGCGATGATGGCGTGACGGTCAATGCCATCGCACCGAGTGTGGTCCCCACGGAGGGATTCCACGCGCGACCCCCCGGCCCGTCCGGACTGAGCAACGAGGAGGATATGGACCGGATCTCCGCCATGCAGACAATCAAGCGTTGGTCGACCACTGACGATCTAGCGAACGTGCTCGCGTTCCTCGTCTCGGACGACTCGAGCTTCATGACCGGTCAGATCCTGCACGTCGATGGTGGACGCGTGCGGAGCGGCGCGTAGGAAGCTGCCAGGGCGGCAGTCGGCGGCGTTCGGGAGATAACAGGCGTCCGTGCCCGCAGCTCGCGTGCCGGTGTTGTTGCCGTGTCGCACAAGACGCCACAGGTACGCGGGCCAACAGTACGGACCTCTCATGAGCATGGAGCTGCCCTCGTAAGTGGCCAGGGGCGCTGAACCGGAACGGCGCAGATCGCCAACTCGTCTTGCCGTTCCCCAAGACCGGGGTCAGGCTCGTGCGCCGCCGTCGACGCGGAGGACGGTTCCAGTCACAAACGAGGACCGGTCGCTGAGCAGCCAGGCCGCAGCCTCGGCGATCTCGTGGGGGTCTGCGGCGCGGCGAAGAGGGGCGTTCGCTGCGATACGTTCGGACAACCCCGGCGTGTACGACTCCCACGAGCGGATCATCTCCGTCGTCGTATTCGCCGGTGCCACGGCGTTCACGCGGATCCCCTCAGGGCCGTAGGTGACGGCGGCGGTCTCCGTCAGGCTGTTCACGGCACGCTTCATAGCACCGTACGCAGGAAGCTGGGGGTTACCCATGAGGCTGCCGACACTCGAGTTGTTGACGATGGACCCCGTGCCGCTGGTGTCGCGGATAGCCGCGATCTGAGCCGCCATCGCCACCCACAGTCCCTTGAGGTTCACCTGATAGAGGAGGTCGAAATCCGCTTCGGGGACCTCATCGAACGCGGCAGGAGGGGTGATGGCCGCGCCATTGTTGAACGCGACATCGAGTCGCCCGAAGCGCTCGACGGTGCTCTCGACAGCTGCGCGCACACTCGCCGGGTCGGCGAGGTCGGAGATCACGTACTCGGCTGTGCCACCGGCCGCGCGGACCTCTTCGGTGACGGTGCGCAGCTGGTCTTCGGTGCGCGCTGTCAGCAGGACCTGGGCGCCTTCGCGCGCGAATAGTCGGGCGGCGGCTGCGCCGATCCCGCGTCCGGCGCCGCTGATGAACGCTACTTTGCCGGCGAGCATGCCCGCCAAGGGCGGCGAAGGGTCGGCCGACGTTTCATTGGTCGTGGTCATGTCACGAGCATGCCGTGCCCCGTCGTTTCAATCCAGACACAGGTTCAGCCGATGAGCAGGACAGGTTGCCACCACCGCAGGTACCAGTGTCCCAAGTGCTGTCGGTCCGACCTATCCGTGATCAGCGCGCTCCAGGGACTGCGACGCTCCTATGCTTCGTCAAGCCGCGGCGGCTCCGCTTTCAAGCAGGCGGTAGAGGTCTCGGGCGACGTAACGGGCAAGACAGCGTTTGATCTCTCGGCTGGTCTTGCCTTCGGTGGTGCGGCGGGCGACGTAGTCGCGTGTGGCTGGCTGGTACTGGATTCGGCTCTGGACCACGGTGTGCAGTGCGTTGTTGAGCTGGCGGTCGCCGTAGCGGTTGAGTCGATACCGCGGCACTCGGTTGCTGCGGAAGCATGAACGTCGGACGATGTCCCAGACAAGGTCCCCTGGCGTCACTCGCGAGGAAACTAGAGCGGACGATCGGCCTGAGCGTCTGGCATGACGTCGACCAGCTCCCTGCCCTGATGGCTCCGCCGGTCGACGGGAACCCTCGCCATGTACGCGGTGTCGAAGCTCGTGAACGTCAAGAAGAACAGGCCTGAGCTGCTGGAACCTCCGCCCACCGAGCACTGACCGGCTTACGGATGCATCGCGACGGCAAGTCCGCCAGCACACGCTTAACCAAGTCGCCTCAGGGGCGGAGTAGGGCCAGGACCGCCAGTACTCGGCGGTGGTCGCCGGGTCGGGGGCGAGGCCGAGCTTGGTGCCTAACGACCGGACAGCCGCGATCCGGCAAAGCGCGAGGTCCCATTCGGGGGCCTGGTTGCCGTCGACCCAGGAACGTCCACGTCCCGACATGGGGTGTCGCACACGTACTGATCAACACCCTCCATACGACAGTGCGCGACGCGCCTAGGGACCCCGACGAAAGGTGAAGCATCGCGACACCGTCGAGGTGATCGTCGGCGGCGTCCTCGGATCGCTTCGTCATCCCGAAGTGGTGATCGCCGGCCGCTACGCCGACGGCGGCGATCTCGTCATGGTCGGCCGCACGGTTGTGTTGAGTGCCACCCAGTCGGCTGAGCTCGGCGCCGTACTGAAACCTGCGCGGCGTGGGCACCCGTGGCCGGACGAGATCAGCTCCCAGCGGTGGGGCCGGCCGCGACTCGACGAAGCCGCTCACCAGGGTTCAGCCGCTGGTCGTGATCGAGGTCCTGGCCGACGCCGCCGTGCAGGCAGGCCAGTGGCGACACGGACTCCGCTATGCAAGGTTGCGGGCAGACTTGCGCCCGGAGGACCTTCCAACCCTTCCTGGTGATGGCGGCGGCTGAGTTGATCGGCCTCTGCGGGGCCGCCCAGGGGTCAGGCGGTCCCCGGCGCTGGCGTTTCAACGCCGGGGACCTGAGACTGCGCCGGACCGCGGGCCGGCGCTGCCCTGGCGAGCAGGTGCCCCTCGGAGGTTCGGACATGTCTGGGACACATGTCGATCTCGGTGGAGGGGTCGTCACGGAACCAGGACGGCCGCTCGTATGCATGGCGGCCGAACGCGTCACCGAGGTAGCCGTATTCCTCGCCGGCCAAGTGCTTGACCAGACCGAGCAGGTTCGTTCCCGTCGGCGTTAGCGGCCGACGCCGGTCATACTCTGATAATCCGTCGAGCTTGGCCAACATCATTGACCGGTGCCCGCGCAACTGCGCCCAGATCTCCATTTTGATAGGTGGGTCGAGGATGCGTGGGTCGACGAATTCGCCGTCGCCGGAAATGCCGCGACCGTCACCACAAGCATCTTGAACCTCCTCGACGCAGGCGCCGGCTCCGTCGCCTTGTGGCTGTTCCCGCCAGATCAACTGACGGAACAACTCAAGCTCTTCGCTGGCTTACCGTTCGCCGAAAGCCTTGGCTAGTTCTTCGAGGTAGGTGTCGAGCGTGCCGAGCCCGACCTCCGCCCGGCGGACGTCGACCATCGCCTCGTCCTCGATCGGCGTTCGCGGGGTGAGCTTGCCCGCCTCGTTCTTGCCCCACTGGGTGCCATAGACCTGAGGTTCGTTCTTGGCCACGCGAACGCGGTCTACCAAGTAGGCGAGGTCGCTGGGGTCGGCGTCATCGGCTGAGACGGCGTCCTTCATCAGCGCGAGTCCGCGTTCCTGCAACGGAAGGTCCAGGTCCGCGTGCTGGATCAGGACCCACGCCGCGTGCGCACCATCGCTTCCCACCAGATCCCAGCCCGGCCAGCCGTGCTCGTCGAGGATCTTGGTCATCCGCTGCGCGTGGGCCAGGTCTGTCGAGGGCCACGCCGCGGCAAGCTCCTCCGGCGTGCGTTTGTCGCCAGGCGGTGCTTTACCCGTCCGGACCGCCTGATCCTGCACGAGCATCGCGAGCAGCTCTTTGCGCAACGCCGGCTTGCCGACCGGCGCACCCTTCGGGGGCTTGTCGATCTTCACCGGCGCCGGTGCCGGCGAGCAGGTCGGCGATCCCGTGGCACCCGGCGAGACGACGCTCGGCGTACCGGCGCTCGGTTTCGCGCCATTTTCCGCCGAGCACGAAGTGATCAACCCACCGGCAGCCAAGGCCGGCACCATCCAGCACAGCACGATCCGCACCAGAAACGTCCCCCCAGCGGCCGCCATGACTGTCATTTTCAGACTTCCTCTTCGGAAGTCAACAGGCAGACTCGATGCCGATTACTGCGCGAGGCACTCGACGTCGGCTGCTCGTGTCACACATCGCCGAAACCACCCCCTTCTACGGGATGACAGGAGAACTGTGCCGGGAGGAGATACGCGATGGCAGGACGGACCCTTAGCCGCCGGGGAACGCAACGGGCGGAGCGATGCTGACAGGTTGCTGCGGGACGGCGGAACTGGTGATGCTGCTTCGCTGTCCACGATGCGATCGGGCAGGTGTCGTCGAGGACGCCACCTGCCTCGGCAGTTCGATGCTGGCCAGTTCCCGCTGCGGCACTGTGGCCTCCAATCCAGAGCCCAATGTCTATCGCGCATCACAGAACCCCAGACCAGCGCGGCGGCGTGTCGTCGCGTAGTCCGGTCAACAGGCTGGTGCCGTTTTGGGCGAAGGACCTCAAGATCGGCATCCGTGTTGACTGCACCAAGCCCCTCCGCCGGTGGGGTGTGAAGCGGATGGAGGTTGACGGTGCGGGAGATCGCAGATGGCCGACGAACTGTGCCACGCATCGGCGAGGTGCGTGCCGAGATCGGCCGAACCCCACCGCTCGTTGTCGTTGACGGTGAGGGATCAGAGGTCCAGCCGGCGGTCCGCTACCTGCAGAATCTGGCCTTCAGCGATGTCAGTCCGTTGACTTGTCGTAGCTATGGGTTCGACCGGGATGACTGGCGGCACCCAGTCGACCGGCATGGTGCAGAACGCGGGCGCCGAAGTACCGGCCCGCCAACTGACCTTCAGCGACAACAGCTACCTGCTGGACCAGCTGGGCGCGCAGCGGTTCGCGAAGTTCGGCACCAAGCTCACGGCCACGGGCTGGCGCAGCGCCGGCCTGGACACCGCCGGGACCTTCCAGACGCACTGACACCGGCCACTGCGGCCACTGTCACCGGCCACTGTCACAGGCCACTGTCAGAGGCCACTGTCACTGAGCTCTGACCACCGGCAGGCACTGTCGGCGATTCCATTGCTGTCCGGTTATCGGCATAGGTCGTCCGATAGCCGGTCTATATTCAGTGCGGCCGAGCGCCACACAGCGCGACGCGCGTGACAGAGAGCATCGCTGCGCCGGGCAACAATCGGAAAACGAGCCTGAGGTAACGACTTAGGTCGAAAACCCTTTTAATAAAAGGGAAAGCTGTGCAACTTTAGCCTTTCTGTGAATAGTTCATCTGCGTGAGGTTATGACTACTCCGCGTACTAGCCTTGGAGAGAAGACCACATAGAGGGATGCAGAACAGGTGTCCCGAATCTGGAAGGTCCGCAGTGAGGAAGTCAGCGACCATGGTCTGTGTAGCTGCAGCGAGTGCGGTGGCCATTACCGGCACCGCGATCAGCACCGGATCAACCACCGCCTCCGCCAAGAGTGAGGCCCACCAACCGAGTTCCGGCGCACTGCCGGGCGACTATCAGCGCAAGCCGAGGCCGCAGCCGATGACGCAGAACACCAGCGTCCCCACATCCCACCAGCTCTCGAGCTCATCGACCACGGCGATGTCGTCCACGTCGTACGTGTTCCCGGCCGGTCCGTCCCAGGCTCCGGCCTGCGTCGGAACCGCCATCACTGTGAGCCAGAACGCCGCGGCGATCATCGACGCGGCGGTCGCCGGCAAGACGTTCTGCTTCCAGGCGGGCCTTCACCGGATCACCCGTCCGCTTCACCCCAAGGCGAACACCACCCTCGGCAGCGATCGGGGCGCGGTACTGACCGGGTCCGTGCGGCTGAGCACCTGGACCGCGATCAGCGGCGACTGGGTGGCGAAGGGCGCGCTGCCCGCGGCGTACAGCCTGACCGGTCAGTGCGAGGACAACGTCGCCAACATCTGTTACCTGCGCGAGCAGCTCTTCCTGAACGGCCTGCACCTGAAGCGGGTGAACAGCCGGGCGGCAGTTGTCCCGGGCACCTTCTACGCCGACTACGCGGGCAACGCGAGCTACATCGGCGACAACCCGCTGGGTAAGGCCGTCGAGATGTCCAAGACCCGGACCGCGATCGAGTCCAGCGCGACCAACGTGACGGTACGCGGCCTGACCGTCGAGCACTTCGCCAGCGCACCCCAGGCCGGCGCGGTCGTGCTCAGCCCGGGCTGGAAGGTCTATGCCAACAACATCCGCTGGAACCACGCGATCGGCGCCATGCTGGTCAACGCGGACGGCGCCGTCCTGGAGAAGAACCTGATCCAGTACAACGGACAGCTGGGCGTCGGCCAGTACAGCACGGTCAACGGCGTGATCAGAGGCAACCTGATCAGCAGCAACAACACCGACGGGTTCTGGATCGCCGACTGGGAGTCGGGTGGCGTCAAGACCACCTGGTCCACCGGCGGCTCCGTCTCCGGTAACCAGATCAAGAGCAACCGCGGCGTCGGCCTGTGGAGCGACGCGTACGACGACGGCCGGCTGTTCAACAGGAACCAGATCACCGGCAACGCGGCGGACGGCATCCGGTTCGAGATCGGCCGCAACGGCGTGATCGACAACAACACCGTCACCGGCAACGGTTTCGGCACCGGCCGCGGCTCCGGCACATCCCTTTGGGACGGCGGCGGCATCAACGTCAACACGTCGTCGAACGTCAAGATCACCAACAACGCGGTGTCCGGCAACGTGAACGGCATCTCGATCCAGTCCCGCACCCGCGGCAGTGGCCCCTGGGGCCTGAACGTCCTCCGCGACGTGCTGGTCACCACCAACAGGGTGACGATGCGAGGCGGCACCACGTCTACCGGCATGGTGCAGAACTCCGGCTCCGTCATCCCCGCCGGCGAGGTAGTCCTCAAGGGCAACACCTATACCCTCGACAGCCTTTCCGCCAAGCGCTTCCAGAAGGCCGGCCAGTGGTTCACCGCGCCCCAATGGAAGGCCAACGGCCAGGACGCCACCAGCACCTTCACCGTCGGCTAACGCCACCTACCCCGCAGCCGCCGCAACCCATGCGGCGGCTGCTGCCGTGCCCCACCCATGCCCCACCGCCACCGGCTCAGGCACGACGCGCAACAACTGCTCGATCGAAGGCAAAGACGAACCGAGAACGCCGGCGAAGGCGCCACGGCAACGAGAACACGGCCACCGAACAGCAAGCGAATGCTGCAGGCAACCAACCCCCGTCCAATCGCAAGCAGACAAGCAGGAATCACGACATGCGACCACCAGGCCACATATCCGGGCCTCACACGCATGGCTCTCCAAGCAGGCGGTCCCAGCACCATTACCGCGCGGCAGGCCATGGTCGATTGGTTTCTCCCTTGCCGACGCCCACCAGGAGCTGCCGCAGCCGTTCACCATGTTCACGGTCGCACGCAGGCTGATGGGTGAGGTCGACCGGGCTGAGCTCGAGCCGATCATGAAGGAACTCATCGGCCGCGACCTGCGGTAAAACGCTGATCTCCACGGCGCGCCCGCGGCGAGGGGCACGCAAACTCGGTGCGGCGCCGAGCCGAACTGGTATCGCCGGTTGTTGGAGTGACGGGAGTTCCCCCCAGTGCGCGGGTTTGAGCGCATTGGCTTCCTAAGCTCGGGGAGCTCGCGTTCAATCAGGATCTGGAGCAATACCGCCCGTGAGCTGCGAGTGCTGCTATCGGATGCTCGGCTCGTTCGACGAAGCAGAGGACCTCCTGAAGGCCTGGCGGGCGCGGAGAGCTTTGCGGGCCGGCTGATCGTCCACTTCGACCTCGGAACTCAGCCGCTT
Organism: Kribbella sp. NPDC023972; assembly: GCF_040639075.1. Taxonomy (NCBI): domain Bacteria; kingdom Bacillati; phylum Actinomycetota; class Actinomycetes; order Propionibacteriales; family Kribbellaceae; genus Kribbella; species Kribbella sp. NPDC023972. The sequence goes on along the minus strand of NZ_JBEZZH010000001.1, from coordinate 1,349,925 downwards.
AGCTGTTGGTTTTCAGGTGGTGTTGGGTGTGAAGTTTGGTGAGCCAGGCGGCGAAGGCGCGGAGGTCTTCGACGTTGGTTTGGGGGATGTGGAGTTTGGTGCCGCGAGTGGAGGTGATGGTCAGGTAGGGGGCGGCGAGGCTGCTGGTGGGAGTGACGAGGGTGGTGCCCTCGAACTCGGACCACGGGATCTGCCGCCACCAAGCGAAGCGGATGCCAGTGGCGTTGACGGTCACTCGCGGGTGGCCGAGGAGGATCAGGACGGCGAGCGCGATACAGGCGGCGAGGAGTAGGGCGAGGAGCGCCACCCGGATCGTGAACCAAGTGCCGCGGGTGTCGAGGTCCCGGACGACCGAGACGATCGGGATGCCGGCCAGCGTCAGTACGACGACCAGCCCGCCGAAAGCCAGCGCGCGCCGGACCGCGAAGATTACTCGGCCGGAACGATGTAACTCCGCGTCCCAGGCGCCGATGTCCTGATTCCCCATCACCATGTGTCGATCCTCTCCAGGCGCAAATGTACTCGCCCGGTATCCGGCTGCCCGACGAGGACGGCCACGTCGGCTACGACCTGCGCGACCGCAAGGACGAGACCCGGCTGCCGTACGACATCCGCCTGCCGAGCGGCCCAAGACCCGACGGCTGGTGTGTGGGCAGTGCTGCGGCGAGGGCGAGGCCGAGCTGGAGCGCCTGGCGACGCTCGCGGACAACACATGAACGTGGTCCGCACGCGTTGATGCTGTGCTCTATCCGTGCTGGCCGCAGATCCAGTGCTCGGCCCGGCGAGTCCATCCGCGGGTGGCGAGCCAGAGTGCGGCTGCATCGGGTACCTGCTCGCCGGCGACGAGCTCGTCGCCCAGCATGACGGTCGAGCTGCACAGGCCGCACATGATGATCCGGGCCTGATGGGGCTGGCAACGTTCGCAGTGCCAGCGCTCGACAACCGCCGTAGCGGGCTGGTTCTGGTCCGGGAGCAGCCAGACGGTTTCGGGGCCTTCGCGGTGCAGCTTCAGCTCGTGTTTGCTCGAAGGTCGGTGTCCACACGTCGGGCACGCGGACGCGCTTGGCGGCGAGAGCATCGGCATGAGCACGTCCGCCGTACCAGGCTCATCCGCGGTGGGGGAGCTCGAGCGGGATCGAGCCGGCGGGTACGGCGGGAGAGCGGAGCTGGGGGGACGTACTTGTAGATGGTGGCGCGGCTGACGCCGAGCAGCCTGGCGATCGACGACACGTTGTTGTCGGGGTTGCCGAGCAGATCCCGCGTGCTGGATCTGCTCGGGGGTCATCGCCGGTGGCCGGCCGAGACGGGTGCCGCGGGCCCGGGCGGCGTCGAGGCCTTCGCGGGTGCCCTGGACGATCATCTCGCGGATGAATTCGCCGAGCGCGGCGAAGACGTGGAAGATCATCCGGCCGCCCGGGGTGGTGGTGTCGAGTGCCTCGTGCAGCGACTTGAACCCGACCTCGCGCTGGCGCAGCCCGCTGACGATCGAGATGAGGTCCTGGAAGTTCCGGCCGAGGCGCCTGTCAATGTCCGAAGTCGCCTGCACGGATGTCCGAATTCGTCTGCACAGGGCCGTTGTTACAGAAAGTGCGGGCTGGAACCGAGCCGGCTGTCGGCCACGAGTTGACGCTGGACGTCCCCGCGTTGCTTGACTCGCATCTCGTCGTTACCGGGGACACGAGTGCTATCGACCCGCTGATCCGGATGGACCTTGGGCTTGTTGTGCCGCCCGGGGCTACGACGCCGGTCTTCGCCTTCTTGCGGAGGATGCGTTGCAGGCTCGCGTCCTCGGCCAGGAACAAGCCCGCGTAGACGAGTACGCCGATCTCGTCGGTGCCTGACTCCCACAGGTCAATAAGGTGGGAGATCTTGTGCATCGCAGTGAGCTCGCCGGAGCGCCTTGTCTTGGCGCGGTTCTGGAGCTTCTGCTGCAGTGCGCGCTCGGCGCTTGTCTTGGTCTTGGCGAAGGCGCTCACCACGCGGACGTGACCATCGTGGTCGCGGAACTTGGCCTTTGACCGGTAGGCGACAGGCCTTCCTTCGTCGTCGGTTCGCTCGACGCTGGTGGAGACGCTTCCCAGGTTCCGATGGGCAGCGGTGACCTCGCCATATCAAACCTCCAACCTGAGTGACGGTTGGCTGCTCAACGCTGGGCAAGGCGGCGAATCAAGGAGACGGGGAACGATGCGAACCGATGTGATGTGACGCACAGTCACGATCAGGTCAAGGTCGAACAGTTGCAGCGATGCTGCGGACCGATGAGCTGAGGACAAGAGGGAGCGGTCAGGTCTGGGCGGGAATCCGGCAAAGGGACACGTAAAGGGTCGATGCCAGACGTGAAGAAACCCAGGCCAACGCTGTGACTGGGCTGATGTGCGCCGCCAGGGACTCGAACCCCGAACCCGCTGATCTCCACCCGAGATTGATCACGGTTTGTCGATGGTGCGCGAAAGCTCCTACTGGCAAGGGATTCGTGGATGGTCTCGTTCTCATCGATCACCAGCCTCTCGCCCTGATTGAGGTGCGTAAAGAGGGGAGTAAGAGGCCCTGGCGGGACTGCTAGATCGGCTCTCCGGATCGAAGTTTCGTCCTGCGTTTTCGTGTCGTCGCCAGTTGAGTGGCTGGCTGCATTCCGGGATCGTGTCCGGTCCGGCGTGGAGCCGGTGAGTCAGTTCCAGGCACGGTTACATACCAAGGGCTCAGCGAAACGGGCGTTGTGACTGTCGGTTGCATGGTGCGTTCTGTCGGGGGAGGTCTCTGATGCGCAGTGTGACGGCCTATTGCCGTTCTGTAATGATGGGCATACATTTGCGCCGAAGGGCCCAGCGGGGGTACTTCGGGCTAACGGGACAGACCACTTCGACCTGCCTGTCGGCCCAGGTTTCGGCGCGCTTTGTGGGTATTTCACAGGCCCGCCATCACGTACCAGGGGGTACATGCTATGGCTGACGGTTCAGCAGAGTCACGCCCGCAGTCGCTAGACCTGAAGGCATTGTCGAATGCCTTGCAGGATGCGGGCCAACCGTGGGAGATGGCTTACACGTCAATCACCTCCCTCGAGGAAGGTGAGCGACGCATCCGCCTGGGCGTGCCGCCGCGTCCAGAGTTGGAGGAGACCTCTGAGGTAGCCGCTGCCGCCGCAATCGCGGCGAAAGCCGAGAGCATTGGCGCACCAGTAGCATTCGATGTTCGGAATGTCAGTGGTGTCAGTTACGACACCGCCGTCAAGGACCAGGGTGGTTGCGGTTCGTGCGTGGCATTCGGAACCGCCGCGGCGACGGAGGTTGTGTTCAGGTATTCACGACGCACCACCATGCCGCTGGATCTGTCCGAGGCCCACCTGTTCTATGTCTACGCACGATCCGAAGGCCAGACCTGTGCGACCGGCTGGTGGCCCGACCACGCACTCACCCATGCCAAGGCCACCGGAGTGACTTTCGAAAACTATTACCCCTACACCGCGGGGGACCAGGACGGGAACAGCAAGATCAATCCCGACTGGCCCAACCGATTGGCCAAGGTCACCGATTGGGCCAACATCTCCGGCAACGCGCTGCAGATGAAGGAAGACATCTCACGCTACGGCGCGGTTACCGCGTGCTTCAACGTCTTCCAGGATTTCTTCAGCTACCGAACCGGCGTGTACCGCCACGTCACCGGCAGCCTCGCCGGTGGGCATTGCGTTGTCATCATCGGCTACGACGACGCCCAGTCGTGCTGGATCGCCCGGAACAGCTGGGGACTCGGCTGGGGCGACGCCGGCTACTTCCGCATCGGCTACGGCCAATGCGGAATCGAGTCGTACCAGACCTGCGCGGTCCGCGGAGTCAACCTGGAGGCGTGGCTGGACAACCAGTTGGTCACTGGCCTGTGGAGCAACGAGTACGACGCCAACATCTGGGCCTATGGCGCCCAACGTGGCTGGCTGAAACTGGACAGCACCTCGCCGGTCACGTCACACGCCATGATGTCCGAACTCGCTGCCGCCAAGGCACTCGGCCGCCCCGTGGGGTTGCTCGAAGGCAACGGCAGCGTCAAGCAGATCTACGCCTGGTAGGAGCCGAACATGACCAACACCAACTTCCACGCCGGGCCGAGCATGGCCCCGCCGACCGAGGTATCCACTTCGACCACCGAGGCCGCCGGGCTCAGTTCCCCGACAATAACCAACGAACAATTCCGAGCGATGGTGTCGGAGGCGACCGTCGCCGCACCGACCCTCACGCCACCAACGGCAGGCGAGGTAGCTGTGGAGGCAGGCGTCGCTGCCACCTGGCGCAGCAGCGTGAAGATCGACGCCCTCTGGTCCATCGACCAAACCCGCAACGCGTTCGTGCACATCGTCGACGTCGGCTGGCGCAAGATCTACAACGGCCGCGACGGTGCCTTCCAAGCGCTGGTATCCCTGGCCAGCCAGGCACGCCAGACCAACCGGATCGTCAATCTCCGCGAAGAAGCCGACGGCATGATCTACGAGATCTACGTCTGGTAGACCGCCAACCCACACGACGGCCCGGCCCGGCTCCACTACCGGTGCCGGGCCGTTGTGTTGGTCTACATCAGCCCACGCGCACTATGATCTGGCGTTCCTCGAGCGCGTCAGACTCCCACTCGCGCGCCAGTCGCAGATCCACCCGCCATTCTCCCGACCTGAGAGCGCGCAGCTCAAACAGATGTTCCCCAGCCGCACCAGGCGCCCCGTCTCGACTCGGCACGCTCTGATGCTCCTCCAGAACAAGCCCCGCCCCGAGACTGGAGACGGACCAAACATGACCGGTGGTGGCGTTTTCCGGAAGCCGCAGCGTCACAGTATCGCCCACCGACATCGACACCTCACCAGAATCCGCAATCTCCACAATGTCCATAGCTCACACCATAGGCGCGCACTGACGTGGCCGACACCGGCCGAGTGCCGACATCTTCGTCGTTCAAGCTCGTGGCCCTTGTGCCTCGCCGAGAACAGGCCTGTCAGACCAGTCGCGGTCGACCGACGCCGCAAGAACTACAGCCGCCGCAACGACTCCGAAAGTTGGGCTTTTGCTTCGCCGTCAAGAGATTTGTCGAATGCGTGCTCGAGCTGGGCGATGAAGCGGTCAGCTGTGACGACTCGCCGCTCGATGAGCTGGTTCGTATCGGCCGTAGGCGGGGGCGGCGGCGCGAGCTCGGTCATCTCGCTCTCGGTCAGCATCCGGTAGCTCTCCTCGCTTGAAGCACCACCCATCGGGAACCAGTAGATGGAGGTGGGAGCGTCCATCTGATTGCCACCGGCGTTGGCCGCCGAATAATACCAGTTGGTATTCGCCGCGATCGGTATGCAGATCGCGTTGACATTGTTGTTCATCACGTCGCTCCAGCCCGAGCCGAACGAGCCGACGGTTCCTCCCAGTACCTGGAACCAGGTGCTGATCGTGTAGATGAAGCCGTACGCGAACGAGCTCTTCCCGTTGTCGCCGGGGCCCACCACCTGAGCCACGGCGAAACCGTCGGTCGCGGCATAGACGCCGGCCTGGGCAATGCTCGTTCCCTGCGCGAGCAGCGTCCCCGTGCCCAGCATCGACACCGGTGCCGACCTGGCGTTCAAACCACCGTTGACGGTGACGTTGGACAGTGATGCCGACCCAGTTGCGTTCAGCGAACCGTTCACGGTCGCCGAGTTCAGCGTGCTGCCACCGGTCACCGACAGGGCGCCGTTGACCGTCGCGCCGCTCAGTGTCGACGATCCGCTGACGCTGAGGTTGCCGCCGGTCGCCAGGCTGCCGGCCTGGACAGCGCCGCCCACGTTGGCGCTCGCCGAGGTCAGCGCACCGGTCGTCGTAGTCGTGAGGGTGCTCGCACCGCCCACCGTGAGGGCGTCCGCCACCGCCACGCTGGTCGGGCTGAGCACCGGGTTCGAGACGGTCAAGGTGAGCGAGTCGTAGAGGTAGATCGGCTCGTACCCACCCTGCGGGGTGTCCTGACCCGGCGCGCCGGTCACCGACGCGACAAGGATGAACGTGGTGTCCCGCGGCACTCCGGTGCTCAGTGTGAAGGTGGTTGCCGTCCCGGCGTACACCGGCGTCGACTGGTCCTTCATGAAGAGCTGGAAGTACGTGCCGTTGCTTTCCCACTCGAAAGTAATCGCGGCACCGTTGGCGAAATCTGTGGTGGGGACGGTCGGTGTCGCGGGAGCGGTAGCCACGAAATTGTCCAAGTGGAACTGTGGCAGGTCCTTCTTGAGCGGGAAGTATCCCGCCTTGGCGGTAAAAGTCGAGGGGTCGCTGGTGGTGCCGGACGTCTCCTGGATGGCGACCGAGACGTCGCCGAGCACACTATTGACAGCACCGAACACGCCGAATACCAGGTTGTAGTTGATCAGGCAATCCGTGGAGGACGCGCAGTCGTAGGTGAACGTCGCGTAGTCCTGATTGTCCTCGGATCCGTCACCGAACCAGAGGTCGCGGCCCTTCTTGACCTGCGAGGTGACCGACCACTTGTTGGTGCTGACCGATCCGGCAGGAGGCAGCGCGAAAAGACCCGCCTGATCAGGCCCGACCGGGATAGCAACCACTATCTGGTTGCAATACACGGCCTGACTTGCGCCGGCACTGATGTTGAGCCGAGCCTGCGTGGTGATCTGTGTCGTACTGATCTGGATGGGGTTCGGATCCGTCGAGAATCCGTAGCTGAGCATGGTGGATGACGCATCCATGGGATGGAGCTCCTTCTGGCGACGAGGCCGGATCGAGGGCTGGATCACTTGTCGAGATCGGAGATGAACTGCAGGTAGCCCTCGCGCAGGCTGTTGGGCGTGCTCGTGCTCCGGGCGTCCGAGGATGCCTTGACGAGCCCGTACCCGGTCCAGCCATTGGTGGCAGCGTCCTTCTCCCACCATGACCAGAAGCCGTTCTGCTCTACGGGCAAGGGGTAAACGACGGATTCCGGGTACGTCGGCGGGGTACTGCCCTGAGTCGGAGAGGCGCCGAGCACGGTCATCAGCGGACCCATCTGGAAGCTGATCTCCATGGCAGAAAGCGCTTGGTCAACGAATTGTTGCGGGATGTCGCATTGCTTCACCGGCAGGATTCCGGTAACCGCGTGCACCGGCGCGCGCGGGTCGGCGAGCACCGTCACGTATTCACAGCTCTGCGGTGCAAAGCTGAGCTGCAAGTAGTTCCCGGCTCCGGTGCCGCCCACCGGACCGATCACCGTCACATAGCTCTGCTGGTGGCCGGCCTGCGGAGCGGCGACGCTGTTGAACACGTCATAGTTCGAACCGGCGAAGTACCCGATGACGCCGTCCTGGCGGGTGAGCTGGTCGCCCAGCCGGATCGAGAAGTCGAAGCTGAGGAAGTCCGGCACCGGTTCCTTGAAGGTGGCTGCCCAGCCGGTGTCGGAGATCGGGTCGCCATCCAGCTGGAATTGCAGTCGGGTACGCAACAGCGCGAGCGGACGTCCCACCAGCACCGACAGGTTCTGGTCCGCCCGGTTGCCCAGCGGATCGGTCGTCCAGAGCGTCTCGTCGATGGCGGCGAGGAACGCCAGGAACCCCGCCTCCTGCTGCAGTTGCGGCGAGTCGAGCATGGCGCGCAGGTGCGGCGCCACCGTACCGACGTCATCGATGGTCATCGTCGAATGTGGTGGCGGTTGCCATTGCCCGGTCTTGCTGCCATCCGGTTGTACGAAAAGGCGAAACTCGCCCAGCGCGGTGCCATCGGGGGCGAACGCCAGGATGCTGCCGTCCAGGTGGTTGGGCAGCACCCAGCCCGAGATCGGCGTCACGTCGGGATCGACTTGGAACACCTTGGTGTCGTCGATGGCGTCCAGCAGCCGCATGTCAAGGCGCGCGTGCTGCAACAGCCGCGGCGCGAGCTGCATCACCGAGTTCACGCCGGGCACGATCGTCTCGTCCGGAACCATTGCCTGATCGATCTGCAGCGGGAAGTTGCGGTAGTCGAACAGCCCGCTGGAGGTGCCGGACTGGATGACGAACAGAGTGCGGCCGAACTTGTCGTACAGGTAGAGGTCGGTGAAGTAGAGGTCGCCCTGCCGCGCGCCGTGGAAGGGAAGGGCGGGGCCGTTCGGGAAGAACGGCACGCTGTTGACCTGGCCCTGGTTCGCCGCCGGCAAGGCCAGCTCGGCAGGGATGGTGCCGTCCTCGTAACCGGTCAGCGCGGGCAACGGATAGCTGCCCGCCTGGTCGGCGGCGGTCGGACGCCGGAACGCCCGGGTGTCGCGCAAGCTCAGCAGCTGATTGAAGCCGGTCAGTTCTTGGGCGAGGAATTGCCAGCCATAGACGCTGGAGATCCAATCGTCGATCTGGGCCAACTCGGTGGCGGTGCCGTACTGCTGTACGAACTTGTCCAACCGCGAGCCGAAGACGAAGCCGGCGTGCGGGCTCAGCAGCGAGATGCCGCCGACGGCGCGCCGTTCGGCAGGCATGGTCGACGGAGCGGCGGTGAGCCGGTAGTCGGTGCCATCGAAGGTCCAGGACGGGGTCGAGCCGACGTTGAACGGGACGTAGGAGTAGGTGGCCGACCACTCCAGGAACATCGGGCTCCACGGCTGCTGCCACGGCTCGAGACCGATCTGCGGCAGCGCACCCTGATAGGCCGAGGGGTCGTGCGCGGACATTACTGCCGCGACCTGAGTGGCCTGCTGCCCGGTGGCCGTCGCGATGTACGGCGCGTTCGACGGATCCAGCAGCAGGAACTCCTGCAGCAACGGCAGCGCAGCGGTGGAGGGGACGGCGCTGAGGTTCCCGATCGGGCCGACCAGGCCGGTTATCGCGCCGGCGTTCACCGGGGTACCGGCCACGGTGAAGCCAGTGACCAGATCGTCGGCCGGCCGTACTCGCAGCGCGCCGCTGGACACTGCCGACGGCGGCGCCTCGACACCCGAGACGATGACCACCGGATTGTTGGGCTGCCAGTACCGGGGTGCCGCCTTGGCTTTGAGGGTCTTGGCGGCGTCCAGCTGCTTGGACTTGGCGAAAGCCTGAATGCCGTTCTGCAGCGCCTGCTGCGCATTCTGCGTTCCGGTCCAGTCTGGCTGCGGCACCTGGCTGATCAGCTGTTGCACGCCGGCGAACTGCGCAACCAGTTGCGCGACCGCGCTGCCCGGCTGTCCGGGATCGAGCTGGGTCGCTAGCTGGCTCTGGAACTCGCTGAGTGGACCGACCCCGCTCGGCGGTTGTGGAAAGGTATTGGCGGAATCGGACAAGTAGCCGGTCTTGAGCCAGAGGGCATGGACGTCCCACTGCAGGCTGTACAGCTTGGTCAGCGCGGCGTCGAGAGCAGCCTGAGCCTGGTTCAAGCTGAACAACCAGGCCTCTTCGGCCTGGGTCAGCGTCGTGGTGGTCGTCCCGTCCGAAGAATTCTCGACGATCGTCCAGGAATACCCGCCGGCTTTGGAGCCGAACCAGGCCTGACGGATCTTCTCATCGAGCAGGGCGTCGCCGTTGAGCTCATTGAGCTGCTGGAGGAAGTCGTACTGGAACGCGCGCAGCAACTCCGCCTTACGCGGGTCGCCGAGCTGCTTGCCGATCAGCGCGGTGAACGCGTCGATGGTGGTGTTCCCCACGCCGATATTGAGCTTTCCGCTGTCGCGAATTCCTTGCAGCGGGTCCTCTGCCGGGGCATCACCGGTCCGGTTCCAGCCGATCGAGAACGCCGACCCGTGGTAGACGCTCTGGCCGGTCGCGTCCTGCGAACCACCGGAGAGCGCCCACTGCAACTGCGCGAGCAGGTCCTCACAGCTCTGGTTGTCGGTGCCGACCGGAGCCAGGATGTCCTTGACGGGATCGGAGAACCAGCCGAGGACGAAATAGCTCAGGGTGTCGTTGTCGATGCCCTGCAGATCGTCGTAGAACGAGAAAACCCCGAGGTTGTGGGCGGTGTAGGTGCTGAACAGCGGATTCGACGGCGCCACCGCGCTGAGGAACATGGTCTGCGCGGCCCGCTCGCTCCACCCCGCCAGCGGGAAGGAGATGCCGATCTTGGCGACCTGGACGGAGTTGGCGGCCGGATTCAGCGTGGTCGCACTGCGGATCGGGTCAGTGGACGACTTCCACAGGTTGATCAGTCCCGGGTCGGCCAGGTACATGCTGGTCTGCGCCGAATCGGTGGTGCTCACCTTGTCGGTGAACGGACAGTCGCTTTCCAGCACCCACGCCGTGGCTTGCCGCTGTGCGGTGCCGTTCATCCGCACGATCAGCCACCGGTTCGGCACCAGAGGATACTCACCGGATGCGGAGTCGGCTCCGGAATGACGGAGGGCATCCGGCAACGTCCAGTTCAAGTAGACACCCTGCTGCTGACCACCCACCGACCGGTCGAGTGCCAGCGGCTCCGGACTCTTGTAGTGGCCGAGCGACAGGTAGTTGAACTGCCACCAGCGAAAGCTGTCGCGCGCAAGGACGCTCTTGTTGACGACCAGAGCGTCCAACTGCATCGGGACGGCAAGCGGCTGACCGGACATCGAGATCCCCCAATGGGAGTAAGTACGAGCGTTAGCTGGCTTGCGCGGTGAAACGGATTGCCTCGGGCGACTTGATCATCTGGAGGGCGAAGTCCGACGGCCCGAAGCTGGACACGCTTGCTCCGGCGGCGGTCAGGGCGGCCTGGATCTTCTGCACCAGGCCGGTGGGAGATCCGGGATCGAGATCGAGGACGTTGTTGCCGGTCGACCGCAGAGCGTCCGGCAACACCAATAGGGGGTTGGCCAACTGGGTGCCGATCGGTGATGACGCGCCGGCAACCGGCTGGCGCATCGGGATCTGACCGTCGTCGTCCACTCCGAACCGGAAACCTTCCTGCGGCTCGGCGAACTCGACGAAATCCGGGACACCCCAGAACAGGCAGAGCAGTACGTCGCCGGCCAGACGATCCATCCGCAGTGCCTTCAAGCCGGTGCCGTCGTTCATCCCTCCGCGCACGGCCAGGTTCGGCCAGCCGGAGACTACGGCGGAGCGGAGCAGAAATCCGCAGATCAGGTTCTCCGCAGCCTCGGCGGCCGGTGGATCTACGCCGATCCGCTGCGCGCGCATGACCTGCGCCGCCGACGTCGCGGAGCGGAACATCAGATCCTGCATGATTTCCTGGAAGAAGCTGTCCCGGCTGGATTCCACCCCGATGCTGATCGCGCCGTCGAACAGGGCGCGTAGCCAGTTGGTGTCCAGGTAGAAGAAGCGCAGCGTTTCGGGCATCAGCAGCCGGCCGTCCGGCACCAGCAGGTTGAACGGCAGTGGGTACAGCAGCAGCAGTTTCGCAAGCCAGGTAGCGACCGGCTCCAGGTCCGCGCTGGTCAGATCCGCGATCGTCGCCTGCACCTGGTTGTCAGCCAGGAAGTTCCGCACCGCGGTCGTCGGGTCTGCATCCGGCGTCGGTGGGGTTGCCTTCCGATTGACCGAATCCAGTACTGCGACGGTCGGCGTACCGATGTCGCTCAGCAGGTCCGCGGACAGCAGCCGCAAGAACTCGTCCTGGACGCTGGTGTTCTGGCTGAGCTCGGAAATCTGCGTCGCGCTGAAGGCGTCGCTCTGCAACCGCTGCAGCAGGCCATCGGTGACGCGATGGCCGCGCCGCCGGAAGTCGAACAGGGCCTGGCCGAACCCTCGGTCGGCCAGCGCCGCGGCCCGGCCTGCTTGCCACGCGGCGGCCAGCGAGGCGTCGAAGACACCGAACTGGTTCTGGTAGATCAGCGCGCTGTCGGCCGTTGCGAACGGGGCCGGCGGAGCCAGCGGCGTGGTGAGTACCGGGGTGAACGGGCCGCGGTACCACGCGAAGGTCTGCTCGCCGGTCCGGAACTGGTACTGCATCGGCACGAAGCCGTCCTGGATCCGCCGACTGGTCTCGGCGCCGGCAGACGTGCGGGTGTCCATCGGGGTGGCCGGTGGCGGCAGCCGCAGCCACAGGTTGTCCCGGGTGTAGGTGCTGCCGTCGTACTCCTGGCCGACCAACTGCTCCATGAGGCCACGGAAATCCTGCAACTGATCCGGCATCGCGTTGAACGTCCAGCTCGCCAGTGAGATCAGCGCGACCGACGAGTGGTTACCGAAGGACGGCTCGTCGACCAGGTATGCCGCCAGCCCCTCCACCGACACCAGGTGCGCGATGTTCTTCTGTGCGCCTGGTGTGCCACGCGAGGGCATCGCCGGGAACCGGTTGCCGACCACGACCGAGAACAGGCCGTTCTGCTCGAGACCCTGCTCGGCCTTGTCGGCGATATTGGACTGGCGGCAGTGCGCGAGGAAGCGCAGCTCTTCCAGGCGTGGCGTGATCGCCGCGAACACCGAGGTCGGGATCTGGATGAAGGTGCACGGATCGGTGCCGGCGACGTCGTCGGCCTTCGTCACCGCCGGCTTCAGCACTGCGCTGTCGGTAGCCAGAAAGCCGGCAACCGTCGAGGTCTGGGTACGGGTGGGCGAGTCGGTAGCACCGATCAGCTCGCTGTCCTGCAGCACCAGCACCGCCAGCCACGGCTGAGTATTCTCCGAGCCCGTCATCGCCCGCTCCCATGGCAGGAGCGCGTCGGTCAGCACGATGTGCGGCAGCACCTGCGCGTACTGTCCGGTGCTGCCGGCCGGCGGGTACTGGTTGACGATGCTGGTGGTGTCCATCGCGAACTGCGGTGCACTGACCACTAGTTCCTGGGTCGCACCGAGGCTGCCAGTCTCCACCCCGGTCAGGGTGTGGGCGACCGCGATCCGCCAGTTGCCGGCCTCCAGCACGGGCACGTAGTTGTCGTAGAACTGCAGATCACCGACTGGGATGTCCGAGGTCAGAGACGTGGCCACAAGAGCTCCGTTTCAGTTCTGCTGAAGAGGCGAGTCGCTGAACAAGTGATTTGCACCGGCAGCCAGCTGGGACAGGTCGCCGTTCACACCGCTGAACAGGCCCGAACCGGTCAGCACCGCGAACAGGGCGGTCCGACTCTGCTGCGCGGCCGCTGCCATCGTCTGCTCGATCAGACCGACGGTGTGCTGGTTGAAGGACGCGACGTAATCCGGCGAGGGCGCCGCGGTGCCGGAGAGCGGCGCCTGGCCGGCGGGCGTGATGTATTCCTCCATCAGCAGCTGCACTGCGACGACACCGCGCGAATCGCCCGGTTGCGGTACCGGCGCGGTGACCGTGAATCCGCACAACTGACCCGCGATGACCTCTGCCGACGGCTGGGCGGGGATCTGGGTGAACGGAATCGGCGGACTCGACCAGAGTGATGCCGGAACCGTCTGCGGCAGGCCCACGAGCGACCAAGCCGACGTATCGATGGGGTCGTTGGACGAGCCCTGGCAGATGGTCAGCGTGTGGCTGGACGTGACGTCGGTCAGGTTCATCGGTTTGATCGCGATGCCGTCCTGCGCGATGTCCGACTTGACGACGGTATGGCCGGCGTAGTCGAGCTGGCTGGCGGGGATCGCGGACCTCGTCTGGAAGGCGAACTCTTTGGCTCGGACGATCCAGGTCTTTCCGCTGGTGCTCTCCGAACTGTCCTGGGTCTTGAACAACCCGTCGGTGATCGCGATCGAGCAGACAGCCCCAGTGTCGGGCAGGAGTGCAGTGAAGTCGCTCCACCCGAGCGGCTCCTTGTCCTGGCCGGCTCTGTCGGAACCGAAGTCGACGCTGAAGCTGACCACGACCAGATCGATCTTGACCACGCCGCCGGTGGGCGGGCCCCACAGGTTCAGGTCGGCGCCGAGCGATGCGGTGATCGTCTTGTGGCAGAACAGGAGGTTCAGCCGGTAGGACACCCCGATCGAGACGGCAATCTCGGCTGTGTAGAAGAACGGGTGCCAGGAGAGCAAGAAGTCTGCCTGCGCGGTGAACCAGGCCTGCAGGTCGCCGTCGTGGAAGAGCACCTCCAAGCCGCCGCCGGCCATGACGCACGAGCTGGTGAGCGCGAAGTAGGCATTGCCCTTGATGCTGACGACGTCACTGACCGCCCAGTTGAACCCGAGCCGCGGTACCTGCGGGAAGTAGCTCGGGATCTGGAAGGCCGGGTGGTAGCCGCCGAGGGTGATCACGAACTTTCCGGCGTTGGGGTTGTCGCCGAACCACAGGTAGAAGGCGAATCCGCCAGTGAGATGGCAGTCCGGAGTCAGGACGTAGGAACTGTTGCTCAGGATCGCAGTGGCAGCGAAGTAACCCTGGGTGGGTTGCACCACAACTCGGATCATCATCTCGACATAGGCATAGGTTTCCGAGCTCGCGTCCGGCAACGGAAGTTGCATGGTCGACAACCCGAGCAGGGCGATGTTGAGCTCCTGGCCGAACTCCGCGACCAGCAACGCCTTGGTACTGACCAGCTCGAAGGAAGTGAACTCCAGTCCCGCGGCCAGCCAGTATTCGCCGGCCTTCGGCGTGATCCAGGCCTTGGTGATGCCGTTGAGTGCCTTGGTTCCCTCCAGCACCCCGAGCACCTGCGTCGGATCCTGCGCCGCGGACTCCCCGGGTTTCGGCGGCGCGGCGAGCACCAGGAGCGGGAAGCCGGCCACCTCGTCCTGGTCCGGTATCTCCAGCCTGCGGTTGAAGCCGAAGCCGGCCATCAACCCGGTGACGAAGAAGGCCGGCGGCCCGCCGAGCGGTGCTTCCAGCTGGGCGAAGACGAACAGAGAGGGCAGGCCTGAACGAAGCTGCGCATACGAGCCGATGGCCGACAGGCTGAAATCCTCGGCCTTCAGAACGAGCACGCCGTCGAACTGGAACTCGACGTCCTGGGCGAGTTCTGCGTCCGGAACCCTTAGGACCGCACCGAGGATCTCCAACGGCGGCTTGTTGTAGGACATGCCGAGGCCGGTCAGGCTGAACACCGGCGAGAAGGCGGTGATCGGCGAGCCGATGCCCAGCCCCTGCAGGGACAGCGCCAGCGGGCCGAAGGCGATGTTCGCGTCGAGCGCGAAGATCAGCACGCTGTTCTGATATTCGATGCCGATGCGTTCGATCTGCAGCGGCCCGAACGTCTTGCCGACGTCGAACCACTTGCCGGCGGCCTGCGTCGGCGCCGTGACCGCTGCGATCTGGACCGGCTGCCCGTCCTGCGTGATCACTGCCGGCGCCGCGGCTGAGGGCAAAGCCGCGACCGACGGCTGCTCAGTGTCCGAGGCGCCCAGCGGCAGGGTCAGCGTCTGCTGCTCACTGCCGAGCTTCAGCGTCGCGACGAACATCATTCCCGCGTCGAGCTCGGAATAGCCCAGCGGCTGGGCGCCGATCGACTGCAAAGTGGTGTCCAGCTGGCCCACCGCGCCGGCCGGGAACGTCGCGGAGGCGTAGGCAACCTCGAGCGTCTGGATGCCGACGTCGACCGACGGAGGGATCTGCTGGCCGGCCACCGGTATGTCGGAGAGTTTGACGTTCAGCGGGACGCTCAGATCAAACAGGTACGCGCGCTGGGAATCGAGCTGTTCGGTCGCGAAGACCAGTTGTCCGTAGTTCTTCGAGGTCGCGGCCAGGACCAGACTGCCCGCATCGAAGTCGTAGCTGAAGCCGGCCCTCGTGAGCGCCAGGTCGAGGTTGCCCGGCAGTGCAGGCATGTCGGTCCAGCCGAGCGCCGTCGCGATGTCGCCGAACTCCAGCGGTGCCCCGGTACTCGTCCAGGTCGCGCTCAGCTGTGAGCCGCTGGTGCCCAGGTCGAGCTCGAGGGCGAAGGCTTCCGCAGCGATGGCCAGGGCGCCGGTCAGCATGATCGAGTAGCTGGTCGCGGTCTTGGTGAAGGTCAGGTTGAGCTGCGCCGTCAGCTCGGTGTCGAGCAGCGGGAACGCGACATCGGTGCTTCCGTAGCAGGTGTAGCTGAACGGACCACCGGGCGAATCGCGGACGGCGCTGACCCCGAAGTTCGAAAATGAGATGTCACGCAATGCGGCCGGCACCGAGCTCTGGCCGCCGAGGAGCCCACCGACGATGTCGCCCAGGTTCACCGCGCCGGCGTAGCTGCCGCTGACTGTGCTGACTTCCCATGACGTCAGCTTGTCCAGGCCGACCGTGAAGTCGAACTCGCCGGTGAAGATGCTCGGCAGGAACTTGGCTTGGGCCTCGATCAGCACCCGGGTCCAGTCCAGGCCGGCCGGCTCGACGACTTCGACGACCAGGTTCAGACCTTCCAGGACCAGCACGTCGGTGACCACCGGCCATGGCTTCAGCGTGCTGACCGACAGGCCTAGAAAGGTGACCGCCGGGGTGGTGTCCACGACCATGGTGAAGTTGTCCAGGCCGATTTCGCTGAACACCGTGGACAGTTCGGACGGGATGTAGTCGGTGAAGCCGGCACCGCCCGGCAGGCTCTCGATCAGGCTGGTGATCGAACTCTGGTTGGGCAGTGGGGTCGTCGAGACGGTGTAGCTGGTGCCATTGATCGGCACTGACACTGCAACCAGCAGGCTCTTCTGGAACTCCCCCTGCAGCAGCAGGTCGACGTCCTGGATCGGGTTGGTGTCCTGGTCGGCGGTGCCGATCTTCACAACCACCGCGGGATTGGTCAGCGACAGTTGGTCAGGCGCCGTACCGATCGCGAACGGGCTGTCGCCCAGTGGTGCCAGCAACGTCCCCACCGGCAGCGTCTGACCGGCGGTGGGCGCGAACGGGCCGTAAAACTTGAAGCTGTTGCTGCCGATCACCGAGCCCAGCAGTGAGGCGATCAGCGAGAATCCGCCGAGGCCGACGTCGGACAGGAAGTTCAGACCCGGCGCCAGTTCGATGGTGGTCGACGGGTCCGCCGGCCATGGGTACGCCGGTTGCTCGGCGGTGGTGAAGACGAACCGGGCGTCGGTGACGGTGAGATCGGCGAACGGGAAGGTGTCCAGGCCCGCAAAGCTGTCGCTGAAGGTCCAGGATGCAGCCATCGTTGCCGAGACGATCACCTCGAGCACGTTCCCGGACACCGCGAAGGTGAGGCCGATCGGTACGTCCTCGAGGCTCAGCACCGATGCGGTGCCTGCCGAGATGGTCAGCTGATTTCCGGACGGCGTGGGCACGTCGGTGTCTTTGACGCCAGTCAGGGTCAGACTTGTCCCGGCCGGCAGTGTGAACGCTGCTGCGATGGCGGCCACCACGGCGACCGGCAGCACCGAGCCGTCCAAGGTGATCATCGAACTCGCTGAGGCCTGGCTGCGCAGTCGGCCGGCCAGGGCGGTCAGGTCGGTCGTTGCTCCGGTCCCGGTCACGGTACATCCAGCGGTTGTACGACCTGGAGGTTGTTTCCGTTGATGACGAACGTCGCCCGCAGCGCTGCGGCGTTGGCGAATCCTTGATTGATCCCGCCACAGGTCAGCTGTTCCACCGCCTGGCACTTGGCCAGGTTCTGGACCGCCGCGTTGGCTGCTTGCCCGTTCATCGCCGCCGCGTTCGGCAGCACCCGATCCACGACGAAGCGCGACAGTGTCTGAGCGACGCCGTCTGCTGCATTGAAGGGCTGCACCATGATCGGCGGCGGTGGCGCGCCCATCGGTGGGTCGGTGCTCTCAGCCGCAGTCACCCAGGCAGCAAGATCCCGTCGAGCCTTGTTGACTTTCTGGGCGCCGCCCCGGTCGTCGTATTTGGGCTCCTCCTTGAGCACGCCGATTCCGTTGTAATACAGATAGGGAATCGCCTGGGTGTTGAAGTAATTGGTGATGCTTAGGTCCTCGGCCGAGGAGATGTAAGCCGGCCCGAAATTCAAGAAGTTCTGGTCGAAATAACGGACGTTCCAGAGTGCGGCTTGCTGCACGATGCCCGGTGGAGCCGACGCCGGTAGGGTGGCAGCAGCCCCGCCGCGGCCCGCGTTCACCTCCTGCACCGCCCAGGCCCTGGTCGCCGCGGCAGGATCCGCGCTGGTGCCGCCGTGGAAGCCCGCGCACGCATCAGCCGGTCCGATCGCGGCCTCGACGGCGGCAAAGCCGGCGAAGCCGCTGAGCGCCACGACGTTGTCGTCGATCAGCCAGGCGAAATCCCAGGGCGCGGCACCAGCAGCCGCCGCGGCTAACCGGCGCAGGCGCTTGCAGAATTCCATCGCCGCGAACCGGGCGGCGCCGAACCCGACGAGCGACACGTTGCGCGGCCCGCCGGCACGCTGGAACTCCCAGCCGACCGGGGTGATACCGGTGCCGTTCAGAGACGTTTTGTAGAAGGGGTATTCCGACATGTGCACCACGACGTAGACGTTCCGATTAGCACCGATCCTGCTCGGGGTGTAGAGCGGCGGAGAGATGTTCTGATGGGTCAGGTCCGTCAGCGCCCTGAGGTCACTGGCATTGGCGAAGGCGGCTATCCCCAAGCTCCCCAGTTGCGTGGCGGCCGCATCGATGCCTCTCCTGATCCACCCTGCGCGGTTGCTCGAAACGACCACCAGCGGAGCCAGATGGCCGGCCTCGGCCGCGGTGATCGCAGCCCAACTCGGCGTAGTGGCCAGCCGCAGCCCCTGTCCGAGCATGCCCGCGCTTCGCAGCAGCGTTGCGCGGTTGTTCAGCATGCCGGTATAGATCGGGCGATCCGCTACGTTGAAATTGATATTGGCCAACGGCGCGTACTTCTGATTGACCAGGGGAGGACCGTACGCCGTGTTCTTATCAGTGGTGATCGGCATGGCGTGACCTCTGCAGGCGTTGTGGGCTGATGAGCTCGGATGGAATTTCCTCGGACCGGAGCAAGAACGGTTTCGGCATCCGGGCAGCATTGATCCGCATCAGCCCAAGCCCCCCAAATGGACGAATAGCCCACGCTATGTGCGAAGTATCCACACCACAGGTCATAACTCCCTGTGCGTGATCGACCACAGCATGTGAACATTTCGCAGGCTACGTCGCAGTCAACTTCTGCGCAAGAGCGCAGACACCGCCGGAAAAGTGGAGGTTCTAACGATTTCAGCGATCCTTACAGCAAACTGCCGAGCGCCCCAGCGTCGTGCATCCCAAATTTGGTAGACGATTTCAGCCCGAGGTGGACAGGTCAGGCTGGAAGCCGCGCGGCGAGCCATGTAGCGACCCGCACGGGCGACGGCCGGCCCGATCAGGATCCGCCCGGCCAGCATCCCGACGATCAGCACTCCGCTCGCGCCGTGGGTGTGCATGATCGGCACCAGGACGACAGTCATCGCGCCGGCGGGACCGGAGACCTGCAGGTTGGATCCGCCGAACGCTGCCGCGACGGTGAGGCCGGCGACGAAGTCACCGTGGCGGCGAATCAAGGAGACGGAAAACGGTGCGAACCGATGTGATGTGACGCACAGTCACAATCAGGTCAAGGTCGAACAGGTGCAGCGAGGCTGTGGGCCAGTGAGCCGAGAACCAGAGGGGAGCTCAGGTCTAGCGGGAATCCGGCAAAGGGACATGTAGAGGGTCCGTGCCAGACATGAAGAAACCCAGGCCAACGCTGTGACCTGGGTGTTTGTGCGCCGCCAGGGACTCGAACCCCGAACCCGCTGATAATCGGGCCGATCTACTCGACGTTGCTCCACGTCGCTCGAAACCCCTTTATCTCAAGGGCCTTCGTGGCGCTGTGGTCATTCGTCGCTGCTGCTGGATTCCCGAAGTTGCCCGTTGAATCCCGGACCGTAAGGCACACCAAACCGTCGCGCTCAGCGGAGTCGCGGGTTTGGTCTCGACGCCCGGTCTTGTCGCACCAGGAGAATCACCAGTGCTGCCAGCGAGGCAATACCGACACCGAGGCACGCTGCGGCCCATCCTCGGTACTTGTCGCGGTTGTCGACGAGTCGTTGTGCGTCGGCCTCAGCGATCGCCGTATGGGGGTCATCCGGAAGATAGAGGATCCTGAGTGGGGGCGCGTAGCGGGTTCCTGGGTCGGGGGTCTGGCGCTCCTCGTTGCGCGGGATAGGTGTGTCTGCATCGATCCACGAAAGCGCTGTTTGGATGCTCTGCTGATCGGCGGACTTGAACTTGACCTGGACGTCCCTGAGGAACGGGGCTCCCTTCCCGAGGCCAACATTGAAGGTCACAGGGTCCGCGACGGCAGGAACACCGGTGCGCAGAAAGTCCTGGGCGGTGTCGGCTCGGATGGTCAGTTCGGTCACGGCGATCGCCCCGTAGACAGTGAACACTGTGCCGATGATTCCGAGCCACGTCGCCGGTTGACTGAGGAATCGTCTCCACTGCACGCGCCATCATTACATGCCGAGTCTGACGGTTACGTGTCAAGCGGACGGGCAGATCTCCCGCATCGCCCCGATAGCTGCCGATCTTAGGTTCGGTGCGGTGCGGGTCAAGGGTCGGAGATCCCGCAGGGACGCCGTAGGCGCCCTTGACGCGTGCCGTGCCGGACCGTCCCTTCCATGATTGCTAGCGGGGCGATGCGGGAACCCACGGTCAGGCGGGCGAAGTGGGCAAACCGGCACGAGGCAGGTGGCCGGCCTTTCCGGTGAGTGGTGCACCGACAGGGTGTCGAGCGTTGATGGCGAGTTCTGCTGTCTTCGACCCGGCACCCTGCTGGCACGTGCGCGCCAAGCCAAGGGACGCGCCCAGAGCGCAGCGAAGCGGAGCGGAGGGCATGCGTCCCGCCCTCCGGTGGCGGCGCGCATTCGGCCCCTGGAGGGGCCGTCTTGAAGACGTAGAGAAACTTGTCAGGCGGTGTTCGTCGACACCCCGAGCGGCCAACGGGCCGCAAGAGCGGCGGGATTCCGCAAGACTGGGCGTTAGTCAACCTGTGGACGCATCTGGGGGTCGTGTGACGGATTCCGAAGCATCAGAACGGGACTATCAGGTCGGACTCGCTGTTGCGACACTTGAGGGGTTGTTTCAGGCGCCGTTGGACGAGGCTCTTCATCGGTCGTGGCGTCCTGGCGCAACGGTCACGCGGTATGGGCGTCGATGGACGCTAGCTCGGATCCACTCTGAATCAGACTCATTGATCATTGGACGGATCGGGTTCGTTAATGAGAACGAGATCCGAACCGTCTTCTTCGATCCGGATGAACAGGATTTTGTGCGGGGTGTCGCTCCCTCTGGCGTGATCGTCCCCTTCGCGGTCAGGCTCGGCGATGGCCTGATCGCGTTTCAGCTTCGACCGGGGGTCGTGCGCACTTCCTCTTTCACTGGCGCTCTCGAGGCCCTTTTGAACGACCCTACGAGTGAATACTTGTGGAACATAAAGGCGGCAGTGCAAGCCGAAGATTGGCAAGTGTGGAGTAGGAGGGTCAGCAGGATAACGGCCTTCAAAATCCGGCTCGACCGGCCCAATCCACACTATGGCGATGATGACAAAATTGAATCTGTCATTGAGGGCATTCGAGTGGAGTACATGCGACTATCTGGAGTTGCATTGGATGAAGGCATAAACCTGGATGATGACCTCTTTCGACAAGCCGTCAATCATGTTCTGCGTAACTATGGGCGCGCATCTATCTCAGGCGTCGAGGCTGATGGCTCGGAGTCGACGTGGATAAAACTTCGCGATATGGTCGCGAGTGTGGTTCGGACGATTCGAATTAGAGCGGTCGGCGATCGTGAGGTCCCCGATGAAGTATTGGCTCAAGTTACTCAGACTGTGCCAGGTGGCCAGACTGCTGCCGATCTCCACGAGCTAGATCCTGCAAATGAAGGGTGATTGGCGTCGCGCCGGTCGGTCGCTGTTGTATTGGGACGCTATTGGAAGCCTGTTATTCGGCGGATTATTCTTCATCCTCGTAGCGACGTCGGATGCCCCACTTGAGGACTCATCCAGCCTGGTCATCGCTGCGATGAGCCTAGGTGGAACGATCGCGTTTGGTAGCCTCGTTGCTGGTCGTTGGATAACTGACCGAATTAAGGATGACGCTTATGGTGAGGTCGTCCGAAAGATCGACTACAACGAGTCTCGCGCTCAGTTGCCCTTTTTCATGGTCGCTTGGGCTGGTCTTCTCCTGATCGTAGTCGCGATCTTCACCCTGCTCACCGAAGGGGAATTCGGTAGGGCAGCAACAACTGTTTGCTATTCCGTGTTGGTCGCCTTGGTTTCATACAATGTGCTTGGCTTGCTCGATCTCGTAGCACTGAGCCGAAGACATCTTCGGCGGCAGGCGACGCTCCGGGCGCTCAAGGAAGAGGAGGAGCGCCGTCGGCAGGACGGTAGCTGAGATCGTCGTACATTGACTGGCGGAGCGTCATGGACTCAACCACCCGCCATTCGTACATCCGGTTGTCGCGATGCATCTCGATCAGCGGCACCTCGTCGACACGAAAGGGTGTTGGTGAGCTCTCGACGCCTTCGAGCGCTGTGAGCGCATCGGCGGCCCACTGATCGGCATTGACGTACGCGAAGCTTACGTGTGGTTGGAAGTCCGGGGACCCTAGGTCGATGATGCCCCGCCCTAGAGCCTTGTCTATCGCTGCCCTGACAGTGTCTCGAAGGTTATTCAGGGGCTTCACGTCCTCCGGCACCAGGACGAGCGCCTCTGGTCGGATGAGAGGACGATTGAAGACGAGGGTGAACGGTTCAGCTTCGCGCAGTGCTGCACGAGTTGTCTTCACCACTGAGGCAAGGTCTTCGGACGAGATCTCATCCACGAACGCAAGGCCTTGCATCGTTATGTGAAGCCACTCGCGGGGGATCGGGTCGAAACCGGGTATGTCACGAACCGCGTCCTGGTACTGCGCGACCAGGCTAGCCAGGTCCTCGCAGCATCCGACCGCGAGGTGGAAAGCGTAGAAGCGTGTCCCGATCTGCCAGCCTGGGCGCCACCACCAGTGGTTGCGGAGTTCGGTTGCGTGGCGCCACATCCACTCTGGCCTGTCTGTCATTGGTCCTCCTAGATGTCCGACTGTGCGTTCGGCTGTTCGGCTTCGGCGGTGATTTCGTACTCGTCGATGAGCATCACGCGGTCGGCCGGCCTAACTCAGAAGGAGGCCGCGGCTTCGATTGGGTGCGCCCAGAACCGGGTCAGCCTGATGGAGAACGGCCGGGTGCGGGTCGAGGTCGAGGAGGTCGAGAGGATCCTCGACGCCTACGGCACACCGTCAGGTCGCCGATCGGAGGTTATCGACATCGCGGCTGAGGCGTCGACGCCGGTGGCAGCCGACGCTATGGCCTGGATCACATCGCACGCATTCCGGAAGACGACCGCGACGATCCTCGACGATGCCGGCCAGAGCGCGCGGCAGATCGCGGACCAGCTCGGTCACGCTCGGCCATCGTTAACCCAGGACGTGTACATGGGGCGCAAGGCCAAGAACCCGGCAGCGGCTGACGCGCTGGAGGCGATCGCCGATGATCTCTAACGGGAAAACCCATCCCGTAAGTTGTACCTGGGATGGGCTTGCTGAGGCGGAATGTGCCTCTGACCTGCAGTTTTGTGCGCCGCCAGGGACTCGAACCCCGAACCCGCTGATTAAGAGTCAGCTGCTCTGCCAATTGAGCTAGCGGCGCCTGTGTTGTGTTGTCTTGCGGTGGAACGATGAGGATCGTAGCAGGGGTCGATGGGAGATGCGAAATCGGTTATCGGGTCAGCAGGGTCATGGCCGCGTTGTGGCCGCCGAGGCCGGAGACGGCGCCGCCGCGGCGGGCGCCGGAGCCGCAGATGAGGAGGTTGGCGACGTCGGTCTCGGTGCCCCAGCGGCCGGCGTCGGCGGGGTCGGCGGCCCAGGGCCATTGGAGGTCGCCGTGGAAGATGTGGCCGCCGGGCATGCCGACGGATTCCTCGATGTCGTACGGCGTCTTGGCCTCGATGCACAGGTTGCCGTCGGCGTCACGGGCGATGCAGTCCTCGAGCGGCTCGGCCAGGTACGAGTCCAGGCCGGCCAGGACCCGCCGGACGGACTCGGCCCGGGCCGCATCGTTGTCAGAGGCAAACAACCGGGCGGGGAAGTGGACGCCGAACACGGTCAGGGTGTGGTAGCCGGAGGCAACCAGCGACGGCGACAGGATGGAGGGGTCGGTCAGCGAGTGGCAGTACACCTCCGAAGGGGGTGTCGGCGGCAGGATGCCTGCAGCGGCTGACTGGTAGGCCGATTCCAGCTGGCTGTAGTCCTCGTCGATGTGGAAGGTGCCGGCGAAGGCCTTCCGGGGGTCGTCACCGGACTTCAACGCGGGGAGCCGGGACAGCAGCAGGTTGAGCTTCAGCTGCGATCCCTCGGGCTTGGCCTGGACTTGCCGACCGCGCAACACATCCAGCGTGGCGGGTGCGACGTTCGCCAACACGTAAGAACAGTCGACGGACCGCTCACCGTCGCCGCCGAGCCAGGTGACCGATCCACGGACGCCGTCGACGTCGATCGAGGTCACCGCGGCGTCCGTGACCAGTGCGGCGCCGGCGCGGCGCGCTGCCGCGGACAGGGCGTCGGTGACGGCGCCCATGCCGCCGACGGGCACTCGCCACTCGCCGGTGCCGTTGCCGATCAGGTGGTAGAGGAAGCACCGGTTCTGCAGCAGCGACTTGTCGTGCAGGCTGGCGAAGGTGCCGATGACCGCGTCTGTCGCGACGACGCCGCGGACAGTGTCGTCGGCGAATCGTCGTTCGATGGTCTCGCCGAGAGGGCGTTCGATCAGCTCCTCCCAAAGACCGGCATCGACCCGGGAGCGCAGTGCGGCGGCGGGTTGGAGGGGTTCAAGGAGAGTGGGAGCGACAGCGGCGGCCAGGGAGCCGACGGCGTCGTAGAAGGACGTCCAGGCCGAGTACTCCGCATCACTACCAGTCAGCGCCGCGAATGACTCCCGCGTCGCCGCGCCTTCCGGCCGCTCGACCAACAGGCCGAGGTCGCGGTCAGAGCGTCGTACCGGTGTGTACGACGCGATCGCGCGCGAACGGAGCTCCAAGGTCAGGCCCAGGTCGGCGACGATCTTGTCCGGCAGCAGGCTGACCAGGTATGAGTACCGCGACAAGCGCGCGTCCACACCGGGGAACACCTGCTCGCTGACCGCGGCGCCACCGGTGTGGGCCTGCTGCTCCAGCACCAGCGTGGACATCCCGGACTGGGCGAGGTAGGCCGCGGCGACGAGCCCGTTGTGCCCGCCACCGACGATCACGACGTCGTAGAAGTCCTTCACCCAACCGGCCAATCCAGCTTGTTGTACGCGGCGTCCCAGAACATCCACTCGTAGCGGCACGTCGTACTGAAGTGTCGATGACAACGCTCCCGCTCCGACGCGCTCACGTCCAGTCCGTCTGTCACCGCCAGCACCGACTCGACTACCGCGTCGAACTCCTCCGAGCCGTAGGTCTCGATCCACTGCCGGTAGAGCGGGTCCGGCGACGACCGCTTCAGCAACTCCCGGCCGACATCGCGGTAGATCCAGTAGCAGGGCAGTACGGCGGCCACTGCCTCGGCATACGTGCCCGTCGCGCACACGGCGGTCAGATAGGACATGTACGCCGTCGTCGTCGGGCCGGAGCCCGCGGCGTCGACATCGGCCTCGGTCAGGCCGAGTGAGCCCAGCAGCGAGGTGTGCAATGAGCGCTCGACCTCGATCGCGTTGGCGGCATGCAGGGCGAACATGCGGACCGCGTCCTCGTCGACGGCGCGGCCGGCGATCAGGGTCAGCGCGCGCGAGTACGAGCGCAGATAGTGACTGTCCTGAACGATGAAGTAACGGAACGCGTCATGGTCCAGCGTGCCGTCGGTCAGCCCGGTGATGAACGGATGCCGGACGATCTCGTCGTACACGGGTGCCCCGCCGCGGTCCCACAGCTCGGTGGAAAACGTCATCCCCAACTCCCTCGCCGTCGACTGCGACGACCTTATCCACAACGGCGCGCGACAGCACGAGACGAAAGTCACTCGAGCGGCCTACCCTGACGCCATGACCATCCAGGGGGAGCGGGTTGACACAACGGTCGGAATGCCGCCCGACACCCCCTTGCTGCGCCGGATTCGCGCCTCGGTGATCGGCGACGACCAGGTCATGCCCGGGCCCTACGGTCCCCGCCGGGTGACGTACGCCGACTACACCGCGTCAGGCCGCGCCCTCACCTTCCTCGAGGACTTCATCCGCGCGGAGGTGCTGCCGCGGTACGCGAACACCCACACCGAGTCCAGCGGGACCGGCCTGCAGACGACCCGCCTGCGCGAGGACGCCCGCCGGATCATCCGCGACAGCGTCGGCGGCAACGACGAGACCGCGGTGATTTTCTGCGGCTCCGGCGCCACCGGCGCGATCGACAAGCTGATCGGCATCATGGGCCTGCGGATCCCGGCCGAGCTCGACGACACCTACCACTTCACCGACCAGATCCCACCCGACCAGCGCCCGGTCGTCTTCATCGGCCCGTTCGAGCACCACTCCAACGAGCTTCCGTGGCGGGAGTCGATCGCGGACGTGGTCGTGATCAGCCAGGACCACGACGGCCACATCGACATCGACCAGCTCGAGTCCCGCCTGGCCGAGTACGCCGACCGTCCGCTCAAGATCGGCTCGTTCTCCGCGGCCAGCAACGTCACCGGGATCGTCAGCGACACTCGGCGCGTGTCGGCGCTACTGCATCGGTACGGCGCTTTGTCGTTCTGGGACTGTGCGGCCGCGGCGCCGTACGTGGAGATCGACATGTACGGCGACGACCCGTTGGAGTACAAGGACGCGATCTTCCTGAGTCCGCACAAACTGATCGGTGGTCCGGGGACCCCCGGCGTACTCGTGGCCCGTCGTGAGCTGCTCCGCAACCGGGTTCCCGACGTACCCGGTGGTGGCACGGTCGCGTACGTGAACCCGCTGGAGCATCGCTACCTCGAGGATCCGGAGCACCGGGAGGAGGGCGGTACGCCGGCGATCATCGGGTCGATCCGGGCCGGGCTGGCGTTCCAGCTCAAACAGGCGGTCGGGATCGACGTGATCCGCGCGCACGAGGACGCGTACCTGCGGCGTGCGGTCGCGGCATGGCGGCAGGAGCCGAACATCCAGATCCTCGGCAACCTCGACGCCGACCGGTTGTCGATCGTGTCGTTCGTGGTGAAGGCACCCTCCGGGCGGTACCTGCACCACAACTTCGTCGTCGCGCTGCTGAACGACCTGTTCGGCATCCAGTCGCGCGGCGGGTGCTCGTGCGCGGGTCCGTACGGGCACGCGCTGCTCGGGATCGATCTGGAGCGGTCGCACGAGTTCGCCGTCGAGATCATGCACGGGTGCGAGGGGATCAAGCCCGGCTGGGTGCGGGTCAACTTCAACTACTTCATCTCGGAAGCCGTTTTCACGTACGTCGTGGAGGCGGTGAAGCTGGTCGCCCGCGACGGGTGGCGGCTGCTCGGTGACTACCGCTTCGATCCCGCCAAGGGCCTGTGGCGCCACCACCGCGGCCCGGTCGAGCCGCCGCTGCGCCTGTCCCAGGTCGGGTACGACGCCGACGGCACCCTCCGCTATCCACACCACGAGCACACGGCCCCGGAATCAGCCCTCGAGGTCTATCTGGCCGAGGCTCGCGAACTTCTCTCGACTTGCCAGGACAGTCCGGACCACGAAGGTCACGTGAACGCGGACTTCGACCATCTGCGCTGGTTCGACCTACCGTCCCGCTGCCTGACGCGGCTGCCGGGAGGTCAGCCGTAGGCCATGTCCACGCGATCATCCTCAGACTTCAAGTTGCTTTGAGATCAAGTGGGCCGTGGCGAGGGCCTGACTGTTGTCCTTGGCAATCACTTGCAGGCCGATCGGGAGGCCGGTGGCCGGCAGCGGGATGGTGATCGCGGGGTGCCTGGTCAGGTTGGCCAGGCGGGTGTTCTTCAGTAGTTGCGCGCGTACGGTGAGGGAGCCGGCCTTGGTGTCGACGGCATCGATCGGTGGGGCGGTGGTGAGGACTGTCGGGGTGAGCACGGCGTCGACCTGGTCGAGGAGCTTGGTCATGGCGGCAGTGATCTCGGCTGCCTTGGCACGCGCGGCGTCGTACCGGCTGGCGGGGACGGCGGCGGCCTCGCGGAGGCGTTCCTGGACGTCGGGTTGGTAGCGGTCGATCTCCCGGCCGGCGTGGTTGGCCGCGGCTTCGGGGCCTTGGAGGTCGGCGGCGGTGTGGAAGCTTTCGGCCCAGTCCGGGAGGCGTACGTCGATTGTCGGCAATCGGCTGATCGCGGTGGTCCAGGCGGCGCCGATTTCGGGGGTGTAGTCGACGTACTCCTCGTTCACGACCACACCTAGCCGGGTGGGTGCGTGGTGACTGGGTTGGTGAGTGCCGGTGAGGGCGGTGATCGCGTACGCCGCGTCAGCGACCGTGGTCGTGAGTACGCCGACGTGGTCGAGGCTCTGGGCGAGCGGGAAGACCCCGTCGACAGGCAAGGTGCCGTAGGCGGGTTTGAAGCCGACCACTCCACAGAGCGCGGCCGGGATGCGGACCGAGCCGGCGGTGTCCGTGCCGATCGCGAGTGGCACGATGCCGGCCGCCACCGCTGCTGCGGCGCCCGAGCTCGAGCCGCCGGTCATCCGGGTGGGATCATGTGGATTGCGGCACGGACCGACTCGATTCGACGTACCGGTGCAGCCGTAGGCGAACTCGTGGGTGTGGCTCAAGCCGATGACGATCGCGCCGACCGCGCGGAGTCGCGCGACCACCTCGGCGTCCCGTCGGCCGGTCTCGTTCATCGCGGCGGATCCACAGCGGTACGGCAGGCCCTCGACCTCGATGATCTCCTTCACCAGAACGGGTACGCCGGCGAGTGTGCCCGTCCGTGAGTGGTCGGCAGCCGCCTGGCGAGCTCCGTCCGCGTCGAGGTGCACGACGGCGTTCAGCTGCTTGGAGTCCTCGGCGCGCTGGAGCGCCTGCTCGACCAGTACGACGGGATCCAGCCGACCGGCCCGAACTCCCTCGGCGATCTCTTTGATCATGGGCCGACTCGATGATCGGCCGCGAGTGATACGGCCAGCTCGAGTGTTCCGTCGTCCAGTGGTTTCGAGCTCGTCGCGCCGTACGCGTTGAGGAGCTGACGCTCGACGTTGTCGACCATCAGACCAGGGACCTCCGTCGACAGCGAACCGACCGACGCCGGGTCGAACGGCAGCTCCAGGTGGCGGTAGACATCGGACAACAGGGGCCGGAGCCGCGCGTCGTCACCCACCACGACCAGCGCGCTGAACAGCCAGCCGTTGCGTACGACGCGCTGCCCCGTGCCGACGAGCTTCACCACGCCACGTGCGTTGACGCTCTGAGCGCCCGGACAGTACTCGCCAGGCACCGCACCCACTCGCGCGTCGATCCCGAGCGCTTGCAGCACGTCGGCGTACATCAATCCGAACTCCTTGAACCGGGTCTCCATGCCCTCCGGCGCCAGCTTCTCGTGCTTGACGTGGTCGACCACCAGCGCCTCGGTCGTATACGCGACCGGCCGCCCACCCACCGCTCGCACCAGCGGCTCGAACCCGGCCGCCCGAGCCGCCCCGACCGCCGCCGGAAACCCCTTCAGCCGCGTGTCCCGCCGCCCGAAGACAACCACCGGCCGCGTCGGCCGGTAGACCCGCAGCGCCTCCGTCAGCTCCCCGTCCGACACCCGCCGTACCAACGCATGCCCAACAGCCAACTCCACCGCCGCGTCGTCAACCGCCCCGGAGAACACCCGCACCTCGCCATCGTGCCATGCAGGCGTGAAACCGTTGCACCATGACGAGACGGGTGATGGGTGTTGACGCCTGCAAGAAGGGGTGGGTGGGGATCGCCGGCGACCTCAAGGGGTACTTCGGGGTGACGATCGGGGAGTTGGTGGCGGCGGCGGAGGTGGATGGGGCGCTGGCCGTGGTGGGGGTCGACATTCCGATCGGGCTATCGTCGACCGGGCCGCGGCGCGCTGATGTGTTGGCGCGGGGGCTGGTGGGGAAGCGGGCCTCGTCGGTGTTCGCGACCCCGGTCAGGGCTGCGTTGTCGGCGGCAACGCATGCCGAGGCGTCGGCGGTGAATCTGCGCGCGACCGGGAAGGGGGTCAGCCAGCAGGCGTATGCACTGGCGCGGAAGATTCTGGAAGTCGATGCGTGGGCGCCGACTGCGGGGTGTGCGGTGATCGAGGTGCATCCGGAGGTTTGTTTCGCGACCATGGCGGGGCGCCCGTTGACGCATCCGAAGTCGACCTGGGCCGGCGCGGAGGAACGTCGGCAACTGCTGGCCGGCGCTGGTTTGCAGGTGCCGGCCGATATCGGGGTCGCGGGGCAGTTCGCGGCCGTTGACGACGTACTCGATGCGGCCGCGGCGGCCTGGACGGCCGGGCGCTATGCGGAGGGGCGTGCTGTCGCCTACCCCGAACCTCCCGAGGTGTTCGGTGACGGGCCGCCGGCCGCGATCTGGGCCTAGCGGGCGCCGGCCCTGCGGAGGGTGGTGGCGATCTCGTCGTAGCCGCGGTTGGTGGCGTGTTGGAGCGGTGTGACGCCGTCGGCGTCGGCGAGGGAGGGTTTGGCGCCGGCCGCGAGCAGGATGGTGACGATTTGCTGCCAGGGCTCCGTGCCCTTGCCGAGAATGATGGCCTCCAGCAACGCGGTCCAGCCGAGATTGTTGACATGGTTGACGTTGATGGGGGTCTGAACGACCCGGCGAACGTAGTCGACGTGACCGCGTTCGCTGGCGGGGATGACGGAGATGCCGCCGTACCGGTTGCGGAGGCTGAGGTCCGGGTTGGCCGGTAGCAGGGTTTCGAGCATGGCAACGCTGCCGGTGACCCCGGTGACCAGCCAGGCGGAGTCCTGGCGGTCGTCCTGGGCGTCGGGGTCCGCTCCGAGCGCGACCAGCAGGCGGGCCACGTCGACGTGGTCGTTCAGGGAGGCGAGCAGGAGTGCCGTACGGCGATGCTCGTCCCGGGACTCGAGTGGTGCGCCGGCGGCGAGCGCGGCCGCGGCACGGTTGGCGTCGCCGGCTTCGGCTGCCGCGAGCAAGGCAGTGGGGGCCTCGTCGCGCGGCGGGGGCTTGGAGCTGAGTACTTCGGCAACCTGGCCGCGTGCAGCCTGCACTGGGGTCGTGCCGTCGCGCTCGGCGGGCAGGTTGCGGTTGGCTCCGGCGGCGATGAGTAGGCGGACGGTATCGACGTACCGCGGGCTGCCGTCCCCGAGCAGCACTGCCTCATGCAGGGCGGTCCAGCCGAGGCGATTCACGTGGTCGACCGTCACACGGGCGCGGAGCAGGCGGCCGACCACTGAGGCGTGGCCGCGTTCGGCTGCGCGGATGAGCGCCGTACCGCGGTAGCTGTCCAGACTGCGTACGTCGGCGCCGTGCTGCAGGGTCAGGTTGAGGAGGTCCAGGTAGCCCTCGCTCGCGGCGATCAGGAACGCGCTCTGCACGGTGTCGTCGACCGCGTTCACGTCAGCGCCTGCCGCGATCAGGCGACGAGCGGCGGGTACGTCGTTCTTCCACGCAGCGGCGATCAGTTGCTGGTCAAGCGATTCGGCTTGCTGCACTGTGGACGTCCTCGGGGTCGGTGGGGCCTCGGCGGGGGTGGAGCAGGCTGCGGCCACAAGAATGACGGCAGCCATGGCGATGACTCTGCTCATCAGCGTTGCGGGGTCAGGGCGACGACCTGGTACGGCGGTGCCGCGACCGGCTCGTCGAACTTGCCGTCAACAAGTAGCAGGCGGCCCTGGGCCAGCTTGGCAGTCGTGAACACCCGGGTCGGGTCAGTCGGCGTGGCTGAGACCAGAGTCGCCGTCCGGCCGTCGTACGACAACCGCAGGGTGCTCAACACTCGGGAGAAGTTCCGGACGACCCACAGCCGGTCACCGTCCCGCACCAGACCGTCCGCGTTGACCAGGTCCGCCGTACCGGTGTCGACCGGCGAGACGTTGGCGGTCCGCAGGTCGAATCGCCACAGCTTGCCGACGTTGCCCTGGGCGACGATCAGGGCCCGGCGGTCCGGCGACAGCACGATGCCGCCGAGGTTGAACCCGGTCTGGGTCGGAATCGCCGCGCTGGCGTCCACCCAGGTCCGGACGGTCCAACGGCCGTGCTGCTCGGCCACGCGGAACACCTGCGGGGCATTGGAGTTGGTGAAGTACGCCGCGCCGTCAGGACCGATCACGACGTCGTTCAGGAACGCGTTCGGTACTCCGGTGCGCAGGGCCGCCAGCAACCGACCGGACTGGTCGTACACCCACAGGTCGGGTGCTCCCGGGTGGTCGATGCCGTTCGGGCCGCCGGCGACGTACACCCGTCCTTGTGAGTCGACGGTGACGCCGCGTGCGGTCCAGCGGCCGTCGGTGCCGTCGCCTTGCAACCACTCCGTCGCGGCCGCGGCGCCGAGCTGACCACGGTGGATCTCGCCACCGGTGGTCTCCGACACGTAGAACCGCTGCATGCGTACGTCGTACCCGATGCCCTCGAACTTCGACCCGCCGACGTCACCGGGCAGCTCGTAGCTGGCGGGGCGGGCCGACGCGGCGGATACGCCGACGCCGAGCAGTGCAGCGGACAGTGCGGCGGACGCTGCCAGGGCCGCGGAAAGGGAGCGGACGGACATGCTTACCTCGCTTCAGGTCGTGGTGGATGTGTCCAGCCTGCTCCGTCGGCGGCGCGGGTACGACGGGCATTCGGGGACGAACGGATAGCCGAACGGATGATTCGGTCCCGGGGCTTCCGGGCCTACCATCGGCTCGACATGACCTCTTCACTGACTGCACCCGCTTGGGCGGCTGGGGTGCTCGGCCGCGCCAACGGGCTGGCGACTGCCCTGCACGCTGCGTTCGTCGTGCTGGTGCTGGCGTCTGCGGTGCGTTACCTGTCAGGCCACGGCTTCGGGGACCGGGCTCCGTGGGTGCTGGCCGGGGCCAGTGTGCTCTTGGCCACGTACGCGGCGTACCGAGTGGTGCCCGGGCGGCTGTGGCTGGCTTTGCTGGTAGCAGTGTGGTTCGGGCTGGTACTGCTGGCGCCTTCGTTCGCGTGGTGCGCCGTACCGCTGTCGTTCGTTGCACTGCGGGTGCAGCCGTTCTGGCCGGCCTGTGTGGTGGTGGCAGGCATGGTTGTGACCACAGTGGTCACGTGGACGCGGATGACCGACCGGCTGGACCCGACGATCGTGTTTGGGCCGGTGTGCGTCGCTGTACTCGCAGTCAGCGCGTACAGGGCCTTGGAGCGGGATGCGCTGGCGCGGCAGGCGTTGCTGGACGACCTGCACGCGGCACAGGGTGATCTGGCCGACGCGCAGCACCAGGCCGGCGTACTGGCCGAGCGGGCGCGGCTGTCCCGGGAAATCCACGACAGCGTCGCTCAGGGCCTGTCCAGCATCAATCTGCTGTTGCAGGCGGCTGAACGCGAGTGGGACGACCGGCCGGGTGCTGCCCGCGAGCACGCGGCCCAGGCTGCGGCCACTGCTCGCGACGGCCTGGACGAGGTACGACGGGTGGTCCGCGACCTAGCGCCCGCGGACCTCGTGAGCGGTTCGTTGCCAGATGTCTTGCGGCAGACCTGTGAGCGAATGGCCGAGCACAGTGAGGTCGATGTGCAGGTCCAGGTGCACGGTACGCCGGTGGCACTCGGGCCGGAGGTGGAGACCGCACTGCTGCGTACGGCGCGTGGTGCACTGGCGAATGTGATCGAGCACGCTGCCGCACACACGGCTGTGGTGACACTGACCTACCAGCCGGATGCCGTCGTACTCGACGTCCGTGATGACGGCCGTGGCTTAGTCGCTGGCACCACTGACCCTGACCGTGGACGCGGTCTCGCCGGCATCCGCGATCGGTTGCAGGCACTCGGCGGCACTCTGGTGTTGGAGAGCGAGCCTGGTGAAGGTACGGCGCTTGCAGCCTCGATACCGCTGGAGGAGTCGTGATCCGGGTAGCGCTGGTCGACGACCACCCTGTGGTTCGTGCCGGGATGCGTGCACTCGTGGACGGCCAGGACGACCTGACTGTGGTCGGTGAGGCGTCCGACGCGGACAGTGGCTTCGCTCTGGTCGCAGCCGTCCGGCCGGACGTCGTACTGATGGATCTGAATCTCGGTAGCGGGCCTGGTGGTGCTGAGGTCACTGCCCGGTTGCGTGCGCTGCCGGAGCCGCCGCAGGTTCTCGTGCTCACGACGTACGACACCGAGGCGGACATCCTGAGTGCGATCGACGCGGGGGCGTCCGGCTACCTCCTGAAGGACGCGCCGCCGGAGGACCTGTTCCGTGCCATCCGCGGCACCGCACGCGGCGAGGTGGTCCTGGCACCGGCTGTGGCTGCTCGCTTGGTGCGGCGGAGCGGCCCACTCCTCACCGACCGCGAGGTCGAGATCCTCGGCCTGCTCGCCACCGGCCAGTCGAACCGCGAACTCGCCAAACGCCTCTTCGTCAGCGAGGCGACGATCAAGTCCCACCTCTCCCACATCTACACCAAGCTCGAAGTCGACACCCGAGCCGCCGCTGTAGCCCGGGCCATCGAACAACGCATCATCCGCCCACCCACCTAGCGCTGAGGCCCGGCTATGGTGCGGCCGGGCCTCAGCGGGTTCTACCTGGGGGTGCTGGGCTTGGTCTTGTCGGTGGCGCCCTTGGTGGGCTTCAGCACGGTGCTCTTCGGGGGCAAGGGCCAGGACTTGCTCTGGGCCAGCGTCGTCAGTTGGGCGACGGTGTAGAGGGGCTTGGTGCGGGTGTGTTGCGAGCCCTTCTCGGCCGGGGCGTTGTAGCTGGTCACGCTGATGAAGCGGCCGTCGGGCAGGTAGCGTTCGACATGGTTGCTCAGTACACCGTGCACGTTGCGATTGCCTGAGTACTCCGGCTGGTCGGTCAGGCTGAACAGTGTCGAGCCGTCCGGGAGGGTCGTGCAGCCGGCGTTTGCGGCGGCACAGCGGTTCTCCTCGCCGCCGCCGGTGAGCAGCACCTCGACGCGAGACGCTCCGTTGCCGTCGTCAACGACATACGCCGCTCCGAACGCACTCTTGTCGCCCCACGTTTGTGGCTTTGACAGTGTGAGACCTGGTGCCCGCACAAGCGTCTTGAGTGTGGCCAGCGCGTCCTTCGCCGTCACCGCCTGCGCGGTGGGGGTATTCGGCTTGGCTGACGGTGTTGGCGTCGTACCTGCGACTGCTGTGTCGGACGGGCTGCCGACTAGCTGCGTCGCACCGACTACCAGACCTGCTGTTGCCAGTACGGCGCCTGCTCCGGTGGCGGTGAGGAGCGTCATACGGCGGCGGCGCAGGCGGAGGCCCTGCTGGACGGTGCGTTCGAGGAGGTCGGTGGAGACCGGCTCGAGGTTCTCGGTGGCCCGATGCATCAGTTCGGGCAGGGTGTCGTTCACGTTGGTCATCAGTTCTCCCGGTGAGGTCAGTGGGCGATCAGCTGGGCGGCGCCGTCGCCGAGGACCGCACGAAGCCGGTCGAGGGCGCGGGACGTCCGGGTGGTGATCGCGCTGGCGTTCTTGCCGAGATCGAGCGCGACCTGCTCGACGCTGCGATCTTCGAAGAACCGCAGCACCAGCACGGCCCGGTCCAGCGGGGCCAGCTCGGCCAGAGCGCTCTGCAGTGACAGCCGCAGCTCAGGGTCACCGGTACGCTCGGCCCGCTCCGGCAGCTCCGCCATGGGCCGCTCGGACCAACTTCTCCGGCGGCGCTGGGAGATGAACGTCCGGGCCAGCGCGGCCCGCGCGTACGCGGTCGGGTTGTCGATCCGATGCCACGTCCTGAGCATGTTCGCGAGCGTGTCCTGGACCAGGTCCTCGGCGTGATGCCGATCACCCGTCAGCAGCCAGGCAGTCCGGTACAACTGCGGTATCCGCGCCCGCGCGAACTCCTCGAAATCCTCCGTAGCAACCCTCATCGCAGCCCTTCGGTCGACGCTCCTACCCCCAAGACGCACCAACCCAGCCGCCAAGTCACACCCCGCTCAGAACACCTTCGCCAACACCCACACCGCAAACGCCAAAAACCCCACCACAAGCGTCACAACCACCACGACGCCATACCCCAACCACAAACTCCCAGACCCCTTCACCCACCCCATCCTGCCAGCCCCTCACCCCACCTCCGCACGAACCCGCGGGCCAGCCCCCGCGCCGACAGCGACCTCAGCCACCCCCGCCGAGCGCAGCGAAGGCTACGCCGACAGCGACGTCAGCCACAGCCGCCGAGCGCAGCGAAGGCGTACGCCGAAAGGCGACGTCAGCCACAGCCGCCGAGCGCAGCGAAGGCGCACGCCGACAGGCGACGTCAGCCACAGCCGCCGAGCGCAGCGAAGGCGAAAGACGAAAGGCGACCCCAGCCACAGCCGCCGAGCGCAGCGAAGGCGCAGGGGGTGCGGGTGGCGAAGCCCCCGCCCGCGGCGAGCGAAGCGAAGCCGCACAACATGCCGAAGGCGACCCGGTCCGCGCTCTCCGCGGACATGGGTCGCCCTCGCCTTCGGGTGAGTGACGGGACTCGAACCCGCGACCACCTGGACCACAACCAGGTGCTCTACCAGCTGAGCTACACCCACCATCGCCGTCTCACTGCGACGGCTGAGCAATCATAGCGACGATGGCCGATTACCAGAAATCGGGTCGGGGACCGGCCCGTTGGGCGCGTCGGTGACCAGGCTCGCGGCCGCACGCGCGGTGTCGGAGTCGGGGCCGGGCTGGGGGACGAAGACGGTCCGGCGGTAGTACCTGAGCTCGGCGATGCTCTCGGTGATGTCGGCCAGCGCCCGGTGGTTTCCGGTCTTGGCCGGCGTCGCGTAGTACACCCGCGGGTACCACCGCCGTACCAGCTCTTTGATCGAGCTGACGTCGACGTTGCGGTAGTGCAGGTGCGCCTCGACCCGCGGCATGTCGCGGACCAGGAACGTCCGGTCGGTGCCGACGGAGTTGCCGGCCAGGGCAGCCTTGCGCGGCTCCTTGACGTACCCGGAGATGAAGTCGAGCACCTGCTGCTCGGCGTCGGCGAGCGGGATCCCGTTGGCCAGCTCGTCGAGCAGGCCGGAGGCGGTGTGCATGTCGCGGACGAAGTCGCCCATCTGCTCCAGCGCGGCCGGGGGTGGCGCGATCACCAGGTCGATTCCGTCACCGAGCACGTTCAGTTCGTAGTCGGTGACGAGAACCGCGACCTCGATCAGGGCGTCCGCCGCCAGGTCGAGGCCGGTCATCTCGCAGTCGATCCACACCAGCCGGTCGTTCATGGGCACCCACCTTACGGCGACCCGCCGACACCGTCGCGCTCACCGGCCCTCAACCCGGCGTGGCGTTCCTCTCCACCACACCACACCGTACGTCGTGACAGCAGGCTCAGCGGGGTGCGTGGCCGATGTGGATGCTGCGGACCGCCAGGACGGCCAGGTCTGTACGGCGGCCTAGGTAGTGAGGGCTGTCCGGGGTCAGGAGTTGCTCCCAGACGGCCAGGTCGTCCGGACTCAGCCATTCGGTCTCGTCGCTCACCACATGGCCGTGGCCGTGGCCGTGCTCGGGCCCGTTTGTGGGGGCGGCGTTCGGATTCAGGCGCTCCACCCGGTGCTGGAACTGGGCAATCACCCGGTCGCGTTGGTCCGGCGACAGTGGGGCTGAGGACTCGGTCAGGACGCTGCGGGTGCTGACGTCGGTCAGGCCGGCCCGGGTCAGCGCGTCGGTCCAGCCATATGGCATCGGCACCGTGCCTGGCAGGGAGTCTCGCATCGCAGCGAACCAGCGGTCCTGAGCCAGGTCCAGCCGGAGCTCCAAGCCCGGCTCTCCGATACCCAGATCCCACGGCAGGCTTCGCGACGGCAGGCCGCCTTCCGCGAGGGCCAACCGTCCACCGGGGGCGAGCAGTGATGCCAGCGCGTCGACGGCTGCCTGCTGGTCTGCCGCGTGGTGTACCGAGGCCGACGCCCAGATCAGGTCCGCTGGAGCGTCGATTGCCTTGCGCAACGGTTCCGGTCCGTCATCCATCGAGGCCAGTTCACAGCGGACCGCGCCGGCTGTGTGCTCGCGTGCTTGTTCCAGTACGTCGGGATCCGCATCGATCGCGACCACCGTCGTACCGGCGGGCATGGCTGCGGCCAGTGCTTTCGCCATTCCGCCGCCTCCGCAGCCGACGTCGACGGCCACTTTGTCACTGTCTCGTACCAGGCCGGCCGCGATTGCCGCGTTCCAGTCGGCCTCGTTCGCCGCCGACTCCCGCAGGTGCCCGGCCCATTCGCCCCATTCGATCTCCACCATGGGGTCAGTCTGGGCCGAATCCTCCTCGGATCCCACCTCTCTTTGCCGTTCCGGCAAACGGGTTCGCCCGGCCAACCGGACAACAACATTTTGACGTTCAACCAGGAGATCCGCAGTAGCACGGTTGCGGGGTGGTGACGAGGGGTGCTGTCCTG
Source organism: Kribbella sp. NPDC023972 (assembly GCF_040639075.1). Taxonomy (NCBI): domain Bacteria; kingdom Bacillati; phylum Actinomycetota; class Actinomycetes; order Propionibacteriales; family Kribbellaceae; genus Kribbella; species Kribbella sp. NPDC023972. The sequence continues at coordinate 1,311,881 of NZ_JBEZZH010000001.1, read as the reverse complement.
GTCGGGTCTGGGGAGGAGGTGGGCATGCCGGTGGAGTCCGTGGCGGGAACGGTGGCGCGCCCCCGGTTGGCGGCGTTGCTGGACGAAGGAGCGCAGCGGCGGCTGTTGACCGTGGTGGCGGATGCCGGGTTCGGGAAGTCGACGCTGCTGAGTTCGTGGGCTGCCGGACGTCGGTGCGCCTGGCACACGGTCCGGGCCGAGGACGCCTCGCTGGCCGCCATGGTGTCCGGCCTGGTCGAGGCTCTGCGGCGCCAGGTGCCCGCTCTCGAAGCGATCCCGGCCGAGTTGCAGAGTCCCCGCGGCCCGGATGCCGACGCCGAGCAGGAGACCCGGGCCCTCGCGTACGCCGCTCTGCTCGCCGACGCCTTGGAGCAGAACCTCAGCGCCGACCTGGTCCTGGTCCTGGACGACCTGCACGAGATCGATCGTCTCGCGCCCGCCACCAGGCTGATCGAGGGCCTGGTCCGCACCGCCCCGTCGAACCTCCACCTTGTCGTTGCCTCCCGCACCCAGATGCCTTTCGGCATCGACCGTCTCCGCGGCCGTGGTCAGGTCCTGGAGATCGATGCCACCGATCTCGCGTTCACAGTGCCCGAGACCCTCGCCGTACTGCAGAAGGTGCTCGGTGAAGGCACTGACGACCTGGCCGAGGCGCTGCAGACCGCAGTACAAGGCTGGCCGGCCGCCGTACGCCTTGCCGTGGAGGCGCTCCGGACAGCGCCGCCGGAGGACCGCGGCAGCCGGCTGCGCCGGGCCCTCCGGTCGGACGGGCCGCTGTACGACTACCTGGCCGAGGAGGTCTTCGCAGCCGAGCCCCTAGCGGTACGGCGCTTGGTCGCCGGCGTGGCCGTACTACCCCGGTTCGGATCCGAGCTGTGCAAGGCAATCGGACTGACGGACAGCGCGGAGACCCTCCAGCACCTGCGCACCAGGGGACTACTCGTGTCCGCGGGTGAAGCGGATGGCTACGAGCTCAACCCGTTGGTGAGGGACTTCGCCAGGGACAGGCTGGCCGTGGACGAGCAGGAGACGGCTGAGCTCTCCCTGGCGGCAGGCAAGTGGTTCGAGTCGATCGGTGAGCACCGGGATGCGCTGGCCTGCTACCAAGCCGTAGACCCGGCCGCAGCCGCTCGGATGCTGGCCGAGCGTGGTCATGCGATGGTCAGCGGGGGTCTGGCGGAGATCGTGGTCGCTGCCGTCGCCGCGCTGCCCGCTCAGCACCGTGATGCCGCCTTGGAACAGCTGGAAGGCGAGGCTCGGCAGGTGCTCGGCGACTGGCAGGGCGCGATGGAGTGCTTCGACCGGATCATCGAGCCCGAGGGCGAGATCCCGGTCGCGATCGCCTGGCGGCTCGGACTCATCTACCACCTGCGTGGCCAGACGGACGTGGCGATAGCGACGTACCAGCGCGGTCGCATCGACGGACAGTCGCCGACAGACGAGGCACTGTTGCAGGCGTGGTGGGCGGGCGCGCATTGGTTGCGCGGCGAGTTCGAGGAGTGCCGTGCGCTGGTCAAGGCCGCGTACAAGGCAGCAAAGGTCTCTGGTGACGACGGGGCATTGGCCATCGCTCACACGGTGCTCGCCATGCTGGCCGCGGTCGACAGCGACCCCCAAGGGAACTACACCAACTACGTTCGGGCGCTCGAGCATGCGGAGCGGGCCGGCGACCTGCTGCAGTCGATCCGGATCCGGGTGAACCGTTCCTCGCACCACATCGCCGAAGGCGACTACGAGCACGGACTGAAGGAGCTGGACCTCGCCTTGGAGCTTGCGGACCGCGCAGGCTTCGCAGTGTTCCGCGCACTGGCACTGAACAACCGTGGCGAGGCCCTGCTCAGGCTGGGCCGGTTGGACGAGGCCATCGGTGAGCTGGAGGCGTCACGGGCGCTCTACCAGAAGCTGGATTCAAAGCGTGTCGCGCAGCCGCTGTCAGTCCTCGGCGAGGTCTACCGCGAGCGTGGTGACCGTGCGATGGCCAGAGCCTGCTTCGAGGAAGCCATTCCCATCGCCGAGGAGACCAAGGACATGCAGTCCCTGGTGCCGGCGCTCGCCGGCCTGGCTCGAGTGCTTGCGGTCGAGGAGCCGCAGCGTGCCGCCGAGCTGGCCGCCATGGCTCGCCAGGCAGTTGCCTACGGCCCTGTCCTCGGGCTCTCCGGTGCCTTGGTCGCTCTGGGCTGGGTCACACTGCATTCCGGCAACCAGGCGGAGGCGGCAGCCACCGCAGAGGAGGCAGCCGCGCTCTGCCGCAAGCGACGTGACCGGGCCGGCCTGGCCGACGCCTTGGAGCTGCACGCCGCAGCAGGCGGTGCTGAGGTCCTGCACGAGGTGTTGAACATCCGCAGTGAGCTGGGTGACCAGTTGGGCGAGGCCAGGGCCGAGCTGATGCTTGCCAAGCGCACCAAAGGCCCGGAAGGCCGCGAGCTCGCACTCAGGGCACACCAGCAGTTCCTGGCTGCCGGAGCGACCCGCTACGCGGCGGCAGCGCTGGAGGCCAGTGAGGAGACCGGTCCAGTTCCAGTGCGGATCGAGTGCCTCGGCGGTTTCCGCGTACTGCGGGACGGCAAAGCGGTTCAGTTGGGGGAGTGGCCGTCGAAGAAGGCCCGTGACTTGCTGAAGATCCTGGTGGCGCGTCGCTGCCGGCCGGTTGCTCGTTTGCAACTGCTGGACCTGCTCTGGCCGGAGCAGGACGAGTCGGTCGCCTCACCCAGGCTCTCCGTGGCTCTGTCGACCGTGCGCTCGGTGCTGGACCCCGGGAAGAAGTACCCGTCGGACTGCTTCGTCGGAGCCGACCGTGCCACCATCTGGCTGGACGGCGAGCAGGCGGCCGTGGACGTAGAACTCTTCCTGCACGACGCGCGGGAGGGTCTCGCCACGAGTGATCTGCGGTTGCTCCGCGCGGCAGAGGCGGCGTACAGCGGGGACTTCCTGGAGGAGGACGTGTACGCCGACTGGGCCGCGGGGATGCGCGAGGAGGCCCGGGCCTTGTACGTCCGGGTGGCGCGGGTCCTGGCCGAGCGGGGCCGGAGCGACCCCGACGCGGCGGCCGGTTACCTGCTGCGGATCCTGCAGCGGGACCAGTACGACGAACGTGCCCATCTCGGCCTGGTGTCGGCGTTCCAGGCGAGTGGTGCGCACGGTGAGGCACGCCGGGCGTACCGCACCTACGTGCAGCGGATGGCCGAGCTGGAGGTCGAACCAGCCCCCTATCCGGCTGTGCCGGCCCGGCTTTAAGGCTTTCTGAAGGTCCGGTCGCACCATCGGACCATGGCAGCGCCGGTGCACAACCCAGTGGTGGTCCGCGAGTTCGACCGCGCGGGACACCCCGGTCGTGACTACCGCTCCGAACCAGGCACACCCATCAGGGCGGCGCTGGCCGGTGTGGTGGTCCGAGTGGAGGCGGGACGGGTCGTGGTCGAGTCGAACGCGATCTGGCACGTCTACGAGCTCCTGTCCGAATCCACGGTCAGCCAGGGGGAGACCGTGGAGACGGGGGACCTGCTGGGGCTCGCGGCCGGTTCACATCTGCACTACGAGGAACGGGTCGCGCCGTACGGGGTGGGGGATCAGCGGAGTCCGCAGTTCGACTTGCACACCAATGCCCGGATGCGGTTGGTGGCGCAGGGCGGGTCGGCCGAGGAGGGAGCGGCCGAGCCGCCCGGCGCTACCGTTGAGCCGTGATCGCCACCAGGTTCGACACTGCCCGGCTCGCCATGCTGCCGTTGCAGGTCGAGTACGCCGCGGAGATGGCCAAGGTCCTCGCGGACCCGAACCTCTACACCTTCACCGGCGGCGAACCACCCACCGTGGAAGCCCTGGAGAACCGGTACCGTCGCCAACTTGCCGGACCGAGCCGGACAGACGAGCACTGGCTCAACTGGATGCTGCAGTACGACGACCAACTCGTCGGCTACGTACAGGCGTCGGTCACCGGCAGTATGGCGGAGATTGCCTGGGTCATCGGCACAAACTGGCAGGGCCGCGGCTACGCGAAGGAGGCCGCACTGGGCCTGGTCGGCTGGCTGAATGAACAGGCGGTGGAGCGGATCATCGCCCACGTGCACCCCGGCCACGCCGCATCAGCCGCCGTCGCCGCGGCCGCCGGCCTCACCCGCACCGAGCAACTGGATGACGGCGAGTACCTCTGGACCACATGAAACAGGCCCAGCCGCATCGCGGCTGGGCCTGTTTCGCGTCTAGCTCAGACCGGGCGGACGTTCTCCGCCTGCAGGCCCTTCGGGCCCTGGGCTACGTCGAACTCGACCTTCTGGTTCTCCTCGAGCGAACGGAAGCCGTCCGTCGCGATCGCCGAGTAGTGCACGAAGACGTCGGCGCCGCCGCTGTCCTGGGTGATGAAGCCGAAGCCCTTCTCACCGTTGAACCACTTCACTGTTCCGCTAGCCATGCTGTACTCCTTGTGTGGGCCCATGACGGGCACGGTGCGGGCCCGGCAGGTGCCGGCGCCCGGGTTGCCGCAACGAGCCCTCCCACAACAGACTGGCGGTCTGGAATGAGAAAACGCCCGGCGGATTACAATCCGCGGGCGCTTCGCAACGAATCGTGGAACTGCAAAAACTGCAACCACGGAAAACCCTAGCAGACCGCCACCCATCCGTCACGTCGGCGCCCGCCCAGACGGACCGCGGCCGGCTCGGATCTCCCGTGCGTCCGCTCAGAACTCTCCCGTCCATCCGCTCAGAAACCGGCAAGCGCTCGCCGAGAGTGTGATCTTGACCGCACTCAGGCTCCCGCCTACTGTATGCGGTATACCGAGCCCCTCCGAAAGGTGGGACCATGGACATCCTGGAACGCGTCACGAACGTTGCCATGGGCACCGAGATAGACAACGTGCTGGAGTTCGAGGAACTGGCGGACATGCACAACCCGGTGCCGACCCTGTCCGGACCGAGGAGGGACTGATGAAGGTTGCTGTGCTCGGCGCCGGTGCGATCGGTGCCTATGTCGGCGCGGCCCTGCACCGCGGCGGGACCGAGGTCCACCTGATCGCCCGCGGCGCCCATCTGGACGCGATCCGCTCCGGCGGCGTGAAGGTGCTCAGCCCACGCGGTGACTTCGAGGCCCGTACGCCGGCCACCGACGACCCGGCCGAGGTCGGCCCGGTCGACTACGTCTTCCTCGGGCTCAAGGCGAACTCCTACGCCGGCGCGGGTCCGCTGCTCGAGCCGTTGCTGCACGACAAGACTGTCATCGTCGCAGCGCAGAACGGCATCCCGTGGTGGTACTTCCACGGTCTGAAGGGTCCGTACGAAGGCCGCCGGATCGAGTCCGTCGACCCGGACGGCGAAGTGACCCGGGTGCTTTCCCTCGACCGCGCCGTCGGTTGTGTCGTGTACTGCTCGACCGAGCTCGAGGGACCGGGCGTCGTACGCCATCTCGAAGGCACTCGCTTCTCGATCGGCGAACCGGCCGGGGGCAGCTCCGACCGGTGCGTTGCCTTCAGCGAGGCGATGATCGCCGGCGGGCTGAAATGCCCGGTGGAGGAGGACATCCGCAAGGACATCTGGATCAAGCTGCTCGGCAACGCGGCATTCAACCCGATCAGCGCGCTGGCCCGGGCGACGATGGTGGAGATCGCGACGCACCAGGGCACCCGGGCGATGGTCCGGCTGATGATGGAGGAGACGCTGGAGATCGCGGCCGCGGTCGGCTGCCATCCGGACATCTCGGTGGACAAGCGGATCAACGGCGCCGAACGGGTCGGCGAGCACAAGACGTCGATGCTGCAGGACCTGGAGAAGGACAAGCCGCTCGAGCTCGACGTCATCCTCGCGGCCGTCGTCGAGCTGGCCGACCTCACCGGTACCCAGGCACCGACCCTGCGCGCCGTCCACGCCGTCGCCGACCTGCTCGCATCAAAAGTCGGCGTCGCATCCTAGGTCACGGGGCCTCCCAGCCTGGACTGAGGAGCGCAGGGAGCGCAGCGACTGGAGCGACGAGGGAAGGCTGGGAGCCAAGGCCCCGTGACCACGCCGGCGCCGGAGGCCCGGCAAAAGGCACAGCCTTGTGGGTCCGGCCACAGCGACGCCGGACCCACCTGTTCGACTACAGCTCGGTCGGCCCGAGCGACGGCCCGGAGACGAAATGGGCGACCGGCTCGGCCATCACGTCGAGTTCGAGTACGACGAGCTCGTTGTGGCCAGGTCGGAGTACCGGGCCTGGCACGTACAGCGTCTCCTGCGGACCACGGCGCCAGTAGCGGCCGAGGCAGAAGCCGTTGACCCAGGCGATGCCTTTGCCCCAGGCAACGGTGGAGAGGAAGTGGTCGACCGGCTCGGCGACGTCGAAGCCGGCCCGCCAAGCGGTCGGCCCGACGCCGGAGGCATCCGGTGCCGGACCGGCGCCGTCCGTGGAAGTCCACAGCTCGGGAACGCGGTCGAGGTCGATCACCCAGGCCGACCAGTTGGTGAGATCCGCCGAGCCGAGCTGGACCGGGCCGATCAGGCCCTTGGGCTCGCCGATGCGCTGACCGTAGTTCACCCGCCCCTGGTCCTCGACGACGATCTCGAGCCGCCCGCCGTGGGGCAGCATCAGCGCCCGGTCGTGCCGCTCGCGATCGAGCACACCGACCGGAGCGCCGTCCAGGAACACGTACGCCCGATCCCGCACTTCATGAACGCTCAGCAGCGTAGGTCCGTCGGCAGTGACCTCAGTCCGGAAGATGGCCAGCTGTGCGTCCAGCGAGTCGAGGGTCGGCATCACGTCGTGCCGCGACGACGAGCCCCACGCCGACGGATCCGCGAGCAACCGGATCGGCGAGCCCAGTGCGGCGGACGTCTCCGGCGCCGCGGGCCGCGACGCCGGGACAACGTCGGGGACCGGCGCGTACCGGGAGATGACCTCCCGGAAGGCGTGGAACTTCGCCGTCGGGTTCCCCGACTCATCCAAGGGGGCGTCGTAGTCGTACGACGTGATCGTCGGCCGGTAGACGCCCTTGTCGTTGGCCCCGCTGGTCAGCCCGAAGTTCGTGCCGCCGTGGACCATGTAGATGTTCACCGACGCGCCGGCCGCGAGCAAAGCATCCAGCTCGGCCGCCGCCTCCGCGACCCCGGTCGTGTGATGCGGTCCGCCCCAGTGGTCGAACCACCCGTCCCAGAACTCCATGCACATCAACGGCCCGGTCGGCTGGTGCTTCCGCAACGTCGCCAGCCGCTCGTCGGCCCGCGAGCCGAACGAGCCGGTCCGCAGTACGCCGTCCAGTCCGCCCGCGGCGAGCATCGCGTCGACCGGCTGGTCGACCGTCACCAACGGCACCGTGATCCCGGCGTTCCGGATGATCTCGGCCACCGACTTCAAGTAGGTCTGGTCGTCGCCGAACGCGCCGTACTCGTTCTCGACCTGGACCAGCAGGACCGGTCCGCCCTGATCCACCTGCAGGGGCTGGACGATGCGGAGCACGTTGTGCAGGTACGTCTCGACCGCGGCCATGAACTTCGGCTCGTACCGGCGGACCCCCATGCCCGGCTCCCGGAAGAGCCAGGCGGGGAGCCCGCCGTTGTCCCACTCCGCGCAGATGTACGGCCCGGGGCGGACGATCGCGTACAGGCCCGCCGCCGCCACCTCCCGCAGGAACCGTTCGAGATCGAGCATCCCGGAGGTGTCGAAGGTGCCCGGCCGCGGGCTGTGCGCGTTCCACGGCACGTACGTCTCGATGGTGTTGAGGCCCATCAGGCGGGCCTTCTCGATCCGGTCTGCCCAGCTGTCCGGGTGCACCCGGAAGTAGTGCAGTGCCCCGGACAGGATCCGGAAGGGCCGGCCGTCGAGAAGGAAGTCGGACTCACCGATCGCGAACTCGGTCATCTCTCTCTTTCTGAACAAGTCCTGGGCGGACGGATCGAGCTCTGGACAGAAAGCGGCAGCGGCCGGGCCGGATCCCAGCCGCTGCCGGCTTCGAGGTACTGACTAGCCGTTGACTTGGAAGCCCTGCTGGTTGCCGTACGCAACCAACGCGTCCTGCCAGGCCTTCAGGCCGGTGTTGAGATCGGACTTGGACTGGTACGACTTGCCGACCGTGTCGCCGTAGATGCTGTTGGCGTACAGCTCGTACGGCAGGTAGCTCCAGCCCTTGACGACCGTGTCGGCCGCGCCGGTGAGCACCTGGTTGATCTTCTGGCCGCCGAAGTACGCGCTCGCCTTGTCGACGAAGGCCGGGTCCTTCAGGTCCGCGGTGGTGGCCGGGAAGCCGCCGCTGGCCAGGAACGGCTTGACACCCTCGTCGTGGTTCAGCCACCGGACGAACGCGGCCGCCAGCGCCGGGTTCTTGCTCTGCTTCAGCACGGACTCGGTGCTGCCGCCGTTCTCGGCGGTGGCCGGCTGGCCGTCGTACGTCGGCATCGGGGCGACTCGCCACTTGCCCGCGCCGGCCTTGACCGACGCCTCCATCACGCCCGGCATCCAGGCCCCGGTCGGCAGGGTGGCGATGGTGCCGTCACCGAGGGCCTTGAACCACGCGTCGGTCCAGCCCGGGATGCTCCCGACCAGGCCGCCCTCGACCAACTGGTTCCAGGTCGACGTCCACTTCTTCGAGCCGTCGTCCTGCAGGTTGATGGTGATGTTCTTGCCGTCGGTCTTGAACGGCTGACCGCCGGCCTGCCAGATCATGCTGGTGGTGAAGCCGGCGTCACCGGCGTCGTTGGTGATGTAGGCCTTCGGGTTGGCCGCGTGCAGCTTCTTCGCGGCGGCGACGTACTCGTCCCAGGTCTTCGGTACGGCGATGCCGTACTTGTCGAAGACCTCCTTGTTGTAGAACATCGCCATCGGGCCCGAGTCCTGCGGCAGGCCGTACAGACCGCCACCGGCGTGCACGGCGGCCCAGGTCGAGGCAGTGTAGGCGGACTCGTACTGGTTGAAGCCGTACTGGTTCAGGTCGACGAGCGAGCCGGGCAGCGCGAACTGCGGCAACGCCTGGTACTCGATCTGGGCCACGTCCGGCGCACCCGAGCCGGCCTTGATCGCGTTCTGCAGCTTGGTGTAGTGGTCGTTGCCGGTACCGGCGTTGACCAGGTTCACCTTCACGTTCGGGTACTGCTTCTGGAACGCGGCGACCTGAGCCTCGGCCGAGGGCGTCCAGGTCCAGTAGGTGATCGTGCCGCCCGCCTTCAGCGCGGCGTCGACGGCGTCGACCGAGCCCGTGGTCTGGCTCCCGCCGCTGCTGCCGGAGCTGTCCGAGCCGCCGCCGCACGCGGCCACGACCGCCAACGCGGTGAGTGCGGCTCCGGCAACCACCAGCTGCCGGATGCGCCGATGTGACTTCATCCTGATTCCTTTCACTTGACGCTCCCTGCGCTCAGGCCCGACTGCCAGAACCGCTGAAGCAGGAGGAAGGCGATCACCAGAGGCACGATGGTCAGCAACGACCCCGTGATCACCAGGTTGTAGATGGGGCGGGCACCCACGCCGGTCGCTTGGTTGCTCCACTGGGTGAGCCCGACCGTGAGCGGGTAGAGGTTGGGTTTGCTGAGCATGATCAGCGGGAGGAAGTAGTTGTTCCAGGTCGAGACCACCGCGAACAGCAGGGTGGTGACGATGCCGGGGGCAAGCAGTCGCAGCGCGACCATGAAGAAGATCCGCACCTCGCCGGCGCCGTCGATCCGGGCCGCCTCGAGCAGCTCCACCGGTACGGCGTCGGTCGCGTAGACCCACATCAGGTAGAGCCCGAACGGGCTGATCAGCGACGGGATGATGATCGCCCAGACGGTGTTGGTCAGTCCCAGGTTCGAGAACATCAGGAACGTCGGCACCGCCAATGCGGTTCCGGGTACGGCGACCGCACCGAGCAGCACCGCGAACACGGCGCGCCGGCCGGCGAACTTGTACTTCGCCAAGCCGTAGCCGGCCGCGGTCGCGAGCAGCGTCGCACCGCCGGCCCCGACCACCACGTAGAGCAGGGTGTTGCCGAGCCACCGCAGGAAGATGCCGTCGTTGTAGGTCAGCGTGTCCCTGATGTTGCTGAAGAACGCGAAGCTCTTGCCGAACCACAACCCCGGGCTGGAGAGCAGGTCGTTCTGGGTCTTGGTCGCGCTGATGAACAACCAGACCAGCGGCACCAGGGTGTAGATCAGGTAGAGCACCATCACCCCGGTCAGCAGCGGCGACTTCTTCGGCCGCAGCGGCGAGCTCCCGGTCTTCTTGTTCCTCACCCGGGGCGTCGTGCTCCCGACGCGTGGGGCGTCCACGGTGGTCGTCATCACAAGGCCTCCCGGGAGCCGCGCAGCTGGACGACGTACGCGATGATCGCGGTGATGACGCCCATCACGATCGCGATGGTGGCGGAGTAGTTGAACTGCTGTCCGGCGAAGGACAGGTTGTAGGCGTACATGTTCGGCGTGTAGTACGTGGTGATCACGTTCGGCGCCAAGGTCCGCAGGATGTTCGGCTCGTTGAACAGCTGGAAGCTGCCGATGATCGAGAAGATGGTGGCGATCACGATCGCGCCGCGCAGCGCGGGCAGCTTCACCGCCCGGATGGTCCGGAACGTGCCGGCGCCGTCGATCGCTGCCGCCTCGTACAGCTCACCGGGGACCGTGCGCAGCGCCGAGTAGAAGATCAGCATGTTGTAGCCGACGAACTCCCAGGTGACGATGTTGGCGATCGACGGCAGCATCCAGCTGCCGCTGAGCGGCTGGATCGCGCTGGTGCCGAACAGGTCGTTCAGGCTGGCGGCCAGGCCGAAGTCGTTGCCGTAGATGTAGCCCCACATCAACACCGCGACCACACCCGGTACGGCGTACGGCAGGAAGATGATGATCCGGAAGAAGCCGGCGGAGTGCAGCCGGGCGCTGTCGATGGCCAGCGCGGCCAGCAGGGCCAGGATCAGCATCACCGGCACCTGGACGACCAGGAACACCGCCACCCGGCCGAACGCCTCCCAGAACTTCGGGTCCCGCAGCGCCTCGGTGTAGTTGTCCAGGCCGACGAACACGGTGCCGCCGAAGAACGCCTGGTCCCGGAAGAGGCTGAGGTAGATCGCGTACCCGATCGGGGCCAGGAAAGTGAGCGCGAACACGGCCAGGAACGGCCCGACGAACACCCACCCCTTGCTCTCCTGGCTGAAGCTTCCACGCCTTCGGCGCAGTGCAACGGACTGACTCATGCGCCCGTCGGCCTCCTTCGTGAACTCGTCGCCGACACGCGATGTTGACGTCAACATCGAACGCCGAGACGGTAGCGTGTTTACGTCAACATGTCTACACTGCGGGCACAAGTCGAGGAGGGGTGCCGATGTCAGCGGAGGAGTCGCCGGTACGGCGTCGGCGCGGACCGTCGATGGCCGACGTGGCCCGGCTGGCCGGGGTGTCCGGGCAGACCGTGTCCCGGGTCGCGAACGACCGGCACAATGTCGACGCGGCCACCCGGGACCGGGTCCAGGCCGCCATGCGAGAGCTCGGCTACCGGCCGAACAGCGCCGCCCGCGCCCTGCGCAACGGGCAGTTCCGCAGCATCGGGGTGATCGTCTTCGAGCTCTCCAGCTTCGGTACGACGCGAACCCTCGACGCGGTCGCCGCGGCGGCCACCATCAGCGGCTACACGATCAACCTGCTGCCGGTGCTCGACGTCAACCAGCGCGCGGTGACGAACGCCTTCAGCCGGCTGGGTGAGCAGGCGGTCGACGGCGTGATCATCCTGATCGAGGCGCACACGCTGGACGAGGCCGGCATACAGCTGCCCGAAGGGCTACCGGTCGTCGTCGTCGACTCCAGCGCCCGCTACGACTACCCGATCGTCGACAGCAACCAGGCCCAGGGCGCGCGCCTGGCGACTGAGCACCTGCTGGATCTCGGCCACGAGACGGTCTGGCACGTCAGCGGTCCGCCGACGTCGTTCGCGGCGGACCGGCGCCGGCGTTCCTGGGAGCTGACCCTGACGCAGCGAGGTTGTGAGGTACCGCCGGTGCTCGACGGCGACTGGACCCCGAGCTCCGGGTACGAAGCCGGCCGGAAGCTGGCCGCGAACCCTGATGTCACCGCGGTGTTCGCCGCCAACGACCAGATGGCGCTCGGCGTGCTCCGCGCGCTGCACGAGCGGGGCCGCGTCGTGCCGGATGATGTGAGCGTGGTGGGCTTCGACGACATGGAGGAATCCGCGCACTTCTGGCCGCCGCTGACCACGATCCTCCAGAACTTCACCGATGTCGGCCGGCTCAGCGTCGACGCCCTCATCCGCGAGATCCAGGCCGGCGAACACCACCACGACCCCGTCGCCGTACCCACCAAGCTGGTGGTCAGAAGCAGTACGGCGCCGCCCCGCCGACCCCAACTTGCTGGGTAGACCCATCACGTTGTGGGTTTGCCACCCTGAATCCGGGTGGCAAACCCACCATTTGGCTGGCTAACCAGCGAAATGTCGTACCTGATCGCGGTCAGACGGCGACCTCCTCGACCGCCATCACGGCGCGCATCAACTGTGCGGTCTCCGACGGGGTCTTGCCCACGCGTACGCCGACGGCCTCGAGGGCCTGCTGCTTCGCGGCCGCCGTACCGGACGAGCCGGACACGATCGCACCCGCGTGGCCCATCGTCTTGCCCTCCGGCGCGGTGAACCCGGCCACGTAGCCGACCACCGGCTTGGTGACGTTGTCCTTGATGAACGCGGCCGCCCGCTCCTCGGCGTCGCCGCCGATCTCGCCGATCATCACGATCGCGTCGGTGTCCGGGTCGTCCTGGAACGCCTGCAGCGCGTCGATGTGCGTCGTACCGATGATCGGGTCACCGCCGATCCCGATCGCGGTGGAGAAGCCGAAGTCCCGCAGTTCGTACATCATCTGGTAGGTCAGCGTGCCCGACTTCGACACCAGCCCGATCCGGCCGGGACCCGCGATGTCCGCGGGAATGATGCCCGCGTTGGCGCGTCCCGGGCTGATGATGCCGGGGCAGTTCGGGCCGATGATCCGGGTGCCCGCGGCGGCCGCGTGGGCGAAGAACGCGGCGGTGTCGTGGACCGGCACACCCTCGGTGATCACCACCACCAGCGGCACGCCGGCGTCGACGGCCTCGATCACCGCGCCCTTGGTGAAGCGGGGCGGGACAAAGACCACCGACACGTCCGCGCCGGCCGACTTCACCGCGTCGGCACAGGATCCGTAGACCGGGATCGATCGCTTCGCGAAGTCGACCGACTGCCCGCCTTTGCCGGGGGTGACGCCGCCGACGATGTTGGTGCCGGCGGCAAGCATCCGGCTGGTGTGCTTCTGTCCCTCGGACCCGGTCATCCCTTGCACGATGACCCGGCTCTGTTCGGTCAGGAAGATCGCCATCGCTCTCACGCCTTTCGGTTCTGTGCTGCCAGTTCGGCGGCGCGGGCGGCGGCGCCGTCCATCGTGTCCACCACGGTCACCAGCGGGTGGTTGGCCTGGGCAAGGATCCGGCGGCCCTCGTCGACGTTGTTGCCGTCCAGCCGGACCACCAGCGGCTTGTCGGCCTGGTCGCCGAGCAGTGCGAGGGCCTGGACGATCCCGTTCGACACCGCGTCGCAGGCGGTGATACCGCCGAACACGTTCACGAACACACTGCGGACCTGAGCGTCGGAGAGGATGATGCCGAGACCGTTGGCCATCACCTCCGCGGAGGCGCCACCGCCGATGTCGAGGAAGTTGGCGGGTTTCACGCCGTACGGCTCACCGGCGTACGCGACGACGTCGAGGGTGGACATGACCAGGCCCGCGCCGTTGCCGATGATCCCGACCGAGCCGTCCAGTTTGACGTAGTTCAGGCCCTTCTCCTGGGCCGCTGCCTCGAGCGGGTCCGCGGCCGCCTTGTCCTCGAACCCCGCGTGATCGGAATGCCGGTACGACGCGTTGTCGTCCAGCGTGACCTTGCCGTCGAGGGCTTCGAGTGATCCGTCGCCGAGTTTCACCAGCGGGTTCACCTCGACCAGCGACGCGTCCTCGGTGACGAAAACGTCCCACAGCTTCCGTACGACGTCCTCCGCGCCGGCCGGGAAGCCCGCGGTGGCAACGATCTCGGCGGCCTTGGCCTCGTCCACGCCGACGGCCGGGTCGATCGCGACCTTGGCGATCGCGTCCGGGTTGGTGTGCGCGACCTCCTCGATCTCGACACCGCCCTCGGTGCTGGCGATGCAGAGGTAGTCGCGGTTGGCCCGGTCGACCAGGAAGGAGAAGTAGTACTCCTCGGCGATGTCGGCGGCCGGCGCGAGCAGCACCCGGCGGACGGTGTGTCCCTTGATGTCCATGCCGAGGATCTCGCTCGCCTTGGCGACCGCCTCGTCGGGGGAGCCGGCCAGCTTGACGCCGCCGGCCTTGCCGCGGCCGCCGGTCTTCACCTGTGCCTTCACCACCACCCGGCCGCCCAGTTCCGCGGCGGCCGCGGCGGCGTCGGCGGGGTCCTCGATCACCCGTCCGAGCGTCACCGGGACGCCGTGCCGGGCGAACAGTTCCTTGGCTTGGTACTCCATCAGGTCCACGGCAGCAGCCTCCTTCGGCGGGGTTATCGGCGACTGTATTCTGTATGCACATCTCGTCACAAGACCCCGGCCGCAACACGCCGGGTCTGGACAGCCGTTCCGGACAGGAGTACCAAGGTTCCATACGGTATGCAGTAGTCAGGAGACGATGATGAATCACGCGACTCCAACGCCCCGGGACGTGCGCGATGTCTACGGACGCCGCTACCGGATCGGCGAAGACGCCCGGGACCTGACCGGGCACCCCCGACGCTGGCAACTGTGGGCTGCCTGGTCCTGCATGGTCGCCATCAGCCCGCTGCAATACTCCTTCGGTACGGCGTCGCTCGGCCTGCAGTACGGGCGCGGCTGGAGCGCGGTGGCGACGATGTGGCTGCTCGCCGTCTTCGTCGCGTGCCAGGCACTGACCGCCATTCCGGCCGCCTGGGCCCAGCGGGTACGCCGTACCACGCCGACTCAGCTCGTCGTGATCGGAGGTCTGCTCGCCGCGGTCGGCCTGGCGACGCTCGCTCATGCGGACAGCTACCCCCTCGTACTGCTGGGCTACGCGGTGGCAGGCGGAGCCGGTGCCGGTCTGGTGTACGCCGCCTGCATCACCACCGCGGCACGCTGGTTCCCGGATCGCCGTACGGCGACCATCGGCTTCGTCACCGGAGGATTCGCGGTCGGCGCGGTACCGAGCATCGCCTTGCTGACGGTCTTCCCATCGAGCGGTGGTCAGCGCGTGGTCTTCGATCTGACTGCGCTCGTCGCCGTCCTGGTCGTGCTGGTGGCCGGCGGCGTGCTCAAGGATCCGCCACGGCACTGGTGGCCCGCGCACATCGACGCGCAGGCTTGGGCGGTCGATCGCAAGCTCAACCGCAGCATCCCGCACAACGCGCCGGCGGTCCGGCACTACCGGCCGGCCGAGGCGATGCGGACCGGTGCGCTGCCGCTGATGTGGCTGACGCTGGCCTCGAGTACGGCGTTGTCCTTATTCGGTATCGCGTTCGTCGTGAGCTACGCGGTCACCGCGCAGTTGGGCGTCGCGGTCGCCGGGTTCGCGGCCGGAATGCTTGCCGCGGTCAACGGCCTCGGGCGGTCGCTGGCCGGCCACCTGTCTGATCGGTTCGGCCGGCGTCGCGTGCTGGCCGCCGTACTGATGGTCGAAGGCTTCACCCATGTCGGTCTCGTGGTCGCCGGTGAGGCGGGTGCCCGCTGGGCGTTCGTGCTGTGCGCGATGTTCGCCGGCCCCGGCGGTGGTGCCTTCTACGCGATCATGGCGAACCTCGTGCTGGAGTTCTTCGGTGAGCACAGTCTGCTGCAGAACCAGGCGATCCTGTACTCCGCCAAGGCCGCCGGTGGACTCGTCGGCGTCGGTGTCGCGGCTTCGCTGGTGGCGTCCGTCGGCTATCGGCCGCTGTTCCTCGGCGCCGGGTTGCTCGGCGTACTGACTGCTCTGATCGTGCGGTTCCTGAAACAACCGGGCCGGCCGGCGCTCCCGGTGCGGCCGCAGTTGGGTACGCCGGTCGTCGGGTCGGGCGAGTGAGCGGCTACGTCAAGGTCGCGCGGCCTGATCCGTGCGTGATGGAGTTGGTGTCGAAGCTGGCCCGTGAACCGTGGACGGACCGTCCGACCTGCGTGCATCCGACGCTGAGCGCGGTTGCCAGGGCGGTCCATGACCACAGCAGCTCGGCCGGCCGGCGGGCGTTGCTGCCGCTGGCGTCGAGCTTCATCGGCACCGCGCGGCCCGGCTTCGAGTCGTCCGCTCGAGTGGTCGCGTTCTGTGTCTCGACCGCGTTGGCCGGTGGCGAGATGACGAAGGACGAACGCGTCCGGTTGTCGAAGGCTCATCAGACCGCGCTGCACTTGATCACCGGCCGCGACGAGCCTGGGGGAGCGGCGCGCTGGTGGCTGCCGGTGCTCGGCCGGTTCGGCTGGAGTGAGCCGTTCTACCGGACGTTCGTCGCCACTGAACAGGCCGCGGAAGCGGTCGCGGTCGCCGCCCGTGCTTCGGACGGCGACCGCGACGTACGCCTGCGGCAGTTACTCAAACAATGTCTGACGGTGCTCAATGCGGCGCCTCCGGCGCAGCGGGTCACGGGGACCGGTCACGGCGCCCGGCGGCCGGGTGCTCCCAAGCCCTCGTGTTCCACGTCCGCCCAGAATCCGTGGTCGTAGTCCCCGTCCGGGATTGCCACGAGTTCGTGTCGCCGGGGCGCGCGGACCTGTTGCTCTAGCCGGCGCAGGTCCGTGGCGCACCGCTCCAGGTCGTCCAAGAGCCGCAGTACGTCGAGATGCGGGCCGAGCTGATTCCTCAATGCCAGCAGGGATTTCTCCAGGGCCTGCACGGCCTGGCGGGTCCGGTCGAGATCGTCGTGAATCGTCATCGCGGCCTCCCTGGGAGCGAACTCTGGACAACCACCGGGGCGTGCGATAAGACTACGACTACACCATACGGTATGCAATCTACATTCTGTTGACACAACAGGGGCGAACCCCGGCCCTTCCGAGGAGATGACTGCAGATGGCGCAGACAGTGTCGGAGACCCAACCAGCCGTCGATGTGAAGGAGCCGGCTCCCGCGACCATCTCAGGTGGTCATCTGGTCGCGAAGGCCCTGAAGGCCGAGGGGATCGACGTGATCTTCACCTTGTGTGGCGGTCACATCATCGACATCTACGACGGCTGTGTGGACGAGGGCATCGCGGTGGTCGACGTACGGCACGAGCAGGTCGCCGCGCACGCGGCCGACGGCTACGCCCGGATGACCGGTAAGCCCGGCTGCGCCGTCGTCACCGCCGGCCCTGGTACGACGGATGCCGTCACCGGGGTCGCGAACGCGTTCCGGGCGGAGAGCCCGATGCTGCTGATCGGCGGCCAGGGCGCGCTGAACCAGCACAAGATGGGGTCCCTGCAGGACCTGCCGCACGTCGACATGATGACGCCGATCACCAAGTTCGCCGCGACCGTGCCGCACACCGCGCGGGTCGCCGACATGGTGTCGATGGCCTTCCGGGAGTGCTTCAACGGCGCCCCCGGCCCGTCCTTCCTGGAGATCCCGCGCGACATCCTGGACAACTCGGTCCCGGTCGAGCAGGCCACAGTCCCGGAGGCCGGCCGCTACCGGGCCTCCACCAAGAGCATCGGCGACCCGGCGAACATCGAGGCGCTGGCCGACCTGCTGGTCCGGGCCGAGAAGCCGGTCGTCCTGCTCGGCACCCAGGTCTGGACCTCGCGCGGCACCGATGCCGCGATCGACTTCGCCCGGAAGCTCAACATCCCGGCGTACATGAACGGCTCCGCCCGCGGCACGCTGCCGCCCGGCGATCCGCACCACTTCCACCTGTCCCGGCGGTACGCGTTCAACAACGCCGACCTGATCCTGATCGTCGGTACGCCGTTCGACTTCCGGATGGGCTACGGCCGCCGGCTGCCGAAGACCGCGACGGTGGTCCAGATCGACATGGACTACCGCACCGTCGGCAAGAACCGCGACATCGACCTCGGCCTGGTCGGCGACCCGGGCGCGATCCTGGCCGCGGTCACCCAGGCCGCCTCGGGCCGGGTGCAGAAGGCCGGCGACCGGAAGGCCTGGTTCGCCGAACTGCGGGCCGAGGAGGACGCGTCGTACCAGAAGCGGCTGCCGAAGCAGCTGTCCGACGCGAACCCGATCCACCCGCTGCGGCTGGCGCACGAGATCAACGAGTTCCTCACCGACGACTCGATCTACATCGGCGACGGCGGCGACATCGTCACCTTCTCCGGCGGCGTGGTGCAGCCGAAGTCGCCCGGCCACTGGATGGACCCGGGCCCGCTCGGCACGATCGGCGTCGGCATCCCGTTCGTGATGGCGGCCAAGTACGCCCGCCCGGACAAGGAGGTGGTCGCCCTGTTCGGTGACGGCGCCTTCTCGCTCACCGGCTGGGACTTCGAGACGCTGGTCCGCTTCAACCTCCCGTTCATCGGTGTGGTCGGCAACAACTCCTCGATGAACCAGATCCGCTACGGCCAGGAGGCCAAGTACGGCCAGGCCCGCGGCCGCGTCGGCAACACCCTCGGCGACGTCAAGTACGACGAGTTCGCCAAGCTGCTCGGCGGCTACGGCGAGGAGGTCCGCGACCCCAAGGACATCGGGCCGGCCATGCGGCGCGCCCGTGAGTCGGGGCTGCCGTCGCTGATCAACGTCTGGGTCGACCCGGACGCGTACGCCCCCGGAACCATGAACCAGACCATGTACAAGTAGTGGAGGACCCGTCATGACCGTGTCCCCTCAGAGGGCCCTCGAAGGTGTTCGTGTCCTGGACATGACCCACGTCCAGTCCGGACCGTCGTGTACCCAGATCCTCGCCTGGCTCGGCGCCGACGTGATCAAGCTCGAGGCGCCGACCGGTGACATCACCCGCCAGCAGCTGCGCGACCTCCCGGACGTCGACAGCCTCTACTTCACGATGCTCAACTGCAACAAGCGCAGCATCACGCTGAACATGAAGTCCGAACGGGGCAAGGAGATCTTCACCGACCTGGTGAAGGACGCCGACATCCTGGTGGAGAACTTCGCTCCCGGTGCGATCGACCGGATGGGCTTCACCTGGGACCGGCTGCAACTGATCAACCCGCGGCTGATCTTCGCCTCGATCAAGGGCTTCGGCCCGGGTCGGTACGAGGACTTCAAGGCGTACGAGGTGGTCGCGCAGGCGATGGGCGGCGCGATGAGCACGACCGGGTTCGAGGACGGCCCGCCGACCGCGACCGGCGCCCAGATCGGTGACTCCGGCACCGGCATCCACCTGGTCGCCGGCATCCTGGCCGCGCTGTACCAGCGGACCAACACCGGCAAGGGCCAGCGGGTCACCGTCGCGATGCAGGAGGCGGTGCTCAACCTGACCCGGGTCAAGCTGCGCGACCAGCAGCGACTCGCCCACGGACCGCTGCGCGAGTACCCGAACGAGCACTTCGGGGACGAGGTGCCGCGGTCCGGGAACGCCTCCGGCGGCGGTCAGCCGGGCTGGGCGCTGCGGTGCGCGCCGGGCGGTCCGAACGACTACATCTACGTGATCGTCCAGCCACCCGGCTGGGCGCCGATCGCGAACCTGATCGGCAAGCCCGAGCTGGCCGACGACCCGGACTGGGCCACGCCTGCCGCCCGGCTCGACAAGCTGGACAAGATGTTCGCACTGATCGAGCAGTGGACCGAGCAGCACACCAAGTTCGAGGTGATGGACAAGCTCAACGCGCTGAACGTGCCCTGCGGGCCGATCATGTCCACCCGGGAGCTGATCGAGGACGAGACGCTGGCCGAGCTCGGCGCCGTGGTCGAGGTGAAGCACCCGCAGCGCGGCAGCTTCAAGACCGTCGGCTGCCCGATCAAGCTGTCCGACTCCCCGGTCGAGGTCGAGACCTCACCCGGTCTCGGCGAGCACAACTCCGTCGTGTACGGCGCTCTCGGCATCGACACCGCCGAGCTCGAGGAACTCAAGGCCGCCGGCGTCGTCTGACGCCGTACTCATCCTGAATTGGAGATCAGGCATGACCTATGATAAGGCAGCAGTCCAGACCATCCTCGACCAGGCTCTGGCGGACGGCCGCACCTCGCTGAGCGCTCCCGAGGCCAAGCAGGTCGCGGACGCGTACGGCATCCCGACGCCGGGTGAGGGGCTGGCCACGACTGCCGAGGGAGCGGCCGGTCTGGCGGCCGAGATCGGCTTCCCCGTCGTGCTGAAGATCGTCTCGCCGGACATCCTGCACAAGACCGACGCCGGCGGTGTGGTGGTCGGAGTGGATTCCGAGGACACCGCGAAGCAGGCGTTCGCGAAGATTGTCGACAATGCGAAGGCCTACAAGGCTGATGCCGACATCACCGGTGTACAGGTGCAGAAGATGCTGGTCACCGGCGGCGACGTGCAGGAGGTCATCGTCGGCGCGGTCACCGACCAGACGTTCGGCAAGGTGGTCGCGTTCGGGCTGGGTGGCGTCCTGGTCGAGGTGCTGAAGGACGTCACCTTCCGGCTGGCCCCGGTGTCGGCCGACGAGGCCCGTTCGATGATCGACGGGATCGGCGCGCACGAGATGCTGAACGGCGTCCGCGGCGCCAAGCCGGTGGACAAGGACGCCGTCGCCGACCTGATCATGCGGCTGTCCGACCTGGTCACCGACTTCCCGCAGTTCGCCGAGGTGGACCTGAACCCGGTGCTGGCCGGGCCGGACGGCGCCACCGCGGTGGACTTCCGGATCATCGTCGACGCCGAGGCCGGCAAGCCGGTCGACCGGTACAGCCAGGAGCAGATCCTGACCGCGATGACCCGGATCATGAAACCCCGCGCGGTCGCGGTGATCGGCGCCTCGAACGAGACCGGCAAGATCGGCAACTCGGTGATGAAGAACCTGGTCAGCGGCGGCTACCAGGGCGACATCTACCCGATCAATCCGAAAGCCGACGAGATCCTGGGACTGAAGGCGTTCCCGTCGATCACCGACGTACCGGGTGACGTGGACGTCGCGGTGTTCGCCGTACCGGCCAAGTTCGTCGGCGGAGCGCTCGAGCAGTGCGGTCAGAAGGGCGTGGCCGGCGCGATCCTGATCCCGTCCGGGTTCGCCGAGACCGGCGAGCAGGAGCTGCAGGACGAGGTCGTCGCGATCGCGCGCAAGCACAACGTGCGCATCCTCGGCCCGAACATCTACGGCTACTACTACCTGCCGGAGAGCCTGTGCGCGACGTTCTGCACGCCGTACGACGTCCGTGGCAGTGTCGCGTTGTCGTCACAGAGCGGAGGCATCGGGATGGCGATCCTCGGCTTCAGCCGGTCCAGCCGGATGGGCGTCTCCGCGATCGTTGGAGTAGGCAACAAGGCCGACATCGACGAGGATGACCTCCTGACGTTCTTCGAGAGCGACGACAACACCAACCTGATCGCCATGCACCTGGAGGATCTGAAGGACGGCCGGGCGTTCGCCGAGACGGCGGCCCGGGTGTCGAAGAAGAAGCCGGTCGTCGTGCTGAAGGCCGGCCGGACCGACATGGGCGCGCGGGCGGCCAGCTCGCACACCGGTGCGCTGGCCGGCAACGACAAGGTGTACGACGACATCCTCCGGCAGAGCGGTGTGGTCCGGGCACCGGGGCTGAACGAGATGCTCCAGTTCGCCCGCGGCATCCCGCTGCTGCCGACGCCGAAGGGCGAGAACGTCGTCATCATCACCGGCGCGGGCGGTTCCGGCGTACTGCTGTCGGACGCGTGTGTCGACAACGGCCTGCAGCTGATGTCGATGCCGGCCGACCTGGACGAGGCGTTCAAGAAGTTCATCCCGCCGTTCGGTGCCTCCGGCAACCCGGTCGACATCACCGGTGGCGAGCCGCCGTCGACGTACCGCAACACCATCGCGCTGGGGCTTTCCGATGACCGGATCCACGCTTTGATCCTGGGCTACTGGCACACGATCGTGACGCCGCCGATGGTGTTCGCGAAGCTGGTCGCCGAGGTGGTCGAGGAGTACCGCGCCAAGGGCATCGACAAGCCGGTGGTCGCCTCGCTGTCCGGTGACGTCGAGGTCGAGGAAGCCAGTCAGTACCTGTTCGACCACGGTGTGGTCGCCTACCCGTACACCACCGAGACGCCGGTCCAGGTGCTCGGTGCCAAGTACCGCTGGGCCCGGAACGCGGGTCCGCTCGGTTCGTAGGTCGTTTGTTCGCCTCAGAGGAGGAAGCGGTGATGCGTTTGGGCCGGGGGGAGTGCACGGGGGAGCGGTAAAGCCAGTTGGCGTCGATCTAAGGAGTCCGCCTTGGACGTCACGAGCAAGACCTCAGAAGTACCCGAAGAGCCCGCCTCGGCGGCCGTGACCGAGCGGGTCTGGCGCGCGGGCCGGCTCGAACCGATGCCGATCCGGAAACTTCCGGACGCACCGCCCTCGATGCACATCCTCGGTCCGACCGTCTTCCTGGTCGCGCTGGGCGTCGGCATGGGCGAGTCCTACATGTGGCCCCGGCTCGTCCTGGTGTTCGGGCCGGACATCCGCTGGCTGTTCATGGTCGGCGTCACCCTGCAGGCGTTCGTACTGCTGGAGATGGCCCGGTACGCGATGGCGACCGGCGAGAGCATCTTCTTCGGCGCGGCCCGGATCTTCAAACCGCTGATGTGGTTCTTCTACGTCGCGGCGATCCTGATCTACATGTGGCCCGGCCACCTGTCCGCGGGCGCCGCCGCGTTCGAGGAAATCAGCGGCATACCCTGGCAGGCCTCAGCCTGTGTGGCACTGATCTTCGTCGGCGTGCTGTTCAGCCTGTTGTCGGTGATCTACAACTTCCTCGAGAAGCTGCTTGGCCTGCTGATCGGCCTGCTGGTCGTCGGTACGTCGGTGATCGCGGCGATCGTGGGCAGCTGGGACGACCTGGCGAACACGCTCTCAGGCATGCTCGCGTTCGGGTACTTCCCGGACAAGGCCCTGTCGGAGGCGTGGTTCCCGATCGTGGTCGGCTCGATCGCGTTCGCCGGCCCGTCCGGGATGCAGCAGATGTGGTACACCCTGCAGCTGCGCGACAGCGGCGCCGCGATGGGCGCGCACATCCCGAAGATCCGCGGTCTGCGGTCGGCCGGCGAAGCCGAGTCGATGCCGTCGCGGGGTTTCATGTTCGACACCGAGGACCCGGCCGAGATGCAGAAGTGGAAGGGCTGGCGCAAGTGGGTCACCTTCGACGCGCTGCTGCTCTTCTGGGGTATCACGATGCTGGTCACCATCTCGTTCACCGTGCTGGCCATGTCGGCGGCCCGCACCAACCCGGACGTGGCGGGGCTGATCGAGGGTGGTGAACGGGAGGCGGCGCTGAAGGCGATGTCCGACGCGTTCGCCTCGGCCGGCAGCCCGGTCCTGGGCACGTTGTTCTTCGGCTTCATCGCGCTGATCGGGCTGAACGCGACCCTCGGGCTGTTCGACTCGTTCTCCCGCGGTCAGGCGGACATGACGTACTACTTCGTGCCGGGGGCCAAGCGGTTCTCGATGTCGAGGCTGTACGCCGGATTCCTCTGGGGTGTGATCACCTTCGGCATCCTGATCCTGCTGTTCGGGCCGGCCGAGGGTCCGGCGGGCATCCTGGACATCCTCGCCTTCCTGTCCACGTTCGCGATGGGCGCCTACTGCGTCGTGTTGCTCCTGGTGAACAACAAGCTGCTGCCCAAACCGATCCGGCCCGGGCCGGTGCGCAACGTGATCATCGGGTTCGGCGCGGTGTTCTACCTCGGCCTGCTGTTCTACAGCCTGGCTCGCTTCGGTGTGGTTGTGGGCTGACCATGACAACTCCTGGAGCCGATCTGAAGCAGCTTGCGGAGTTCTCGGTCCCGGCCGCCTCGGTCGGTGCCGCGGCCGGGATCATCGCCGGTGGTCTGGCCGCGTTCGTCGGCCAGCCGGCCGGCTGGGCCGTGGTGACCGGTCTCGGCCTGGGCGTCCCGCTCGTCCTGTTTGGGGCCGGGTACGCCGTCCTGGTCGCGATGGGCAAGGTCCCCGCCGGTGTGTTCGCGCCGGCGGCGGTCTACTGGGTGATCGGGTTCCCGCTCGCCCTGCTGGTGCACTCGGTGGCCACGGAATGGGTGGTGACCGGTGCGCCGGGACTGCCACCAGAGCCGTGGAAGTTCCTCGCCTTCCGGGCCCTGGTGAGCATGGGGTTCGCGATCGGCTTCCTCTGGATGCATGAACAGCTCGGCCGTCACTGGTGGCCGCGCATCCTGGACCACAACCTCTACGCGCGGCGGACCGTCGAGCAGTACGTCCACCTCGCCACCGCCCTCGAGGCCCGCAAGGCCGCCACGGGCCGTGGCCGCAAGAAGAAGCTGGCCTGACGTTCGACGTTCGAGGGGATATCCGCCGATGTTGTGCCTTCGCCCTTGGTCTAGGAGTGGAGAAGGCACAACTCTGGGGGATATCCCCTTGAGTGTGTTGCGGTCAGGTCGTCGTACGGCGGCGACGGCGGGGGGCGGCCGCGTCGGTCTCGGGGGTCTCGTCGCCCGGGCCGCTGGCGGCCTGGAGGTCGTGGTAGGCCTTGCGGGTGTGCTCGGTGTGCTCACGCATGATCTGCGCGGCCTTGTCCTCGTCACCCTCGCTGATCGCCTTGACCAGCCGGTTGTGCTCCCGCCAGGACGCGGCACCGCGGACCGGCGCGACCGGCGTGTAGTACCACCGGACCCGGCGATCCACCTGGGCCGCGAAGTCCACCAGGAACCTGTTGCCGGACATCTGGGTGATCAGGCTGTGCAGCTCGCCGTTCGTCCGGACCGCGCCGTCGATGTCGCCGGCTTCGTGGTACGTCGTACCGACCTTGCACAGATCCTTGAGCTTGGCCACGTCGTCCTTCGTCGCGTGCCGGGCCGCGAGCCGCGCCGACTCCGACTCCAGCGCCGCGCGGGCCGCCAGCAGCTGGTCGACCTCGTCCTCGGCGGGCACGTGCACCATCGCGCCGAAGCCCGGCCGCAGGTCCACCCAGCCTTCGTTGTTGAGCCGCTGGAGGGCCTCGCGGACCGGCTGCCGGGACACCCCGAGCATGCCGGCCAACTCCACCTCGACCAGGTGCCGGCCGCGCTCGAGGGTGCCGTCGATGATCATCTCGGTCAGGGCCTCGTAGACGGACTCACGCAGCGGCGTCGGCCGCTTGACGTGCCGGACACCGGGGGACAGGGGGTCGGTGGTACCCGTGCTGATGGTCGTCATGAGGTCCTTCCCGGGACAAGCGCTGAGGAGATGATCATGGCACTTGGTAGACAGTCTACCAAGTGCCATGCTTTTGGCCGGGCCTTCGGCACCGGCGCGGTCATATATCCCGGCGCCACGCTGGTGGCGCCCGGGGTCAGGCGGCGGTCTCGTCCGCCCGGTGCCGGCTGTCCTCGTCAGTGAGCTTGGCCAGCTCGACGTCCAGGTCGAGGTCGAGTTCCTGCTGCAGCTCCGGGGCATCCGGGAACTGCGGACGAGCCGCCAGAGCGCCGAACCTACGCGTGAAAATCATCGTTACCCTTCCTGCTCCCCGTAGGAGAGCTGTTCTGAATTCTGCCTTCTGTATACATTCAACCAGGTGTACTCACCGGTTATGCCCACGTCTCACGTGATCCCGGTTACGTACGACGTGATCCCGCTAACAGACGTGTCGGGCGGGAATGCGCGGAGGCACCGGCCGGTCGCCCACTGTCAACGGGCGGTCGTCCTACCTGACAAACATGCGGGGAAGCTCCTTGTGGTGAAGGGACTTCCACAGTCGCCGGATCAGGGTCCGGTGGTCAAAGACTTGCTTGCTATGTCGAGATAGCCCGAACCCATCAAGTGGACGTCGAGCAGCGCGTCCAGGGCGGTGTGTACGCCGGCCTGCCGGGCGACGTCGAGGAGCGCGCGGGCGAGCACCGGCTCGGGACTGCGGGCCGCGATCACCAGACCGACCCGCGGGCCGTGTGCCGGGCTCTTCAGTGGTACGACGCGCATACCGTCGGGCACCCCGAACATGTGCAGCCACGCGTGCGAGATGACAGTCGACCAGTGGTTGACGTGCAGGTGGCTGTAGAGGCCGGAGACCGTGTCGCTCTCGATCGCCGGTGCGGCGGTGACCCCGTCGTCGGTGAAGTAGCCGTTCATGATCCGGCGGTTGCGCATGCCGGGGGACAGCAGGCACAGCGGCAGCTCGGCCACCTGTGCCCAGGTTGCCACCGGCAACTCGGCCAGCTCGGTGTGTTGCGGGGTGAGCAGCAGGTAGCGCTCCTCGTACAGCGGTGTCTTGCGGACCTGACCGAGCGTGTCGTCGTCGAGGTACGTCATCGCGACATCCAGATCGAACTCGGCAAGCTTGTGGGTGATGTCGCGCGAGGACAGCGACTCGATGGTCACCTTCGCGTTCGGGTGCCGTTCGCAGAACGGGGTGGTGAGCAGCGAGACGACGGGCATCGCGGTCGGGATCGCGCCGAGCCGGAGCGTGCCGGTCAGGCCGCCGCGCATCAGCGACAGCTCGTGCCGCAGCGCGTCCTGCTCGGCGAGGATCCGCTGTGCCCAGAGCAGGACCCGTTCACCCTCGGGGGTAAGACCCTCGAACCGGCGACCGCGCCGGACGATCGGTACGTCGAGCTCCTGCTCGAGCTTGCGGATCGCGGCGGACAGTGACGGCTGGGACACGTAACAGGCGTCGGCAGCCCGCGCGAAGTGCTTCTCCCGGGCCAGGGCGACGAGGTACTCCAGCTGGCGGAGCAGCATCAGAACCCGGCCAGGCTGTGGATCGCATACCAGTCGTCTGTATACATAATCCAACTGTAGTGACCGCTTCTGCCTCCGGAAAGGTTCCGCGGGTCGCGATGGTGTCGTGTGATGTGGATCACATTCCTCTGGGTCTATCCACAGCGGGTCTGTTCGACGGATGGGTGGGGAGTCCCCTGTTCAAAGGAGCTGTGATGAAGAAGGTTGTCTCACCAGACGGCACCGAGATCGCGTACGACACCTACGGCAACGGCCCGGGACTGGTGCTGATCGCCGGAGCGTTCACCGACCGGTCGTTCTTCGCCCCGTACGCCGAGGCGTTGTCCGGCGCGTTCACCGTGGTCAACTACGACCGGCGTGGCCGCGGTGAGTCGGGCGACACCACGCCGTACGCGGTCGAGCGGGAGTGGGAAGACCTGGACGCGGTGCGCTCGGCGACCGGAGCGCGGTTCGCGTGCGCGTTCTCGTCCGGGGTGATGGTGCTGCTGCAGGCCGGGCTGCCGTTCGAGAAGCTGGCGATCATGGAGCCGCCGTTCCGGGTCGAGGGCGCGCCGCCGGCGCCGCAGCGGTACATCGAGCGGCTGCAGGAGTACGTCGAGGCCGGCAACCCCGGCGGTGCGGCCGAGCTGTTCATGGTGGAGGCGGTCGGTCAGCCGAAGGAAGTCGTCGACCAGATCCGGGAGACGCCGATGTGGGCCGGGCTGGAGGCGATGGCGCACACCTTGGTGTACGACGGCCTGCAGATGCGGGACAGCGCCGTACCAGTTGATCTGCTGTCGTCGATCGAGGTCCCGGTGCTGGCGCTGTACAGCAATGCCAGTCCGGAGTGGATGAAGCAGGCGGTGCGTGAGGCCGCGGCCGCGTTGCCGCACGGAAACGTGGAGGGCCACGACGGGACGTTCCACACCCTGCCGCCGGAGACGCTGGCCGCCGTCCTGACCGGCTACTTCATCGGCCCGAGCTGACGCCTCCGGCTACTGACGGATCAGGTCGGGGTGCTCGGCAGCGAGAAGGTTGTACGCGGCAAGCACATCGTCCGGCACGGCAACGTGGTCGATGAAGTTGCGGCCGTGTGGGCCGTAGCCGTCGGCGTCGTCGCGGAGTCGGCGAATCTCGCCGAGGAGGAGGGAGGTGAACCTACGGCGGCTCCAGATCGCCGGGTGGCCGGGGCCGGCGCTGACGTGGTCCGGGCCGATCCACGGGATGACGGGTGCGTGACTGATCAGGCGCGTGCCGGGCAGGTCGGCGAAGGAGCGCTCGAAGCAGGCGTGGGTCCGGCGCTGCATCGTCGGATCCTGGATCAGTAGCAGTCTCTCCGGCCGGGTGATGATCCGCCGGGTGAACTCCGCGTTCTCACCACAGTTCGTCGACCGGTCCTCGACCACGATGGACTCCGGCGGTACGTCGTACGAGCTGATGAGTAGCTCGCGGAAGACGTGGGACTCCGGTCGGCCGGTGGTGTCGACCTCGAGACCGCGTCGTCGTACCGCGTCCTCGAGGTGTTGGGTCGAGTGGCCGATGCCGCCGCTGATCAGGATTCGTGGGGCCAGCCGTTGGTGGTACAGCTCGGCTGCCGTCGCGACCGACTCCAGCACGGCGGAGCCCATCAGTACGATCCGGTCGGCCGGCTCGAGCACGTCCCGCCGGGCGAGGTACCGCGCGATCACTTCCTCAGCCACGCTCACGCGCTCAGGTATAGCCGAACTCCACATCAGCTTGGCAGGCGCATGGGCATCAGGATGTACGCCGAATCGTCGGCCGGCTCGTCGTCGGGAGAGCGGAGGCCGGTGAGATTGGCCGGCTTGGTCGGCTGGGTGAAGGCGAAATGCGCCACCGGGGCGCCGATCGACGCGAGACCGTCCAGCAGGTAGCCCGCGTTGAACCCGGCCACCACCGGGTCGCCGGTCAGAACGACCTCCACCGACTCCGACGCCTGCGCCTCCTCGCCGCTACCTGCGGCCAAGGTCGCCGTACCGTCCGCGAATGTCAGCCGCACCGGCGCCGTCCGCTCCGCCACCAGCGCGACCCGCTTCACCGCCTCTACCAGCGCCGCGGTCTCCACCCGCACTGTGCTGGTGATCGCGGACGCCGCCGGGATCAGGCTGCGGACCTTCGGGAAGTCGCCGTCGATCAGCCGGCTCGTCGCCCGCCGGACGGCGCTCTCGAACCCGATCAACCCGTCCCCTGTGCGGGTCGAACCGAGCGCGAGCGTGACATCGTGACCGGCCATCGACTTGGTCACCTCGGCGAGCGTCCGGGCCGGCACCAACGCGTTGGCCTCCACAGCGGGATCGACCGGCTCCCACGCGAACGACCGCACGGCGAGCCGGTACCGGTCGGTGGCCAGCAGCGAGATCGTCGACCCGCGGATCTCCACCCTGATCCCGGTGAACACCGGCAACGTGTCGTCCCGCCCGGAGGCACTCACCACCTGTCCGACCGCCCGCGCGAACACGTCGCCGCTCACCACACCGGTCGCCGCGGGCACCTCGGGCAACGCCGGATACTCGCCGAGCGGCAAGGTCTGCAGCACGAAGCGCGAGCTCCCGCTGCTCACCTGCACCCGAGCCGCCTCGCCACTCAGCTCCACCGAGTCGCGCGGCATGCTCCGGCAGATGTCGGCCAGCAACCGGCCGGACACCAGATACCGCCCTTCGTCCGCCACCTCGGCCGGCACGCTCACCTGAGCCGAACTCTCGTAGTCGAACCCGGACAACGTCACCTGCCCGTCGCCGGCCTCCACCAGCATCCCGGCCAGGATCGGCACACTCGGCCGGCTCGGCAGCCCCTTCGCCACCCAACCGACCGCCTCGGCCAGCACCTCACGCCCAACTCGAACCTTCACGCGCACTCCTCCCCATCGAGAAGTCCGAGCCAATCACGCGCCACCGACAATTCCGGATCGTGGGTAGGGAGCACCCCGACTAGTACCGGAACACCTGGGTCGACGAGCCGTTGCAGTTCGCCAGGGTCACCTGTTCGGCGTTGGTCTTTCCGGGAGCCGACCAGCAGAGCTTCGGTTTGGTGGTGGACCTGATCCGGCCGTCGGTTTCGATGGTCCACTTCTGGGCCGGATCGATACTGCTGCAGATGTCGGTCCGCAGTGGAGCGCCGGCCTTCAGATTGCCTCCCGGTACGTCGGCGCAGACCCCGAGCGCTCGCAGCGTGCCGTCGGCCGGGCGCGTCCAGCGTTGCGCCGGTGTGCCGTTGCAGTCCCACAGCTGGATCTTGGTGCCGGGCAGGATCGAGCTGTGGTCGATGTCCAGGCACCGGTCGCCCGGGCCGCTGATGGTGAGCCGGATCGGCGCCGGGGCCGCCGGGGCCGTCGCGGTCAGTCGCACCATCCGCGCCACCGACGGCACACCGTTGCTGTCGACAACGAAGAGCATGTAGTAGCCGGGTGGGGCGACGTTGATGTTGGCCGGTGAGTCGATGGTCAGCGTCGTACCCGAGGCGCTGAACGAGAGCGGCACGTACCGCTGACCCTGGTCGTCGCCGTGTGTCGGTGCACCCAGCCCGACGAGGCCCACCTTGGCGATCGCCCCGGCCTGTGGCGAGGTCACCGCGAAGGTGCTTGCGTAGGACGCGGTCGCCGGCGCCGCCGTGATCTCCGGACGAGCCGCGAGCTGGCCGTCGGCGCCGTACAGGTACGGCGGGGTGAAGTATTCGAGGTTCTTCTCCAGGTAACCGACGCGCTGGCACTCACCACAGATGCCGCCGCCACCGGTCATCACCCGGCCGTCGGGGAGCAGCAGGGCGGTCGAGTGATACTGCCGGATCCGATTCGCCGCGCCGAGTGTGCGCCACGTACCCGTCTCGGTGTCGTAGAGCTCAGCGGCGTACACCGGGGCGGCCAGATTGACGCTGCCGTCGCTCATCACGGCGTTCATGCCACCGGTGGCCAGCGCATCGCCGTCGGCGAGGACGGTCAGGTTGTGCTGCCGGCGTCCGGTGGCCATCGACCCGGTCGGCTGCGCGTACGTCAGGTCGTTCGAGTCGACGACCACCGCGGTACGGGTGGGTACGCCGACCTTGCCGTCCTCAGCGACGATGCCACCACCGGCGACCAGAGTCTTCCCGACCCGGACAGTGGCGAAGCTGGCGTAGTCACGGTTGATCAGGTCGCGGATCGACGTACCGACTTGGGCGCCGGTCGCACTCGTCTGCAGCGTGCGCATGACCGCGTTGGTCCCGACCAGGTCGACGTTCCCGTCCGGACGGACGGTGAGGAGTGGGTACAGGCGACTGGACGGCGTGGTGAACCCGGTGAGCAGCCGGATCCACTGGTTGGTCTGGTGCACCTCGGCGTTCTCCGGGCCGCCGCCCTGGATCAGCGCCTCCTGGTTCGGCAGCGCGGTCACCGACGGGTACCAGCGCTCGGCGGCCATGTCCGGACCGCGACGCCATGTCTCCGTCCGCCAGTCGAACAGGTGGGTCTTCCGCAGCCCGTTCAGCGACGCATCACGGTTGCCTCCGGCAACAAGGACGGTGCCGTCGGACAGTTGGGCGTAGCCGGCACAGAAAATGTTGTAGCCCTGGACGTCGACGCGCCTGCTGGTGTTCGTCACCGGATCCCACACGGCGGCCCGGGTGAACGACTGGTCGCTGTACGACTCGGTCGGACCCTCACCGATGGAGTCCCACATGAGGACCTTGCCGTTCGGCAGCGTGGCGTTGAACACCGGTACGACGGGAGTGTCGATCACGCCGCTCCAGGTCCCGGACATGGCCGGATCCGCGGCCGCGGCGACCGCGTCGGCCACCGCCTGCTCCTTGGGGGAACGACGGCCGGGCCGCTGACCGGTCTGCCGGGCGACCTCGTCGGAACGGGCTTTCGCGGCGCGCTCGATCTCGTTCATCGGTACGCCGACCAGGTCCTCGGCGGCATGGTCGTGATCGTGGCCGCGGTGGTCGTGCGCACCCGCCGTCGGCGGCGGATCCTGCGCGGTGGCCGGAGCGGCGGCGGCGAGAACCACCGCGAGCGGCACGACCGCGGCGACCAGTGCCCGGGCATGCGGAAAACGTGAGTGCATGACAGGTTCCCCCCTGCAGCAGACGCGATCATGGCGGACGACCGCTTCGGTCAGGATCCGGGCTTCCGTCGTAAGTCGTCAACTCCCGGCGAGGTCACGATCTGCAACAATTACCGACCGATTCGGTGCGATCACGCGGCGTGCGTGAGATGCCTGTAACTGTGGGTGAGAGATCGTCGACCTCTGGTCATCTGCGGAGCTTGGTCGTACCTTCGAGGAAATCCGTCTGTGGGGAGACGGGCAGGGGAGTGTCGCCGCGGTGTCCGCGGTGGCTCGATTTCACACAAAGGGGGGCCTTCGATGGGCCGCAACCGTGGGGTGTTCGCTGTCGTCGCCGCAGTATCTGCTGTCGCCGCCGGAGGTGTGCTCGGCCTTGGCTTTGTCTCCCAAGCCGGCGCCACCTCGAGTACGACGAGTACGACGACCACCACATCCACCTACACAGCACCGACCACGACCACAACGACGACCACGCCGCCCGGAGGTGAGTTCTGCACACCGGGGTTCTGGAAGAACAACCCGGGCGCGGTGGCCGAGACCGGCGTCGACATGACGCAGTCCTACAACGCGCTGTTCGACCCAGACGTCAACGGCACCAGGAAGGGCGGCGTCGCGAACCCGACCCTGCAGCAGGTCCTGGACAACCCGCAGCACTACGGCGGTGAGGCGGCCAACAACGTTGCTGCACTGCTCAGCGACGCACACCCGGACGTCGACTTCACCGGCGAGCGCACCGAGGACACCTGCCCGCTGGACGCGGACGAGAGCCAGTAACGGCCGGCACCACAGCCTGGTCGCGTGATTGCGGCCAGGCTGTGGTGACCCGGGTCAACTGGTGTCGATCCGCACCCTGAGGTCGCCGCTGCTACTCGAAGGCGATCTGCTCCAGTCGGTTCGCCTGGCCGCGGGTCAGGATCGTCGCGGAGACCGCACCGGGGACCAGGTGGCCGGGGTCGTCGACGGCCCGGGCGATCAGGCGCGGCCAGCGGCGGCAGTGGGTGGCCATGCTGCCGCTGCGGACGACGCGGCCGCGGGCGTGCTGGCCGGAGCGGGCCACGTCGCCGGGTACGTCGAGCAGGATCAGGTGCACCGCGAGACCCGAGCGCCGCGCGCGCCAACCGATCAGTCGCCGTACCCAGGGGCGAGTGGCGCAGTCGTGGAGGATCATCGGGCCCTCGCGCATCGCGCTGAGGACTTTCACGTAGTAGGTGAGGTGCAGCAGCGGCCGCCACCACGGGTACGGGACGGCGGCAAGCACCGGCATCCAGCGGGCCCGCAGCCGCTCGGAGTCGAACACGCGCACGCCCTGGTGGTCGGCACCTTCCGGAAACAACCGGCGAAGCAGCGTGCTCTTGCCGGCCCCCGGGATCCCGGCCAGCACCACCACCGAGTCCGCCGGGTACCGCACCTCGGCCCTGTCCTGCGCCAGGCGGGTACCCGGCGCCTCGGCGATCCCCAAACCTGCCACAGCAGCTCCGTCCTCTCGTCCTTCGTGGTGTCCAACAACCATTTAGACGATCGACGTTCCCCAACTGCCCATAAAGCACGCTAAGAACTCGGTAGGAAAACCCTGAGAGTGACCGGTGCGGGGCGGCCCGGGGGGCGGCGATCGGACCGTGGTTGGATGGCGCGGGTACTGAGAGATCCGACAAGTGGAGGAGGTCGGTTGAGCAGGCTGGCGTGCGCTGATCGGGATTCCTGCGACTTCGACGTGCCGGAATACGCCAAGGGCGTGCTGTGGGCCGTCAACAACCCCTTCATCGGCAATTCCGCAGGCACCACGATCTGGACCAGCATCATCTGACCATCGCCCGCCGCCCCGTTGCTCCTAGGCTAGTTGCCCTGGGCACCGTTCATCCGACGGTCGCACACCTGGTTTACGACTGCTTTAGCCCGCGCTCGCTGGCAAGGTTCTACGAGGGTTTCGTCGGCGTACAGGAGCGGCTCGAAGACTCACCTGAGCGAGTCGTGGTCGACCTCGACGACGATGATCTGCCCAACCTGGCGTTTCAGCACGCACAGTTCCCCGCTCCGCGGTGGCCCGACCCCGCCTATCCGGCGCAACTGCACGTTGACTACCGGTTCACGGTGGACCACGAAATTCCCCACTTCCAAACCCCGGCAGCCAAGGCCGCGATGGCACGTGCCGAAGAGCTGGGCGGGATCCACCTGCAGAATGCCGTCTACGCCGATCCGGCCGGGCACCCGCTCTGCTTCTGAAGCTGAGACATTCAGGCGGATCCGTTCGGACGCCAGCTGTCCACGATCGATCTTGCCGTGTTTGTTGAGCGGATACTCCTTCGGGACGCTGGCCGCCTACATTGACGGCCGTCCGGTTGGCTGGGTCGCCGTCGCGCGGCGTGAGGACCACAGCCGGCTTGAACGGTCTCGGCAGTACGGCCTGCTCCTGGGGCTCACGATGTCTTCGCCGTCACCTGTTTCTACGTCGACCGCGACATCCGCGGAACCGGAGTCGCCTGCGCTCTGCTAGACGCAGCGATCGACCACGCTCCAGCGTCGGGCGCCGGCGCTTTGACGCGTTCCCAAAGACGAACCTGGCGCCGCACGCGCAAGCCAGCCGCAGGGCCGAGAAGAACGACAGTTGAATGGGACGCCACGCCTCATATGAGGCGTTCCCGGGAGCGAGACACGCCTCCCGGTTGTCCGGTGTGCCGGTCATCGGCATCCGGGCGTGGATGTGGCCGGCGCGCGTTGTCGGTGGCCGGTGGTAGATCTGGTGTCCGCCGTCCAGCGAGCCGAAGGAGGCTGTGATGCGGGAGCGACCGCGCGTGGTGGTGAGCGTGGGAGCCAGTGTCGACGGGAAGGTCGCGCTCACCCGGGACGCGCTCTTGATGCACCAGCCAAGTTTGGATCTGTGGGGCGCGATGACGCCGCGTGCCGCCGATCCGGTGCCGCTCGACATCCTCGACGTGCTCAGACAGCAGTACGGCTGCAACGCGATCCTGGAGGGCAGCGGCAGCCTGGTCGCCGAGCACGAGATTCCGGAAGAACTACCTACCTACGACGGTGACACCGCCGGGCTCTACCAGCACTTCCTCCCACCGGACATCACCGGACAACCGTCCCCGCCGCACATGTGGTTCACCGTTGTCGACAGCCGCGGAAGGGTGCGCTGGACCGAGAAACATCACAACTGGGACGCGCTGGTCCTGGTGGCGGGGTCGACCCCGGCCGACTATCTCGCCTATCTCCGCCGGGAACGCATCTGCTATCTCGTGGTCGGCGAGGAGCGCGTCGACCTGGCGCGAGGGATCGCCGCGATGGGCACTGAGCTCGGCATCAGTTGCGTGCTGTCGACCGCGGGCGGGGGCCTCAACGGTGCAATGTTGCGGGCAGGTCTGATCGACGAACTGCATCTGACGCTGGCGCCTGCTCTCATTGGCGGACTCGGCACACCGTCGGTCATGGACGGGCCACCCCTTGCCGTAGGCGAGTCCCCGACCCGATTGCAGTTGCTCTCGGTGCACACCGACACCGGCGGCTCCGTTCGCCTGCACTACGTCGTGACCGAAAGCTGACCTCTCCTGCGAGAGCTTGACTAGTACAGAGAATCCGGTTCCCGATCTTTGGATCCTTCGCCCAGAACGGCCCAGCTTGTTGACCGGACTACGCGGCGACCTTGAACTCGTCTGCCTTCGACTCATCGACGACAAACTGTCCCGGCAGCTCGCCAGTCCGCGGCTTTCGTTCGAGGACCCTTTCCGCCAGTGACGCAAGGGTCCTCGGGACGCGACAGGCCAGCGGATGCGGGCTACGGTCGGGGCGATCGAACCGCGCCCCGCCCAATCAGGAGGCGCCGCGTCGGCCGATGCTCTCCGGCGGTCGCTGGATCGTGCAGGCCACCGAGCAGAGCCAACCCGATGTACAGGGCCGCCAGGGCGTAGCCGGGGTGCATCAACCGGGGGGCTACCAGGTTGAGCGCGATCATTGCGGGCAGCAGCACCAGCGGTGCGACCATCAGACTGGCTGCGATGCTGGCGTGCCCGCGCAGGAGGAGTACGCCTAGGAAGGCGCCGAGGACGAACATCAGCAGGAACGACGCACCGGCAAAGGCCTCCATGACGTTGGTGAATCGACCAATGATTGTGGCCGTCGCGAAAGCGACCGTTAGTACGGCCAGGGCTGCCGCCAGCAGACGGCGCGACCACCGCCGCAACCGGCTCCCGTGGTCGATCGCGTCGCCCGCCCGAACCAGGACGGCGACAATCAGCGCGTACGTCGTCGCGTGCACCCCGTTGACCAGCGAAGACACCAAGCGCGGCGACTCTTCGTCCACGAAATTGGCCGGTCGCAGCGATCGTTACAGCGTCGCCGATGGCGATCGACGATGCGGCGACGGCGGCGACGAGCGTGACTCGTGTCAGCATTCTCATTTCCTGACTCCCTCGGGTGCGTCTGTCTTCGCGCGGTGGCGCCTACCGAGCACGCTAGGAACGCAGAAGTCGTATGTCGTCGGCCGACGAGGACCGACCTCAGCTGCTCGGAGTCGGATCCGGGGTCGTCCTCGAGGAGGACCCGAAGCGCGGTGAGGGCGGTTATCGCCGAAGACGAGACCAGGTCACGTGTGGGGGATGTGGGGATCATCGGTGCGGCGGTCGCCGTCACCTCTGTTGCCGTGGTCGCCGATGACGGTGCTGGGTGGCTGGAACTGCTGTTCGGCTCTGTCATGCTGATCGGTCTGCTCGTGGGTCTGCGGCTGGTGCTGAGCGCCGTCCGGCGAGCCCGGGCCGAGCAGGCCCTGGCCAGGAGCCTCGCGGCTACCCTGCCGGCGGAGGCGGCACGGCGGGCTGTCGTTGAGGAGCGAGTGAGGCTGGCGGCAGACATCGAGGCGGCGGTACGTGCGGCGGTCGTGCGGATGGCTGCCCTGGCCGACGAGGCCGCCAGTACATGGCGATCCGACCCCACCCGCCCTCTGGACGGGATCCAGCTCGCCGGACGTCGGGCGACCACCGAGCTACGCCGGATGCTCGGCCTTCTCCGCGACGCCCGTGAGGCCAGCCCCCGATATGTCGATACGCCGGCGACCGCGCTGGTGGTGCCGCCGAGGCGAGACATGCTGGTGGCGGTGGCGGTGGGTGCTGTTGCCGTGTTCGAGCAGTTCGCCTATGGGCAAGCCGACATGCCCTCGCCGGCGCAGCCAGCGGTGTCCGTTGTGCTCACTGCGGCCGCCGCGGCGGCGATCGTCACATGGCGGGTCGCGCCTTGGCTGGGGGCGGTCTGGTCGGCGGCTGCCTTCGGCGCCGGCGACCTTTTGTCCAGCCGGTCACGCCGGGGCTCTGGATGGTCGCCTCCCTCGGCGGGCTGGCCTGGGCATGCACAGCCGCGACCCGGCGGATTGCGGGGAACATACTGGCACTGTCCGCGATGGCTATCGTCGTCTCGGTGTCGCTGGCACGCCTCGACCCATCGAACCTGCGGATCACACAGCTGATCATGGTTGCAGGTGCCGTCGGCGGCATGACCGTGCGGTGGAGCAAGCAGCGCGGCGCTGCCGCCCGAGACACATCGGCTCGGCGCAGAACCGAGTTGGCCCTTGCGGCCGAACAGGCCGTGCTGGGTGAGCGAGTCGCGGTCGCGCGAGACCTGCACGACGTCGTTTCCGGTGCGATCGGCGTGATGGTCGTGCAGGCCGCGGCAGCAGGCGTGCTCCGGCACTCCGATCCGGCGCGAGCTCGAGCCGCGCTGGACGTCATACAAAGAACGGCAGACGAGACCCTGACAGAGCTCGACAAGCTCGTCGGCGCCATCGGCGAGGGCGCGATCGGCGCGCCTCTCCAGGGTGCCGGCCAGGTAGACCACGACGTGTCAGATCTGGCCGCACTCGTTGAGCGCATGCGGAGCGCCGGGCTGAGGATCTCGATATCGGTGGACCACCCGCTTTCCGGTCCCGCCTCGTCAGCTGTTTACCGCATCGTCCAGGAGGCGCTCACGAATGTGCTTCGCCACGCGCACGGCGCTCAGGTCACGGTGACAGTTCAGAGAACATCGGGAGCGACCCACGTCAGCGTCGTCGATGATGGCCCGGGATGGTCGACCACTGGTCGCCGCGGCTACGGCCTGGTCGGGATCGCCGAACGAGTCGAGCGGCTCGGCGGCGACCTCGTGACAGGCCCGGCAGCCGACGGCTCCGGCTTCGCTGTCACAGTTCGGATTCCAGCGTCGCCCGAGGTCGCGCCATGAGCGTTCGTGTGCTTGTTGTCGACGACCACGACCTGGTGCGGGCGGGACTCGCGGCGATCCTGAATGCTCACGAGGCGACCGACGTCGTCGGCGAGGAATCCGACGGCCCCGGCGCCATCCGGGCGGTGCGCGAACTGCATCCCGACGTCGTCCTGATGGACATCGAGATGCCCGGCGGCGACGGTCTATCAGCAACACGCGAGATCGTCCGGCACAGCCCCAGCACCCGCGTCCTGGTGCTCACGATGTTCGACCTGGACGAGTACGTCTTTCACGCACCGCGCGCTGGCGCCTCAGGATTCCTTCTCAAGACCACGCCGCCGGCCGATCTCGTGTCGGCCGTGCTGGCCTGCGCTGCGGGGGAGACCCAGCTGGGTCCGACGGTGATCCGCCGACTCGTGGAGAGCTATGTCGCGCGCCTCCAGCAGGTTTGATTGCCAGCACACGCGGACTCGACAACCTCACGCCACGTGAGCTGGACGTACTGCGGTCGATGGCCCGCGGCCTGTCCAACGCCGAGATCGGCTCGGAGCTCTACCTTGCCGAAACAACAGTCAAGACTCACGTCGCCCGCATCCTGGCGAAGCTGGGCCGCCGCGATCGCGTGCAAGCCGTCGTACTCGCCCACGAGACTGGGATCGCCGGCGGGCTGGACGAAACCCAGCAGACTTAACCGGGCCGACCAGACCCGGCGGTCGACGACTCGGCGATGGTCGTCTGCACTGCCCCGAACTCACATGTTCGGTAAAGACCCCACTTGAACAGCTGTAGTGGATCGCGAAGCTTCGGAGCGAGTCGAGTACTGCAGTTGCAGTATTCGACGGCGCGACTCTGGTGCGGACTCAGTAGGCGATTGCCGTCTCCTGCAGGACGACTCGGCCAGGGTGGTGCCGGGATCGTGGGTGCGTCCGATTCCTTCGTGTTGGAGACTTCTTGTGGCAACGCTTCTCGCTCGGCTGGGCAGGTTCGCTTTCAGGCGCCGAGGTCCGGTTCTCATTGTCTGGTTGGCGATCCTGGCTGGGGCGGTCTTCGCCGGCGTGACGGCTCCCTCGGCGCCCGCCGACGATTTCTCGATGCCGGGGACGGAGTCGCAGCAGACGTTCGACCTGATGCAGGAGCGGTTCCCCGGACTGACTGCGGATGCAGGTGGGGCGACGGTCGTGTTCGTGGCACCCAAGGGTGCTGACGTCACCGCGGAGCCGTTCAAGTCCGCGATCGGGTCGGCTGTCCGGCAGCTCGGCACGGCGGGACAGGTGGCCAACGTCGCCGATCCGTTCCAGTCGGATGCGGTCAGCGCGGATCGCTCGGCGGCGTACGCGAGTGTGATGTACAAAGTGCCCGCCAACGAGGTCACGGCCGATAGTCGTGCTGCACTCACGGCGGCGGTCGAGACAGCCAGACGGTCGGGACTGACGGTCGACGCGGGAGGCGATGCGCTGGAGTCGGGTGGTCCGGCAGGCGTGGCCGAGATTGTTGCCATCTCTTTGGCCGCGGTGATCCTGGTGATCACCCTCGGGTCGTTGGTCGCGGCAGGGCTGCCGTTGCTCACAGCTCTGCTCGGGGTTGCGGTCAGCCTGCTCTCCCTGCTGGCGCTCAGCGACGTGTTCGGCCTCTCGACGACGACCACCACGCTGGCGCTGATGCTCGGCCTGGCCGTGGGGATCGACTACGCCCTTTTCGTCGTCGCCCGGTACCGCGAGGAACGCAGCCGCGGGCGGTCGCCGATCGAGGCCGTCGGCCGGGCGGTCGGTACGGCGGGTTCGGCGGTGGCGTTCGCGGGCCTGACCGTGGTGATCGCGCTTACCGGGCTCTCGGTGGTCGGGATGCCCATGCTGACCAAGATGGGCCTTGCGGCCGCGGCTGCGGTGGTGATCGCGGTCCTCGTTGCGCTGACGCTCGTACCGGCGATCCTCGGGTTCGTGCCCGCCAAGGTGCTGTCACGCGCTCAGCGCCGGGGGAAGCCGGTGTCCGAGCGTACGGGCGGCCGGCGGTGGGCGCAGTTCGTACTCCGGCACCCCATCGCCGTGCTCACCGCCGGTGTGGTCCTGCTCGGTGCCCTCGCCGTGCCGGCCACCGCACTGCGGCTGGGGTTGCTCGGCGACGAGGCAAAACCGACCTCGACGACACAACGCCGCGCGTACGACGAACTGGCCAGTGCGTTCGGCCCTGGCTTCAACGGCCCGCTGATGATCGTTGTCGACGGCAAGGGCTCGCCTGATCCGAAGGCCGCTGCCGCCTCGATCTCCACCAAGCTGGCCGGCACCCGCGGCATCGCCTCGGTGTCGCCGGCTCAGTTCAACGAGGCGGGTGACACGGCGCTCTTCGAGACCGTCCCGGCAACGAGCCCGACCGATGCCGCCACCACGGACCTGGTGCAGCGGCTGCGTGCTGCACGGGCGCAGATCACCGCTGGGACCGGGGCGACGTTCAAGGTGACCGGCACCACGGCGATCAACATCGACCTGTCCGACAAGCTCCAACGCGCTTTGGTGCCCTACCTTGCAACCGTGGTGAGCCTGGCCGCGTTGCTGCTCTTGGTCATGTTCAGATCGATCCTGGTGCCTATCAAGGCGGCCCTGGGCTTCCTGCTCTCGGTCCTCGCCGCGCTCGGAGCGGTGGTACTGGTCTTCCAGAAGGGGTTCGCGGCCGATCTGCTGGGAGTGGAGGTAACCGGACCGATCATGAGCGCCGTACCGATCTTCATGATCGGGGTCGTCTTCGGGCTGGCGATGGACTACGAGGTGTTCCTGGTCTCACGGATGCGAGAGGCGTACCTGCACGGCCAGGACGCTCGCCGAGCGATCGAGACCGGGATGGCCCAGAGTTCCCGGGTCGTGGTCGCGGCTGCGCTGATCATGATGGCCGTCTTCGGCGGGTTCATCACCGAGCAGGACTCCTTCATCAAGATGCTCGGCTTCAGCCTGGCCGCCGCAGTGCTGTTCGACGCGTTCGTCGTACGGATGGCGATCGTTCCGGCCGTCCTGGCGCTGCTCGGACGGCGTGCCTGGTGGCTTCCGCGCCGGCTCGACAAGATCCTGCCTACTGTTGACGTGGAGGGCACCAAACTCGGAACGGGGTGATCGTCGTGGTCGACCTTGAGCAGTACGCCGAACGCGCCCCCTGGCTGACCGATGCCGTGATCGTGACCGCGCTCGCCGGGGGCGCCCTACTCGGCCTGACCCTGGTGGGTCCGGGCGAGAGCCGCCCGGACG
Source organism: Kribbella sp. NPDC023972 (assembly GCF_040639075.1). Lineage (NCBI taxonomy): Bacteria > Bacillati > Actinomycetota > Actinomycetes > Propionibacteriales > Kribbellaceae > Kribbella > Kribbella sp. NPDC023972. The sequence goes on along the minus strand of NZ_JBEZZH010000001.1, from coordinate 1,270,813 downwards.
AGGTGTGGATCGCTGCGCTGCTGACCGGGCTTGCCTGCCTGACCCTCCTGAGGGCGCGCGGCCACGCCCGCTTTGCGGTGGTTGTGACGACGTTGTGCGCAGTCGTCACCGGCAGCGTCGGCTACCTGCTCACCCCGCTCCTGCTGGCCCCGGTGATGGTTGCGCTGTACTGGCTGGCGGCAACAACCACGCCACGGACCAGCTGGACGTTCGGCGGCATCACGACCGCGGCTGTCGTCGCGACTGCGGTCGGCCTCGAGGACTTCGACGAGATGGTGGCACTGCGGGCGCTGGGGCCTGCGCTCTGGCTGCTCTTGCCGCTGGCCCTCGGCAGCAGCTCGCGACTGCGGCACGCGTACCTCGACGCCGTACACGCGCGAGCGGAGTACGCCGAACGGACCCGTGAGGAGGAGGCCAGACTGCGGGTGAGCGAGGAACGCCTGCGGATCGCTCGAGATCTTCACGACATCGTTGCCCACCACATGGCCGTCGCGCACGCTCAGGCCGGCACCGCAGCGCACCTGCTCGGCAGCAACCCCCAACTCACCAAGACAATGCTCGCCGACCTGCAAGCCACCACCACCGCAGCCATGCTCGACCTGCGGGACACCATCGGCGTCCTGCGCACAGGCGGCGCGGATGACGAATCGCTGGAGCCGGCGCCCGGCCTGGCCAAGCTCCCGGACCTGTTGACCTCCTGCGGATCTGCAGGGCTACAGGTCACCTGTGAAGTGGAAGGTGACCCGCAGGAACTGCCGTCGGGCATCGATTTGAGCGCTTATCGCATCATTCAAGAGGCTCTCACAAACGCCACCAAACACAGTTCGACCGGTAGCGCCCATCTCAGCCTCCACTACAGGAACGGAGCCCTCACGATCAGGATCTGTAACAACAGAAGCCCGAGCGTCCCGCCGCAGTCGGATACGCCGGGCTTCGGCCTCACTGGTATGCACGAGCGCGCCAAAGCCGTTGGCGGCCACCTGACCGTCAACGACGTGAACCCCGGAACCTTCGAGGTCGTTACCACCCTCCCTCTACAGACCCACGCAGCTCCGCTCCGTCTCCCGACCATCCCGACGTCGTCATGACGATCCGAGTGCTCCTCGCCGATGATCAAGCCCTCCTCCGTGGGACCTTCCGGATCCTGATCGACTCCTGCCAGGACCTTGAGGTCGTCGCCGAGGCAGCCGACGGCGCCGAGGCCGTCGAACTCACCCGGCTCCACCGCCCAGACGTCGTGCTGATGGATTTGCGCATGCCGGGAACCGACGGGCTCACCGCCACCGAAACGATCTGCGCCGACGCCGACCTCGCCGAAACCCGCGTCCTGGTCCTCACCACTTTCGAGAACGATGACCATGTCGCCCGCGCTCTCCGCGCCGGCGCCAGCGGCTTCCTCGGCAAGTACGTCACCACCGACGCTCTCCTCGACGCCATCCGCTTGATCGCCACCGGAGAGAGCCTTCTGTCCGCCGGCGCCACGAAGGCCCTCATCACCCAGTTTCTGGCCACCTCGCCGCCAACACCCGCCAGCCCCGCCCTTCGGGATCTCACCAACCGCGAACTCGAGGTCATGAAACTGGCAGCCCGAGGTCACTCAAACGCCGAGATCGCCACGGTCCTCCACCTAAGCGTCCTCACCGTCCGCACCCATATCCAGCGCGCCATGACCAAACTAGGTGCCCGAGACCGAGCCCAGCTCGTAGTCCTCGCCTACCAGAACAGGCTCGTCACCCCCGACACGCCTTGACAAGGTTCTACGGCCGCCTCGCTGCGGAACCGCGGTTTCGCGTAGCCACTCCACGAACTGGCGGGACATCGGACCGCTCAACTCGCTCCCACGGCGTCCCAGCGGTCATGCAGGAAGCGCACAGGCTGAAGCGTTCAGTCAAGTAGCCGGGTCGCCATCGTGCGACGCCGCGACCAAGCCCGACTGTGGACCCGCAACCGAAACGACATCAGTGTCCTTCCCGACAGCGTCACCTTTGCGTCGTGGACCGTGTGATCGCCGCTGATGTGCGGTGAGGCGTTTGGGTGTATGCCTTGATGGTGGGCACTGAGTGGGATGTCGACCGGGAAGAGACCGAAGTTGGAGCTCCCGGACGGTCGGGAACAGATTCTCTGTCGGTCGGGAAAGCTGCACTGCGATGCTAGGTGCTGGTCGGCGCCGGTGGTCGGCGCCACGACTCCGAGGTGGTGACAACCATGGAAGACCGCAACGAGACTGAGCGGAACAAGGCGGTGATCAGGCGGTTCGTCGAGGAAGTCCAAAACGGTAAGGACTTCGACGTCTACGACGAACTCAATGACCCGGATTTCGTCAACCTCAGCAGCCCTCCGGGCGTCCCCTCGGATCGGGAAGGTGGCAAGCTGTTTCTTCAGGCGTTCGCCCAGGCATACCCCGACGCGACGTTCACCATTGATGACATGATCGCCGAGGGCGACCGGGTGGTGACCAAGAAGACGATGTCGGGTACCAACACAGGGGATTTCGCCGGCGTTCCAGCGACGGGCAGGCGGGTGACGTTCCAGTACGTCGACATCATGCGCGTGCGTGACGGGCGGATCGTCGAACACTGGAACATCCTCGACCAACTCAGCTGGCTAACCCAGTTAGGCGTACTCCCGGCCCCGTCCAGCGTGGCGACCGGAACGCCAGCAGGCTAGTCGCCGGCAACACAGGCACCACCCCTTCGCTGGCGCAACGGGGAGGGACAGTAAACAGGAGGGCGAGCTAGACGACGACGCCGCCGACTTCGATGACTGGCTGATGATCGGTGGTCGTGTCCGCACCGCCGGTGGTGGCGAGTGGAGCTTCGTTCAGCCCTGTCTGACAACCGAGGAGACAGAGAGTCTCGCCATCTGGTTGGCGAAGCTAGCCGCAGGCGCTGTGACCCCGACCGCGGCCGGATCTGCCGAAGGCTTGCTCGCCTTCACAGAGCCGAACCTGGCATTTAGCCTGCAAGGCGCGAACACCGAACGAGCCCGAGTGCGCGTCCACTTCTCGCACGAGAGCATGCCGCCCTGGAAGACGAGCCATGACTGGCCCGAGTACCACGCGTACTTTCTGGTCCTGGACCTCAGCACCGCGGACCTCCGCGCGGCGGCCGAACACTGGCGCGTCGAAAACCAGGCCTTCCCAACGAGGTCGCTACCAACACCGCCACACTGACGCTGCCCGTCGTCCCACCACCCCCAGCCGCTCCCACACCGACTTCTGAAACACGGCCTGATCGGCGAGCTTCTGCTGGATGCGAGCGGCCCACGGTACGACGAGCGGTGCGAGGAAGGGCGACAGCATAAGGACCACGTAGTGGTTGAAGCCGAGGAACCCACACGCCGAGTACGCCGATCAGCAGGAACCCGATCACGACCTTGACCAGGATCGACAGAACGTGGTGTCTGAGGCCGAACAGGATCGCCTTGCCCATCAGGCGAGCGGGCAATCCTTCGTGGATCCACACCCGATACCGGTTCGGGTCAACGCGGGCCGCGGTGCACACCCCACCAGGCAAAGCCCAGACGCTGAGACTCCAGAGTCGACGGGCGTCGGAACCGGTACACCTTCCACAGGCGCGGGCTCGCGGCGGCCCGACGCCGTTGACGCAATGCAGGAACGGGACGACCATCGAGGTGACGGGCTTGCGGGGAGGGGCTCGGCGGCGCACGAAGGCTGCAGCGCCGCCCGCGCGTCCAGGGGTCAGGGATAAGAGGTGGCCGATGAGCGGTTCGGTGGAGCAGCGCGCCGACGTTCAACCGTGGCGGAGATCGCTCCTGGGCATGATCATCGTTAGTCTGCTGTGTGCGCCTGTCTCCTGGGTAGACGACGGCATCACGCCATCGTGGGTTGTGTATCCGATCGTCTTGCTCATTGCACTCTGGCGTTTCCGTCGCGGCCAGGCCGCCTTGCTTGTCGGCATTGCGGCCTTGGTGTTCCTGGTCGTCCACGTGCCATGGAGCTGGGCAGCGATCACCGGCGCCGACCGCAACCCGCTGGATCGCGAGTCGCCATCCAGCCCCGTGCAGTGGCTGATCACCTTGTTCGCCGTCCCTGCGATCACGACCGCGGTCGGCTGGATCACGTGGTCCAAACAACGGTCAGCCAAGCAGTAGGCGACCTCGGCAGTGCAGTTAACTGACCACCACAACCACGGCGGAGCAAACGCCAACTCGACCCAGGCGGACAGCTTCACCTGCTGGACGAACTGCGGTAGCAGAGGAACCTGGGGGACGGACGATCAGGGCTGGTCGCTGGATCGGCGGCCTCCGACGGCCAGGATGCGAGTCGGCCGGTGCAGGCTACCGGCGAGCTACCGGAGCAGGCGCCCGAGTGGTGGACGGGTAGCCCATTGGTCTCGGCGCTCCAAGAGTGACGGTTGCCTTGGGCATCATTCATCTCGGCACGGTAGGCACCGGCACCGGCCGAGTACCAATTCAGTGATTTTGCACCTTGTTGCAGCGGCTGGGCAGCGCGAGGCGCGGTCAGCCGTGGATTCCGAGCGGCCGGCATTGGTAGGCGGCCAGCCGTCGTGCTGACGGTGGTGCGAAATGACGGCTACCACTGGGAAATTCGCGTGTGGTGCGTGCGTCCGTGTCAGCAAAACCGCTGGTAGAGAGCCTATGCGACGGCGCGAGCGCTTCTGGTCCACGTTCGCCAGCAACAAGCGCTTCGGCCTCATGCGTGGTGACTGGTGCTTCGCTGTACTTCCTCCTCGTAATGAGAACGTCGGCAGCCGCACTGCTTGGCTTACTGGGCAGAACCATCCAGCACTGTGATCCGCCTGCAGGTGCGCGACACATGTCCGCCATCTGATGCGCGACCAGCTGGAAGCCTGGCGACCCCTGCGGCGCTGGCCAACGCACGTACGCCGATGTGCGCACGGTGATTCGAAGCAGCGTATTGGGTCATGGTTCGTGTGAGTAGCGGGAGTTAGCGGCGGTCGGTGCGTACTGATCGGGCAAGGATGGCCAGCGCTGCGAGGCCCACGCCGACCATGTCGCGTGCTCCGGTGGGACGGGTGGGATCTGAGAACCTCGCAGTTCTTCGTCGTCCGGCGCTTGAAACTGAGCCCGCCACTGCTTGAGTTCAACGTCGGTCATGTGGAAGGATTGATCGGGCGTGGTTGCGAACCGATTGGTGACACGCCTGCGTTGCTCCTTGTGGTCAATGGGCAGGTAGACGACTTGGCTACGCGCGCCGACGGCGCCAGCGATCCAGCGGAGCGCTGATCGTTCGTCCTTTCCCCAGAACCCGAAGTCGAAGACGACATTAGTGCCCAGCTCCGCGGCCCGCATGCCGAGCTGAACCAGCTTGCCTTCGACGAGGTCACGCTTGTCTGGTGGGTTTTGATCGCCAAACAGCATGATCTGCCACTCGTCTGGAGTCAGCCGTAGGGCCGACGCGCTGATCTCCAGTTCCTTCGCGTGAGTTGTTTTCCCTGCGCCGGGCAGGCCAACGATCAAGTAAACGGTTGCAGGTCCGACGCGCGGATCGGTCGGCTCGGGGTGCTTGTGTGCGTACATGTGGCGGCTCCTGAGAGATGGCAGGGGCCAGGCAACGCGAAACGGCCGCCTGGCAGAAAGCCGGCGGCGCGGAACCGAGGAACTTACCTACAGACTGTCCCAGCGCCGTCAGCGAAAACGGCAGGGACGAGTCACGGACGCACAAGCACACATGCCCACAACTCTACCGATGAATGGTGGTTGCCCGCATCCGTCCCAGAAACCATCCGCTCATGCCGATGACGGGACGTTGTGGCCCAGTAGGGTTGAAGCCCACCGTGACGAGGATCTTGACGTCGACAGCGTGGGAAGGAGACGGCATGACGCCGCGTGAGGCGATGGATGGCGCCTTGAAGGATGCGATCACACAGCAGCTGCTTCCAAGGGATTCACCGGATCTCTGCCGCACCGGCATCGCCGCTCCGACGCCCAAATCTGCTTGATCAGTTTCCAGTTCTTCTCTGCTGGCGGAAGCTTCGCCGTCGAGGTCGCTGAGTGCGGGCCTGACGGCTTCACCACCTCCTGGGGCAAGCACAAGCCACCTCACAAGGTGACGGCCCAGGACATCCCCGCCCCTCGACGGCGACTTGGAAGTGCGGACTCTCCCCAGGGCGATCATTGGTTCGTCTTCGGGCCGCGAAACTACGAGCCGGGCGCGAAGGAGCTGCACCACGAGAACTACGACGCGCTCGCCGCAGAAGTGCTGCGATTCGTCGAGTCGCAGGCAGAGCCGTTCTGGGAACAACAACTCTCAGCGCGGACATAGAGCCAACCGACTCGGCGGCGTACCCGCACTGACGCTTCGCTACGGTGGGGCGTCGATCCAACGCCCTCATCTGCCGCGAGAGGGAAGCGCGGTCATGCCGATGAGCGGACGGTTCGTAGCGGCTAACCGGTTGCGACCTGGACGGCGCTCAGGATGCTCGACAGGCTGGCCGGGTGGGCCATCTTCAGGTCTGCGAGATCGCTGGGCCGGAACCAGCGAAGGTCGTCGTGCTCCTCGGGTGCGGCGTTGACAGGTTCTCCTTCCCAGCGTGTGACGAGGAACGCGTGCATGTCGAGGGTGGGGTCAGTGACCGTCATCGGAATGGGTAGGGGGTCGTGGACGTGGACACCGAGTTCTTCGAGGCATTCCCGACTGACGGCCTGGTGAGGCAACTCGCCTGACTCGACATGTCCGCCGACGAGGTCCCAGCAGTCGGGATACCACCGACGCGATGGATGGCGGTGCACCAGGAGCACGAGACCGTCGCGCACAAGTGCAGCGACTGAGATCGGAATCTGGGCGACCATGGCGGCACACTAGTCGCGAACGCACTCTCATGGCGCGATGCGTGCGGTCATGCCAAATTCCGGACGCTTCCGTGATCGGGTGATGAGCGCGGTGGAGAGTGGTCGGTGTGGGTTCAATCCCACCAGGCGAGCCAGACTGGCGCGGCGAGGAGACTGGCGGCGAGCTCGGTGAGGTTGTCCGCTCCGTACTGGTCGTAGTAGCCGTCGTTGTAGACGAAGTACTCCCATGCCAGAGCGAGAGCTTCGGGCTTGGTGCGTGGTGGGCGAGCGACGGCGAACTCCGCGGTTGCGCCGGTGAGTACAACCAGTTCTGCGCCATACCGGTTTTCCCAGTGCACGTCCATCGCGTTGACTGACTGGTGACTTCCGCTCATGCCGCCGAGAGTGATGCGCGACTGTGCCGAAGAGAGTGCCGAGTCTCAAGACGTCCGTGACAGACCAGTGACACATCCGGCTAGGAACTCTTCCAGGAACTGATTCTTGCACTGGCTCTGTAAGCGGCCGGCCGGGGTTACGACGCCGCACGAGCCTTGCGCCGGTCGCCTACGACGAGCCGAGACACCTGGGCGCGCGATCTCTGCGGCAGATGTGCGCACACGACCGCCAATAACCCCACTTCTCGAACGCGTTCTCAGACCGCTCGGACTTCGGCGAGCCGCTTGACTGCGTACTCGTCGTCCCAGCAGACGGCGGCTTCCCATGCGGCCGACGCTTGCGCGGCGATGTCGTACGCTTCGTCGTCGAGGCCGGCGGCGTTGTCGGGCAGCACGAGGTCGAGGTCGGGGACGTCGACGTGCGACTCGTCCCAGTCGATCAGCGCGACCTGATTCGCGGTCATGCGGACGTTGCCAGGGTTGTTGGGGTTGCCGTGGACGACGCAGGTCTGACGTCCGGTGAGCCGCGCCCACGCGGCTCGGCATCGAGCGACGCTTTCAGGGGGCATCGCGCCGAGGTCGATCTTCGTCCCGGTCTCGGCGTGCAGGAGGTCGGTCGACGATCGCCAGCCTGGGCGCTGCGGCCAGCCCTTTGTCAACCGATGCAGCTCGCGGAGCGTGCCGGCCACGCGGCGCCAGTCGGCCTGCGTCTCGGGCGGTCCGCCCTCCAGGTAGGTCATCACCACCAGACCGTCGGCGAACAGCCGGCCGTCCGTGGTGGGGATCGGCACCGGCACGGTCAGACCTTCCCGGCCGAGGTGTTGCAGGAGCTCGGTCTCCCACGCCAGATCAGCGTCGCTCCTGGTGCCGAGACGACCGACCGCGAGGTTCCCGTTGACGCGCACGCTCCACACGTCGTTGGCGACTCCGCCAGCCAGCGGTTCGATGCGAGCGACGTCTCCACCCCACTGCCCGAGTGCCTCCCATCCCACCGGCCACATCTTACGAGGTTCCGACCATGACTGCTCTCGGCAGAAGTGCGCACCTGCTCAATGTGCCTTCCCTGCGGCGTCATCTACGCGGAGTGACTGTCGTGGGCCCGAGGACGTGAAGGCGCTGACGTACAAGGCCTTTGTCCGGTGGTTTGACGCACAGACAGCGGGGCCCATCGAGCGCTACGCCGCTCGCTCTGGAGATCTGGAACCTGTGGCGACGTCCACCATGATCAGCCTGAACTGAGAAACGGCCAATAGCCGCACTTATCTGCCGCGGTACAAACTCGACTACGGATCGAAGGCCGGCGGCCGGTGCGCCTGGTCGGGCCAACCGGGTGAGAGCCGCGATCTAGGGTGGTCGAGATGCATGCCATGACTCGTGGCACGAAACGACGGATGCGCATGGGAATCTCGCGCTCGCTGCGGCCGGCCGTGTTGCCGAAACCGCTGGTAGAGAGTCGCATGCCGCCGGCGGCGGGAAGTCACTGTCACTCGGGTGACCGTTGGAACGGCTGGATCCCGCCGTACTTCGACGGGATCCACCGTGCCGCCCGTACCCTATGGGACGGGGACGGCTGTAACGACGAACGTGAACGTCCCCTCGCCTGGGACCTCCTCAGTGCCGGTGCATGTGATCTCGTCCGCCAAGCCTTGCCTTTGGCCGTACGTCTTGGTGAACGTTTCCGGCTCGCCCTCAACCGGCGTAAACGTTCCTGTGAATGAAGTGAGCAGGTAGTGCTGCTCGCCGACCCAGAACGTCGCGCCGGCCGTCACAGTCGCGGTAACTTCCTGACCACCGCACGTCGCCTGGACCGTCTCCAGTCCCGCGCCCGGCGGGGCGGCAGCCGCCGTCCCGACGAACACCGTCGACGCGAGAAGTGCCAACGATGAGGCGATTGCCGCTCGTGCTTTCATGGTTCCCCCCGGCAGCTTGTGGTGCCGCCTGCTGCGGCGCCATTTCGATCACTGTTCCACAGGGCCAGCGGCGATGCCAGAGGGTGCAACACTCGGGTGAGGGCCGGTTTCATGGGCGGGTTTGGCCGACCGACCAGCAACTTAAATCTCGCTGCTGTACGTACCCCAGCCGTACCCCAACGTGTCCTGCCACAGAGCCCGACCAGGCACCAGGCGACCGAGGTCCGTCCGCCAAGTTTCAATTCTTCGACCGAGCAAGTCTGCGCTTCCGCGCCGGAGCTACAACCCGAGCCTGATGTTACGACTCCGCCGAGAAGGAAGCGGGTGGGGGAGTCGGTGCTCTGGGCGGTTTGCTCGCGGGCGCCGTGTGGGCCCGCATCGATCAGAGTCGCTACGAGCGGCGGCAGGCCCAGGATGCACGTTCGCGCGTTTGGACCTCATTCCCCTGCGTGGGGCCAGCGAGGATCGGCACCTGGAACTGGGCGCGAAGCGTCTTGTTGGAGGGAAGTTGTGAGCCAATAGGTATTTCCATCGCACACCCCTGTGGCCGGCGCCGGGGAGGACGAAGTGGATCTGTCGAACCGAGCTCGCTCCGAGCGGAACCAGACGTGGTTGCCTGAACGCCGCCCGCCGCACAGGTGCTTGCACTTGCGGAGCCGGGCGCAGAACTTCTCCAGCAGCTCGGGGTCGAGCTTGGCGAACTGGGTGGAGCCGGAACGGGCTCCGATGTACTTCCTGTTGAGGCCCTCAATCTCGGCCTCGTCCTCAGTTGCGTAGAGGGAGCTCCTGAGGTGCCTGCGTTGCGTGTAAGGGGATCGGAGCCAGCAGACACGACTGCGCGGAACTTGCCGCGGTACTGCTCTATATGGCCCCGCGGCGCCTCCCCGTGGCGCCAGTCTGGGGGGCGCGGTTTCACAAAACTGTTCCACGCACGCCGACCGAGTATATGCCTTGGTCGGCATATGTGCTGTTCGTGAGGTGGCGCGCCCGGCAGTGTTGTGGCTCAACACATCGGCGACAGATGTCTCAAGTCATAGGCGACACGTGTCTCAGGTGATCGGCGACAGAGCTGGCGGGCTGGACGCTCGGGCATGTCGAAGGCTCGGTTGGTCATCACTGCTTTGTTCGTCGAGGGTCAAACGGCGTGTGAGGTGGCCCTGCGGTACGGGGTGCATCGAGCGTGGGTCTACAAACTGAAGGCCAGGTATCTGGCCGAGGGTGAGGCGGCGTTCGAGCCGCGGTCGCGGCGGCCGAGGACCTCGCCGCGGGCCACCCACCGGAGACGGTGGAGCTGGTACTCACGCTGCGCAAACAGCTGACCGAGCAGGGCCTGGACGCCGGCGCGGACACCATCGGCTGGCACCTGCAACACCACCACCAGGTCAGGTTGTCGCGGGCGACGATCCACCGGGTCCTGGCCCGGGCAGGCGCGGTCGTGCCGGACCCGGCCAAGCGGCCCAGATCGTCGTACCTGCGGTTCGCCGCGGAACAGCCGAACGAGTGCTGGCAGTCCGACTTCACCCACTACCGCCTCACCCGCCCCGACGGCTCACCAGGGGTCGACGTGGAGATCATCACCTGGCTCGACGACCACTCCCGCTACGCCCTCTCGGTCACCGCCCACCCCCGGATGACCGGCCCATCGTGGTCACATCGTTCCGCGAAACCGTTGCGAAGTACGGAATCCCGGCCTCCACGCTCACCGACAACGGCATGGTCTACACCACCCGGCTATCGGGCGGAAAAGGCGGCCGCAACGGCCTCGAGACCGAGCTGCGGAAGCTGAACACCGTCCAGAAGAACTCCCGCCCCAACCACCCCACCACCTGCGGCAAGGTCGAGCGGTTCCAGCAGACGATGAAGAAGTGGCTGCGAGCCCAACCCGTCCAGCCCACCACCATCACCGAACTCCAGGCCCTGCTCGACGCCTTCGTCGCCGCCTACAACCAGCACCGCCCGCACCGGTCCCTGCCGCACCGAGCCACCCCGGCCACCGCCTACACCGCCCGCCCCAAGGCCACCCCCAGCACCGACCGGACCGGCGAGGTTCACCACCGGGTGCGCACCGACCGCGTGGACGACACCGGCGTGGTCACCCTCCGCGTGAACGGCCGGCTCCACCACCTCGGCATCGGCCGAACCCACGCCCGAACCCACGTTCTCCTGCTCGTCCACGACCTCGACATCAGAGTCGTCGACGCCGCCACCGGCGAACTCCTACGCGAACTGGTCCTCGACCCCACCAAGGACTACCAGCCCACCGGACGGCCACCCGGCCCCACCCGCAAACACCCCAAATAACCAACAGCCGAACCCACGAATCGTGGGTTCGGCTGTCGCCTATGTCTTGAGACATCACATGGCGCGCCCGGCAGGATTCGAACCTGCGACCAACGGATTAGAAGAGGGACGGACCGGGTCATCACGGCTTAACTTGCGGATCGCTGGCCTACTTCAGTGCGCTAGGCGACCACTCCGATCTACTTCTCTAGCCGCCAGTTCAGTCCCCAACGCAGTCCCCAGGGGGCGCCTCGCAAGTTCCGCCTCGGCAGGCTCGCCCGCTCTCAGTGCTCGGGACGTCCTCGACCGTCGAGCACATCAGCAGCGCGGGTGAGCCCGACCGCGCGGAGGGCACCCGCGACCGTCTCGTGCTCGTGGAACGCCTCGACCAACGTCTGATCCCACGTCGCCAGCATGTTGGCGAGCAGTGTTTGCTCCGCCGTCAAGTCGGTCTCTTCGATCTCTTGGAGCCGACGCTTGTGCTCCTCGTTACCAACAATTGCCATGCCTCAGGCTACCGACCTCGCGTCGGGATGCCTTCGGGTCGTCTACCCGCCACTCGGTTGGATGGAGCCGAGCGTGCCTGGCTCCGCCTGTCCAAACTCGACGCTCGACCCACGGGCAACTCGCGAGCGCCTGTACGCCGCTCCGTTCGATCTCGTGTCGGATTAGTTGCAGGATCCGGCCTTTGAGTGCCACCACACCGGCGCCATAGCATCTTGCTTGGGCGTTGCCAGCTGGTACGACCACGCTGCCGGTCGTGACACGGCTTTCACGCGGCCCTGCCAGATACACCAGCCGCTGACGTCGGTCAGGCGCAAGCGGTGGATCGATTGCTGTCAGATAGTCCTTGCCGAGTAGGAGGAAGACCACGTCATGCCCCGGAAGCAGTGCGCGAATCGCGCCGGGGATACCGAGCTTCGCGGAGCGAGATCGAATTGCTTGTCTCGGCATCCCGTGGAAAGTCACGTTGTATGGAGCGATTCGACGTGACTCGTCCAGTACGCCGTAGCCAGCTGAGATGATGGCGACCGCGATCGCGTCGGCGCCGAGCGCGGCGCGCAACACTCGCACGCCGTCCATGGCCGCGACGTGCTGCTGACCGGTGTACATCGTTCCGGCGGGCCGCATGAGCGCACATAGCTCGGCTTCGCGTCTAGCCAGCCGATCTGGATCGTCGAAGTGCTCTACTGTGAGCTCTGCGTTTGACGTTGTGGCCTTCAGACCAGTGCAGCTTGTCACAACGAGTACGGACATGGATTCCTCCAATGTGCGTAGCAGCTCACGAAGGTGCGGCAGCGGATACAGAATCGGGTCCGCGACGGACGACACTCTCTGATTAGCTATAGCCGAAGTGCTCGACGGGCCAGTGAAGTCAATGCAAAACCGGATGGCGGTGCAGGCCACATGCATCCGACGCCGCGGTCGTCCTCGAGGTAGGCGACCCACTCGGTCGGTACAGGCTGATCGCACAGGAAAATCAGCGCGGCGTCAGGTCGTGCAACTTGGAAGTAGCGATACTCGTAAAGCTGCCCGAGGGCGGCGCGGATGGCGCCCGGCCAGGCGCCTCCAATGATTTTGGCTTCGATGATGACCGTTCCGTCGAGCAATCCGAGATCCACGGCTGCGTTGCGGGCCGATGTGTGGCCACTTGATTGCAGCCACAGAGCACAGGCGTTGACAAGCGTCTCGTGGTCACGATGGCGACGCTGTCGTCCAGCCGTCACGAAGGCCTCATACGTTGTATCAGCCTTGGGCCTGAACGGCGCGAGGAACGCCGGGGACGGCACCTGATGAGTGACGATACGACTCGACTGGGCATGCGCTGAGGAGACGGTCACCGCCTGCGGGTGCCAGTTCGCCTCTGCACCGAACAGCTCGGTGACGAGGTCGGCGGGGAGCTTGGCAAAGTAGTTCGACATGAACCGAAGCTGAGATCGGTCGTTCGTGAACTGGAATGGAACGTTGAGCGGCCGGCCGTGTCGCTCCTCGAGTGCATCGCGCAGTTCGTAGATGAAATCGGCCTTGCCACGCAGCACATGGTGGTCGACCGGCACTGCGAGGGGCGTGAATCCCTCCAGATCAACCCAATACCCATCATCCCCGCCGCTACGGGTAACGCGGGCTGGCGTGGCGACTTGGCTGACTCCCACGAACCGTCCCTCACGAACGCTCCAATGGAAGATTACGTCTCCGACCGCAACGGTCGGGACCAGGTTGTACCAGGGGTCCTGCTGGCCGTTTTCCCTGAGCAGAGGACACTGCAAATAGGTGCCGATGCCTTCGACCTGGCGGATCTCCACCCAGGTACTTCTCTCGAGCATCACCATCCCACCAATGGGGCGTACTACCCGATGTGCCTGTGGTCATGTGGAAGCCCAACCGTCGCATGAGGGCAGCGACTGTGGCATCGCCGCCACTGAAGTCGGCGGGCACCAGCGCTGTGCCGTGCTGGATGCCGTGGGCAGCGCCGGCAATGGCCTTGGAGTCGTACAGCTTTCCTTCGTGCTCAATGAAGTACGAGCGTGCCCGCGCGAAGCCGTACTTAGCGAGGAATGCCTCGCGACCGATCTGATCGAACTCGGATAGCGCACTAACCACCGCCTGACGGTCAGTAATGTCGCAAAGACCCATAGTCGGCACGGTAACCGAGACAGTCGCCGACGTCATCCACAGGGCCACACGACTCGCTGTTCAACAGCCTGCGGGTGGTGGTTGCGAGTCGCGCTACCGCGCCGGCGACTTCCAGATTTGGAAATCGAAGTCCCCGACTCAACCTCCAGGCGTCACAAGCATTCACCGGTTCGCCTGGTGTCGACTCCCACGACCGTGATCGCCGGCGCTTGGTTCCAAGGGCGACCTGGCAAGCGTCAGTCGAATTGGCCAGGGCATCCGCGGGGCTCGGAACACGGTTCCTGACTCTCACCACCCAGACAATGCTTCGGACGCTCGGATCCTGACCGTCGGATTAGAAGGGGGACGGACTGAGTCAGCGCGCCTGAACTCGGCCCATCTGTGGCCGACTCCTGTGCGCTCTGGGACCACTTTGGCCTGGTCGTTTCACCAGGAGTTCAGTCCCCAAGCCAGTCGCCAGCGGCGCCGGGTCGCGGGACTGGTGGGCCGTCTGCAGCCTTCGGGCTGCATCTTCTGGCCGAGTTACCCCTCGCTACCTTCCCGAGGGTCTGCCCGAGGGCCGTTGCTGAATCTACCCATATTGATTCAGTCCCAGCAGGGAGCTGTGGCCGGAGCCCAGGGGTGTCGCCGGATTTTGGGAGGCTTTACGCGCACCTCGGCGTCTGTCTGTCGCCGTCGCTCTCAAGTAAGAGCCGTCGCGCGAACGGAGTCAGTCCACGGGCTCGGCTCTGGCCAGTTCGCAGGTATCTCTGTACTTACGAAATCGCCGATAGCGGGACCGCGAAGATCACCTGGTGTCCAGGCCTTCGGGATCGCTGAGGTATTCGTGGATCAGCTGAATCGCGGTGGAGCCCTCGCCGACGGCCGCGGCGACGCGCTTGATGGACCGATGGCGGACGTCGCCCGCGGCGAACACCCCCGGCATGCTGGTCTCCAAGAGCATCGGCGGGCGCCGCAGCGTCCAGCTCGGCGAAGCCTCACCATTGGTGAAGAGATCTCGACCGGTGAGCACGAAGCCATGGTCGTCTCGTGCTACGGAGTCGTTCAGCCACGCAGTGCGCGGTTCGGCCCCGATTAGCAGGAAGAGCGCCGAGGCCGCGACTACCTCCGTACCGGCACCGGCTGGCCCCCGGAGCGTGATGCCTTCAAGCCGTCCCGCCCCTGCTCCGCCGACTACTTCGGTGCCGAGCCGGAGGTGGATGTTTGGCGCCTGCTCGATCTCCGAGACGAGGTACTCCGACATCGTGGCGCGGAGCGTCTCGCCGCGGACGAGCATCGTAACTGACGCCGCGTACCTGGCGAGGTGCATCGCGGCCTGACCGGCTGAGTTGCCTGCGCCGACGACGAACACGTCGCGCCCCTGCATGGCCTTCGCCTCAGCGCCTGCCGCGCCGTAGAAGACTCCGGCGCCGACTAGGGCGTCGAGCTCCGGGATGTCAAGGCGACGCCACGTCACCCCGGTCGCGATGACGACGGCACGGGCCGTGACCTCGCTGCCGTCGCTGGTGGTCACCAACTGGAGCCGACTCCGCGTGCCCAGCCGGACCGCCGCCTGCGACAGCACGAATCTCGTTCCGAACAACCAGGCCTGCTCGACGGCGCGATTGGTCAGATCGTCGCCGCTGATGCCCCGGTGGAAACCCAGATAATTCCGGATCAGCGAGCTGGTTCCCGCCTGTCCGCCCGGCACAGCAGACTCCAGCACCAGGGTCTCCAATCCCTCCGACGCGGCGTACACAGCAGACGCCAATCCGGCCGGCCCCGCTCCGATGACCACGAGATCACAGGACTTGACATCGATGCGGGTCCGCACCCCCAAGGCCTGCCAGATTTCGGGCAGGGCCGGATCGACGAGCACCGTCCCGTCGTAGAACGCGACCACGGGCAGCCTGGAGCGGTCCACACCGGCGGCCGCCAGCAACTCGATTCCAGCGGTCGAGTCGTGATCGTAGAACCAGTACGGGACACCGACTCGGGTTAAGGTGTCCCGCAGCTCATGGGATCGCGCCGAGGATTCGGCGCCGACGATCCGGACCGGCACGACCTGCGCTTCCTGCGACTTGTCCCACGCGGCAAGAAACTCGCTGACCGCCGGATACAGGATCCGCTCGAGCGGATGCCAGGGTTTGTAGAGGTGGTAATCCACCTGTCCCAACGCCATCGCCGCCACGACCGGGTGAGCCGCCGACCAGTCACCGCGGTCTATCAGCAGAACGCGCTTCGCCACCGGAACGACCTCGCGGGCGCGACTCAGGACGTCGACTGCAGGCCGCCCGGCCAGCGATTGGTCGACGATGAACAGCGCAACCTCCTCGCCTCGCCCCCTGGCCTCCGCAGCCAGCGCCAACCCCGACGCACCCGATCCGGCAGCCACGACCCGATAGTCCGCGCCGAAGCGCCGCTGAAGATCGTCGACAAGTGCGGCTCGGACGGTCTGATCGTCCATGACCACAAGCATGATCGGCTTCTCCACCACAACCCCTCCCCACGACCGCCCGGCAACCGCCACGTGCGCGGGACTCCATTGTGATGCCGGAGCACCATCTCGTCTCGGGCAGCTCAGCACGGTGCCGATAGCCGCCGCTATGTCCTGGGTTCAGCACAGGTTTCCATGCGACTGAAGCGGCGGATGGGGTGAGCCGACCGCCGAGGCGAAGATGGTGTTGGTCTTCGCGTCACGGTGCCTGCGCTCTTTCGAAGTAGCAAGCCGGTCTGGTTGCCCTCGGCTTGGTGTCGTTCCAACCACCTCAGACTTATAGTTGGTGGCTCGCGCGCGGCATGGTTTCGTGCCGGCCTGGCGCTAAGGCTCGGCCGGCCTTCAGAGTTCGCCGCCGAGTGCATCGACGAGACCCTCTCGGGTCACGCCGAGGCGGAAGAGCAGGTCCGCGTCCGCCTCGTTGTCAGGGTCGATCTGATCTGGCAGCTGTCCTGCGATCGAATCGGCAAGGTCGGGTCCGTAGGCACGGCGAATGATCGCAAGCGCCTCGGCTTTCGTGTGAATCGCCACGGTTCCTCGCTTTCAGAGTCTTGGACGTGATCGCCCACCTACCATTCGACTCCTCGACGATCTCAACGGGAAGCCCGTGTGGAGTCGACCCCGGCGGCCGACTCATCGCAGTCATCCCGGCGTCCAGCTGTGGCGACGCCACCTGCCTGCGCATTGGTCAGCCCTGCCGCTCTCGCGCATGGCTCGTCGCCCACTCGAGCGCGTAGTCGGCCACTTGCTCCCAGCCAGGCTCGACACCGGTGAAGTGTGAGCGGTCCGGAAACTCGTAGGTCTCAGTCAGCGCCTCGGAATTGCGGTACTTCTTCGCATTCGAACGGATCACCGAGGGCGGCATCAAGTGGTCTTGGCCGCCAATGATGAACAGCAGCGGAGCACGGTCGTCCAGGTCGTAGTCGACCCAGGTCTCCTGGTGACCCGGCTTCCAGTTGGCTATCAGGCCGTACGCCCACACCCAACTGCCGGGCGCCGGGATGTGGAGAAGGTCGTACGCCGCGTCGGATTCCTCCCGGCTAACCGTGTTGGCAAAGGCATAGTGGAACTGCTCCTTGGTGAAGCCCACCGCGCGGTGCCGGTTGGCCGGGTTC
Organism: Kribbella sp. NPDC023972; assembly: GCF_040639075.1. NCBI lineage: Bacteria > Bacillati > Actinomycetota > Actinomycetes > Propionibacteriales > Kribbellaceae > Kribbella > Kribbella sp. NPDC023972. The sequence continues at coordinate 1,253,229 of NZ_JBEZZH010000001.1, read as the reverse complement.
TTGAGGACCGGGAACAGGGACTTGATCTGGGACGGCGGGTTCACCCGCACGCCCTCGGGTGGCGCCGAGTCGATCGTCACGGCGGCCGCGCCGAAGCCGCGGTTGACCAGGAGTTGGGTGAAGGTCCCGCCGAAGGAGTGGCCCATGATGACCGGCGGGCGGTCCAGGCTCTCGACCACCTCGCTGAGATGGTCGAGCGTTTCGGGGACGGTCGCCTCGGCGATGATCTCGGGCCTTTCACGCAGGGCCTCCACCTCGATCTCGAATCCGGGGTACGACGGCGCGACGACTTCATGTCCCTTCGCCCGGTAGTACTCCACCCAGCGGTCCCAGCTTCGGGCGGTCATCCAAAGCCCGTGGATCAGCACGATCGGCAAGGCATTGCTCGTCTGCTCGCTCATGATGCTCCTTCTGAGGGGGGATGCAGCCATCGTCGAACCCTCGGGCAGCGGTCGCAAGACTCCGCAGGGATCAAGTCGCGGCCAGCAGAGGTGACCGTCGGCGCGTCGGATCCGCCAGCCAAGGGCGAAGCATGGATTCTGAGCGGTACGCGGCGACGGCGCGAGGCGCACTCGTCACGGCGGCGATGCGTCGTACGACGCTGAGTTGTGGCGAACTCGCTATGGCTATAGACTTCCCGACGACGTTCCGCTACCGCATCACATCAACAGAGTTCTACGCCGTGTCTCTGCGGAGTGCATCGCGCGGGGCGAGCCATCCTTAGCGGTGATCGTCGTCAACCGCCAGACTGGCAAACCCGGGAGCGGTTTCGTGGATGGGCCAAGCATGTGGTTCGGCGAAGCGCAGCAGTGCTTCCGCAGATGGCGCTCTCCCGCCTGAGGCACACTGGCCGTGCCGTCGGGTCGGCCGACGTGCGGTTTAGGAAACCGACGCCCCCGCCGACATACGCCCCTCCACGCGTAGCCAGCCAACTCCAGTTCGGTCGATTTTGACTCCAGTTGACTCGAATCGACCCCTCTTGGTTCCCAGCGTGTTCCCACGCTGAACTGCTGAGCGTTAGCCCAGCGCGCCCAGTCGCAGCAACTGAGATGAGGCTGAGCCATGACGTGAGGCGGGCGAGATCTCAGCGGTACCTTACGGTCGCGTGATGCGCGTCCTCCTTGCCGCCCTGATCGTGCTCGGCGTTGCAGCTACCGGCTGCGCCTATCCAGTAACGGGTCTGCTGCACCGGATTCCGCTGCTCTACGAACGGTTCCTGGGTGTGCTCGGTGAAGCTAGTCATCGTCAAGCTCGGACCGCTCCCGGTTGTCTCGGGTCAGATTGCTGCGGTCATCGGCGGCCGAGTGCCGGTCGTCCTTCGAATCGACCCGGTCCATGCCGGCTGACATCCTTGCCTTGTGTCCTGGGCTGTAGTCGGCGTCCCGGAGAAATGAGTCCAGGCTGGCGCCTTTGTCGCGCTCATCGGCGACCGCGTCGCGGACGTCGGCCGCCTCGTCGCGCTTGTCGGCGGCCTCAAGGATGGCTTGGTTCTCCTGGTCACGGCCCGCCTCCGCGGATTCCGCGGCCTCGACGGCTCTTTCACGCGTGTCCAACGCCGCTTCTCTCGAGTCGGCGTTGCGCTCGCGCTGATCGGCTCTACTTGAATGATCATCGGGCCGCGCTGAAGGTGTGGGTAGCTTGTCCATCGGCTTCCCTCTCATTGGCAATGCGCGCTGCTTGCAGGCCGCGAGCTCGCTGCTCTCGGTCACTGCCAATCGCACTGCCCTCTGAGACTACGCTCTCGGCGCTCTCGGCGCTGGCTGGGCGGCATTGCTGACCCGCAGGGCGGTCTCCACGCGTGACCTGCGTGACCTGCAGCAGATCTCAGATGCCGGATAGGAAAATGCCGGCGGCGAGCTCGATCGATTGCTCGACACCCCCCGGCCGCCGGTCGGTAAGACCGGCCGCGCTCACCTGGAATATGAGCGATCTGATGCATCGGAGAGGCCCTACACGAGCCGGCGAAGGGCCACACCCGTGATCGCCGAGCTGGTAGCTGCCATCAGCAAACCGCCGGCGATGCCGGTCCCCACCGTGAGAACGAGCGGCTGCCCCGGCCGCCACAGCGGCATCGCAAAGCCGAGGAAGACTCCCAAACCGCACAGCCAGGCGACCGCAGCCGCGACGATCCAGCCCCCGGCCATGGCCACCTGATAACGAAGGATCAACCACTGCGCAGTCCCGATCGAGGCCAGCAAGATGACACCCAATCCGAAACCAGCAGCGACCACTATCCCGGTCGGCCAACGCGAGACCGATTCCGCCAGCAACGAAGGGCTCAGACCGATCAGATAGGCGAGCGCTGCAGCAGCCGCGGTGCACGCTCCCGAGCGCCGTCGGTCGTTTCACCTGATAGTTGCTGTGCTCAACCCGTTTCGATCACTGTCGCGCGTCGGCCGCGGCTGGCCTGGACGAGTCCCTCGGCTTTCAGAAGGGCAACAGTTCGATTGACGGTTCCGACCGAGACGCTGTGCTCTGCTGCGAGTTCCGTTGTCGGCGGTAGTGGTGCGCCGGCTTTGTACGTGCCGGCGGCGATGCCTTCGCGCAGTTTTGTTGCCAGTGGGTGTGAGGTGCTACCCGAGCCGTCCGGCGTGGATCACGACCACGGTCACAATGGCGTCATTGACGTCGTACAGGACGCGGTAACGGCCGACGTGAAGGCGCCGTAGGTCTGGTGAGCCGTATTCGGTGGTGCCGACCGGGCGAGGGTCGTCGGCGAGGAGGTCGACCGTGCTGAGGAGTTGTTCCAGCCCTGCCGGGTCGTCTTTGAGGAAGCCCGCGGCTTGGTCGAGCGCGCGTTCGCTCCAGATGACTTCGTAAGTCACGCCTCAGTCAGGCCCAGCCGTTGGCGAACCTCCCGGTTCGGAACCGTACGGAGCGTCCCCGCCGCCTGCTCCGCGCGGTACTTGGCGACTGCGAGGTCGTCTTCGAGGTCGGCCAGCTCCTGGGCGTTGATGATCACCGCGGCCGGCTGGCCATGGTCGGTGATCGTGGTCCGCTCGCGCCGGGTCGAGGCCCGGCGGACCAGTGAGCCGAACTGGCTCCGGGCCTCGGTGATTGGCAGGGTGTCACTCATGTACAGAACTGTACACTTCGAATCCACTCGCGGCCTGGAGAACGGGCCCGGACAGCAGGGTTCGGAACGGCAGGTGCGACCGTCGAAGAAGCCCGCGAGTTCGGCCCGAACCAAATCACCATCGACCTCGGCCTGTGTCATCCGGGAACCCTGAAGACGTCGTTATGGCCTCATTTTCGAGCGTCGCCGACACCCACGCCCGTCGATGCCGTACCGTACGCATCAGCTGGCGCGCCGCGGTGCCACCGGGCAGTCTCGATGGCTCGCCAGCTCACGCTGCGACCGGCGCACCGACCGGGCTGTGATGACCTGAGCCAAGGTTGCTATCGCCATGCCGAGTCAGGGCGCTGCCCGAGCCGATCGCGGCGATGACGTTCCCATTGACCATTCCGGCGGCAGCTCGGAATTGGGTCGAGCATGCTGTGGTGTCGAACCTGCGATGCTGTCCTGGAATGCGGGAGAAGCAGGAGGAACCGTCATGGCACGGCAGATCATCACGACCGCGAACGCGCCGAGTTCGCCGCTCTACAGCCAAGGAGTCAAGGCCGGACCCCACGTGCTCGTCTCGGGCATCGTCGGCATCGACCCGAGCACCGGCAGCCTCGCCGAAAACACCATCCAAGCTCAGACGAGACAGGCGCTGACGAATTGCGAGATGATCCTGCAGGCCGGCGGCGCCAGCATGGACGACGTCATCGAGGTGGGCGTCCTGCTCACAGACCCCGCCGACTTCGCCGGCCTCAACGAGGAATACGCGCGGTGGTTCCCGTCCGAGCCGCCTACTCGCTACGTCGCCAAGCTCGGTGTCGAACTGCCCGGACTGCTTGTCTCGATCCGGATGACCGCCTTCGTCGGGTAACGCAGCTCCCCAGCCGCAGCCGAGTCGGGCCGTCGTGGCGAGTCCAGTTTAGGGTGACACGGCCAACAAGAAGGAAGCCGAACTCACGCCAAGGGATTATGAGTCCGACGTCCGTTGCCACACCGGTCGACGTGAGGCTCCGGGCTTTGCGCTCTCGACGTCATCTGACCTCCCTGACAGCGTTGTTTAACTCCAGTTGGCCCCACGAATGGCCCCACGTCGTCGATGCCTCAGACGACTGCCAGACCGAGCTGGGCGTTCAGCGGCAGCTGACATCAAGCCTGATGTCAGCTGCTAGTGGAATGAAGCACCTGACAACGAGAAGGCGTCGACAGGATCTGTGGCGGCGACCGCGATGGCCTGCCAGGATCTCGCCATGCTCGTCCGATCGGCAGGCCCTGCTTACTGCCGCCTTCGAGACGCTCCAAGAGCAGATTGGCACGTGGGCCGCCGCAGCAGGCAAGGTCTTGGCGGTAGTGGATACCAGCGTTTTCCTGTCCCACCCGGCATGGACGCAGGACGACGACCCGACCGCAGTTATCGCGAGCATCCCGTGGCCCGAGGAACTCGGTGTCGGATTCGACGACGTCCTGCTTGTGCTTCCAGAAGTGGTGATTCGCGAATTCGACCGGCTCAAGGAGTCGGGGAACCAGAAGACGCGCTATCGGGCCTCGGTGACGCTGGCCGTCATCGACAAACTGCTGGACAACCCGTACAGCACGGTGTCGATCCGGCCCAAGGACGCCGACTGGCATGCAGTGGCCGCCCGCGGAGAGATACCTCGAGGCGGGGTCGAGTTGCGGGTGTTCTACGACGATCCGGCGCACCGGCCATTCTCGGATCCCGACGCCGAGATCATCGATCGGGCGATGGCGCTACAGACTCTAGCCGGCACCGAAGTCCGGCTGGTGACCATGGATACCGGAATGGGACTCAACGCCCGGCGCGCCAAGCTTCTGGTGAGGAAGCCCGCCAGGACGATCGAGACGCCGCCGACCGAAGGCCAGTCGACGCGGGCGCGCCGGCGCGCGGTGACGCAGGTGGCGGAGACAGCGACGCCGAAGTAGCGAACCACTCACGTCGCCACTTCCTGGAGGGTATGCCGCAGCATCTATACGAGGCGCGCCGGCTGGACTGGTTCCGCAGATCCGCCCGGATGCCTCGGCCGAATTCCGGTCGAGGCGGCAGGGCCACCAGCGGCGGAGTCAGCAGCTATCACGCTGAGGGAGCAGGCATGGCGACGGCGATCTGAGCGGGAGCGGGGATTGGGAGGCCGGGCATCGGCTACATCGGAGGTAGCTGTCGCGCGAACTTCTCGAGGCGGTCGACTACGCCTGGCAGCATCTCGGAAGCATTGAGAAGCCAGCGGGCGTTCCGGTCGATATTTGCGGAGCTGAGGAGTTCGGCGGCGATGGCAAGGTCATGTGCGCTTCGGGCGTCTACGCCGGGGTCTGACGCGGACATCAGACCCACGAGGTACCTCAGTTCGCGGACCGTTGCCTCCGTTGCTTGCCCGGTTTCCTCTAGTCGCTCGGTGATCGACTCGAGGCGATCGAGCGGGGGCTTTGCGACAGCGGCGAGGAGGTCCATGAATGTGTCAGGATCCGGCAAGGTAGTGCCGTTGAGCGCGGCCACCTCTGGACCGTCGTGCTTCTGTTTCCACTCTCGAAGACGCTCCGGCGGATATCTTTCCTCGTCGTCGTCAACCTCGCTGTGGTGTGGATAGCGCAGCAGGAGAAGGTTGGCGAAGGCGTCACGCACTGAGGCGGGACCGTCGGGGCGGTAGCGCGCGCCTTTCACGCCGTAGACATGCGCCAATTGTGCGTTCTTGCGGTAGACGCCAGGTCGGACCTCAAGTACGACTGGCATGGCACACCCCGGCGCGTAGCAACGGCCGCTGCTCAAGGCCCAGAGTGCTGCTTCTGTGGCCAGCGGGATCTTCTTGCGCTTGCCTGCGCCATCGGCAGTGGGACGGCCCTTTGTTCCCACGGTGTTCCCACGCTGAACTGGTGAGCGGCAGCCTAGATTGCGCCGCTCATAGTGACTGAGATAAGGCTGAGCCGGCACGGGGAGCCTGCGAGATCTCGCGGTTCCTTAAGGTCGCGTGATGCGCCCGCTTCTTGCCTCCCTGATCGTGCTCGGTATCGCGGCGACCGGCTGCGCCTATCCCTCAGCCGGCGCCGGCCCGGCCGGGTCCGCGCCTCCGCCTCGAACGACATCCCCCCGCGATCCCGCCACAAGCCAGCCAGCCACAGGCACGGCGAAGCTGATCTCAGCCGAACTCCGCCGCGTCCGAATCATCGCCACCCGGCCCGACGTGCCTGGATACAGGCGAGACCAGTTCGGGCCGACCTGGACCGACGACCACGCAGGCCCTGGCGGCCACAACGGCTGCGACACCCGCAACGACGTACTCACGGCCACATGGGCGCGGCCCGTTGGCCGCTGCAGCGGTGGATCGACTTCGCCAACGACCAGGCCGCGAACCTGCTGGCCGTCGACGGCCCGGCCAACGCCTCCAAGAACGGCGCTGGGCCCGGTGAGTGGATGCCGATCAACCGCAGCTACCGGTGCACCCATGTCCTGCGGTATCTCGAGGTTGCCAGCAAGTACACGCTGCCGATCACCGCAGCCGATCGCGACGCCGCGCAGGCGATCACCCGACCCTGCCCGTAGGAAAGTCCAGCTACTTCGCGCCGCACGGCCCTGGTACAGGTAGGTGGGGGTGGGCAGAGTCTGCGGCGGGTATTCGCTTCCCGACCGCTCTACAGCGTGATCACGCGGCGCTTTCCCGGATTGCGCTCGTCGACGAGTTCGACATTCGGAGCGAACCGCGAGATCCCGGCAGCCAGCTTCCTCACAGACCAGGGTGACAAACTGGCACTTTGGCCATAGCGCCTGCCGCTGGGTCTCTCGAAGGACAGCACGGTCGTCCGAACGGGGATGAACTTCAGCAGTTTCGAACGGCGGCGCCGCAGCACCACCCGCTTGATCGCGTCCCAAGGAGCCTCAGCCTTCGGCGCGCCGACCTTCATGCGCAACCCGAACCTGGTGTCGGCGAACAGCTTGATCCCGTCCTGGTCGAGTCGCGCCACCAGTGGACTTGCCAGCTGGGAACCGAACTTCACCGACACGATCGCCAGAACCAGGATCGGAGGGATCAGTAGGGGGGACCGGTGCGTGTCGACGTACTCGGGGTAGGCACTGTTGTTTCCGACCTCGACCAGGTCGCCGGCGGGAACAATCTCCAGCACCCACACAACGGCGGGGATCATGGCGACTCCGACCGCGAACCAAAGGATGTCTCCGGGCCGCACCCACTCGTTCACGGTGATCTCGGCGCTCTGCGGTTGAGCGGAAGGTGCCATGGAGTCATTCCTCAGGTCTGGGGGTTCAGGGGCTCCGATTGTTGCATCCGGCTCCCACCGCAGCGCCGTCCAATCCCGCCGCGAGCCCTGTCCTCGAAAACCATGCGTCACCCTCGTCGCCCCACGTCATTTTAAGAGCGACGTGCTCGTACCGTGGACCTGCAGCTAAAAGGCTGCGCGAGCTCGTAAACTGTGCCCTCGCCAGGCGTCAGAAGTGTTGCCAGCGGCCCGTCTGGTCGCCTTCTCCAGCTCTGGATGACTCCAGTTCGAGTCACGAACCGTGTCACGGCGACGTCGAGCAAGCTGACGCTCATGCCCCAGGCACGCAGTTGCTGAGTGCCCGCGCCGCGATCCTCATTGACAGCGCGAGGTCGGACGTATCCCAAGCCTCGACCGTGCGAAGCTATTGGGATGTCGCAGAGCGAGCACGCCGGCCCAGCGTGGTTCGAGGCATCAGTAACACCGGCGCGTGCCGCGTATCTGATCCGTTCTATGAGCGCATCCGGTTTTCGTCGCGCAGTGCAGGAGGCGACCACACGGTGGGGCGGAGTCGCCGAGCCGATCGCTGTGCGCCGTGGTGGCGCCGTCGACGGTTAGTGGCCGCAAGTGGAGACATCTCCGATTGCCGCGCTCACTAGGACTTCTTGCGTGACTGGGTGGTGGCTCCGAACCCGCCCGCCCCGGCGGACACCCCCGACTGCTCCGCAGCGCGATCGGCTCAGAAGCATGAGAGGGGTGAGCACCTAAAGACGCCGTGATCCCGTTCGCCCGTCCACCAACACGGGCTGAATAGGTGTCAACGGCCCCCGACCACGGGCATGTTCAGCGCCAGGCCTGCTCCGCCAGGTTTGATCACACAGCAAGACTGGCTCAGATCTCCAGACCACCCCCGTCGGCGTAGCCTGACCGTGTGGGTTCCAGGATCACGGCGGTTATGAGGTCCCGGTGGACCGGAGTCGCCGGGATGCTTGGCGGCGCATTGTGGATGACGTGGGTGGCCTTCGTCGAGGCTCAGCCGCCTTGCTGCCCGCCCGAGTTCGATTCGAGCGCGTTCCATCTGACCGAGGCATGGCTGCTCGCCTACCTGCCGTTCGTTGCTGTGGGGATCGCTGGGCTGTACTCGCTCAATCGTCACCGCGTCGGCGGACTGGGGCGCGTCGGCTTCTTGCTTTCAGAAACCGGGATCGGAATCGCGCTCATTGGACTGATCGCCCAGGCATTGGGGGTTGGGCCTCGCCCGTCCCCTTCACCTCGCGCTCGGTTTGTTCTTCTGTCTGGTGCTCGGTTCGCTGCTCCTCGGCGTAGCAATGCTGCGGGGACGTCCCAGGTGGATGGGCGTCGTGCTACTCCTCGCCTCAGCCCTATTCAGCTTCGGCAACTCGGATACATGGACAGCATGGTTCTGGGCGCCGCTTGGCGCGGCGTGGGTGGTGCTCGGCGACTGGATCGTATTCGGCTCCGCAGGGACGGCACGCACTACATAGTCCTGCGACTCGCGGGGCTGTGGTCTGCGCGTCGTCACGTCGTCTTCGACGCATACGCCACGAGAAGGAGGCGGGATTTGCGCGCGCCGATCGCCGGCGGCAGCGTGTTGAAGCTACCTCTGCGAAGGCGCCAGGCCATCGATCATGGCGGGATGTCCGCTGGTCATGCGCGCTTTCTAGCACCTAGATCGTGGAGGTGAGACACGGTCCAGGAAACCGGCTCATCACACCGACATACGCATCTCCAGGCGTATCGAACCAACACCAGTTCGGCCGTTCTTGACTCTGGTAGTCCCAGTTCGACTCGTCTTTGTTCCCACAGTGTTCCCACGCTGAACTGACGAGCGTTCCCACGCTGAACTAACGAGCGCGAGCACCTCGACGCTGTCGGCGAACCGCTGAACTGTAGCTGTTGACGACTCAAGGTGGCGTGGGACCACCGTAAGCATTCGGCGTGCCAACACAGGACGGGTGGTGCCTTCATCGACCGCGATGAGAGCAGCGACGGTCGCCGACCAATCAGTTGCACCAGGCCCTGCGAGAAGGCAGTCCACGGCCGGCGACCTCGACGGCATGGACCCGAGTTTTATCAGTTTAGTGTGCAGTGCTCGATCAGTTGGTGAGTGCGAGTGCGTCCGTAGGTCGGGTGGGAGGGGTCTTCGGTGGTAAGGATCTGCTGGCCGGCGCGGATCTCGACGGTGCGGTAGCGCTGGGCAGTGCGGACGAACTTGTTGATCGACCAGCCGGTGCGATCTTCGGTCAACGGTTGACCGCGAGCGCCGCGAAACCGATGCTCGGGTTGGCCTCTATCGAGTCGCGTTCGCCGTGGTAGATCGGCCGGGCATGGAGGTCGTGCTTGGACATGCGGAAATCAACGGGACCCCGTCGCGTCGGTGAGCAACCCGATCGTGATCTGCGGCCTTAGCCGGCATTCCTTGGAGAACCCGGGCTCGCGCAAACCATCCCGGGTGTCGGGCTCGAAGTACAGCGTGCTCACGTCGTACCGCACCGTTGATGCCAGCCCCAGCGCCGCGTGCATGGCGCACGCCGCCGCACGCCTCGCCGCCACGACTGTTCGGCACAGGCCGGCATCACGGTGGTTCCGTGACGCGGTCAAACAACTGCCGTCGTACCGGCCGTGGACACGGCCCGGGCGCAAGGTGCTAATCCGCACTGACGGGGTACAGACTCGCTCGTCAGTGCTGTTGCGACCAGATTCGTTCGAAGTGTCGCATGAGTGCCGGATAGACGATCGCATAGCGGAATGGCTTGATGAAGGCCATGTACGCCTTGCCGAAGGTGCCGCGGGGTTTGACGTAGACGGTCATCTGCGCGCGGTAGCGGCCGCTTCCCTGGTCGGCCCAGGCCAGGTGCATCACTCCGTACATGGTCCGGGTTGGAGATTTCCTCGGCGAGTTCGGTGCCGGTGCGGTACAGCGGCCGAAACGGCTTGTCGGTGACCTGCGATGCTGGGGACTTGTCGCGGAGGTCGTCCGGAAGCCGCGCGAGCAGCGACGGCTCGCCCGTGCCGGGAACGGGCGGCCAGGCGCCGGCGGCGTCTGCGGATGTCGAAATGCGCCCGAGCCCGAACGCGCGTCCGAGCAGGTCGCGAATGCCCCACAGCAAGCGCACCGGCATCGGCGCGGACGCCGGAAATTCGAGGGATTGCTGCGTCTCGATGACGGCTGGAAAATCGTACGCGCCGCCCTCGATGGGAAGGGCCCAGACGTCCTCGACGTCGAAGTCGGGCACGATGTCGTCGATGATCCAGTCCTGGGTCTTCAGCACGTCGTTGGGGAGTCTCATCGGTCTTGCGTTCCTTTCGCGCAGAGGGCGCGGATGGGGCGGATCAGCGGGCGGTAGAACGGCCGGATCAGGCGTCCCGGGATGCGGCCGTGGCGCTCCTCGTGCCAGACCCGAGCTCGGGGATGGCCCTCGATCAGCCGGCCGATGATGCCCCGATCGAGGCGGTGTGCCGGCAGAGCGGAACACACCTCGACCAGGCACAGGTGCTTGATACTCATGTAGCCGTACTGGCCGGGGCTGACCAACCGGATCGGTGCGCCATGGTCGCCGCCGAGAGGGCGCCCGTTCACCCGGTCCGCGAGCAGGACGTCGTCCGCCAGGGCGTCCTGCAGCTCGACCACGGAGCTGATCCCGTCCAGACCTTCGAACGCCAGGTGGCTGACGCAGACCTCCGCGTCGAGCGCCGGTTCGACGAAGGCGCGAAAGAAATCGGTGAACCGCACCCCTTCCCACCGCAGGTCGGTCGCCGTCCAGCCGGAGACACAGTGGAAGTCGGCGACGATCTCGCGCCGCGGAAGCGTGGCGAGCTCCGGCAGCCGCACCTCCGACGGCTTGCGCACGACGCCGCTGATCGCGATCACCGGAGCGTGTGGCACCTGGGGCGGCGGCCGGTGCAGATGGGTGCCAAATCGCGGGAACCCCTCGACGCGGCGTTGTCCGGGCGGAAGTGGCAACATCACGGGCCTCCTTTACCGACCGACGGTCGGTCACCGACTTGCAGTCAGTCTTTTATGCTTGCCGGGTGACTGTCAAGAGGCTGCGGGAACGGCAGGCGGAGGCAACCCGGGAGCTGCTGGTCGGGATCGCGCGCGAGCGGTTCGTCGAGCAGGGCTACGCGGCAACCGCGATGGACGACATCGTCCAGCGCGCGGGTCTCGCGAAGGGCGCTCTTTACCACCACTTCAGCGGCAAGGACGCGCTGTTCAAGGCGGTCTACGACGTGGTGCTGGACGAGACCGCTGGGGCGGTGATGGCCGCGGCCCTGGCCGAGGAGGATCCGTGGGCCGCGGTACGAGCGGGCCTGTCCGCGTTCCTCGACGCCTGCCTGCGCCCGGCGTTCCGGCGGATCGTGATCATCGACAGTGTGACCGTGCTGGCGGCCCGCGCGTGGGAAAGCGGCACGGAAGGCGTCGAGCTGCCAATGCTGCGGACCGTGCTGACGCCGCTGGTGGACAGCGGCGCGTTGCCCGGTGTCACACTCGACGCGCTGGCGCACCTCGCACTGGGCGGTCTCTACGGCTCAGCCCTCTACATTGCCCGTGCGGCCGACCCCGAGGCCGCCCGTGTCGAGGCTGACGTGGTGCTGGACGTCGTCCTGCGCGGCGTGCGGGCGGCGACCACCTAATTAGTGCGCAAATCGAGACAGCCGAGCCACCAAAACCCCAGGTTACAGGGCTACGCCCGCGCCAACCCCGCCTAGCCCGGCAAATCAGGCCACTCGCGACCACGAAGCACCATAACCTCGGCCTGCACGGCCTCCTCCTCGATCAGTTCCTCGATCGCCAGAGTCCGCACGCGAGTAACCGGCGACGGCGCCAGACCGCCGCGCCGGCCATTGACCGGCACGTCGTACGTCACGCCAGCGTTGGCGATCCACCGGCAAGCCGACACGACGCGCGTGGATGCAGCGTCCCGAACGCGAGCAGGCCCCAGGCCACCAGGGCAGCGACGTACAACGTGGTCGACGGCAGACCGATGAACTGCACCGATAACCAGCTCCACCACAGCCACGGCAGCGCCAGCAGCAGCTCCGTCAGCCCGGACAGCTCCCAGCGGCGCCCAGGTCGCGCCGCCGGCTGCCGCCAGCCACGTGGAGCGACCACTGTGGCGGGTCGAGGCGGCAGCGGACTCGGCGCAGGCGCCGGCAGCGCGGCAGTGAAGATGCTGCGCAAACCCACGATCGCAGCGTGGCTGGCCAATCGGCTGGTCCGGATCGCGCCCGACCAGATCGCGGAGCTGACCGAGTTCGGCGACCAACTGGCGAGGCCCACATGACGGCCGATCGTGCCCGGCTGAAGCGGCTCACCCCGTGCCGGCATGCGATGGTTCAACGCCTCGTGCAGCGAACTCCGACGCCGCCAGCTCCGGCCGTGTGATTGCCCCCGCTGCGGCCGAGCGGCTCGCCGAAACTCTCGACATCGCCCTGGTCGACCCGTCCGCTGCCCAGCTGCTGCGCGGCGGACGCCTCAACAGCGCGCTGCGCCATGTCGGCTTCGGCGTAGTCGACGAGACCGGCGAGCCAGCCGCAGTACCAGCGATCCCGACAGCACCCGCACCGCGCGCCGCCGCCGCCAAGGCGCCGGCGCGAAAGGCTGCCCCGGCAAGGAAGGCCACCGCCGGCACGGCGAGGAAGGCAACCCAGATGGAGCTGCTGCAGCGGCAGCGGAAAGAGCTGGAAGCCCGCCTGCGCGAAGTGGAAGCCGACTACAAGGAAGCCGAGAACATCCGCGCTGCGGCCGAGTCCGAGCTGGACGCCAACGAACACCACATCGCCGACATGCAGACCGCGATCGAACACCTGACCGACGAACTGGAACAAGCCCGCCGCGAGCTACGCACAGCACAGGCCCGAACCCGCAAACTGGAGCGCGCCCTAACCCGCGCCGCCCGCGACGCTGCCGCCGCCAAACGACGCCGCGACGCACAGCACCAGCGGCTCGAAGCATTCAACGAATGACATCGTCGAGAGAGACTCCGACGGCCCCGCTGTGGTGTCGCCGGTCCCGGCCGTGCCTGCCGACAGGGCCTCGCGCACCTTCCTGCAAGCCCTGAGCGACGCCAGCACCACCGCGGCCGTCGTGACCCCGCGGCCTGTCGTTCAAAGTGGCGGTTGCTCGGCCGGGAGCGGCTCCAGCAGGTCGGGCCCGTTGTTCTTGACGTCGTTGACCGCCTTCGAGATGGCGTAGATGTCGAGCCCTGTGGGTGGTGCCATCAGGTCGCGGACGGTGTCCACATCGTTGTTGCGCGGATCGAGCCAGGCTTCCCAGTTCTCGGGGGTGACGGTCATGGGCATCTGGTCATGGATGCGGCCCACGTCGTCGGTGGCGGTGGTGGTGATGATCGTGAACGAGGTCAGCCAGGCGTCTGGGTAAGGGCCCGGACATGAGGATTCCCCGCGTCGTCGGCCGGTTTCGACTCATCGCGCCAGAACTCGTATAGGCCGGCCAGCGTCAGCAGACCGCCCGGCTCGGCGGGGCGGATGTAGAACAGCTGCTTCAGCGGCTTGCCCGACTTGCCGACCTGTTGGGTCGGGAACCATTCGTAGAATCCGTCCACCGGCACCAGCAGCCGCCGCGATCTGAAGGCCCGCTTGAACGCCGGCTTCTCGTGCACGGTCTCGGCGCGGGCGTTGATCATCCGGTTGCCGATCTTTGGATCCTCGGCCCACGACGGCACCCAGTCCCCATTTGAGGTTGCGCAGCTGCCGGACCGGCTTAGCGTCCTCGCCGGCCCCACGGGGCGGCCGGGCCAGCACGGCCGGGCTGGTCTTGGTTGGCGCGACGTTGAAGTCCGGTGCCTTCTCCTCGTCAGCGAAGGCTTCCTCGATCTTGAACGTCTCAAGCAGCTCCGGGCGTCCGCACATGCCTACCAGCGTGCCAGAGGAATCCGAATCCTCCGGCGGTGAAACACCAACCCCCGGCTCCGCAATAGACGATCGGGAGGAGCCGTGCCACGCAACCGCTGCCGCTACGAGCGGCTGTCGCCGTCGGCGGATGAGGATCAGCTGGTCGTCATCCGCCTGGGTGCGTTGTGCCGCGCCGTTGCCGCATCGGCACCATCAGCCACCGGTGTGCTGGACGACGATGCCTTGCTCGATCGGATCGCCGCTTGCGCCGGTGCCACCAGGCCTGCCGGTCGTCGCTGCGGGTCGCGGAGCAGACCAACACGGTCGCCGCGGAGCGCTCGGGGGATGAGCATCCACCGGGACCGCGCAGCCACGGTAATGGTCACGGCGACGTCGGGGTGGTGGTGGGCGGTTCCGACCCGGTCGGCGTGGGGGTCGGCGTTTCTGTCGTGGTCGGCGGGATGGATGGATCCGGCGTCGTCGCGGGTGATGTGGTCTGATCCGACGGGCTGGACGCGGGTGTGCTTGATGTGGGCGGTAGGAGGGGCGTTGGCGTCGGCGTACTCGTGGGGGTGACTTGTGGCGGTTCGTTCGGTCTAGACGAGGGTGTGGGAGCCTCGGTGGCGGGCGACTTTTCGCCGTCCTCGGTCGGGTTCTGTTCTGTCGGCGTTGCTGTCTGGGGCCGGTCGGGCGTGGTCAGCGCACCGTCGGCGGCGATGACGCCGAGGATCTGTTGCTCGAAGGAGGTGAGCCGGTCGCGCAGTTCGGAGAGCGGGTACTGCTGGATCGATCGCGCGAGATCTGCCAACTGCGACCAAACCCGGTTGAGCGCCGCCATGCCATCGGCCGAGAGTGGGCCGTCCAATGTCACGACAAGTTGCGTTGCGAGTGCGTAGGTCAGGCACTGTACGCACTCGTAGTTCAGCGCTCCGGCAAGGTTCTGGGGTACGACGATGTCCGCGTCGCCGATCACCATCACTACTTGGAAGGCGATTGCCACCGCCGCGCAGTGCCGGCAGCTTGCGAATGCGTAGGCCTCGTTGGTGTTCGTCACCGGATCTGAGGAAGCCTCGGCCCAGACCAGAGCGAAGGCGATGTCGTAGACGACGGTGTCGTCTGTGGTGTTGACGGCGAGCGCTTGGTTGTCGCCCGCCCCCGCAGGAAGTGGCTTGTCGAAGGGGAACACCCACACTGGAGCGCCAGGGCGTTCCGGCGGTGCAGCGGTCGCCGCGGCTGTCGGTGCAACGGCGGTCGGCGATGAGGTCGACGGTGCGACCACGCGAGCAACGTCCGCGGTACGAGGCACCATGACGAGTGCCAACGTCGGGCTTTGACGGGTGGGTCGCTTCACTCCGGCCGGCCACACGACCTGTGTCCGATTCACATCTCCCTCGTGCAACTGCCTTCTGCTGGTGGGAGTCTGCGCGGTCGCAGGCTCTGCCCGATCGACGAAGTCGGTAATCGTCCCCCGCTCGTTCGGGGTGATCGGCCGGTACCGGTCGCCGTCGGGCCACCAAGCCCACCCGAGCGCCGCGATGATCATCAACGCGACAACCGCGGCGACCGAACGCTGCGCGGGCTTACCCGCAGTACGTCGCCACACGGACCTCACCATCCTGCCGATCAGCAGCCACAGCAGCAGCCCCAGGCCGAGCAGCGGCAGCGCCAGGGCGAGGATGGCCAACCCGCGGGCGAGGACCTCGACAAGGTCCGCGTCGTACCAGCCACTGGCAAGCAATCGCCATTGCTCCTCGACACTGGCCCTGGCGGTGGCCAGTACGCGGGGCAGCATCACCACGGTGATGGCCAACACGAACAGCATCAGCGGCACAACGGTGAGGCACCACACGGTGATGACCGCCTGGGCCCATCGCTTGAGCGCCCGGTTGTCACGGTCTCGCCAGTGCCACGGCAGCATGCCGGTCAGCGTCGGCTTGATGTGGTGGTACAGGTCGGGTACGCCGGTGAGGTCTGCCAGGACGTGATAGCCGTCGAAGCGGATGGTCGGCAGCAATTGCCGGAGCATCTGCAGAATCTGTGTCACCACGACCAGTAGGAGCGCGTCGTACCCGGTCACCTGGGCGACGACGACCGTCACCACCGCAACGATGGCGTTGAAGTACAAGCCACCGAGGTCGGTGCGAATGCGCCCGCCACGCCCGAGCCGGTAAGTGTCTGTGACGTCGGTGTAGAAGGCAGGCCAGAACAGGTAGTAGCCCATCCCCATTGCGCCTGGTGTCGACCCGCCGTACCGGGCGGCCGCCGCGTGGCCGAACTCGTGAAATCCCGCCGACAGCACGGTCACCGCGAAGACCAGCAACAAGAAGCCGGGCGTGTGGAACGCGTCATGCGCGGCCGACGCCAGCCCCTTGTCGAACAACAGCCACCAGCACACGTACACGAACGCCGCAACGAAGCCCACCACGAGCCACGGACTGAACAGCCGCGCGAACGGCTGGGTGATCCGCAAGGTGCGACGCGAATCGGTGACGGTGTACCTGAGCCGCAGCCCGAGCAGCGGATTCGACCTACGCACACGCGGCTCCGACCCATCCGCGCCGCGCACCAGACCGAGAGCCTGCAGCTTCTCCACCAGGGTCGCTACGTTGGCCGCCGACACAGACCGGCCGTAACTCGCGCTCACCAGCTCCGCGATCTGTGCGTCGTCACGATGACCGTCGATCGCCTCCAGCACCAGATACAACAGCCTGGTCAGCTGAATCATCTGCCCGTCCGCGCGGCGGACCAGTGCCGGCGGGGTGCGATAGCCAGAGCCGGCCATCTCACCCAAGAGCACCACATCAGCCGCTCGAACGTGCACACCGCTGGTCGTCGAGTCGACGGCAGGTACGACGCAAGCCGAGCCGGCTCGCGTCGGCGAATCCTCCGAACCGGACACTGATCCGGGCTACTGCTCGATCTCGGAGGTCTGCTCGGCGCTGGCCTCCGCCGAGCCGGTGATGTCCTGGTTGATGATGGCGTCCTGCTGCGCGATCGCCACCGCCTGACTGTCGACAGCGCCCACGTTCGCCGCGACTGCGGCATCGATCGGAGCGGCCACATTCGCGTTCGCCGCCACCGCGCCGGCGATAGGAGCGGCAAGGTCGACATCGGCATCGACATTGACGTTGACAGCCAGCAGGCTGCCATCGAGCAGCTGGCTCGTATCAGGAGTTTCCAAACCAGTGTCCGGAACAACCGCAGCCGCCGCAGGTTCGGCCGCAGGCTCCGCGCTAGTTGTTTCAGCGCTCTCCTCCGACGGCGTCTCGGTTCCACCGGCGGTCGTGCCCGCGCCACTGGCTACATCAGACGCCGCACTTGAGCCACCACTCGTAGGCGTACCACCGCTCGCCACTGGAGTGGAGGACCCGGCATCGACCACGTCGTTGGACTGATCGATCCCGCTGACCTGGACAGCGTGCGCGGAAGCGTCCGCATCGATGCCCTGCGTGATCAGGACACCTTGATCGGCCAGCGCCTGAGCCTCGGAACCGCTGGACAAGATATTCGCGCCGACAGCCGCGTCGATCGGCGCGGCGACATTCGCGTTCGCAGCCACCGCCAACTCGATCGGTGCCGCGGCATCAATGGCAAGCGCGAGATCGACGTTGAGGTCCAGGATCGAAACGACCTCCTTGTCCGGCAACACACTTCCGACCTGAGCCTTCAGCTCCTCATCCGACAACGGAACCAGCTCTGCATCCTCACTCATCATTCCTCCAGACCGAAGCAATGGCACTTCGGTACCCACCTGGACCCGATTCGCACCCTCGAAAACCATCCGAACCGCGGCTTCAGTGCGTTTCGTGATCAATCGTGGCGATGCGTAAGGGGTAACCCTCACAGCTTGTGAAAGTCTCGGCGGCCTGTCAGAACCGGTCCACGCGGCGTAGTGGGTAAGCGATTCGGATGGGGGTCGTGAGGTGTGAAGGAATTCTTGCACTTGCGACGCCAGGACGCTGCCGACATGCAGGTTCGCTTCGAGATCCGGCCTCGTCAACGTCGATGACCCGGGCAACTACCTGTACCGCGACGCGATCCCGCTGCTCGGCTGCAACTGCGGCGACACCGGCTGCTGGCCGCTCCAGGCGCAGATCCAGTGTCAGCCGACTCGGCCGTCTGAAGCGACTTCCCCAACCCACCGGCGGACCGAAACCACAACGTCCGCTCATGGCTCCCTTCTGTGTCATGACGCTCTTCGGAGCGGGGGCTTAGGCTTGGCCTTGGCGGGTCCGGGAAGTGACTTGTCCGAAGAGTCGGCGTGGGGATGTGAGCCGGCCGCGCTGGATTGAAGTGACGCGCCCCGGTGTCCTTCCGGGCCCGTCGCCCTGTTGGTGACCAGGTCGTTGAGCATGGTGCGGTAGACGATGTCGGACAGGCGTCATGGCCTCGTTGGCGGACTTCCCGGCAGCGACTTTGCGGTCGTAGTATGCGCGGCCCTCGGTGGGGTTGCGGAGCTGAACGACGGCCATCATGTGCAGGACCATGTTGATCTGACGGTTCCCGCCGCGGGAGAGGCGATGGCGGACTCGGTCGCCGGAGGATGCGTCGATCGGTGCCGTCCCGATCCAGGACGCGAAATGGCCGCGGTCGGGGAAGCGGGTGATGTCGTCTACCTCGACCAGCAGGCGGGCGGCGCCGGAGGGCCCGATCCCGTGCAGGTCGATCAGGCTGGTGCCGGTGGTCTTGATGAGTTCCTTGTTCGCCGCCCTCTTCCGCTGGTAGATGCGCTCGAGGTCGACCACCAGTTCCAGGGCGTGCCGCTTGCGGGTCTTGCCGACAAGGTCGCGTGGACGGACGCCGGCGAGCAGCCCGCGGGCCTGAGCGGCGGACAGGTCCTTCTTTGCCCCGCCGGGGATGAGTTCCAGCAGGAGCCGGTGGAGCTGGCAGATCATCCGGGTGTGTTCCTCGCCGATGCGGCGACGCCGGTCGACCAGGAGCCGCAGGAGCTCGAGCCGCTCGTCATCGACAACCGGCCGCAGGCCGCTCATCCGCACTCCGATCAACGCGATCGAGTGGGCGTCGGTGTCGTCGGTCTTGCGCCCCTGCCCGGTGGCGAAGGCCCTGACCGGGCCGACAGCTTCGCGGGCACGTCGACCACGGGCTCGCCCTTGGCGATGAGTCGCTGGGCGACGTGACGGCCGATGCCTTCGCAACCCTCGATCGCCCAGACGCGGTCGGGCCAGGCTCGACACCGGTGCTGATGGCGGCGAACGTCGTCACGCGCCTGCAGGGCATCGTGGCCCGCGAGGTGCCGCCTGCCGAGTCGGCTGTCGTCACCGTCGGCCGTCTGCAGGCAGGAACGAAAGACAACATCATCCCGGACAAGGCCGAACTCGGGGTCAACATCCGCACCTACACCCCGCAGACGCGTGACCTCGTCCGCGGCGCCATCGAGCGCATTGCCCGAGCCGAGTCCGCGGCCAGCGCCGCCGTGGCGGAACCGATCTCGAATGGTTCTCCAGCGTGCCTGCGCTGGTGAGTGACCCAGAGACGACGGAGGCCACCATCGGCGCGTTCATCGAGCACTTCGGCGCGGAACGGATCCATCAGATGCCACAGGTCAACGCCAGCGAGGATGTCGGCGTGTTCGGCGAGGCGCTGCAGGTCCCCACCGTGTTCTGGTTCTGGGGTGGTCTCGAGACCGAGTCCACCATCGCCGCGTTCACCGAGGGCCGCATGGATCAGCTACCGGGCAACCACTCGCCGTACTTCGCCCCCGTCATCGAGCCGACCTTGACCACCGGCGTCGAAGCACTAGTCGTCGCGGCCCTGGCCTGGCTCGGCAAACCATGACCGGACGGAACGACGCGCTCCGTAGCGCGGACGACGGCTCACTCGCAAGCCGATATGCCACCTACTCTCAGCCAGTTGGCGCTCATCGAGCGCGTCGGCGTTGAGGCCCAAAGGCCCAGTGACAGCCTGATGGCGGGGTGCCCCACGGGAGCCGTTGTTGAGAGTCGACCAGGCGCTATGGGCATCCGGAAACGTCGTCGAACTCTCAGTCCACCACGGGCCGACCGTCGACCATCGTCAGATGGAGGCGGTACCTGATCCGAACGGCGCCGAGATAGTCGTGGAACGTGGTCGAGTGGATGAAGGTCTCGCCAGTAGTCAGGACGGCATGATCGACCTCGGTAAGACGACCTGACACGTCCTGGGTGGAAGTGGAATTTGCTACTCGCCCAGGAGGACGAACTGGAAGCCGATCTGGGACGTGTGGTTGAGTCCGTTGAAGACAACCGGGACCTTGCCGTACGACATCATCGCGGTGGCTGTGCCGTTGAACCTGCTGAAGCCGTACTGGTAGCCGGCTTTGGTGTCGTGGTCGACGGCGATGATGATCGTAGCCCCGTTGACGCCGCACTTGTTGACGACCAGCGACTCGTATGCCGCCCAGCCGGACTTCCGGATCAGCTTCACCACCGGCTTCGCGCCGGCCGTGGTGGGGATGTGGATGGTGTAGAGCGCACCGGCCGTCGTGGTCATCAGCAGGGTGTCGTAAGCCCTCTCCTCGCTGATCATGGTCATCGTCTTGAAACCCCGGAAGCCGGCGAACGAGCCGGCCGACCGGTACCCAGCGCCGTTCGGGGCGTAGCGGTACAGGTTGCCGTTGCTGTTCAGGCCGTACAGGTACGCGGGCCGGGATCCCTTGAGGGGATAGTTCGAGGTGGCGATGGACTTGAAGCTCGCCCAGCCGGTGCCGACCCTGACCGCCTTCGACTGCGCCGGGCGTCCTCCCGAGAGGACGGTCGTGTGCCGGTACAGGTTCGAGCCCAGCAGGAACAGGCCGAAGGCGTAGTACTGGGTGCCCGCGGCGTTCCACGCCAGGTACCACCTGTCCATGAAGCGGGTGGCGAAGAACTTCGAGTACACGTACGGCGGTGACACCGGAGCCGGCGGCTTGTGCGCGGTGACGTCGACGGTGTCCACGACGTTCGCCTTGGTCGGCCAGACGACCGAGTTCCAGCAGGTCGCGGCTGCAGCGATGGCTGAGCCCGGCGCGGCGGTGGCAGTAGTAGCAGCAGTGGTGTTGGTACTGGCGGCCAGCAGACCGAAACCAGTCAGAACGAGCGCAAAGCGCCGCAGCTTCATCGAGTAGTCCCCTCCAGAGAACCCCAGACCACCCCGGTCCCCCCGAGGTGCAGCACATTCAGTTGTGGCTAGCCCATCAAGACGTCAGCCCAGCGGTGTAGGCGATGACCGCGTCAGCGTACTCGTCGTCATTGAGGGTGGCGCGAGCGGCAGGACGGTCTCCCGTTGTCCTGGTGCTGGCCTTCGGTGCAGCCACGCATTCCGCGATGACGGATCGGTGGGTGGTGCAACGGTCTTGACCGGCGTAGCGGTCGGGTACTCGGTCGGCTTGGCGTCTCCCAAGGATCAGCAGCACCGGCTCGTTCAGGTCGCCTCGGGTGTACCTCACTTCGCCACGGTGGGATACCTCAATGGAGTAGAACTCTTCGCCTCCAGGTACTCCGGTGACTGTGAAGGGGAGCGTACAACGATAGGGCCACGGCGCACCCTCGTCATTCGGGTTGGCGAGTAGCTCCGAGACCCTGGCCGCGCCCACGGTGCCCAGCGCCAACACCTTGCCCGTTCCGTTCCTCGCCTGCACTTTCTTTTGGCGCGCCCGGCAGTGTTGTGGCTCAACACATCGGCGACAGATGTCTCAAGTCATAGGCGACACGTGTCTCAGGTGATCGGCGACAGAGCTGGCGGGCTGGACGCTCGGGCATGTCGAAGGCTCGGTTGGTCATCACTGCTTTGTTCGTCGAGGGTCAAACGGCGTGTGAGGTGGCCCTGCGGTACGGGGTGCATCGAGCGTGGGTCTACAAACTGAAGGCCAGGTATCTGGCCGAGGGTGAGGCGGCGTTCGAGCCGCGGTCGCGGCGGCCGAGGACCTCGCCGCGGGCCACCCACCGGAGACGGTGGAGCTGGTACTCACGCTGCGCAAACAGCTGACCGAGCAGGGCCTGGACGCCGGCGCGGACACCATCGGCTGGCACCTGCAACACCACCACCAGGTCAGGTTGTCGCGGGCGACGATCCACCGGGTCCTGGCCCGGGCAGGCGCGGTCGTGCCGGACCCGGCCAAGCGGCCCAGATCGTCGTACCTGCGGTTCGCCGCGGAACAGCCGAACGAGTGCTGGCAGTCCGACTTCACCCACTACCGCCTCACCCGCCCCGACGGCTCACCAGGGGTCGACGTGGAGATCATCACCTGGCTCGACGACCACTCCCGCTACGCCCTCTCGGTCACCGCCCACCCCCGGATGACCGGCCCATCGTGGTCACATCGTTCCGCGAAACCGTTGCGAAGTACGGAATCCCGGCCTCCACGCTCACCGACAACGGCATGGTCTACACCACCCGGCTATCGGGCGGAAAAGGCGGCCGCAACGGCCTCGAGACCGAGCTGCGGAAGCTGAACACCGTCCAGAAGAACTCCCGCCCCAACCACCCCACCACCTGCGGCAAGGTCGAGCGGTTCCAGCAGACGATGAAGAAGTGGCTGCGAGCCCAACCCGTCCAGCCCACCACCATCACCGAACTCCAGGCCCTGCTCGACGCCTTCGTCGCCGCCTACAACCAGCACCGCCCGCACCGGTCCCTGCCGCACCGAGCCACCCCGGCCACCGCCTACACCGCCCGCCCCAAGGCCACCCCCAGCACCGACCGGACCGGCGAGGTTCACCACCGGGTGCGCACCGACCGCGTGGACGACACCGGCGTGGTCACCCTCCGCGTGAACGGCCGGCACCACCACCTCGGCATCGGCCGAACCCACGCCCGAACCCACGTTCTCCTGCTCGTCCACGACCTCGACATCAGAGTCGTCGACGCCGCCACCGGCGAACTCCTACGCGAACTGGTCCTCGACCCCACCAAGGACTACCAGCCCACCGGACGGCCACCCGGCCCCACCCGCAAACACCCCAAATAACCAACAGCCGAACCCACGAATCGTGGGTTCGGCTGTCGCCTATGTCTTGAGACATCACATGGCGCGCCCGGCAGGATTCGAACCTGCGACCAACGGATTAGAAGTCCGACGCTCTATCCAGCTGAGCTACGGGCGCGTGGCAGGGAAGAGTCTCTCAGATCGGAGGGGGATCGTGCGCGTGGGTTCCTCCGGGCGGGTCGAAGTACAGGGTTGTCGTTCCATCCCGGTAACGCTGCGTGGGTGGTTCTGCCACCCGGTGGGCCGCCCAACTAGGCTGCGGGCATGAGTTACCCCTCACCAGGCCCGGCCGGATCGCCGCAACCCGCGGCGGGGTCGGCGTACTCGCCCGGCGGACCGTATCCGCAGCCGAATGTGCTCGGCAGCCATCCCGTCCCCGGCCAGCGGCGCAACCAGGGCATCCTGATCGGCATCGTGATCGCGGTCGTGTTCGCGATCGCGGGCCTGGTGATCTTCGGCATCGTGGCCAAGTCGACCGGCGCGGGCGGCTTCACCTGGGGGCTGGTGTTCGCGTTCGTCCCCGTCATCCCGGTGATCGCGCTGTATCTGTGGCTGGACCGCTACGAACCGGAGCCGACCAAGTACGTTCTGTTCGCGCTCTGCTGGGGTGCGTTCATCGCCACTCTGGCCGCGATCTTCATCAACACCGAGGTCTCGCACTGGATGGAGGAGACCGGCGGCGGGGGTAACCGTTCAGCCGTGTTCGTCGCTCCGCCGGTGGAGGAGTTCGCCAAGGGATCGGTGATCCTGCTGCTCGCGCTGGTCCGGCGCAAGGAGTTCGACGGGATCATCGACGGCCTGGTGTACGCCGGCATGGTCGGCGTCGGGTTCGCCTTCACCGAGAACATCCTCTACTACGGCCGCATCTTCAGTCAGCTCTCCGAGGAGGCCGGGAGCGATGCCGGGCTGCGCGGGGTGTTCGTACTGTTCTTCTTCCGGGGCCTGATCTCCCCGTTCGCGCATCCACTCTTCACGTCGTTCACCGCGATCGGCATCGGTATCGCCGTACGGCATCGCAGTACGGCGGTCCGGTTCCTGGCGCCGATCGTCGGCTACCTGGCCGCCGTCCTCGCGCACGCGCTCTGGAACGCGTTCGCGAGCTGGGCGCAGGGCGCCGGGTTCTTCATGGCGTACCTGTTCCTGATGGTCCCGATCTTCATCGGCATGGTCGTGTTCGCCCTCGTGATGCGGTCCCGGGAAGGGAAGATGATCGCGTCGCGGCTGTACGACTACGTCCGGTTCGGCTGGCTGGTCGCCCAGGACGTACCGCTGATCGCGACACTGCGCGGCCGCAAGGCGCTACGGCAGAACGCGAGGCGGTACGGCGCCGAGGCGGAAGCCGCCGCGAAGGCGTTCCAGCGCAACGCCACCGACCTGGCCTATCTGCGGGACAAGATCGTCCGCCAGGTGATCGGCCCGGACGCGCTGGAGACCGAGAAGCGGCTGCTGAACGAACTGCGCGCACGGCGTCCCAGCGTCCCGTTCCCGCCGATGCCGGCCTTCGCTCAGGCCACCCCCCAGTTTCCGGGGCCGGGTGGTCCGCCGTACCCGGGGCCGGGTCCGAGTGCACCAGGGGGTCCGCCGCCGGGTGGTTACCCACCCGCGCAGGCCGGGTATCCCTCGGGTCAAGCCGGTTACCCAGCGGGCCAGCCCGGTTACCCACCGGGACCCCCTGGTCAACAAGGACCGCCGGGAGGATACGGTCCGTATCCACCATCGCAGTGACTGCCACCCGTCCACGCCGCCAAACGGGGATGACGATGACTTTGCTTCTGCGCTGTCCGACCGGGCACTCTGTGCTCGTGGGCGGACGCCGTGGCTGACATCAGGTCAGCAGCTGGTGAAGGTTCGGAGCGCTCGGAGGAGCCGCGCGTTCCGAACCGGGATCAGCCTGCCCACGAGCTGGCGAACCTGGTCGCCCAGTCGGATGCCAAAGGCAAAGGTTTCTGGCGCCGTCGTCGCCGCAAGTCCGCCGGTACGCCGGACCCGTCGAGCCCACCCGCCGACATCAGCACGCCGGCCCCCACCACGGCCGATCCCACCCCAGCCGACCCGAAGCCAGCCGCACCCGAGCCCACTGAGCAGGAGCCCACACCCACGGCCGAGGCTGAGCCGACCCCGGCGGCCGAGGTGGAGCCGACGCACACCGCCGACGCCGAGGTGAAGGCAGACGCCGAGCAGCCGGCGGACACGTCTTCCGCTGACGTTGAGGAGCCCGCGGACACGACGGCTGCTGGCGTCCAGGAGCGCGTGGACGCGCCTGTCGCTGACGCCGAAGGGTCTGCGGACGCGCCTGCCGCCGACGCCAAGGAGCCTGCGGACACGCCTGCCGATGACGATCAGCCTGCAGGGGCCGAGGTACCTGCTGTCGAGGAGCCCGCGGCAGCCATGGCCGAACCTCCGGCCGATGACACGGGAGCGACCGAGCCTGCTCGCCCGACGGTAGGTGTCGTCTACGAGCCCGACGAATCCCCGGACGGCTTTCCTCTGGAATACGGCAACATCATCGTCGGCCTCCCCAAGAACCCCGGCACCTCCACCGACGACCCCGAATCCGCAGACCGCCAGGCAGACGAGTCGGCGGACCAATCTGAGGCTGACGCGGCGGGCGAGCGGTCTGACACGCACACCGAGGCCGTTTCTGACGCGCCCGAGTCGGCTGACGCAGCGGACAAGCAGCCTGACGCGGCGTCCGAGCAGTCCAAGGACGCATCCGAGCAGTCCGAGGACGTAGCGGACTCCGCGGAGCCGCAGTCGGCGGACGGCCAGCCAGTTGCCCCGGAGGCCGACGCCTCACCCGGCCACCCCGAGGCTTCCGCCGAGCGGGTCGAAGGGGCTGACCGGGCGGGGGAGTCGGCTGACGAGCCCGAGGCAGCTGACGCTGTGGCTGAGCAGCCCCAGCCTGCGTCCGAGCAGCCCGAGGGCACAGCAGAGTCCGCGGACCCGCAGCCGGCGGACAACGAGCCAGGTCGCGCCGTGGCTGAGTCCGCGGAACCGGAGGCGACGGAGAACCAGCCAGTTGATGCGGAGGCCGAGGCCGAGAAGCCGCAGGCGACGCACGACCGGCCAGGCGACGCGGATGCTGAAGCCGCGGCCGCCCAGGCGGGTAAGTCGGGTGATGAGCCCGAGGTAGCCGACGTGGTGGGGGAGCAGCCTCAGGCTGCGTCCGAGACGGCTGAGGCTGCGTCCGAGACGGCTGAGTCCGCCGGCAGGTCCGAGAACCCCCAGGCAGCTGAGTCCTCTCGCACCTCCAAGGGGCCCCAGGGCTCTGAGTCTGCCGGGACCTCTGAGAACGCCGAGGATTCTGAGTCTGCCGGGACCTCCGAGGCCCCCGACGCTGACTCTGCCGGGACCTCCGAGGCCCCCGACGCTGACTCTGCCGGCACGTCTCGGGAGCCTGAGGCGGCGGATGAATCTGGTAGGGCGGACGACGAGCAGTCTGCGGATGCTGCGGTTGAGGGGTCAGCTGAGCAGGCCGCCGTGGCTGATGGACCCGAGCTAGGCGAGCAGGCTCAGGCTGGCTCGGGGCAGGCCGAGGGTGGAGCTGAGTCCGGCGAAGCGCGGGCCTCCGAGGATCCGGCTGCGGATGCGGCAGGTGAGGAAGAGCTGACTGCGGAGCAGTTGGCGGAGCGGGCGGCTGCTGAGCAGGCGGCTATGGCTTTGATTACGGCGTTGATGCGGCTGCGGGG
Organism: Kribbella sp. NPDC023972; assembly: GCF_040639075.1. Lineage (NCBI taxonomy): Bacteria > Bacillati > Actinomycetota > Actinomycetes > Propionibacteriales > Kribbellaceae > Kribbella > Kribbella sp. NPDC023972. The sequence goes on along the minus strand of NZ_JBEZZH010000001.1, from coordinate 1,226,420 downwards.
TGCGCTGGCTGCTAGTCAGTTGCCGATCGACGTGGTGGGGGCTGACGAGGCGCGCCAGCAGCAGAAGGCGATGCTGGATCAGCTGGACGACTACATCCTGCCGCGGCTGGTGCAGCTCGAAGCTCCGGTGCTTGCTGTTGTCGGCGGTTCGACCGGCGCCGGCAAGTCGACGCTGGTGAACACGATCATCGGCAAGGTCGTCAGCGAGCCCGGCGTGCTGCGCCCGACCACTCGCTCGCCGGTGCTCATCCACCACCCGGCCGACGCCGACTGGTTCGTCGGCGACCGGGTGCTGCCGGGCATGGCGCGTTCCAGCGGTGACAGGCCGGGCGGCACGGAGGACCCGGGCCAGCTGCGGTTGGTTGCCGCTGACACCGTTCCGCAGGGTCTCGCGATCTTGGACGCCCCCGACATCGACTCCGTCGTCGAGGCGAACCGGGACCTCGCCACCCAGCTGCTCGCCGCGGCCGACCTCTGGCTGTTCGTCACCACGGCAGCCCGGTACGCCGACGCCGTACCGTGGGACTTCCTGCAGAGCGCGTCCGACCGCAGTACGGCGGTCGCCGTCGTCCTGGACCGCGCGCCGGAAGACACCATCGACGACATCACCGGGCACCTCGCGCAGATGCTGCTCGAGCGCGGACTGGGCGACTCGCCGCTGTTCTCGATCAAGGAGACGGTTGTCGACAGCAACGGCATGCTGCCGGCCGGGACCGTTGCCTCGATCAAGGACTGGCTGGTCGACCTGGCCGCTGACGCGGAGGCCCGCGCGGCGGTCGTTCGCCGTACCCTGCACGGCGCCGTCACCGCGATGGTCAAGAAGACCCCGGCGTTCGCGGCAGCGGTCAAGGCGCAGGCAGAGACCGTGATCGAGCTCCGTTCGACCGCGGAAACGGCGTACGACCGGGCCGTGAAGGACATCGCGAAGGCGACGCAGGACGGCACGCTGCTGCGCGGGGAGGTGCTGGCCCGGTGGCAGGAGTTCGTCGGCACCGGCGAACTGCTGAAGGGCCTGCAGACCAACGTCGGCCGGCTGCGCGACAAGATGAGGAACGCGGTGGTCGGCAAGCCGCCGCCGACCCGCGACCTCAACGACGCGGTCGAGTCCGGCCTGGAGTCGTTGCTCCGCGAGCACGCGGAAGCAGCGGCCGAACGAGCCGAGGAGTCCTGGCAATCGACCGCCGCCGGCCGGCAGTTGCTCGCTGCTGGAGACCGGGACCTGGGCCGGATGTCGAAGGACTTCCCGGCAGCGGCCAGCCGCGCGGTCCGCGACTGGCAGGGCTTCGTGCTCGACCTGGTCCGCAAGGAGGGCGCCGACAAGCGCTCGACGGCTCGCATCCTCGCGTACGGCGTGAACGGCTTGGGCCTGTCGCTGATGGTGGTGATCTTCGCCAGCACGGCCGGAATCACCGGTGCCGAGGTGGGTGTCGGCGCCGGAACCGCCGTGGTCGGGCAGAAGCTGCTGGAGGCCGTGTTCGGCGATCAGGCCGTCCGGAGCCTGGTGACTAAGGCCCGCGAGGACCTTGACGGTAGGGTTCATGCCCTGATGGATGCCGAGTTCGCCCGCTATCTGGCTGTCCTCGACCAGCATCCGGTCGATCCTGAGGCGGCCACGCAACTGACGGAGGCCGCGCGCGCGGTGGAGGACTGCACGTGACGGGAATTGTGGATACGGTCAAGGGCCTCGTGCGAGGCTCTGCCGATGTCCTGACGAAGATCGAGGCACTGGAAGCGGCCGCGGAGGCCGGGCAGAGCCGGCTGGACCCGGTGGTACTCACCGAGGCCACGCAGATCGTGGAACGGGCCGGGCAACGCCTGCGGATGTCCGGCGAGCTGACCGTGGTCGCGCTGGCCGGTGCTACCGGTTCCGGCAAGTCGTCGCTGTTCAACGCGATGACCGGGCTCGACCTGGCCGCGATCGGTACCCGCCGGCCGACGAGCTCGATGCCGCTCGCCTGCGTCTGGGGTGAGGAGCCGGCCGGTGAAGTCCTGAACTGGCTGGGGATCCCGCGGCGTCACCAGGTGCAGCACCGCAGCTCGCTGGAGGAAGCACAGTCGGAGGAACTCGACGGTCTGGTGCTGCTGGACCTGCCCGACCACGACTCCACCGAGGTCGAGCACCGGCTGATCGTCGACCGGCTCGTCGAGCTGGTGGACATGCTGGTGTGGGTGGTCGATCCGCAGAAGTACGCCGACGCCGCGCTGCACAACCGGTACATCAAGCCGTTCGCCTCGCACTCCGGCGTGATGGTGTTCGCGCTGAACCACATCGACAAGCTCACGCCGGACCAGCGGAAGAGCTGCCTGAACGACCTCGACCGCCTGCTCAAGGCCGATGGTCTCAAGTCGCCGAACGTGGTGGCGACTTCCGCGGTCAGTGGCGACGGGTTGGACGAGCTGCGCACCCTGTTGGTCAAGCGAGTCAACAACAAGCGGTCCGCACGTGAGCGGCTTGCCGCCGACGTCGACCGCGTGGCGGACCGGATGGCGAGCCAGTGTGGCAACGCCAAGACTCCGGAGATCGCGAAGCGCGACATCGCCGAACTCGTCGACGCGCTGTCCGACGCGAGCGGAGTCCCGGTCGTGGTCGACGCCGTACGGCGCTCGTACCTGCAGCGTGCTCGTGCTGCGACGGGATGGCCGGTCACCAAGTGGCTCGGGCGGTTCCGGCCGGACCCGCTGCGGCGACTGCACCTGGATCAGGTGTCGAAGCAACAAGGCAAGGCGCTGCGCAAGTCCGCGTCCCAGGAGGTCGCGATCGCCCGCTCTTCGTTGCCTGCGGCAACGCCGGTGCAGCGTGCCCGGATGGACACCGCCGTACGCACGATCACCAACAAGGCTGCCGAAGGGCTGTCCCGACCGTGGGCCGACTCCGTTCGCTCGGCGATCCGTCGCCGCGAGGAGTCTCTCGGTGACGAGCTCGACCAGGCCGTCGCCAGGACGGACCTCGGTGCCAGCCACAGCCCCGGCTGGTGGAGTGCGGTGCGGTTCATCCAGTGGTTGCTGTTCCTGGTGGCACTCGGCGGTGGGTTGTGGCTCGCCGCGCTGGCCGTGTTCGGGTTCCTGCAGTTGGAGGATCTGCCACTGCCGAGGTGGAACGGTATCCCGTACGCCACGATCATGCTGATCGGCGGCGCGGTCCTGGGGGTCGCCGTCTCGTTCGCCTGCCGCCTCTTCGCCACCAGCGGAGCCGCCCGCCGCGGCCGCCTTGTCGCCAAGGCACTCCGCGCCGAACTGGAAAAGGTCGCCGACAGCCACGTCGTAGCCCCCGCCCGCGAAGAGCTCAACGCCTACACCACCTGTCGCGACAACCTCGCCACCGCCCGTCGCTAACCCACCAGCACCCGTCGAACCGCAGCGTCCACCGGCTGGCCCAACCAGCTGGCTGGCCGGGTGTGCCCTAGCCGGCGCGACGGCCGTGTCCACCGGGCAGGGGTAACCGAGCGTTGGGGAGCGAGCCGGGTGCGCGCCGTTGTTTCCCGCTCCTGTCCGGCTGTGGTGCAGCCCAAATGCCGGTCGTCGCTTATATAAGTCAAGGTTGAGATAGTCATGCCGCCTCGGATTCCGGGGTGGTCGGCGTCAGCGGGAGTGTGGTGGTGGAGTACTCCTCCGGCGGGTACGGCGAAGCGGGCGCGTCGGCCGGACTGGACGATGGAACAGCGCTCAGCGGCGCGGAATCGGCAGCGTCTCCGTCGCCAACGGGGGCTGCGGCGCCGGCTTGGCGCGGAGGGGTCTTGGTGAACGTCGTCGTACCTCGGGTGAGGTCGTGGCCGAGGGAGAACGCCTCCAGGACGACGCGGCTGCGGGTCTCACCTGCTTCATCGGTCCATTCGTGGGTTCGCAGTCGACCGGTGACGAGGACCGGTTGGCCGACATGCACCGATTCGAAGGCGTTCTGGGCCAGTGCACGCCAGCACTCGACGGTGAACCAGGTCGTCGGCTTGTCGACGTACATGCCGAGGTTCCGGTCGTACTGCCGTGGGGTCGAGGCGATCCGGAACGTCGTCCGGGCCGTCTGTCCACCGATCTCCTTGAAATCCGGGTCGCTGCCGACCCGGCCCTGCACCGTCACATAGGTCTCGCCGAGGCTCATGATGGCCCGCCTTCCGTCTGATCGCGATGTCGCTGTCACCCGAGAAGATGCACCTCCCGGAGTCGTGCCGGGCCGCCGAGCTTCGGATCTGTGGACAACTGACCGGGCTGATTGGGGTCGGGCGGGTCCGAGCACATAGGCTCTGGGGTATGGCGGAATTCATCTACACCCTTCGCAACGTCCGGAAGGCACACGGCGACAAGGTCGTTCTCGACAACGTCACGCTGAACTTCCTGACCGGCGCGAAGATCGGCGTGGTCGGGCCGAACGGCACCGGTAAGTCCTCGCTGTTCAAGATCATGGCGGGGCTCGACCAGCCCTCCAACGGTGAGGCCCGGCTGGCCGAGGACGCGACGGTCGGGATCCTGCTGCAGGAGCCGCCGCTGACCGAGGGCAAGACGGTCCTGGAGAACGTCGAGGAAGGTGTCGGCGACACCAAGCAGAAGCTGGACCGCTTCAACGAGATCTCCGCCGAGCTGGCCGACCCCGACGCGGACTACGACTCGCTGCTCGCCGAGATGGGCGACCTGCAGACTGAGCTGGACCACCGCAATGCCTGGGACATCGACGCCCAGCTGGAGCAGGCGATGGACGCGCTGCGCTGCCCGCCGGCCGACGCGCTGGTCGACAACCTGTCCGGTGGTGAGCGTCGCCGGGTCGCGCTGTGCAAGCTGCTGCTGCAGCAGCCTGACCTGCTGCTGCTCGACGAGCCCACCAACCACCTGGACGCCGAGTCGGTGCAGTGGCTGGAGCAGCACCTGCAGAAGTACCCGGGTGCCGTGATGGCCATCACCCACGACCGGTACTTCCTGGACAACGTGGCCGAGTGGATCCTCGAGCTCGACCGCGGCCGGACCTACGGGTACGAGGGCAACTACTCCAAGTACCTGGAGACCAAGAGGGAGCGGCTGGTCGTCGAGGGCCGCAAGGACGCCAAGCGGCAGAAGATCCTGGAGCGCGAGCTCGAGTGGGTCCGCTCGAACGCGAAGGCCCGGCAGACCAAGAGCAAGTCCCGGCTGGCCCGGTACGAGGAGCTCGCCGCCGAGGCGGAGCGCTCCCGCAAGCTGGACGTCGACGAGATCAGCATCCCGCCGGGTCCGCGGCTCGGCAGCACGGTGCTGGAGGTCTCCAAGCTGGAGAAGGGGTTCGGCGACCGCAAGCTGATCGACGGCCTGAGCTTCTCGCTGCCGCGCGCCGGCATCATCGGCGTGGTCGGCCCGAACGGTGTCGGCAAGTCGACGATGTTCCGGATGATCGTCGGCGAAGAGACGCCGGATGCCGGCTCGCTGAAGCTCGGTGACACGGTCCGGGTCTCGTACGTCGACCAGTCGCGCGGCGGCCTGGACCCGAAGAAGACGGTCTGGGAGCAGGTCTCCGACGGCCTCGACCACATCAAGGTCGCCAACTTCGAGATGCCGAGCCGGGCGTACGTCGCCTCGTTCGGCTTCAAGGGCCCGGACCAGCAGAAGCCGACCGGCGTACTGTCCGGCGGTGAGCGGAACCGGCTGAACCTGGCGCTGACGCTGAAGATGGGCGGCAACCTGCTGCTGCTCGACGAGCCGACCAACGACCTTGACGTGGAGACCCTGCAGTCGCTGGAGGACGCGCTGCTGGAGTTCCCGGGGTGTGCGGTGGTCGTGTCCCACGACCGGTGGTTCCTGGACCGGGTCGCGACGCACATCCTGGCGTGGGAGGGCACCGAGCAGGAGCCGGCCAAGTGGTTCTGGTTCGAGGGCAACTTCGCGTCGTACGAGGCGAACAAGGTCGAGCGCCTCGGCCCGGAGGCCGCTCGTCCGCACCGGGTGACCTACCGGAAGCTCACTCGGGACTGATCAGGAGAAGCTCCAGCGCCCACCTTGCCTGCTGCGAGGTGGGCGCTGTCGTCAGCGCTGGGCTTGGTGGTCCTCGAGGACTTCGGTGATCACGTGGTGGCTGGTCTCTGACGAGTTGTAGGTGATGAGGGCTTTCCAGAGGGCCCAGGCTCGGGCGCGGGCCCAGGTCCCGGAGTCCTGCTGGACGGCGTCTCGGAAGACCGAACGGGACGGGCCGGAGAAGAAGGTGTAGGCGATGACCAAGTCGCAGGCAGGGTCGCCGACACCTGAGGTCCCGAAGTCGATCACAGCGGACAGGCGGCCGTCTTGGACGAGCAGGTTGCCGCTGGCGATGTCGCCGTGGAACCACACCGGCGGTCGGTCCCACGAGGTGGCCAACGCGGCCTCCCAGACCTCGCGGGCGAGGTCGGTGTCGATGCGCCCCTTGAGTACGGCGAGCGCCTCGAGCGTCTCGTCGTGGTAGTACTCGGGCGGCGCACCGCGGTAGAAGCTGTGCGCACCGGCTTCTGGCCCCCCGGTCGCGTCGCAGCTTTGCAGGGCAAGGATGAACTCGGCGATCGAGCGGGCGAAGCCGGAAAGGTCCGGGACCGTCTCGTATGAAGCGGTCTCGCCGTCGATCCAGCGGCGGATCGCCCAGTGGTACGGGTACCCCTGACCCGGCGACCCCTTCGCCACCGCCTCAGGGATCGCCACGGGCAACGCCGGAGCCAGGAGCGGCAGCCACTCGTGTTCCTTGTGTACGGCGGCAGCGTAGCTCTCGGCCGTGGGCAGGCGTGCTGTCAGTTCCGGGCCCAGGCGGTACGTCCGGTTGTCCCAGCCGTCGACCTTGACCGGGGTCACCGGCAGGTCGGCCCACTGCGGGAACTGCTCCGCGATCAGTCGCCGTACCAACGCAGCATCGATGCCTGCCCGGCCGTCTTGACGAAAGTCTGTCACGACCCGAAAGTCTTCAAGCTGTGGTCGAGCCGCGCCAAAGCATTTAGCTCTCCGCTACACCTTGGCCGGAGACGGAATCCGCAAGGAACTCGGAGATGGTGCGGAGGTCGGCCTCGGTGCGCGCCGCCAGAACGGCCTGCAGATGCTCGGCCTGCGCGGCGTACAGCGGGACCAGCTTCTCCTGGATTGCCTCCGGCACGGGCGTGACCACCACCTTGCGGCGATCACCTGGATCCGGCCGGCGAGTGACGAAACCGTGTGATTCCAGCCGGTCGATGACGCCGGTGACCGTACCCGAGGTGAGGCCGGTGTGCTCGGCGAGCTGCCGCGGTGTCAGCGGGCCATAGGTCTGCAGGAGCGTCATGAACTGGGAGTCGCTGGCGCCCAGGCCCACCTTGGCGGAGACCGCGTGGTTGAACAGGACGACATCCGCGATCAGCCGGAGCATCCGCTGCTGGATCTCGGCGGCGAGCTCTTCTCTGGAACCGGTCATGGCTGCCTCAGCATAGGGCTTGAATTTCTCTCGGATCGCCAAGATACTCGGATTACCAAGATACTTGAAGAGCCGAGATGAGGAGCTGGAATGAAGGTGCTGGTGATCGGTGGTGGGACAGGTGGGCTCGCGCTGGCGCACGGGCTGAAGCGCGCCGGGATCGAGGTGACCGTGTTCGAGCGAGACGCCCTGCGTACGGACGGTCTGCACGGCTACCGGGTCGGCATCGATCCAGATGGCAGTCGAGCACTGCATGCCCTGCTGCCGCGGGATCTGTACGACACGTTCGTGGCGACCAGGGCCCGCGATCCGAAGTACTTCAACATGCTTACCGAGGACCTCAAGGAGGTCCTCTCGCTCGACCTGCCGCCGGCGACCGATCCGGTGGAGAGTGAGAAGTCGATCAGCCGGATGACGCTACGGCAGGTGCTACTGACCGGCCTGGACGACGTGGTCGAGTTCGGCAAGGAGTTCACCCGCTTCGAGCAGTACGGCGATCGCGTCACGGCGTACTTCGCGGACGGGACGCATGCGACCGGTGACCTGCTGGTGGCGGCCGACGGGGCGCGTTCACGCGTACGACGTCAGTACCTGCCGCACGCGGAGACCGAGGAGACCGGGATCGTCGCGATCGCGGGGAAGCTGCCGATCACCGCGGAGAGCGCGAGCCTTGTGCCGCCGAAGGTGTTCGAGGGTATCTCGATGGTGAACGCCCCGCGCGGGCTGGCCTGCATCCTGCATGTGATGGAGTTCCAGTGGGATCGCGACGGGAACGTGAAGAGCGGCATCGGAGGCAACACCGAGGAACTGATCCGCCGCTGGCCGGGGCTGCAGTTCGACAACACCCGCGACTACATCAACTGGGGTCTGTCGGCGACCGCGGACAAGCTGCCGGCCGACGTGATGGAGTTGCGTGGCGACGAGCTGGTCGAGGTGGCGCTGCGGCTCACAAGGGGGTGGCATCCGAATCTGCGCCGGCTGTTCGAGCTGACTGATCCCGGCACGTGCTTCCCGGTGAACATCTGGACCTCGGTGCCACTGGAGCCCTGGGAGACGACCAAGGTGACGCTGCTCGGCGACGCCATCCACACGATGACGCCAGGGCGCGGGGTGGGCGCGAACACCGCGCTGCGGGACGCGGTCAACCTCTGCCGGCAGTTGATCGCCGTACGGGATGGCCGGGAGGAGTTGATCCCGGCCGTCCGTGCGTACGAGGCGAGGATGATCGAGTACGGCTTCGACGCGGTGATCAAGTCGCGAGCGCAGATGACGGCGGACGATCCCGTCCACAAGCCGGTGGTTGGGCGGCTGGCGCTGGCCGGTCTGCGTACGGCGATGCGCGCGGTCAATCACCTGCCCCCGGTCAAACGCCGGATGCGTGACTCGATGCTTGCCTATCGCGGCGCCGACCGGGCCGAGTTGTCCCTCGAGATCACGCCCGTGAGCTGAAGGTCAGCGCTGGCCGATGTGCTCCGAGACTGTGTCGAAGACGCGGCCTACGGCGGCGAAGTCCTCCGGGGTGGCCAGGTCGACGAGGTTCTCGCGGACACCTTCGACATGCGTCGGGGCGGCCTGCTCGAGGAGGGCGAAGCCGGCGTCGGTGAGCTCGGCCCAGACGCCACGCTTGTCGCTGGTGCACGACGTACGGCGGACCAGTTCGGCGGCCTCCAGGCGGCCCACGGTGTGGGTCAGCCGGGAGCGGCTCTGGTGCAGCCGGTCGGCCAGGTCGGCCATCCGGAGCCGGCGGTCGGGGGCTTCGGAGAGCCGGACCAGGATCTCGTAGTCGTTGATACCGATGCCGAACTGACGCAGATCGTCGTCCAGCTTGGCCATCAGGCGCGCGGTGCCCAGCAGGTACGCGCGCCACGCCACCTGCTGCTCGGCGTTGAGCCACCGGGTCTCAGTCGTCATCGTCACGGGATCAGTGTACCGGGAATGTAGTTGACATTTAAACCGTTCCTCTCTAGTGTCGTAGTCAAGAGATTGAGTATTGAACTTCTTGAGGCTGCGTCGCCCCCCGACCAGTACGACCCCCCACAGAAGAGGAACCATGAGCGAGACCACCACCACCGGCACGACCCCGACCAGCAGCATCCCCGGCCTGGTCGCCGGTACCTACGCGATCGACCCCGCGCACAGCGAGATCGGCTTCACCGTCCGGCACCTGATGACCAAGGTCCGCGGCACCTTCAAGGAGTACGCCGGCGAGATCGTCGTCAAGGACTCGCTGGAGGAGTCGGCCGCCAACGTCTCCGTCGAGCTCGCCTCCGTCGACACGCGCAGCGAGCAGCGCGACGGCCACCTGCGCTCCGGCGACTTCTTCGACGCCGAGAACAGCCCGAAGATGACCTTCGTCAGCACCGCCCTGACCCCGAACGGCGACGACTACACCCTCGCCGGTGAGCTGACCATCAAGGACGTGACCAAGCCGATCGAGCTCGCGGTCGAGTTCCTCGGTGTGGACCAGAACGCCTACGGCCAGACCATCATCGGCTTCGAGGCGTCGGCGCAGCTCAGCCGCAAGGAGTGGGGCATCGACTTCAACGTGCCGCTCGAGGGCGGCAAGCTGCTGATCGGTGACAAGGTGGACATCCACCTGGACGTCCAGGCTGCCCTCCAGGCCTGACGCACCCCGAAAGGACCCCGCACCAGCTGGTGCGGGGTCCTTCTATGCCTGGACCATGCGCAGGGCGAGATCGGCGTACAGCTTGCCCAGGGCTTCCGGCTCGCCGCGGTGTGGTGTGTACCACCGGGCGACGTCGATGGCGAGTGAGAGCACGGCGAGAGTGGTGCCGGGAAGGTCGGTCACGGCGAAGTCCCCCGCCTCCACGCCGTCCGCGAGGACCTGCTCGATCTGGGCCGAGATCGCTCGGCGGATCACGGCCACCTCGGCAAGGTGTTCCGGGGTCAGCGCGGCCAACTCGTACTGCACGACTCGGGCGATGGTGTGGTGCTGGCCGTGCCAGGCGGTGAAGGCGGACACCATGGAGCGCAACCGGTCGGCCGGTGTCGGGCCGCTGTCCGCCTCCCGCAGAACGTCGAGCGCCGCGCGGTGGCCGTACAGGCTGATCTCGAAGAGCAGGCGCTCCTTCGACGGGTAGTGCACGTAGAGCGCGGCCGGGCTCATCCCCGCGCGCGAGGCGATATCGCGAGTGGTGGTGGCCTGAAACCCCCGCTCGGCGAACGCGTCGATGGCGCCGGTGAGCAGCCGGCGCGCGGCGGCCGGCTGGACATGCTCCCAGACGAGCGGGCTGGTGACTGCGGACACGTTGACACCCTGCCCCAGATTGGCGAAGCTAAGCAAGCGCTTAGCCATTTGTTTGACATCCTCGGAGGGCCCATGGAACGCGTCATCTTCAACGAGGACCACCACGCCTTCCGGGCCAGCGCGAAGGAGTACTGCGACCGCTCCCTGGTGCCGCGGATGGAGCAGTTCCTGGAGGAGAAGACGATCGACCGGTCGGCCTGGCTGGAGGCCGGCAAGCAGGGGTTCCTCGGCCTGGACGTGCCGGAGGAGTACGGCGGTTCCAGCGTCGGCGACTACCGGTTCAACGCCGTGTTCGCCGAGGAGGTCTCCAAGGTGTCCGCGTCGCTGTCGAGCTGCTTCGGCATCCACTACGACTGCGCGGCGCCGTACCTGGTGGATCTGGGCACCGAGGAGCAGAAGCAGCGCTGGTTGCCGAAGTTCTGCGCCGGTGAGTACATCGCCGCGATCGGGATGACCGAGCCGTCCGGCGGCTCCGACCTGGCCGCGCTGAAGACGTCGGCGAGGAAGGTCGACGGCGGCTGGGTGGTGAACGGGTCGAAGACCTTCATCACCAACGGCGACATGGCCGACCTCGTCATCACCGCCGCCCGGACCGATCCGGCCAAGGGTGCGAAGGGCATCAGCCTGTTCGTGATCGAGGACGGGATGGACGGGTTCGCCCGCGGCCGCAAGCTGGACAAGGTCGGCCAGACCGAGTCCGGTACGTCGGAACTCTTCTTCTCCGACGTGTTCGTCCCGGACGACAACGTGCTCGGCGAGGTGGACCGGGGCTTCATCCACATGATGGAGCGACTGGCCCAGGAGCGGGTCGGTGCGGCGGTGTCGAATATCGCCCAGGCGACCCAGATCCTGGACGAGACGATCGAGTACGTGAAGCAGCGCAAGGCGTTCGGCCAGGCGGTCGGCTCGTTCCAGTACAACAAGTTCGTGATCGCCGAGCTCGTCACCAAGGCCGAGGTCACCCAGGCGTACGTCGACAACGCGATCGTCGCGCACGACGAGGACCGGCTGTCCGCGGTGGACGCGGCGAAGGTGAAGTGGTGGAGCGCCCAGGTGCAGAACGAGATCCTGGACGCGTGTGTCCAGCTGCACGGCGGCTACGGCTACATGAACGAGTACCGGGTGGCGCGGGCCTGGCGGGACGCCCGGGTGACGAAGATCTGGGCCGGTAGCAACGAAATCATGAAAGAGCTGATCGGCCGCGATCTCGGCCTCTGAAAGGACTTGCAATGCCTGAAGCAGTCATCGTGTCCACCGCGCGTTCGCCGATCGGCCGCGCGTACAAGGGGTCGCTGAAGGACATCCGGCCGGACGACCTCGCCGTACAGATGATCAAGGCCGCGGTCGACAAGGTCGGCCTGACCGGTGAGCAGATCGAGGATCTGGCGGTCGGGTGTGCGGAGCCGCACGACGAGCACGGCGGCAACATGGCTCGCCGGATCGCGGTGCAGCTGGGCTGGGACAACACGCCCGCGACCACGGTCAACCGGTTCTGCGCGTCGTCGACGCAGACCGCGCGGATGGCCTTCCACGCGATCAAGGCCGGCGAGGGCGACATCTTCGTCAGCGCCGGCGTCGAGTGCGTGTCGCGGTACAAGAACTTCGGCTCGGCCGGAGTCGGCGACCCGAGCTCGTTCAACGAGGTGTTCGCCGACGCGGTGCAGCGGACCGAGAAGTACGCCGAGACCAACGAGACCTGGCACGATCCGCGCCAGGACGGGCTGATCCCGGACATCTACATCTCGATGGGTCAGACCGCGGAGAACGTGGCGACGCTGAAGGGCATCAGCCGCGCCGACCAGGACGTGTTCGGCGTCCGCTCGCAGAACCTGGCCGAGAAGGCGATCAACAACGGCTTCTTCGAGCGTGAGATCGTGCCGGTGACGCTGCCGGACGGGACCGTGGTCAGCAAGGACGACGGGCCGCGGGCCGGGACCACGCTGGAGAAGGTCAGTGAGCTGAAGCCGGTCTTCCGGGAGAACGGCACGGTCACGGCCGGCAACTGCTGCCCGCTGAACGACGGCGCCGCGGCGGTCGTGATCATGAGCGACACCAAGGCCCGCGAGCTCGGCCTGACCCCGCTGGCGCGAATCGTGTCGACCGGTGTCAGCGGCCTGTCGCCGGAGATCATGGGCCTGGGTCCGATCGAGGCGTCGAAGCAGGCGCTGGCCCGGGCCGGGATGAGCATCAACGACATCGACCTGGTCGAGATCAACGAGGCCTTCGCGGTCCAGGTGATCGGGTCGGCGCGTGAGCTCGGCATCGACGAGGACAAGCTGAACGTGCACGGCGGTGCGATCGCGCTCGGCCACCCGTTCGGCTCGACCGGCGCACGGATCATGACGACGCTGGTGAACGGGCTGCAGTTCGAGGACAAGCAGTTCGGCCTGGAGACGATGTGCGTCGGCGGTGGCCAGGGTATGGCGGTCATTCTCGAGCGTCTCAGCTGATGTCGTTGGAGGGCCGTACGGCGATCATCACCGGTGCGTCCCGGGGGATCGGGCTGGCGATCGCGCAGCGCCTGGTGGCCGACGGCGCTCGTGTCGTCATCACCGGCCGCACGCAGGAGACGCTCGACCAGGCGGTCGAGTCCCTCGGCGGCCGGGACCATGCGTTCGCCGTCGCGGGGAAGGCGGCCGACCCCGAGCACCGCGCGAGAGTGGTGGCCGCGGCGGTGGCGACGTACGGATCGGTGGACCTGCTGGTGAACAACACCGGCATCAACCCGATCTACGGCAAGTTGCTCGATGTCGACCACGCGGTCGCGGCCAAGATGGTCGACACCAATGTGCTGGCCACGATCGCCTGGGTGAAGGCCTGCCGGGACGCGTGGATGCGCGCCCACGGCGGTGCGGTGGTCAACCTGTCCTCGGTGGCGGGCCTGGCGCCGTCTCCGGGGATCGGCTGGTACGGCGCGACCAAGGCGATGCTGTCCCGGGTCACGGCCGAACTGGCGGTCGAGCTGGCGCCGGAGATCCGGGTCAACGCAGTGGCTCCGGCGGTGGTGAAGACCAAGTTCGCCGGAGCCCTCTACGAAGGCCGTGAGGACAAGGTCGCCTCGACGTACCCGCTGAAGCGGCTGGGTACGCCGGAGGACGTCGCCTCGCTGGTGTGGTTCCTGCTGTCGGACGAGGCGTCGTGGATCACCGGCCAGACCATCACCATCGACGGCGGGCTCACTCTCAACGGCGGGATCGTCGGCTGAGACCGACGGCCTTGCGACCGCGGTGAGGATCTACGGCTGAGCCGGCCGCGTGGCGACGAAGCGCTGGCGGACGATGACGGTGCCGTCGGCGTCTTCGTCCTCGTTGCGCCAATGGAAGCCGGTTTCGCTGATGTCGGTGAAGATCCAGCGGGTTTTGGCGGCGAGCGGTTCGCGAGCGTCCAGGGTGATCGAGTTCTCGCCGGGGTGACCGATGAACGTCATCACGAACGCGTGCTTGGGGCCCATCCAGGTGGAGCGGAAGGCCTGCAGCTCCGGGTCGTGGATGCGGACCGTGAGACCCCACTCGCCGTCGCCGTCGGTGGGGCGGGCGGCCCGGCTCGGCGTGATCCAGATGTCGGCGACGGCGCGCCCGTCGAGGGCCCACGCGAAGTGCCACTCGCCCTTGGTCTGCCGGGTGACGTTGCCGTCGTCGTCGTACCAACTGACGTCGAGATCCCAGCTGCCGATCAACGGCGCGAACGGCCGGAACGCCTCGACGAACTCGGGCCGCGGCCCGTCGGACACCATCAAACCGGCCAGCACCCCGGCAGCCGCCGCCCATCCGTAACCTGCATAGCGGTTATTTACTCCTGACACCCGGAGGGTCTGTCAAGAGCATCCCTCGCTTCGCTCGGGGCGCGGGGATGGCCTGCGGAGCGCCCGCCGCCGGTGACCACGTCGTGTCCCAGCACGATGGCACTTCCGGCGGTCGGGGCGATCAGTCCGACAGCACCGGGCCACTCTAGTGCCAGTCCGGCACACGACAGAATCACGGTGAGCGCGCACCTGTTGCGATCGCGTTGCTGTTCGTCCCAGGCCGTTAATCCGTGGCGGTTGGCCTGCGTGCTGGTTAGGGTCCGGGCATGGTGAATCCGGTGGTGATCCGGCCGGCCGTGGGCGACGACGCGGATGGCGTGACGGCGGTACGGCGTGCGGTCTACGAGTACAAGGTGATGTCACCGGCAGCCACCCGCCACCTGATCACCGTGTCGGCGCCGGAGGAGCGTTTCCTCGCTCTCGTTGCGGAATCGGGCGGCGAAGTGGTCGCCATGGGCACCGCCGCGCTGAACATCTGGACCAGCGAGCCGGGCCAGAGCAACGTGTCGATCTACGTGCACCCGGATCATCGCAAGCAAGGCATCGGGAACGCATTGGCGGAACGGTTGCATCAGCACCTCGAAGAGGTCGGCGCCGTCCGGACCCGAGCGTTCGTACACCCCGACGGCCTGGAGTTCGCCCGGAACCGCGGGTACGACGGAACACGCCAGCTGCATTTCTCGGGTCTCGATCCACGTGTACTGCCCGATCAGCCCCCGACTCCGGACGGGATCGAGCTGGTTGCGATGGATCAGCTGGATCCGCGGCAGGCGTACGCCGCCGACTCGATCGCCTCGCTGGACGAGCCGGGCGACTCGCCGCTCGACGCGATCGCCTACGACGACTGGCTCGAGGAGATCTGGAACAGTCCGGCCCTGGACAAATCGCTCAGCATCGCCGCCGTCGCCGGTGACGAGGTCGCCTGCTTCACCGCGGTCGAGACCGACCGCGAGCGCGCCTGGTCGGGGATGACCGGGACCATCCCGGCGTACCGGGGCCGTGGGCTGGCGAAGCTGGTGAAGTCGGTCGCGTTGCGTCGCTGCGCCGAGGCCGGGATCACCGCCGCCTACACGTCGAACGACGACGAGAACGGTCCGATGCTTGCCATCAACAACTGGCTCGGCTATCGCCGCGTGCTGACCGAGCTGGGCCTGCTGCGTCCGCTGACCTCGTAGGTGATCGGCGCGTTAAGAAACGCGCTGAGACAGAGCTGTAATCGGTTTCGGACTCGGTAGGCACCGAGGACGGGTTATGTTCCGTGGAACTTCGCCGAAGGAGTTCGCATGGAGATCAGGCGTGCTGAGCCGGGGGATGTCGACGGTGCGATCGCCTTGCACGACGCGCATGCGCCGTACCTGGTGGTCACGCCTTCGGCGCTGAGAAACGGGCTGTCGGCCGTCCGCGTTCCGGGCCGTGGCACGTTCGCCGCGGTGGATGCGGGCGAGGTGGTCGGCTGGGCGTCCACCGGGCTGATCGCCGGATCGGAGCCGCTGGACGGGCAGCTGCGGGTGCTGGTCCGCCCGGACCATCGCGGCCGTGGGATCGGGACGAAGTTGCTAGCGGCAACGCACGATGAGCTGCGGTCGGGCGGGGCGACGAGTGCACGGGTGTTCGCGGACCCTTCGGCCGTCGAGTGGGCCGCTCGCTGGGGGTACAAGCAGACCCGGCTGGTGCACTACGCCGGCATCGATCCGCGCAAGGCGCCGGACCTCCCGAGCGTGCCGTCCGGCGTCGAGCTGGTGCCGCTGAACGAGGTCGACCCGCGCAGCCTGTACGAGGCGGACCTGGTCGCCCAGCGGACCAAGCCGGGCGACGCCAGGATCACCACGCGGCCGTACGACGACTGGCTCGACGGCGTGTGGAAGTCGCCGGCGATGGTGCTGGATCTCAGCATGGCGGCGGTGTACGAGGACCAGGTGATCGCCTTCACGCTCGGCCACGGCGATCACACCAAGATCTGGTCGCAGATGACGGCGACGATGCCGGACTACCGCGGTCGCGGCCTGGCCAAGCTGGTCAAGTGCGCCGCCCTGCACCGGGCCGCCGACGCGGGTGTCCAGGCCGCCTACACCGCCAACTACGACGGCAACGCCCCGATGATCGCGGTCAACGAATGGCTCGGCTACTACCGCGTCACCACCCACGCGGTCCTCATCTGCCCGCTCTGAAGCCCTCACGTCCGAAGAAGTGCGTCCACGTCTCGCCGGTTCTTCGGACGTCAGCGATCAGGGGACGAGGAGTACGACGGTTTCGGCGACGCAGGCGGGTTTGGTCGAGTTCTCCAGCTCGATGACCCAGTTCAGCGAGACCTGGACGCCGGCCGGGGTTTCGGCCGAGTTCGAGATCGAGGCGCTTGCCCGGACACGGGAGCCGACCGGGACCGGGGCCGGGAAGCGGACCTTGTTCACGCCGTAGTTGAGCTTGGCGGTCACCCCGTTGACCGAGAACAGCTCGTCACCGAATCGCGCGATCAGGCTCAGGGTGAGATACCCGTGCGCGATCGTGCCGCCGTACGGGCCCTTCTTCGCGCGGTCGACGTCGACGTGGATCCACTGGTGGTCACCGGTCGCGTCGGCGAACGTGTTCACCTGCTCCTGGGTGATCTCCAGCCACTCGGTCTCGCCCAGCTGGGTGCCGACCGCGTGCACGACCTCGTCGATTCCGGTGAAGGACTGCGCCATTGATCCGCCCTCAGTCCTGTTCTAGTTCCGGGGTCCGCCGGCGACGTACAGGACCTGTCCGGAGACGAAACCGGCCTCCTCGCTGCAGAAGTACGACGCGGCCGCGGCGATGTCCTCGGGTTTGCCGGTCCGGTTCACCGGGATGGTCGCGGCCGTCGCCTTCTTGAACTCCTCGAAGTCGACGCCGACCCGGGCCGCGGTGGCCGCGGTCATGTCGGTCTCGATGAATCCGGGCGCGATCGCGTTCGCGGTGACGCCGAACTTGCCGAGCTCGATCGCCAGCGTCTTCGCCAGGCCCTGCAGACCGGCCTTCGCGGAGGCGTAGTTCGCCTGGCCGCGGTTGCCCAGCGCCGACGTCGAGGACAGGAACACGATGCGGCCGTACCCGGCCTCGACCATGTGCGCCTGGCAGGCGCGGGACATCAGGAAGCTGCCCTTCAGGTGCACCGACATGACCGTGTCCCAGTCGTCCTCGGACATCTTGAACAGCAGGTTGTCGCGCAGGACGCCGGCGTTGTTCACCAGGATCGTCGGCGCGCCCAGCTCGGCCACCACCCGCTCCACCGCGGCGGTCACCTGGTCGGACTTGCTGACGTCGCAGCCGACCGCGATCGCCCGGCCGCCCGCCTCGGTGATCGCCTTCACGGTGGCCTCGCAGGCGCCTTCGTCGAGGTCGAGGACCGCGACCGCGTTCCCGTCCGCGGCGAGCCGCTGTGCCACCGCCGCGCCGATTCCCCGGGCCGCCCCGGTCACAATCGCCACCCGCTGGTCAGTCATCCCTGCTCCTTCAGTCCATGGCTCCCTTGCCGGGGATGACATTACCCACGCTCAGTCACGCCGGAAGTACCCAGGATGCGATGATCGCCGTGTGGATCATCACAACCGCCACGTCTACCACTGTCCGCTGCGGTGGGGTGACCAGGACGCTCTCGGCCACGTCAACAACGGCCGGTACGTCGACTATCTACAGGATGCCCGGGTCGACTTCCTGTTCCGGACCGCGAAGGAACTCGGCGCCGACGACCTGGAGACCGGCCTGCTGGTGGCCCGGCACGAGGTGCAGTACCGCGCGCCGCTGCGCTTCCGGCCGGAACCGGTCCGGATCGAGCTGTGGATCAGCGAGATCAGGGCCGCCTCGTTCACCGTCGACTACGAGATCCTGGACGCCGAGCCGGAGCGGAAGACGTACGTCGAGGCACGCACCCGGCTGGTCCCGTTCGACTTCGCCGCCAACCGCCTGCGCCGGATCAGCCCGGTCGAGCGCGAGGCCCTGTCGAAACTGGTGGGCTCATGAGATTCACGCATCCGGTCCTGGTCCGCTGGTCTGACATCGACTCCTATGACCATGTCAACAACGTCCGGTACTTCGACTACCTGCAGGAAGCCCGGATCGCGTTCCTGTCCGAGATCATCGGCGCGACCGGCGGCGACTTCTTCACCGATCACCCGTGTGTCCTGGTCAGCCAGACCGTCGACTATCTGCGGCCCATCCTGCTCAGGCATCCGCCGTACGACGTCGACGTCTGGGTCGAGTCCGTCGGTACGACGTCGTACACGCTCGGCTCCCGGATCGTCGACCGCAGCGGGGAGAGTGAGGACGTGTACGCGAAGGCGGTCTCGGTGATCGTCACCGTGGACGGCGAGACCCATGCCAAGCGACCGCTCGCGACCAGTGAACGGGACGCCCTGCTCAAGCACGTTGTGACGACTTGAGACACTGGGACAGTTATGACTGAGCAACCGAGCTTCTACGACGTCGTCGGCGGGGCCGAGACGTTCCACCGGCTGGTGGCGGCCTTCTACCGCGGCGTCGCCGCCGACCCCGAGCTGCGCCCGATGTACCCGGAGGAGGACCTCGGCCCGGCCGAGGAGCGCTTCCGGATGTTCCTGGAGCAGTACTGGGGCGGTCCGCGGACGTACTCCGACCAGCGCGGGCACCCCCGGCTGCGGATGCGGCACGCCCCGTTCGCCGTCACCCCGAGCGCCCGGGACCGCTGGCTCGGCCACATGCGTGCCGCGCTGGACGAGATCGCACTGCCACCGGATCGGGACCAGGAGATCTGGACCTACATGGTGATGGCGGCGCACAGCATGGTGAACACCGACGAACCGCAGTACCCGGGCGCGATCGACGTGTCCGGCCGCTGAAGTCTTTTTCGAAGGAGATAACACGAGCATGGCCGCAACCCGTACCGCCAAGGCCCACTGGGAAGGTTCGCTGCTGGAGGGGGCCGGTCAGGTCAGCCTCGAGTCGTCCGCCCTCGGCACGTTCGACGTCACCTGGGCCGCCCGGACCGAGCCCGAGGCCAGCGGCAGGACCAGCCCGGAGGAGCTGCTCGGCGCCGCCCACTCGGCGTGCTTCTCGATGGCGCTCTCGCACGCGCTGGCGCAGGCCGGCAACCCGCCGGCGGCGCTCGACACCCAGGCGGATGTCACCTTCCAGCCGGGTGAGGGCATCACCGGCATCAAGCTGTCCGTGGTCGGAAACGTGCCCGGCCTGACCGCCGACCAGTTCGCCGAGTTCGCCGAGGGCGCGAAGAAGAACTGCCCGGTCTCCCAGGCGCTCGCGGCACCGATCACCCTCGAGGTCAGCTTCACGGCCTGACAGCTACTTACCCGCCGCCCGCGCAACCGCGTTGCGCGGGCGGCGTGGTGTTTGAGGGGCCCGACGAGTCGAGCCGGTGGGCCGGGGGCGGCTCACCTTGCAGGTCGTCGAGGGCTCTGCGGCTGAGCGGCTGTACTTGGAGCTCGGCTTCCGTTCGGGGTTCCGGTCGCCGCACTTTCGTCGTCCGGAGTAGCCTCCTCGGCCTTCTCCATGGCGCTGCCGACACCAGAGGGTGCGGTGCTGTCCGGGTCGCGGGTGGTGAGGTTGCCGATCCGCAGCACCTCGCCGTTGCGGACGTACCAGGTGGTGCCGTCCTCACCGCGCAGGGTGGTGATCCGCAGGCCGACCGCGACGACCACGCCGGTCGCCTTCTCCATGTCGATCAGGTCGCCGACGCCGTACTGGTCCTCGAAGATCATGAAGACGCCGGCCAGGAAGTCCTTCACCAGCGTCTGCGCGCCGAAGCCCAGGGCGACGCCGATGATGCTCGCCGACGCGACGACCGGCATGATGTTGAAGCCGAGCTCGGCCAGCACCATCACCACCGTGACAGCGCTCAGCACGATCGTCACGGCGCTGCACAGCAGCGAGGCGATCGTCTCGGCCCGCTGGGTCCGGCGCTCGTTGGCCAAGGTGCTCTCGACGAACCCCTGGCCGATCTTCGACTTCGCCAGTACGCCGGCGACGGCGCCGTTCCCGGTGCGGCGGGCGAACCGGCGGATCACCTTGTGCAGCGCCCAGCGCAGCACGAAGAAACCGATGATCAGCCCGGCGATCCGGGCCGGGACCATGACGATCTGGTCGGTCACCTCCAGCTGGCCGTCATTGCCGTACCGGAAGAAGGTCGGGAAGGCTCCGGGCAATGAAAACAGGGGGTGACTGAACAAGGACACAAGGTAGCTGGTCAGAATAGGCATCTCGCCGCCCGATCTTAGTGATCCTGACAAGGGAGACGCGACGCATGCCCAGCCGGCTGGATGACGAGCTGTCCAGGCTCGTGAGCGCGGGCGTGCTGCGCCAGTACCAGGCCGATGCGCTGCGGGACGCGGCAGACGCCGAGGTCGCGGCGGCCCTGGCCGCCCCGGGCCGGTCCCGCCCGCAGCCACCGGCCGCGCCGCCCGCCGGGAAGCCCAAGGAGCCGCCGACGGCGACGCATCGGAATGCGTTGGTCGAGGTGCTCGGTTACATTGGCGGAGCGTTACTCCTCGGGGCGGTCGCGCTGCTCACGGTGGCGAACTGGGGCGAGATGGGCCGCGCCGCCCGCGTGAGCACGGGTACGAGCGCCGCCGCGATCCTGCTCGGCGCCGCGGCGGTCCTCGGTGTCCTGCGCCGGCGCGAGCAGCTCAGTTCGGCACTGGCCTCCCTCGGGTGCTGCGTGGCCGGCTTCGCCACGTACGTCGCCATCGAAGGCGAGACCGGCCGCATCGTCGGGGTGGCGGTAGCGCTCACCCTGGCCGGTGCCGGACTGTGGTGGCTGGCCGGCTCTTCGTTGCTGGTGGCAACATTTGGGATCCTGGCCGTCGGTGTGCTGGTGATCACGGCAGATGTCCTGACTCCGGACACCGGGGGCTCGACCAACAGTGCTGGGATCGCCGGGACCGGGTTCATCCTGGTCGCGTTCGTGATGGCGATACTCGGCCTGGTCCGGGATCAGGTGACCGCGTGGTCGCTGGCCGGCGCCGCGATGTTCAGTTCGTCGATCTGCTGGCTGATCCAGGAGCGCGGCGAGATCATGGCCCTCGCCGTCGGCACCGCCGGCCCGGCCGCTCTCCTGGTCGCCTACGGTCGACGGCAGGCGTCGGCGTACGCCGTGGTCGGCTGCGCGATCCTGCTTGTCATCTGGCCGACGGCGCTCTACCAGCTCACCGACAACGTCGGCGGCGTCGCGATCGGCCTGGTGGTCGCGAGTGCAGTCCTGCTGGTCGCCGTACTGCTGCTGAGCCGCCGCCGTTCCGATTAGGGGCGTGTCTTGGGCGTTCGGGCTGGTGATGCGGCAGACTCGCTGGGGTGACTGCTCCTACTCCCGCCCTTGTCGAGCTAGCGGTTGCCCATGGCGTGGCGACGGAGTACTGGAACTGGCAGGGCGAGCACGTGATCGTCGCCAGCGAGGTGGTGTCCGCCGTACTCGCGGCACTTGGCGTGGACGCGTCGACGCCGGAGAAGGCGGCCATGGCGCTGGAGGAGCACCGGCAGGCGCGCTGGCGTCGTACGCTGCCGGCCACTCTGGTGATGCGGGAGGGCTGGACGCCCTGGTTCGTCGTACACCTGCCACATGGGTCCCCAGTCGAGGTGTGGGTGGACCTGGAGGACGGCGGGCATCGGCGGGACATCACGCAGCAGGACCGCTGGGTGGAGCCGGAGTGGATCGACGGCATCCAGGTCGGTGAGGCGACCTTCCAACTGCCGGGCGACCTGCCGATCGGGTACCACCGGTTGTGCGCGCGGGTCGGCGGTAACCCGGAGATCGCGGTCAGCACGCTGATCGTCACCCCGCGCAAGCTGGAGCCGGAGAAGCTGCACCGCACCTGGGGCTGGGTGCTGCAGCTGTACTCCGTCCGCTCCCGCCGGTCCTGGGGCATCGGCGACCTGCACGACCTCGCAGACCTGGCTGCCTGGTCCGCGACCGACCTGAGCGCCGGCTTCGTCCTGGTGAACCCACTGCACGCCGCGGAGACTTCCGGGCGGATGGAGCCCTCGCCGTACCTCCCAGCCTCGCGGCGCTTCGGCAACCCGATCTACCTCCGCATCGAGGACATCGACGAGTACGGCGACCTCGCACCGGCCGAGCGGGATCGCGTCCGGGCCCTGAGCCTGCAGACCCGGGCGCTGAGCGAGGACTCGACTGCACTGGACCGTGACACCGTGTGGGCGGCCAAGCGGGAGGCGCTGCAGCTGCTGTTCGGCGTCCGGCCGTCGATCGGCCGGATCGCGGAGTACGGCGCGTACTGCGACCGGGAGAGCCAAGGACTGATCGACTTCGCCACCTGGGCCGCGATCGCCGACGTCCACGGGCCGGAGTGGAGCAAGTGGCCGGAGGAGTTGCAGGACCCGGGCTCTCCGGTTGTTGTCGCCTTCCGCAATGAGAACCCGGATGCGGTGGAGTTCCACTGCTGGCTGCAGTGGCAGCTGGACGACCAGCTGGCCCGTACCCAGGCCCGGGCCAAGGCGGCCGGCATGTCGCTAGGCGTCGTACATGACCTGGCTGTCGGCGTACACCCGGATGGTGCGGACGCGTGGGCGCTGC
Organism: Kribbella sp. NPDC023972; assembly: GCF_040639075.1. Taxonomy (NCBI): domain Bacteria; kingdom Bacillati; phylum Actinomycetota; class Actinomycetes; order Propionibacteriales; family Kribbellaceae; genus Kribbella; species Kribbella sp. NPDC023972. The sequence continues at coordinate 1,203,466 of NZ_JBEZZH010000001.1, read as the reverse complement.
AGAACGTGCTGGCAGCCGGCATCCACGTCGGTGCTCCGCCGGACGCGTTCAACCAGCAGGGTCAGGACTGGTCGCAGCCGCCGTGGCGCCCGAACGCGCTGGCCGAGACCGGGTACGCCGCCTGGCGTGATCTGGTCCGGGCGGTGATGCGGCACGGTGGTGGGCTGCGGATCGACCACATCCTCGGCATGTTCCGGCTCTGGTGGGTGACATCGCCGGAGCGGCCGACCGAGGGCACCTACGTGCGGTACGACCACGAGGCCCTGGTGGGCATCCTCGTACTGGAGGCCACACGGGCCGGTGTGAGCATCGTGGGGGAGGACCTCGGCACGGTCGAGCCATGGGTGCGCGACTACCTGACCGAGCGCGGCATCCTCGGTACGTCGGTGCTGTGGTTCGAGCGGGACGCCGCCGGGAAGCCACTGGCGCCTGAGCGCTGGCGTGAGCTGTGCCTGGCCACCGTCACCACCCACGACCTGCCTCCGACCGCCGGCTACCTGGCCGGAGACCACGTCGAGCTGCGCCACCGGCTTGGTCTGCTGACCCGGCCCGTCGCCGAGGAACTCGAGGTGGACGAAGCCGAGCGGGACTCGTGGCTCAACGCCCTGCGCGAACGGCACCTGCTCAGCGACACCGACGGCGACGTCGAACGCATCGTCGAGGCCTTGCATCGGTACGTCGCTCACACGCCGGCGAAGCTGGTCGGCGTGTCACTGACAGATGCGGTCGGGGAACGCCGTACGCAGAACCAGCCGGGCACCACGGACGAGTACCCGAACTGGCGGGTGCCGCTCGGTGGACCGGACGGCTCGCCGGTGCTGATCGAGGATCTGCCGAACAACCAACGGCTGCGCAGATTGATCGGCGCCCTCAACATTTAGTCACCGCATAGTGTCGAAGGCCCGAAGGGTTTCCCGGCCGCGGGTCCCGCCGATGGCAAGCCTTCTACCAGTGTTCGGATGTTCGTTTCTGATTCAACCTGAAGTTTCGTCAATAACTTTCTTGGGAAGTGCACTCCTTGAAATAGCCGCCCCATATTTCAAGGAGTGTCCCCATGAAGACTGTGCTCCGCCGCGTCCTCGTCCCGGTCGTCGCCGTACTCGCCGGCCTGCTGCCCGGTGTGGTCGCCGTCGACCAGGCCGCCGCGGTCACCAAGATGACGCACTCGCAGGCGACCGCGATCTTCCGGGCCGCCGGGATCACCTGGTCGTCCAGCGGCAACTGCTCCGACTGGAACAACCCGACCTGTACGTCGTTCACCAACATCAACGACACCACCGTGTACGGCGTACGCACGCTGAAGCAGGCGAGTGGGTGCGCCATCAACCTGACCGGTGGCACGGAGGTCGGCCACGCCAGCGGCACCTACAGCCACCGCAACGGTTACAAGGTCGACTTCTCGCTCTACACCTGTGTCGGCAACTACATCCGTAACACGTTCACGCGGATCGCCGACCGCGGTGACGGTGCGGCCCAGTGGCGGAGCGCGGCCGGCAACATCTACGCGCTCGAGAGCAACCACTGGGATGTGACGTACTACAACTGTGGAGGCTGCTGAGCTCCGGAGGAGCAGGTTGCTGACAGGGCGTGAGTAGGTACGGGATGCCGGGGGATTAGGCTCTGGGTGTGATCACTGAAGTTTCCGGCCACACCCTGCTGGTGTTCGTCGGCATCCCCGCACTGGTCATCGCGGTGGTGGCGCTCCTGGTCTTCGCGCCGTCGATCGCGAACGGACCGCGGTACCGACCGGGCTTGTCCTGGTGGGCGCCGCCGGTCTGGATCAACGGGCCGACCGCCACCAAACCCGACCCCGCCAACCTGCCCGAGCTGCCTGGCGCACCGGGGACCACTGCGAGCGCCGGTGCAGGCGTCGCCCGTTCGACCGGAGGCGCAAGTGCCAGCTGGTGACGCATTCACCCCCGACCAGCTCTACGACATCGAGAAGGCGGTCCGGCACGCCGAGGAGGTCTCCGGCCTGCACTTCTCCGTGTACGTCGGCGGCGCGGACTCCGAGACGCGTCCATTCGCGCTGGAGCTGCTGAACGAGCTGGACGACCCGGACCGCAGCGTCCTGGTGTACGTCGATCCGGCCGGACGCCGGCTGGAGATCGTCACCGGAGCGATCGCGAAGCGGCAGCTCAGCGACACCTCGGCCGGCCTGGCCGCGTTGGCCATGCAGACGTCGTTCGCCACCGGGGACCTGACCGGCGGTCTGGTCACCGGCGTACAGCAGTTGGGTCAGCACGCGCACCAGGCTCCGCTCCTGCACGCGAACGAGCCGCACAAGCAGTGAGCCCGCTGCAGCCGCACCGCATCGAGCTGGACGACGTGGTGTTGCGTCCGTTCAAGTGGACGGACGAGTCGGCCGTGGCGGAAGCGCTCAAGGATCCCGGCGTCCTCCGGTGGACCGCGGGAATGGCGGTGATCCGCACACCCGCGGACCAACGGGCGAAACGCTGGCTCGAGTCGCGGATCGACGGCTGGGCCCGCGGCCACGCTGTCTTCGCGATCGCGGACGCAGCCAGCGACTACGTGCTGGGTGCCATGGCGGTCCGCGACGTCAACCGCGTGCCGGACCAGGCGGTCGTCGCGTACTGGGTGAGCCCGGCCGCACGCGGCCGCAGACTCGCCGCTCGGGCACTGGACGCGGCAGCACGATGGGCCTTCGCCACGGACGGGCTCGGCCTGCACAGGCTGTCGCTCGACCACGCCCTCGTCAACGAGGGCTCATGCCGGGTCGCGACCCGGGCCGGCTTCCAGTTGGAAGGCGTCATGCGCGACTACTACGTCGAGACCACCGGGCAGCGGCACCACTCGCACCTGCACGCCCGGCTGGCTACCGACCTGGTCGATCAGCTGGCGGGCGCGCCGGCTGGTTCGTAGGTGGGGCAGGCGGGGCTGCTGTAAGCGCGTTGAGTCGCCGGTGCGGAGCACAGGTTCAGCATCTGTGCCGACGACGTACCCGGGCCGAGGTAGACGATCCACGTGTCCGTCACCGGCTCCAACGAGCTGTTGGCGATCCCGGGGTACTGCCCGTTGACCAGCATCGCCTTGGCCGGGACGCCGGCGTTGATCAGCTTGACCGCCGTGGCCTTGGCGAGGGGCTCGGCGTCCAGGCCGCCGTCGGTCCCGTACTTCTCCATCACGACGATCCACTGGCCGCGCTTGAACACCGGCGACGTGGGTCCGGTGTTCGGGGTGGCACTCGTCTTGAGCTTGGGGGCCGCGGAGGAGGCCGGCGGCTTGCGATCGGCCTTGGCCGTGTGGACCGATGGCGACGGATCCGAACTCTGCGTCGGCACGTTGGGCGCCGCCGCGGCGGAGCCGCCGTCGGCTGCCGCGCCGACCCCGAGATCACCGTCGGTGGGCGGCGTCGACGATCCCCTGGTCAGGATGAAGGCGAACACGGCGACCATCGCGGCGGCTGCCACGATCGCCGCGCCGACCGCACTGTGCGATCGCTGTGGCCTACGCGCGTGTCCCCGCGGGGACTCACTGCGTCGGGAAGGGCTCTTCTGTTGTCGCCGGGCGGCTCGGGCGGGCGGCCTCCGGTGATCCACTCGTGTCACGGCAAGGGTCCCTCCCCAGAATTCCCCTGTGGCGGATATTTGCGTGCAGCTTAGACCGAACAGCTACATAAATGAGTAGTGCTCACGTGATGAGAATCTCCTTGTGGACAAGGGATCGCGGGCTGCGGTCACCTCCTCACTATCCGCAGAAGAACGATCGTTTGATGTTCACGGGTAGCGTTCGCGCTACCACTGTCCGGGTTTGCGGGCGATGGTGGGAAATCCCCGGCGCTGAAACCTCCAGGCAAGTGCTTGACCTACTGGAGGAGTTCGGACATGAGATTCAAGCCACTGATCCTGACCGTCGCGGTCACGCTCGCGGCATCCGTCGTACCCGCGAGTGCTGTGGCCGGGCGGCTGGGACTGCAAGATGATGCCGACGCGATCCGGGCTGTCGGCGTTACCGGCGTCATTGCTCGGGAGACGTCAGCGCACGGGTCGCGCACTGTGGTCAGTGGAGTGGCCGAGCTGGACGGTCAGCAGCCGCCGCGACCAGACGGCAGGTTCCGCATCGGCAGCACCAACAAGACGCTGGTGGCGACCGTCGTACTCCAACTGGTCGCCGAGAAGCGGATCGGGCTGGATGATTCGGTCGAGAAGTGGCTGCCAGGTCTCGTGCAGGGCAACGGCTACGACGGCCGGCGTATCACCGTCAGGCACTTGCTCCAGCACACCGCAGGCATCTACGACGGCTACTTCCCGAACATCCAGAGCGCGCAGGAGTACTACGAACGCCGGTACCTCCCCCACACCGAGGAAGAGATCGTCCGGGCCGGGTTGAGTCACGCCCCGGACTTCCAGCCGGGGGAGGGCTGGAGCTACTCCAACACCGGCTACGACCTCGTCGGCCTGGTCATCAAAGCCGTCACCGGCCGAACCTGGTACGACGAAGTCGACCGGCGGATCGTCCGTCCGCTCAAGCTGCACCAAACGTACTTCCCCGGGACGAACCCACGGATCGCCGGACCGCACGCGCACGGCTACACGCGCTTCACCAGTGGGAAGTACACCGACACGACCAAGCTGACCGACGCGGACGCGTCCGGCGGCTACATCTCGACGGTGCGGGACCTGGACGTCTTCGTCCGCGCGCTGTTCGGCGGGCGCTTGCTGAAGCCGGCGCAGTTGCAGGAGATGATGCGGACGGTCGCGGTCGACGAGAGCGTCGAGCAGATGTGGCCGGGCGCTCGTTACGGACTGGGCGTCTTCTCCAGAGATCTGTCCTGCGGTGGCACGGTGTGGATCCCGAGCGGTGACCAGATCGGTTACAAGACGCGACTCGGGTCCACCGAGGACGGCGGGCACAGCGTCGTCCTCTCCATGTCGACCCAGCTGAACGACTCGATGGAGGCCGCACTCAGCCAGGAGAGCGCCGCGAGAAAGCTGGTCGACAACGCGATCTGCGACGCGGCCTAGGTGCCGGACGGGATGGCGCCCCGTCTCGGTTGTGGACGGGTGTCGAGGGCGTCGTCGAGCCAGGCGTCCACGTCGACACCGTTGCCGAGGATGTGTGTCACGTACGCCGCTCGCTCGTGGCTGAGCACCTCGAGCTCCCACACGCAGGGGGCCGCGCCGATCGGGGCAGGCCGGAGATCGTCGACGTCCATCCCGCTGAAGATGCTCAGCCGGGACTGGAAGTCCTTCGCCCAGCTCTGCACGACCAGGTAGACCCCGTCGTCGCCGAGGTGCAGTACTACGACAGCCAGCCCGACCGACCCCATCGCGTCGTCGAACTCCAGTTGCCGGGTCGCGGTGGCGCGCGCGGAGTCGACCATCTGGTCGTCCCACTGCCGTCCGCGCGCCGTGACGACGTACGGCTTCACCAGGCGGTGCGGGTCGCGCCAGGGCATCAGGGGAGTGACAGGGCGAGGGCGGTACGCCTCGGCGAGTCCGGTCAGCGCAACAGCTGCCGCACCAGCCAGGGCGGGGTCAGAAGCGGGCACCGACCCAGTTTTACCGCTACCGGGTCCAAGACAACACCGGCGGTCTCACCGAGAGACCGCCGGTGTCGTGTTTCAGCTTGCGTCGCGGGCCTGCGCCGCCAGGGCGCGGGTCAGGTCGGCCTGGGCCTCGCTGACGTAGCGCTGGGTGGGAGCGTCCACCGACGACGCCTCGGTCGACAGCCAGGACGTGAGCGCGTCGAGCGTCGACTGCTCGGGCAGGTTGCGCGGGGAGAGGTAGACCAGCACGTTCTCACCCATCGAGGAGCCGAGCCGGGTGTAGACGTCCTTGGCCGCGCTCAGGTACTTCTCGACGTACGGCCGGAGCAGGTCCTCCTGGCCGGGTTGCTGGAAGCCGAGGATGGTGCGGAACTGCGTCTCATTCGGGGTGTCGCCGGCCTCGACCGCGATCCGCCACGCCTCTTCCTTGGCCTCCGCGGTCGGCCGGGCGGCCCGTGCCTGTGCGGCCCGCTCCTGGCCGGTGATCGTGGTGTCGCGGGTCAGCTCGTCCTCGATCTCGTCGGCGCCGATGCGGCCGAGCCGGGCCAGCGCGACGATCAGCGTCCAGCGCAGGTCGGTGTCGACCACCAGGCCGGACGGCAGGTCGCGGTCGTCGAGCCACGCGGCCAGCCGGTCGGCGCCGGTTGCGGAGAACACCGCGGAGCTGTAAGCCCGGGCGAACGCGAGTTGGTGGTCGCTGCCCGGCTCGGCGCCGGCGAGCAGGTCGGCGAGCGCCGCCTCGAACCGGTCCCGCAGGGCAGGCCTGTTCTCCGGGGCCGCGTAGAGGTTGATCGCGCTGGTCGCCTGGGACAGCAGCGACCGGACACCGGTCAGGTCGGTCTCGGTCTTGATACCGCGCAGCACGATGTCGACGTACTGGCTGGCCGGCATCTCGGCGTCCCGGGTCATGTCCCAGGCGGCACCCCAGGCGAGTGCCCGAGGCAACGATTCGGTCAACTGGTCGATCGAGTCGACCAGCGTGGCCCGGGACCGCTCGTCCAGCCGGATCTTGGCGTAGGTCAGGTCGTCGTCGTTCAGCAGGACCAGGTCCGGCTGGGAGGCACCGGTCAGCTCGGGCAGCTCGGTCCGTGGGCCGTCGATGTCGACCTCGAACCGCTCGGTCCGGACCAGGCCTTGTTCGGTACGGCGGTACAGCCCGACGGCCAGCCGGTGCGGCCGCAGGACCGGGAAGTTCTCCGCCGCGGTCTGCTCGATCGCGAACGACGTGAACGCACCCTCGGCGTCGACGGCGAAGTCGGCCCGCAGAGTGTTGACGCCGGCTGTGCGCAGCCAGCGTTCGGTCCAGTCGTCCAGGTCGCGCCCGGACGCCTTCTCCAGCGGCTTCAGCAGGTCGGTCAGCTCGGTGTTGCCGAACGCGTGGTCGGAGAAGTACTCCTTCAGCGCGGTGATGAAGGTGTCCTCACCGACGAACGCGACCAGCTGACGCAGCGTGGAGGCGCCCTTGGCGTAGGTGATGCCGTCGAAGTTCACCTCGACCGCGTGGAAGTCGACCATGTCCGCGGCGATCGGGTGTGTCGAGGGCAGCTGGTCCTGCCGGTAGGCCCAGTTCTTCCGCGCGTTGCAGAAGGTCGTCCAGGCACCGGCGTACTTGGTCGTCGCGACCGCCTGGGCCCAGTGGCTGGCCCACTCGGCGAACGACTCGTTCAGCCACAGGTCGTCCCACCAGGTCATCGTGACCAGGTCGCCGAACCACATGTGCGCGAGCTCGTGCAGCACGGTGTTCGCCCGGGACTCCATTTCGGCATGCGTCGTCCGGCTGCGGAACAGGTACTCGTCCCGCAGGGTGACGCAGCCCGCGTTCTCCATCGCGCCCATGTTGTACTCCGGCACGAACGCCTGGTCGTACTTGTGGAACGGGTACGGCGTACCGAACGCCTGCTCGAACAGCTCGAAGCCCTGCTTGGTCACCTCGAACAGGTCGTCGACGTCGAGCGCGTCCTTCAGCGACGGACGGCACAGCAGCGACAACGGGTAGCTGCCGTGTGGCCCGTCGTACGTGTCGGTGACGACGTGGTACGGACCGGCCACCACAGCGGTGATGTACGTCGACATCCGCTCGGTCGGCGGGAACTCCCACCGGGCCAGCTCCTCACCGTTCTCGCCGGAGTACGGCGTGGGCTCGGGCGTCGGCGCGTTGGAGATGACCACCCAGCGGGCCGGTGCGGACACGGTGAAAGTGAAAGGGGCCTTGAGATCTGGCTGCTCGAACGTGGTGAACACCCGACGGGCGTCCGGCACCTCGAACTGGGTGTAGAGGTAGGTCTCCTTGTCGGCCGGGTCGACCGAGCGGTGCAGCCCTTCACCGGTGCGCGAGTAGGTGCAGTCCGCGACCACCGTCAGCTCGTTGCGGTCCGCCAGCTCGTCCAGCTGGACGCGGGCTCCGTCGTACACCGTCTCCGGGTCCAGCGAGCGGCCGTTCAGGGTCACCTCATGCACCCGCTCCGCGATCAGGTCGGCGAAGGTGCTCGCGCCGGCCGTGGCCGCGAAGGTGATGGTGGTCACCGACCGGAAGGTCGGAGCGCCGCTCGGGGCAGTGGTCAGGTCCAGCTCGACCGCGTAGCTGACATCGCTGACCACCCCGGCACGGGTACGCGCCTCATCGCGCGTCAGGTTGGTTCCAGGCATGTCGGCATCCTATGCACCTGGCTGCCAGGTTCGCTGAGGGTTTCCCCGCGACATTGGGCCATGGATACCAAACCGGTGCCAAGTGGTTCGACTTTGTATGATGGCGAATATGACTGCCCCCGCCGATTTCTGGTTCGACCCCGCCTGCCCCTGGGCCTGGATGACGTCTCGCTGGATGCTCGAGGTCGAGCAGGTCCGGGACGTGACGACGACCTGGCACGTGATGAGCCTGGCCGTCCTGAACGATGGCCGCGACCACCTTTCCGATGACTACAAGAGCCTCCTGAAGAACGCCTGGGGCCCGGTCCGGGTCCTGATCGCGGCCGAGCAGGCGCATGGCAACGAGGTGCTGCTGCCGCTGTACACCGCGCTCGGGCAGCGGATCCACGTCGACGGCCGAGGCATCGGTGACGGCAAGGGCGACGTGGTGAAGGAGGCCCTCGCGGAGGTCGGGCTGCCGGCGTCGCTGATCGAGGCTGCCGACACCGACCGGTACGACGACGCGCTGCGCAAGTCGCACCACGCCGGGATGGACCTGGTCGGGATGGAGGTCGGTACGCCGGTCATCGCGGTCGAGGGCAGCGCGTTCTTCGGCCCGGTGGTCACGCCCGCACCGAAGGGCGAGGCGGCCGGCAAGCTCTGGGACGGCGTCCGGCTGGTAGCCGGCACCGAGGGCTTCTTCGAGATCAAGCGGACCCGGGACCGCGGCCCGATCTTCGACTGATTCGGTCTGTGCTTCACGGCTTGTTTCGATCCGCGCCAGCTGGTGAAGGTTGCTCACCAAGAGTTTCCCTCCGGTGGTGAGTAGGTTCCAGATGACGATGCGTGACGAACGGTCGGAAATCGTTGCCCTACCCGACGGCGTGACGGCGGGATACGCCGTCTTCGACCGCGGGACCGGGCGGTTCGTCCAGCAGCACAACGCGAACCATCGATTCCGGTCCGCGTCCGTGGTGAAGCTGCTCATCGTGCTCGACTACCTCTGGGATCGTGCTCCGGCGTACGACGTTCCGGCCGAGGACCGCACCCGGATCGAGGTGATGTTGCGCAGCAGCGACGACGACGCGGCGAGTCACTTCTGGGAACAGCTCGGCGGCACCGCGATCGTCGACCGGATGGTGACGCGGCTCGGCCTGACCCACACGGCCGGGCCGCCCGCCACCCACCCGGGCTTCTGGGGGTACGTCGCCATCACGGCCGCGGACACGATTCAGGTCTATCGGTACATCCTGGACCAGGCGCCACAGCCGGTGCGGGAGTTGGTCATGGGCCAGCTGCACCAGGCGACGCAGTACGGAACGGACGGCTTCGACCAGTTCTTCGGGATCGCGTCCGTCTTCGATCGTGATTTCAGCATCAAGCAGGGCTGGTCAGGCTTCCACGGGTCGAGTGGCTACGGCACGGACACGGCCAAGCCGGTGGACAGCCCGGTGGATCTGGTCAGCGATGCCTTGCACACGACCGGGACGGTAGGGCCGGACGATCGGGTCATCGTGGCGGTGTTCACGCTCCATCCGGCGGGCACGCCGTACGAGAAGGCGTCCGCGGAGGTGACCGGGTTGACCGGGGCGCTGACCGTGCCCGGCGTACCGGACCGTCGGTAGGGGATGCGAGACTGCGGGCCATGCGAGTGCACATCGGCTCCGACCATGCCGGCTTCGAACTGAAGAACCACCTGGTCCAGCACCTCACGGCTGCCGGACACGACGTCGTCGACCACGGCCCGGCCGTGTACGACGCGGTCGACGACTATCCGCCGTACTGCCTGCGGGTCGGCGAGGCGGTGGCGAAGGAGGACGGCAGCCTCGGCGTCGTGGTCGGGGGCTCCGGCAACGGTGAGCAGATCGCGGCCAACAAGGTGAAGGGGGTCCGGGCGATCCTGGCCTGGAGCACCGACACCGCGCGGCTCGGCCGTGAGCACAACAACGCGAACGTGATCAGCGTCGGAGGCCGGATGCACTCCGAGGAGGAGGCGACCGGGTTCGTCGAGACCTTCCTGGCCACCGACTACTCGGGCGAGGGCCGGCACACCCGCCGGATCGACATGCTGTCCGCCTACGAGTCGACCGGTGAGCTCCCGCCGCTGCCCTGATCCTTGCCGGCCTCCTGCTCGTCCTCCGCCGGCGGCAGCACCGGCCGGCGGTTGACCGGCTGCGACGGCCGGGAGACGTCGCGGGCCCGCATCGAGCGACCCGTGCCGACAACCGCCGGAGTAGGCGGCCCGCTCCGGCCACCTTTCGCACCACCTGTCGTCCCCATAAGAGGAATGATGCCCGAAGGTCACACTCTGCACCGGCTGGCGAACGACGTCTGGGACGCGTTCGGCGGCCGCCCGGTCCAGGCGTCCAGCCCGCAAGGCCGGTTCGCCGACGGTGCCGCACTGCTGAACGGACACGTGCTGCGGCAGACCGAGGCCCATGGCAAGCACTTCCTCGCCGACTTCGAGGGCGCCGGCTGGCTGCACATCCACCTCGGCCTGATCGGCAAGGTCGACTTCGGGCCGGCGCCCGTACCCGAACCGGTCGGCCAGGTCCGCCTCCGGTTGCAGAACGAGTCGTCGTACGCCGATCTGCGCGGAGCGACCGTGTGCGAGGTGCTGACCGATCCGGAACGCGAGGCGTTGATCGCACGTCTCGGCCCGGACCCGCTGCGCGACGACGCTGACCCGGAGCTGGCCTGGAAACGGATCCACCGCAGCAAGCTGCCGATCGGGCAACTGCTGATGGACCAGGCAGTACTCAGCGGCGTCGGCAACGTCTATCGCGCCGAGGTGCTGTTCCGGGCGAAGCTGCATCCGATGACCCGCGGCCATCTGGTGAGGAAGCGCGAGTGGCAGGGGATGTGGGACGACCTGCTGGAGTTGATGAAGTACGGCGTCGAGACCGGCCGGATCGATACCGTTGCCGACGACCACACCCCGGAGGCGATGGGCCGCGACCCGCGCCAGGATGACCACGGCGGCGAGGTGTACGTGTACCGGCGGCACGGGCAGCGGTGCCACGTCTGCCACTCGGTGATCCGGACCGAGCTATTGGCCGGGCGCAACTTGTTCTGGTGCCCGAAGTGCCAGCGCACCGGCCTCACTCGCAAGAGCTGACAGTCATCAGTTGTGTTACGAGCGGATGCGCGGACCGGTCGGTCCCGTTATCTTCTTCACACCATGAACAAGAGCGGCGGTCTCACGGAGGTACGACGGATCGGCCGCCGGGTCGAGGCGCTGGTCCGGCGCGCGCGCAGATCCAACCGGCTGGCGTTCGCCGCGCTGCTGCTGCTGTCCGTGGCCTTCGCCGCGTTCAGCCTGGCCTGGCCGACGCATGTGCCCGCCGCCGTCCTGATCATTCCGCTGCTGCTCGGCGGACTGCTGCTGCGCTTCCGGCAACTGGTCGCGCTGACTCTGATCACCCTGACCTTCGGTTCGTTCGTCGTCATGTCGCAACCGTCGTCCCTGCCGAAGATGGGCTTCGTCCTGGTGCTCGGCGTGGTCGGCTGGATCGTCATCACCAGCGCGAAGGTGCGCAGCCAGCTCGGCGTACCTGGGACGCGCGGCGAGTCGATGCTGATGGAGTTGCGGGACACGCTCACCGCTCAAGGCGAACTCCCGGACCTGCCGGCCGGGTGGCGGGCCGAGGCCGCGATCCGGTCCGCGGGTGGGTCGACGTTCTCCGGTGACTTCGTCGTGTCGACGACCCGCGCCGACGTACTCGAGGTCGCGCTGGTCGATGTCTCGGGCAAGGGAATCGACGCGGGTACCCGGGCGCTGCTGCTGTCCGGTGCGTTCGGCGGGCTGCTCGGCGTCGTACCGGTGGAGGAGTTCCTGCCGTCGGCGAACCGGTACATGCGGCGGCAGGACTGGGACGACGACTTCGCCACCGTGGTGCATGTCGTGGTCGACCTGAAGACCGGGGACTTCGACGTACGGACGGCCGGTCATCCGCCGGCGATTCAGTTCGACGCGTGGTCCGGGCGTTGGCAGACCAGAGATGCCGACGGCCCGTTGCTCGGACTGATGGAGGCACCGGAGTTCGAGGCGAACCACGGGCAGCTGAAGCCGGGGGATGCGCTGTTCCTCTACAGCGACGGAATGGTCGAGACGCCGCTGCGCGACATCGGGCGCGGGACCGACCGGCTGGCGGGGCACGCGGAACGCCTTGTCGCGCAGGGGTTCGAGGGTGGTGCCGCGGAGCTGGTCGCGGCGGCGGGCGGTCCGGGCGACGACTCCGCGATCGTCATCATCCATCGCACGGCGCGCGGCTGAGGCCTGCGGATGGCGTAACCTGCTCGGTCGTGACGATGGACAGGGATGTCTCGTTTGACGCCGGCGCCGATGTTGCTCCCGATGTCTCGTTGGAGGCCGGCGCTGTTGGTGGGCGGGTTGCTCCCGATGTCTCGTTCGAGGAGTTGCTCGCGTCGATGCCGGACTCGGTCCGCGACGTGTTCCCGCCGTACCGCTGGCAGCTGGAGAAGCTGTGGGAGCTCGACCTCAAGGTCGAGCCGGTGGAGGTCGCCGACCTGGTCTGGATGTTCGACCTGCCGCTGTGGCAGCTCGACGGCGAACGCTTCAAGGTCACCCCGAACCAGGTCGCGGCCACCCCGATGAACTTCCGCGCCCACTACCAGCGGGTGATGGACGCCGACCTCGACCACCCGATCAACCTGGTCGCCTACCGCGGCCGCCTGGTCGTCCTTGATGGCGTCGAGCGCCTGCTCAAGGCCCATTTCCTCCGCCGCCGCTGGATCGAAGCCACCATCGCCACCGCCACCCAACTCCAGTCCTGCGCGCTGCCGATGTGAAAGTGGCGACTTGCGCGTCAAAGGCGTTTGATGGCAGGGTGGGGGTATGGAGAGCAGGGTGGAGCTTGAGGTGTACGTCGAGGCGCGGCCGGAAGTGGTGTGGGCGGCTGTGACTCAGCCGGAGAGCATTGCCCGGTGGTATGCGTTCGGCGGCGCTGAGATCGATCTGCGGCCGGGCGGTCGGCTGGTGATGCGGTGGGACGAGCACGGGGAGTTTCTCGGATTCGTGGAGAAGGTGGAGCCAGGACGGCGGTTCGCGTATCGGTACGCCGTCGATCCGGGCGTCGATCCGCTGCCGGGGAATTCGAACCTGGTGGAGTTCACCCTCACGCCGGAAGGTGAGGGGACCAGGTTGCACGTGGTGGAGAGCGGGTTCGATCGACTGGAGGTGTCGGCGGAGGAACAGGAGAAGCGGGCCGAGGAGTCGGCGCAGGGCTGGGATGCTGGTCTCGCCGCCCTCACGGAGTTGGCGCCAACGTTGTGAACGACCCTGAGCATCCCGTCGTTCGGGTCGATGGGGTGCTGGAGGCGCTGGGTGATCCGACGCGGCGGATCGTGGTGGAGTTGCTGGCGGCCCACGGTGGAGGTACGGCGACCTCGCTGGCCGGCGAGTTGCCCGTGACCAGGCAGGCCGTGGTGCAGCATCTCGCCGTACTGCGGGAAGCCGGCCTGGTCGAGAGCCGCCGCGAGGGCCGCGAGGTTCGCTTCGAGCTCCGCACGGCCGCACTGACCGCCACCGCAGCCTGGATGGCGGACGTCGCGGCCCAGTGGGACCGCCGCCTGAAGGTGATCGCCGAAATCGCCGAAACGGCACAGGTCGAAGCCGCGCTGGCGCCCCCGGAGGGAGCTGACGACGCGCCGTGATTGTTGATGATGACGTATCACCATTAGAGTTGGTGACATGACATCGAAGAACGACGACTACGCCCCGAGTCCGACCGACTGGGTCCGGACCCAGGTGGAGAAGGTCGAGGCGGCCGGCACCACCGAGGCGGTCGACATCATGGGTATGCCGGTCGTGCTGCTCACCATGCGCGGCGCCAAGTCGGGCAAGCTCCGCAAGGTCCCAGTGATGCGGGTCGAGCACAACGGCGTGTACGCCGCGGTCGCCTCGCTCGGCGGCGCCCCCAAGAACCCGGTCTGGTACTACAACCTCAAGGCCGACCCGAAGGTGACGCTCCAGGACGGCGAGGTCACCAAGGAGTTCGTCGCCCGCGAGATCGAGGGCGCGGAGTACGACGAGTGGTGGGAGCGGTCGGTCGCGGCCTACCCGCCGTACGCCGAGTACCAGACCAAGACCACCCGCAAGATTCCCCAGTTCGTGCTGGAGCCGGTGCGGTAAGGCCGGACACCGCTGCGGTTGCGCGCTGATCGGGTGCGCGGACGGTGGGTTAAGTCCGCGCACAGATCCGGCGTGGAAGGGCAGGGGGTCAACGGCACCGCCCTCGGCTTGTGAGACGCTGGCGCGAGTAGTCCGGCGCGCTGCGTCGACCGAGTTCTGGGAGTCGTCCTGACCACACACGACGCGGTGCGGGAACCGTTCGTCGGGTCGACGCGGTTGCGTCTGGCCGGACTGGCACTGCATGCCTATACCGCGAGCGGAACGGTGCTCGCGCTGCTGATCGTCATCGCTGCCGTCGACGGGGATGCCGTCCGCGCGCTCTGGCTCGGCCTGGCCGCACTGGTGATCGACGGAACGGACGGGATGCTCGCACGCCGGCTACGGGTGAAGGAGACCATCCCGTGGTTCGACGGCGCGATGCTGGACAACATCGTCGACTACCTGACGTACGCGTTCGCCCCGATCGTCCTGCTCTGGACCGGCGACTACCTGCCGGAGGGGGCCTGGGGTGCGGTCCTGGCCGCGCTGCCGTTGCTTGCCTCCAGCTACCAGTTCTGCCGGGTCGACGCGAAGACCGACGACCACTTCTTCCTCGGCTTCCCCAGTTACTGGAACGTGGTCGCGTTCTACGTGGTGATCCTCGGCCTCAGCCCGGTCACCACCGGCGTGATCCTGGTGGTCTGCTCGGTGCTCGTCTTCATCCCGGTGAAGTACGTCTACCCGTCCCGGACCAAGGCGTTCCGGTCGCTGAACCTGCTCACGACGGCGATCTGGCTGGCGTCGTACGCCGTACTGCTCGCCCAGATGCCGAACCCGAACGCCATCGTGGTCGCGATCTCGCTGGCCTATCTTCTGTACTACGGGGTCCTCAGCCTGTACCTGACCTTCTGGGTACCCCGACGCAAGGTCGCCTAGGTGGTTCTTGGTCTTGGCGCGGCGTTGGGTGCCGCGGTGCTTTTCGGTGTCGCCGCGATTCTGCAGGCCGTCGGTTCGCGCAAGGTGCCGACCGAGTCTGAACTGGACCCGCGGCGGCTCGCCGGATTCGTTGTCGCATTGCTCAAGCAGCCGGCCTTCCTCGCCGCCCTGGTACTGAACCTGGCCGGCTTCGCACTGCACTTCGTCGCCCTGCGCCTGCTGCCGCTCTACCTCGCCCAGGCGGGGATCGCAGCCAGTCTCGTGGTCACCGCTCTGCTGGCGACCCGGCTGATGTCAGATCAGCTGAGCGCGCTGGAATGGTCCGCCGTGATCGGGGTCTGCGTAGGTCTCGGCCTGCTCGCGGTATCGGCCGGCCATGCGGGTGACAGCACCCGTCACCAAGGCCTCACCATCGGCATCATCGTCGGCCTCGTGCTCATCGCCGTACTCGGCGCCTTGGCCAGCCGGTCTAAACACGGCGTCTCCACTGCTTTGCTCGGCCTCTTGGCCGGACTCGGGTACGCCGGCGTCGCGATCTCGGCGCGATTGCTCCAGGACGGCTCGATCGCCGAGTTGCTCAGCAGCCCCACGACGTACACCTTGCCGATCAGCGGGGCGCTGGCGTTCATCCTCTACTCGCTGGCACTCCAGCGCGGTTCGGTGACACTGGCAACCACCCCGATGATCGCCCTCCAAACGATCACCCCGGCCGCCGTCGGCGTCTTCGTCCTCGCCGACGCCGTCCGTTCCGGCTGGTGGCCCGGCGCCATAGCCGGCTTCATCCTGTCCGCCATCGGCTCCCTCATCCTGGTCCGCTTCGAATCCGTCAAGGACTAAGGTGCGTGAGCTTCAGTCGGTTGATCCTCGGCTGCCGTCCCCGGTGGCGGAGCTTCACGATGACCGCCTGGCCGGCTCGGGCGTTCGTGTCCTGCTCAAGCGTGACGATCTGATCCACCCCGAGATCCCCGGAAACAAATGGCGCAAGCTGAAGTACAACGTCGCCTCGGCGCGCGAGCGCGGGCTGGATACGCTCCTGACCTTCGGCGGCGCCTACTCGAACCACATCCGGGCCACAGCCGCGGTTGGCCACTACGGCGGCTTCAGGACGATCGGCGTGATCCGGGGTGAGGAGCATCTGCCCCTGAACCCCTCGCTCGCCTACGCCACGGCCCGCGGTATGCGGCTCACCTATCTCGATCGGACTACCTACCGCGCCAAGACCTCGGATGCCGTGATCAGCGGCTTGCGCCGAGAGTTCGGCGAATTCCACCTGCTCCCTGAAGGCGGCAGCAACAGTGCCGCTGTGCTCGGATGCGCAGAACTTCCGGCCGAACTGACAGAGCCGTTCGACGTGCTGTTCTGCGCGGTTGGCACCGGCGGCACGCTGGCCGGCGTCGCAGCGGGACTGACCGTGCATCAATTGGTGGTCGGTGTTCCGGTCCTGAAAGGTGGCGGCTTTCTCGAGGGTGAGATCGTCGAGCTGCAGCAGGCCACCTATAACTCGCGGGTCGGTACGTGGCGCCTCGAATGTGACTACCACTTCGGTGGCTATGCGAAGCGGACGCCTGAGCTGGAAGCCTTCATCGAGGATTTCGACGCGAGACATGGCATGCTGCTTGATTGGGTGTACGAGGCCAAGATGATGTACGCACTCGTCGACCAGGTGAGTCGCGGAGCGTTCGCCAGCGGTACGACGATCATTGCCCTCATCAGCGGATCCGGTGACGTCCCCGAGCTGTGACTTCAGTCCTCGAATCGAAGAGTACGGCGGTGGCGCGATCTGGATTCACCTAGCGCGTCGGCCATTTCCAGGGTGGTTCGTCGAGGGGGCGTTGGCCGGCGATGGTGGTGGCGCCGTGGTCCTTGATGAGCTCGATGGTGTGGAGGTCGTCGGCGAGCGCCTCGAGGGCGGCGAGGAACGGGCGGGAGTGCGTGACGATGATGACTTGTGCGTCCTTGGCGGCAGTGACGACGAGATTCGCGAGTGCGGGCAGGAGGTCCGGGTGGAGGCTGGTCTCGGGCTCGTTCAGGACCAGGAGCTCGGGCGGGCGTGGGGTGAGCAGGGCGGCGACCCAGAGCAGGTAGCGGAGGGTGCCGTCGGAGAGTTCGGCGCCGGAGAGCGGTCTGAGCAGGCCATGCTGACGGAAGGCGATCTCGAATCGTCCGGCCGCGTTGACGATCTCGACGCGACTGCCGGGGAACGCCAGCTCGATCGCCTCGTCGAGCGCGCCCTTCGCGCCGATCTCCCGGATCGTCTGGAGCGCGGCAGCGAGATCGGCGCCTTCCGGGTCGAGGATCGGGGTGCGGGTGCCGATCTGGGCGCGTCGAGCTGGTGCATCGGTGTCGGTCCGCAGGTGGTCGTAGAACCGCCAGGCTCGCATGCGTTCGCGCAGGGCGAGGAGCTCGGGCGCGCGCTGGGGGTCGGCGAACTCGCTCAGCATGCTGTCGAACGGCTGGAGCACGTGCCCGCCGTCCTGCCACTGACCATCGCTGTCGCGGATGCGCGCCCCGCCGCCACCACGCTCCATCAGCAGCGCCGCCGGCCGCAGGAAGGGCCCGGCCCAGAGCGACTCACGTTTGATCACCGGATCCAGATTGAACGCCGATGGTTCGTTGCGTACGCCGCTTGTGGGTATCGGCAGCCCGAAGTCGACGGCGTACCCGTAGTCCTCGGACGCGAATCCCATCCGGAGCGCCACCGGCCCGGTCCGGACAGTGCCCTGCACCGGTCTGTCTTTGCGTACGTGCTCAGGACCCGCCCACAGCGTCGACTGAAGACCGCCCTCACGTGCCAGGGCCGCGACGGCGCCGTTGCGGGATGCGTCGGCCAGCAGGCGGAGAGCGCGGTAGAGGCTGGACTTCCCCGTACCGTTCGCCCCGGTCACCACGTTCAGCCCGCGCAGGGGCATGACCAACCGCCGCAATGACCGGTAGTTCTCCACCGCCAGCGTCGTCAGCATGCCGTTCACGCTACCGACCCGCCCCGACAGAATCCGCCGGGAATCACCTGCAGGCGACACCACAGGCAGTCGCTCGGCGGGCGCGTGGGGAGGAACAACCCCACGCGCCCGCAAGCACATCAACCTCAGGCCAGGGAGTCTTCCCAGGCCTGGTGGAGGCCGGCGTAGTTTCCTCCGGTGGTGATGAGGTCGTGCGGAGCGCCGTCCTCGATGATTCGGCCGTGTTCGAGGACCAGAACACGGTCCGCGGTCTCGACTGTGGAGAGGCGGTGCGCGATGACGATCGCCGTACGGTCGGCCAGGATGGTCCGGAGCGCGCGCTGGATCAGCCGCTCGCTGGGGATGTCGAGGCTGGATGTCGCCTCGTCCAGGATCAGTACAGCGGGATCCGCGAGGAACGCCCGGGCGAACGCGACCAACTGTCGCTGACCGGCGGACAACCGGCTGCCGCGCTTCTCCACCTGCGTCTCGTACCCGTCCGGCAGCGCCATGATGAAGTCGTGCGCGCCGATCACCTTGGCCGCCTCGACCACCTCGTCGAGGCTGGCGTCCGGTTTGCCGAACCGGATGTTGTCCGCGACCGTGCCGGTGAAGAGGAAGTTCTCCTGGGTCACCATCACCACCCGCTCGCGCAGGTCGTCCTCGGTGAGGTCACGCAGGTCGATCCCGTCCAGCAGCACGTGACCGCCGGTCGGGTCGTAGAACCGGGCCACCAGCTTGGCGATCGTGGTCTTGCCGGCTCCCGTCGTACCGACCAGTGCAAGTGTCTGACCGGCCGGCACATCCAGGTCGAGGCCGGGCAGCACCGGTACGCCGTCGACGTACTGGAACCGCACGTTGCGCAGCTCGAGGTGACCGCGGCTCTTGCCGGGACGCACCGGCTTGACCGGCTCCGGTACGTCGGGCTTCTCGTTGAGCACGCCGGACAGCTTCTCCAGCGCCGCGCTCGCGGACAGGAAGGTGTTGTAGAACTGCGAGATGTCCTGCAGCGGCTCGAAGAACTGCCGCAGGTAGAGCAGGAACGCGGTCAGCACACCGACCGTCACGTGACCGTGGTAGGCCTGGTAACCGCCGTACGCGAGGATCGCGACGATGGTGATGTTGCCGACGCCCTTGATCGACGGCATGAAGATCGCGTTCAGCCGGAACGACTCCAGGTTCGCCTCCCGGTACTTGTCGTTCACGCCGTGGAAGATCTCCTCGTTGCGCGGCTCCCGGCGGAACGCCTGCACCGCGCGGATCCCGGTCATCGACTCGACGAAGTGCACGATGACCAGGACGACGGCCTCGCGGGTACGGCGGTACACGACGGCGGACCGGCGCCGGAACCAGGCGGTGATCAGGATCAGGGCCGGGAACGACAGCAGCGCCAGCAACCCGAGCTTGAAGTCAAGCGTCAGCAGCAGGATCGCCGTGCCGATCAACGTCAGCAGCGCCGTGACCAGGCTGTCGAAACCGTTCGCCAGCATCTCGTCGATGACGCCGACGTCCGAGGTGAGCCGGGAGATCACCCGGCCCGAGGTGTACTTGTCGTGGAACGACGGGCTGAGCCGCTGGAAGTGGTCGAACACCCGGCGGCGCAGGCCGAGCAGGACGGTCTGGCCGAGGCGTCCGGACCGCATCAGGAAGAGCTGGCGCGCGAACGCCTGCAGCAACGCCATCGCGAACACGGTGATCACGACAGTGATGAGCGTCGTCGCGCCCTCGCCGGCCAGGATCGGTGGGATGCCGTTGTCGATGCCGAGGTGGACCAGGTACGGCACCGAGAGCCGCGCGCCGTTCTCGACCACCACGATCACGACCAGGATCCAGATCAGCTTGTGGTACGGCCGGAGCAGCTCGCCGAGCAGCTTGCGGGAATCCTCCTTCAGCCGGATGGTCGTTGCCCTCGACAACTCCCGGTCGCCCTCGTCCTCGAAGTACCCCCGCCAGGATTCCTCCGGCGACTTCTCCTCCTCGGCGTCGGGCGGCGGAGGTGTCTGCTCGGTTCTCATGCGTGCACCTCCTCTTCCTCGGCGGCGAGGAGCAGCCGGTACGCCGGGACGTCGGTGAGCAGCTCGTGGTGCGTGCCGACGTGGGTGATCGTGCCGTTCTGCAGCAGGGCCACCTTGTCCGCCAGCATCACTGTCGACGCGCGGTGCGCGACCACGATGCCGGTGGTGTCGGCGAGGACGTTGCGCAGCGCCTCCTCGACCAGCGCCTCGGTGTGTACGTCGAGTGCCGACAGCGTGTCGTCGAGCACCAGGACGGCGGGCTTGGCGAGCACCGCCCGGGCCAGCGCGAGTCGTTGCCGCTGGCCACCGGACAGCGACATCCCCTGCTCGCCGACCCGGGTGTCCAGGCCCCACGGCAGGTCGTTGACGAACTCGGCCTGGGCGACCTGGAGTGCCTGCTGGATCTCCGCCTCGGTCGCGTCCGGCCGGCCGAGGGTGAGGTTCTCCCGGACGCTCATCGAGAACAGCGTCGGGTCGTCGAAGGCGGAGGCCACCGCACCGCGCAGCGACTCCAGGGTCAGGTCACGCAGGTCGTGCCCGTCGATGGTGATCCGCCCGCCGGTCACGTCGTACAGCCGCGGCACCAGGGCGGTGAGGGTGGTCTTACCGGACCCGGTCGCGCCGACCAGGGCGAGCGTCGTACCGGGGGTGAGGTCGAGGTTGACGTCGTGCAGGATCTCGGGGGAGTCGGGTGAGAACCGGAAGCTGACGTGCTCGAACCGCAGGTGGCCGCGGGGGTTCGTCAGCTCCTCGGTACCCGACTGGATGGTGGACCAGGTGTCCAGGATCTCGCTGATCCGGTCCGCCGCGGTCATCGACTCCTGCGCCATCGCCAGGATGGCGCCGAGGGACGTGACCGGCCAGATCAACGACAGCATCAGCGTGATGAACGCGACCAGCGTGCCGAGCGTGATCGCCTCCCGGCCGACGGCGAGCGCGCCGAGCAGCAGCACGATCACCAGGGTCAGGTTGGGGATCACGCCGAGGAAGCTCCAGAACCTCGACGCCAGCCGGACCTTGTCCACCGAGGTGTTGAACAGCGTGACCGCGCCCTCGTCGAACTGCTGCTGGACGTGCTGACGCCGGCCGAACGCCTTGATCACCCGGAACCCAAGCGCGGACTCCTCGATCTGCGTGGCCAGGTCGCCCTGCTGGTCCTGGACCTGGCGCGAGATCACCAGGTACTTCTTCTCGAACCGCAGCGACACCCAGATGATCGGCACCGCCGCCAGCAGTACGACGAGGCCGAGCGGCCAGTACAGCTGCAGCAGCAGGGCGGTGACGACCACCAGTTGGAGGATGTTCATCACCAGGAAGAGCAGGCCGAAGCCCATGAACCGGCGGATGGTGGACAGGTCGGTGGTGACGCGGGACAGCAGCTGGCCGCTCTGCCAGCGGGTGTGGAACTCCATCGGGAGCGACTGCAACCGCACGTACAGGTCGTGCCGGAGGGTGGCCTCGAGGTCGCTGACGGTCCGGGACTGGGCCCACCGGCGGACCCAGACCAGCAGGACTTCGGAGATGCTGAGGCCGAGGGCGAGCAGCGCGAGCGGGACCAGCAGGTCGAGCTCGCGGCGGGTGACCGGACCGTCGATGATGGCCCGGGTGACGAGGGGAACGGTGAGGCTGACGCCGACGCCCAGCATGGCGGTGGAGAACATCGTCGCCAAACGCCAGCGGTGTGGTCGGAGGTAGGGTCGGAGCCGCCAGAGGTTGCGGCTGCGTTCGGGGGCTCGGGTGGTAGGGGCTGCGATAGACGGCGCTTGGGCAGGTCTCTCTGAGGGCATCTGGACGGGCGCACTTCCCATCATGCTCGGGTGTTGGGGGTCGCCACCGGAAAACGGCGCACTTTCCAGTATCGCCTACCGGTAAGCGCTTGTCCTTCGAATTCCATTCCTCGGTGATGAATTACCTCGTGTCGCAATAGGCGAGCCCCGTCACCACGCGGTGACGGGGCTCACAGTCATTGCGAACCGTGATAGCTCTACGGATTGGCTCGGAGGAAGGCGATGCCGTCGATGGTGGCCGGGGCGGTGGAGGTCGAGACGATCTTGACCGCGCCGGTGCGGAACGGCGTGATCGGCAGGTAGGTCACCTTGCGGGCGGTGGTGGTGGCCGCCAGCGAGACGGTGCCGATCTTGATGTTCGCGTGGTAGACGTCGACGCGGCCCTGGCCCGGGCCGTGGAGGGCGACCAGCGCGATCCGGGCGCCGGCCTCGGTGGCCTTGGTCAGATAGGCACCGTTCGCCTTGAGGATCGACGTGGTGCCCTGGAACGCGAGCGTGCTGGTGGAGCGCGTGACCGACCCGGCCGCGGTGAGCGCGCGATCATCCTGCGGTGCCACGCTGCAGATCTGCGGCGACCACGCGGACAGGTTGCCGAGGTAGTCCCGGGAGCGGACCAGGAAGCAGGTGTCCCAGCCCAGCCGCGGCGCCCAGGTGATCGACGTGGTCCGGGTGTTCTGCCAGTCCGGTGGGTACAGCCACTTGCCCAGGGCAACGCCCGGCCCGGCGTTCCTGTAGACGACGTCGTACGACGCCACGTCGGTGTCGTCCTGGTACGCCCAGCGGAACGTGACCGGCGACGTCACTGCGACTCGGTCGCCGATCCGCAGCGTGACCAGCACCGGCGCCGTACCGTCGACCTCACTGCAGTACGACGTGCTCCAAGCGCTGAGGTTGCCCGCGTAGTCGCGAGCCCTGACCTGCCAGCACGTGTCGGTGCCGATCGGTGCGGTGTAGCTGGCGCCGGTCGTCTTCAGACCCTGCCAGGCGGGGACCTGGTTCCACGCGCCGTACGGCGACGTGCGGTTGGGCCGCTGCTGGATGCGCAGGTCGTAGGAGTCGACCCCGGTCGCGGGCGAGTTGGGGTCCTGCGGATCGGTGAACGCCCACTCGAACGACAGGCTCGTGTTGTCACGGATCCGGTCGCCCGCCGATGCACTGGTCATTACTGGTGCCACGGTGTCCGGTCGCTGCTGCGGGTCCGCGGTGAGCCAGCTCAGTGTGATCACGCGCGGTTTCGAGTCCGGGTCGGCGTACACGATCTTGGCCAGGCCGGAGCCGTCGGCGCGGAAACTGGCCGGCTGCGATCCGCCGCGGACCGGTCCGTAGCGGCGCTGGCCGAGTGCCTGGTCGTTGAGGTCGGTGACCAGCAGGTTCTGGTCGGCGGTCGTCTGGACCGTGAAGCCGTTGCCGAGTTGGGAGTCTGCCGGGACTGTCAGGTTGCGCGGGGCTTCGGGGCCCTTCACGTCGACGACCTGGTTGCAGCCGCTGAGCAGGGCCCAGCGACCGTTGACGCGGTCCGGCTCGACTGTGCAGTTGGTGGCCACAAGGACTGTCTTGACCGTGCCGGTGGCGAGGTCCTTGCCGGTGAGCTGTCCGGGCTCGGTCACCTTCCAGACGGTCGAGTCGGACATGGCGAACGGCGGTGCGAAGTCGGCCAGCTTGGTCCTGGTCGCGACGTCGTACACCTCTGCGGTGGCCGCGTTCGGGGTGCGGTGGGAGACGAGCTTGCCGCCCTTGCCCAGGATCACTTCGTCCGTTCCGGGGACGGTGAGGCCACCGACCTTGGCTGAGCCTGATTGGAAGGTCAGCAGGCTGGTCCCCTCGAGCTGGAACGGCTTGGTCTCGCTGGAACCACCCGTTGCGGTCCAGGTCGTGCCGTTGTCACTGGTCTCCCAGAGCGTGTGATCGGTCTTGTCCGTTGTCACCACCCGCGCGCCGGACAGGCCGACATCGCCGACCTGGGCCGTGGACGTTCGGGTGGCGACCAGTACGCCCTCACCCAGGTGCTCCGGCGGATCAGCCGCCATCACCTGACTCGCCATCACCGGCACCAGCACGACCGCACAGACGACCGCAGCCGCCTTGACCCGCAACTTCACCACAACAACCCCCTTGGCGCCCTCCCCCGGGCACCCCTCGACACTGGGCGGCACCTTAGCCAGTAACGACCGGTAACGGAAGCGCTTACCGGTCTGGACCGAGCTGGGCTTTCGCGGGCGGTGAACAGGCTCTGCTGGGGGCGAACAGGTGTGGTGGGCGGACGGTGGGTCGGTGACAGGTTGCCGGGCATGGCTTGGATCGTCAGGGGTGAGTTCAGGAAGCTGTGGGTCGGGCAGTTGGTGTCGGCGTCGGGGACTGCGATCACCACTGTCGCGTTGCCGCTGGTTGCGGTGGTGACTCTGCAGGCGTCGGCTGTGGAGATGGGGGTGTTGGCGGCGCTCACTGTGCTGCCGCATCTCGTCTTCGGGTTGCCCGCGGGTATGTGGGTGGATCGGTGGTCGCTGCGGCGGGTGCTGGTGGTGACGGACGTTGGGCGCGCCGTACTGCTCGGGTGTATCCCACTGAGCGCGGCTGTGGGGGCGTTGGCGATATGGCAGCTGTACGTGGTTGCTGTGCTGACCGGTGTGCTGACGTTGGTGTCGGAGACTGCGTCGATGACGTTGGTGCCGGCGCTCGTGCGGCGGGATGACCTCATCCGGGCGAACAGCGCGTATCTACTCAACCTGAACGTGGCGTCCACGGCAGGGCCTTCAGTGGCTGGTCTGTTGGTGCAGGTGGTGACTGCACCGTTCGCGATCGTCTTTGATGCGGCGTCGTACGTGGTGTCGGCTGTGGCGTCGTACCTGATCCGTGAGCCTCGGCGTACGTCCGCGGGGCGATCGCGGGGGCGGCTGACGGCTGGGCTGCGGGTGCTCTTCGGCAGTCCGGTGCTGGCGCCTTTGGCGGTGTCGGCGACGGTCGGCGCTGTCGCCGGCTCGCTGCAGGGGCCGTTGATCGTGCTCTATCTGGTCCGGGAGCTTCACTGGGCGCCTGCACTGGTCGGTGTGGCGATCACAGCCTTCGGTGTGGCGGCAGTCGTCGGCTCACTCGTCGCACCCGCGTGGATCCGCCTGGTCGGGATCGGTCGCGGCTACCTCACTGGTCAGTTCGTGGCGTCCCTGACCGGCGCTGCTCTGGCGGTCGGCTTCGCGCCATTCGTCCTGCTGGGGCAGGCGTTGTCCGGCCTCGGCATGTCGCTGTTCGCCGTACCGCAACGCACGCTGCGCCAGTCCCTCGTGCCACCTGGGTCGC
Source organism: Kribbella sp. NPDC023972 (assembly GCF_040639075.1). Classification (NCBI taxonomy): domain Bacteria; kingdom Bacillati; phylum Actinomycetota; class Actinomycetes; order Propionibacteriales; family Kribbellaceae; genus Kribbella; species Kribbella sp. NPDC023972. Next base: position 1,178,231 of record NZ_JBEZZH010000001.1, on the reverse strand, counting down.
TGGGCCGAGTAAGCGCCACCTGGCGCACCCTCGTCGTCGGCGGTCAATCCCTGGGTGCCCTGACCTCCGGCGTTCTCGCCACGGCACTCGGACTCCGCGCGACCTTGCTCATCTCCACCATCGGCATGCTCGCAGCAACCCTGATCGCCGTGCTGTCTCCGCTCCGGACCCTGCACAGCCTCCCGGAAACAGCCCCGCTTGACGGCGGCCCCGCCGTCTTCAGTCCTCGACGGGGTGGGCGACCGTTCCGCCGGTGGACCAGGCGAGGTCGGAGATGATCCGGGTGGCCGTGTCGTCCAGGGTGCTGGAGCTGTCGATCACCTGCTCGCCGGGTACGCCGAGGAGGTCGCAGGGCTGGTACCAGTCACGCAACTGTTCGGGAGTGACGACCTTCGACAGTGGTTTGGTGGCATGGCGTCGGAGGGTCTCTTCGAAGGGGATCTGAAAGTAGTACACCCCGGTGTCGCCGGCGTGGTCGGCGACCAGTTGCCGCACCATCGCGCCGTACGTCGGGCTGTAGAGGATGCCTTCCAGGATCACGTGATACCGGTTGTCGAGCGCATAACGGACCGTCTGGTCGATCAACCCGATATTCGGCTGGCCGGGACGGTCATGCTCTCGCAGCAGAATCCGCCGCAAGTAGTCCTGCTCGACCCAAGCGACGCCCCGCCCAACCCGCCGCCGCACCTCCTGCGCCGTACTGCTCTTCCCAGACCCGGAGTTCCCCCGAATCACCACCAACCGCGTCGTACCGTCCCCGATCATCGCCATCCCGAGACCCTAAACGCCCCCAAGGCCGCCGGGTGCCGTCGGACGCCGGACGGCGGAGGCTGGAGCGGGCGCGCCACTGACGCCGTGCACGGAGAGAGCTCCCGGGGTCACGTTCTAGGACCCGCAGCACCCCGTTTGATGACCATCTGTAAGGGGCGCAGAAGGCACGCCAGGTCCGTGAGATTCGAACTCGATGATCGGCCGTCGACCGGAGTCGTTCAGCCTATAGTTGGGCCGTGAATTTGGATGAGTATCAGAAGGCAGCACTTCAGACAGCTGCACCGAGAGACAAACACAACGAGCTGTTTCACCTCCTGCTCGGGCTTGTAGGTGAAACAGGTGAGATCGCCGAAAAAGCCAAGAAGATCGTGCGCGACAAAGACAGCGACTTCTCTCAATGGGATATCGAAGATCTGAAGAAGGAGCTCGGCGATACGCTCTGGTACATCGCCGTCATTGCGGACTATTTTGATGTCAGGCTCGAGGATGTTGCCCAGCTCAACATCGCCAAGCTTGCGGACCGGCAGAAACGAGCGATGCTCGGCGGCAGCGGCGACAATCGTTGAGTTGATCCGCGGGCCTTCGCGCAGAGCTGTTCACCACGAGCACGACTGGAGTGACCTGAGTGACCGTCAGCGGCCACCGGTCAGGGCACGTGAAGGCGGGGCTATTCATCTCGCTCGTCCCAAGGCATCGTCCGGGGGTCGCCTGGATAGAGGACCTGCCGCAGCGCAACCACGACAGGCCAGTAGGTAACGCTCGCAACGACGCCGTAGAGGGGCTTTGGGGGTATCACTGACCCAGTCGGCGTGCCCGTGATGCTTCGCCCACTCGGCCACCAGCCACAGCCAGCCGCCGAATCCGGCAAGGAAGATCCCGTTCCAGACCCACCGCATCACACGTGTCGGCCTGCGAGCCTTCCACCGTTCGGTCCATGACTGGGAGCGCTCGGACCCGTCCGTCATGCGAAGAACTATCCCGCGCCGTCGATCTGACCACCACGGATGCCCCGCCCCCTGACAGCTGCCAAACCCGCGGCCCGCACGGATCGCGGCAGATCCGGACGTCGTCGCTCAGAGGCGACGGCTGAGCCGCACGTCTTCGGCCTCGTACCCCAACTTCTCGTAGAAGCCGCGCGCAATTGTGTTTGCCGCGCCCGTCTCCAGGCTCAGCCGGGCCAGTCCACGCGCCCGCCCCCAATCCTCGGCAGCAGCCATTAGCGCCGATCCCACACCATGACGAGAGTCCCCCGAGGCGACAACAAGTTCCCCTACATAGGCGTCTACCTCACCGGTGGAGTGCCGCCGGGTGGCCACCGTCACCGCTCCGACGACTCGGCCACGTACCTCGCCGACGAACACGGCACCGTCGGCAGAGTTCGCGCGTTCGAGAGAGTCGGTGACCCACTGGGTGACGGCACGCAGTACGGCGCTTGGATCACGCCACTGAGCCACCCCCTCGGTCAATCTTGGGGCAAGCGCCATGACCGCCTCGCGATCCTGCTCGGTGAAGGTGCGGATCTGCGGTCGAGCCTCGTCCTCAGTGTCCATGCCTCACACCCTGACACGCCCTTAGTTCAGCTGCGCGGATAGCGGCAAAATGAGTGCGGTCAGGAGTCGACCGCTCCCGAGCCTCCGTGTGTGAAGTAGTCGAGTTCGCTCTTCGCGGCTGCCTTAAGGTCTGGTTCGAGCCGTCCCCAGCCGCCGTTCCACTCGTCATCGAGGCCAATCCAGAGTCCGAGGTCGAACTCGGGGTAGGTCTCGCCAAGCCGCGCCAAGGTGGAGACGGCCCATCGCGTATCTCCGGTGTGCCGCCAGGTCGAGGTGACCCAGTCGACGGCGATAGCTTGCAACTCCGCTGACTCCGAGGGGATGCTGACGCTGGCCTCGGTGACCGAGTTGGCGATGAGCGTGTCCAGCATCGCCGGGTCATGGGGGTCATGACCGGCGAGTAGCTGGACGGATTCGTTGTCCACGAGGTCAGCAGCCGGCCAGCGGGCCGCAAGATCCGGCAGATCATCCGTGCGCACAAACCCGAGCCGATAGAGGACGTATGCCTCCCTCAGATCGGGCAGCACTCTTCCGTCCGATTGCACTTCCGTAGGATGACAGAACCCGGCCCGGGGCCGCACGCATCTCGGCAGATCCGTGCGTTCGACCGTCTGCCACTCGTACATGCGGTTGTCGCGGTGCATCTCGATGAGCGACACGGCGTTGATGGTTAGGTCGGCCGGGTCGGCTGTGACGCGTTTGATCGCGTCGAGCGTGGTGATGGCAGGCTGCGGAGTGCTCACGTACCCAGGCTGATGTGCGGCTGATAGCCGTCGGCGTTGTCGGGTACGCCGTCGGGGCCGAACACATCTGCGATCGCGGCTCGTAGACCTCGGTGATAGAACGTTGAGCGTACGTCGGAGCATCGCCGAGCTGATCGTAGCCAGTTTGGAAGATCGGCCGAAGGCACGCTCACCGTCTGGTGCCGAGCCTGACCCGGTGCCCGCCGGGTGACCGGTCTTGACCCCGGTTGCCCCCTCGTAATCGCTCGCTAATCGCTCGCAACCTTCTCATTACGAGTCCGGCCCAAAGAGCGTCAACGGACAGACGATCCCCGATCCTGAGCGCGGATGATGGTCTGTGATCGGGGTCGTTGGCGGCTGTTCAGGGATCTTCGGGGGCCTCTCGGGGGGCTCGGCAGCGCCGCCATCGATTCCATCGAGCCCAGGTCACCACGAGCATTGCTGGCCCGAGCGGGAGGAAGATGTAGTCCCACAACTGCACCACGGATGCCTGCGGGTCCGCTGCCCGGGACGGCTTCTTCGGGTCGAACCTGATCGGCACGATTTCACCTTGGGCCGGTCGCCGCTTGAGCCTTTCAACGATCGCCGTCTCGCCGACGGGACCGCTCACGAACACGATGTTGATGGTTTTGGTGCGGCCGTCGTAGTTGGTGCGTACCACTCGTGCTTGGGCGATCTCTCCTCGCGCTGTGAGTGCCCAGCCGTCGTAGAGGAACGATGCTGATACGCCCGCCAAGGTGAGTCCTGCGGCGAGAAAGATCAGTAGCCGCCACACGGACCACTCGCCAGCGCCGAACGACAAGACGAAGGACTCAAATGTCGGTCCTTCGTCGGAGTCGCCGCGCTCGTACAGTTTCACGCCGTGATCATCACATGCAGCACCCGTTGTCTCGACGCCACATTCGCCCTGTCCCCCTGACCTACGTCACACCGGTAGCCATCTGGCCTCGAAGAGTGGCGCGTCGACCAAGGAGCTGATGCACCGGATGGGCCACGGCACGATGCGGGCAGCGCTGATCTACCAACACAACACGGACGAGAGGGCTCGGGAGATCGCGGCTCGCCTGAACGAGGTAGTCGCTCGCGAGGCCAAACGGGATGACGACGGTGGAGCGTCCGGCGTGCTGGTGCCGACCCCCTAATCGCTCGCGGTCGAATCCGGCCCGAACGTGAGAGAAGGCCCCTAGCCTCAGATTCCTGTGGCTGGGGGCCTTCCGTCGTTTGAGCGGGTGACGAGAATCGAACTCGCGTAGCCAGTTTGGAAGACTGGGGCTCTACCATTGAGCTACACCCGCGGTGCTCGGACATGATTCCACATTCTCGGGGGTGGACTCAAAACGGTTTGCGGATCGGGTCGTCGGTGGCCTGGATTCGCGGGGTCATGGCGCCGTGACGAGGGATCGTCTGGCCGGTGCTCGGGGTGAGGAGCGGCGGCGTGGTGCGCGGCCGGTCGGGGGTGGTGGCGCGAGCACTGGGTTGGGTCGACTAGACTCGTGCGGTCACTGCGGGGCGTAGCGTAGTGGCTAGCGCGCCTGCTTTGGGAGCAGGAGACCGCAGGTTCGAGTCCTGTCGCCCCGACCAACCCCCTGCAGCACCCCTGCAGTGCGGGCTGTTCCCGCGCTGTGAACGTCGTCAACCAAGGAGAACCGCCACCGTGAAGAGCACCGTCGAGTCCATGAGCCCGACGAAGGTCCGGCTCATCGTCGAGGTGCCGTTCGAGGAACTCAAGCCGAGCCTCGACGCGGCGTACCAGAGCATCGCGAAGCAGATCACCGTCCCGGGGTTCCGCAAGGGCAAGGTCCCGCCGCAGGTGATCGACCAGCGGGTCGGTCGCGGGCCGGTGCTCGAGGAGGCGATCAACGACGCGCTCCCGAAGCTGTACTCGCAGGCGGTGCAGGACAACAAGGTCAAGGCGATCGGCCGGCCCGAGGTCGACGTGACCGAGTTCAACGACAAGGAGAGCCTGCAGTTCTCCGCCGAGGTCGAGGTCCGCCCGGAGATCACCCTGCCGGACCTGGAGGGCCTGGAGGCCGAGGTCGAGGACATCGCGATCTCCGATGACGAGGTGGACGAGCAGCTCGAGGCGCTGCGGCAGCGGTTCGGCTCGCTGAACCCGGTCGAGCGGGCGGTCCAGGACAAGGACTTCATCACCATCGACCTGTCCGCCAGCAAGGACGGCGAGAAGGTCGAGGAGGCGCAGGCCACCGGCCTGTCGTACCAGGTCGGCAGCGGCCAGCTGCTGGACGGCCTGGACGAGGCGGTCATCGGGCTGAACGCCGGCGAGACCAAGACCTTCGTCACCCAGCTGGTCGGCGGCTCGCTGAAGGGCGAGGACGTCGACGTCGAGGTGACCGTGACCGCGGTCAAGGAGCAGGAGCTGCCGGAGTTCGACGACGAGTTCGCGCAGACCGCGTCCGAGTTCGACACCGCCGACGAGCTGAAGGCCGACATCCGGGCCCGGCTGGAGCGCGGCAAGCGGCTGGAGCAGGCCGGCGAGGCGCGGGACGCCGTCCTCGAGAAGATCCTGACGCTGGTCGACGTACCGGTGCCGGAGGGTCTGCTGACCGACGAGCTGGCCGCCCGGAAGGAGAACCTGGAGCAGCAGCTCGGGTACTCCGGGATGACGTTCGAGCAGTTCCTGGAGGGCGAGGAGCAGTCCCAGGAAGAGTTCGACGAGGACCTGAAGAAGCGCTCCGAGGACGCGATCAAGGCGCAGTTCGTGCTCGACCTGGTGGCCGAGCAGCAGGAGCTGAGCGTGAACGACCAGGAGCTGACCGAGCACATCGTCCGGCACGCGCAGCGCTCCGGCGTCAGCCCGGACCAGTTCGCCCAGCACGCGGTCGAGAACAACCTGGTGCCGAGCCTGGTCTCCGAGGTCGTCCGCGGCAAGGCGCTGGCCCATCTGGTCGAGAACGCCAAGGTCACCGACGCCTCCGGCAACGTGGTCGAGCTGAAGACCCTGCAGCCGGACGGCACCTACGCCGACCCGGCGGCCGAGACCGCCGAGGCCCCGGCGGACGCCCCGGCCGAGGAGCCGGCGAAGGCCTGATCAGCAGTACGGCGCGACGGCCCGGATCCCTCGTGGATCCGGGCCGTCGTCGTCTGCTCAGCCGGCTGAAAGCGATCTGAAAGCGGCATTCCCTAGCGTTACCCACGCAACGTGAGACCGCCCGGGGGAATGCCTGAATGAAACCGAGTCTGCTGCCCGACGAGCCCTGCCTGTGGCTGCCGGGCCATCCGTCGCTCCAGGTGCTGAACGCCTGCCGCCCGCCGCGCCTCCGGGTCCGGAACGGCGCTCAAAGTCGGCGACGGCAGGCGACGCCGGTGCCGCCGCGGCACAGCGACGTACCACCGATCGCTCCAGCACCTGGTGGGCGAGTCGGGGATGCGCGCGAACGAGGCTCGGGCGAGGTTCAGGCCTTCGCCGCGGTCGCGCTCTGTGGCTGGTGACCGGCCGTTTGCGCTGAGCGAAAGAACTTCGCTCAGGGCAGACACGGTGCGCCGTGAGCGAACACCTGTGGCCCAGCCTTAGGTCTGTCGCCGCCGCCCAGTAATGTCGGCTTCGTGAACGAGACATTTGCAGCCAGCCCCACCGCCGCGGGCGGCAACGGATCCGGCGGACTCGACGACCACATCTACCAGCGCCTGCTGCAGAACCGGATCATCTTCCTGGGGTCCGAGGTTCGCGACGACAACGCGAACGCGATCTGCGCGCAGATGTTGCTCCTCAACGCCGAGGACCCCAACAAGGACATCTGGCTGTACATCAACTCGCCGGGCGGCTCGGTGGACTCCGGCATGGCGATCTACGACACCATGCAGTGGATCTCCAACGACGTCGCGACCGTCGGGATGGGCCTGGCGGCCTCGATGGGCCAGTTCCTGCTCTGCGCCGGCGCGAAGAACAAGCGGTTCGCGCTGCCGCACGCGCGGATCATGATGCACCAGCCGTCCGGCGGTATGGGTGGTACGGCGAGCGACATCAAGATCCAGGCCGAGCAGTCGCTGCACATCAAGGCGCAGCTGTTCCGGCTGATCGCGGAGCACACCGGTCAGCAGCTCGAGCAGGTCGAGAACGACGCCGACCGGGACCGCTGGTTCACCGCCGATCAGGCCAAGGAGTACGGCTTCATCGACCACGTGGTCGCCAGCGCCGCCCAGCTCAGCTCCGGCAGCCCGAACTCCTGATCTCCCACTCCGTCAGTCAAAGGACGCACCCATGAACTACTTCATCCCGCAGTGGGAGGAGCGCACGTCGTACGGCATGCGCCGGATCGACCCCTACACCAAGCTGTTCGAGGACCGGATCATCTTCCTCGGTACGCCGATCACCGACGAGATCGCGAACGCGGTGATGGCGCAGCTGCTGTGCCTGCAGTCGATGGACTCCGACCGCGACATCAGCATCTACATCAACTCACCGGGCGGTTCGTTCACCGCGCTGACCGCGATCTACGACACCGTCCGCTACATCAAGCCGGACGTCCAGACGGTGTGCCTGGGCCAGGCCGCGTCGGCCGCCGCCGTGCTGCTCGCCGCCGGTACGCCGGGCAAGCGGCTGGCGCTGCCGAACAGCCGGATCATCATCCACCAGCCGGCCACCGAGGGCACCTACGGTCAGTCCAGCGACATCGAGATCCAGGCGAACGAGATCCTCCGGCTGCGCGCGCTGCTGGAGAAGATGATCGCCGACGCCAGCGGCAAGCCGCTGGAGGAGGTCTCGCGTGACATCGAGCGGGACAAGTTCCTGACCGCCGACCAGGCGATTGAGTACGGCCTGATCGACGACGTCCTGCAGACCCTGAAGACCCCGGTCCCGGCCGGCGTCTGACAGGTCTCACCTGATTCGACGGTGCTGTCACACAACCGGCTGGCGCGCCGCCCCGCCTTGTCAAGGGCGGGGCGCGTTCGCCACCGGCGTAGTCACAACGCGGCGGCGAGCGCGGCGTTTCGGCCTCCGGCGCGGTACGGTCGAATCGGGCTTGGGGTTCCCGTGTGGCACCCGGTCCGAGCGGCCTACGCCCCCTTGGCCCACGGTTCGACTGCTCAGAGAAGGGATCTGTCCCGGTGGCACGCATAGGTGACGGCGGCGACCTGCTGAAATGCTCGTTCTGCGGTAAGAGCCAGAAGCAGGTCAAGAAGCTCATCGCCGGTCCCGGCGTCTACATCTGCGACGAATGCATCGATCTCTGCAACGAGATCATCGAGGAGGAGCTGAACGAGGGCTCCGAGGTCGGCCTCACCGAGCTCCCCAAGCCGCGGGAGATCTACGACTTCCTCAACGCGTACGTCGTCGGACAGGACGTGGCCAAGAAGGCGCTCGCGGTGGCGGTCTACAACCACTACAAGCGGGTCCGTGACGGTCAAGGCAGCGCCACCGCCGGCCGGCACGCCAAGGACGAGGCCGTCGAGCTGGCCAAGTCGAACATCCTGCTGATCGGCCCGACCGGTTGCGGCAAGACCTACCTGGCCCAGACGCTGGCCCGGATGCTGAACGTCCCGTTCGCGATCGCCGACGCCACCGCGCTGACCGAGGCCGGGTACGTCGGTGAGGACGTCGAGAACATCCTGCTCAAGCTGATCCAGGCGGCCGACTACGACGTCAAGAAGGCCGAGACCGGGATCATCTACATCGACGAGGTCGACAAGATCGCCCGCAAGAGCGAGAACCCGTCGATCACCCGCGACGTCTCCGGCGAGGGTGTCCAGCAGGCGCTGCTGAAGATCCTGGAGGGTACGACGGCCTCGGTGCCCCCGCAGGGTGGCCGCAAGCACCCGCATCAGGAGTTCATCCAGATCGACACCACCAACGTGCTGTTCATCGTCGGCGGCGCGTTCGCCGGCCTGGACCACATGGTCGAGCAGCGGGTCGGCAAGAAGACCCTCGGCTTCAACGCCTCGCGTGAGCCGGAGAAGCCGAAGGAGGCCGGCGGCTACTCGGACGTGATGCCGGAGGATCTGCTGAAGTTCGGCCTGATCCCCGAGTTCATCGGTCGGCTCCCGGTGATCACCACGGTCTCGCCGCTGGACCGCGACGCCCTGATCAAGATCCTGTCCGAGCCGAAGAACGCGCTGGTCAAGCAGTACCGGCGCCTGTTCGAGATCGACAACGTCGAGCTGGAGTTCAGCGACGACGCGGTCGAGGCGATCGCGGACCAGGCACTGTTGCGCGGCACCGGCGCCCGCGGCCTGCGGGCGATCATGGAAGAGGTTCTCCTCAACGTGATGTACGAGGTGCCCAGTCGCGAGGACGTCGCCAAGGTCGTCGTCACCGGCGAGGTCGTGCTGGAGAACGTGAACCCCACGCTGATCCCCCGCGACCAGATCGAGCGCAAGCGCGAGCGGCGCGAGAAGACCGCCTGACACCGAAGTCTCGAAGACAGGCCGGGCCCGCTGTACGGCGGTGTCCGGCCTCCTTCTGTTGGTGGACGCTCCCTCCGCTGTACGGCGGAGCCGTACGGTCCCTCTGCTGGCGGACGCGTCGGGACTGGGCAGCCGCTTACGGTCGACTGCGTGAAGCCGACAAGATTCCTTCGAAGACTGTCCGTTGCCGTTGCCGTCGGTGCGCTGATCGCACCCGCCAGCACCGCAGTCGCCGCCCCGAAGAGCGTCATACCGAAGATCGCCTGGGGGAGTTGTGGTGCTGAGCTGCCGGCCTTCCAGTGCGCGACCGTCGAGGTGCCGACCGATTACGACCGGCCCAACGGTCCGACCACCACGATCGCGCTGACCCGGTTGCCGGCGACCGACCCCGCCCGCAAGATCGGCACGCTGTTCACCAACCCCGGTGGTCCAGGCGGGTCCGGCCTGGACTTCGTGCACCAAATGGGCCAGGCCGCGTACCAGCCCGAGGTGCGGTCGCGGTTCGACATCCTCGGGTTCGACCCGCGCGGGGTCGGCAAGTCGGATCCGGTGACCTGCTTCCCGACGGCCGCCGAGGAAGCGGCCGCGTTCGCGGGGCAGCCGTCGTACCCCGTGACACCTGAGGAGGAGCGTGCGTACACGGCGCTGAGCCTGAAGCTCGCGATCAGCTGCCGGACCACCTCGCCGGACCGGCTGGCGCACTACTCGACGGCGAACGTTGCCCGGGACATGGACCTGCTCCGGCAGGCGGTCGGAGACGACAAGCTGAGCTACGTCGGGTACTCCTACGGCACCTATCTCGGTGCGACGTACGCGCGGCTGTTCCCGAACAAGATCCGTGCCTTCGTGCTGGACGGGACGCTGAGCCCGCAGTGGTACTCCGGCTCGGACGGTGACCGACGGCCGATCGGGGACCGGCTCCGGCAGGGTGAGGGTGCCGCGGAGACATTTGCGCAGTTCCTGTCCGAATGTGCGAAGGCCGGGCCGAACGACTGTGCGCTGGCCAAGCTCGGCGATCCGAAGACCGTTGCCGAAAGCACCTTCGAGCGGTTGAAGGCGAAGCCCGTCGTCCTCACGCTGCCGGATGGTTCGACCGTCACGGTGACATACCAGACGGCCGTACAGGTCAGCTTCTTCTCGCTGTACGACCCGGCCGGTTGGCCGGCGCTGGCGGACGCGCTGGCTCAGCTCGCGAGCGCTTCGCAGCCGACGCGGGCGAAGTCCGCCGCGCGGGCGTCCGAGTTGCTGGTCGAGTGGAACCGGCGCAAGGAGGAGTACCCCTCGATCGGTTCCGCGCTGCAGCCGTGTGTCGAGGCACGACAGTCCGGTCGGCCGCTCGCCTACCCGCAGTACGCCGACGCCGCCGACAAGCGGGCGCCACACTTCGGCCGGATGCGCCTGTGGCTGGGACAGCCGTGCGAGTTCATGGGCGTGCGGGACCACGACGCCTTCCTCGGCCCGTGGAAGCTGACCACCAAGACCCCGGTCATGGTCATCGGCACTCGCTACGACCCGGCGACGCCGTACCAGGCCACGCGCCCGTACGCCGACCTGTACCGGAACGCCAGCATGGTCACGGTCGAGGGGTATGGCCACACCGTGCTCGGCAAGAGCACCTGCGCCGACAACCTGATCACCACCTACCTCACCACGCTGAAGGCACCGGCCGACGGTTCGACCTGCGCGCAGGACCGCAAGCCGTTCGACCCCGCGCCGACGAAGACGAAGTTGCTCCAAGGCCCAGGTCTGCTCCAGGGCTTCGGACTGTAGACCGCCGCGAACAGGCCCGGTCTCTTGATGCTGGTACGACGTACGGTTACAGGCGCCCGTGCGTCGTACCAGCTTCACCGGCTACTGCTGCAGGGCGGCGGCGATCGAGTCGGCGATCGGGGTGGTCGGCCGGCCGATCAGGCGGCTGAGGTCGCTGCCGCGGCCGGCCAGCAGACCACGCTCGATCGCGGCGTCGACGTCGACCAGGATCCGCGCCATCGGTTCCGGTACGCCGGCGCCGGTCAGGATGCCGAGCAGCACCTCGGCCGGAACGTTGTTGTGGGCAACTTCCTTGCCGGACTGCTTGGACAGCTCCGCGGCGTACTCGGCCAGCGTCCACGAGGTGTCGCCATTGAGCTCGTACGCCTGCTTCTCATGACCCTCACCGGTCAGTACCGCGGCCGCCGCGGCGGCGAAGTCGCGCCGGGTAGCGGACCCGATCCGCCCGTCGCCGGTGGCGCCGACGACGCCATGCTCGAGCTGGACGGCCACCTGCTGGGTGTACATCTCGCTGTACCAGCCGTTGCGCAGGAAGGTGTAGGTCAGGCCGGAGTCGAGGATCGCCTGCTCGGTCGCCTTGTGGTCGGTGGCCAGGTCGAAGTCGGCCTCGGGACCACCGAGCACACCGGTGTATACGATCCGGGCGACGCCGGCCTCCTTGGCGGCGTCGACCACGGCCTGGTGCTGGGCGATCCGGTTGCCGATCTCGCTGCTCGAGATGAGCAGCACGGTGTCGCCGGCGCGGAACGCGGTCGCCAGCGTGGCCGGATCGTTGTAGTCGGCGATCCGGATCTCGACGCCACGGTCGGCCAGGGCGGCGGCCTTGTCGGCGTTCCGCACCGCGGCGACGACCTGGTCGGCCGGGACGCGGTGCAGCAGTTCGTCGATGACGAGCTGGCCGAGCTGGCCGGTGGCGGCGGTGACGACGATACTCATGGAGGGCTCCTCTTGGTCGATGTGTGCCTCACCGAGGGTAGACATCGATCATCAAGCGGTTCTATGTCCATTTGGCGCTTCTTTATGTCTGAGCGTCTTGCAGCGGTGGCGTATTATGCGAGCTATGGATGTTCTTGCCGATGTCGTCTCCGCGATGCGGACCGGGCCGGCCACCTCTGGCCGAACCGACATCCGGGCACCCTGGGGGCTGCGGTTCACGCAGGCCGCCGGTGCGACCTTCCACCTGGTGCTGCAGGGGAGCTCCTGGTTGCTGCTGCCGGACGGCTCGGCGCCGGTCGCGATGGGCCCAGGTGATGCGGTTCTGCTGCCGCGCGGTCTCGAGCACTCGCTGGTTGACCATCCGGAGTCGCCGGTCGTGGAGTTCGACCCGTCGGTGGAGGTGTACGAGCAGGGCTCCGGCGCGCGGTCGCTGCTGCTGTGCGGGACCTACCTGCTCGATCGCGACCGGCCGCATCCGATGCTGAGCAAGTTGCCCGAGGTCATGCACCTGCCGGCGGACCCGGGCCGGCATCGGACCCTGCACACCGCGATCGGGATCCTCGGTGAGGAGCTCGACGCGAACCGTCCAGGTGCGGCGGCCGTCGTACCGGCGCTGGTCGACGCACTGCTGGTGCTCATCCTGCGTGCGTGGCTCGAGGACCGGAGCTGCCCGACCGAGTCGGGCTGGTCGCGGGCGCTGACCGACAGCGCTGTCGCGCGGTCCCTCGAGCTGATCCATGCGGAGCCCGGCGCCACCTGGACCGTCGCCGACCTCGCCTCGGATGTCGGTCTGTCCCGCGCCGCCTTCGCTCGCCGGTTCACCGAGGCCGTCGGCGAGCCGCCGCTGACCTACCTGTCCCGCTGGCGCATGACGACGGCCGCCCGCCTGCTGCGTGATCACGACCGCCCGCTGGCCACTGTCGCCAAGGAGATCGGGTACACGTCGGAGTTCGCGTTCGCCAAGGCGTTCAAGCGCGACTTCGGCATCGCGCCCGGTGCCTACCGCAAGCAGTTGGCGGTCAGTGGTACGTGAGGTCGTCCGGCCTCAGTGTCGCCACGAGCTCACCCCGGCTGCGGACGCCGACCTTGGTGAACGCCGCCTTCAGGTGGTCCTGGACGGTGTGCGGTGAGATCGACAACCGGTCCGCGATATCCGCGGTCGGGCGACCGGCGATCACCTCCAGGCAGATCTCGCGCTCCCGGGTGGTCAGGCCGTACGCCGCCAGCAGCATGCCGACCAGGTGACGACCCGAGGCCGGCTCGATCGTCACCACGACTTCGGACTGGTCGTCGTCACTGATCAACCGGCTGCCCTGCATGACCACCCAGCCGCCGGTCGCGGTCTGCACCCGCGCCTGGAACGTTCCGGTCGCGGCGGCGCGGGTGCCTGTCACCACGGCTCGGAGCAAGGTGTTGAACCTCCCGGGGGCGATCTCGTCCAGCGCGTCCTGCCAGCTCTGCGCGGCCGAGGTGACCGCGCGCGGCTCGCCGCTCGGCCCGGTCACCACGATCGACGGTCCGACCCCTCCTTGATACCCGTGGGCATCGGTACGTACCGCCACTCTCGTCGCCGCGCCGATCGCCGGTGCCACCGATCCGAGGAACTCCACCTCGCGATCGGTGAACTCCGTCCCGCCCCGGACGAAGCCGGCCGCGCCCCAGCAGTCCCCATCGACGGTGAACGCCGCCCGCACCTCGTACTCGATCCCGAGCGGCCGCCACACCTCGTTCAGCCGGCGGTGCCTGACGACCTCGCGGTACGGCAGGTCGGACAGCCGCGCCACCGGGTACGGCCGGCGGGCCAGCTCGGCGAACGAGTTCGGGTTGTCCGCGGCGTACTCCGTCTCGGCCAGCTTCGGCTCGTACTCCGCCGGGATGTGGACGCGGCCACTGGTCATCGAACTGATCACCAGCGTGCCCGGATCCATCGCCGCCCAGCAGGTCAGATCGTTGCCGACGACCTGCTCGAGCACCTCGATCGCGGCGGCATGCAGTTGCGTGACGCCCATCCCTGACGTCGCCAGTGCCGCGATGTCCCGGCGCGCGGCTCGCGCCCGGCCCTCCCACATGCGCTCAGTATGCGCCGCTGTCACCGGGCCGCCTATCCCCGAAATGTGGGGATTCCGCTGCCGCGACAAGCCCAGCTGGACGGGATGGTTCCGCTGCCGGGCGCTTCCTACGGTCAGGTCAACCAAACTCTCAGGAGAGGGCATCATGACTGAATCGGTTCATCTGAGCACAGCCGGCACGGGTGCGGAGTACGTCGCTCCGGACGCGACCGTCACGGTCAAGGTCGGTGGCGAGCACACCGGCGCGCAGTACGAGATCTTCGAGGTCGACGCGCCAAGGGGACTGGCCGCACCACCGCACAGCGAGGCCTGGAGCAAGGCGTTCTACGTGCTGCAGGGCCGGATCCTGGTCCAGGCCGGCGACCAGGGCTACGACCTCGGTCCCGGCTCGTCGATCAGCATCCCGGCCGGAACGCTCAACACGTTCTCGGTGCTGACCCCGACGGCGAAGTTCCTGGCCGTCAGTCAGACCGGGAAGATGGGTGAGTTCTTCGCCGACCTGGCGACCGCCGACCCGACCGACTACGCCGCGCTGGGGGAGATCTCGAGCCGGCACGGGGTCACGCTCGCCGGAGCTCCGTCATGAGTACGGCGGCGCAGGTGCTGGCGGTGGCGATCGCCGTCATGCTCGGCGTGGTCTTCGTGATGGAGTCGTTCCTGTACCGGCACCCGAGGCTGTATCCGATGTTTCTCACCAAGCCTGGTGACTTCGACGCGGTCCGGCTCTGGACCGTGAACCTGGGCTGGTACAACCTGACCACCGGGATCGCGCTGGTGGCGGGCGTCGTCCTCGTGCAGACCGGTCATCTGTTGCAGGGCGAGGCGCTGATCATCTTCACCGCGGCTCAGCACACGTTCATGGCCGTCGTGCTGGTCGTCTCGCAGCCCAAGCTGTGGCTCAACGCCGTGATGGAAGGGGTTCCTGCCGCGGTTCTGCTCGCACTTGCCTTCAATTAGGCAGCTGTGAGCGGTAGGAAAGTTACGCAAACTGTCTCACTATGGGTATCAAGCACCACCCACTCTCAAGGTTCCCCGGATGGCTCCGTCCCCTCACCTGGAACGTGCAGGATCCAGCCGGGGAACCACCGCCCTGAGTAGTAGTGAAGGTGAGGCTCATGAGCCCAATCAGTCGCAGAACCCTTGTCTTCGGCGGGCTTGCCGCCGCCGGTGTCAGTGCACTCCCGGTCCGCTCGGCCGTGATCGCGGCGACCGCGGCAGTCCCGTACCCGTTCCAGCTGGGAATCGCCTCCGGTGAACCAGACGCCAACAGCGTCGTGCTGTGGACCCGGCTGGCCCCGTCACCCCTCAACGCCGACGGCCACGGCGGGATGGCGAACACCAACGTCACCGTCGACTGGCAGGTGTCCACCACGGACACGTTCAGCACGCTCGTCGCGTCCGGCTCGGTCACCGCGACGTACGCCGCCGCCCACTCGGTGCATGTCGTTGCCGGTGGCCTCAATCCCGACTCGGACTACTTCTACCGCTTCCGCGCCCAGGGTCACCTCTCGCCGGTCGGCAGGACGCGGACCGCGCCCGCCGTAGGCACCAACGGGCGTGACCTGGTGATGGCCTTCACCTCGTGCGCGCACTACGAGGAGGGCTACTACACGGTCTACCGCCGGATGGCCGAGGACAACCCGGGCCTGATTTTGCACCTGGGTGACTACATCTACGAATACGGCGCCGCGACCGGACGGCCGCGGACACATGCCGGCACCACCGAGATCGTCACGCTCGCGGACTATCGCCGGCGTTATGCGCAGTACAAGACGGATCCGGACCTGCAGGCCGCCCACGCGGCCGCGCCGTGGCTCGTCGTACCCGACGACCATGAGGTGGAGAACAACTACGCCAACATGGTGCGGGCGGACAGTACGCCGTCACTCACCAGCGCACAGTGGACGGCTCGGCGGACGTCGGCGTACCAGGCGTACTACGAGAACATGCCGCTGCGGCCGGCGCAGGCCAACAGTGGCAACAGCATCCCGCTGTACCGCCGGCAGCGGTGGGGGAACCTCGCCACCTTCCACATGCTCGACACCCGGCAGTACCGCAACGACCAGGCGTGTGGTGACGGCTGGCAGGTGTGCTCGGACGCGGACCTGGCGTCGCGCAGTCTGCCTGGCAACGCGCAGGAGACCTGGTTGCTCGACGGACTGGCCCAGCACTACGGCACCTGGGACATCCTCGGTCAGCAGGTGTTCTTCGCCCGCCGCTTCAACTCGTCCGGTGCCGGGAGCATGGACTCGTGGGACGGTTACCGCGCTTCGCGGGCCCGGATCCAGCAGGGCTGGGTCGCTCGGGGGACGCGCAATCCCGTCGTACTCACAGGTGATGTGCACCGTGCCTGGGCGAGTGATCTCAAGGCGGACTACGGCAACGCGAGCTCAGCCACCATCGGCAGCGAGCTCGTCACCAGCTCGGCGACCTCTGGCGGCGACGGCGACGGCTCGACCACGATCCCGGACGTGGCAACAAACCCGTGGCTGAGGTTCTTCAACAACCGGCGCGGTTACGTCCGTACGACGATCAGCCCGACCCAGCTGCGGGCCGACTTCCGGGCCGTCGCGAAGGTGAGCGAACACGGTGCCGCGGCGTCGACGGTGAAGTCGTTCGTGATCGAAGAAGGCCGGCCCGGCCTGCAGGCTGTGTGAGGGGGAATGATGAAGAAGACACTGGCCATCACCGCACTGGCGGCGTCCTCCCTCGCGTTCATCGCGCCGCCCGCTCAGGCCCACATCGCAGCACCGACCTGGTCGACGGCCAACAGCGTGTCGACGGGCGACCAGGACAATCCGGCGATCGCGACCAACCGCAATGGCTACGTCGCTGTGGTGTGGGAGGACGACCGCGACACCGACGACGCGACGACCAACGTGCACAGCGAGATCTACCTTCGGACGTTCCGCAACGGTACGGCGCTGTACGAGGTCAGACTGTCCGCGGGAGGCGGCAGCGGTGTGACAACCTGGCGGCATCTGCACCCGGACGTCGGACTGGACGACAAGGGCAACGCGGTCGTCGTGTGGCAGGACGATCCGGACGGGAACGGCTTCTACAACATCCCCTATCGCGTGGTGAACACCGCGGGAACCGTCACTGCCTCGGGCTCAGCCAACAGCAGTGCGACCGGTCAGCAGCTCAACCCTCGCGTCTCCGTGGACCCGGATGGCGCTCCGACCAGTGGTGCCGTGTCGTTCACCGCGGTGTGGGAGGACATTCAGGGCACTGCGCCGGCGACTGTGAAGGCAGCCGGGTTCACCGGTCCGACCACGCGTGCGTGGGAAGTCACCGCGTCGACCACGACCGGACAGCACCACAACCCGGATGTGGCGGTGTCCGCATCCGGTGACGCTGTCGTTGTGTGGGACGACGACGGCGACGCCAACTCGTCGTACGAGATCGGACTGATCCGGCTGGGCCGGACCAACGGTGCGGCCACGCTGTCTCGCCGGGTCGCGAACTCCAACACCACCGGCCAGCAGACGCGTCCGTCGGTGGCGGCCAACTTCAACGGCGACTTCGCGGTCGCGTGGGAGTCCGACCACACCGGTACGGCGGGTGCCTGGACCCGCAGCTTCACCGCTACCGGCGCCGCTCGGTTCGCCGACGTCCAGGTCGCGGCGGGGGCCAAGGCGCCGTCGATCGGCATCGACGACCAGTCCCAGACGGTCGTCGGCTGGACGGTCCAGGCCGCCGACCTGGATGTCTGGGTCCGCGGCTTCGGCACCAATGGCACTGACACCGGCCGGCTGTCAGCCCAGCAACTCAACTCGGTCCCGGGTGGTCGCCAGGAACAGATGACGGTTGCTGTCTCGCCGTACGCCCAGGTCGCCGTCGCCTACACCGACGACAATGACGGCAACACCTACGACCAGATCTACCTGGGCCAAGACTTCTCCAACAACAGCTGGTGACAGCAGGCGGCCGGCCAACCGGCCGGCCGCCTCAAATCGGCCTACTGAGCCGGTTCCACCAGAACCCGTACGTCCCACGGCCCGAGGTCGAGTTTGTCGCTCACCGCCGTGTCTGCGAGTACGTCGTGCAGCGCGGCCGGAAGGTCGATACTCAGGCTGTCCCACGACCAGTTGTGCACGAAGCGGAGCCGTCGGCCGTCGGCCGCGGTTGCCGAGGTGACGGTCACGCTGGAAGGCAGATCGGTCCATGGCGAAGGTGCGAGCCAGCGGAACAGCGCGACCGCGAGCGGACCATTGGGAACCGTGCCCACATAGGTGATCCGGCCCTCACCATGCGCCCGCGTGGTGATCGCCGGCCACCGCCCGAAGTGCGGGTGCTCATAGCTCGCCAGTACGTCGGCTCCGTCGACCTGGAGTCCGTCGGCCCACCGTGTCGCGGCCGCGTCATCGCCAAGCTGCAGCGGTGAGTCGGCGGTGGCGCGGACCGGCAAGTCGGTGCTGAGGTTGCTGTACTCGTCGTACGAGACACCAGCCGCTGCAGCGAGTCCGGCAGGCATGGTGGCAGTGCGAGCCCGCGCCTCCTGGTCGGCGTACCCAGTGCGCGGTCCGACGACCAGATGACCGCCGGCCGCGGCGTACGCGACCAGCCGCTCCAGCAAGGCGTCGTCGGCCAGGTAGAGGCCCGACACCACCAGCACTGGATGCGCTGCCCCGGTGAACTGGCTAACGTGCTGGATCTGCACCTGCAGCCCGGCACCGAAAGCTCCACGATAGAAGGGATCGAACAGGCCGTGATACGCCCGGTCGTCCGGGCTCCCGTCCTCGTGGGACAGCGCTGGGTACTTCTGCATCAACCACTTGCTCGGCAGCGAGTACAGCATGGTCACGTCGCTGTCGGGCGTCAGGTCCGCCACGAGCTCGCCGGCGGCTTCCAGTTCCGCACCCAGTTGGGCGATCTCCTGGTAGGTCCGGCCCGGCTTGCCGTTGTGGGGGAGCACACCACCCCAATAGGTCTCCGCACCGAAGTGGAGCGTATGCCAGTGCCAGTACTCGATCATCTTCGCCCCGCGCGACACGAGTGCCCACGCTGCCTGCCGCCACTGGCCGTCGTACGCCGGCCGGTTGTCCCACGGGAATCCGATCGACTGCGCGTTCGTCTCGGTGACGAGGAACGGTCGCTGCTGTGAGGAGTACATGCGGTCCGCGCTGAGGTAGAGCGCCCAGGTGCCGGTGGTCGTCCAGCTCTGCCGGGCTGGACTCGTCTGTGGGTGCAGCAGTCCGTCCTGCATTGCGTAGTACGGATTGCCTGCGGTCACGTCGAGGCGTCGTACCAGGTCGTCGTCCGCCATGGCCGGGCGCTCGTAGGAGATGCAGGTGGTGACGAACTGGTCCGGGCGGGCGTACTCGCGGACGATGTCGGCCTGCCAGCCGATGAACTCGGTGGTCTGGTCGGCCTGGAACTGTCGCCACGCCACGTCGTACTGCGGCTGGTAGTTGCCGTCCGGTGTCCACAGGTCGGCCCAGTCCGACAGCCGGTGCGACCAGTACACGAGCCCCCACTCGTCGTTGAGCTTCTGTACGTCGCCGTACTTGTGCCGCAGGCTGTCCACGAACCGCTGGAACACTCCGTGGTTGTGGAAGAGTTCGTTACCCGGCTCGTTGTCGACCTGGAACCCGATCACCGCCGGGTGGCCGGCGTACCGGCCGATGATCTTGCGGATCACCCGCTCGGCGTGGAAGCGGAACCCGGGATGGGTGAAGTCCACCTCCTGCCGGGCACCCCACGGTATCCGCTCGCCGGTCTTCCGCTCACCGGCGATCTCCGGATAGAGCCGAGCCAGCCAAGGCGGTACGGCGTACGTCGGGGTGCCCAGCAGTACGGCGATGCCACGCGCGTGCGCGCCGTCGAGGACCGGCTGCAACCAGTCCAGGTCGAAGCGCCCGTTCTCGGGTTCCCAGGTCGACCAGACCGACTCGCCGACCCTGATCACCGAGAACCGGGCCTCGGCCATCAGGTCGAGATCCTGCTCGAGCCGGTCGTGCGGTTGGTATTCGTGATAGTACGCAGCTCCGAAGAGCACACGCTCTTGCACAGCGTTTCTCCAATGGTAGAAAGCCAAATCAAACAAGCACTGTCAGCCCTTGACGCTGCCGGTGGACAGGCCGGACTGCCAGTACCGCTGCAGCAGCAGGAACGCCGCGATCAGCGGGATGATCGAGAGGAAGGACCCGGTGATCACCAACGACAGCACGGCACCGGTCGTGCCGCCACCGGCGCTGGCCTGCGACGACCATTGGGCCAGCCCCACGGTGATCGGGTACAGATCGGGATTGTTGAGCATGATGAGCGGCAGGAAATAGTTGTTCCAGGTCGTGACCAGCGTGAACAGCACCACGGTGACGATGCCTGGGGCAAGCATCCGAAGTGCGACCTGGAAGAAGATCCTGAACTCGCCCGCGCCGTCGATCCGGGCGGCCTCGATGATCCCGTCCGGAACCGCGTCCTGTGCATAGATGCGCATCAGGTACAGGCCGAACGGGCTGACGAGCGACGGCAGGATGATCGCCCAGGGCGTGTTGACGAGCCCGGCCTTGCTGAACAACAAGTACGTCGGGATCGCGAGTGCTGTGGTCGGCACCATGATCGCTCCGAGCACCAGCCCGAACATCGACCCGTTCCCCCGGAACCGGTACTTGGCGAAGCCGTAACCGCCGAGCGCGCAGAGGAACGCCGCCCCGCCCGCGCTGACGACCGCGTAGAAGACGGTGTTGCCCATCCAGCGCGAGAACACCCATCCGCCGTTGGTCACGGTCTCGCGGATGTTGGACAGCAGCGAGAAGTCGTCGGCGAACCACAGCCCGAAGCTCGAGAACAGGTCGCCCACCGTTTTCGTCGAGGCCACGAACAGCCAGAACAACGGCAGCAGGAAGTAGATGAGCAGTGCCAGCATGCCGAGGGTGAGTACGTTGCTGCGTCGTTCTCTCATGACCGGCTCCTCATCGCCGTGATGAGCAGGACGGCGTACGACGCGATGACGATGACCGCGCCGAGGGAGAACGACACCGCCGCGCCGTAGTTCACCTCCTGGCCGGTGAAGGCCTGCGTGTAGGCGTAGACGTTCGGTGTGTAGCCGCTGTCAATGACGCTCGGCGCCAGCGCTCGCATAAGCCAGGGCTCGTTGAACAGCTGGAAGCTGCCGATCACCGAGAAGATGAGGCACACCAGCAGCGCCGGCCGCAACGCCGGGATCTTGATGCTCCACGCCGTACGGATCGCGCCCGCTCCGTCGACCGCCGCGGCCTCGTACAGATCATGCGGCACCGCCCGGAGTGCGGCGTACAGGATGATCATGTTGTAGCCGGTGAACTCCCAGGTGACGATGTTCGCCAACGACCCGAGCATCCAGTCACTGCTGAGGAACTTCGGTTCAGCCAGCCCGAGCCTGTCGGCCACCTGGGCGAACGGCCCGAAGTCCGGGCCGTACAGGTAACCCCACATCAGCGTAGCGACCACGCTCGGCACGGCGTACGGCAGGAAGATGCCCAGCCGAAAGGCCTTCGCCATCCGCAGCAGGCCGCTGTCGATGGCCAGCGCCGCCAGCAACGCGATCACGAGCATGATCGGAACCTGGATCAGGAAGAACAGCGCGACCCGGCCCACGCCTTCCAACAACCGCGGATCGGTCAGTGCGCGGGTGTAGTTGTCCAGCCCGGCGAACACCGTGCCACCGATCAACCGCTCCCGGAACAGGCTGAGGTACGCCGCGTAGACCAGCGGAAGGACCAGCATGGCGAGGAACACCAGCATGAACGGCGCCACGAAGAGGTAGCCGGTGGGGGCGTGGCTCACACCACGCCTCCGCCGACGGACCTCACTGCGGCTCGGCGCTCGCGCGTCGAGCCGCCGATCGGTTGTGTTGATGCTCATTGGTCGACCTTGAAGCCCTGGTTCTGTGCGTACTTCGTGGTCCGGTCCTGCCACTGGTCGAGCGCCGCGCCTGTATCGCTCTTGTTTGCGAACGACTTCCCGACGGTCTCGCCCCAGTCGGTGAAGGCCTGGTCCAGGAACGGCGGCCACTGGAACTTCGTGTCCACCGTGTCGCTGATCCCGGCGAACAGCTTGTTCACCGGCTGACCGCCGTAGAAGGGCAGCGGCCGGTCGACGAAGGACGTGTCGGCCAGCAGGGCCTTCGTCACGGGGAACAGGAACTGCTCGGTGGCGAACATCTTCGTCGACTCGGGATCGGTGTTGATGAATTCGGCCAGCTTCGCGGCGGCGATCGGGTTCTTCGTCCCCTGCACCACTGCGGTCGTCGAACCGCCCCAGTTACCGGAGACGCTCTTGCCGGCGTCCCATTGGGGGAGCGGTGCCGCGCGCCACTTGCCACTGGTCGCCTTCGCGCTGCCTTCCAGGAAGACCGGGCCCCAGGCTGCGGTGAGCCAGGTGGCGTACTTGCCCCGGTTCAGCGCCTGGTACCAGGCGTCGTTGAAGTCAGCATCGGCCGAGACGACGCCTTCCTTGATCAGGCCGCCCCAGTAGTCGGCGAGCTTCTTGGACCCCTCGTCGTTCAGATTGACCTTGACCGAGTCGGCGGTGGGGTTCTCGAACGGCTTGACCCCGGCCTGCCAGAGCAGGCCGAACCACACCCCGGCCTGGCTCTGCGCGAGGTTCGTCATGAAGACCTTCGGGTCCGCGGAATGCAGCTTGCGGGACGCCGCGGCGAACTCGTCCCAGGTCTTCGGTACGGCGATGCCGTGCTTGTCGAAGATGTCCTTGCGGTACAGCATGCCCATCGGTCCGCTGTCCTGCGGTACGGCCCAGACCTCGCCGCCGGAGCCGACGACCTGCTGCCAGGTCCACTCGACGAACTGGTCCTTCAGCGCCTCGGCACCATACGGACGAAGATCCACCAGGCTCTTCGTCAGCGAGAAGGTGGGGATGTACTGGAACTCGATCTGGGCCGCGTCGGGTGCGCCGGTGCCGGCCTTCAGGGCCGTGCGCAGCTTGGTGTACTGCGGCGTGCCCTGGCCGGCGTTGACCACCTTCACCTTGATGGCCGGGTACTTCTTCTGGAACAGGGCGACTTCCTTCTGGATGTTCGGCACCCAGGTCCAGAACGTCAGCTCGGTGGGCGTGGACATGGCCTTGTCGATGTCGGCCTGGCTGACGGTCTGGGCCGGCCCGGCCTCACCGTCGCCGTCGTCGCCACCGCCGCAGGCGGCCAGGGCGAGACTGCCGGAGAGGACGAGCGCCGTGGCGAGCGCAGCCCGCCGGCGCAGAGGTGTGCGTTGGAAACGGAACACGTGGAACAACTCCTTGGATGGGGGCAGGCATCGCCCTGGACGCGGCGTTGGCCGGCGAGTGAGGGACCGCCCGGACAGACCGGGGCGGACGTGGGTTGGAGCGCGGCGTTCAGCCGTGGTCGCGGCTCCGCCGGCGCCGAGTCGCGGTGGAGTGACGGATGACCAGCCGGAGCGGTGGTGGCTCCGGCGCGGGGGAGCGGTCGCCGGTGGGCGACTCGATCTCCGTGACCAGATTCGCGATCCCGCGCGCGACGTGCTCGTCGAAGTCCTGCGGGATCGTGGTGAGTGGCGGGGTCAGGAACGCGGCGGACGGTATGTCGTCGAAGCCGACGACGCTGACCTCGTCGGGGACGGTTCGACCGGCCTCGGCGAGCGCGCGCAGCACCCCGATGGCCATGTCGTCGTTGGCGACGAAGATCGCGGTGACCTCGTCGTTCGCGCCCAGTTCCCGGCCGGCCTCGTAACCCGACGCCGGTAGCCAGTCGCCTTCCAGCACAGGCGGTTCCGGGGCACCGGCAGCGGCCAGCGCGTTCCGCCAGCCGTCGAGCCGTTCCCGGGCCGCCCACCAGCGCTGCGGCCCGGCGACGTGCCAGACGGTCTTGTGGCCGAGACCGAGCAGGTGCTCGGTCGCGAGGCGGCCGGCGCTGGTGTTGTCGCCGCCGGTGAAGAGCATGGATGGCGCGCTCAGGCCGGGGAATCGCCCGAAGCTGAGCACCGGGATGTCGAGGTCGATCGGCTGGTCGTCACCTTCGTCGATCGGCTCGGACAGGATGATGCCGTCCACACCCTGCTCGAGCAGGTGCTCGACGGCACCGCTGACGCCGCCGGTGTCGCCTTCGAGGGTGTTGACGATGCTCAGCGAGTAGCCGGTACTGCGCAGCGTGCGCTCGATCGCGACCAGTTGGGTCGACGGCCCGAAGAGCGCCGTACCGAGACAGACCACCCCGATCCGCTGGGTCCGGCCCGAGTTGAGCGCCCGGGCGGCGTTGTTGCGGCGGTAGCCGAGTTCACGCATGGCGGCCTGGACGCGGAGGCGGACCTCCTCCTTCACGTACGGCTCACCGTTCAGGACCCGCGAGACGGTCTTCTGCGAGACGCCCGCGAGCCGGGCGACGTCTGTGCTGCCCGGACGGCGGGCGCGACCGCCGTCGGATGCCGGTTTCGCCTCGGTCATGGGCCCTCACCTTATGCCGGACAGTCGTTCTGACTGCGTAGTCAGAATGTGTCTACGTAGTCAGGAACGTCAATCCCCAGTTACGGGACTGTGACTTCACGGGCCTTCACCGGGCCTTCAACGGGAGTAGAGGCCGGTGAGTCGGCCGCGGGCGAGAGCTCTGTCGTCGATCGCGCTGAGAGCTTCGTCGAGCTCGACGCCGTCGGGCAGGCCGGTGGCCTCGGACAGGGCGTAGACGGTGAAGCGGTAGTGGTGCGTGCCGCTCGGCGGGCAGGGCCCGAAGTACTTGGGCCTGCCCGCCGAGTTCTTCGCCTGCTTGGCTGCGCCGGTCGGCAGTCGCGCTTCGTCGAGTGCGGTGGTCGTCGGCTCCAGGTCGAACACGACCCAGTGCGTGAAGGTCCCGCGCGGCGCGTCCGGATCGTCGACGACGAGTGCGAGTGAACCGGCGTCCGGCGGGACGCCTTTCCAGGCCAGCGGCGGGGACACGTCGTCCCCGTCGCAGGTGTACTTCGTCGGGATCCTCCCGCCGTCCTGGAACGCTCTGCTCGTCACCGAGATGCTGCTGGGTGCGGTCATGGCCGGCTCCTTCCCCGACTCCGGCTGCGCGCCGCCGCATCCGGCCACCCCCAGGCCGGTCACGAACAGAGGCAGCAACCGCAGTCGCACCCCTTCAGAGTCGCACGACCGCCGGCCAGTGGTTAACGGCCCGGCACGAACACGATCGCGTCGCCGACCGCCCGCTCGGCCCCTCCGGCTCCACTCGGGCGGTTCACCAGCGTTCCGTCGCCCAGCGCCATCGCGGTCGAGCCGCCGCCGTCCAGGTTGATCGCGTCGTGCATCCCGAGCGCGTCCGCGACCGCGGCCGTCTCGTCCATCGTCGTACCGACACTGGTCGTCTGCCGTCCGTCGATCGTCACCAGCAGGATCTTGCCGTCACGCGTCGTGCCGGCGATCGTGCGCGGGTTGCGGGCGAAGAAGCTGCCGGTTCCGTCCGGTACGACGATCTCGCCGCCGGCCGTCAGCTGATAGCGGCCGGTCACGCCGTACAGGCCGTCGCGCAGCGGCACCTTCCTGCCGCCCTGGTCGGACACATCGAGGTCCTTGGTCAGGCATCCGTTGGCGGTGGTGGCGAGCAGTGCGGCCGAGTCCTTGCCGGTGGCCTGCAGGGAGGCCTGGCCGTTGCTGAGAGCCGTTCCGCGGGTTGCCGACGTCTTGACGACGCAACCGCGCCGGTCGAGGACGACCTCGACGCCGTGGCCGGCCGGGGTCGCGGCGGCGAATTCAGGCGTGAACAGTACGACGTCACCCGGCTCGGTGCAGGTCGTCTGGTCGGGCAGCGTGGTGCAAGCAGCCGGGATCACCGGCGGGTGGTTGACGAACTCCAGCGGCAGCTCCGCACCGGTCGTGCGGTTGCGGACCTCGCCCGACCAGCGCAGGTGACCGGTCAGAACTTTGTTGCTGTGGGCATCGATCAGAAGGTTGGCCTCGGCCGGGTCGATCAGCGGCTCGCTCAGCAGCTTGCCGTCGAAGATGCCCAGGCCGACCGAGTCGCCGGGGTACTGCGGGTTGGCCGTGAACGTGAAGAAGGACGCGTTCACGCCGGCCAGCGCACCGGACGACCGGACCAGGTCCGAGGTCTTCTCCACCTTCGCCAGGTCCGGCCCGTACGTCGCCTTCAGCCTGCCCTTGGACGTGGCCGGGTCGATGGTGAGCACGTTGACGACCCACGGGCCGCGCGTCGTGGTGTTGATCTGGTCGGGCGGCGCGGGCTCGGTACCGCGCACGATCCGGGTCAGCGTCACGCCGTCGGCCAGCGGCTGGCTGGTCCGCGTCTCGGCCAGGTCCTGGTCGCCGAGCGGCAGCGTTGCGCTGGTCGCTTCGGAGGTCCTGCTGTCGGCGTACGCCGTGGGTACGACGCTGAGTGTGGCCACGGTCGCGAGCACGGAAGCTGCGGTCACCGCGGCGCGGGGGAGTCGCGCGAAGGTTGTCATGCCGGCCATCCTGTTCGTCGCTGGTGGAATCTTTCCGATCGAGCCGCTGACTCGTCAGCATCTGACAGGTTACGGTTTCGTGCCGGTGCGGGGGAGATCTCGCCAAGGGGCCTGATGTCGCCGAGGTCCATTGACTGAGTCGCCACCAGCACTAGGCCCTGCTCCGAGCGCTGGACACCCAACCCTGCATTCCCATGAATCCGTCGCACCGTCTCTGGCAGCGGCCGGGTAGCAGGCAGCAGGCAGCGGTCGTCGAGGCTGCGGTCGTTCCATCCGGCGGACGTGGGGGCGCGCGACGAGCAGTCGGCGGCGTGCAGACGGGCATCGGCGCCGGCAGCGAGTGGCGAGCGGGAGCAACGGCGGCAGGTAGAAAGCTGCGGGGAGCCTGCGGTGGGTGGGTCGTAGGCCGGCAGGTACGGGGCAGGAATGCGTGTGGCGGCCGGGCGTGAGTCGGCAGGTACGGAGCAGGGATGCGTGTGGCGGGCGGGCGTGAGTCGGCAGGTACGGAGGCAGCGGGGGAGCGTGCGCCAGTCGGCGCATCACCGGGTGTGGCGGTAGGCAACGGTCAGCGGGCGGTGGGGTGGTTCACGGGCGGACGGCCGCAGGCGTAGGGGATGCGCGGCAAGCGAGTGGCGAGCGGGCGTAAGGCGGCTGGTAGGGAGCAGCGGGGAGCGCGTGGCAGTCGGCGCATCCGCCAGGTGTGGCGGGTAGGCAGCGGTCAGCCGCGGTGGGGTGGGTAACGGGCAGGCGGCCGCAGGCGTGGGTGATGCGCGGCAAGCGGGTGCCAGCAGGCAAGGGCTGGAGGCAGCAGGCTGTGTGCGGCTGCCGGGAGGCAGGCGGGTGAGGGCGATGACCGCGCGCGCTGCTCGGGCGTGGCAGGGTCGAAGTCGGGCGCAATGGTGTGCCTACTGCGGCCACGGGGCGGTGCCTACTGCACTGTGCTGCATCCGGTTGGCGCGGTTCAGAAGGGTGGTGGCTGGGCGTCGGTCGGGCGCCGAGGGGTGGGTAGTGGCGGCTTGGTCGAGTCGTGGGCGATCGGGCCACGGGCGGGTGGAACGGTGGTGTAGCGGTGTCCTGTCGGGGTGGTGAGGGTGATGGAGCCATCGGGGTGGCTGGTGGTGTTCCAGCCCCAGGCGGGCGTGTCTTTGATGACGTGGTGGTACTCGCAGTACGGCGCCAGCCCGGCAAGGCTGGTGGTGCCGGTCTGGGCGAACGGAGTGGTGTGGTCGCGGTCGCACTCGCGGGAAATGCGATTGCAGCCAGGCCATGCGCAGACCGGATGGCGAGCGAGCAGGGTTTCGGTGATGAGGGCACCGGGGTCGTGGCGCGTGGTGGACGCTTCGAGGACGGCACCGTTGACCGGGTCAGTGAGGAGTCGCCGCCAGGTGCCGTCGGCGGCGATGCGGCGGGCCATCTCGGCGGGGATGGGGCCATAGCCGGACAGTTCTGCTGGTTCGTCGTCGAGACCGAGCAGCGTGTGGGCCGGGACAACGACCTCGATGTGGGGGCGGCGGCGGTGCTGGTCGGGGAGTCTGCGGCCGAGCCAGTCCAGGCCGTTGTGCAGGATGTGTTCGAACAGCTCGGCCGTCACGTCGGCACGGCGTTGTTCGGCTGACCGCGCGTCTTTCATCGCACCCTCAGCCTTCATCGCACCATCAGCCTTCATCGCACCATCAACCGAGACTGGAGCGGTGGCGGGATGATCGCCGGTGCGCCTTGGATCCGGCCTGGCATCGCTATCTGTCTTGGTGCGATCAGCACTTCCAGGCGCCGCAGTTGGTGTGGGGTCGGTGGGCGCCGTGGCCGGTTCGGTGTCTGCGGGTGGCGCGGCTCGTGTGCTGTGCTGGTGCGGCGTAGTAGGAGCACCGCACGTGCTGGCATCGGGTGTGCTGACATCGGGTGTGCTGGCACCCAGCGTGCGGGCGTCGGGTGTGCTGGGCCTGGGCGCGCCGGCGTCGGGTGTGTTCCTGTCTGAGGTGTTGTGGAAGCGGGGTGGGGTGGCCGCGTCGGGGGCGGTGGCGGGGGTCGTCGGGGTGTCGCGTTTGGCGAGTGTGGCCATGGCTTGGATGGTGACCCACATCTGCTGGATCTTGTCGGCGGTGTGGACGATCCACAGGCCGGCCATACCGTCGGCGAGGGGGACGATCTTGCAGGTGCGTTCGGTGACGGACTTGCGGTGGTTGTCGGCGGCTTCTCGGGTGGTGCGTTTGGCAACTTGGGTGCGCAGCGATCTCAGTAGGTTGGCGTGGGTCTGTGAGCTCGCGCGCTTGAGGACATGGGCTTCGACGGCTTGTGCGGCGTTGTCGGGCAGGGCTGCGGTGGCTTCGGAGATGGCCAGGGCCTTGCCCCAGCTGAGTGCGCCGCATCTCAACGCGGTGTGGGTCGCGGATAGCGGGCCGGCCAGGCGCAGCGCGGTGTCGACGCGGCGGCCGATGGTGTCTCTCGACAGGCAGAGGGCCAGGGCAATCTCGGCATACCAGGAACGTTCGGGGTCGATCGGGCGGCCGGTAGTGTCGAGTTGGGTCGGTCGGGGCGTCGCGACGTGTTCGGCCTGGCGCTGCCGGTAGAACGACGCCATCGCAGTGGATCTGATCGATTCGGCCCACCCGGACAATCTTGTCGCGGCTTTCATCAATTCGATCAGGGCGATCGGCGACATGGCCTGCGGGCGTGTCTTCTCCAGCGCGGTCGCGAGGTCACCGCCGGGCGGCAGGAAGACCCAGGCGGGGGCGTCGCGGCGCAGCATCTCCCGTTCGGCGTCGTCTTGGTCGACGCCGTTCCACAGTTCCCACTCCACCGCGTCGACCTGCGAAAACCGGTTCCGGCCTAGGAGTGCGTCCAGCTCGGCGTCCCACAGGTCCTCGTCGCTGATCATTCTCGGGCCGCCCGGGACATCGGCGTCCGCGAGGAGGTAGAGATCGTCCGGCACCCAGACCTCGTCGGGTGGAAGGGGAGTCCGGGCGTGGTCGGGTGGGCGGGGAGAGTGGGCGTGGTCGGGCGGGAGGGGCGTATCGGAGTAGTGGGGCGGGGAGAGGACGACGCGGGTTGTGGCATGCGCGGCTGTGTCGGCGAGGACCGAGGTGTCGCCGCCGGGTTCAGGGATCAGCGTCTCTCTCATGCACTTATATTAGAACAAGTGTTCGAGTCGATCAAGCTGGTGACCAGGGATTGTGGGCATGAATCCCTACAGTGGTGGGGTTTTCGTATTCAGTTGCCATAGGCAACCTGTCGTCCAGTCTGTCGGATCGGCGTGTGTCTGTCCGGTGTCTGAACGGTCAGCCGTTGCTGAGAAAAGGGTTTCGTATAGGATCGCGGCCGTGTCTACGTCGCTGAGTGCCTGATCGGCTGTGTCAGCCGTCGTCGGTGCCTTCGTCGCGCTCGTCTCCGTCGCCGTCCTCGGATACGTCGTCGGCTTGCTCGGCGTACTGCGGGCACAGGACGAGTTGGTGCTGTCGCGGCTGGCGTTCTACGTTGCGACGCCGGCGCTGCTGTTCGCCACCGTCGCGCGGGCGGATCTGCACTCCATCTTCTCGGCGGTGCTCGTCACGAACGTGATCAGCCTGTTCGTGGTGCAGGTGGTTTTTGTCGTGGTGGCCGCGTTGATCTGGCGACGTACCCGGTCCCAGACGACGATCGGCGTACTGGCTTCGTCGTACGTGAACGCCGGCAACCTGGGTGTGCCAGTGGCGGCGTACGTGCTCGGCGATGGTGCGTTGGTCGCGCCGATCGTGTTGTTCCAGTTGCTGGTGATGGCGCCGGTGGCGTTCGCCGTACTCGACGGAGACCGGCAGGGGTCTGGGCGGCGGGTGTCGTTGCGGACCGTGCTGGCGCGGCCGCTGCGGAATCCGCTGACGGTGGCGTCGTTGCTCGGCCTGCTGGTCGCATCACTTGATGTGCAGCTGCCGTCTGTGGTGATGCGGCCGATCGACCTCCTCGCGGCGGCCGCTGTCCCAGTCGGCCTGATCGCCTACGGACTCAGCTTGAGTGGTGGTACTCGCGACTCGATCACGTTGCGGCGAGACGTCGTACTGGCCGTCCTACTCAAGACCGCCCTACAACCTGTCATCGCGTATGTCGTGGCCCGCTGGGTCCTGGACCTCCACGGAACCGCACTCCTGGCGCCGACGCTGCTGGCGGCGCTTCCCTCCGCTCAGAACGTCTACGTCTACGCGGTCCACTACCGTGCGAGCCGGACCCTGGCGCGGAGCGCCGTACTGCTCAGCACACTGCTGTCCATCCCGGTGATGACCGCCATCACCGGTCTGCTGGCCTAGGCCTAGTCACTTCATCGCGTTGAAAGCTTCCTCGGCAACAGGGGCTACCTGGTCGACGCTGACGCCCTCATTGGCGGACTGCGCGATCACGGTCAGTGTGTTCGAGCCGCGGTAGCACTGGGTCGGCAGCCCTTCGGTCTCAACGCAGGTGGATTGGCCGAGCTTCTTGATCTGCTCGGGTGACGCACCGGAGTCCGCCACGGTCCTGTCGATGTCGACCTTTCCGCGCAGCGCGATCAGCATGAACAGGCGGTCGCCCTCGAGACTCCCGTACGCCTCGACCATGACCTCTTTGCCGTCGTTGATCCGGCTCAGCCTCTCCCGGGTCTGATCCACTTGCAGCTTCTGACGAATCTCCTGATCGGTGATCCGGTCGAGTCCGGCCAGCTTCGCCGGCGGCGTGATCCCTCGCTCCGCGTTCAACCTGTTCATCGGCCCCAGACCCCACACATAGCCGAGCACAGCCAGCACCACCAGCACAACGACAGCCCCACCCACCGACACCCAAGGCCCCCGCCGCAACCACCCAAACCGCGACTTCGTCCCCCCACCCGCCGACTTACCATCAGTCGTCGTCGCAGCCTTCTCCTTACCGTCACCCGCCGCCGCAGCTCCGGGCTTACCGTCGCCCGCCGCCGCAGCTCCGGGCTTACCGTCGCCCGTCGTCGCAGCCGCCGACTTGCCGTCAGCTGCCTTTGCGGTCTCCGGCTTACCGTCAGCCTTCTCCCCAGCCCCCGGCTTACCGTCAGCTGTCGTCTCATCCGGACTCTTGTTCCCGCCCTCCCCGGCGGACCCGACGTTTGCTCCCTCGGCCGGCTTGTCCACGGAGCCAGCCCCGTCGACTACCTTCCCGAGCTCGACAGTGTCATCCGCACTGCCGTCGCTGCCATCCCCCCACTCACCGCCAGCCGCCTCGCCACCAGCCTCACCAGCAGAACTAGCCACCCCGCCGCCCGCAGCTTTCTCCGTGGCGGTGTCACCCGCAGGCTTCTCCGTGGCGGTGCCGCCCGCAGGCTTCTCCGCAACGCCCGCTTCCTCCGTGCCCTCTCCGGCAGCATCCCGCCCGCTCGCCCCGGCCGAGCCACCCCCGGCGGCCTTGTCCTCCGCTGGCGTGCTCGCGGAGCTCGCCGCTGCGTCGCCAGCTGCAGACTTCTTCGCGGCACGTCCAGCCGCGGGCTTCTTCCGGCCGCTCGTACTGCCGACATCCTGAGCGCTGTCCCCGGGCAGCCCAGTTGCCGCCGTGGCGGTGCCGTCCGCGGGAGTGGTGTCGCCGGAGGACGCACCGCCGACCGGGGTGTTGCCAGGTGCTGAGGTGGGGGAGGGAGGGGTGGTACCGGAGGTAGCGCCGTCGGCTGCCGAGCCCTTGGGTGAAGTGGTGCCGGGGGCGGGGGCGGGGGTGGTGGGAGCCTCGGTGGGGCGGTCCGGGGTGGTGGGGTCGCTCATGCGGGCTCCTCGGGCCTGTGCGGTCGCGTGGTTCGTCCCGATGGTTCCACATCGGGAAAGCCGTTCCGCAGCGTAGTCGTTCAAACTGAAACGGTAGCGCCCGCCTCCTCGGAAGGAGACGGGCGCCAGGCCGACCGCGAACCTCAGAGGGTCGCGACGACGGTGACCGTGTCGGCGTCGTCCGGGCTCCAGACGATCTCGCCGGTGATCCGGCCGGCCGCGCGCAGGTCGGGCTCGGCCCGCTCTGCCAGGCTCAGCCGGGCCGCCGGTCCGCTGACCTCGACCTTGCTGACCTCGGTCTTCATCGAGACCTGCGCCTCCGACTTCGCCCCGCGGATCCCCGCGAGCACCTCGGCAACCGCGTCCAGCACCTCCGGCTCCTGGGCCGCGACCGCGAGGTCGACATCAGGCTCCGGCCACCGGGTCTGGTGGATCGAACCCTCCTGCCACCACGACCACACTTCCTCTGTCGCAAATGGCAGGTACGGCGCGAGCAACCGCAACTGGACCGACAACGCGACAGCCAGCGCAGCCTTGGCCGACGACGCGGCCGCCTCACCCTGCCCGCCGTACGCGCGCTCCTTCACCAGCTCCACGTAGTCGTCGCAGAAGGTCCAGAAGAACCGCTCGCTGACCTCGAGGGCACCGGTGTAGTCGTACCGGTCGAAGGCCGTCGTGGCGTCCGCGACCACGGACCGCAGCCGCTGCAGCATCGCCAGGTCGACCGGCTCGGTGACGGCCGAGGCGTCAACCGTCGTCGCCCCGAACCCGAGGACGAACTTCGACGCGTTCAGGACCTTGATCGCCAGCCGCCGGCCGACCTTCATCTGCGACTCGTCGAATGGCGAGTCCAGCCCCGGACGGGCCATCGCCGCCCGCCACCGGACCGCGTCCGAGCCGAACTTGGTCAGGATCTCGTCCGGGATGATCGCGTTGCCCTTGGACTTGGAGAGCTTCTTGCGGTCCGGGTCGACGACGAACCCGGAGATCATCGAGCGCGCCCACGGGAGCGTGCCGTTCTCGAAGTGGGCCCGGACGACGCGGGAGAACAACCAGGTCCGGATGATCTCGTGCGCGTGCGTGTTCAGGTCCATCGGGAAGGTCCGGGCGAACAGGTCCGGGTCCCGCTCCCAGCCGCAGACGATGTGCGGGGTGAGCGACGAGGTCGCCCAGGTGTCCATCACATCGGGGTCGGCCTCGAAGCCACCCGGCTTGCCGCGCTGTGACTCGTCGTACCCGCGCGGTGCCTGTGAGGTCGGGTCGATCGGCAGCTCGGCCTCGCTCGGCATCAGCGGGTGGTCGTAATCCGGCTCGCCGTCGGCGTCGATCGGGTACCAGACCGGGAACGGCACGCCGAAGAACCGCTGGCGGGAGATCAGCCAGTCGCCGTTCAGTCCCTCGACCCAGTTCAGGTACCGGTGCCGCATGTGCTCGGGGACCCAGGCCAGCTCGTTGCCCCGGTCAACGAACTCGGCCTTCAGCTCGGCGTCCCGGCCGCCGTTCCTGATGTACCACTGCCGGGTCGAGACGATCTCGAGCGGCTTGTCGCCCTTCTCGTAGAAGTTCGCCATCCGCTTGGTCGGCGTCGGCTCGCCGTCCAGGTCGCCGCTCTCGCGCAGCTTCGCGACGATTAGCTCGCGGGCGCTGAACACAGTCTTCCCGGCCAGCTCGTCGTAGAGCTCCGAGCCTTCCAGCCAGGCCGGAGTGTCGCGCAGCAGCCGCCCGTCGCGGCCGATGACGGTCCGGACCGGCAGTTGCAGCTCGCGCCACCATTGGACGTCGGTGAGGTCACCGAACGTGCAGCACATCGCGATCCCCGCGCCCTTGTCCGGCTCGGCCGCCTCGTGCGCGAGGACCGGGATCTCGACGTCGAACAGCGGCGTGCGGACCGTCGTACCGAACAGGTGCTTGTAGCGGTCGTCGGACGGGTGGGCGATCAGCGCGACACAGGCCGGGATCAGCTCGGGCCGGGTGGTCTCGATGTAAATCGGTCCGTCGGCGCCGTGGAACGCGATCCGGTGGAAGGCGCCCGGGTAGTCGCGCGCCTCCAGCTCGGCCTGGGCGACCGCGGTCTGGAACGTGACGTCCCACATCGTCGGCGCCTCGGCCAGGTACGCCTCGCCGCGGGCGAAGTTGCGCAGGAAGGCGCGCTGCGACGTACGGCGGGAGTCCTCGGAGATCGTGGTGTAGAGGTACGACCAGTCGACGCTCAGGCCGACCCGCCGCCACATCGCCTCGAACGCCTGCTCGTCGATATGGGTCAGCTCACCGCACAGCTCGACGAAGTTCTGCCGCGAGATCGGGACCTGCTTCTTCGGGTCCGGCTTGGCCGGCGGGGTGAACTCCGGGTCGTACGGCAGGGTCGGGTCGCACTTGACGCCGTAGTAGTTCTGCACCCGGCGCTCGGTGGGCAGGCCGTTGTCGTCCCAGCCGATCGGGTAGAAGACCTTCTTCCCCCGCATCCGCTGGTAGCGCGCGACCAGGTCGGTGTGGGTGTAACTGAAGATGTGCCCGACGTGCAGCGATCCGGAGACGGTCGGCGGCGGCGTGTCGATGGAGTACACCTCGGCCCGCTCGGCCGTCCGATCGAAGGCGTAGGTCTGCTGCTCCCTCCATACCGCAGCCCACTTCTCCTCGAGACCTTCGAGGCTGGGCTTGTCTGGAACACGGGACGTCTGGCTCATGCGCACAATCGTAGTGGTTGTCAAGGGGTGCTTCCGACCGGTTATCCACACCCCATCTCTAGACTGGCGTTCTGATGAGCGACCTCTCCTATGCCGAGGTATCGGCGAAGCTCCAGCAGCGCTGGCCGGAGCACAAGATCGAACCCACGCTGGACCGGGTCCGGCGGCTCGTCGAGCTGCTCGGCGATCCGCAGAAGACGTACCCCGTCGTACACCTGACCGGGACCAACGGCAAGACCTCCACCGCGCGGATGGTCGACGCTCTGGTCCGCGAGGCCGGGCTGCGTACCGGCCGGTTCACCAGCCCGCACCTGGAGTCGGTCCGGGAGCGGATCACGCTGGACGGCGAACCGATCAGCGAGCAGCGTTTCGTCGACACGTACGCCGAGATCGCGCCGTACCTGGACGTGGTCGACGCCGAGCAGGAGCACCCGCTGTCGTTCTTCGAGGTGATGACCGCGATGGCCTTCGCCGTCTTCGCGGACGCACCGGTCGACGTGGCGATCGTCGAGGTCGGACTCGGCGGCACCTGGGACTCCACCAACGTCGCGGACGGGACGGTCTCGGTGGTCACCCCGGTGGCGGTCGACCACGCGCACATCCTCGGCTCGGATCCGGTCACCATCGCCAAGGACAAGTCCGGCATCATCAAGCCGGGCGGTACGACGGTGATGGCGCAGCAGAGCCTGGACGTCTTCGAGGTCCTGCTCCGCAAGGCCGCCGAGGTCGGCTCCCAGGTCGCCCGCGAGGGGATCGAGTTCGGCATCGTCAGCCGGTCGGTCGCGGTCGGCGGCCAGCTGATCTCGATCAAGGGCCTGGGCGGCGAGTACGACGACATCTTCCTGCCGCTGCACGGTGAGTACCAGGCCCACAACGCGGCCACCGCGGTCGCGGCCGTGGAAGCGCTCTTCGGCGCCAGCGCGCAGACCGAGGGCCGGGTCACCACCGAGCTCGTCCAGGCCGGTTTCGCCGAGGTGACCAGCCCGGGCCGGATGGAGGTCGTCCGCACCAGCCCGACGATCATCGTCGACGCCGCGCACAACCCGCACGGCGCCGAGGCGACCGCGGCCACCGTCTCCGAGGCGTTCGCGTTCCAGCCGCTGATCGGCGTCCTCGGGTGTATGAAGGACAAGGACGTGTACGGCGTCCTGGAGGCGTACGAGCCGATCATGGAAACGGTCGTGTGCACCCGGAACAGTTTCGTCGACCGGTCGATGCCGGCCGAGGAGCTGGGCGAGCTCGCGGCCGAGGTGTTCGGCGAGGACCGGGTCCTGGTCCGGCCGCACCTGATCGACGCGATCGACGACGCGATCCGGCTGGCCGAGGAGAACGCGATCGCGCTGGGGACCGGCGGCGTACTGATCACCGGGTCGGTCGTCACCGCCGGTGAGGCCCGCGCCCTGCTGGTCCGGAAACCGAAGAAGACTGACAGCAAGCCGGGTGACGAGCAATGAGGTCACTCGCGTCGATCGTGCTCGGTTTCGAGTCGCTGGTGCTCGCTCTGGTGACGCCGGTGATGATCTCGATCGCCGACGTCCGGCCCGCGATCGCACTGCCGGTCTGCCTCGGGCTGGCCGCGCTGGCCCTGGTTGCGACCGCGCTGCTGCGGAGTCAGGTCGGGTATGCCCTCGGGTGGGTGGTCCAGGTCGGTGCGGTCGGCCTCGGGTTCGTGGTCACGGTGATGTTCGTGCTCGGGCTGGCCTTCGCCGGCTGCTGGGTGGCGGCCATCGTTCTCGGCCGCCGGATCGAGGAAGCGAAGCGGGCGCACACCGGTTAGGCTCAGCGCGCCCGACCTATTTCGAGAAAGAGTCTGACTGATGTCGCAGCGCACCCTGGTCCTGCTGAAGCCCGACACGGTACGCCGTGGCCTGGTCGGGGAGGTTCTCGGCCGGTTCGAGGCCAAGGGGCTCCGGATCGTGGCGATGGACCTGCGCACGATCGACGGCGACCTGGCCGACCAGCACTACGCGGAGCACGTCGAGAAGGCGTTCTATCCGCCGCTGCGCGAGTTCGTCACCAGCGGGCCGCTGGTGGCGATGGTCCTCGAGGGTGACGAGGCGGTAGAGGTCGTCCGCGCCCTGAACGGCGCCACTGACGGCCGCAAGGCCGCCCCCGGCACCATCCGCGGCGACCTGTCGCTGTCCAACCGGGAGAACCTCGTGCACGGCTCCGACTCGCCTGAGTCGGCCGAGCGCGAGATCAAGATCTGGTTCCCCGATCTGCCCTGATGGGGTGCTCCGGCGCGTTCAGCCCGGCCATTTCGGTGGGTGTCCGGTCGGATACGATGTGTACGCGGTGGACCTGGTGATCCGGACCCGGGCCCGTGTCGATGCGTCGGCGACGTCGGTCGCGCGCTTAGCCTGAGAACCGGATCGAGCAGGAGGCGCCTCCATGGCGAACAGCATGCTCGGCCGCGACATGGCGGTCGACCTCGGTACGGCGAACACCCTCGTCTACGTGCGCGGCCGCGGCGTGGTCCTGAACGAGCCGTCGGTGGTGGCGACGCGGACCGACGAACCGCGGGAGGCAGTCGCCTTCGGGCACGAGGCGAAGAAGATGATCGGCCGGACCCCCGGCAACATCACCGCGATCCGCCCGCTCAAGGACGGCGTGATCGCCGACTTCGACGCCGCCGAGCAGATGCTGCGCTACTTCATCCAGCGGGTGCACCGCCGCCGGTACTTCGCCAAGCCGCGGATCGTGGTCTGCGTACCGTCCGGGATCACCGCGGTCGAGCAGCGCGCGGTCCGCGACGCCGGGTACATGGCCGGCGCGCGCAAGGTCTACATCATCGAGGAGCCGATGGCCGCGGCGCTCGGCTCCAACCTCGAGGTCCGCGACGCCACCGGCAACATGGTCGTCGACATCGGCGGTGGCACCACGGAGGTCGCGGTCATCTCGTTCGGCGGCATCGTCACCAGCCAGTCGATCCGGGTCGCCGGCGATGCCATCGACAAGGCGGTGGTGAACTACTGCAAGAAGGAGTACTCGCTGCTGCTCGGCGAGGCCACCTCCGAGCAGATCAAGATGACCATCGGGTCGGCGTTCCCGACCACCGACGGGCCGGAGAGCGAGATCCGCGGCCGGGACATGGTGTCGGGGCTGCCGCGCACCGTGAAGGTGTCCTCGGCGAGCATCCGGCAGGCGATCGAGGAGCCGATCACCGCGATCGTCGACGCGGTCAAGGCAACCCTGGACAAGACTCCGCCGGAGCTGGCCGGCGACATCGTCGACCGCGGCATCGTGCTGACCGGCGGCGGTGCGCTGCTGAAGGGGATGGACGAGCGGCTGCGGCACGAGACCGGCATCCCGATCCATGTCGCGGAGAACCCGCTGGACGCCGTCGTCCTCGGCGCCGGCAAGTGTGTCGACAACATCGAGACCCTGAACCGTATCCTCGTCACCGACCGGCGCTGACCCATGCTCAAAGACCTCGGCACGCCGGCGCGAGGCCTGGTCCGTTCGGCCGGGATGCCGCGCGAGATCCGGCGCCGCCGGACCGTGCTGGTCCTGATCGTGCTGGCCTGTTTCACCCTGATCGTGCTCGACGCCCGCCGCTCGGCCGGCTCGCCGGTGGATCCGCTGCGGCACGCGGCGGCGAGTGTGTTCGGTCCGCTCGAGTCGACCGCCAGCTCGGCCCGGCAGCCTGTGGACAACCTCCGCGACCGGTTCGCGGAAATGGATAGGTTGAAAGCCGAGAACGAAAAACTGAAGAGTGAGAACGAGAAGCTCCACCAGGATCTGAACACCACCGACTACGCCCGCAACCGGGCGGCCGAGCTGGATCGGCTGCTCAAACTCGCGCCGGCGTACGCGATGACCCCTGCCCGGGTGATCGGGATCGGCAGTGCGCAGAGCTTCAACCACACGGTCACCATCGACGCCGGTACGGCGGACGGCGTGCACGTCGACATGACCGTGCTGAACGGGGACGGCCTGGTCGGCCGGGTGGTCCGCACCACCCACGCGACCGCGACCGTGCTGCTGATCGGCGACCGCAACTCGACCGTCGGCGGCCGGCTGAACGCCTCGATGGCGCTCGGCTTCGTCTCCGGCCGGGGCGAGGTGAACGGCACGCTCGACTACAAACTGGTCGATCTCAAGGCCAGGCCGAAGGTCGGGGACCGGATCGTCACCTGGGGCTCGAGCGGCAACGCGCCGTACGTGCCCGGGGTGCCGATCGGCGTGGTCACCTCGGTCACGCCGAACCAGGGAGCTCTCGGGTCCACGGCGACCATCAAGCCGTACGTCGATCCGACCCGGATCGACACCGTCGGCGTGGTGACCGGTCCACCGGCCCGGACACCGCGTACACAGCTCAAACCACAGACGACCGTCACCGAAGGCAGTGCCGATTCAGGAGGGGGGAACTGACGTGATCGCTCTACGCATCGGGTTGGCGGCCCTGTTCCTGATGGTCGCTGTCACCGTGCAGACGTCCTTGCTGTCGAACATCGCGGTCGCCGGGGTCACCTGTGACCTGGTGCTGATCGTGGTCATCGCGCTGGCCTTGTCCCGCGGACCGGAGTGGGGTGCGATCACCGGATTCACGGGTGGCCTGCTGCTCGACGTCGTGCCGCCGGCCGATCACACCGCCGGTCGCTGGGCGCTCGCGCTCGCCATCGCCGGCTACGTCGCCGGGTTGATCCGGCGGGAGACGTCAGCGGGTCCGGTGGGGCCGTTGATCGTGGCCGCCACGGTCGTTCTCGGGACCACGCTGTCCCTCTTCATCTACAGCGCCACCGGATCTCTGCTGCACGACCCGTCGGTCGACTGGGGTGAGTTCGGCGTTCGCCTGGGCATCGCCGCCGGGTACGACGTCGTCGCCGCGATCGTGGTGATCCCGCTGGTCATGTGGATCATGGGCCGAGCCGTAGCCCGTCGAGAACGCCGCCGGGTGTTGCCATGAACGAGCGAAGCGAGTTCATCAGCAAGCACAGCGCGTCTCGTGCCTCATCCGCGCCCGGAGCGAAGCGAGGACGTGGATGAGCTTCGACGGTTTCGAAGCGCCACTCAAGGCTCGCCTGCGGTTGTTGGTGATCGGGGTGCTTGTCTTCTCGTTGTTCTGCACGTTGTTCGCACGGCTCTGGTACATGCAGGTGATGTCCAACGATGACTACACCCAGGCCGCGACGCAGCAGCACACGCGGCAGGTGCTGGTGCCGGCGCCGCGTGGCACGATCGTCGACTCGAAGGGCCGCACCCTGGTCGGCAATCGGGTGTCGCTGGTCATCACGGTCGACCGCTCGGTGCTGGCGAAGCTGCCGGACAGCCAGCAGAACGTGGTGATCGCCCGGCTGGCGAAAGTGCTCGGCCAGAAGCCGAAGGACCTCAAGGCCCGCACGATGCTCTGCGGTGAGCCCGGCGCCTCGAAACCACCGGCCTGCTGGAACGGTACGCCGTACCAGCCGATCCCGGTGGCGAAGGACGTCAGCGCGCAGGTCGCGATCGAGGTGATGGAACGCCGTGAGGACTTCCCCGGCGTCGCCGCCGAGTCGCAGACCCTGCGCGCGTATCCCTCGC
Source organism: Kribbella sp. NPDC023972 (assembly GCF_040639075.1). Lineage (NCBI taxonomy): Bacteria > Bacillati > Actinomycetota > Actinomycetes > Propionibacteriales > Kribbellaceae > Kribbella > Kribbella sp. NPDC023972. The sequence continues at coordinate 1,137,716 of NZ_JBEZZH010000001.1, read as the reverse complement.
CGTACAAGGTGAACGCGGCACACATTCTCGGCTACCTGTCACCGATCACGACCGAAGAGCTCGATGACATGGAGAAGGCCGGTCAGGACTCGGTGCCGCATCGCTCCGACCTGGTAGGCCGAGCCGGCGTGGAGCGCACGTACGACAAGCTGTTGCGCGGCGCTCCAGGGGTCAAGGACGTCATCGTCGACGCGGTCGGTTACACCACCGGCGTCCAGAAGCAGACCGCGCCGGTGCCCGGGGCCACGCTGGTCACCACGATCGACGCGCGGATCCAGGCCTCGGTCGAGGCGCAACTGCGCAACGCGATCCTGACCGCGCGGAAGCAGTACGACAAGATCACCAAGCGCAAGTACGTCGCCGACTCCGGTGCCGCGGTGGTGATGGACACCAAGACCGGCCGGATCGTCGCGATGGCCAGCTACCCGACGTACGACCCGGGTGTCTGGGTCGGCGGTATCACCCAGCGCGAGCTCGATGCGCTGTACTCGACCAGGTCCGGCACCCCGCTGGTCTCCCGCGCCCTCCAGGGCCAGCTGGCTCCTGGATCGACGTTCAAGCCGATCACCACCGCGGCCGCGCTGAGCGCCGGCTACAGCACCAAGACCCGGCTGGACTGCTCGTCGTCCTTCGAGGTCGGCAACCGCCGGTTCAAGAACTACGAGTCCGCGTCGTACGGGATGATCGGCTTCGACCAGGCGCTGTCGTTGTCCTGTGACACCTTCTTCTACCGGATCGCGTACGCGCTCTGGCTGAAGGAAGGCGGCAACTCCGGCGACGTCACCACCCGGGACCCGCTGGTCGAGATGGCGCAGAAGTTCGGCCTCGGCAAGCCGACCGGGGTCGACCTGCCCGGTGAGGTCAGCGGCCGGATCGCGGATCGCAAGTGGAAGAAGGAGTACTACGACTCCCAGAAGGACTACTACTGCAAGCTCGCGGACAACCCGCCGCCCGGGACGTCGGCGTTCCTGAAGCAGTTCTCCCGCGAGTTCTGCGCCGACGGGTACCGGTACCGCGCGGGTGACGCGGTGAACTTCGCCATCGGCCAGGGCGACACCACGGTGACCCCGCTGCAACTGGCGACGGTGTACTCGGCGCTGTCGAACGGCGGCACGCTGTACGAGCCGCGCGTCGTCCAGTCCTGGGTCGGCGCCAACGGCAAGCCGCACGAGATCAAGCCGAAGCCCAAGGCGAAGCTGCCGGTCTCGTCGGCGAACCTTCGCTACATCGACCGGGCCCTGAAGGAGACGGTCAAGACCGGTACGGCGGCCTGGAAGTTCAACGGGTTCCCGGTCGACCAGGTGCAGATCCGGGCCAAGACCGGTACGGCGGAGGTGTACGGCAAACAGACCACCTCGTGGCTGGCGTCGTACACGGATCGCTATGCCGTTGTGATGATGATCAGCCAGGCCGGCACCGGTTCGGGCGCCGGTGGCGAGGCGGTCCGGAAGATCTACGAGACGCTCTACAACATCCAGCCGACGCCGGCCGAGCAGCAGAAGAAGCCGACCCCATGAGGTCACGGTCATGGCGCTGCTGACCCCGATCCGGACCCGGCCGCGGATGGACCGGCGGTCGACGGTGTGGCACGTGGACTGGGTCCTGGTGTTCGGTGTGCTGGCGCTCTCGTCGATCGGCGCGATGCTGATCTGGTCCGCGACGCACAACCGGACGTCGCTCACCGACGGGAACCAGTACGCCTTCCTGCTCCGGCACGCGCTGAACTTCGCCATCGGCCTGGTGCTCGCGATCGGTGCCGCAGTCACCAACCACCGCCGGGTCCGCATCCTCGCCCCGCTGCTGTACGCCGCCTCGGTCGTCGGGCTGATCCTGGTTCTCGTCCCGGGCGTCGGGGCCGTGATCAACGGTTCGCGGTCGTGGATCCAGCTGCCCTGGATGTCGATCCAGCCCAGTGAGTTCGCCAAGCTCGCGGTGATCGTCGGGATGGCACTGCTGATCGCCGAGAAGGGTGAGACCGACCACCGCGACACGGCCCGGACCATCGACGTCGCGCAGGCGATCGCGGTCGCCGCCGTACCGGTGGTGCTGGTGATGCTGCAGCCGGACCTGGGCACGGTGATGGTGCTCGGATCGATCGTGTTCGGGATCATCGCGGTCTCCGGCGTACCGAAACGCTGGATGCTCGGCCTCGTCACCGCCGGGGTCGTGGTGGCGGCGCTGGCGATCAAGCTGCAGGTGCTGAAGGACTATCAGCTGGCCCGGTTCATCGCGTTCGCGGATCCGTCCCAGGACCCGCAGGGCATCGGCTACAACGTGAACCAGGCCCGGATCGCGATCGGCAACGGCGGCGTCTTCGGCCAGGGACTGTTCCACGGCGGCCAGACGCAGAACGCGTTCGTCCCCGAGCAGCACACCGACTTCGTCTTCACCGTGGCGGGGGAGGAGCTCGGCCTGATCGGCGCCGGTGCGATCATCCTGCTGTTCGCCCTGGTGCTGCTGCGCGGCCTGCGCATCGCCGTCAACGCCCGGGACGCCTTCGGCCGCCTGGTCGCCACCGGGATCGTCTGCTGGTTCGCCTTCCAGGCCTTCGAGAACATCGGCATGACACTGGGCATCATGCCGGTGACCGGCGTCCCGTTGCCGTTCGTCTCCTACGGCGGCTCGTCGATGTTCGCCTGCCTGCTCGCCATCGGTCTACTCCAGAACATCCACCTCCGCTCGCACCGCTTCTGACCGGCCGGCCGCGGGCAGGGCTCGGCGGGAAGACCTGACGGGTCAGGTACGCTGCTGCCTGCTCGGCCACTGGTGGGCCCGCCCGGCCCTCGAGGTTCTGGAAGGTCCATGACTCTGCTTATTGCCGCGCTGCCGCGCGGCGGGTCATGGGGCTTTGGCTCCCGGCCTTCCCTCGTCGCTGTGCCTTTGGCCGGGGCTTCGGCGCCGGCGGGTCATGGGGCCCTCGGCTCCCGCCCTTCCCTCGTCACTCCGGTCGCTGCGCTCCCTCCGCTCCTCAGTCCAGGGCGGGAGGGCCCCACGACCGTCGCTTCGCTCCCTGCGCTCCTCAGTCCAGGCCGGGAGGCCCCATGACCAGGTTGGTGTCGTTCCCGCTCGCCGTTGTCACCGCGCTCAGCTTGTTGCTCACCGCTTGCGGAGGGGACGGGAAGGATGATGCGGCTCCGCCCGCGAGTACGCCGACGCCGACCGTCACGCCGGCGGCGCCCGATGCCAGCGGGACACCGTCTGGCACGGTCAAGCGGACCTCGGCCGAACTGGCCAAGGCATTGCTCGAACAGGCCGACCTGCCGGCCGGCTACCAGCCGGAGAAGGACGATCCGGCCGGCGACGCGGCCAAGCCGTTCTCGTCGGCGAGCAGCAAGTGCAAGACCCTGGTCAGGTTCCTGAACGCCAACGAGGCACCGGGTGCGAAAGCCACCACGCACCGCTCGTTCTCGGCCGGCCAGGAGGGCACCTTCCTCGACTTCGGAATCGATGCGATGGGCAACAAAGACGAGGTCGCCTACCTGCAGCACGCGTACCGGAAGGCGGTCACCTCCTGCCCGAAGGTGACGATGAAGATCGGCGCGGGCAGCTACTCGATGGAGGTCGAGGAGATTTCCGCGCCGCAGTTCGGCACCGACCCGTTCGCGTTCCGGCTCACCGCCACCTCGGGCTCGCGTCGCGGCCTCGAGTTCACCGCCGCCACCGCCGGCGTCGAGGACGTCGTCGTCTCCGTCACCCTGCTGGCCGGGCAGGACGGTGAGCTCGAAGGCGCCACCGAGGCCGCGGTCGCCAAGGCCCAGCAGGTGCTCAAGAAAGGCGCGTGACCGGCGTCACAGCAACCGTTGTCACGCCAGGCCTCCTCGGGACCGTCGTGGAGGTATGGAACAGCGAATCGACATCAGCAAAGTCGTGCCCGCCGGCTTCCGGGCTGTGTTCGGCCTGGAGAAGTACGTTCAGGGCGCGGTTGACCACACGGTGCTCTCTCTGATCAAGGTGCGCGCCTCGATGATCAACGAGTGCGCGTTCTGCGTCGACATGCACACCACGGACGCGATCAAGGACGGCGAGAGCACACAACGCCTGTTCGGGCTGGCCGCCTGGCGTGAATCCTCCTTCTACGACGAGCGCGAGCGGGCGGCGCTGGGCCTGACCGATGCGGTCACTCTGCTCGGCCGGACCGGCATACCCGACGAGGTGTGGGAGGCAGCGGTCGAGCAGTTCGGGGAGGAGGGGGCCGCGAACGTGCTCCTCGCGATTGGCACGATCAACCTGTGGAACCGTCTGACGATCACGAGCAGGAAGCAGCCGGTGCTCGCCGCTTGACCAGTACCGTTCATGAGTTCCAGTCGGCGCGCGCCATGCTCGCGAGTCTTGCCTATCGGTTGCTCGGGAGCTGGCACGACACCGAGGACGTGCTGCAGGAGGCGTTCGTGCGGTGGTCCGGTGCCGATCGCGCGAATGTGCTCGAGCCGCGTCGCTATCTGACCCGAGTGGTGACGCGGCTGGCGATCGACGTACTGCGGACTCGTCAGGCCAGGCGTGAGAGCTATCTGGGGGAGTGGCTGCCCGAGCCGGTGCCGTCGGACCCGTTCGCCTCGGTCGACACCTCTGACCTGTCGCTCGCCGTACTGCATCTGATGGAGCGGCTCAGCCCGCCGCAACGAGCTGTCTATGTACTGCGGACAGCGTTCGTCCTCCCGTACGACGACATCGCGGAGATTCTCGGGCGGTCCGCGGAGGATTGTCGACAACTGCACAATCGGGCGATCAAGGCGCTCGATCGCGACGGACCGCGGTTCGAGCCCACACCGGCGGAGCAGCGGCGGCTGCTGCTCGACTTTGTCGCGGCGGCTCGCGATGGCGACCTGGCTCGGCTGGAGTCGATGCTCAAGGAGTCGGTGACCGAGTGGAGTGACGGCGGCGGTCAGCGCCGGGTCGCCCGCAAGCCGGTGGTCGGACGGGAACAGGTCGCCACGTTCTTCAGCCGGATCTACAGCCGCAAGGACGTGAAGGTCGTACCGCTGGAACTGGTGACCGGACCGGCTTTGGACGTGCGGCTACCGACGTTCCGGCATGTCCTGCACCTGGAGTTCGACGGCAACCAGATCGCCGCCGTTCGGATCCAGGCCAACCCCACGAAGCTGTCCGCGCTCGGCTGAGCCCTCAGCGGTCGGGGAGGGGCATGATCGTTGTGCGGCGGTGGTGTTCGAAGACGACTGAGCTGCGGATGTCGGCGATCTCCTGCCGTTTGGCCAGCGCGAGGACCAGGTCGCGCAGGGCCTGGGTGTCCTTCACCGCGACATGCGCGAGGAAGTCGGACCCGCCCGAAACCATGAACATCGCCAGCGTCTCCGGCAGCTGGTTGACGTAGTCCTGGAACGCGGTCGCCACCGCCATCGCCTGCGGGCGGAGCTTGATCGAGATGATCGCCTGGGTGGACCGGTCGATCGCCTTCAGGTCGACCTCGGCGTGGTAGCCGCTGATCACGCCACGCTCGCGGAGGCCGCGGATCCGCTCCAGGCAGGTGGACGGTGCGATGCCGAGCTCGGCGGCCATGTCCCGGTTGGTCCGGCGTGCGTCGTTCTGCAGCATCCGCAGCAGCGCCGTATCAAGTTCGTCCATGACAGGAAGTTTGGCAGATCCGCCGAACGATGTTCGGCAGCCGAGCGACAACTCTGGCCAGGGAGCTAGGTTCTACCCCGTGCTGACGAACAAAATGGTCGTGGTGATCGCGGCCGAGGCGCCGGTCGGCGTCGCCCTGAACACCGCCGCCCTGCTCGGCGTCGCCCTCGGCCACCACCACGAGCAGGTGGTCGGCCCGGACACCGAGGACGCGTCCGGGAACCCGCACACCGGGATGTGCGCGCACCCGATCCCCGTACTGCGAGCGTCCGCCGAGCAATTGCACGACCTCCGTGCCCAGGCGGCGGCCCGGGACGGCGTGACCGTGCACGACATGCACCAGATCGCCCAACGGGCCCGGACCTACGAGCAGATGTCCACGACCTTGAGCGGCACCAAGCCCGAAGACGTCGAGTACCTGGGCGTGGCGCTGTACGGTCCCCGCTCGAGCATCGACTCCCTCACCGGCGCCCTGGCCCTCTACCGCTAGATCTCCAGCTCGAGCCGACCGACCGGTTGGCCACCGCCGAGCACCGGCACCTCGAGCAGGTCCGCGGCGGGGGAGACGTCCACTCCGCACTTGCTCAACAATGTGAGTCCGAGGGCCGTGGTGGCTCGCGGGTTGCCGTCGATCACCTTGACGGCCACCGCATGACCATCCGGCGCGGCCATCGCGATCACGCCTTCCGCGCCGCCCTTGGCGATGACGCCGGGCAGCGCCTGCATCACCAGGCTGTTCTGATGACCGCGACCGCCGACGAACTCCGGGTACTCCCGCATCGCCCGCGCGACCTGGTGTTCCGGCGTACCGGCCGCAGCCGTCGCCAGCCGGCCGAAGCTCATCGCCAGCCCGAGCAGCGGTACGGCGACCAGCGGAGCGCCGCAGCCGTCGACGGTGACGATCCCGGTCGCTGCTCCGGTCAACCGCTCGATCTCGGCCGTGATCGTCTTCTGCACCGGCGCGGCCGGGTCCAGGTAGCCGGACGGCTCGTCGCCAGCGGCAACCGTTGCCTTGAGCATCGCGGCGTGCTTGCCCGAGCAGTTCATCAGCACCCGGGACGCCCCGATGCCCGCGGCGACCAGCCGGCTGCGGGTCTCTGAGTCCTCAGGCAGATCCGGCGGGCACCCCAGCGCGCCCCGATCGAGGCCGGCGCTCGCCAGCATCCGGTCCACCAGCGCGACGTGCCGGTCCTCGCCGGTGTGACTGCCCGCCGTGATCGCGGCCTCCTCGCCATCCAGCGACGCGCCGGCGGCGATGCACCCCACGGCCTGCAGCGGTTTCGCGGTGGACCGGGGCAGCACCAGCGCGTCCACGTCGCCGATGGCGACGATCGGCGTACCGGCCGGATCGACCGCGACCGCAATCCCGAAATGGCGACTCTCGACAAAGCCGCCGCGCACCACCGCCGCCAGTGCGCCCACAAACCCCAGCCCCGGCACGCCCCGAGCCTCGATCCGTGGATCCTGGCGGGGCTGCGCGGCACTCGGCGGGCACATCGCGGCGTTGGAGGACGAGGCACGGAGAACCCCACTCCGAGCCTCGCCCTCCGCCTTGCGCTGCACTCCGCCGAGCACCTGCTCGCTCCCCCCAGGATCCACGGATCGAGGCTTTGTCATGCCGCGGAGAGTAGCAGCGTCCGTAGGGTGGGGTTATGCGACTCAACTATGAGGAGACCGGTCCCGCCGACGCGCCCGTGGTTCTGCTCGGGTCCTCGCTCGGGACGACGCACGCGATGTGGGCCCCGCAGGTCGGCGTCCTGGCCGAACGGTTCCGGGTGGTCGCGTTCGACCACCGCGGGCACGGGGAGTCCGAGGCGCCGCCCGGGCCGTACACGATCGACGACCTGGGAGGTGACGTGGTCGAACTGCTCGACACCCTCGGAGTCGAGCAGGCGTCGTACGTCGGGATCTCCCTCGGCGGCGCGCTCGGCCTGTGGCTGGCCGAGAACGCACCCGACCGGTTCCACCGCTTCGCCCTGGTGTGCCCGCCGTCCAACCCGGCCGAGAACGCCCAGATGTGGACCGACCGGGCCGCGACCGTCCGCGCCGAAGGCACGCGGGCCATCGTCGACGCCACGCTGGGCCGTTGGTTCCTTCCGGAGTTCACCGACATCGCGCCCGTGCGCGAACAACTCCTCAACACCTCCGACGAGGGCTACGCCGCCTGCTGCGAGGCGCTGAGCGCCACCAACCTCCAGCCAGGCCTGAAGGACATCACCGCCGCCGTCCTCCTCGTCACCACCGAGCAGGACACCTCCGTCCCACCCGAGACCGTCATCCCGCTGGCGTCCGCGATCCCCGGCGCCCACCTCGAGATCATCGAGAACGCCGCGCACCTCGTCACCTACTCCCACCCCGAGCTCGTCAACCCCCTGCTCCTGGCCCACCTCTCCTAGACGCCTGGGGGTGTGGGGAGTTCTACGGATCGTTTGAGGTGCGTAGCACTCCCCAAACCGGCCGACCACCCGGGGACGGTTCTCGACGCAGCGGAAATCCTCCTTGAGTCTTCACGCAATTCTCCAACGGGTGCAGGGCTTCGGGGGAAAGTTCACTGCCGGGCTGCGAAGGCTTGTGCGGGTGCGGTGATGGGTGGAAGGTGTACGGAGAGCAGTCGCTTGGGGGCAGGCTGTTCGGCGGGGGAAGACGGGCGGGACCGTCTTCGATCGAGGGGCGGGCTGGGGGAAAACCTTTTCGGTCCGGGATCGCGGATGATCCCGATCTGCTCGTTCGCCCCCGCTGTAAGGGGGAGAGATGCCGAGGAAGGCCAACGGGAGAGCGGACAAGCACCGCGACGACGACTACCGGATGCCGGGAGAGAAGGCCAAGCAGTCCACGAACGGGACGCCGGCCACGAACGGCATGCCGGGCGCGAACGGGACGCCCGCCGACCGGACGTCGATGAGCGGGCCAGGCCGTGCGGGTATGCCGGGTAGTTCCGGTGGCACGGGCACGAGTGGTGGTGGGTCCGGCGGAGGTGCCGGTATGAGCGGTGGCGGTCAGGCGGGCGGTGCCGGTATGAGCGGTGGCGGTCAGGCGGGCGGTGCCGGTATGAGCGGCGGCGGCCAGATGGGCGGTGCCGGGATGGGCGGCGGAGCCGGCGCCGGTGGTGCGGGTATGGGCGGCCCTGGCACGGACGGGCGAACGGAGACTCCGACCAGACGGCAGTGCGGTGTGATGGACGTACACCGTCGACTGCTGTCCACTTCCCCCGAGTACGCCGCCGCGCGGTCGGCGCTCGAGAACGCGACGACGCAGTACGTGGCTCGCCAGCAACGTTTCGCCGGTATCGCGCGCATCCCGTGTGTCGTGCACGTGGTCTGGAAGACGCAGGCGCAGAACATCTCGCAGGCCCAGATCGACAGCCAGTTCGACGTCCTCAACCACGACTTCCGGGCGACCAACGCCGACATCGGCTTCGTGCCGCCGCCGTACAAGGATCTGATCGCGGACGCGCGGGTCGAGTTCTACCTGGCCACCGAGGACCCGGACGGCAACCCGACCACGGGTGTCACCCGGACCCAGACGACCGTCGACGGCTTCGGCAGCGACGACAAGGTGAAGTCGTCGGCGACCGGCGGCCACGACCCGTGGCCGACCGACCGGTACCTGAACATCTGGGTCTGCCAGCTCAGCGGCGGCCTGCTCGGGTACGCGCAGTTCCCGGGCGGCCCGGCCGAGACCGACGGCGTGGTGATCCTGCACAGCGGGTTCGGCACCACCGGTACAGCGGCCGCGCCGTTCGACCTGGGCCGGACCACGACCCACGAGATCGGGCACTTCCTGAACCTGTTCCACATCTGGGGCGACGACGGCACCGGCTGCAGCGGCAGCGACGAGGTCGCCGACACCCCGAACCAGGCCGGCCCGAACTTCGGCGTACCGACGTTCCCGCACGTGACCTGCAGCAACGGCCCGAACGGCGACCTGTTCGTCAACTACATGGACTACACCGACGACCGCGGCATGGTGATGTTCACCGACGACCAGGTGGCCCGGATGGAGGCCTGCCTGGACACCGTTCGCCCCGGCCTGATCACGGGCTCCGACGGCGGCGCCGGTACGCCGGAACCCGCCGGCTCGGTGGTCGCGTGGGGCACGAATCGGCTGGACGCGTTCGTGCTCGGCACCGATCTGGCGATGTATCACAAGTGGTGGGACGGATCGGCCTGGGGACCGTCCATCGGCGGTTACGAATACATGGGTGGTATCTGCATGAGTGCTCCTGAAGTCGCGGCCTGGGGGCCGGACCGGCTGGACGCGTTCGTCCTCGGCACCGACCACGCGCTGTACCACAAGTGGTGGGACGGCTCGAACTGGGGACCGTCGGTCACCGGGTACGAGTACCTGGGCGGCGTCTGTATGAGCCCGCCACGGCTGGCAACCTGGGGACCGAACCGGCTCGACGCGTTCGTCCTCGGCACCGACCGCGCGCTGTACCACAAGTGGTGGGACGGCTCGAACTGGGGACCGTCGCTGACCGGGTACGAGTACCTCGGCGGGATCTGCATGAGCCCGCCCGAAGTGCTTGCCTGGGGCACCGACAGGCTGGACGTGTTCGTGCTCGGCACCGACAACGCGGTGTACCACAAGTGGTGGGACGGCTCGGCCTGGGGACCGTCCGTCGACGGCTACGAGTACCTCGGCGGGGTCTGCGCTTCTCCACCGCGGGTCGTCGCCTGGGGTGAGAACCGGCTCGACCTGTTCGTCATCGGCACCGACTCCGCGCTCTACCACAAGTGGTGGGACGGCTCGGCCTGGTCGGGCTGGGAGTACATGGGCGGTGTCTGTACAACGGCGCCGACAGTGGTCTCGTGGGACACCGACCGGCTCGACGTGTTCGTACTCGGCACGGATTCCGCGCTGTACCACAAGTGGTGGGATGGCTCGGCCTGGGGACCAGGTGTCACCGACTGGGAGTACCTGGGCGGTGTCTGCACCGACGAGCCGCGCGTCGTCTCGTGGGGCCCGAACCGGCTCGACGTGTTCGTCACCGGCACCGACAAGCAGCTGTACCACAAGTGGTGGGACGGCTCGGCGTGGGGACCGTCGGTCACCGGGTACGAGCCGCTCGGCGGCATCGTCAGCGATTTCAAGGTGTCCGTGCCTGAAACGCCGGCATCGATCGAACAGGTGGCACTGAGCTGACCGAACACGTGAAAGGCCGATGGACGCATTCCTTCGAGGAGGACCACGACGGGATCAGCGTCTACCGCCCGGACGACTTCGCCTTCCCGCCGGCCCGCGGCCGGCGGGGGGTGGAGTTCCGCCCGGACGGCACGTTGGTGGAGTGGGCGATCGGCCGCGGTGACGCCCCCGAGGCCAGGCCCGGCGGTCGCTGGGACGCCGCCGGCCGGATCACCGGCGCCACCCAGGGCCGCATCGTGAAGGCAGAGCCTGGCCGCCTCGAGATCATCTGGTCCGACTGATTCTTGGCAGGAAACCCATGAGGCAGAAACATGAGTAGGGCGGCGACACCTGTCCGCTACCTCGTCGTGCCGACCGCCGAAGCGGCCGACGACCCGCACTCCGCGCGCTTCGGCGACCGCACGATCCTTTGGCGCCCGCAGTCCGAGCACCTCGGGCGCGCATCGCGGACCGCGCCCGGCCTGCTGCTCGTCACGCAGGTCGGCCGGAGTTTCCAGCATGACTACCCGGACGTGAAGCCGCTCCTCGACCACGGCCGGCACCTGGTGATCTCGTCCGCCGACAGACCCCGGCGCCGGTCGAACAACTGCTGGCGGGTCGAGACGTTGCGCGCCGGTGCGACGGTCGTCGACGTACCCGCGCCGTCCGCGGCCCGGGTCGATCCCGCTGTCGTGAAGCTGGTCGGCGAGTTATCGCCGACGTCGTACCAGGCCGATCTGACCTGGTTCGCGAGCCTGCCGACGCGGCACTCGCTCAGTACGTCGTTCACCACCGCGATGGACTTCGCCGCCGCCCGGATGGTTGCCCTCGGCTACGGAGTCACCCGGACCACGGTCACGGTCGGCGGCGGGCAGTCGCAGAACCTGATCGGGGACCGGCCCGGGACGGGTGGCGGCGGAGTCGTGCTGATCACCGCGCACCTGGACTCGGTCAACCTCGCGGGCGGTCCGTCTGCCAACGCTCCCGGCGCGGACGACAACGGGAGCGGCTCGGCCGGTGTCCTCGAGCTGGGCCGGCTGTTGTCCAGCCGGTCGTGGCGGCACGACGTACGGCTGATCCTGTTCGGTGGCGAGGAGCAGGGGCTGTTCGGCAGCAAGCAGTACGTCGCCGCGCTGCCGCCGGCGGAGCGGTCGCGGATCCGCGCCGTACTGAACATGGACATGATCGCGAGCAAGAACAGCGCCGTACCGACCGTGCTGCTCGAAGGTGCTCAGGTGTCGTCCGGCCAGATGGCCGACCTGGCCATGGCGGCCGCGACGTACACCGGGCTGAAGGTGGAGACGTCGCTGAACCCGTTCGCGAGTGACCACGTGCCGTTCATCAACGCCGGCATCCCGGCTCTGCTGACGATCGAAGGCGCGGACAGCGCGAACGGCCACATCCACACGGCGACCGACACCCTGAACTTCCTCGACTGGGGACTGGCCGCCGAGATCCTGCGGATGAACGTGGCCGCGCTGGCCGGCTGGCTCGAGTCGGCCGCCACGGTCACTCGCCCACGTCCGGCTGGATCAGTGGTGGCGTGGGGTCCTGGCCGGCTGGACGTGTTCGCGGTCGGCGTGGACTCAGCCATGCACCACAAAGCCTTCGACGGCACGTGGAAGGACTTCGAGTCGCTAGGAGGCGTTGTTCTAAGCTGACCGCGTGTGGAGCGGATGCCTGAACGCGCGCGACATCGGCGGACTTCCGACCAGGTACGGCGTACCGACCCGCAGCGGGACCGTGTTCCGGACGGACTCACCGGACCAACTGGACGACGACGGACGGGCCGCGTTCGTTGCCGCCGGCGCCGGATTGGTGCTCGACCTGCGCTCGGACTGGGAGATCACCCGGCCACATCTGCTCGACGGTTCGGCGTCGTACCAGCGGATCCCATGGATCGACCCAGCCGCCGAGAAGTTGCGCGACGCCGAGGCCGAGCCGCTGATCACAGACATCTACCGCGGCAGCCTCGACCGCAACAAGGCTCAGATCGCCAAGGCGTTTCGTGCGCTGGTCGCGGCGCCGGCCGACGCGCCGGTGGTGGTGCACTGCAGGTCGGGCAAGGACCGGACCGGGCTGCTCATCGCGCTGTGGCTCGACCTGGTCGGCGTACCTCGCGACGTGATCGCGGCCGACTACGCGATGAGCGAGGAACGGCTCGGCATCCTGGCGCGACTCGCCGAGTTGCCCGACGACGAGCGGCCGGCCGCCGAGATCCTCTGGCGGGCGTTGCCGTCCAGCATCCTCGACTCGCTCGAGCACGTCGACCGGTGCTACGGCGGGGTGCGGGCCTACTTGGCGGCCTGTGGGCTGAGCGAGGGGGAGATCCACCGGCTGGCGATGCGGTTGGTGCCGAGTGGGATTCGGGCGGTGGTGTTCGACTTCGACGGGTTGTTGATGGACACCGAGACGACGCTGGTGGAGAGCTGGCGGGCGGAGTGGGCGCATCACGGGCTCGAGCTGGATCTCGCGGAGTTCTGGCCGGGGCATGGTGGTGACGTCACCGAGTCGCGGTACGAGGTGCTCGCGGCGGCGGTCGGGGCCGGCTTCGATCGGGTGGCGAGTCATGCCCGCCGGACGGCGCACCGCGATCGGCTGCACGGGGAGCTGGATTTCCGGCCGGGGATCCGGGAGTGGATCGCGGCGGCGCGGGAGCTCGGGCTGAGGGTCGCGATCGCGAGCAGTTCGCCGCGACCGTGGGTGTGCGGTCATCTGGAGCGGGTGGGTGCGATCGAGGTGTTCGACCTGATCGTCACCGGCGACGAGGTCGCGGCCCACAAACCCGATCCGGCGATCTACGAGCTGGCTCTGCGGCGTCTCGGCGTACCTGGTGACGAGGCGATCGCGGTCGAGGACACCGCGCACGGCGTGGCGGCGGCGCAGGCGGCCGGGATGTTCGCGGTGGCGATCCCGAATCCGTTTGTGCGCGAGGCCGAGGTGGCCGCGGCCGACCTGGTTCTGGGCAGTGCTGACCAGCTCTTGCTCAGCGAGCTGCTGCTTTCGGCGTCGACGCACGTAACTGGCTGACTTATTCTGATCTCTCTCTGTAAGTTTCTCACCGCTCCACAGAGAGGATCTGCTATGAAGAAGCTTGTCGGCGCCGCGCTGACGACCGCCGCTCTCGCCGCCGGCCTGGCCGTCGGCACCCCGGCACAGGCCTCCACCACCGGCACCCAAGCCTGCGATCTGGTGACAGCCAGGAGCGTCGGGTACAGCGCGCTGATGCTGTACGTCGGCGTCGGTCTCGAAGGCTGTTCGAACAGCGTCACCGAGGTCCGCGTCGAGCTGCAGAAGGGGGCGAGCGCCTCCGGTCCGTTCACCACGGTCGGTGAGGCGCACGCCTATTCCGGCGGGGCCGCCTGGTTCGACGAGGGCACCGGCTGCGGCTACTACATCGGCGTGGCCCACTGGCAGGACCAGACCGAGACAACTCCCACCCCGGCGTACTACTGCAACTGACGCCGTCCCGCGGCGCGCACGACAGCGCGGTCGGTCCGCGCCGCGGGTTGGGCGTCTCGGCTGCGAGGGGAGAAGCCACAGTTCGAGGGGGGTTATCCCCTCGAATCCGGGGGCTCAGACCACGGACAGCGGGAGGAGTTTCTTGCCGGTGGGGCCGATCTGGATCTCGGTGCCCATCTGGGGGCAAACGCCGCAGTCGAAGCAGGGGGTCCAGCGGCAGTCCTCGACCTCGATCGCGCCATCCTCCTCGAGCGAGTCCTGCCAGTCCTCCCACAGCCAGTCCCGGTCCAGGCCGGAGTCGAGGTGGTCCCACGGCAGGACTTCGGCGTACTCGCGCTCGCGGGTGGTGTACCAGGCCAGGTCGACCGGCTCGTCGGCGAGCGCCTTCTCGGTGGCCTCGACCCAGCGGTCGTAGGAGAAGTGCTCGCTCCAGCCGTCGAACCGGCCGCCGTCGCGCCAGACCTGCTCGATCACCCGGCCGACCCGGCGGTCGCCGCGGGACAGCAGGCCCTCGATGATGCCGGGCTTGCCGTCGTGGTACCGGAACCCGATCGCCTTGGCGTAGTTCTTGTCCGACCGGATCGCGGCGGCGAGCTTCGCCAGCCGGGCGTCGGTCGCCTCGGCCCCGAGCTGTGCGGCCCACTGGAATGGGGTGTGCGGCTTCGGCACGAACCCGCCGATCGACACCGTGCAACGGATGTCTCGCCGGCCGGCCGCCTCACGACCGGTGGCGATCACCTTCTTCGCCAGGTCCGCGATCGCCAGCACGTCCTCGTCGGTCTCGGTCGGCAGACCGCACATGAAGTACAGCTTCACCTGCCGCCAGCCGTGGCTGTACGCCGCCGCGACGGTGCGGATCAGATCCTCCTCGGTGACCATCTTGTTGATCACCTTGCGCATCCGGTCCGACCCGCCTTCCGGGGCGAAGGTCAGGCCGCTGCGCCGGCCGTTGCGGGAGAACTCGTTGGCCAGCGTGATGTTGAACGCGTCGACCCTTGTCGAAGGCAACGACAGTGAGACGTTGCTGCCCTCGTACCGGTCACCCAGCCCCTTGGCCACGTCCGCGATCTCGCTGTGGTCGGCGGACGACAGGCTGAGCAGCCCGACCTCCTCGAACCCGGACTGCTTCAGCCCGTTCTCGACCATGTCGCCGATCGTGGTGATGCTGCGCTCGCGCACCGGCCGCGTGATCATGCCCGCCTGGCAGAACCGGCAGCCGCGGGTGCAGCCGCGGAAGATCTCCACCGAGTACCGCTCGTGCACGGTCTCGGCCAGCGGGACCAGCGGCTTCTTCGGGTACGGCCAGGCGTCCAGGTCCATCACCGTGTGCTTGGCGGTCCGCCACGGTACGCCGGGACGGTTCGGCGCGACCCGCTTGATCCGGCCGTCGGCCAGGTACTCGACGGTGAAGAACTTCGGGATGTAGACCCCGCCGGACGCGGCCAGGCGCATCAGCACCTCGTCGCGGCCACCCGGGCGGCCCTCGTCCTTCCACTCCCGGATCACCTCGGAGATGGCCAGCACGATCTCCTCGCCGTCACCCAGGACGGCGGCGTCGATGAAGTCGGCGATCGGCTCCGGGTTGAACGCCGCGTGCCCGCCGGCCAGCACGATCGGGTCCTCGTCGGTCCGGTCGGCGGCGTACAGCGGGATCCCGGCCAGGTCGAGCGCGGTCAGCATGTTGGTGTAGCCGAGCTCGGTCGAGAACGACAGCCCGAACACGTCGAAGGCCCGCACCGGCCGGTGGCTGTCCAGGGTGAACTGCGGGATGCCGTTGTCCCGCATCACCTGCTCCATGTCCGGCCAGACGGAGTAGGTCCGCTCGGCCAGGATGTGGTCGCGCTCGTTCAGCACCTCGTACAGGATCTGGACGCCCTGGTTCGGCAGCCCGACCTCGTAGGCATCCGGGTACATCAGCGCCCACCGGACGCTCACGGCGTCCCAGTCCTTGCTGACCGAGTTCAGCTCACCGCCGACGTACTGGATCGGCTTCTGCACCCCCGGCAGCAGAGCCTCCAGGCGCGGGAACAGCGATTCGACAGTCATCGGGCACTTCCGGTCGGGATCAGAGCGCCTACCAGACTAACGCTCGCCTCCCGATATCCCAGCATCGCTGCGCCCGATCCGGCTCCAGGCGCGGTACTCCCGCAGGCAGTCCGCGATCGCGCTGTCCAGGTCCTGCTCCGTGGTGGCGCCGCCGGTGTAGAGGGTGATCTCCGCCTCCAGGTAGCCGAGCAGATGGACGGGTGCGCCGTTCGCCTTGAGGTGCTCGTGTAACGCGAGCGCCCGGGAGTGGGCGTCCCGATGGGATGCGAGCTGCTTGCGGTTGGTACGCCGTACCTCGACGAGCTTCTTCACACCGAGCGCGACCGACGCGGCGGTGATGGCGACGTACCCCGGCGGCAGGAAGCCGACGACGTCGAGGCCCGCGTCGAGCACGTAGGCGAGGGGACCGGCGAGCAGGATGACGGCGAGATCCGCCGGTGACGACACCCGGTCGAGCAGCTTGCCGAGATCGTCGATCACCGCAGTTCCCCCCGGGCCGTGAGCACGGAGGACAGGTAGGCCAGCTGCTGCTCGGTCAGGTGGCCGGCGAGCCACACAAAGGTGTCGACCTCGTAGTACATCCTCCAGGCGACGCGGCTGGCGGCCAGCCGGTCCAGATCGGCGAGGGACCCCGAGGTGGCGAACCTGAGCAGGTCGTGCTCGATCCACTCGACCTGGTCCTCGGGGAGTCTGTCGATCGCGGAGAGGAGTTCGTCGACCGTGCGGAGGAAGTCGCGCTTGGAGCCGGGTGTTGCAGGCCGAGGGGGTTCCTCCACCTCAGCCGGCGCGAGCCGCGTACTCGCCGAGTAGCGCGGAGGTCTCATGGCCCTGACGTCGACCGTCCGGGCCGGAGTCGATGCAGGACGCCGGGTCCGTCTGATGATCACCGCCGCGGTGACCGCACCAAGGAACAGCAGGAGCACGACACCGGCCGCGATCGCGAACGCCGCCACCGCGTTCGGGCCACCTGGTAAGGCGTCGGTGACGAAGAACGCGAACAACCCGACGACGAACACGAGCCCGAGCAGATTCCCGCGTCCGCGCGGATCGGTGGCAGTCGCCTGATCCAGCTCGACGGCGGTGGTTTGAAAAACCGCGGGCAGGTAGCCCGGGGCGGGCGATCGATCGCGCTCGTCCACAGGCGTGCCTCCCATCGTCCGGGGACTGGCTACTCATTGTTCCCGGAAACCAGCCGGGAGTGAAATGCCGGCGCCGTGGCCGGACATCCAGACAGTGAACCGGCCACTACGAAGGGGATGCCTGTGCCGAAGAGACGTTGGATTGCGATGCTGCTGGTGGCGACGGCGTGCGCTGCGGCTTTGCCGACGACCGGTCAGGCTGTGCCGGCCGAGCAGGGCTCTGGGGAGGTCAGGGATCGGGTCGTCACGTTGATCACTGGGGACCGGGTGATTCTGCGCGGCGACCAGGTTTCGATTGCGAGGGCTGCCGGCCGGGAGCAGGTGACGTTCGAGAGCCGGCGTACCGGCAAGGAGTGGACGCTGATCCCGTCCGATGTCCGCGAGGCCGTCCGGACCGGACAGCTGGACAAGCGCCTCTTCGACCTCGACCTGCTGTTCCGTGACGGGTACGACGATGCCGCCCGTGGGGACATTCCATTGCTGGTCACCGGCGGGGCCGTACCAGGGTCGAGGGCGAAGAAGGTGCTGAAGTCCGCAACCGCATTGACGGTCCCGAAGCGGGACGCGGCCACCTTCCTCAGACAGGCGCGGCAGCGGAAGGCCGGTGGCAAGATCTGGCTGGACCGGAAGCTGCGTACGTCGCTCGACAAGAGCGTGCCGCAGATCGGCGCACCGGCAGCGTGGAAGGCGGGCTACACCGGCAAGGGCGTCACCGTCGCGGTCCTCGACAGCGGCATCGACACCACTCATCCGGACCTGGCCGGCCAGGTGGTCGCCGCCAAGAACTTCACCCCGGACCCGGCGGCCGACGCGGCCGGTCACGGACGCACGTCGCCTCCACCATCGCGGGCAAAGGCGCTGACGGGTATCGCGGTGTCGCCCCGGACGCCAAGCTCCTGGACGGGAAGGTCTGCGACGACCGCGGCGACTGCTCGGAGTCCGCCGTACTGGCCGGCATCGAGTGGGCCGTCGCCCAGCACGCGCCGGTGGTGAACCTCAGCCTCGGCAGCCCGGGTGGTGACGAGATCGATCCGCTCGAGGAAGCGATCGACCGATTGACCCGGACCACCGGGACCCTGTTCGTCGTTGCCGCCGGCAACCGTGGCGGTGCGGAGTCCGTCGAGTCGCCGGGTACCGCCGCGGCCGCGCTGACCGTGGGCGCGGTCGATGGGAACGAGGCGCTCGCGGACTTCTCCGGCCAGGGACCGGCCGCCGGGGGAGCGGTGAAGCCCGACCTCACTGCTCCCGGTGTCGGCATCGTGGCGGCGCGCGCCGCGAACGCGGTGCTGGGTGAGCCTGTCGGCGACCGCTACAGCCGGATGTCCGGGACGTCGATGGCAACCCCGCACGTCTCGGGTGCGGCCGCGCTGCTCGTCCAGCAGCACGCGGGGTGGAAGGCGCCGGAGCTGAGGGGCGCCCTGATGGCGGCGGCCAAGCCGAACCCCGCGCTGGCGCCGTACGAGCAGGGTGCGGGCCGGGTCGACCTGACCCGGGCCATCACCCAGTCCGTGGTCACCACCACCGGCAGCATCTCCTTCGGTACGGCGTTGTGGCCGCACGCCGACGACAAGCCCGTCAGCAAGCAACTGACCTACCGCAACCTCGGCAGCACTCCGGTCATCCTCGACCTCCAGGCCGAGCTCGCAATCGCTGGCAAGCCGGCACCGGCCGGGGCGCTCCGGCTCAGCGCGAACAAGATCACCGTCCCGGCCGGCGGTGAGGCTTCGGTCCAGGTGGTCTCTGACACCACGCATGCCGGCGCTGACGGCGTCCACAGCGGTCGGATCACCGCAACTGGCGGCACGCAGCAGGTCGTCGTACCACTGGTGGTCGACAAGGAGGTCGAGAGCTACGACGTCGCGATGCGCGTGCTCGGTGCCGATGGCTCTCCCGTGCCGGCCGAGCGCGGCTACGTCTCCTTCTGGAACGTGCGAGACGGCGACACCGTCGACGCCACCGGTCGGGCGACCGCGCGAGTGCCCCGCGGCACGTACATCCTGGAGGCCACGATCTTCGGCCCCAAGGGAGAGCTGTACCGGTTGGTAGAGCCCGGGTTCGACGTACGACGTGCCACGAGTGCGACCATCGATGCCCGCCGGGCGAAACCGGTCAGCGTCACGGTGCCGCGAGCGGGCGCCAGTAAGTTTGTTGCCTTCGTCGGCTACCACTACAAGAGCGCCGCGGGCCAGGAAGTGCTCACCTGGCAGTTGCGACCGCGCATCAAGGACCTGTACGTCGGCCGGATCGGTGATCGCCGAGTGGCCGGAGCCGAGTTCACCGCCTTCCTCGTCTCCTACCTGGGCAAGGTGGCCGCCGACGGCACGCTGCAGGGGAGCCCGTACCTCTACGGCCTGGTCGACACGCGCCCCGGCCAGTTCTTCGACGGCGTCCGGCGTCGCGTGTCCTCCGACCGCCAGTTGGCCGAGGTCGTATCGCAGTACAACGGCCCAGCCGGTACGGCGACCTGCTGGCGGCTGGCCGCCTCCCGGTTCAAGGTGATGGCGATCGGCGCCGAGGTCGAGCTGCCGAGCCGGCTGAACCAGTACCTGGAGGCCCGGACCGACTGGGAGCCGGGGCTCGGCTCCGAGACCCGCCCGCCGCGCCAGTACAGGTCCGGCACCACCACCCACGAAATCTGGGACTACAAACCCGAGTAGTCACCGGACGAGCTCGACCTCGGGTGATCTCACCCGAGGTCGAGCTCCCACTGGGTGCGCTGAGCGACGGGACGGAAGCCGAGCTTGTCGTTGACCGCGATCATCGGGGCGTTCTCGGGGGCGTTCCACGTGTGCACGACCGCCGGCTGGGTGAGCTCCGCCTGGATCGCGCGCAGGTTGGGTGCCTTGACGGCGATGCCGAGGCGATGACCGCGGCGGGACCGGCGGACGAAGGCGTCGTACTGGTTGAGGCGGCCGGGTGTCTCCGGCGTACCGCCCATCTGGGTGTACGCCGCGAGCTCGCCGGAGGCGATGTGCACAGCGGCGGTCGTGTAGGTGAAGCGGCCCTGGGCGATCCGGCGATCCTCGGATTCCCGGATCAGCTCAGGCGTCCACCGGGTCGCTTCGACCGTCCGGTCGCCGGTGGGGACGTCCACGGCCATCCCGCTGAGCAGCGCGGCGAACTGCTCGAGCCACTCGTCGGGCGCGTGCTCACGCCAGTGGATGAGCTCGTAGCCCGGCGTCGGCTGCTCCAACGACGTCAGCTGCTCGTCGGGCACCGGCAACTCCAGGACCTGGTGCAGCTCGGCGTGCTTGCGGACGAACCCGCGCGCGGCGGCGAACGCCGTACTCGCGCTCTCGCCGGTGACCGGGTCGCCGGTCAGGTCGAACCCGGACAGAACCCGCCGGCCCTGAGCGCGGGCCCGCTCGATCACCGCGTCGAGCAGCCGCGTCGCGATGCCACGACGCCGGTACGACCGGACGACCGCGAGCTCGACCTCGACCGTCTGGGTGTTGTCGAGCAACCACCAGTCCAGCCACGCGATCCCCAGCCAGGTGTCACCGTCGACCAGGCCGAGCCCATCGGCCCGTACGTCGGAGTGCTGCCCGGTCATCAGCACCCGGGCCTCCTCCGGGCCCATGCCGACCGGGAACTCGAGCTCCTCCCGGCGGACCGCCTCCCGCACCTGGAAGAACTGCTTGAAGATCTCGGGATCACTGCCGTCAACCGTCACGATGTGCACCCGGTGAACCTAAACCTTCGAGGCCTGAGCGCGCGCCTGAATTCTCCGCGGTCAGGCAGGCCGGAACGCCTTAGTGGTGCGGGCGTAATGCCCGGTTGGCGGCCGGTTCGGCGATCTGGGCGCGGAAGGGGTGGGCGGGGTAGACGCCGAGCAGGCGGACCTCGACCGAGAAGAAGGCGAGCTCCTCCAGGGCCAGGGCGACGTTCGGCTCCTCCGGGTGGCCTTCGATATCGGCGTAGAACTGGGTGGCGAAGAACATGCCGCCGAGCTGGTACGACTCCAGCTTGGTCATGTTGACGCCGTTGGTGGCGAAACCGCCGAGCGCCTTGTAGAGCGCGGCCGACACGTTGCGGACGCGGTACACGAAGCTGGTGATGACCGGGCCGGAGCCGACCGGCGGCACGTCGGGTTCGCGCGACAGCACCAGGAAGCGGGTGGTGTTGTGGTGCTCGTCCTCGACGTCGCTCGCCAGCGTCTCCAGCCCGTACAGTTCGGCGGCGGCTCGCGGGGACAGCGACGCGACGGTGGGGTCGGCCAGCTCGGCGACCTCGCGGGCAGAGCCGGCCGTGTCGTCGGCGACGACGGTCGTCCACCCGTGCTCACGGATGATCTTGCGGCACTGCCCGAGGGCGTGGACGTGACTGCGAACGGTCCGGATCCGGTCGATCGACGTACCCGGGACGGCCAGCAGCTGGAAGTGGATCGGCAGGAAGTACTCGCCGACGATGTGCAGCCCGGACTCCGGCAGCAGGTGGTGGATGTCGGCCACCCGGCCGGCGATCGAGTTGTCGACCGGGATCATCGCCAGCCCGGCGCGGCCGCTGCTGACCGCCTCGAGCGCGTCCTCGAACGTCGTACAGGGCAGCTGCTCGCGGTCCGGGTACATGTCGGTGCACGCCATCGCCGAGTTGGCGCCTGGCTCACCCTGGTAAGCGATCGGTCCGTCCACGATCTCCCAGGGTAGACCCCCGCGATCTCACGAACCGGATCAGGTGTCCGTCTTGCGGACCTTCTTCGGTGCGCCGGTGACCGCGCGGCCCTCCAGCGCCTTGGCCTTGGTGGCGTACATGTCGATGTACTCCTGGCCGGACAGCTCCATGATCTTGTACATGATCTCGTCGGTGACGGCCCGCAGGATCAGCCGGTCGCCCTCCATCCCCTCGTACCGGGAGAAGTCCAGCGGCTCACCGAACTTGATCGTCGGGGAGGCCACCGACGCGACGATCTTGCCGGGCGGCGCGACCGTGTCGGTGCCGATCACCCCGCACGGGATGACCGGGACCTTCGCCTCCAGCGCGAGGCGGGCGACACCGGTCCGGCCCTTGTAGAGCCGGCCGTCGTGCGAGCGGGTTCCCTCGGGGTAGATGCCGAACAGCTCGCCGCGCTCCAGCACCTTCATCCCGGCCCGCATCGCGCCCTCGGACGCCGATCCGCCGGACCGGTCGATCGGCACCTGGCCCGTGCCCTTGAAGAAACCGCGCTGGAACCGGCCCTTGATCCCGGCGCCGGTGAAGTAGTCGGACTTCGCCACGAAGGTCACCCGGCGGCGCAGCACCAGCGGCATGAAGATCCAGTCGGCGTACGACAGGTGGTTGCTGGCGATGATCGCCGGGCCGTGCTCGGGGACGTTCTCGGCGCCGACCACGTTCGGCCGGAAGATGCGCTTGACCGGTGGACCGATCAGCACGTTCTTCAGCACCCAGTAGATGCCCTTGCCATCGCCGTCTCCGGCGTCATCCGCCGGTGGCACCCGGTCCGGTTCGGGCCGCGGCGACTGCGCCGGTTCCGTCATCGATGTCCTTTCCTCACAGTTCCCCGAGTGCTCATGATGCCGCACGTCCGCCCGGATCGCCGTACCTGCCGCCACGCGTGAACTCCTGACAGGGGTCGGCCGGCCTTCGTAAGCTGCTCACGCCAGTGTCGCCCGACTGGGGAGGTCTTGTGCGGACAAGAGGACTGACGGCAGTGCTCGGAGTGGTCGCGGCAGTGTTCGCCGGCCTGCCCGTCGCAGCTGGAGCGAGTACGACGGAAGCCGTCGCCAAGGTGGTCCCGCTCCAGGTGACCGGCCCCGCGGAGTCGCGCTTCAACCTGGTCGTGATGGGGGACGGGTACACCGCGGCCGAGCTGCCCACCTTCCGCGAACAGGTCGACAAGCACCTGAACGTGCTCTGGAGCATCGAGCCGTTCAAGTCGTACCGGAACTACCTCAACGTCTATGCGATCGAGATCCCGTCACCGCACAGTGGCGTCGACTGTGACCCGAACCTGACCTCCCCGAAGGTCGACACCCCGCTGCAGATGGGGTTCTGGGGCGGCTGCAACCCGAACAGCGTCCAGCGCCTGCTCACCGTGAGCTCGACCGCTGCCGCCCAGTACGCCGACCTCGTCGCCGGGACGACCGCCGCCAATCGCCAGATCCTTGCCATAGGCAACAGTGACACGTACGGCGGCGCCGGCGGGACCTACGCGACCGCCTCCGGTGGGAACGCCTTGTCGGCACTGATCACCCCGCACGAGCTCGGCCACTCGCTCGGTGGCCTGCAGGACGAGTACGACTACTACGCCCGCGGCGAGCGCGGAGCGCCGTACCAAGGGACCGAACCGTCCTCGATCCACCACACTTTGCTGACCGAGCAGCAAATGCGGGACCAGCAGAAGAAGTGGTTCCGCTGGCTCGGTGAGCCGTCCGAGTCCGGCGACACCATCGGCCGGTACGAAGCCGGCCTGTACGCCGGATCAGGTGTCTGGCGACCGAGTCGGCACTCGATGATGAAGACCCTCGGCTACTACTTCGACCAGGTGTCGCGGGAGCGGATGACTCAGCGCATCTCTTCCCGGGTCAACCTGTTCCAGGGCAGTACGCCGGCGGGCCAAGTGGCCGCTGACCAGGTCGTCTGGCTGCAGACACTGCACCCGGTCAGCCACGAACTCGACGTCACCTGGACCCTGGACGGTACGACGCTCCCGGCCGCGAATCGCCGTGCCGTCGACCTGTCGACCCTCGACCTGACGCCCGGCCTGCACACGCTGACCGCGAAGATCGTCGATCCGACACCGTTCATCCGGGATCCCGCCGTACGGCCGACTGCCTCCCGCTCGTGGACCGTCAACACCGCGCTGGCCGCGGAGCCTGGGGCGGAGCCGGTGGCATTCACCGGGTCGACCTCGACCGAGCATCCCGTGAGTGCCGATGAGGTGGTGTACGCCGAGACGACGCAATCCGGCACGTCCCAACCGCCGATCGAGTGGCGGGTGGACGGCAAACCGGTCGCGAACCCGGGAAATGACCGGGACTTCGACCTCGAGCCGTTGAGGCTGACCGGTCGGCACACGCTAACGGCTGGCGCGGGTGGCGAGACGCTGACCTGGGCGGTTGACGGGGTCGAGCCGGTGGTGACGTCGACGCTGTCGAAGCCGCTGCTGACGGTGCACAAGCCGACCGGGCCGGAGTACATCTACAACGACGCGTTCACGATGGGGCTGGCGGCCACGGACGACAGCGCCGGGTACGTCGTGCCGGAGTTCAGGGTGAACGGGGACGGCTGGTTCAACTACTTCGGCTGGCCGACTGACGCCTCGGCGCCGTTCAGGTTCACCGCCGAGGGGACCGAGATCGACCAGCTCGTCTACGGCAAGCTCGGAGTGCCGCGGGTGGTGCCGTGGGACGACGTACCGTCCGGGTACGGCCGGCATCTGGTCGAGTACCGCGCTATCGACGCCGCCGGCAACATCGGGACCCCGCGCCGGTTCGCCGTCACGTTGCTGCGCCCGGCCCCGGACTGTACGGCGACCGTGACCGGCGTCCGGGCCGGGCCGCTGTACGTGCGGTCCGGAGTGACCTGCCTGGTCGGTGCCACCATCCAGGGCCCGGTCCTGGTCGGTGCCGGCGCGTCGGTGGTGGCGACCGACAGTCATGTGACAGGTCCGCTCCGCGCGGACGGTGCGGCCGACCTGCACTTACTCCGGAGCACGGTCGACGGCCCGGTGAGCGCCAACAGAGTGACTCGCACCGTGGTCGCGGTCGGGACCACGGTCGACGGCCCGGTTTCCGTGACCGGGTCGCGTACGACGGAGGCCGCCGTACTGGCCGGGAACACCGTCGACGGGCCGCTGAGCTGCTCGGGTAACGTGCCGGCACCGGTCAACCTGCAGGCGCCCAACCACGTTACAGGCCCCCGGTCCGGCCAGTGCGCGAAACTCTAGGAGGACCGAGGTGAACGGACTGCGGGTGGTGGTGTTGCTGGCTGCCACGATGACGACCGGGCTGATGGCGGGCGTGTACGCGACCTACTGGAACGCCTTCATGCCCGGTCTCGCGACGACGGACGACAAGACGTTCGTCGGCGCGTTCCAGGCGGTCGACCGTGCGATCGTCAATCCGTTGTTCCTCGGACTCGGATTTCTCGGCTCGCTGGTGCTCACGCTGGCCGCCGGTCTGCTCAGCCTGCGGGAGGACTCGCTGCTGTGGATCGCGGTCGCGTTCCTGCTCAACCTGATCACGGTCATCATCACCATCGCCGTGAACGTCCCGCGCAACGACGCGCTCAAGGCGGCCGGCGACCCGGACGCCATCGACGTCGCCCAGGCTCGCGCCGCCTTCGACGAGGCCCGCTGGCGCACCTTCAACGGGATCCGCGTCGTCCTCGACACCGCCGCCTTCGGGCTCCTCGCCTGGGCCCTCTACCTCACCGGCAAGTCCGCCGCCCAGCCGTAAGTACGGCGGCAACCGCTTGCCGGGATTCGGCCTGACACAATGCCGGTGTGGCACCTGTTCAAGCTCCGCCGTCGCAGCAACTTCCCGCGGTCCAGAAACTGCGGGTCCGGTTCGCCAAGCGGGGGCGGCTGCGATTCACCTCACACCGGGACTTCCAGCGGGCGTTCGAGCGCGCCGTCCGCCGGGCCGAGCTGCCGGTCGCGTTCTCGCACGGCTTCAGCCCCCACCCGAAGATCTCGTACGCCGGTGCCGCGCCGACCGGAGCCGCGTCGGAGGCGGAGTACTTGGAGATTTCGCTCACACAGGAGCGGGATGCCGAGCAGGTCCGGGCCGCCCTGGACGAGGCGCTGCCGGCCGGGCTGGACGTGCTGGAGGTGGTCGTCGCCGGGCCGGGGTCGCTGGCCGACCGGCTGGAGGCGAGCGAGTGGCTGATCGCGTTGCCAGGCGTCGAAGCGGCCGCCGCGTCCGCCGCGGTGGAGGCATTCCTGGCCCGGGACGAAATTCTGGTCGAGCGCATGACCAAACGGGGACTTCGCTCGTTCGACTGTCGGGACGCCGTTCTGCGACTCACCGTCGCACACGAACCGGGGTCGGTTGGGACGTGTGCGATACTGCAAGTGGTGTTACGGCACGGAACCCCGGCCGTGAGACCCGACGACGTTCTCGCCGGAGTGCTCGAAGTAGCGACGCTCCCGGTGACGGGCCCGGCTCTTCTGACCAGGCTCGCCCAGGGCCCGCTCATCGCGGCCTCCGGCACGGTGGACGACCCGCTCGCTCGTGACCGCGACGCCACCCAGGCGACCGCGACCGGCCAGGCGGATCCCCACCAGACGCATCCAGCGGAGGGCGACGCCGCCGCTCCCTCCGAGCCCTGAGCGCGGGCGGAGCGGATCCAGCAGGCTTCCGCCGCGCCGGCACCGACGCCGGGCGAGGCGAACCGTGACCGCCAGGTGGCTGCGCCGGACCCCGTGACAGGGGGTCGCAGGATGCGCCGCAGGGCTTGAGGAGACCGCGCCACATGCTCGACAACGAGCCGACTACCGAGGCAGCCGAAACGGCTGCAACCGACCAGCAGACCACCACTCGCAAGACCGCGAAGAAGGCCGCTGCCAAGAAGACGACCACCACCCGCAAGCGCACCGCCAAGAAGGCCGCCGCTGCCGGTGACACCGTCCCCACCGACGCCGTTCCGACCCAGTCCGACGACCAGACCGCGGACCCGGCGCCGGTGAAGAAGACCGCCAAGAAGGCCGCCGCGAAGAAGGCGGCCGCCAAGACCACTGCCGCGAAGAAGACGCCGGCCAAGCGCACCGCGAAGAAGGCCGCGGCCCAGGACACGTTCCCGGAGCTCACCGAGGCCGACGCCGCGGCTGAGACCGCCGAGACCCCAGCCGATGGCGGTCCGGTCGTCGAGAGCGCCCCGGCGCCCGCGAAGAAGACCACCCGCAAGCGCACGGCGAAGAAGGCGGCCGCCGACCCGCAGGCCGACCTCCTCAGCGCCGACACGCCGGTCACCGACGGGCCGGTCGCCGACGCCGAGTCGACGACCGCCGAGCAGGCCGAGACCACCTCCAGCTCCCGGCGCACCCGGACCCGCGGACGTGGCGCGAAGGCCGCACGCGGCGACGCGGAGGCGTCGGCCGCCCGTGCTGACGGAGTCATCCAGGCGGGTGACGGCGCCGCCCCGGTCACCGGTGACACCGCGCAGACCGGCAGCGAAACGACCGCGCCGGAGGCTGACGAGGCGCCGCAGCGTCGGACCAGGCGGCGGGCCCCGGTCGCCGCCCCGGTGCTGTTCCAGGCTCCGGTCGACGTGCCGGCTCAGGCTCCCGCGCAGGCCGCGGCGACCAGCCCGGTCGAGGCCACGCCCACGGTTGCCGAGGAGACTGCCGAGCCGGGGGCCGACGAGCAGCCGACCAGCACGCGCCGCCGCCGGAGCCGTCGTACCCGCGACACCGAAGAGGTCGCCGCCGAGCGCGCCGAGCCGGTCCTGGAGGCGGCCGCGGCCGCCGCCGAGGCCACCGAAGAGGACGAGACCGAGGCCGAAGCCGACCGCTCTGACGAGGGCGAGGAGGGCGATGGCACCCGCCGTCGCCGCCGTCGCCGCGGTGGCCGTCGCCGCCGCAAGTCCGGTGACGCCGACGGCGCCGAGGACAGCTCCGACGAGAGCGCGGACGACGACGAGCAGGAGCAGGACGCCGAGTCCGGCTCCGACGACGAGCAGGACGCCTCGGCCGAAACCGACGAGGACGGCGAGGGCTCGGGCAGTTCGACCCGGCGCCGCCGCCGTCGCCGTCGCCGCAAGGGCGAGGACAACGGCACGGCGCCCGACGACCCGGACGAGACCGTGGTCCGGGTCCGGGAGCCGCGTAGCAAGAACACCGCGAACGAGATCACCGCGGTCGAGGGCTCGACCCGGCTGGAGGCGAAGAAGCAGCGCCGCCGCGAGGGCCGCGCGGCCGGCCGCCGCCGGGCGCCGATCGTGACCGAGGCCGAGTTCCTGGCCCGGCGCGAGTCGGTCGAGCGGACCATGGTGATCCGCGCCAGCGGCGACCTGACCCAGATTGCCGTCTCCGAGGACAACGTCCTGGTCGAGCACTACGTCGCCCAGGAGGAGCAGGTCTCGCTGATCGGCAACGTGTATCTCGGCCGGGTGCAGAACGTGCTGCCCAGCATGGAGGCCGCGTTCATCGACATCGGCAAGGGCCGCAACGCGGTCCTGTACGCCGGTGAGGTCGACTGGGCCACCCTCGGCGGGGCCAACGGCCCGCGCAAGATCGAGCAGGTGCTGAAGTCCGGCCAGTCGGTGCTGGTCCAGGTGACCAAGGACCCGATCGGCCACAAGGGCGCCCGGCTGACCAACCAGATCAGCCTGCCCGGACGGTACGTCGTCTACGTCCCGCGCGGCGGCAACGGCGGGATCAGCCGCAAGCTGCCCGACACCGAGCGGAGCCGCCTGAAGGGCATCCTGAAGGACATCGTCCCGGACGAGGCCGGCGTGATCGTGCGGACCGCGGCCGAGGGCGCGTCGGAGGAGGAGCTGACCGCCGACGTCAGCCGGCTGCAGAAGTACTGGACCGACATCGACAAGAAGTCGAAGAACGGCCAGTCTCCGCAACTGCTGCACGGCGAGCCGGACCTGCTGATCCGGGTCGTGCGCGACCTGTTCACCGAGGACTTCACCAAGCTGGTGATCTCCGGTGGCGACGCCTACGAGCAGGTCCGGGAGTACGTCTCGGACGTCGCTCCGCACCTCGCGGACCGGGTGGAGAAGTGGACCGCCGACGGTGACGTCTTCGCCAACTTCCGGATCGACGAGCAGATCAAGAAGGCGATGGACCGCAAGGTCTGGCTGCCGTCCGGCGGGTCGCTGATCATCGACCGGACCGAGGCGATGACGGTCGTCGACGTGAACACCGGCAAGTTCACCGGCTCCGGCGGCAACCTCGAGGAGACCGTCACCAAGAACAACCTGGAGGCGGCCGAGGAGATCGTCCGGCAGCTCCGGCTCCGCGACATCGGCGGCATCATCGTGATCGACTTCATCGACATGGTGCTGGAGTCGAACCGCGACCTGGTGCTGCGCCGGCTGGTCGAGTGCCTGGGCCGGGACCGGACCAAGCACCAGGTGGCCGAGGTCACCTCGCTCGGCCTGGTCCAGATGACCCGGAAGCGGATCGGCACCGGCCTGCTCGAGGCGTTCAGCGAGAACTGCGACCACTGCGGCGGTCGCGGCCTGATCCTGCACGACGAGCCGAAGGAGTCCCGCCGGCGCGACAGCCGCGGCGGCCAGGACCAGAAGCCTGCCGCACAGGCCGAGGACGGTGGGCGGAAGAGCTCCCGCCGCCGTCGCGGCAAGGGCCGCGCCGACGAGGAGGCCGCCGAGCCGGAGACGTTGCAGCCCAGCGGCGACGCCGCCCAGCGCCTGGCCCAGATCGCTGCCGCTTCGGCCAAGAAAGCCGAAGAGGCCGGGACGACCGACGCGTCTGTGACCGCGGAGGTGGCCGGTACGCCCGAGCCGACGGGCTACCCGGTCGCCGCCGAGGCCGACGAGCAGGTCAGTCCGGAGGCCACCGGCTTCCCGGCCCCCGCGGACTCGGCCACGACGACCGTCGCCACCGACACCGACTCCGGGGAGCCCGCGGAGGCGGCGCGGAACGGTGCCGCCAAGAGCGGCAGCACCAGGCGGCGGCGCAGTAGCCGGAGCCGGAGCAAGGCAGCTACCGAGGGTGACGCGGGTGAGAGCCCGAAGGACGCCCCGGAGCTCGTCACGACCGGCAGTTGATGAGCGTGTCCCCACGCAGGCGACCCGGTTTGACCCGTCTGTGAGGGGACCCGTAAACTTGAGCTTCGGCGCGCGTTCCGCGTGCCATGTTTGTGTGGGCCGCTAGCAGGTCTGTGCAGGCCCCCGTAAGAACTTCCGAACCAGCAGAGAGTGAGATCCACGGTGTACGCGATCGTGCGCAGTGGCGGCACCCAGCAGAAGGTCGCCGTCGGCGATGTCATCGAGATCGACAGCCTGACGGACCAGGTCGGCGACACGGTTTCGCTGCCCGCAGTCCTCGTCGTCGATGGCGACACCGTGACGACCGACGCCGCCGCGCTGGCCGAGGTGGCTGTGTCGGCCGAGGTTCTGGGCCGCACCAAGGGCCCCAAGATCAACATCCTCAAGTACAAGAACAAGACCGGTTACCGCAAGCGCCAGGGGCACCGTCAGCACTACACCCAGGTCAAGGTCACCGCGATCGACGCGAAGAAGAAGTGAGCTGATCAAGACATGGCACACAAAAAGGGAGCGGCGTCGACCCGTAACGGTCGCGACTCCAACGCGCAGCGGCTCGGCGTGAAGCGGTACGGCGGCCAGCTGGTCAACGCCGGCGAGATCATCGTCCGGCAGCGTGGCACCCACTTCCACCCGGGCAACCTGGTCGGCCGTGGTGGCGACGACACCCTGTTCGCGCTGGCCGAGGGCCACGTGGAGTTCGGCACCCGGCGCGGTCGCCGCGTCGTCAACATCGTCCCGGTCCCGGCGGAGTAACACCGCCACCCGGACGTATTTCAAGCTCTGAGAAGGGCGGGTCGCGGAATACCGCGTACCCGCCCTTCCGCTATGTAAGACAAGACAAGAACCCCGCCCCTCGCTCCGCTCGGTGCGGGGGGGACGTGAACAACACAAGAACCCGCCCCTCGCTCCGCTCGGTGCGGGGGACGTGAACAACACAAGAATCTGCCCCTCGCTCCGCTCGGTGCGAGGGGACGTGAACAAAACATGAACCCGCCGCTCGCGCTGCTCGGTGCGAGGGACGTGAACAGGAAGCAGGCACCACCGATGGCGATCCCCAGCTTTGTCGACCGGGTCACGGTGCACGTCACCGCCGGCCGCGGCGGAAACGGCTGCGCCTCGGTGCACCGGGAGAAGTTCAAGCCGCTCGGCGGCCCGGACGGCGGCAACGGCGGTGACGGCGGCAGCGTGATCCTGCGCGTCGACCCCGATGTGACCACGCTCGTCGACTACCACCGGTCCAGCCACCGCGCCGCCACGAACGGTGCCCAGGGCAAGGGTGACCACCAGGCCGGCGGCAACGGCGCCGACGTCATCCTGCCCGTCCCCGACGGCACAGTCGTGAGTACGCCGGACGGCGAAGTGCTCGCGGACCTGGTCGGACCGGGCGCGGAGTTCGTCGCGGCCCAAGGCGGCAAGGGCGGGCTCGGGAACGCCGCGCTGGCCAGCAACGCGCGCAAGGCCCCCGGCTTCGCACTGCTCGGTGAGGACGGCGAGGAGCGCACCCTCGTCCTCGAGCTCAAGGTCGTCGCCGACATCGGCCTGGTCGGGTTCCCCAGCGCGGGCAAGTCCTCGCTGGTCGCGTCGATCAGCCGGGCCCGGCCGAAGATCGCCGACTACCCGTTCACCACCTTGATCCCGAACCTCGGCGTCGTCGTCGCGGGTGACACCACCTTCACGGTGGCCGACGTACCGGGGCTGATCGAGGGTGCGAGTGAGGGGCGCGGGCTGGGGCACGACTTCCTGCGGCACGTCGAGCGGTGTGCGGCGCTCGTGCACGTGATCGACTGTGCGACGTACGAGCCGGGGCGCGATCCGCTCAGCGACCTGGACACGATCGAGGCCGAGCTCCAGGCGCACGGCGGACTCGAGGACCGGCCGCGGCTGGTTGCCCTGAACAAGATCGACGTACCGGACGCCCGGGAGATCGCCGAGATGGTGCAGGCCGAGCTGGGGCAGCGCGGGCTGCGGGTGTTCCCGATCTCGACCGCCTCACACGAAGGTCTCGAGGCGTTGAAGTTCGCCATGGCCGACCTGGTCGCACAGCGGCGGGCGGAGGCGGAGAAGCCGGACACCACGCGGATCGTGATCCGGCCGCAGGTGCAGGGCGGACCCGAGTTCAAGGTGAAGAAGCTGCCGGACGACGGTGGCTGGCTGGTGCAGGGGGAGAAGCCCGAGCGCTGGGTCAAGCAGACCGACTTCGCCAACGCGGAGGCGACCGGCTACCTGGCCGACCGGCTGAACCGGCTCGGCGTCGAGAAGGAGCTGCTGGAGCGGGGCGCGGTCGAGGGCGACGCGGTCGTCATCGGCGACGGGCCGAACGCGATCGTGTTCGACTTCGCGCCCGAGGTCCAGGCCGGTGCGGAGATCCTGGCCCGGCGTGGTGAGGATCACCGGCTGGAGGAGCCGCGTCCGGCGGCGCAGCGGCGCAAGCAGAAGGACGCCGAGTACCACCTCCAGCGGGCCTCGACGGATCGTTCCGAGTACAAGCAGGGCTGGGTCGAGGACGAGGTGGACCTGTCCCCGGCCGAGGCGAAACGAGCTGCAGAGAAGGCCGAGAAGCTGGCGCGCAAGGAGGCGCGGGAGCTCGAGGCTCAGAAGGAACTCGACCAGAACGGTTGAACCTGAATGAAACCTCGCGGGGAGGTCGTCAAGGCCTCGCGGATCGTGGTGAAGGTCGGCTCGTCGTCGCTGACCCAGCGCGGCAAGATCGACCTGGAGCGGCTCCGGTTGCTCGTTGACGCCGTTGCGGCGCGCCGAGTCGAGGGCACCGAGGTCGTGCTGGTGTCCTCCGGTGCGATCGCGGCCGGCCTGGCTCCGATGGGCCTGCGCTCGCGACCGCGCGACCTGGCCACGCAGCAGGCGGCCGCGTCGGTCGGGCAGGGCCTGCTGATGGCCCGCTACAGCGACGCGTTCGCGGCACACGGTCTGCGCGTCGGCCAGGTGCTGCTCACCGTCGACGACGTGACCCGGCGAAGCCATTACCGCAACGCGTACCGGACGTTCGCCCGGTTGCTCGAGCTGGGCGTCGTACCGATCGTCAACGAGAACGACACGGTCGCCACCACCGAGATCCGCTTCGGCGACAACGACCGGCTGGCCGCGCTGACGAGTCATCTGGTGCACGCCGATCTGCTGCTTCTGCTGTCGGATGTCGACGGCTTGTACAACGGGGATCCGCGCAAGCCCGGTACGTCGATGGTCGCCGAGGTGCGTGGACCCAAGGATCTCGAACCGCTGCGGATCGGCCGGACCGGCTCGTCGGGGGTGGGCACGGGCGGTATGCAGACGAAGGTGGAAGCGGCCGCGATCGCCACCGAGGCAGGGATTCCGGTCGTCCTCACATCGGCTGCCCGCGTCGGCGAAGCTCTGAAGGGTCTGCCGGTCGGCACCCTCTTCCATCCCACCGGCCGACGCCGTAAGACCCGTCTGCTCTGGCTCGCCCACGCCACCTCAGGCCAAGGCCGGCTCTGCTTGGACGAAGGCGCGGTCCGGGCGGTGACAGAACGCCGTACGTCGCTCTTGCCGGCCGGGATCTCGGCCGTCGAAGGCACCTTCTCGGCCGGCGACCCGGTCGACCTGGTCTCGCCCGCGGGTGTCGTGATCGCGCGCGGTCTGGTGAACTACGACGCCGCCGAACTGCCTGACCTGCTAGGGCGTTCGACCCGCGACCTCGCACGCGAACTGGGATCGGCGTACGAACGCGAAGTCGTCCACCGCGACGACCTGGTCCTGCTGTGAAGAAGGTGGCGTTGGCAGCCGTCGTACCGCTGTCTCATGCGGTCGCCCGGCTGCCTCGCCTTCGTCGGAGAGCTACGGCTTGACCGCCAGGACCGGGCACTCGGCCTGGAGCAGGATGGTTTGAGCCTGGCTGCCCATCAGGAGTTTGCCGACCGGGGTGCGGCGGCGGAGGCCGATGACGATCAGTTCCGCGTTGATCTCGTGCGCCAGGTTGAGGATCTGGTCGGCGGCGTCCTTGCCGTCCACAAGTTGCTTGAGCTCGTGCTCGACCCCGGAGTCGGCCAGGCGATGCTCTACCGAGTCCCACTGGTCGTGACTGGCGAACCGCTTGTCGACCAGGGCCTCGCCGCGGCTGGAGTTCACCACCACCAGCCGCTGCTCACGGAGCTTTGCTTCCTCGATCGCGCCCTCCAGCGCCGCGACGCCTTCGGGGGTCGGTACGTAGCCGACGATGATCGCCACGATCAGTCTCCTGTCTTCTCGGAGTGCTGGAGTACGTCGGTCTGCTTCGGCGTACGGCGGTTGCGGATCCAGCCGACGAGTGGCGGAACCACCAGCAGCAGCAGGATCACGAGGTACACAGCCTTGGAGAACCAGGTGTTGTAGAGGCCGCTGACCTCGCCGTCGCTGATCTGCAGGGCGCGCCGCATCTGCTCTTCGGCGGTCGGGCCGAGGATGATGCCGATGATCGCCGGCACCACTGGCAGACCGTAGCGGCGCATCGCGAAGCCGAGCCCGCCGAAGACGAGCAGCAGCCACAGGTCGAAGGTGGACAGGTTCGCGGCGTACGCGCCGATGCTGGCGAAGAACAGGATGCCGGCGTACAGGTACGGCCGGGGGATCCGCAGCAGCTTGGCCCACATCGGAGCCAGCGGCAGGTTCAGCGCGAGCAGGATGGCGTTGCCGATGAACAGGCTGGCGATGAGTCCCCAGACCAGCTCCGGTTGTGTCTGCAGCAACCGCGGGCCGGGCTGGATGCCGTACCCCTGGAAGGCGCCGAGCATCACCGCGGCGGTCGCGGTGGTCGGGATCCCCAACGTGAGCAGGGGAACCAGACCGCCCGCGGCCGACGCGTTGTTCGTCGCCTCGGGACCGGCGACGCCCTCGATCGCACCCTTGCCGAACTCCTCGGGGTGCTTGCTCAGCCTCTTCTCGGTGACGTACGAGAGGAACGTCGGGATCTCGGCCCCGCCGGCCGGGACCGCACCGAACGGGAAGCCGATCGCGGTGCCGCGCAACCAGGGCTTCCAGGACCGGCGCCAGTCGTCCCGGTCCATCCGGGCTGCGCCGACCGGGATGATCTCGGCCGGGGTACGGCGCAGGTGGGCGGCGATCCACAACGCCTCGCCGACCGCGAACAGGCCGACCGCGACCACGACAACATCGATGCCGTCGGCAAGTTCCGGGATGCCCAGCGTGAGCCGTTGCTGTCCCGAGGTCGGGTCGATCCCGACCAGTCCGACCAGCAGCCCGATCGCGAGGGCAGCCAGGCCGCGGACCTTCGACGAGCCGAGCACCGTGGTGACAGCGATGAACGCCAGCACCATCACCGCGAGGTAGTCCGGCGCGCCCATCTTGATGGCCAGCTTGACCACCGCGGGGGCGAGCAGGGCCAGGGCGAGCGTGCCGATCGTGCCGGCCACGAACGATCCGATCGCCGCCGTCGCCAGCGCCGCGGCGGCCCGGCCTCTTCGGGCCATCTTGTTGCCTTCGATCGCCGTGATCACCGAGGCGCTCTCACCGGGGGTGTTCAGCAGGATCGACGTGGTCGAGCCGCCGTACATGCCGCCGTAGTAGATACCGGCGAACATGATGAAGGCCTGGGTCGGCTCCAGCGAGTACGTCAACGGCAGCAGCAGGGCGATGGTCATCGCCGGGCCGATGCCGGGCAGTACGCCGATCGCCGTACCGAGCAGCACGCCGAGGAAGGCGTACATCAGGTTGGTCGGATGGGCCGCGGTGGCGAATCCGTTCAGCAGTTCGGAGAACGCGTCCATCAGAGGATTCCCTTGAGAATGCCGACCGGCAGGGCGATGCCCAGCGCGAGGTTGAACAGGTACCAGGTGCCGACCGACAACGCGATCGAGATGATCGCGTTGCGGATCAGGTGCCGGCTGCCCAGGGCGAAAGAGGTGCCGAAGAACAGGATCGCGCCCGACACCGGCCAGCCGAGCCGGTCGATCAGCAGGATGTTGGCCAGGAACGTCGCGGCCAGCAGGCCGAGCGTCTTCCAGTCACTGCCGTGACCGAGGTCGACGTCCTCGCCGGCCTCCTGCTCGCCACGTCCGCCCCGCAGGACGTCGATCGCCAGCAGTACGGCGGTCAGGACCAGCAGCCCGCCGACGGCCAGCGGGATCGTCTTCGCGTCGACCGGCCCCCGCCTCTGAAGCTCCGGGATCCGCAACGCGTCGACCACGGCCCAGCCGCCGAGGACCAGGAGCAGGAGGGCCACTCCGAGCTCGGAGCGACCCTGCTTCGCGCCGGTGGACGGGGTGCTCATCAGGCCACGAGACCCAGTTCCCGCAGAACGCCTGCGACCCGGTCGTTCTCCGTGTTCAGGAACGACTTGAACTCGTCACCGGTCTGGAACGCGTCGGTCCAGCCCTGGTCGGCCAGCGTCTTCTTCCACTGCTCGGAGTCGTGCATCTTGGTGAGCAGGTCGATGTACTGCTGCTTCTTCGCGTCGGGCAGTTCGGGCGGGGCGACGATGCCACGCCAGTTGGTGAAGACCAGGTCGACGTTGAGGCTCTTCAGCGTCGGCGCGTCGATCCCTTCCACCGGCTTGTCACTGGTCACCGCGAGGATCTTCACGTCACCGGTCTTGGCCTGCTCGGCGACCTCGCCGACGCCGGTCGCCGCGAACGCGACCTTCTTGCCCAGGACCGCGGTCAGCAGCTCGCCGCCGCCGTCGTACGCCACGTAGTTGACGCTCTTCGGCTCGACGCCGACCGCCTTCGCCAGCAGCATCGGGGTCAGGTGGTCCGGCCCGCCCGGGTTCGAGGCGCCGCCGACAGGCACCTTGCCCGGATCGGCCTTCCAGGCCGCGATCAACTGGTCCAGGCTGGTGTACGGCGAGCCCTTCGGTACGACGATCGCCTCGGCCTCCTCGATCAGCTTGGCGATCGGGACGGTGTCCTGCAGGGTGGCCTTCGACTTGTTGGTGTAGACAGCCCCGACGACGCCGAGCCCCATCTGCATCAGGATGTCTTCCTTGCCCTTCTCGTTCACCAGTCGCTGCAGGCCAACGGTGCCGCCGGCTCCCGCGGTGTTGAACACCTCGACGGTGTCGGTCAGCTTGGCGTCCTGCATCGCCTTCGCGGCGGCGCGGGCGGTGGTGTCGTAACCGCTGCCGGGGGAGTTCGGCACCAGGATGCGCAGGCCCTTCACCGGGCCGCTGTCGGTGCCGCCGCCGGCGTTGTCGTCGGCGCTGACGCCACAGCCGGTGGCCGCGGCGGTGAGGGCCAGGACGGCGGTGATGCTGGTGAACCACGTCCGTGCTTTCACGGCGGTCTCCTTGCTTGCGGTGGTGGTCGCCGCCAGCGTGCCGTGCGCCCGGTGCGGGTGTCACCGTTGCGAACGCAATGTCCGTTGTGTTCATTGTGCTCACGCCAAAGATGGCGCGATCCGGCCCGCCCGAGCACAATCGAGCCGTGAAACCGAGGTGGCCAGCGTTCCTGGGCCGGCGTCGCTGGACGCTGGCCGGCCGGATGCTGGCCATGCAGCTGCTGATCGTGCTGGTTGTCCTGGTCGGTGTCGCCGCGGTCTCACTGGCCCAGTCCAATGCGCGCTTCCACGAGACCGAGGGCAAGCGGGCCCGCGACGTCGCCGAGCGACTGGCCGCGACGTCCGGCGTCCAGATAGCAGCCGCGGACGCGATGAAAGGAAAGCGCGGCGAGCACCTCGGCCAGGCCCAGTCCCTGATCGAGTCCGGACGCACCTGGTCGGGGTCGACGTACGTCGTGATCGCCATCCGGGACCGGCGCATCATCGCCTCGACGGACCCCTTGCCGGCGAAATCCGTGGTCCGGGTCCAGGCGACCGACGCGTTCCTCGGCCGGGGCTGGATGGGCCAGGACGAGAAGACCGGCGCCGCGCTCGCGATGGCGCCGATCATCAACCTGGACACCCGGGAGACCGACGGGGTGGTGGCCGTGGGCCGGCAGTACCCGTCGCTGCTGGCCAACCTGCGGGCGGCGTTACCCAACCTGCTGACCTATCTCGGCATCGCCAGCCTACTCGGCGTACTCGGCTCGTTGCTGTTGGCAAGAACCGTGAAACGCCAGACGCTTGGCCTGGAGCCGCGCGAGATCACCGGGCTGGTGGAGCAGCGGGAGGCCCTGCTGCACGGGATCAAGGAAGGCGTGCTCGCGGTCGACATGCACCGGCGGATCACCATGGTCAACGACCAGGCGGCCCACCTTCTGGGCATCCCGCTGGCTTCGGCCGGGCGGGCGCTGGGGGAGGTGGACGACACCGGACGGCTGGTGGAGATCTTCGACAGGCCCGATCCGACCACCGACCAGATCCTGCCGCTGCACGGCCGCGTGCTCACCCTGAGCCGGATGCCGGTTCGCAGCCATGGACGGCAGATCGGGTGGGTCGCGACCTTCCGCGACCGGACTGAACTGCTCGAGTTGCAGCGTGAGCTCGACCTGACCCGCAACACCACGGACACGTTGCGTGCCCAGGCACACGAGTTCAGCAACCGGATGCACATCGTCAGCGGGCTGGTCGAGCTCGGTGAGTACGACGAAGTACTGCGCTACATCCAGCAGGTGGCCGCCGACCAGACCGAGCTGACCGCGGGCGTCACCGCCCGGGTGGCGGATCCGGCCGTCGCCGCGCTCCTGATCGCCAAGTCTTCACAGGCGGCCGAGCGTGGGGTGGTCTTCGTGATCGAGCCGGGCAGCCTGCTCCCGCGCCTGGACGAGCGCCTGGCGACCGACGTCTCGACCGTGCTCGGCAACCTGGTCGACAATGCGCTCGACGCCGCCGCGGGAGCCCCCGATCCCTTCGTGTCCGTCGAGGTCCTCGAGCGCGAGGGCGCCGTCCGGATTCAGGTCCGGGACTCCGGGCCGGGCGTCGACAGCGCGATGCAGCATCGGGTCTTCGCGCGCGGTTTCAGCACGAAGCACAGCGAGTCCGGCGAGCACGGGATCGGACTCGCGCTGGTGCGCGTGATCTGCCGCAAGCGTGGGGGCGATGTCACCGTGCACAACGACGCGGGGGCCGTGTTCGTGGCGACCCTGCCGATGCTCGCTCCGGTGCTGCGGACATGATCCAGGTGCTCGTCGTCGACGACGACTTCATGGTGGCGCGGCTGCACTCGAGTGTTGTGTCCCGGCAGCCCGGGTTCGAGGTGGTCGGTGCTGCGCGCAACGGTTCCGAGGCGCTCGCCGCCGTCCGCTCGCTGCGGCCGGACCTGGTCCTGCTCGACATCCATCTGCCCGACATGAGTGGCCTGGAGGTACTGCGGCGGTTCCGCGAGTCGTCGGCCGACTACCCGGTCGACGTGATCGTCATCAGCGCGGCGCGGGATCTCGACAGTGTGCGTACGGCGTTGCGCGGAGGCGTGTTCCAGTACCTGGTCAAACCGTTCGAGATCGAGTCGCTTCGCAGCAAGCTGACGGAGTACGCCGAGCACCGGGCCGAGCTGCAACGCCTGACCGATATCGACCAGGCGGAGGTCGACCGAGTGTTCCGCGCGCAGGGGAGCCGCGGGCCCGCTACCGCGCCCAAGGGGATCAGCCCGGAGACGACAGATCTCGTGGTCCAGGCGCTCGGGGATGCGCCGGAGGACGGGATGTCCGCGAGCGACTGTGCAGCCGTGACCGGGCTGTCCCGCAGCAGCACGCGGCGCTATCTCGAACACCTGGTCACGATCGGTCGCGCGGAGATGCGGCCGCGGTACGGCGTCGCCGGCCGGCCGGAGCGTCGTTACCGCCTGCTCAAGCGGTAGGCAGCCGCTCACCGATCGCGGCGAGGGCGGTGTCGCGAGCGGTGAGGACGTGGGCCTCGGCGAGCTGGCGGGCGCGGGCGGCGTCGCGAGTGATCAACGCGTCGAGGATGCCGCGATGCTCTTCGAGCGCGGCCGACCGGCGCAGCTGTGACTGGTTCGTGAACGCGCGGTATCGCGCCATCTGACCATCGACCTGCTGATGCAGCCTGGCCGCCCAGCCGTGTGCGGCGATCTCGGCGATCTCCAGGTGGAAGTCGTGCCCGGCGTTCATCGCGTCCTCGGCGAACTCGACCAGCCGCTCGTTCCGCGCCACCAGCCGGGTGAGCGACTCCGCCGCCGCATCGGTCATCCGCTCTGCCGCCTCAGCGGCCATCAACCCCTCCAGCGCCGCCCGGACGGTGTAGAGCTCGTCGATCTCCTCGGCCGACAGCGACCGCACCACCATCCCGCCGGTGGGCAACTGGTCGACCAGGTCCTCCGCGAGCAGGAGGCGGAGTGCCTCACGCAGCGGCGTACGGCTCACCTGGAACTGCTGGGCGAGCTCGGGCTCGAACAAGCGCCGGCCCGGCGGCAGCTCGAGCGACAGGATCTGCCGCTTCAGCTCGGCGTACACGACCTGGCCGCCGGAGGCGCGCCGCAGTTTGTCCGTCATCCGGTCTCTCCTTTTGCGTACTTGTATACAAGTATGCTTCCGTAGCTGCAGTCATCGTAACCGCCAGATCGGAGCAGCGGATGGCATCTGCCCAGCGGACCCGCCCGGAGGCGCTGCTTTCGTTCACCGAGGCTGTCCTGCGCGCCGAAGGCGTCCCCGAGCCGGACGCACATCTCCTGGCCGACACCCTGGTGACCGCCGAACTGTGGGGCCACGCCTCCCACGGCATGCTCCGGCTGCCCTGGTACGTCGCCCGCCTCCGCAGCGGCGCGATGACGCGTGTCACGAGAGTCGAGCGCATCCGCGACACCGGCGCGCTCGTCGTGCTCGACGGCGGTAACGGCATCGGCCAGGTGATCACCGACCAGGCGATCTCGCTGGGCGTCGAGCGGGCTCGCGAGTACGGCGTCAGTGCGATCGGCGTACGGAACTCGGG
Organism: Kribbella sp. NPDC023972; assembly: GCF_040639075.1. Lineage (NCBI taxonomy): Bacteria > Bacillati > Actinomycetota > Actinomycetes > Propionibacteriales > Kribbellaceae > Kribbella > Kribbella sp. NPDC023972. The sequence goes on along the minus strand of NZ_JBEZZH010000001.1, from coordinate 1,096,899 downwards.
TCACTTCGGCACCGCGGCGTACTTCACCCGCAAGGCGGCCGGCCAGGGCTGTGTCGCCTTCCTCTGTACGAACGCCAGCCCGGCGATGGCGCCATGGGGCGGCCGGCAGAAGAGCATCGGGACGAATCCGTGGTCGATCGCGGCGCCGGCCGGACGGCACGGGACCGTGGTGATGGACCTGGCCAACACGGCCGTTGCCCGAGGCAAGGTCTATCTCGCGGCGGAGCGGGGAACAGAGATTCCCGCGGGCTGGGCCGCCGATGCCGACGGCAACCCGACCACCGATCCGCGCAAAGCGATCGAGGGTCTGATCCTGCCGATGGCCGGCCCCAAGGGCTACGTGATCTCGTTCATGTTCGACGTACTCGCGGGAGTGCTGACCGGAAGCGCCTTCGGCACCGATGTGGCCGGGCCCTACCAGCCCGACGCCGTCAGTGGGGCCGGGCACTTGCTGCTCACGATCGACGTGGCTGCGATCACCGATCCCGCGTCGTACGCCGAACGCGTCGAGGCGTTGGTCGACGCCACCCGATCGGCCGAGACCGCCCCCTGGGCGGATCGGATCCTCGTTCCGGGCGAGCTGGAGGACCGGACCCTCGCCGAGCACAGCGCCACCGGCGTCACCCTGACCGCCACCACCTGGACCAGCCTGGTCACGCTCGCTGCCGAGACCGAGGTCGACCTGCCACCAACGGAGGAACCCGCCGCATGATCAGCCTCACCGTTTCCCTCCAGGTGGTTCCCGGCCACCTCGACGCCTTCATCGAGGCGATCCGGACCCAGGCCGAGCGGTCGTTCACCGACGAGCCGGGCTGCCTGTACTTCGACGTCAGCCAGGACCAGGCCGACGACCACCACTTCACGCTGTACGAGGTGTACGCCGACGAGTCCGCCATCGAGACGCATCGGGCCGCTCCGCACTTCAAGGTCTGGCGCGAAGCCGTCGCCGAGCACGTCGTACCTGGCAGCCAGGTCAACACGCTCGCCCACCGCCTCTTCCACCACTCAGCTGAGGAGTCCCGATGAGCTTGTTGATCCGACCCGGCGAGATCGAGCCGTTCGACCGGGGCAACGGTGTCGTCACCCTGCCGTACGTAGGCCGCTGGAACTCCGAGACCAACCGCATCACCACCGGGCAGACCGCTTTCGCTCCCGGCACCGGGCTTCCGCTGCACAGCCACAACGTGGAGGAGTCCGTCCTCGTCCTCGAAGGCGACGCCGTCGCCGAGATCGACGGCGAGCAGTTCGACCTGGTCGCGGGCGACGCGACCTGGGTCCCGGCCGGCGTACCGCACCGGTTCCTCAACCGCGGCACCACTCCGATGCGGATCTACTGGGTGTACGGCGGACGCGACGTCACCCGCACGATGACCGAAACGGGCGAGACCTTCGAGCACCTCTCGGAGAACGACCGCGGTGGGTTGAGCGCCAGATGATCACCACCGTCAATCCCGCCACCGGAAGCACGCTCGCGACGTACCGGGCGATGACTCCTGCCGAGCTCGAGCAGGTCGTCGTCCAGGCCGCGCAGGCGGCCGCCGACTGGGGTTCTGTGTCTGTCAGCGAGCGGCTGGCGGCGTTGACCCGGCTGGCTGCTGAGCTGCGGGCTTCTGCCGACGAGTTGGCCGCATTGATCACGGCCGAGATGGGCAAGCCGATCCGCGAGGCCGAGGGGGAGATCGAGAAGTCCGCTGTCACCGCTGAGCACTACGCGGCGAACGGCGGCGCGATCCTCGCTGACGAGCCGGTGGCGATCGACGGGGTGCGGGCGTGGGTGTCGTACGAGCCGATCGGGTGGTGCTCGCGGTGATGCCGTTGAACTTCCCGGTCTGGCAGGTGCTGCGGTTCGCCGTACCGACGCTTGCCGCTGGCAACGGAGTGTTGCTGAAGCACTCGCCCAACGTGACCGGGTCCGCGTTGGCGATCGAGCAGGTGTTCCGGGCGGCGGGGTTCCCGGAGCATTTGGTGCGCACGCTGGTGGTGGATGAACCGGACGTGCCGGCGACTATCGAGCAGTTGATCGCGGACGACCGGATCGCGGCGGTCACGTTGACCGGCAGCAATCGGGCGGGCGCTGCGGTCGGAGCGGCGGCCGGGCGGGCGTCGAAGCGGTCCGTGCTCGAGCTGGGGGGCTCGGACGCGTTCGTCGTACTCGCCGATGCGGATGTGGCGGCTGCTGCCGCGGCGGCGGTGCGGGCTCGGTTCACGAACTCCGGGCAGAGCTGCGTCTGCGCGAAGCGGTTCATCGTCGAGGCGGCGGTGGCCGACGAGTTCCTCGACCGGTTCGTCGTCGGTGTCAAAGAACTGACGGTGGGCGACCCGGCCGATCGTGAGGTCGCGGTCGGTCCGCTGGCTCGCGATGATCTGCGGGCCGCGCTTCAGCGGCAGGTGGATGAGTCGGTCGCGGCTGGAGCTGTGCTGGTCACGGGTGGCGGGAGTATCGACGGGCCTGGGTACTTCTTCGAGCCGACGGTGCTGGCCGGGACGGTGCCGGGGATGCCGGTGTTCGACGAGGAGACGTTCGGTCCGGTCGCCGCGGTGGCGGTGGCTCAGGATCCTGCGCAGGCGGCTGAGCTCGCCGGTGCGACGCAGTACGGGCTGGGGCTGAGTATCTGGACCGGGGAGCCCGCTCGGGGCGTGGAGCTGGCGCGCCGGATCACCTCGGGCGCCGCCTTCGTCAACGCGGTCGTGGCCTCGGATCCGCGGGTGCCCTTCGGTGGGACGAAACGGAGTGGTTACGGCCGTGAACTGGCTGCTCAGGGGCTGCGTGAGTTCACCAACACGCGCACCTACTGGGTGGCTTGAGACAGCCGCGCGGGCCGGCGGGGGAGCAGCCTACGATGGGAGGGTGAGCGAGATCATCGAGCTGGCCCGCCGGGCGCGAGAGGCGTCGTACGCGTTGGCGGAGGCCTCCCGGGCGACCAAGGACGCGGCGCTGCACGCGATGGCGGCGGCGTTGCGCGCGAACACGGACCAGATCGTCACGGCGAACGCCAAGGACGTGGCGGCCGCGCGGGAAGCCGGTACGCCGGAGTCCACCGTCGACCGCCTGGCGCTGAACCCGGACCGGGTGGACGCGATGGCCGCCGGGCTCGAGCAGCTCGCCGGGCTGACCGACCCGGTCGGTGAGGTCGTGCGCGGCTACACACTGCCGAACGGGCTGGAGCTTCGGCAGGTCCGGGTGCCGTTCGGCGTGGTCGGGATCATCTACGAGGCCCGCCCGAACGTGACCGCCGACGCGGCCGGCATCTGCCTGAAGTCCGGTAACGCGGTGCTGCTGCGCGGTTCGTCGTCGGCCGCCGCGTCCAACGAGGCGATCGTCGCCGTACTGCGGGAAGCCGCGGTGTCGGCCGGGTTGCCGGCGGACGTGGTGCAGGGCGTGCCGACGGACCGGGCCGCGGTCAAGGAGCTCATGCAGGCGCGCGGGCTGGTCGACGTACTGATCCCGCGCGGCGGTGCCGGGCTGATCCAGACCGTGGTGAGCGAGTCGACCGTGCCGGTGATCGAGACAGGCGTCGGCAACTGTCACGTCTATGTGGACGCCGACGCGGATCTGGATCTCGCCCTGACCATCCTGCTGAACGCCAAGACCCAGCGCCCGAGCGTGTGCAACGCGGCCGAGTCCTTGCTGGTGCACTCGTCTGTGGCGTCGGACTTCCTGGCGCGGGCGCTTCCGGCACTGGCCGAGGCGGGCGTGACGGTGCACGGCGATCCGGCGGTGGTTGCCGCTGGCAAGGATGTCGTGGCGGCGACCGAGGACGATTTCGGGGCCGAGTACAACTCGCTCGATCTGTCCGCGGCTGTGGTGGACTCGCTGGAGGCGGCGGTGCAGCACATCCGCCGCTACAGCTCCGGTCACACCGACGCGATCATCACCCGCTCGCAGGCCAACGCTCGCCGGTTCGTCGCAGCGGTCGACTCGGCGGCGGTGGTGGTCAACGCCAGCACCCGCTTCACCGACGGCGGCGAGTTCGGCTTCGGCGCCGAGATCGGCATCTCCACCCAGAAGCTCCACGCCCGCGGCCCGATGGGCCTGCCGGAGATGACGTCGACCAAGTACGTCGTCATCGGCGAGGGTCAGATCAGGACCTGAGCAGACCTCGTTCGCACGTCGAGCGGCTCGGCGGACACCACCGCCAGAGCCGCCACGTACCCGGGATCGACCTCGAGCTCGATGACCTGGAAACCGTCCGGCTGCCCGGTGATGGTTCGTAGATCGCTTCGCAGACCAACTCCGGTCGCCTTGACGACCGCCTCCTTGCGCGTCCAGTACGTCGTGAACGCGCGCGCCCGCCCGTCATGCTGGGGGAGCGCAGCCAGCTCGGCCTCCGACAAGCTCAGCCTGGCCAAGCCGTCGACATCGAGGCCCGGATCAACCTTCTCCACATCGAGTCCCACCGGACGATCGCTGACGGCAACGCCGACCAACTTCCCGGAATGCGTCACCGACAACTCGATGCCGTCGGACCGCACCTTGCCGTGCGGCTTCCCGCAGTCCGGACAGGCCCGCTCCAGCCTGATGCTTGCTGGAGGCAACGACAGTCGGCTCGCCAGCACCCGCCGTACGATCGTGCATCCCAACAGGAACCGCGCCTTGTCCTCCGCCCGCACGTAGGCCTTCAGCCGCTGCCGCTCGACCGGATCCAGGTCAGCGGTGAACTCGTCCCGGACCTGCCCGATCCGCCCCCACCACACCTCGACCACCGTCTGGCCGGCCCGGGTTTCCAGGTCAGCCTGCCTTTTCGTAGGTCGTCGACAATCGAGTCGATCCAGCGCACCTCGGCCTCGGCGATCGCCTTCAGGTACTCGGTCTCCAGCAACGCCCACCGGGGGACCGGCGTACCGTCGTTCTCCGCGGCCAGCTCGGCGTCGTAGTCGGCGAGCCGTTGGGTCAGCCGCTCCCGCCGTTCTCCGAGCAGCTCGCCCGCGGTCTCGGGTGGCAGCAGCATCACGAACGACAGCGCGGCCGGGAACTCGGGGAACTCGTTGCGCGGCGTCGTGATCATCTCTTCGAGCCACTGCCGGCAGGCGGTCCGCCCATCCTCGGTCAGGTGGTACGTCGTCCGCTCGGGGTAGCGCTCGTCGCGCTCGGTCGCGCCGACCGCGATCAGCCCGCCGTCCTCGAGCTGGTCGATCATCCGGTACAGGCTGGTGCGCTGGCCGACGTTGACGACCTGATCCTTGCCCCACTGCTTGATCAGGCGCTGCATCCCGTACGGATGCAGCGGCCCGTTCTCGAGCAGGCCGAGGATCGCGAGCGCGAGCGGGGAGCGGCGAGGGGGCATGCGGACCAGCCTACGTGTTAGGGATACTAGTTGCAATGTAACTAGAGTATATGTGACGATCGAGCCATGATGACTTTCGAACTGAGGCAGGCCGCGGTGGAATCCCGCGACGGCACCCGGATCGGGTACTGGAAGATCGGCCGCGGTCCCGCGGTCGTCCTCGTGCACGGCAGCATGGAGTCGAGCCGCAGCCACACGCTGCTGGCCCAGGCGCTGGCCGACGACTTCACCGTGTACCTGCCGGATCGGCGTGGGCGCGGATTGTCCGGTCCACACCGGCCGGACCACACCGTGCGTACCGAGGTGGAAGATGTCGAAGCCGTGTTGACCGATGCCGGCGCCGAACTGGCGTTCGGGGTGAGTGTAGTTCGACGGCCTCGACCACGGTGCGTCGAGTGATCCGGGCGGCACCAATCCTCGGGGGAGTGTCCAGGCGGTCGGGCGGATCGCAGCCGAGATCAAGGCGTTCTTCAGGGAGTCTTGAGCGCCCAGGTCACGGCGGCCGCGATGTCGGTCACGGGGTACTGCACCGCTTGGACGACGCGATCCGGCCCGACCACGAGGACGACTCGCTTCAATCGTTCGTACCCGCCGGCGCGGAAGGTCGGCAAGCGGAGCGCGGCGGCCAGTTCCAGATCGAGGTCGGACAGCAGCAGGTGCGGTATCGCCTCGGCGGCCGCGAATGCTCGCTGCTCGTCCGGGCGCTGCGTACTGACCCCGCGGACGGCGATCCGTTCGGCGGCGAACTCGTCGTACCGGGCGGCGAAGAGACGATTCTCCAGCGTGCACCCGCTCGCGCCGGCGATCTCGCGCCATCCGTCCGGCAGTGGCGTCGGACGGCCGGTGGCGGGGTAGCCGAACAGCACGGTCGCGCGGGCATCGGCGTCCACTACGTCGGTCGTCGTACCCGACGTGGAAGGCAGCGCGAGCTCGGGGATGCATTGGCCGGTGAGTTGGTGGATCCGCTGGGCGGGCGGCTCGTCGTCGGTGTTGGTGCCGGTGAGTGAGCCGTCGCCGAGGAGCCAGCGATCGCCCCAGTCCTGCAGCGCGACCAGTACGGGCAGCAGTGCGCGGCCGCGCGGGGTCAGGTGGTAGGCGTAGCGGGTCGGGCGGTCCTGGTACGCCGACCGCTCGACGATCCCGCTGTCGAGCAAGCCGGTCAGTCGCTCGGTCAGCACCTTGCGGGAGATGTGCAGCGACTCCGCGAGCTGGTCGAAGCGATCGAGGCCGCGGGCCAGGTCGCGGACGATCAGCAGTTCCCAGCCGTCGCCGATGACGCCGAGGGACTGCGCGATCGCACAGTCCGGCTCGGGCTCGAAGCTGCTCCGCCGCACGTTCGCCCCCAATTCCGGTTGCCACCACGCTAACCGGCTGAGTAAGTTCCTCTCGGGAACTCACTCTACCTGGGGGTGTCATGTACTGGCGACGGATCGCGGACCTGCCGGGGTGGCTCAAGGCGGTGATGGTCGGCCAACTGGTCAGCTCCGCGGGTGCGCTGGCCTGGATCTACCTGACGCTCTACCTGGTCGAGGACCGCGGGATGTCCGCTGGGCAGGCCGGCCTCGCGGCGGCGGCGTACGGCATCGGGCTGCTCGGTGGGAATCTGGGCGGCGGCTGGTTCGGCGACCGCTTCGGATTGCGAACCGCTGCCGTGGCCAGTCAGCTCCTGTGGGCTGTCAGTTGCTCGGCCATGCCCTTGGTGCCGACCGCGGCTCTAGCTGTTGTCGCTGCGCTTGCGGGGCTCTTCGGCGGAGCGAGCCGGCCCAATCTCAGTGCGCTGGTCGCCACCGCGCTGCCGGACGAGCGCCGGCGGGAGGGCATCGCGTTGTCGCGGACGGCGAGCAACGCCGGTTTCACCATCGGGCCTCCGCTCGGCGGACTGCTGGCGGCGTACGACTTCGGGCTGGCTTTCGTTCTGGATGCCGTGACCAGTGTCGTGCTCGCGGCGATCGTGTGGCGGTGGGTGCCGGGTGGTCGGCGTACCGTCGCGGTCGCGTCGTCGGGGATGTGGCGGGCGCTCCTGCGGGACCGGGCGGTTTTGGTGCTGTTGGCAACGATCGTGGTGGTGGACACCGTGTATCGGCAGGTGTTCGCGACCATGCCGTTGCTGTTGCGGGATGCCGGTTCGCCTGCGGTCGCGTACGGCGTACTGATCGGGCTGAGCTCGGTGGTGATCGTCGGCTGCGAGGCGCCGCTTGCCGTCCGGCTGCGCGGTCATCGGGCTTTCCGGGTGATCGCTGTGGGCTTCGCGCTGGTCGGCGTGGGGTTGGCTGCGCTCGGCGTCTGGCCGGAGCTGGCCGGGGCGACGGTCGCGATCATCGTGATCACGGCGGGGGAGATGCTCTACAAGCCGACGGCCACGGCTCATGTCGCCGACGCCGCGCCGGCTGGGATGGTCGGCCGGTATTCGAGTCTGTACGCGGCTGCGTCGATCAGCGGGATGTTCCTCGCGCCGGCCCTCGGTGGATCGGCTTACGAGCACGCGCCCGATCTGCTGTTTCCGGTCGCGGCCGCGCTCGCCCTTGCGGCGGGCGTCGTACTAGTCCTGGCTGGGGAGCGGCGCCGGGCGACCCTCCCAACGGGTCGACAGGACGACGGTCGTGCGGGTGCGGGCCACGCCGTTGACGCGGCGTAGTGAGCCCACGACGGCCTCCAGTTGGGTGACGTCGGGGACGCGGACCTTCACCACGAGCTCCTGGTCGCCGGCCACGAACCAGCAGTCCTCGACCGCGGCGATCTCACGGACCTGGTCGACGATGTCGTCGGTCTCCACGTCGTCGCGCTGGAACAACCCGATCAGCGCGCTGGTGCCGAGCCCGACCTGCTCCGGCGCGACCACCGCGCGATAGCCGAGCAGAACGCCGCGCTCCTCGAGCCGGCGGACCCGCTCCTGGACGCTCGGGCCGGACAACCCGACCACCCGGCCCAGCTCCGCCCAGCTGGACCGGCCGTTCGCCCGGAGTACCTCGATCAGCTGCCGGTCGATTGCGTCCATCAGCATGAACCTTCCCGTTCACCACGGATTCGTAGGCCTGTGGCCGATTGTACCTTTAATTCGTTTGTCGACAGTGCTGGTGCGTCGTAGAATATGTGGTGTCGGGATCCGTTCGTCCCGGTACCCGTCGTACCTAACTAGTGAAGGAATCATGATCACCCCCGAAGTCGCCCGTGCCCACATCGACGAACTGCACCGCGTCGCCGCGCAGTACCACCGCGCCCACGCCGTACCGTCCGTCTGGCGCCGGCTGCTGACCCGCTACATCCGCCACAGCTGACCCAGGTGTGCCCACCGGCGCCTGTGCCGGTGGGCACGAGATAGGCTCTGCGTCATGCAAACGCACCTGCTGCCGCTGCTCGCGGCTGTCGAAGAGGCCGGCTCCGAGGCCGCGCACATCTCGCCGTGGTGGTACGGCGGGTTCTCGCTGTTCGTGCTCGTCCTGCTGCTTCTTGTCACCGTCATCATGGGTAAGGGCCGGCCGCACAGCTGAGCGGCTTGACGCTGAGTGGTACTGATTGAGGGCTGACGTGGCTTCTGCGGAGCGGGTACGGCGCCTTGGCGTGATGGGCGGCACGTTCGACCCGATCCACCACGGGCACCTGGTCGCGGCCAGCGAGGTGCAGTCGTACTTCGACCTGGACGAGGTGATCTTCGTCCCGACCGGCCAGCCGTGGCAGAAGTCGGAGCGGAAGGTCTCACCGGCCGAGGATCGCTACCTGATGACGGTGATCGCCACCGCGTCGAACCCGCGCTTCTCGGTCAGCCGGGTCGACATCGACCGGCCGGGGCCGACGTACACGATCGACACCCTGCGCGACCTGTCCAAGCTGTACCCGGACGCCGAGCTGTTCTTCATCACCGGCGCCGACGCGCTCGCCCAGATCCTCACCTGGCGCGACGTGGACGAGATGTTCAAACTGGCCCAGTTCGTCGGCTGTACCCGGCCCGGTACCGAAAGTCTCGAACTGCCACTGGACAAACTGCCGATGGACCGGATCACCTTGCTCGAGGTACCGGCCCTGGCGATCTCGTCGACCGAGTGCCGGCAGCGGGTCGCGAAGGGGAACCCGACCTGGTACCTCGTACCGGACGGCATCGTGCAGTACATCGCCAAGCGTGAGCTCTACACCAACCGTTAGAAGGAACCACATGCCAGCCAGCGAACGTGCCATCGAGCTGCTCACCGCGGCCGCCGAGGCGGCCCACGACAAGAAGGCCGAGAACGTCCTCGCCTTCGACGTGTCCGAACAGCTCGCCATCACCGACGCCTTCCTGGTCGCGTCCGCCTCCAACGACCGCCAGGTCCGCGCGATCGTCGACGCCGTGGAGGAGAAACTCCGGGTCGACTTCGACGCCAAGCCTGTCCGCCGCGAAGGCGCCCGCGAAGGCCGCTGGGTGCTGCTCGACTACCTCGAGATCGTCATCCACGTCCAGCACTCCGAGGAGCGCAGCTTCTACTCCCTCGAGCGACTCTGGCGCGACTGCCCAACGATCGCCCTGCCCTCTCCCGTTCCAGGTTCCGCCGCCGAATGACCGCCGGACGTCTGATCGTCTGGCGCCACGGCCGGACTGAGTGGAACCTCCAGGACAAGATCCAGGGCCAGGCCGACATCCCGCTCGACGAGGTCGGCCAGTCGCAGGCCCGCGCCGCCGCCGCTCGGCTCGCCTCCCTGGCGCCGACTCGCCTCTTCTCCAGCGACCTCCAGCGCGCCGCGGCCACCGCCGGTGAACTGGCCGCCCTGACCGGCCTCAAGGTCGAGTACGACGAAGCCCTCCGCGAGATCGACGTCGACGACTGGGCCGGCATGACGATGGCCGAACTCGCCGCCATCCACCCCGAAGCCGCCGCCCGCATCCGCGCCGGCGAACCCCAACGCCGCGGCACCGCCGGCGAAACCGTCGAAGAAGTCGCCCTCCGCTTCTCCGAGGCCCTCGGCCGGGTCGCCTCCCAAGGCACCTCGGAAGACACCATCGTCGTCGCCACCCACGGCCTCGCCGCCCGCGTCGGCATCTGCCTCTTCCTCGGCCTCCCCCAAGCCCACTGGCCCGCCTTCGGCGGCCTGTCCAACTGCAACTGGGTCTCCCTCCTCCCCAGCCGCAACCACCGCTGGCGCATCGAAGAATGGAACGCCGGCTCCCTCCCCGAACCCGTCATGAGCGACGACCCCCAACGCTGAAGAACACCGCCCCGCGGCGGCAGCTGCGGACTGCTGTCCGGCACACCGTCCTCGGCGGACGCAATGGGATGGCGTACGAGGTAGCCGAGCGGACCAAGAGACAGTGACTGAAGGCAACATCAGCGCGTCACCGGCCGCTCCGACAGCCCGTCCGGAGGCAGCCACGACGAGGCCGGTATCCGATTTTTCTTTGCAGCCACTCATCCGCTAAACTTCCGGAGTCGCAAGACACCGCGGGGCTTTGGCGCAGTTGGTAGCGCGCTTCCATGGCATGGAAGAGGTCAGGGGTTCGAATCCCCTAAGCTCCACCGCAGCTCAGAGGCCGGTTTCCCACTCGGGAGACCGGCCTCTTTCATGACCTGAGTGACCAACTGACTGGCTACCGGTTTCGGGGCAGGACTCGTCCATCGCTTGGGCCCCTCGATCACTACCGGCCGCAGCTCGTGCCGGTACGCCGTTTCGGTCACCTCGGTGCCAGGTTGTCAGGTCGTCCACGCGGCGGAAGCCACGCCGGACGTTGGCGGCGTCGAGCTCCGTGCCGATCGATGTACTGAAGACCCGGCTGTGATGCCTCCACCGATCGCCAGCGGTTGCCCTTGCGATCTCCTGCTGCTCGGTCAGCGCATCAACGCATCGTTCCGGAAGGCGAAGCGTCCGACGAGACTTGCGCGTCTTCGTGTCGCCGCGCTCGCGAACCGATCGCTACACCTCGATCGACGGCTGCTCCTCGCCCGCGATGGCGAGTACGCCGCCCTGGCAGCGTGAGTCACCGGACGCTGAACGTCCGCAATCGGGGGTACGTTGGCGGCATGTCCGACTTCACAATCAAGGCGCTCACGCCGGAGACGTTCGACGACTTCGCCGCTCTCGTCGAGCGGAACAAGGGCATGTTCGCCAGCTGCTGGTGCACGCATTTCCATCCCGACTGCGCGGAGAAGGGCCAGAGCGCCGAGGGGAACCGGGCGCTCAAGCAACGTCTGGTGGCCGACGGGATCGCGCACGCGGCGCTGGTCTACGACGGCGACCGGGCCGTCGCCTGGGCGGAGTACGGTTCACCCGAGGAGCTGCCCAACATCCAGCACCGCAAGGAGTACGTGGCCACTGCCGAGCGACTGCCCGACTACCGGGTCACCTGCATCCTGGTCGAGCGCGGCCTTCGCGGTCAGGGCCTGGCGGCGATCGCCCTGCGCGGAGCCGTCGAGCTGATCGCGCAGGCCGGCGGCGGCCTGGTCGAGGGCTACCCGCACGACACCGGCGGGGTCCGGAAGAAGAACTCGTCGTTCCTCTACAACGGCACCCGCACGATGTACGAGCGCGAGGGCTTCACCTACGACCGGCCCAAGGGCCAGGGCAACTGCGTAATGGTGCGCGAGGTCGCCCCGGGCACGCGCGACTGAACCGGTCCCTCGCTCCACGCGGAGACGACGGCTACTCTGGCACCGCGCCGTCTCTACGAGTCGCTCGGCTTCTCCACGATTGCGCGTACGTGCACACTTTCGTGGGTCCTTGTGGCGGGCTCTGGCGACTGATCCGCAAGCCGGACGCCCATCGGTCCCTTAGACACAGTGTGGACGGCAGCCGACCGATGACCGATTGGGGATCCCCCTTCTGGGGCAAGGTGATTAGCCAGCCGTCGAGTGTGAGCATGCTCCAGTGCGGATCTGCAGAAGATTTCGCCGGTAAGTGGCACCCGATCTCGGCCGCCCCCACCAGAGTTGGGGTCGTAGGTGAGTGACTAATTGAGTGACAGCGGAGCCGAACAAGCCCAGACATCCACGAACGTTGATGGACGAGAGCCGCGTGCGGTCCAACCGTAAAGAGCGGATACGCATTCGACGACAGCTCCGACGACCCTTGGTCACTCGAACAGATCCGGCGTGGGCCGCCCGAAGGGCCAGAGCTTGCGGGCCTGACGGCTCCCGGACATTGGCAGTCCGCGAGGCTCCGAGTTGGGCTACTGCCCTGGCCGCTGTCCTGGCCCTTAGCCCACGTCCTCACCTATCTCGGTGCGAACGTTTTCAGCGGCGGTTCGCCGACGCATCCCACGGCGCGAAAGGTCTGGGCTGGGCACCGAGCCTGTCCGGATGGGAGGTCTGGGCAGGAGGGCGGGGACGCGGGCGGCGTAGTCGTCGTACGACGCTCCAAACGTGTTGCGGAGGTCGCGCTCCTCGAACCTGATCCCAACGGCGACGTAGCCCGTCGCGGCGAGGGCGAAGAGAAGATGCGATGCGCCCATCCGTGGTGTCGCCCAGAAGGCCAGCACCAGCCCCGTCATCATCGGGTGCCGCACGACGGCGTAGAGACCGCCGACATAGAGGTCAGCGGTGAGACCGGGGTCTCGAGCGGCCGCCCATCCGGCCTGCCGCAGCCCAACGAGTTCGAGGTGATCGACCGCGAACGTTGCGGTGATCGCCAGCGCCCAGCCGGCGGCGAAGAGTGACCAGGCGATGACCGCGACCGGGCCCTCGGCGTGCCAGATCTCCTCACCCCAGGGTTGCCAGAGCACTAGCAGCAGCGCGAGGCAGATGTCTGTGGCGAGCACGTAGGAAGTGCGTTCGAGCGCCGTCGGGATCCGGCGACTCAGCCATGACTTCACCTGACGACGCGCCATCACCGAGTGCTGGACGGCGAAGAACAGCAGCAGCGCCAGGTCGATGGCGACCGCGCGAGCGGTCGTCGTGCGTTCGGGTCCGTCAACGGTCCTGGGGACGACCACACCGGCGAGGAAGGCCATTGTCCACACGGTGACAACGACAAATCCCAACCAGGTGGCGGCCGAGAGGATGAGATGGGTAGGGCGTCGGAACATGCCTCCATGCTGCGGGGGCGGCTGTCCCCGGCGCAGCCGTGGAATTACCTCACTTGTGCGGGTGTTGCGCGACGTACCAGGCTGCGACTTGAGAACGAGATCTGAACCCGAGCCGCAGCCGGATCCGCTCCAGGTGCGACTCGGCGGATCGTTCGGTGATGCCCAGGCGGTCGGCCAACTGGCGGTTCGTGAGGCCGTCCGCCACGAGGGCCGCGACTTCTGTCTGGCGTGCGGTGAGTCCCGTGGGAACGGTCCTTCGTAGCCGTGGCAGTCCGAGGAAGCGTCGCACCTGTTCGACCAGCGACTCCACATCCCCGATGGCAGGAAGGTGCGAGCGACCCACGAGCTCCACGAGCTGGGCGCCCGGGATCGCGTCGGCGAGCACCCTGCCCTGGTTGAACGGAGCGGCTCGGTCTCCGGTCCGGTGCAGCACCAGTGTCGGCGCCTGCACCCGCGCGAGGCTCGGAAGCACGTCCAGGGCGTAAGCGAGACGCAACAAGGCGACCGCTGTCTCGGGCGACGAGGCTGCGCGCTGGTAGCGGGCGAGCGCGAGTCGGGTGCCGGCATCAGCCTCGGGTGCGAAGAGATCGGTGAGCAGGTCTGATCCCAGTCCCCAGTGAGAGGCAATCAGCCCGAGCATGTACCGCTTGCTGTCCTCGTCGCCGATGGCGTCACCGGTCGCCCAGCCGCCGTACAGCACCAGACGCGAAACCTTCTCCGGCTGATCGGCGGCCCACTGCGCGGCCACCGCCGCCCCTAGCGACCAGCCCAGGATGTCACAGCTGGTAACGCCGAGCGCTTCGGTCACCGCGGCGATCGTGGCAAGCTCGAGCGCCATCGTGCGAGGGCCGTCGTAGGCGTCCGAGAGGCCACAACCAGGGCGGTCGTAGCGCACCAACGTGCGGCCCGATGACAGCGACTCGTGGAACATGCGCTCGGCGGGAATGGCCCATCCGAGCTCGAGATGACTGAGCCATCCCGGCACAACCAGCAGGAACGGCCCGCTGCCGGTCAGGGCATAGGCCACGCGCCCGCCATCGGCCAAGTGCGCCATCCCCAGACGCTGCTCCTGCGCAACCACGACACCAGTGAACAGCAATGAGGTCGCGATCGGCTCAAGGGCCTTGTGGCCGGCACCACCCCTACCGCAGCCCGTCGCATGTGCCCGGATCGCGGCAGATCCGGACGTTCGTCCGTTGACCGCTGCTGCTGAAACCCTGGGCCACTGCCCGCCAGCGGTCCACGGGCCCGGCGGCGTGCCTCTCCGGTTTCGAGCGCGTCACTGCTGAGTCGTGAAGCGTGCAGCCACTCGCCCGCTTCTCGCCCCTGGAGGGTTTCCGAGCCCAAGCCGCGTGCCGCGGGTGATCAGACAACGGGACGTCAGGCGTCCCGCGCCGACAGCGGCATGGGGACGGTTACTCCACGGGAAAGCGGTGGTGACTGACTTGCTCCACTGATGTACTGGTGTGCCACATTGGGTCTGCCGTTGACGGAGGTAGTCGTTGTGACGGGCTATGACGCGCTTGCCGAGGTGTACGAGTGGCTTATCTCGGACGCGAAGTTGACGCCCGCCGAGTTCGCCGCTGCGTTCGATGACGTCATCCGTCTCCTTCCGTCAAACGCCCGCGTCCTCGATTGCTCATGCGGGACTGGGCAGCTGGCGGTTGGTCTCTCCGGTCTTGGCATGCAGGTTGTCGCGACCGACGCCAGCGCAGCGATGGTTCGTCGGACTGAGGAGTTGGCTGAGGAATACGGCGCATCTTTGCGGACGGTTCGAGCTGACTGGCATGAGTTGACCGACCATTTCGACGTTGCCAGCTTCGACATGGTGTTCTGCGTCGGCAACTCGCTGCATCATGCCGAGGGGGCGAGAGGCAGGTTTGTTGCGCTGGAATCTATGTCGCGGCTGCTGCGCCCTGAGGGACGCTTGGTTCTCACCTCCCGCACTTGGGAACTCGTGCGCGCTGGCGGCTCCCGGTTGGACATCCGTGACCACCTGGTCCGCCGGAATGGCCGCGATGCTCTCGTCATCTATCGCTGGGAGATTGCGCCGCACTGGGAGCAGGAGCACCACATCGAGATTGCTGTCGCGCAAGTCACGGCGGATAGGTCGGTCCTTGTCCGCTCGGAACTGTTGTCGTGCTGGCCATACCGATACGACGAACTCGGATCTGAGTTGAACCGCCTCGGACTACGGGTCGAGAAGAGCACGTTCGACCCGGAGGCTGAGGGGTACATGGTGGTGGCGACCAAGGAGTAGGGCGCCGGCATGCGTCCTCACGTCAGGCCAGGTAGCCACCGCCACCGTCGCGCACGGTCATCGGCAGTTGAGCGCACTGTCGGCGGCAGATGAGCGCGTTGGCCGGCCCCAGATAGCCCCAAGGCCCCGGGCCTGCCGCACATCAGCTGACGGACCACTGTGTTACGGATCTGTCGGCGGAGCACAGCCGGCACGGCGTTGCTGTCCTCCATCGGGTAACGCGGGGCTAACGACCTATTCGCAAGTTCATCGAGTCCAGCGCCTCACATTTGATCACCACGCATGAGCCCCACCGATGATCGGCACTGGTCCATGACAGTCGAGCTCGATGCGCGCCCTCGCCTACACCCGCGGCTCTGTATCTGCCGCTGCCAGCATGCTTTCCTGAAGACTAGGGCGTGGGGTGATTGGAGTGCAGTACCGGGGATCGTGAGCCGCGAGATCGCGAGCCATGCGTTCTTGGTTGCTACCACGGCTTGAGCACGTCGAGCTGCTCGCCCTGCGCGCGATTGGCCTGGCACTGTTGGCCGCGTCGGTGGCCACCCCGCGTCTGGATAGGCTTTTGCCGAGGCGTCGGGGATCTCGCCTTTCTCCATGGTTCGACCACCTCCCGGAGTCGGGTTCTCGGGCAGCTCACGCATCTCATTCTGCGCGCGCAGGTGCTGCCACGAAGCGGTCGACGGAGCCGGTACATGCCTGCCCCGCTGCCTTCGTTCAGCTACAACGGGTCCCATCGGCCCGTCTGACAACGGGACAGCCGCGTGGTATTCAGGTGGTGCGGCGGGTGGTCGACGGGCCGTACGCCGTACTCGCGTAACTCGGCGCACGACTCGCGGCCGCCACCACCAGTCCGAACTTGGTGTCAGCGACAAGACCGTGCGCAACCATGTGTCCAACGTCTTCAGCAACTCCACGTCGCCGGCCGCGCCGAAGCTGTGGCCCGGGCCCGCGACGCGGGTCTCGGCCAGTAAGGGGTTCCCGATGACTACGGACGATCCCAACTTCGCGCCGTACCCGGGTCGCTACGAGGTTGCCCGGATCAAGGGCATCCCGCCGAACGAGGATCCGGTGCTGCTCGACATCACGGGCGAGGCCGACGTACAAGAACGGATCGACAAGATCAGAGAGATCGTGGAGCGAGGTCCGATACCTGATGGCGGCCTCTCGTGGAACCACGAGTCGCGCGTCGTGACGGTGCGCCTCGTCGCAGCGGTGGACGGCACGTCACCTGAAGTGGAGCGCTTGAAGGAGGAGGTACTGGCGGAAGCCGAGGAGTTCACGGTCGAGTTCCAGGAGGATCTCACGGTCGAATTCCAGTCGGTCGCCTACTCCCGGCAAGAGCTGCTGGACCTCGCGGACCACATCTTCTTTTCGGTCGCCCCGGGTCGTCAGATCGCCGGTGGATGGTCCACTTCCGAGAACCGCGTCGAGGTTCTGATCGGCGAGGGCGACGACGAGACTCAAACCTTGATCGAGGCCCTCGACGACAAACGAATCGTGATCCAAATCGTCCCACCGGGGCCCTGGGAGGTGCTGTGACGTCCCAGGGCTTCAAGCTCAACTACTAGTGGCGCGTGGTTGGTTGGATGTTTTGGTTGAGGTCGAAGAGGTTGGTGGGGTCGTAGGTGTTCTTCACGGCAACGAGCCGGGCGTAGGTCGCCGTCGAGTACGACGCTCGGACGATGTCCTCGTTCGTCTCACCGGTGAAGTTCACGTACGACGCCGCGTCCCGGCCGAGCGCGGCCGCGGATGAGCGAGCCCATTCGACGGCTTCGCCGTACCCATCCGCGTCCGGGCAACTAACCGGCCGCGCAGACA
This sequence comes from Kribbella sp. NPDC023972, assembly GCF_040639075.1. Taxonomy (NCBI): domain Bacteria; kingdom Bacillati; phylum Actinomycetota; class Actinomycetes; order Propionibacteriales; family Kribbellaceae; genus Kribbella; species Kribbella sp. NPDC023972. The sequence continues at coordinate 1,079,552 of NZ_JBEZZH010000001.1, read as the reverse complement.
TCGGTCTAGACCGCCATTTCGCCGCTGCAACGCAGCATTGCCGACTGGCCGACTCCGGGCCGAACCGCTCCTCTGTCGGCGCGTCATCCGGGCGTTGTCCGAGGTGTGGAAATGGAAGGTCTCGGCGGTATCGGACGGGCTCACTCTTCTGGCCGCTGCCCGGGGGACGATCGAGCCTTCTGAGGAACTTCCTGAATTCGGCATGACCGCGCGATCAGCGGCATGAGCGGACGTTGTGGTTTCGGTCCCTTTGTGCGTTTGTTGGACGGCGCCATGACCGAGCGTCGGCACACGAATGTCGATGCGTATGTGCTTGAGGCCAGCGCCGTCAAGGAGCCAGCTTGGGGTGAGGTACGAGCCTCGCCGGTACTCGTTTGGGCTACCTGGTCAGTGGCGTTGCGTTCCGGATCGCTGAGAGCACGCCGACGATTGCCTGACTGGTCGCGGTCGAGTCCTTCTCGTCCCAGACGAGCTCTGAATGGGAAGCGCCGTCGACGACTCGGTGCACGCTGTTGGTCGACATGGCGGCGAGCCGCTCATGCGCGGCAATATCGGCGGCGTCACTTCCGCTGCCAGCTGTCAGCACCACCAACGGCTTGTCACCGAAGTCCGTGAACGATCCTGCTTCGGCCATGGAGGAGTTCGCCTGGACATACTCGTCGATGGTGCTGCGGAAGTTGCTGCCCCTGGTGATACTGGCGCGTACTTCGTCTCTGGACTTCGGCGGCAGACCGCCGACCTCGATCGGCGCGTATAGGCGGGTCAGTCCGAGTCGAGCCGAGGTGGAGATCAGGATGGAGACCCGTCCCAAGAGGTCGTAGCTGCTCGGATCGTCGGAGCTTGCGGCAGGCGGCGTCTCGCGCGGTGCGGTGGTGTCCACGAGCACCATCCCAGCAACCTCGTTCGGGTAGCGGGCAGCGTAGGTGAGCACGTAGAGGCCACCGAAGGAATGACCAGCCAGCACGTAGGGACCCGGGACGTTCCCGCGTTGCAGCAGGGTATGGAGGTCGGAGGCGATCTGGGAGGCGTCCTGGGGGGTGCTGACTGCTTCGCTCCACCCGCGACCCGGGCGGTCGTAGACGCAGACACGGGTGTCGGCGGCGACCCTGGGCGCGATCCAGCCCATGTTCGAGGACATCTCGCCAGCCCCGGGTTGCAACACGACGGTGGGGCTGCCCGTGCCGGTGCAGTGGAGGTGCAGAGAATGTCCACCGACGTCGATCGACCGTCCGGGCATCGAAGGCTCTGCATCGGTGGCTGCGCTCACCGTCTCGTACCCGCCGCCCACCGCGGCCACGGCCAGTATCCCGATCACCGGATAGAGCAGCCAGCGTCGGCTCCGGCTCCGCAGTTGCCGATGGGCCTGCACGGCCATCCAGACAACAAGCGCCAGCAAGGCCGGGGGCCACACCCAACTGAGCACCCCGTCCACCGAGGAGCCGAACACAACGAGCAGAAGACCGCCCAGCCCCATGAACAAGGCAGGAACCGCAGCCCACGCCTGAGGTTGGTCGGTCAACCGCACCGAGAGCACGGCCAACATCGCCCACCCCAGCGCGAATCCACACAGGACCGCGCCGGCGATGGCGTCTTCCTCTGCCGGAACGAACGGGGCGGCGACCAGGAGTAGCGCGGCGACGAGCCCGGCCGTCAACGACCCGGCCACGATCCAACCGATCTGCCCCCTTGGTTCCGAGGCAGAGGGTGACGGACGGCCTGATCCATCATCGGGGCTGGCAGTGGGCACGGAGCGCGGGGGGATGGTCACAATGGAGCTCGAATCGATGCCAATGGCGTCGCGCGAGGACAGCCATCTGCACTCGTTGCACGTGCCGCGATTTCGACACTACGCCTTCCGCACCGACATACACCCCCTGAAGCGGAGCGAGATCCGACTTCCGCCATACATCCGCTCATCGGCATGAGCGCGCGGATCTCGGCATGTGAGTGCGTTTCGGGAGACGCCCGCAGGTCCCGAATCTGGACCCGAACGGCGTCGCAACTCGCGCCGGACGGAGGCCCCTGACACAGTGAGCAGATGCTGAATCAGGTGGCCGACGGCGTTTGGGTCCGGCAGAGCGAGTGGGTCTGGAGCAATGCCATCGTGGTGCGCGGGGAGGGTGGGTTGATCCTGGTCGATCCCGGCATCGACGGTTCCGATCTGAACCAGCTCGCCGATGACGTGGACCGGCTCGGCATTCCGGTGGTCGCCGGGTTCTCCACCCATCCCCACTGGGACCACCTGCTGTGGCATTCCCGGTTCGGCGACGTGCCGCGCTACGCCACCCCCGGCTGCGCCCAGGCCGCCAGTGAAGCCCGAGAGCGGGCGCAGGCGATGGCGGCGGAGAGCGCGTCGGGCATCCCTCTCGAGCTGATCGGGCTTCTCACCCCGCTGCCCGCGGACGGGGGAGACGTGCCGGGCGAGATCGTCGAGCATCAGGCGCACGCCATCGGCCACGCCGCGGTCCTCCTCGCGGACCGTGGCGTCCTGCTCGCCGGCGACATGCTCTCCGACGTCCTGATCCCACTCCTCGACCCTCGCCGCCCCGATCAGGTGCGCGCCTATGAGACGGCACTCGACCGCCTCGGTGAGGCTGCCCGGCACGCCGATGTCCTGGTCCCCGGCCACGGGGCCGTTGCCGAGGGTCCCGAGGTGGCGGCCCGCCTTGCCGCCGACCATGCCTACATCGACGCGCTGCGGCGAGGAGAGGAACCGGCCGACGCGCGTCTGAGTCAAGACTGGCTCTCCGGCCCTCACCAGTCGAACCTTGAGCAGGCCCGACGCTCATCCGGCTGAACTTCGGCGTCATCGCGCTCATGGTCGCCATGGTGGTCGAGGTTGTTGCGGGCGCGGTCGTAGCGCATGGTGGTTCGAGGGGTCGGCGTGGCAGGCGGCGATGTCTGTACGTCGCGCAGGTCAACACCAGTGTCGAGCATCGTGGTGGCGTAGGTGTGCCTGAGCATGTGCGGGTGCATCCGCGGCAGCTTGTACCTGTCTCTTCGGCGAGGCAATACGGCAACGTCGTAAAACGTCGGGACAGGCGCCGCAGTGTGCGGGTGTCGCAGCCGCGTCAACCGCCTGACTAGAGCCACCGTGCGGACGAGAGTGCGTTCGGCAACGTGGGCCTGCCACCATGTCGGCCTGAACGCCCGCGAGACGTTTCCTCGGCTTCGGTGTCGAAATGTACGTACCACGTTCGACGTAGGGTTGAGCATCAACCACTCCCGACATCTTCGAAGGAGACCCACCATGTCGTTCCAGGAACACCCCGACACCGTGGAGAAGAAGACCCCGCGCAAGGTCGTCGCCGGTTACTTCTTGTCTCTCGATGGAGTGGCCGAGGCTCCCGACCGGTTCATCACCGCTTGGGACGACGAAACGGATGCCAACGGCGCCAATCTCATTGAAACCCAGGACGCGGTCATTCTCGGCCGCCGCAGTTACGACGAATGGGCTGCGTTCTGGCCAGGCAGCGAGATCGAGCCTTTCGCCTCCTTCATCAACGCCGCTCCCAAGTACGTCGCAACCTCGACGCCGCTCGAACGCGAGTGGAGCAACTCGCGCGTGATCGACGGCGGGCTGGTCGATTTCGTGCGGCACCTGAAGGGTCGGCCGGGAGGCGATATCGGCATCCACGGCAGCATTTCGGTCACTCGGACGCTGCTTGCTGCCGACGTCGTCGACGAGCTCAGGCTCGTCATCGCGCCGACGATCGTCGGGAGCGGCCAACGACTGTTGGACGGGTTGCCGCCCGTGCGGCTCGAGACGATCCGGAGCACTGCCTCAGCTAGCGGCCACCTTCTCGTCGACTATCGCGTGGTCCGCTAGGCGCCCTTCGAGCACAGAGGTACCCACCCAGCTAGAGCACGCTCATCCGCATGACCGCGCGGCTCGCGGCATGTCCGCGCACACCTAGTTCTTCGATTTCAGCGATATCCCGCCCAGGGCGAGGGTGAAGATCTGGACAAGCGCTGCCCGTACGTCGGGGTCGCGGTCGGAGTGCGTCTTCGGAACTCCAGCCAGTTGCCCAGCTTCGTCGCTCCGCTTGCCGTTGCAGTTCAACCAGAGTCTCGAAGCTGATCTGACACACACGGAAGTCTGGATCATTCGAATGGAGGGCGGACATCGGGTCGGACATTACTCGCGCTCACGCCTCGCAATCGTCAGGGCCGACCGGATCTCGACATTACCCCGCCTTACTACATGCGGCATGTGCGCATTCCGCGCGGTGTTCTTCAGGCAACATGTCCGTCGTGGACTTCCGTGAGAAGACCTTCGCGGCTGAGGTCGCTGACCGGTTCCGGTTCCTCGTTGACGAGGCTGGTTTCACGGCGATGCGAGTGGACGTGCCGGCGCACGATCGGCGACCTCGAAGCCTTCGGGTTGCATACGTGTCGACCGGCGCTCGTGTTGAGGTCACGCTCGACCTTGCTTTTGGCGGTGAGGAGTCAGTCAGCACACTGTTGGAGACAGGGACCGGGCGGTGGGACTTCGGACCCAACGTCGCCCATAAGGGCCACGCGATGCGCAAGGCACTCACAGCCCAGGCTCAGCAGGTCGCAGAGGTGTTGCGCCGCTTGGAGACAGAGCGCGCCTAATGCGGCTGTCGCGCAACTGCCGCAGGCCGAGCCAGGTGTTCACCGTCTGAGGTGGCAGGATTGCGCACGTGAGCGACCTCTTCGACCTCTCCGACGTGGTGGCCGTGGTGACGGGTTCGAGCCGCGGAATCGGGCTGGCGATCGCGCGAACGCTGGCGAGCCAAGGCGCGTGCGTAGTTGTGAACGGGTTCGACGAGGCGGAGACGCTCGAGGCCGTCGACACGCTGCGAGCAGCGGTTGGCGACGCACGGATCGCACCGGCGCCGGGAGATGTCACCCTTCCGGCCACGGCCGAGGCGCTCGTCGACGCGGCAGTGCAGACCTTCGGGCACCTGAGCCATGTGGTGTGCAACGCGGGCATCGACATCATCAAGCCGGCTGTGGACTACACGCCGGAGGACTGGGACCGGGTCCTCGCAGTAAACCTCCGTGGCGCCTTCCTGCCGGCGCAGGCGGCCGCACGGTACTGGATGGAGCACGGCCAGGTCGGCTCAGTCACGATGACGTCGTCCATAGCCGGCTCAGTAGGCGTTCCCACTCTTGCTCCCTATGCAGCGAGCAAGGGTGGTATCAACCAGCTCGTTCGGACACTTGCCTCCGAATGGGCACCGGCGGGCATCCGCGTCAACGCGGTCGCTCCGGGGTACGTAGCCAACGTCATGGCCGGCGTTGTCGCCCACGACGACCCCGCGTCGGACGCGCGGATCAATACCTTCACTCCGCTGGGACGTCGCGCGACGGTCGACGAGATCGCTGCTCCGTACGCGTTCCTGGCGTCGCCCGCCGCGAGCTACGTCACGGGGTCGGTGCTCGCAGTCGACGGCGGGTACACCGCCAACTGAAACTCTTCGGCAAGCGGCGCCGCGAGCGGCGATGCCATCGGCTGGACCTCGGCAGCTCTGTACGTCGGGCCTCGCACGCGGTGCCCACGACGGTTCTGCGGCGGCAGTTCTGTCGAGCGGACGAGGCAGACACGGTCAACCCCTGCGCGGTCCGGCTGGGAGAAGAATGGGAGACCGGAGCGCGGATCAACGCCCACGGACGGGATGGAACGCGTAGCATCCGACGGGCTCGAACTCCTGTAGCTATTGAGGATCCCCGAACGACGCCGAGCTCAATGCAACCCCGGCCCATGACATGGAAGAGGTCAGGGTGTTCGGATCCCCTAAGCTCACCGCAGCTCAGCGGCCGGTTTCCCAGAGAGGAATCGGCCTTCTTTCGTGATCTGAGTGACTAAGAGAGTCCACCGGATGGCGGGATCCTGCGTGCCGGTGGGCGTGGGCCGGCGCTGCGGTAGCCTCCGCCGCATGGGTGAGCTGGATCTGGCGACGGTTGCGGCGGCCAACGACGCGTGGGTGTTGACGCCTGAGGGCTCGGAGGTGGTGGAGACCGCGGAGTACCGGCTGGTGCGGTTCCCGGAGCCTTTCACTGACCCGTTGCAGGTGTCGTGGGTGCGGTCTACCCGGCCGGCCGAGGCCGTGCTGGAGGACGTCGTCGCGCGGGCCACCGGGTTCGGACTACCGGAGGCGTTCGTCTATGCGAAGCTCAGCGCGCCGGACGGCTTCGACGAGGCTCTGCTGGGGCGTGGCGCCCAGTTGGTCGACACCTGCGACGTACTCGCTTTGGCATTGCCTGCCGACGTCGAGGCGCCCGATCTTCCTGGGCTAGAGGTGCGGTGGCGGACCACGCCGGAGGTCGCCCGCGACGCCAACACCGTCGGGGTCTCGGCCTTCGGCGGGAACAGGGCCTCCGACGACGAACTCGCCAAACGGGCGGCGGCCGACCGCGAGACGGTCGCGGCGGGGACCGGAGGGGCCCTCGTCGCCTACCTCGACGGCGCTCCGGTCGCGCTCGCGGGCATCGAGCTAGTCGACGGCGTGGCCCGGCTGTGGGGCGGCGCAGTGTTGGAGGCGTACCGCGGCCGCGGTGTCTATCGTGCCCTGGTCGCCGCTCGTATGACGTACGCCGCCGAGCACGGTGCCACGATGGCGTTCACCCAGGGCCGCGTTTCCACGAGCTCTCCGATCCTGCGGCGCCTCGGGTTCATCTCGTATGGCCAGGAGCGCTGTTATCGGCTCCCGTTGAGGTGATCGGGCGGCGGAGGCTCAAGCGCGCCTCTGGATGCGGTCATCTGGCCATCGGCGGCTGAGGGCATGCCGCCTCTCTCACAGGGAGATGTCGTCAGGAGGCCGAGATGCCGTCCTGACCTGCGGTTATCGCTGGTGGATCTTAGGGAATTCGAAGCCCTGACCGCTTCCCTGCCAGTCACGGTGCCAGCGGCCAAGCTGGTGGGAGGCGAGCGGTTCCGTCGAGACAACCCGCTGGTCATCGATGCTATGGATCAGGGGAGGATGCCAGTGGATTGGATGCGGAGTCCGGCATCGGGCCCCATGGATCGACGGATCGTGAGAATTTCTGCGGCAGTCTGTCGGATCCGGAGCGAGGCGTTCGTAGCAGGGGTGATAGGCGGCCGGAGGGAGGCCGTCGGACAAGGAGTGATGAGATGCCGAAGTACCTGATCTCGTTCGAGAAGGGCGCGATGGACCACATCCCCGAGGAGGACTTCCCCGAGGTGGGCAAGGCCGCCCACGCAGTGTGCCAGGAGGCCAAGGACGCCGGCGTGTTCGTCTTCGGCGGCGGGCTGAGCTACGACGACGGCGACGTGGAGCACGGCGCGGTGGCCACCGACGGGATGGTCACCGACGGCCCGTACCCGGAGAGCAAGGAGCTCATCGGCGGCGTGGTGATCGTCGACGTGCCCACCCGGGAGGCCGCCTTGGAGTGGGCCGCAAAGATCGCGGTCGCCTGCCGCTGTGCGCAAGACGTCCGCAAGTTCATGTACGACCCGGAGATCGAATGAGATCGCGTCGAGGCAGTATCTGCTGTCCGTGCACGGCCCCGCCTCGTACGACGAGGCCCTGACCCATGCCTCCAGGTCGTGCCAGGGCAAGGTCGAGGCGCGGCCCTTCCGGCTCGAGTGAGCGAGGCATATGAGGCAAGCGCCCGGGCCCACTGGGCCCGGGTGGTGGGCCGTCATCCGCCGGTTCGGGGGAGGAGGACCGCTCGCCCGCTGACACTTAGTCGTCAACCGCTTGAGCCCGCCCGCCGTAGTCGATTAGGTCGTTGCTCCAGAAGCCGAACACATAAGGTCCGACGAAATCGCCTAAGGCCTGGAGTCCTCGGCGCGCTCCGCAGCAAACGCTCGGTTAGCGACTCTGCAGCTCACGTCCAGGCGGTGCTGAGGCGCTCGTACTCGTTGGCGGTTACCGGTAGGACGACGCCGTGGCAGGGGTCTTGTGGGAGGCGGTGGTCCGTGGAGGGGATCCATTCGCCGGCGGCGAGGTCGGTCGTCTCGAAGGGGACGTAGCGGCGTTGGGAGGTGAACTCGTCGATCCACAGGTACCACTTGTTCTCGGTGTTCGACTTGTACACCAGCGGGCCCTCGCCCTGGCTGATCGCGCCCAGGCCGATGCCCTCGGCCAGCGGCTTCCAGTCGACGGCGGTCAGCGAGGTCGAGGTTTCGGAGAAGATCGACTTGCCGAACGGCGCGTCGCCGCCGCGGCCGCGTTCGTCCTTCAGGAAGCGGTAGTACACGCCCTCATGGTCGATCACCGTGGCATCGATCGTCTGCCATCCTCGATCGATCCACACCCGCGGCTCGGAGAACTCGCGGAAGTCGCGGGTGGTCGCACACATGATCCGGTTGTAGCTGTCCCCGTCGTGTTCGGCGTTGTCGTAGAGCGTCGACGACCAGTGCACGAGGTAGGCACCCTGCTCGGGATCCCAGACCGCCTCCGGGGCCCAGGTGTTGCCGGCCTCGGGCGGTGCGACCTCGACGAGTCGCCCCTCGTCCCAGTGCGCCAGATCCGCTGACTCCCAGACCATGATCGAGCGGCTGCCTCGGCGCTGGTGCCGGTCCCAGTCGTGGTTGGCGTACAGGCGCAGGTCGGTCGCGACCAGAAAGAACCGGTCGCCCTCCGGGGAACGGACGATATGCGGATCGCGGACGCCGCACTCGCCCAACGTGGAGGACAAGACCGGCTTGCCGCCGTTGAGGTCGTCGAAGTGCAGCGGGTCGTTACCGTCGCTCAAGGCGAAGTGGATCTGCTCACCGTCGACCGATTCGCGCTTGAAGTGCGCATACAGGTAGCCGACGTACTCGGGCTGATGCGGTGTCACTCCGGTGGATCTCATTGGGCTGAGTCATCCTTCTGGATCGTACGACGAAACGGCCTGCCGCGTGGGTCGAGCTCGACCCCCTGCCAAGTTCAACGTGGGGCTTCGGCCGGATTGAGTCCACACCCGGGCGAGCCCTTCGGCGTGGCCACGATGACCGTAGACGATCACCAACCACCATGGCAGATACATCTCACCTGTTGTCCCCGCCCCAGCGGCGATGCTTGACGCACAGGCCCCAGACCCATCAATCGGACGCGTGCCGGGTACAACAGTTCGATAGCGGCGACGCCGCTAGCAGCCGCGGCGTCTGGCTCGGGGATGCCACCATGAACGCCATGTTCAGCTCGGGGGATTGGCGTGACGGTCCCTGGTACCTCGTGGTGGGCGGCGTCGCGATCGTGGTTGGGCGCTCCTCGCCGTTGCCGGCGATGCTGCGGTAGCCGCCTGGATTCGGTGGTTGGCAGGGACCGGCATCGTCATTGTGCTGGCGGTGCCCTTGACTGTCTTGTGGCGCCTGTATCTGCGAAGTGGACGCGGCAGGGACGGGCGTCTTTAGGCTGACCGCGTGTCAGGGTTCGAATCCTCAAGCCAACTCGGCACTGTTCTCGCTGTACCACCTCTGGTCGCCCTGGGTGTTTCTCTCCAGGCTGGTGTTCATGCTTCCGGGGATCTGGCTCGTCTGGCGGGCGAAGGATCTGCGGGTATCGATCGGAATGCACGCCGGCACAACACTGCTCTTGCAGACGCTCGGCACCATCGCCCTTCTCCTCCACCTCATTCCATAACACCCGGAATTCCATAACACCCGGATGGCGAGGGGCGTCGTTCACATCCACGACGCTCCTCGCTCGCCGGAGGCACGCTGGGAGGCGAAGGGCCGAGCAAGGGATCAGTCGGGTCTGCGGATCTCAGCCTGCTCGTCGGGCCGTGACGAGGTAGACGGTTCCGAATCGGCCGCGGATACCCTTCGCCACCGTCGTCTCGGGATGCCTGCGCCACCGTGTGGCCCATCGCCTGAGCACCCGGTCGAACCGGGGGGAGGAGTGGCGTCACGTCGTAGTACACGAGACTTTCCGGTCGCAGTCCGCCGCGGCGCATCAAGTGGCGCAGCCGGGACACAGGGAGCGCACGAACGCCTGACTTCGCGGCTGCATGTCGTCGTCCCTCGGGAACCCCGAGCAGACCTTCCACGCGGCCCAGCATCCGCAGGGCGGGCCGGTAGGCGATCCAGTCGACGATCCGGTACGGACTCAGCGGATTCAGCATCGTCACCACCACGAGTCCGTCGTCGCGGACCACCCGGGTGATCTCCCGCAGGGCACGACGTGCGTCCACATACTCCAGCACCCCCATGCCCAGGACGAATGCTTTGTCCTGGAAGGGCAGGTCCTCGATGCTTGCCACCGCGAGGCGAGTTTTGGCGGACTCTCCCACCCGGTGCGCCACAGCATGCATCATGGCCGGCGACCGGTCGCAGGCAGTGATCCGGAAGTCACCGCCGCGCGTGTCGAGCAGTTGTCTCACCTGCATGCCGGGGCCGCAGCCGACATCGAGCAAGTCGCCGCCAGGACACGCGCGCAGAACCTGGTCAACCAGGTACAGCCGCGACCGGAAGTAACGTGCTGTCGGCCCCAGCCGTCGTGCGACGCGACGTAGCTCGACACCTCGGCCGAGTCGGCGTACTGAGCAATCGTCACGTTGTCCCGCGACGTGCGGTCAGCCTGGTCGCCACGGCTTCGTATGCTCCCCATCACCATCCAGCACCTCCTGTACAGCGGTAGCGGGGGAGCCTACGAAGACGCGGCAGAGAGGCATCTGACAGGCCCCTATCAGCTCACGGCTTTTTGGATGAGGGTGGCGAGTTGCTTTTCTACGGTGGGGGTCAGCTTGGTGAGGGCGTAGGCGGTGGGCCACATGGCGCCGTCGTCGAGGTTGGCCGGGTCGTTGAAGCCGAAGGTGGCGTAGCGGGACTTGAACTTGTCGGCGCTCTGGAAGAAGCAGAGGTTCTTGCCGTCCTTGTAGTAGGCGGGCATCCCGTACCAGAGCTTCGGCTTCAGCTCGGGGGCGTTGGCCTTGATGATCTCGTGGATTCGCTCGGCCATGGCGCGCTCGTGCTCCGGAAGTTCGGCGATCTTCTCCAGTACGGCGGCCTCTTCGTCCTTCTTGGCGCCGCGTGAGGTCGCCTTGAGCTCGCGAGCGCGTTCCTTCATCGCGCCGCGCTCCTCCTCGGTGAAACCGTCGTACGACTTCTCGGCCGCCTTGGAGGTGGTGGTCGTCTTCGCCATGAGCTTGTCCTGTCTGCGTGGTCCGTTGGGAACACTCCAGATGCTATGGAGCGGCCTGCGGCGGTCGCTTCTCGAAAACTGATCGATTCAGCGTTTGCGGTAGGTGGCTGTGTAGGTGGTGTTCACCGCAGGAGCTGTGATGGTGTGGCTCTGGGGACCTCCGTCGGACCAGGAGACGAAGTAGTAGGTGGCCTTGTTGAAGCTCTGTGGGGACGGGGCGCTGACGGAGTTGGCGGCGCCCACGATGGCGGTCACGGTGAAGGGTGTGGAGCGCGGTGCCTCGTTGACGACCATGTTGGTGAGGGTGAGGCCGCCGGGGTTCGTCTTGAACGTCAGGACGACGGTCCTCGGATCCAGCCTGCGGCTGGTGGTGGAGGACAGGCCGCCGGAGTCGGTCGCGGTGAGTCGGAGTTCAAGCCAGGCGGGGTAGGCATGGTCCGGGGTGGTGAAGGATCCGCTGGCGACACCGTTGAAGGTCTGGAGCGTGTGGGCATGGCAATCGGACGGTGTGATGCAGTGGTGCAGGAGCAGCGACCAGTTCAACGCTGACGCCGGCAATGTCCCGTCCTGTACGTCGGTTGCGCGACCGGCGAACGGGATCGTGTCGCCGACCTTCCAGGTCAGCGTCGACGCGGGGGAGTCGATGATCGGGGTCGGTGCGGTGTTGCCGGCCGTGACAGTCGCGGACGCCGTGTCACTCGCACCCTGGTCGTCGGTCACGCGGAGACTCGGGTGATAGACGCCCGCCGCGGTGTAGGTGTACGACGTGGTGGCCCCGGTCGCATCGCCGTACGTGCCGTCGCCGTTGAGGTCCCAGGAGTAGGTCAGCGCCCTGCCCTCGGGGTCGGATGACGTCGTGCCGTTGAAGCTGACGGTCAGTGGGACGGGCCCGCTGGCCGGGTTGGCCGTGAACGAGGCGGTCGGCGGCTGGTTCGCGGCCGTGAAGGTGATGCGGTGGACGGAACCGTTCTCCATGTCGACGTAGAACAGATCACCGCCCGGGCCGGTCTTCAGGTCGACGGGATGCCCGGCGGCCCCGCCGGAGGAGTCGACGCCGACGAACGATTGCCGCCGAGCCGGGTCGGGCAAACCGTTCGTGCCCGGGAGCATCGCCCAGATCTCGTTGCGGCTGTGGTCGGCGAAGAACAGCGCACCGTTGTACTCCGCTGGATACGAACCGCCCTGATAGAAGGCGATCCCGGTAATCGACGAACCGCCCGTGCGGCAACCGGCATAACTCACCACGCATGCGCTGTGGCTGTACGCGTAGTACGGCGCGGTCACCGAACCGGGCGTCGAGTACAGGGACGAGCACTGGGCGAGACCGGCACCCTGATAGCCACTCTGTGGTGACGATCCCTCGTAGCACGGCCAGCCGAAGTTCGCCGGAGTCGTCGGCGACACCACACGGTTGATCTCTTCCCAGACGTTCCACCCGACATCGCCGACCCACAGCTCGTCGGTGCCGGGGCGTTGAGTCATGCGGAACGGGTTACGCAGACCGTACGACACGATGCGCCGTGCGTTCGCGTCCGTCGAAGAGAAGAAGGGGTTGCCGGGTACGCCGGCCCCGGTCGCCGGGTCGATGCGCAGAATCGCGCCGTCGAGGGTGGCCGGACCGTCGGTACGGCGGACGCTCTGGCTCCGCAACGCGCCGCCCTCGGCGTTGGGCGGGCTCAGTGGAGTGCCTACCGCGCCGGGCGGATCGCCACAGGGATTGGCCTTGCCGCCGGGGTAGTTGGCGCCGTACTGGCCGTAGTCGACGTTGTTGAAGCTCGCGCCGTCGCCGCCGCTGACGTACAGGTAGCCGTCACGTCCGAACAGGAGCGTGCCGACCGAGTGGCTCGGGTACTGCTGGCACCAGTCGTTGATGAGCACCTGTTCGCTGCCGGTCATCACGTTGCCGCTGACCTGCAGACGCGACAGGCGCGCCGACACCAGGCAGCCGTCGGTGGTCGGGCCGGGCGGGGTCGGGCAGGCGTCGTTCCACGTCGGCGCGGTGCCACCGATCGGAGCGTCGTACGCGTAAAGCACGTAAACGTAGGGGTTCGCGGGGAAGTTGGGTGGGAGCGCAAGGCCGAGCAGGCCGCGGTCCCAGTAGTCGTTGACCTGGGTCCTGAGGTCGGCGACCGTGATCGGAGCGGTGTCGGCCAGGCTCTGGAAGACCTTGATCACGCCGTTCTTCTGACCGACGAAAATCCGGCCGTCTGCCGCGAACTGCAGCACGGTCGGGTTCGTCAGCCCACTCAGTACGACGGTGTCGCGGAAGCCGGTGGGCAACGTCGACGCCCCCGCCGGGCCCGGTCCGACCTGCGTGATCAAGGTTGCGCTCAGCAACAACGCAGTCACCGCACTGATCAGCTTGCGCCTACGCCCAATACGCCCGCGACGCCACATGTCGCCCCCCACAGAACTGCTCCCCCGCGCCCCCCACCGCGCCTTCCACTTCGCATTCTGCGCGCTCATTGCCTACGGAGTAAGGGCTTTGGACAACTATGGCTGTACGCGCACAGCCGATTGCGGTCCGCACCTGCCCAGACGGCGTTCGCGGCATAGGGTTGCGATGTGACGGGTTATGGGGAGTTTCCGAAACAGCTGACCACGGAGCGGTTGCAGCTGCGGACGTGGGAGCCTGCAGATGCTGAGGACTATCGGGGTTTGTGGGAAGAGCGGGATCCGCGTGCCGTCCGCCGGATCGACGAAAACGGCCGGCCCACGGTCGACGACATTCGCAGGTGGCTGACGGACAATCCGCTGGGCGCGGTGCCGGGCTTGGGACTGCTGCCGATCGTACGGCGGGACGAAGGCGACCTGATCGGGTACTGCGGACTGACGGTCGGGCAGGCAAGCTTCGAGGAGCCCGAGATCGCGTACGAGCTGGCGAAGCGGGCTCACGGATTCGGTTATGCGACCGAAGCAGCAAAGGCCGTGGTCGAGGCCGCGGCCGCGACTGGCCGGGAGCGTCTGTGGGCGACGGTTCGGGAGTGGAACACGGCCTCGTTCCGCGTCCTCGAGAAGCTCGGCTTCCACGACAGCGGCCGCGTCACCGAGGACCCGCAACGAGGCAACTCGATCTGGATGACCTGCGACCTGGCGGGACGCGATGCCTGAGCCGACGGAGTTCCCGCACCGGATGGGCAAGGTCGCCCCACGCGAGCTCGCCCTCAACGGCTACACCCGCTACGAGCACCTGACCACCGTCACCCCGGCCGAGCTACTCAGAATCCACGGCGTCGGCCCCAAGGCCATCCGCATCCTCGCAGCGGAACTTGTTGCGCGAGGCCTCAGCTTCAAGAGCTGAGGACGCCAGCGATCACCTCACGTGGGTACGACGCGGATCGCGTAGGCGGCCGCGCGGCCCAGGGCGACGGACTCGCCGTTGTGGTCGACGTCGATGGTCGCGTCGTGCTGACGGTTGACCGTGAGCGTGGTGCCGATCGTGATGCCGAGTTGGTCGAGCTGGCGGAGCAGCTCGGGATCACTGTCGGAGACCCGGGCCACCCGTGCTCGTACGCCGATCCCGACCGTGTCCAGCCGGAGCTGATCGTCGTCCGGGAGAGTGCCGTCGGCCCGGGGGATGGGGTCGCCGTGAGGGTCGTGCTCCGGTTCGCCGAGGCGGCCGGCCAGGCGGTCGACGAAGGTGTCGGAGACCGCGTGCTCGAGGATCTCGGCCTCTTCGTGCACCTCGTCCCAGGTGTAGCCGAGGTAGTCGACCAGGAAGGTCTCGATCAACCGGTGCTTGCGGACCATGGCGAGCGCGATCCGCTGTCCTTCCGCGGTCAGCTCGATGGCGCCGTACCGGGCGTGGGACAGCAGCCCGCGCTCGGTGAGTTTGCGGACCGACTCGGACACCGACGACGGTGACAGGCCCAGGCGGGTGGCAAGGGCGCCGACGGTCACGGGTTCGTCGGACCACTCCCGGGCGTTGAAGACGGCCTTGAGGTAGTTCTCGACGACTCTGGATTCCATCGCGTCCTTCCGCTTCATCCCACCGCGGCCGCCCGCCGGCGACTGGTCGTCAGGTGTCTGCCGAGCAGCCCATGGCGGGGGCTGAACAGGTAGACGCAGGCGAACACGACTCCCTGGACCACGACGACGAGCCCACCTGAGGCGGCGTCCAGCCAGTAGCTGAGGTAGATGCCCACGACCGAGCATACGGCGGAGATGATCGGTGCGATCAGCAACATCCGGCCGGACCGATCGGTGAGCAGGTACGCCGTCGCGCCCGGGATGATCAGCATCGCCACCACGAGGATCACGCCGACCACTTGCAGCGCCACCACCGCGGTGAGCGCCAGCATGCCGAGGAGCAGCGCGCCCAGCCGGCGCGGGGACAGGCCGATCGCGTGGGCGTGGATGGGGTCGAACGCGTACAGGGTCAGGTCACGGCGCTTGAGCAGCAGGACGACGAGCGCCACCGCGGCCAGTACGCCGATCTGGATCAGGTCGGGCGTCGAGACGCCGAGAATGTTCCCGAAGATGATGTGGTTCAGGTCGGTCTGACTCGGGGTGACGGAGACGAGCACCAGCCCGAACGCGAACAGTGTGGTGAACACGATCCCGATCACGGCGTCCTCCTTCACCCTGCTGGTGTCGCGGACGATGCCGATCAGCGCGACCGCGAGGAAGCCGAACACCACCGCCCCCAGCGCGAACGGAGCCCCGACGATGTAGGCGATCACCACGCCGGGCAGTACGGCGTGAGACACCGCGTCACCCATCAACGACCAGCCGAGCAGGACGAGCCAGCACGACAGCACCGCGCACACCACAGCGGCGAACACCGTGGTGATCAGCGCACGGACCATGAAGTCGTACTGCAGCGGCTCCAGCAGGAAGTCGAGCGGAGTCATGCCGCGCCTTCTTCTGGCTCGAGTACGTCGAGACCGAACGCGCGCGCGAGATTGACCGGCTGCAGCGCGTCTTCGACCGAGCCGTGGAACAGCACCCGTTGCAGCAACAGGATCGCCTCGTCCGCCAGTTGCGGCAGTGCATGCAGGTCGTGCGTCGACACCAGGACGGTCCGCCCGTCCGCGGCCAGTTCCCTGAGCAGACCGACGATGGTTGCCTCGGACCGCTTGTCGACACCGGCGAAAGGCTCGTCCAGTAGCAGGATCTGGGCGCCCTGAGCGATGCCGCGGGCAACGAACGCACGCTTCTTCTGGCCGCCGGACAACCGGCCGATCTGGCGGTCGGCGTACTCGGTCAGCTCAACTCGCTCCAGCGCCTCGGCGACCGCCGCGTGATCGGCCGGACGCGGCCGGCGGGTGAACCCCTGATGCCCGTACCTGCCCATCATCACCACGTCGTGGACCGACACCGGGAACGCCCAGTCCACGTCCTCGGTCTGCGGGACGTAGCCGATCCGGCCCCGCTTCCGCGCCACCGCTGGATCGATGCCGTCGAGCCGCACCCGGCCCTGATCGGGCCGGATCATGCCCATGATCGCCTTGAACAGCGTGGTCTTACCGGACCCGTTCATGCCGATCAGGCCGGTCACCTTGCCCGGCCCGACCGTCAGCGAGACACCGTCCAGTGCGACCACGTCGCCGTACCTGGCGACCACGTCCTCGACCTGAATCGCTGTCATGGGGCCTCCCGGCCTGGACTGAGGAGCGGAGGGAGCGAAGCGACTGGAGTGACGAGGGAAGGCCGGGAGTGAAAGCCCCATGACCCGCCGCGCGGTAGCGCGGCAATGAGCACCGTCATCAGTTGCGGCCCGTCAGACCACGGATGATCGTGTCCGCGTCGTACCGGATCAGGTCCAGGTACGTCGGGACCGGGCCGTCCGCCTCGGACAGCGAGTCGACGTACAGGGTGCCGCCGAAATCGGTCCCGGTGCCGGAGGCGACCTGTCGCATCGCCTTGTCCGACACGGTCGACTCGCAGAACACCGCGGGTACGGCGTTCGCCTTGACGAACTCGGTCGTCGAGGCGATCTGCTGGGGTGTCGCCTGCTGCTCGGCGTTGACCGGCCAGATGTACTTCTCGGTGAGGCCGGCGTCGCGGGCCAGGTAGGAGAACGCGCCCTCGCAGGTGACCAGTGCGCGCTGCTTCTTCGGCACCGCCGCCAGCTCCGCCACGAGCTCGTCCTGCACCTTCTGCAGCTCCACCTTGTACGCCTTGCCGTTCGCGGCGTACGCGCTCGCGTTTCCGGGATCGAGCTCGGCGAACGCGTCGACCATGTTGTCCACGTAGAGCTGCACGTTCTTCGGGCTCATCCAGGCGTGCGGATTCGGCTTGCCGGCGTACGAGTCCCCGCTGATGTCCATCGGCGCGATCCGGTCGGAGACGACCTTGTGCGGTACGTCGACCGACTCGACGAACTGGTGGAACCACAGCTCCAGGTTGAGGCCGTTGTCCAGGATCAGGTCGGCGTCCGAGGCCTTCCGGATGTCACCCGGCGTCGGCTCGTACCCGTGGATCTCGGCGCCGGCCTTCGTGATCGACTCGACCTTCAGATGGTCACCCGCGACGTTGCGCGCGATGTCGGCCAGCACGGTGAACGTGGTCAGCACGACCGGCTTGTCGTCGCCCGAGGCCTGGCTCGGCGAACACGCGGGCGACACCGCGAGCACCAGGGCCAGAGACAGGGCGGCGAGAGTTTTCGGCACACCGAAAACATAAGAGTTCGGTGTACCGAAAACAAGGCCGGATTGCGGATCGGCGGCGCGACTGGGAAGGTGCTGAGCCGTGGACGACGACATCCGCCGCGGCGATCTGCTCGCCGAGGGCGAGCCGGAGCGAGAGTTCAACCCCGGGATCGCGGCCCGCCTGCCGCGCAAGACGGTGGCCGGCGGCGCCCTCATCCGCGACGAGGCCGGCCGCATCCTCTTCCTCGAGCCGACCTACAAGCCCACCCTCGACATCCCCGGCGGTATCGCCGAGTACGACGAGTCGCCGTACGAAGCCTGCTGCCGCGAGATCCAGGAAGAACTCGGCCTCGCCCTCGAGATCGGCCACCTGCTCGTTGTCGACTGGGTCCCCGCCCTCGGCGTCTGGACCGACGCCCTCGCCTTCATCTTCGACGGCGGCGTCCTGGACCGACCCATGATCGACCGGCTGAAGATCGACCCGGTCGAAGCCCGCGCCCACGAGTTCCTCACCCTCGACGAAGCGCGCCCCCGCCTCCGCCCGTCCCTGGCCCGCCGCCTGACCCTGGCCCACCAGGCTCTCACCACCGGCACCCCGGCGTACGCCGACTTCGGCCGCTGACCGGGATCAGCTGACGGCGTTCGCCAGCAGGTCTGTGTAGTCGCCCTTGTCTGCGGCGCGAAGGGCGTCGAGATACCTGCGGCGAGCCTCGCTGGGAGACTGACCGCTGCGCGCACCCCAGGACAGATGATCCGGACCGAGCCCGAGCGAGTCGGCGAGCGCGCCGGCGGCCAGCCGTGCGTGCCTCCCGTTGCCGTTCACGAACGGGTGGATGAAGACGAGCTGATGGTGGAAGCGAACGCAGAGCTCCGACGAGCCATAGGTTCCGTGCTCGATCCAGAACAACGTGTCGCCGAGCAGCGCTTGCAGCCGCTCCTGGATTTGCACCGGTGGGACGCCGATCGTGGTGTCACGGGTACGGATGCGACCTGCCCAACTCCACACTTCGCCGAACATCCGGTGGTGAAGCTCGCGAAGAAAGGACTGGTGGAGCAGGTCGCTCGCAGCCAGGTCTTCATCCTCGAGCCAGATCAGGGCGTCGGTGATGTTCGAAGCCTCGGCATCGTTCAGTTCGTCCCTGGTCCGGATCCAGGAGTAGTCGGCGGTCAGGTACTGCGCGTCGTCGGCGTCGACCGGCGTTTGACCGTCCTCGTGACCACTGAGCTGCATTACGCGGCGGAGCGAGCTTGCCGCCGAGCGACGACCTTGCGAAGCACTCGCTGGAAGCCCTCGTCGGTCAGTGGTTGCGCCTCCAACGCCATCGTCCAAGCCACCTTCTGTGCCTTCGCGATGTCGGCCTGCGTGGGCTGTTCGTCCCTCGGGAGTACGGCGAAGCCGAGCACGTCCATGACCGTGAGGAGCTTGTCAGCCTCCAGGCGGGGAGCTCCGTTCTCGAGGCGGCTGAGCCACTCCCGCGAGACGCCGGCCTGGACGGCCAGGGCAGCCTGGGACAGCCCGCGCCGCCGTCGCTCAGCACGAACTGCCGCGCCGAGGTCGGCCACCTTCCGGATCGCCATGCCACACCACACCTTCCTGCAACCCCACTCCTGTGACGGTACTGTCACAGAGTATCTCCTGTGACAGTACCGTCCCAAAGCATCAGCCGGTAGTCGCCAGCACGGTTGGGCGGTAGAGGGTTTGTCCCGACGTCTCGTCGACGACGGCCACGCGGACGGACTCCGGCGTGGCGTCGTGATGCGGTACGGCGAAGACGGCGGTCGCCGGCCGGCCGTCGTACCTGGCGGTGTAACTCACGAACCGCCAGTCCTCGTCGTCCCAGTAGTCGTGGATATCGGATCGCAGCAGCCCGTTGACCGCCCGGTACGCCGGGCTCAGCAGCAGCCGTCGCTGAGTGGCGGCCAACGGTACGCCGTCTGTCGCGGTGCCGCTGAGTGGATGCGCGATCCGCACGCGCAGCCGTCGTAACGGCAGTAGCCAATACCGATCCAGCTCGGCGGACAGCATGACGAACACGACGGCCTCGGGTACCAAGACCGCTGAGCCGACGTCGGTCGACCACCATCCGGTGGTTGCCGTGACCGCCACCGAAGCTGTTGCCAGCAGCAACAACGCGCGGCCGATCGCCCGTCGGCCAACGGGTTTCGCCGCCGATCCGACGCAACCGCAGGACGCCTCCGGCACCGCGATCTTGGCGTGGACCAGGTATCCGGTGAAGCCAACGGCCAGCACCACCGCCGCGAGAGCCTCGACGGTCCAGACCGGTGGTGCCAGCAACGCCAGCGCGATCACGGCTTCGACGACACCGACCGCGCGATAGACCGGCGCCGCACGTGTCTCGCCGACCAACCGAGGCAACGCCGTACGCCGAGCCTGCTCCGCGCTGTGCCGACCGGCGACCTTGCCGTATGACGACCAGAGCAGCAGCAACCCGATGAGCAGCGGCTGGGCAGCAGCCACCTGAGATGCGAACATCGCGGCCTCCCGGTCAGTTCGACGCGTAGATGGTCGCGATGTCGATCTCGTTGGTCCCGGGTCGCCAGGCGCCGATCACCCGGGCATGGCGGCCGACCTTGAGCATCGACAGGTCCGACACCGCCGGAGTGCCGTTGTAGACGGCTGCGGTGACCCCTGGCTGCAGATGCCCGACGACCTTCTGGCCGTGGTGATCGAGTTGCAGCACAGAGCGCCCGATGGCGTTGACCTTGACGGCGAGGTTGACGATGTTCACCCACACCGATTCGGCGGCGAGGATCCCGTCCGGCATCAGTACGCCGCGGGCGTACAGGCCATCGCCGACCCGGACCTGGTCCAGGGTGGTCGGCCGCAGTTTCCAGACGCTGGTGACGCCGGTCAGCTGGATCCGGTGCATCCTGCCGTCGGAGCCCTGCACCTGCAGGAGATCCCGGTTCCGGCCCATGATCAGGCCCTCGGCGAAGTTCGGGTCCGGCTGACCCGCGTCGGGGAACTGCGCGGCCGCGGCGAACGCGGTCTCAGGAGCGAGTGAACCCATGGCGCTGGCGGCGACCAGGCCGGTGGCGCCGAGAGCGGCGCGAGTGAGCAGGGACCGGCGGTCCATCGTGGTGGTCATCCAGCTCACCCCCTCAGCCGACGTCGACGGTGCAGGGGACCAGACCGGCACTCAGGCTCGCGATCGCGGAGAACGCGGCCGGAGTGAGGTCGATGATCCGGTTGGAGGCGCACGTACCGCCGCAGCAGGCACGCTCACCACAGAACAGGTCGGTCTGCGGACCGCAGTCCGCGATCGACGTGACCACCCGCCTGCCGTTGCACAGGTTGGTCGTGGAGTGCCTGAACCCGCAGGTACGCCGAGACATCCCGGTGATCCCGCATCGGTCCGGGCGGGTGATCGAGTAGCACGCGTCCGACGTATTCGGCCACGCGTGCTGGAAGTTGCCCGAGTGACAGGTTCCGCAAGCACCTCGTCCGGTGCTCGCACAGGGTCCCCATGCGTTGCCGCAACAGAACCACGAGACTTCGCCGTTGATTCCGGCCATGACAGATTCCTCCAGGTCTAGGGGCGGACAGACCTTCTGACATCTTTGTACCGCGATCCCGGGAAATCTCACAGAGTTCAACCCCGAAACGGAAACTTTTTGACCACGGTGGCACGGCTCACCCCACAGCCCGCTCCACGCGCTTCTGTCGCCCGCGCCACGCCGGCAGCTCTACCCGCCTCTCGGAAATCCATTGGAGTTGGATACAATTCCAGGCGTAATGAGGAGGGGAGTATTCCTCTCGGGTGGCCGTGAGGTGCGCCCGACGTGGCAGTGTCGTCATCACGGGAGGCCTGGGCGGCCGAACCGGTGCTGCCGGCCCGGGCACCGGGCGGAAGAGACCTCCGGACCAAGCTGTACGCCGTCGTCCGGAGGTTCGTCGTGGTCTCTGTCATGCCCCCTGCCGTCTGGGTGCTCACCATCGCCGGGTTGCTGGCGATCGTCGCGTTCGACCTGATCGTGATCGCCCGGCGCGACCACTCGGTGACGATCAAGGACGCGACCCGGTGGGTGCTGTTATACGTCGGCCTGGCGGCGCTGTTCGCGGTCGGGTTGTTCGTGTTCAGTCCGGGCCAGACCGGCGGTGAGTTCGTCGCCGGGTACATCACCGAGTACAGCCTGAGCGTCGACAACCTGTTCGTGTTCGTCATCATCATGGCGCGGTTCGCCGTACCGGGGCTGGCGCAGGACAAGGTGCTCTACATCGGCATCGTGGTGTCGATGGCGCTGCGAGCGGTGTTCATCCTGGCGGGCGCGGCGGCGATCGCGGCCGCGAGCTGGGTGTTCTACCTCTTCGGTGCCTTCCTGGTCTACACCGCGGTCCGGCTGGCGCTGGAGGGTGACGACGAGACTGACTTCCAGGAGAACGCCGTACTGCGGGGAATGCGCCGGATCCTGCCGTTGTCGCACGAGTACGACGGCGCCAAGCTGACCACTCGCGTCGACGGCCGGCGCATGCTGACACCACTGGTGATCGTGATCGCCGCGATCGGGATGGCGAACGTGATCTTCGCGCTCGACTCGATCCCGGCGATTTTCGGGCTCACCCAGGACGCGTACGTCGTGCTGACCGCCAACGCGTTCGCGCTGATGGGCCTGCGCCAGCTGTACTTCCTGATCGGCGGGCTGCTGGAGCGGATCATCTACCTGAACGTCGGCCTGTCGGTGATTCTCGCGTTCATCGGCGTGAAGCTGATCGTCGAAGCGCTGCACGGTTCGCACATCGACGACGTCGGCGCGATCCACCTGCCACACATCGGCATCCTCACCTCCCTCGGCTTCATCGCCGGCACCCTGTTCGTCACCACGGTCGCCAGCCTGGTCAAGTCCTCGTACGACCGCCGCCGCCTCGAGGTCGACGACTGACCCCGCTTGTGGGGAACTCAACTGGCACCCAGTGACGACTTGGTTCCGGACAGCGCGCGGGCCGGGCGCAGCCGGAGGAAGAGCGCCGGGATCGGTGTGAGGATCAGGCCGGAGGCGAGCAGGGCCGTGCGCAGCGACGTACGGCCCACGGCGCCGAGTGGCGGGCCGCCGATGACCTGGCCGATCGCATTGGCCTGCGACACCATCGAGATCACGGTCGCCCGGGACTTGGAGTCGACGTGCCGGTTCAGCCAGGCCGACTCGACCGGCCAGGCGAGCGTGCCGGCAATCGTCTTCAGCCACATCGCGGTCAGCGCCAGCCAGAGGTGATCCAGCAGCGCGAAGGCGATCACGCCGGCGACCTGCAGGAGAGCGAGCAACGCGAGTACGCCGTTCGGATGGGTGGCGCTCAACCGCTCAGGCGAGAGCTTGTTCAGCGTGACCGAGGTGATCAGGGACAGCAGCGTGCCGACCAGGGCGAGGACGGTGAACCAGAACGCTGGGTCCGACGTACCGAAGGCCGTCGGGAAGTCGAACTCCAGGATCTTCACCGACCAGAGCCGGTCGAACGCCTCGCTGGACAGCCCGGAGATCAGGCTGATCAGGACCAGGGTGCGTACGACGGGACGCCGCCGCGCGACCGCGAGTCCGTGCCTGAAGGTCCCGGCCATCTGCCGGAACGTCTCCCGCTCGGCCCGCGGCGTCCGGTGGAAGTTGTCCTCGCGCATGAACACCGCCAGCACCAACGCGACCAGGATCATCCCGGCGCCGGACAGCACCATCGGCAACGGCAGGCTGATCAGGCCGAGTGCGCCGGCAGTGACGGTACCGGCGATCTTCGTGACCATACTGATCTGCTGGTTGCGGACGAACACCTGGCCGACACGTTCGGTGCCGATCTCGTCGGTGATCCAGGCCTGGTCGGCGCCGGAGGTGAAGGTGTAGCCGAGACCCCAGAGCACCTGGGCGGCGAGGATCGCCAGGAACTCGGGAACCAGCCCCTGCAGCAGGAAGCCGGCCCCGATCAACGCGAGCCCGATGATGACCGACAGCCGGCGGCTGTAGAGGTCGGCGACGATGCCGGTCGGCACCTCGAACAGAAAGCAGGCGAGCTCGAGGGTGGTCCCGACCAGGACCATCTGGAGTGGGTTCAGGCCGGCGTCGCGGACGTAGTACACCATGCTGAGGGTGAACGTCAGCGCGCCGAGGAAGGCCCAGGCGCCGTTGTAGGCGTAGTAGGTCCGAGCCGGGTCGGCCGAGCGGACGGCAGGAAGAAGCATCGCGGGTGGCTCCCGAAAGCGTGTGCGGACATGACGAAGCGCGACCCGTGGGTCAAACGCTTGACGTGACGCACGCCGCGGCCCACCCGGCGGATGAGCGGCGGAGGTGCGCTTTCTAGGAGTGGCTACGCATGCCGTCAGGGTAGGAAAGATCCGGCGAGTCCGCCTCCGATTTACCCGGCCGCGAGTGGTGATCGGAGGTACCATCGAAAGTGCCTGGCCCGGCCGTTCCCCCGTGATGGTCGGGTCAGGTTGTTTCGTGCCGCATGTCGAGAATCGCCGGCTGGCTCCGTCGCCCCTGTAGAAAGCAGGACCGACGAGAGGATTCACCATGCTGCTCGAGAACAAGACCGCGATCGTGTACGGCGGCGGAGGCGCGATGGGCGGTGCGATCGCCCGGGCGTTCGCGGCCGAGGGTGCCGCCGTCCATCTGGCCGGCCGCACGTTGTCCAAACTCGAGAAGGTCGCCGCCGACATCACTGCGGCATCCGTCGCGGTCGTCGACGCGTACGACGATGCCGCGGTGAACGCGCAGGTGGCCTCGATCGAGGGCCGGATCGACATCGTCTTCAACGCGGTGAGCGTCCGGGTGAAGCAGAACGTCCCACTCGTCGAGCTGTCGGTCGACGATTTCGTCCGGCCGGTCGAGGACGCGGCGCGGACCAACTTCATCACCTCGACCGCGGTCGCCCGACGGATGATCGAGCAGCGCGGCGGCGTGATCATGATGCTGTCGTCCTCGGCGTCCCGGGAGTCCGGCGCCGAGTTCGAGATGGGCGGCTTCAGCCTGGCCTGCGCGTCCATCGAGACGCTCACCCGGGCGCTCGCGGGCGAGGTCGGCAAGTACGGCGTCCGCGTCGTCGCGCTCCGGCCCAACTTCACCCCCGACACCCACCCGGAGTGGGAGATCGAGGAAGGCGGTCTGGACCACCTGATCAAGGGCACCGCCCTCGGCCGGCTGCCCCGGGTCGCCGAGGTCGCCCACACCGCCGCGTTCGCCGCCTCCGACCACGCCGGCCCGATGACCGCCGCCGTACTCAACCTCTCCTGCGGCGCCATCACCGACTAGAACGGTTTGCGATACCTCGGCTGCCGTTCGGTGATGCGGTAGCCGAGGCTTTCGTACAGGCCAACGCCTCGGCCATCGCCCGATCCTGCTCCGACTCCGGATTCACTCCGAACATCGACCTACCGGAACTACCGTCACTCGCTGCGTGCCGACGCGCTTGTGCTTCCTGCCGGGCAAGGACTTTCCAGCCTCCAGTCAACAGGTAGAGCCGCGTCCCGTCCGCCTCGTCCCACCACGTCAGGTCCATGTCGCACCATCTCAACTCGCAAGGATGGGTGTGGCCGGCGAGGTCTTGACAGCGACCGCTGTGGGCAGGTTGACTGCGACATAGTTCACGGAGGAAATAAATCCGGCCGAGGCTGGAGTCGCGGGCTCAGAACGACTCCGGCACGGCCTTCTTCATGCTGTCTTCCCCTCTGAATTGCGGCTGAGCATCCTATCGGATATCTGATCCAGCCGGACCTGTGCAGGATGGAAGGGACCCCAGGAGTGAGTGCAACCCTCGAGGTGGAGCCGGTACCGAAACCGGTGTCGCGCGAGGCGGCAGGACCTGCCCGGATCCGGCGGCCGAGCCGCCGGACGGCGGCTCGCCGCAGCCTGCGCCGGCACTGGCAGCTGTACCTGCTGGTCGTCGTACCGCTCGCGTACTTCGTGATCTTCAAGTACATCCCGATCGCGAACGCGGTGATCGCGTTCAAGAACTACAGCCCGGTCAAGGGGCCGTGGGGCAGCGAGTGGGTCGGGTTCCGCAACTTCGAGCTGTTCTTCGCCAACCCGGTCTTCTGGACGCTGGTGAAGAACACCTTCATCCTGGCCGCCTACACGGTGCTGGCCAGCTTCCCGATCCCGATCATCCTGGCCATCGCGCTGAACGAGATCCGCAACGGCCGGTTCAAGAAGATCGTCCAGCTGGTCACCTACGCGCCGTACTTCATCTCCACCGTGGTGGTCGTCTCGATGACGATCCTGGTGCTGTCACCGCGGCTCGGGTTCGTCAACGACGCGATCGGGCTGTTCGGCGTACCGGCGGTCGACTTCCTCGGCAACCCGGACTACTTCCGGCACATCTACGTCTGGTCCGACGTCTGGCAGACCACCGGGTACTCGGCCGTGATCTACCTGGCCGCGCTGGCCGGGATCGACCCGGCGCTGCACGAATCGGCCAAGATCGACGGCGCCACCCGGCTGCAGCGGATCTGGTACGTCGACCTGCCCGGCATCATGCCGACCGCGGTGATCATCCTGGTGCTCGGCGTCGGCAACATCATGTCGATCGGGTTCGAGAAGGCGTTCCTGCTGCAGAACCCGCTGAACCTGGCCCAGTCCGAGATCATCGCCACCTACGTCTACAAGACCGGGCTGCTGAACGCCGACTTCAGCATGGCGACGGCGATCGGGCTGTTCAACTCGGTGATCAACCTCTTCCTCCTGCTCGGCGTGAACTTCGCCGCCAAGCGCATCACCGGAAACGGATTGTGGTCATGAGCCTCACCCTGTCGAAGCGGCCCGAGTCCACCCTGATCGTGGAGACGCGGACCGACAAGATCTTCCTGTTCGGTGTGAAGGTCATGCTCTGGATCGCGCTGATCCTGGTCGCGGTGCCGCTGGTCTACATCGTCGCGAACTCGTTCAGCAGTGCGTCCGCGGTGAGCGCCGGCCGGGTGCTGCTGTGGCCGGTCGAGCCGAGTCTTCAGGCGTACAAGGTCGCGTTCGGCGATCCGCAGATCATGCAGGGGTACCTGAACTCGTTCATCTACGCGGCCGGCGGCACGCTGATCAGCGTCACCCTGACGATCGCGATCGCGTATCCGCTGTCCCGCCGTACCTTCTTCGGCCGCAACGTGATCATGAGCCTGCTGATCTTCACCATGTTGTTCTCCGGCGGCCTGATCCCGACGTACCTGGTGGTCCAGGACCTGGGCATGCTGAACACCCGGTGGGCGATGGTGATCCCGAGCGCGATTGGGGTCTGGCAGGTGATCATCGCGCGGACGTTCTTCCGCTCGACCATCCCGGACGAGCTGTACGAGGCCGCGACCATCGACGGCGCGAGCGACCTTCGGTTCCTCTGGTCGATCGTGTTGCCGCTGTCGAAACCCGTCATCGCCGTGATCGCGCTGATGTACGCGATCTTCCAGTGGAACAGCTACTTCGACGCGCTGGTCTACCTCAAGGACCCGAGCCTCTACCCGCTGCAGATCGTGCTGCGCAACGTGCTGATCCTGAACACGGTCACCGGCGGCTCGACCACCCAGAACCTGGCCCAGCAGCTCGAACAGCAACAGCTGGCCAATGTCCTCAAGTACGCGCTCATCGTCATCTCGAGCCTGCCCGTACTGATCATCTACCCGTTCGTCGCCCGCCACTTCACCAAGGGCGTGATGGTCGGCGCGGTCAAGGGTTAACCAAGAAAGGGAACACAGCGATGCGCTCAACCATGAGCAAGATGGCCGCTCTGGCAGTGGCCGGCACGCTCGCCCTCGCGGCGTGCAGCTCGGACAAGTCGGCGCAGGGGGCGGCGAACGAGACGACGGCCGACGGCAAGGTCGTCATCGACACCTTCACCCCGGCCGACCAGAACACGAACCTGGACACCAACCAGGTCACCAAGATCATGAGCGACAGGTTCAAGATCCAGTTCCGCTGGCAGAACACGACGTACGACGCCGGCCCGGCCAAGGAGAAGCGGCAGATCGCGCTGGCCAGCGGCGACTACCCGGACCTGTTCTTCCTGATCCCGTGGGTCGACGCGTTCACGCAGGCCGAGGTGCTGAAGCTCGGCCAGCAAGGAGTCGCGGTCCCGCTGGAGGACCTGATCAAGGAGAACGCGCCGAACATCCAGAAGGCGCTGGACTCCAACAAAACGTACAAGGAGATGTCGACCGCGCCGGACGGGCACATCTACGCGCTGCCGCAGTGGGCGGACTGCTACCACTGCACGTACCCGGACAAGCTCTGGATCAACAGCGCCTGGCTGAAGAAGCTCGGGCTGCAGATGCCGAAGACGACCGACGACCTGCGCAAGGTGCTCCAGGCGTTCAAGACGCAGGACCCGAACGGCAACGGCAAGGCCGACGAGATCCCGATGACCACCGACGTGCAGGACAGCAGCCTGATCGCGTACCTGATGAACGCCTTCGCCTACGACCCGGTCGGCGCGAACAACGGCGTCCGGTCGCTGATCACGCTCGACGGTGACAAGGTCGTGACGCCGGTGACCTCGCCGCAGTGGAAGGAGGGACTGAAGTACATCAACTCCCTCTACAAGGAAGGCCTGATCGACCAGGCAGCGTTCACCCAGAACGCCGCCGCACTGCAGGCCCAGGGCAACAACCCGAAGGCCGTCGTCCTCGGCTCGGTGCCGGTGCTGTGGCCGGGCATCTTCGTCCAGCTCGACTCCAAGGACGGCCGGGACAAGCAGTACGACGCGGTGCCGCCCCTGACCGGTCCGGAGGGCAAGAGCTACACCGGCCTGAACTATCCGACCTCCACCGGTTACACCTTCATGCTGACCAACAAGGCCAGCAAGGAGGCCCAGGTCGCGGCGATCAAGATGCTGGACTACATCTACACCGACGAGGGCCAGATGATCACCAACATGGGTCCGGAGGGTGTCGGCTGGACCAAGCCCGGCCCGGGTGACATCGCGCTCGACGACAAGGTCAAGCCGCTCTACAAGCCGAAGCAGGACGCGCCGAAGAACATCAACTGGGGTGCGCTGGGGCAGTACAACAACACGCTGGCCTACCGGAACGCACAGGTCGTGCCGGCCGACATCTACACCGGCGCGGGCCTCGAGCGGCGGCTGTTCCAGGCGACCAAGCTGTACGAGGGTCACGAGGACAAGTCGCAGTGGTTCCCGCAGACGTCGGTCTGGCCGGACCCGAGCCTGAGCGGCGAGCTGGCCACCCTGCAGACGAACCTGAACAACTACGTCAACCAGAACCAGCTGGCCTTCATCACCGGGTCGAAGAACATCGACACCGAGTGGGACGCGTACGTGAAGGGCCTCGACAGCACCGGTATGACCAGGTACCTCGAGATCCAGCAGCAGGCCTACGACAAGTACAAGGCGGGGAGTAAGTAACCCAATGGCCCACGAACTGTGGTTCACCACAGCCGCCGCCGACTGGTTCGAGGCGTTGCCGCTGGGCAACGGTCATCTTGGTGCCAAGGTGTTCGGCCGGATCGGCGAGGAGCGGATCGCGCTCAACCTCGACGATGTCTGGTCGGGTGACGGTCCACGCACGCTGACCGTGTCGGACGGTCCGCAGGTGTTGGCCGACGTACGGCGGCTGTTGCTGGACGAGGGTGATCAGCTGGCGGCGACGGAACGGACCCGGGCACTCCAGGGTCCGCTGGTCGAGTCGTACCAACCGCTCGCCGACCTGCTGATCCGGGCGTCCGGGGAACCACAGGACTACCGGCGGAGCCTGGACCTCCGCACGGGAACCGCCGCCGTCGACTGCACGGTCGACGGCGTGCGGTTCCGCCGGGAGACGTACGTCTCCACCCCGGATCAGGTGATGGTGTGGACGATCACGGCCGACCGGCCGGGCGCGATCGACCTGGACCTGAGCTTGGAGAGCCGGCATCCGGTTCGGGTGGAAGTTGCCGACGGCACCTATGGTGTCGTCGGGCATGCTCCGTCGGAGCTCACCATCGAGTACCGGCAGAGTCCGGATCCGATCCGTTACGAGAAGGGGCGCGGCATCGGGTTCGGGGTGGCGCTGCGGGCGGTGAACGACGGCGGCACCCTCACGGTGAGTTCGGCGGGCGTGAGTGTGCGCGGAGCCGACAGCCTGACCGTGTTGTTGTCGGCGGCAAGTACGTTCGCCGGATGGAAGGTGCCGCCGGGGCGAGATCCGCTGGTGGCGCTGCGTGCGGTGACCTCCGCGCTGGATGCGATTGCCGTGGACAGGCTTCGGGAGCGTCATCTCGACGATCACATCGCGTTGTACGACCGCGCGGAGCTGTCCCTTGGCCGGCCCATCGATGCGCCGACGGATGAGCGGATCAAGGCGGTCGCTGCCGGTGGCAACGATCCGGACCTGGTGGCGCTGATGTTCCACTTCGGCCGGTACCTGTTGATGGCGTCCTCCCGCCCTGGGACGCAGGCGGCCAACCTGCAGGGCATCTGGAACCAGGACCGCCGCCCGATGTGGGCCAGCGACTGGACCACCAACATCAACACCCAGATGAACTACTGGCCGGCTGATCTCACCGGCCTGGGGGAGTGCTTCGACCCGCTCACCGACCTGATCGAAGGCCTGGCCGAATCGGGTGCGGAGACGGCCCGGATCCTCTACGACGCGCCGGGCTGGGTGTCGCATCACAACGCGGACATCTGGCGTGCGACCTGGCCGGTGGGCGAGGGCGGGGACGACCCGGTGTGGGCGATGTGCGCGACCTGCGGCGTCTGGCTGACCGCGCACCTGATGGAGCACTACCGGTTCCAGCTCGAGCTGGACTTCCTGCGTGATCGTGCCTATCCGTTGCTCGCCGGTGCGGCCGAGTTCGTCCTGTCGATGCTGGTCGAGGATCGTGACGGGCGGTTGCAGTTCATCCCGTCGACCGCGCCGGAGCATCATTTCGTCCTGCCGTCCGGCGACAAGGCGTCGGTCGATCTCACCTCGACGTACGACATCTGGCTGATCCGCGAGCTGTTCGCCAACCTGACCGAGGCCGAGGTCGCGCTGGGCCTGTCCACCGACCTGGCTGCCCGGGCCCGCGCTGCCCGCGAACGCCTTCCGGCGATCGGTACGGCGGACGACGGCCGGCTGCTCGAATGGCCGACCGACTGGCAACCGTCCGAGCCGGACCACCGCCATCAGTCGCACCTGTACGGCCTCTACCCGGGCGCCGAGATCGACCCCATCCGTACGCCGGAATGGGCCGCGGCCGCTCGTGCTTCGCTCGACCTCAGGACTGCGGGTGGGTCACCGGGCGGCTGGACGAGCGCTTGGCTGGTGGCGCTGTGGGCGCGACTGTTCGAGCCGGAGAAGGCGTCCGCCGTGATCCGCGACTACCTGAGCCGGCTGGTCTCGGACAACCTGCTGCACCGTGACGGCGACATCTTCCAGATCGACGCCAACTTCGGCATGACCGGGTGCATCCCGGAGCTCCTGATCCAGAGTCACACGGACACGATCCGGCTGCTCCCGGCCCTCCCCGCCGATTGGCCGGACGGGTCGTTCCGCGGCCTCCGGGCGCGCGGCGGGCTCTCCTTCGACGTCACCTGGCGCAACGGCAAGCCCACGACCGCGACCGTCGAGGCGACACACCCCGGCCGCCACCGAGTCGCGTTGGCCGGCGAAACCCGCACCATCACCCTCACCCCCGGCAAGCGCATCGACCTGCTCTCGCGATAGCCATCCACCTTGAGAAGCCACCAGCCATTTTCGGGCCCCGAAAGTGGTTGGTGGCTTCTCAAGGCTGGCTGGCAGGGCAACCTGGTTAGGGCTGCCTTACCAAAGTTGTTATAGGGTCAGGGGCTATGAGGAACCGCCTTGGGATGGTTGTCGTGGCTGCGTTGCTGGTGTTGTCGGGGTGTGGGGGTGGGGACACCAAGAGCGCGGACAGCGGGCCTGGCGACACCGAGGTGGCGACCGGTGGTCGGCTGTTCAAGACGGCTGACGAGGAGACCGCCAAGCTGGGGTCGGACGCGCAGCCCGGGGCGTTCCCGCGGACGGTGAAGCACGCGCTCGGTGAGACCAAGCTGGAGAAGAAACCGGAGCGGGTCGTCGTCCTGGACAGCGGTGAGCTCGACGACGTACTGGCGCTCGGCATCACGCCGGTCGGGATGGCGACGACCGCGGGGCAGGCGGGTGTTCCGTCGTACCTGGCGGACAAGGCGCAGGGGATCAAGACCGTCGGCGGGATCAGTGAGCTGAACCTGGAGGCGATCGCGGCGCTGAAGCCGGACCTGATCCTGGGTAGCAAGCTGCGCGCCAACGACCTGTACGACCAGCTCAGCGCGATCGCGCCGACGGTGATGAGCATCCGGCCCGGGTTCCCGTGGAAGGAGAACTTCCTGCTGGTCGCGGACTCGGTCGGCGCGGAGGACAAGGCCACCGGGATCCTGAACGATTACCAGAAGCGCGCCGACGAGGTGAAGTCGAAGGTGCAGGGCTCGCCGACGATCTCGCTGGTCCGGTTCCGGCCAGGGGAGATCCGGCTGTACGGCAACCTGTCGTTCATCGGCGTGATCCTGAAGGACATCGGGCTGCCCCGGCCGAAGATCCAGGACGTCCAGGACCTCGCGGTCGAGGTGTCGCAGGAGAACATCTCGCAGGCCGCCGGCGACTGGGTCTTCTACTCCAGCTACGGCAAGCCGGAGACCACCGCCGAGAACACCGTTGTCAACGGCAACCTCTGGAAGGCACTGCGGGCGGTGAAGAACGGCCAGGTCGCCCGCGTCGACGACGAGGTCTGGTTCCTCGGCCTCGGCCCGCTCGGCGCCATGGACGTGCTCTCCGACTTGGAGAAGCTCCTCGGCCCCAAAGGCTGACGACAAGAACCACCCCGCCCCTCCGCTTCGCTCCGGGGCGGGGTGGGAGAAACCGAAACTCCTCGGCCTGGAGCCTGAGCTGAGCTGCGCCCGCCCCTCCGCTTCGCTCCGGGGCGGGGTGGGAGCAACCTGGAGGAGCTCCTTGGGTCGAAGGGCTAGTCGGGGACGCGGCCGCGGTCGGTGACCTGGACGTGGGGTGCGTATCGGGTGACGGCTGCGGCGAGGTCGTCGTACGGGAGTTCGCGGCCGAGGAGCTCGAAGGTGCCGGGCCAAGGGCAGGACGGGCCCCAGGCCTTGGAGTTGCGGGGGAGTGAGTCGTCGTCGTGCAGGAGTACGACGAGGTACGGGTCCCACGACTCGCCCTCGGGGTTCACGTCGTGGCGCTCGATCCGGCAGACACCGCGGACCGCCGGCCACGGGATCGTTCGCGGTTGCTCACCACCGAGGTAGATCCCGGTCTCGTCGATCGTCAGCAGCACGTCCTCGTCGTCGGCCTCGCGCGACTCCTCGAACGCCGTCACGACACCGACCAGGAGCAGCACCGGCAGCCCGACCGCGAAGATCAGCGGCATCCCACCCCAGGACAGCCAGACGGTTTCGAGCGGCTCCCGCACGGACCCGCCCTTGAGCAGCTGGACCACCACCATCACCACGGTGAGCAGGACCATCAGTCCGAACAGCAGTGTGCCGAAGTACAGCGCCGTCTTGGTCGTGCCCAGACCCCGGCGCTTGACGACGAACGGCTCGGCGGCCTGCTCGGGCGGCATACCGGCATTGTCCGGCGCATCCGCCGTACGCACCAGCACCCTCACGCAGCGCTAATCATTTCGGTCCGAACCGGTCGTCCGTAGGGATGAAATGGCGCTGCCTTCGCGGACACGGACTTTGGTCCAGCCCGTGTGTCCGCAACAATCGCATCATGCCGGACCGCCAGACCGCCGTCGCCAACCGGAAGCCGCCGACGCGCCCCGCAGACCGGCGGCGCCGGAAGAGCAGCATGTGGCGCCGCGGCTGGGTGATCGCCGTCCTTGCGGTGTTGTCCGCCCTGCCACTGCTCTTCCACCGCTGGGTGCCCAACTCGATCGGCAACCTGGGCAGCCTGCTCGACACCTTCCTGCCCTGGGTCGGTCTCGCCGTACCGGTCCTCGCCCTGGCGGCGGTCGTACGGCGTTCCGCCACGGCCGGAGTCGCATTGCTGCTCCCCGCGGTGGTGTGGGGCCTGATGTTCGGGAACCTCCTGGTCCCGGGCAAGGGCGGCGGCGCCTACGACCTGCGGGTCCTGTCGCACAACGTCGACGCGGCCAACCCCGATCCGCGGCGGACGGCGCAGGATCTGCTCGCGGCGAACGCCGACGTGATGGCGCTCGAGGAGATCACCGCCGCGGACCTGAAGATCTACAAGTCCGCCTTCGCCGCGGAGTATCCGTACGTCGTCTCCCGCGACACGGTGGCGCTGTGGTCGAAGTTCCCGGTGGCGCAGAGCGAGTCGGTCGACGTCGGCTTCAAGTGGACCCGGGCACTGCGTGCGGAGGTCAGTACGCCGCAGGGCAAGGTGGCGGTGTACGTCGCACACCTGGCCTCCGTCCGGATCGGCGCCAGCGGCTTCACCTCCGATCAGCGCAACGACACGATCAAGGCCCTCGGCCGTCAGATCGCGAACGAGAAGCGGGCGGGGGTGATCGTGATGGGCGACTTCAACGGTACGGCGAACGACCGCAGCCTGGCCCCGCTGACCGCCGGACTGCGCTCGGCCCAGGGCGCGGCGGGGTACGGGTTCGGGTTCACCTGGCCGGCCGAGTTCCCGATGGCGCGGATCGATCACATCATGGTGCGCGGCGTCACCCCGACGAAGGCGTGGGTGATGAGCTCGACCGGCAGCGACCACCGCCCGGTCGTGGCCGAGCTACGAATCTGACGTTACGACCGAAGAACTGGCGGGAGGTCTCGCCAGTTCTTCGGACGTAACGGGTCAGTCCGCGATCCCTTGGCGATACGCGTAGCGGACGGCCTCGGCGCGGTGCCGGGCGCCGATCTTGGCGAAGGCGTTGTTGATGTGCGTCTTCACCGTCGCCTCGCTGATGTAGAGCTGCTCGGCGATCTCCGGATTGCTCAGTCCGCGCGCGATCAACCGCAGGACCTCGGTCTCCCGCGCGGTCAACCCGTCGGTGTCCTTGCCCCGGCGCGGCCGCAGCCCGGCGATCAGCCGGCGGGACACCTCGGGGTCGAAGGTGGACTGGCCGGCCGCCGTCGACCGGAGTGCGGCACCGATCTCGGCCCGGCCCGCATCCTTGGTGAGATAACCCCGCGCCCCGGCCCGCAACGCGCTCGCGATCGAGTCGTCGTCGGCGTACGTGGTGAGCACCAGTACGGCGACACCCGGGAAGTCGGCGGTGATCCGGGCCGTCGCCTGGACCCCGTCCAGGACCGGCATCTTGAGATCCATCAGCACCACGTCGACGTTGCCCTGAGCAACTAGATCGACCGCTTCGACGCCGTTACCGGCCGCGCCGGTCACCTCGATACCGTCGAGCAGGCCCAGGAGTGCGACCAGTCCCTCGCGCACCACCTGCTGGTCGTCGGCCACCACGACCCGGATCACGTCACTCATCCGGCACGTCCGCGACCACGAGCCAATCGTCCCCGTCCGGACCTGCTGTCGACGTCCCACCCACCAGGGCCAGCCGCTCCCGCATCCCCGCCAGCCCGAACCCTTCCCCGGCCGTCACACCTTTGTTCCGTACCGCCAGCCGTACGCCGTTCTGATACGACAGCTCGACCCTGATGCGCTGACCGGGAGCGTGCCGGGCCGCGTTTGTCAAGGCCTCCCGGGCGGCATTGAGTAGCGCGACCGTCACTCCCGAGTCGAGCGGGGCCGCCGTACCCTCCACCCTCAGCCGGACCGCGACACCGTGATCCGCTTCGTGCTGTCCGGCGAGCGCCGCGAGCGCCTCCGGCAGGTCGGGCACCTCGTCGGCCCGCAGTGCCACCACCGCATTCCGCGCCTCACTCAGCCCTTGTACGGCGAGCCGCCGCGAACGCCGGATGTGCTGCAAAGCGGCGGCTTTGTCACCACGCTCGTCCAGCAGTGCCTCAGCCAGTTCGAGCTGCACGCTGAGCGCGCCGAGCGAGTGCGCGAGCACGTCGTGCAGATCCCGTGCGATCCGCCCGCGTTCCTCGAGCGCTGCCGCTCTGGCGTGCTCGCTCTGCGCTCGGCGGGTCTGTTCCAGGAGTTGCTCGGTCTGCCGGACCTGGACCTCGTACTGCCGTCGGTTCAGCCCGAACGCGGTCAGGACCGCAGCCCAGAGCAGCTGGCTGAAATACCAGCTCTCCGGTCGGTCGAACCACCAGGCCGACGCCGCGAACGCCGTCGCCACACCGATGCCGGCGGCAAGGATCGGCCGGTTGCCGCGGACGAAGCCGGTCCGGGCGAACGGCATCACGGCGATGTCGGCGAGCGCGACCAGGACCAGCACGAGGGCATTCGAGTCCGGCAACCCGGCGATGAGGGCGTTGCTCATCGCGACGGCCGTCAGCAGGGCGAGAGCGACGTACGGGCGGGCCGTCATCAGGGCGGTGCCGACCAGGAACACGGCCAGGCCGCCACCGAGGACCAACCAGGCCCAGGACTCGGCCGGGCGGGCGGTCGTGAGCACGGCGATCGCGACACCCGAGGTCAGCGCACGGCCGAGCCAGCCGCTCTCCCCGTGCAGGGCCGACTTTCGCGCCATCACACCGGCACCCTACGCAGCGGCCGGCGCGGCCGCGGACCGTCCAGGGGTGGAGATCCGGGTGGAGACGCGGGTCGGCGTGATGGTGCCGACGGTCAGGAGTAACGTTCCTCACCGGTAACACCACGATGCGTCATACGGACGATTCGGAGGGCCGATGCTTGCGCAAGACTCCATCCTGAGGCTCGACGCCACAGCGGTCGACTATCTCATCATCGCCTTGTACTTCGCCTTCGTGCTCGGCATCGGGTACCTGGCCAAACGCGCGGTCTCCAGCAGCCTGGACTTCTTCCTGTCCGGCCGGTCGCTGCCGGCCTGGGTGACCGGCCTGGCGTTCATCTCGGCGAACCTGGGCGCGATCGAGATCATGGGCATGTCCGCGAACGGCGCGGAGTACGGCATGCCGACCGTGCACTACTTCTGGATCGGTGCGATCCCGGCGATGCTGTTCCTCGGCGTCGTGATGATGCCGTTCTACTACGGCTCCAAGGTCCGCAGCGTGCCCGAGTTCATGCTGCGCCGGTTCGGCAAACCCGCGCACCTGGTGAACGCGATCAGCTTCGCCGTCGCCCAGGTGCTGATCGCCGGGGTGAACCTGTTCCTGCTGGCCACCATCGTCAACGTCCTGCTCGGCTGGCCGATCTGGGTGTCGGTGATCGTCGCCGCGCTGATCGTGCTCAGCTACATCACCCTCGGCGGCCTGTCCGCGGCGATCTACAACGAGGTGCTGCAGTTCTTCGTGATCGTCGCCGCGCTGCTGCCGCTGACCATCGTCGGCCTGCACAAGGTCGGCGGCTGGCAGGGCCTGGTCGACAAGGTGAGCGCCTCGCCCGGCGGCAGCGAGCAGTTGAGCGCCTGGCCGGGCAACGCGCTCAGTGGCTTCACCGACAACTTCCTGTCCGTCATCGGCCTGGTCTTCGGTCTCGGGTTCGTGCTGTCCTTCGGCTACTGGACGACGAACTTCGTCGAGGTGCAGCGGGCGATGGCGTCGAAGAACATGTCGGCGGCCCGGCGGACGCCGATCATCGGGTCGTTCCCGAAGATGTTCGTCCCGTTCATCGTCATCATCCCGGGCATGATCGCGGCCGTGGTCGCGCCCGAGCTGGCCCAGTTCAAGGCCACCGGCAGCGGCGACGTGGACTACAACGACGCGCTGCTGATCCTGATGCGCGACCTGCTGCCGAACGGCATGCTCGGCCTGGCCATCACCGGTCTGCTCGCCTCGTTCATGGCCGGTATGGCGGCCAATCTCAGCTCCTTCAACACGGTGATGTCGTACGACCTGATCGAGCGGTACGTGATCAAGGACCGGCCGGACGAGTTCTACCTGCGCACCGGCCGCTGGGTCACCGTCCTCGGCACGCTGATCGCCGTCGGCACCGCGGCGATCGCGTCCGGCTACAGCAACCTGATGGACTACCTGCAGCAGCTGTTCTCGTTCTTCAACGCGCCGCTGTTCGCCACCTTCATCCTCGGTATGTTCTGGAAGCGGATGACCGCGACGGCCGGCTGGGTCGGCCTGGTCACCGGTACGGCGACCGCCGTACTGGTGTTCATCCTGTCCGAGAACGGCGTCATCGACCTGCCCGGTCAGGGCGCCAGCTTCGTCGGCGCCGGCGCCGCCTTCGTGGTGGACATCCTGGTCAGCGTGATCGTCAGTCTGGTGACGACACCCAAGCGGGACACCGAGCTGGTCGGCCTGGTCTACTCGCTGACGCCGAAGGAACACCTGACCGAGTCGGTGCAGCACGGTGACGGCGGCTGGTATCGCAAGCCGGTGCTGCTGGCCGGCATCTCGCTGGGGCTTGTCGCCGTCCTCAACATCGTCTTCGGCTGAGCCGGAAGGAGCTTTCGACATGGCAGACCAGACCGCGGGCCGGCAGAAGAAGAAGGCCGGGGCGTTCGACATCCGGGTGGTGATCGCGACGCTGCTCGCGATCTACGGCGTGGTGCTGACGATCCTCGGCATCATCGCGGACCCGCAGGAGGTGGACAAGGCGGCCGGTATCAACATCAACCTGTGGGGCGGTCTCGCGATGCTGGTGTTCGGCGCCCTGTTCGTGCTCTGGGCCCGGCTGCGGCCGATCGTCGTACCGGTGGCAGACGATACGCAGGAGTAACCGCGGCCCGTGCGGCTCGTTGTGAGACCAGTAACCAAACTGGTCCCACCACGGAGGACGCATGATCCGTGCTCAAGTCCGCGGATCAGCGTCCGCCTCGGGCAGCTCGGCCTGTGATCATGTCCGTTTGGCGAACATCGGCGTCCGGAGTGGTCCTGCCGCCCGGGCGCCGATTTTCCTACTCTCGGAGTACCCGATCAGGAGGACTTCGAGATGACGATCACTTCGGGCGGCACGTCGAGCGGCGCGGACCTGTCGACGCTGGCCCGGCAGTACACCGAGGACGGTTTCGTGCTGGTGAAAGGCCTGCTCAGCAAGGAGGAAGCGGCCTACTACCGGCAGCGCAGCCACGATCTGCTGGCGTTGCTGCACCGGGCCGACGACCCCACCTGGGCGGCCGCCCGCGACATGACCGACGCACCGACGAAGCTGCAGCATCTGCACGACGCGCAGTTCTACGACGCCGCCTTCTCCCGGCTCATGGTGGACCCGCGGTTCACTGACGTGGCCGCCGCGGTGATGGGGGTGGAGGGCGTGCAGCTGCACCACACCAAGCTGTTCGTGAAGCCGCCGGAGAACGGGTCGCCGTTCCCGCTGCACCAGGATTACCCGTTCTTCCCGCACAAGTACCACCGGGTCGGCGCGGCCATCTTCCACTTCGACGACGCACCTGTGGAGAAGGGGTGTGTGCGGGTGATTCCTGGCAGCCACAAGGACGGGCCGCGCGAGCACGACCCGGAGGGCTCGTTCCACTTGCCCGACGTACCGTTCGAGTCGGCGACACCGCAGCCGGCCGAGGCGGGCGACGTACTGTTCTTCACGTACCTGACCGTGCACGGGTCCGGGGTGAACGTGAGTGACGAGGCCCGGACCACCTGGCTGATCCAGTACCGCGACCCGGCGGACCCGCCAACGGTGAAGACCCACGACCACTCGCTCGGGCAGGGCATGATGCTGCGCGGAGTCGACCCGACCGGCAGGAGTGCTTCTTGACGTTGGAGTCCGTTGCATCGGCGGACCGTTTCGTCGATCTCGCAGGGCTGCTGGAGTATTGCGAGGTCGACGGATTCCGTGCGGACTTCCTGAGCTGGGGGCACTACCAGCCGGAGTACTGGCGCAACTACTGGCACAGCCACTCGTTCCACGAGGTCTGCCTGGCGTACTCCGGCTGTGGTCGCTTCAACTCGGGCTCTGTGCAGTACGACGTTGTGCCCGGCTCGGTGTTCATCGCCCGGCCGGGTGACGTCCACGAGATCGAGTCAAGCCGGTCGGAGCCGCTGGGCATCGCCTTCTGGGGCTTTACCTTCCGCCCGGGATCAGATGGATCCGGCTGGTGGTCAGGTCTCACCAGAGCCGATGGACCAGTGATGTCGCACCGGACAGGCTCACTCCCTGCCCTCATCACAGCGCTGGCCGCTGAAGCAGCAGCACCGGTGTCCGGTTACAGCGCCGCTTTGTCGGCTCTCGGCTCCACCCTGGTCATGGAAACCGCCCGAGCCTTCGCACTCGACGAGGACCTGGCAGTGGAGCCCGTACGACGTGACCGCGGCCCGCTGGTGGTCGAAGCCATGCAGCGGCACCTCCGGGACAACCTGTCCCGCCCGATCACGGTCCGGGACGTCGCCGCCGTCGCACACCTCTCCGAGCGCCACGCCGAGCGCCTGTTCCACCAACAGACCGGTGCGTCGATCATGTCCACCCTGCGCCGCCTACGCCTCGAGCTAGCCGCACAACGCCTCCTGGACCCCTCCCTGACCGTCACCGAGGTGGCTCGCGCCTGCGGCTACTCCGACGTACGCCCCTTCTCCACCGCCTTTCGCCGCCACTACGGCCGAACCCCAGGCCAACACCGCCGCACCGGCGGCACCGAGTTCATTGAGAACGGCACGGCTTTGCCCGCACACTAGCCACGCACCGGTCTGCCCCGGTGACTCTCTGCCCGCCTCGCGAAGTAGCCTTGGCCGATCGACCGATCACTCAGCGTAGTGAAGTGACACCTGGACAGCGCAGTCCGTCACTGTTCAAATGCACCCAGGCATTCCGCCGTACCCCTGGAGGAGATATATGAGGAGTCGACTCGGCCGCATCGCCGGCGTCATCGCACTGGCGCTCGGCCTCGCGGCTACGTCCCTGGTCCCTGCGTCTGCGATCACCGGCGGTGAGCCGGATGGAAACGGTCACCCGAACGTTGGCGTGATCCTCTTCTACATGCCGGACGGGCGCTTCCGCTGCACGGCGACCCTGGTCTCGCCGACAGTGCTGGTGACCGCGGCGCACTGCACCAAGGGCACCCTCGGCAAGACGCTGGTGACCTTCGACTCGGTGATCGCCGAGCAGCCCCCGTCGCCGTTCCCGGTCGCAGCCGACCCGTCGAAGGGCTACACCCAGGCCGAGCTGGAGAAGGCCGGCTACAAGTCGGGGGTGGCAGCCTCGCACCCGCAGTACTCGGACTTCACCGACCTCGACAACTGGAACGACGTCGGCGTGATCGTGCTCGACCGGCCGGTCACGAACATCGCACCGGCCAAGATCGCGCCGGTCAACTACCTGAACGCGTACCAGCAGCCGAAGCTGAACAGCACGCTGTTCACCTCGGTCGGCTACGGCACCGAGGTCCGCAAGGCGGACTCCGGCCCGCAGAAGCCGACCCCGATGTCGTACCCGCTGCTGCGTCGCGTGGCCCAGGAGCCGGGGCAGAAGCTCACCCCGCAGATCCTGCAGGTGAACGGCAACGAGCACGACAACCGCGGCACCGGTGGCACCTGCTTCGGTGACTCCGGCGGTCCGACGTACCACGGCGGCTACGTGGTGACCGTGACCAGCTACGGCTACACGCAGAACTGCCGCTACCTCGACGGCCTGCAGCGGATCGACATCAAGGTCGTCCAGGACTGGCTGAAGACGTTCGGCGTACCGATCGGCTGACGGCTGACAGCAACCGGTGCCGCGACCGTCTCAGTAGGCCGCGGCACCGGTGCTATCCTGACTCCATGCGAGTGAGCCTGCTCCTTAGTTAGCCGTACTGGCATCCAGGCGCTTGAGCGCCGGTCAGTGCGGCATCCCCTCCTGTGTGAGGGGCTTTTTCATTTCCAGGTACGCCGTCTGGCAGATTTAGGCTCAACAACCACGAAGCAGGAGTAGGACCGTGAGCGAGCAGGTGGACACCGTGTCGGTTGATGGCCCGATCGACCGGGGTGGCTACGACTTCAACGCCATGCAGGCCAAGTGGCGGCCGGTGTGGGAGAAGCTGGACCCGTTCAAGACGCGTGACGACGGCTCGGCGGAGCGTCGCTACGCGCTCACGATGTTCTCCTACCCGTCCGGCGACCTGCACATGGGTCACGCCGAGGTGTTCGCACTGCACGACCTGCTGGCCCGCTACTGGTTCCAGCAGGGGTACGACGTGCTGAACCCGGTCGGCTGGGACTCGTTCGGGCTGCCGGCCGAGAACGCCGCGATCAAGCGCAACGAGCACCCCGCGACGTACACCTACGGCAACATCGAGACCCAGGCGGAGTCGATCCGGCGCTACGGCCTGAGCTTCGACTGGTCCCGCCGGCTGCACACGTCCGACCCGGAGTACTACCGGTGGACGCAGTGGCTGTTCCTGCGGTTCTACGAGCGCGGGCTGGCCTACCGCAAGGCGTCGTACGTGAACTGGTGCCCGAACGACCAGACCGTGCTGGCCAACGAGCAGGTGGTGCAGGGCCGGTGTGAGCGGTGCGGGTTCGAGGTCACCAAGCGCGAGCTGACCCAGTGGTACTTCAAGACCACCGAGTACGCGCAACGGCTGCTGGACGACATGGAACTGCTGCAGTGGCCGGAAGAGATCCTGCTGATGCAGCGCAACTGGATCGGCCGGTCCGAGGGCGCGTTCGCGGACTTCCAGGTGGAGGGTCGCGACGAGCCCATCCGGGTCTTCACCACCCGGCCGGACACGCTGTTCGGCGCCACCTTCATGGTGGTCGCGCCGGACTCGAAGCTGGCTGCCGAGCTGGTCACTGCGGAGCAGCAGTCCGCCTTCGACGAGTACCTGGCCGCGGTCAAGGCCACCACCGAGATCGAGCGGCTGAGCACCGAGCGGGAGAAGACCGGTGTCTTCCTGGGCTCGTACGCGATCAACCCGGTGACCGGTGAGCGGATCCCGATCTGGGCGGCCGACTACGTGCTGGCCGACTACGGCACCGGCGCGATCATGGCGGTGCCCGGTCAGGACACCCGCGACTGGGAGTTCGCGGAGAAGTTCGGCCTGCCGATCGTGCGGACCGTGCAGCCGGCCGACGACTTCGAGGGCAAGGCGTACACGGGCGAGGGCCCGGCCATCAACAGCGCGAACGACGAGATCAGCCTGAACGGGCTGGGTGTCGACGAGGCCAAGGCGCGGATCAGCGACTGGCTGGAGAGCAAGGGCCTGGGCGAGCGGACGATCAACTATCGGCTGCGCGACTGGCTGCTGAGCCGGCAGCGGTACTGGGGCTGCCCGATCCCGATCATCCACTGCCCGACCTGTGGTGAGGTGCCGGTCCCGGACGAGCAGCTGCCGATGGAGCTGCCCGACCTGCGCGGTGCCGACCTGGCGCCGAAGGGTGTGTCGCCGCTGGCGGCCGCCCGCGAGTGGGTCGAGGTCGACTGCCCGAAGTGCGGCGGCAAAGCCGAGCGGGACACCGACACGATGGACACCTTCGTCGACTCGTCCTGGTACTTCCTGCGCTACCTGTCGCCGGACTACACCGAGGGCCCGTTCGACCCGCAGGCGGCCGAGCGCTGGATGCCCGTGTACCAGTACGTCGGCGGCAAGGAGCACGCCGTACTGCACCTGCTGTACGCGCGCTTCTTCGTCAAGGCGCTGCACGACATGGGCCTGCTGACCGCGGTCGAGCCGTTCACCCGGCTGCTGAACCAGGGTCAGGTCATCAACCAGGGCAAGTCGATGAGCAAGTCGCTGGGCAACGGCGTCAACCTGGGCGAGCAGCTCGACGAGTACGGCGTCGACGCGGTCCGGCTGACCATGGTGTTCGCCGGCCCGCCGGCGGAGGACATCGACTGGGCCGACATGTCGCCGGGTGGCTCGCTGAAGTTCCTGCAACGGGCCTGGCGGCTGGCGGGATCGGTCGAGGCCCCGCTGGGCTCGGACCCCTCGACCGGTGACGTCGAGCTGCGCAAGGTCACCCACCGGACGGTGGCGGAAGCGGCCGAGCTGATCGACTCGTTCCGGTTCAACGTGATGGTCGCCCGGATCATGGAGCTGGTGAACGCGACCCGCAAGGCGATCGACGCCGGCCCGGGTGCGGCTGACCCGGCCGTGCGTGAGGCGGCCGAGACGGTGGCGGTCCTGCTGAGCCTGGTCGCGCCGTACACGGCCGAGGACATGTGGGAGACGCTGGGCCACGAGCCGACCGTCGCCAAGGCCGGCTGGCCGAAGGTCGACCCGGCGCTGCTGGTTCAGGACTCGGTCACCTGCGTGGTCCAGATCGCCGGCAAGGTGAAGGACCGGCTGGAGGTGTCCCCGGACATCAGCGACGCCGACCTGGAGCAACTGGCGCTGGCCTCCGAGACCGTTCAGAAGGCCCTGGACGGGCGCGGTGTCCGCAAGGTCATCGTCCGGGCGCCGAAGCTGGTCAACATCGTCCCGGCCTAGAACGCGAGTCTGGTAGTCCCCTGCCTGGTGCGCGACGGCGCGGGACTACCAGACACGGGCTAGGCTGCTCGGATGCGTTCTGAGCTGATCGATGTCGAGACCGGCGGTAGCGAGGTCGTCTTCGACCTGACGAGCAGGTGCGAGCAGTTCGTCGACACCGAGGCCCACCAGGCCCAGGGTGACGGACTGCTGCACGTGTTCGTGCCACACGCCACGGCCGGGATCGCGATCCTGGAGACCGGCGCCGGCAGTGACACGGACCTCCTGGCGGTGCTGGAGGAGTTCCTGCCGCGTGACTTCGGCTGGCGCCACCGGCACGGAACACCGGGGCATGGCCGCGACCACGTGCTGCCCGCGCTCATCCCGCCGTACGCGTCCATTCCGGTGCTCGACGGCCGGATGATGCTCGGCACCTGGCAGTCGATCTGCCTGGTCGACACCAACGTCGACAATCCGCGCCGGCAGGTCCGGCTTTCCTGGCTGCCCGGTTAACGGACCACCCGGTAACAAGGCGTTCCGGAATTCTTGTGACTTATCGTGATGTTGCGAGTTGCGTTACGCATGCGAAACACAATTCCGCTTGAATTGCCCGCATGGCAGCGCTTGACGCACTTCGGGCCCAGTGGGCGGAGCTTGGCGCCGAACTCCTGATCCGCGCCACCCGCG
Organism: Kribbella sp. NPDC023972; assembly: GCF_040639075.1. Lineage (NCBI taxonomy): Bacteria > Bacillati > Actinomycetota > Actinomycetes > Propionibacteriales > Kribbellaceae > Kribbella > Kribbella sp. NPDC023972. Next base: position 1,034,983 of record NZ_JBEZZH010000001.1, on the reverse strand, counting down.
GTATTTGTGACGGGAGCCTGCTGAACGCGGACACCGGCCGCGCCGACACGAGCGCGCGCCTGGAGGACTGGGCCGCCGTGCTTTCTCTCTACACCGGTGAAAATGAATCGGTTTCGGTTCGGCGGGGGCTTGAAACCAGCATTTCTGCGCCTTCGGTGATTTCAGCCTGAATCAAATTCGTTGCCTTCGTCAACCGTTTGGGTGACCTGAACCGGAGCTCACCCCCGCCGGGCAGGTCCGCCGCGGACGCGCGAGTCACGCTATGTTGTGACGGGAACGCGAGGCCTAAGAGGGGTGACGGGCTTGTCGGACACGGATGGCCGAGCTGACGGACGGCGGGGTTTCGCCGACCTCTTGCTCGACCTGAGGGTCCACGCGGGGCTCTCGCAGGAGGAGCTGGCTGACCGGGCCGGGCTCAGCGTGCGCACCATCCGCGAGTTGGAAGCCGGCCGGGTGGCTCGCCCCCGGAAGGACTCCGTTCGGCTCCTCGGCAAGGCACTCGGCCTGCAGGACAGCGAAGCCAGCAGCTTCCTCGCCGCCGCTGGGCATGGGACGGCCGTGCGGCCAGTCATCTCGGTGGCCGCTCCCGCACCGACCGGGCTGCGCTGGCGCGGCACCAGGCCCATTCCCGACGGCTTGGTCGGCCGCGAGCAGGAGCTGCTCGAGCTGGAGTCACTGCTCCGGCAGAACAGGCTTGTCACGCTCGTAGGCCCGGGTGGTGTCGGCAAGACCGAGCTCGCACTGGCCGCGGCCGACCGGTTCTCCGGTGCGGACACCACCGTGGTGGTCGTCGACCTCACGACCGTTCAGCGCGACGCCGCCGTACCGTCGGCCATCCTGGACGCCTTCGGCACAGCACCCGGTACGTCGGACCTGGACGACGTACTGTCCGGTCGCCGGCCGGGGGACCTGGTCATCGTCGAGGACAATGCCGAGCACGTGCTCGACGGAGTGGCGACGGTCGCGAACCGGATGGTCCGCAACTTCCCGGGCATCGGCGTACTGGTGACGTCGCGGATCCCGCTGGGCCTGCCCGACGAGGTGGTCCGGCGGGTGGCGGTGCTCGGCGTACCGGCGAACGACAAGGACTTCGCCGAGATCGCCGCCAGCCCGGCGGTGGAGATGTTCTGCCGGCGCGTGGCCCGGGTCCGGCCGGGCTTCGTCCTGACCGAGGAGAACGCGCCGACCGTGGCCCGGCTGTGCCGTCGGCTGGACGGGTTGCCGCTCGCTCTGGAGCTCGCGGCCGCGCGGGCCGGCTCGCTCTCGGTGGAGATGATCCTGGCCGCGCTGGACGACCGGTTCCGGCTGCTGTCAGGGCCGCGGCGGTTCGGCGCGCCGCATCAGCGCACGCTGGCCGACACGATCGCGTGGAGTGTCGACGCACTCTCGGACGCGGCGCGGCAGCTGCTCTACCGGGCGTCGGTGCTCGGTTCGCCGTTCACGCTGGACGCGGTGGCGGGCGTGTGCACGGGCGAGCCGATCGACGCGGCCGACGTATCGATGCTGCTGGCCGAGCTGGTGGACAAGTCGCTGCTGCAGCCGGTGCACGAGTTCGAGCAGTTGTACGGCGCTCGCTACAAGCTGCTGGAGACGATCCGGGAGCACGCGTACGCCGGTCTGTCCTCGCAGGGTGAGGACCTGACCGAGTTCCGGGACCGGACGGTTGCGTGGTGCTCGACGTACGTGCAAGGCCTCGAAGGTGCATGGTCGTCGCCGGACCGGGATCGGCGCTATCGGGCGGCACATGCGAACTCAGCGGTGTTCGAGGTGGCTCTGGAACGTGCTGCCGAGCTGGGGCAGTGGGACGTGGCCGCGCGGATCGTGCTGGGCTTCCGGATCGCGTGGCAGTACCAGGCGAGTGTGGCCGAGAGTGGCATCCGGTGGGCGACGGTGTGCGCGGAGAACGTCCCGGACGAGGAAGTCAGCGGCAGGTTGCTCGCGATCGCCGGGCGGTTGTCCAGCCTGACCGGTGACGTCCGTGGAGCCCGCCGGTACTACGGTCAGGCGCGTCAGCTCATTCCGGGTGAGACGGAGATGGGTCTGGTCGCGCGAGGCGGCTGGGTGTCGTCCGGCTCGCACCTGCTCGACACACAGAGCCTGGCGGAGATTCCACGGCTGGTGGAGGACGCACGCAAGCACGGCGACGTGCAGCGGTCCGCAACCGTCCAGGCCACCTGTGGCCTCGCTCTGCTGCGTTGGGGCCGTCTGCCCGAAGCCAAGGAGTTACTGCTCGCCTGGGAGGCCGCGCTGGTCAATCCGGGCGTCTACCCGGACGAGATCGCCTACATGGCACTCAGCCGGGTGGAGCTCGAGCTGGGCAACCTCTCCGAGGCGCGGCGCTGGGCTTCGCTTGCCCGGGACAGTCAAGCCTCCGACGACCCGGAGCGCACCAAGGTGGCCGGCTGCATGGCGATGGTCGAGTACCACGAGGGCCGGTACGACGAGGCCCAAGCGCTGCTCGACGAGGCGGACGCCGACATCCGGGGGCACCGGGGGTACTTCGACTACCTGGTAATGCTCTACCGGTCGCGGCTCGCCCGCCACGCCGGTGACGTGGAGCAAGCCAGGCTCTGTATCCGGGACGCGGTCAGCCGGCTCCTGGCTGAGGGACGGGTCGTCTACCTGCTCGAAGTGCTCCCTGAGGCTGTGGCCGTGCTGCACCGGCTGGGGAAGTCCGCTGCCGGTGATGCCCTGTGTGGTCAGTTGCTGGCGTGGCAGCGGTCCATGGACCCGCCAATGCTGCCAACCGCGTGGGCGGTGCTGCAGGAGTCGTGCGAGAGCGCGTCGATGGCCGACGGGTGGCCCGAGCCCGACCCCGCGGCCGCCGTACTGCGGCTGGCGAACGACGTACTGTCCGACCTTTCCTGACGCACATCCGCCGAAGCTGCCGGTGAACTGCCGGTCGTTCTGCCTCGTCCTGACATGCCTGCCGGCCAAAGAATGACAGCCGTAGGACAGGTTCCACGAAGCAGAGACCGACGCCAGGTACAGGCAGGGAATGGGCGGTGAACCGTGATGAGGCCATGGTGCTGCGCTGGATTGCCGACCAGCTTGGGGAGGCGACGCGGAGGGCATCCGGCGGTCGGACGGTGGGGGCGCCGATCGGCTGTCGAGAGCTCCGGAGTGCTGCCTCGTGTGGATCTGTCCTGCCTGAACCGGGTGCCGTGCGCCGTCAGGGCACCACACCCGGGGAGGGGTCCCAGCACTGGACCGGGCACACGACACAGGGGACGAGTGCCGGCCCGGCTGACACGGGGAAGCCGGTGGGTTTGGTCATCCGCCGGCGAGGTCAGCTGCTGGGGCCTCCCGGGACCTCGACGAGCTCGCGGTCAGACCGGTCTTTCGCGGGACCGGCACGGGGAGTAGCTCGGCGAGGACTGAACTCGGCTGACAACCAGGGGGAGTCAGCACGGCAGGAAGCACCGGCGCACAGGGGAAGCCGGTGCGATGGGGTGAAGCACCGGCGCACAGGGGAAGCCGGTGCGATGAGGTGAAGCGTCGGCTCAGGGAAGCCGGTGCAGTGAGGTGACGCGCCGGCTCACAGGGGAAGCCGGCGCGGTGAAGTGAAGAGCTGACTCACAGGGGAAGTCAGCTGGGCGAGGTGAAGGCTCCGGAGGGGTGGCCTTCACCTCGCTGGCTTTCCGGGTCTACTTCCTCCGGTGCTTCGCCTTCTTCGCCGCTTCCGCCTTCTCCACCTCGGCCAGCAGCGCCGCCCGGTCGCCGTACCCGACCATCCAGGACGGCTGGAGCCGGAAGTACACGATGTCTTCACCCCAGCTGGACGGCGAGCTTCCGTAGTGCTTCGTCAGGTGTGCCTCGATCTCCGCGAAATCCGGGTGCTCCGGCGTCAGGAACTCCACGTTGCCGTGGCTGAACACGCCGATCCGTTCGCCGTCGACGTACGAGATGCTGGCCGCGGGCCGGGCCCTCAGATGCCGCGCCTTCGCCGCCGAACCGGCCGTGCTGAACACCCACCGCGCATGCAGGAAGTGCCCGTCGACCGCGCTGATCCGCGGCTCGCCCCGCGCGGTCACGGTGGCCAGGTTGATCGTGCGCATGCCGGTCAGAACCCGCACCAGCGCCTCGGCGTCCAGCCGGCGAGGACCCGTGATGATGCTGCGCAGGTGCTCCGTCGAGCGCTGGTACGCGGCGTCGAGGAGCTGCTGCAGTTCGGTGACTTCCGCTGCTGTCTCCCTCATCTTTCGGAGTCTGACACCGCGCGCCGACAAAAACCGTCCGGTAACCTCGCTTCATGTCAGCCCGCGTGCACGTCGTCACCGACTCGACGGCCGGTCTGTCCACGCACGAGGTCCTGCGCCTCCCGCTGACCGTCGTACCCGTGCAGGTCGTCATCGGCGGCACGTCGTACGACGACGGCGCCACCTCGGCCGACACGGTCGCGGAGGCGCTCAAGACGTTCACGCCGGTCTCGACCAGCCGCCCGGCGCCACAGACCTTCGCCGACACGTACGCCGCCTGCGCCGCGGCCGGAGCCGAGTCGATCGTGTCGATCCACCTGTCCGGCGACATGTCGGGCACGGTCGAGGCCGCCATGATCGGGGCGAAGGAGTCGCCGATCCCGGTCCGGGTGATCGACTCCCGCTCCATCGCGATGGGCCTCGGCTTCCCGGTCCTGGCCGCGGCTGCAGCTGCCGCCGCGGGGGAGGACCAGGCCGCCGTCGAGGCCGCCGCCCGCGTCCGGATGGCGTCGATCTCGGCGTACTTCTACGTCGACACGCTCGAGTACCTCCGCCGCGGCGGCCGCATCGGCGCCGCCCAGGCCCTCCTCGGTACGGCGCTCGCCGTCAAACCGCTGCTGACGATCAGCAGCGGACGGATCGTTCCCTTGGAGAAGGTCCGCACGTCGAGCCGCGCCATCGCCCGCCTGGCCGACATCGCCGTCCAGCGCGCCGGCTCCGGCCCCGTCGAGGTCGCCGTCCACCACCTCGACAACCTCGAAAAAGCTCAGACCCTCGCCGACGGTCTGGCCGACCGCCTACCCCAGGCGAACGACATCGTCCTCCGCGAAGTAGGCGCCGTCATAGGCGCCCACGTAGGCCCCGGCCTCCTCGCCGTCGTCATAGCCCCCCGCTGACATCCAGCCCCCGGGTTTTCCACAGCCTCCGAACTTCTCTCTCCGACGGGTCGGCAGACTCGTACGTTCTCTGGCGTGAAGGTCTTCCGCCGTGCCGCCGCGCCCGACCCGGGTGCGCGGGAGCGTGCGCTGGCACGTCTTGCCGCCGGCGCGGCTCGGCACGACGGAACCGACGGAGAACTGGAGGAGCGTGATGAGGAGGTGCGAGGTGGATGGATCCCCGAAACCGAGCGACTACGTGGTGCCCGCTGGACCCTGTCACCACGCCACGTCGTGGTCCTGGCCGCCGTACTGGCCATCGGCCTGGCTTGGGCTGCGTGGTCGGTTTTCCGAGCCCGTCCCGAGACCCTCCCCGACGCGCGCCCACCTACCACCCTCACGTCCGGCGCGCCCGTCACCCAGCCGTGCCCCAGCGGCCAGCCCTGCCCTTCGAGCGGCGTCCCACCTTCGCCTGGCGCAGGAGGTCAACCATCACCGGGCACCCCAGGTCCGGCGACGGGGACCGTGGTCGTCCACGTCGCGGGCAAGGTACGCCGTCCCGGCCTGGTCCGCGCGCCCGCCGGATCCCGCGTCGCCGACGTACTCACCCTCGCCGGTGGTCCGCTCCCGGGCGTCGACCTCACCACCCTCAACCTCGCCCGCCAGGTCACCGACGGCGAGCAGATCCTCGTCGGCCAACCCGCGCCACCCGGCACGACACCTACAGCACCAGGCACCACGCCCAACCCATCCACCGCACCCGCCGGGTCGCCCGTCAACCTCAACACGGCAACGCTCGGCCAACTCGACGCGCTCCCCGGCGTCGGTCCGGTCCTGGCCCAGCGCATCCTCGACTATCGGACCCAGAACGGTCCCTTCACCACCATCGATCAACTCCAGGAGGTCCCCGGCGTAGGTCCCAAGAAGTTCGACTCCCTCAAACCCCATGTCCGCGTCTGACTCAGCCACCAGCGAGCAGACCCCGGAGAACCGCGAGCCACTCGACGCACGACTGCTGGTACCGGCTGCCGCGGGTTGGCTGGCCGCGGTTCTCCTGGTCGCTCACCGCCCGGTCGTCGGCATCCTCACGGGAGCCGTCGCGCTCGCCCTCGCCTGCGCGCTTGCTCTATTTGTGCGCGGCTCCGCTCGAGCGCAGGTCGGGTGGGCTGCGGTCGGGGTATTGGTCGTGGTCGCCGGGATGGGCGTGGCGGCGGGGCTACAGGCGGAGAGTCTGCGCGCCGGGCCGGTGACCGGGCTGGCAGCCGAGAGCGCGACTGTCGGCGTGAGGCTGAAAGTCGACGGCGATCCGTCGGTCCGACGAAGTCCGGGCACCCGGCGGCCGCCGTACGTGGTGGTGAAAGCGACGATCGAGGAGGTGCGTGCGCGGGGGACAGTGACCCGGGTGCGTACGCCGGTGTTCGTGATCGGGCCGACGCAGTGGCAACAGGTCCGGTACGGGCAGCGGGTCGACGCGAGCGGTCGGCTCGAGGCGGTCGAACGCGGATCCGATGTCGCCGCGATGCTCTCGATCCGCTCGGCTCCCCGAATCGTTGACGAACCACCGTGGTGGTTGCGCGCGGCCGAGCAGGTGCGCGCCGGTCTCCGTGAATCGGTCGCCGACCAATCCGACGACGTACGTGGCCTCGTGCCCGCGCTGGTCATGGGTGACGAATCCGGGCTGCCCGCCGATCTCACCGAGGACTTTCAGACGACCGGTCTGACTCACCTGTCCGCGGTGTCTGGTACCAACCTGACTCTGTTGCTGGCGTTCGTACTCCCGGTGGCGCGGCTGGTCGGCGTACGCGCTCGGGGTCTGACGGCCATCGGTCTGATGACGGTTGTCGTGTTCGTGATCCTGGCCAGACCTCAGCCGAGCGTCCTGCGTGCGGCCGCGATGGGGCTGATCGCGCTGGCGGCGATGACGAGCGGTGGAGGGAGCCGCCGCGCCGTACGCAGTCTGTCGTTCGCGGTCATCGGCTTGCTTCTCCTCGACACGTCGCTCGCGAGGTCCGCCGGGTTCGCGTTGTCCGTGCTCGCGACCGCAGGCATCGTGCTGCTCGCCCCTGGGTGGCGGGACGCCCTCGCCAAGTGGTTGCCGAGGTGGCTCGCCGACGCGATCTCCTGTCCGCTGGCCGCTCAGCTCGCGTGTACTCCGGTCGTGGCGTGGCTGTCCGGTGAGGTGTCGTTGGTTGCCGTCGGCGCCAATCTGCTCGCGGGACCGGCGGTCGGTCCCGCGACGATCCTCGGGTTCACCGCGGCCGGTGTGGCCCTGGTGAGCACGGAGGTGGCGCAGCTGGTCGGCTGGGCTGCGGGTTGGCCGGCTCGCTGGATCATCCTGATCGCTCGCGAAGGTGCGGATCTTCCCGGCGCCGCGAACGCTTGGCCGGCGACCGCGGTCGGGGTCGCCGTACTGACCGTGCTCTGCGTCGTGCTCGTGTTCGGGCTGCATCGCATCTTGGCTCGCCCGATCGCGATGGTGCTCGCGGTGGTTGTGCTGGCAGTCGTCGTACTGCGTCCCGTTGGTCGAATCGGCTGGCCGCCCGACGACTGGCTCTTCGTGATGTGTGATGTAGGGCAAGGAGATGGCTTGGTACTGCGAGCAGGCGACGATGCGGCCGTTGTCGTCGACACGGGTCCTGATCCGGCCGCGATGGATCGGTGTCTGCGGGATCTTGGGGTCGAGTACATCCCCGTCCTCGTGCTCAGCCACTTCCACGCTGATCATGTCGGCGGACTGGCCGGCGTACTCAAGGGTCGGCGGGTGGACGAGATCGAGGTGACGCCGTACTTCTCGCCGCGCGCCGAGCACGAGCGGGTCGTCGACCTCGCGTCGCATCACGGCACCAGCGTGCGCACGGTGACGTACCAGGAGAAGCGCGTGGTCGGGTCGCTCAGTTGGACCACGCTGTGGCCGGCCCGCGTTCCCGGGTTGCCGCCGCCCGGCACGTCCTCCGCAACATCCACCGACGAGGGATCCCCGGAGAACAACGCGAGCATCACCATGATGGTCGAGCTCTCCGGCCTGCGGATCCTCCTCACCGGTGACCTGGAACCTGAATCCCAACGCGCGATCCTCGCCACCGGCGTGGACCTCCGTGCCGACATCCTCAAGGTCCCGCATCACGGCTCGGCCCAACAAGATCCCGCCTTCATCGCCGCCACCAACCCCCGGTTGGCCCTCATCTCCGCCGGCCGCGACAACGACTACGGCCACCCCGCCCCCAGAACCCTCACCCTGCTCTCACACCAATCCACCCGGACCGTCACGACCCTCATTAACGGCTCGCTCACCATCACCAACCCCGACAATCAGTTGACCCTCACGACCACCCACCAAGCATCGTCACGTTGAAGCGACCGTGAAGATGACGGCCTCGGCTGGGACGGTGCTCTCGGCTTGGCCGCCGGGAGCCGTGCGCCGGGGTTGGGGGTGGGTTGTCGGTGGGGTGTGGGAGGGTGGCGGGGTGGCTGCTCGTAGGGGTTCTGCGCCGAAGTTGGGCGATGTGCTGCTGGTGACCGGGGCCGAGTCGTTCTTGGCGGATCGGGCGGTGCGGTCGGCGATCGCGGCGGTGTCGAAGGGGAGTGCCGAGGTCGAGGTGACCGAGGTCGACGCGGCGACGCTGGATGTCGGGGATTTCGCGGAGTTGACCGGACCTTCGTTGTTCGCGAGTGAGCGGGTGCTCGTGCTGCGCGCGCTGGAGAACCTGCCGTCCGAGATGGCACCGCACTTGATCGAGTACGCCGGCGCGCCGTCGGAGGACGTACTGGCCGTGCTGGTGCATTCGGGCGGGCAGAAGGGCAAGGCCGTTCTCGACAAGTTGCGGAAGGCATCCGTCAACGAGGTCGTCGCGACCGCGCCCAAGACGTGGGAGTTGCCGCAGTTCGTGGCGGGCGAGATCCGGTTGCACGGCGGGAGCGTGGACGAGCGGGCGGCGTCGGCGCTGGTCGACGCGGTTGGGCATGACCTGCGCGCGCTGTCGGGGGCGTGTTCGCAGCTGGTGTCGGACTCGGGGGGCCAGCCGGTCACGGCCGAGTTGATCGGTCGGTACTTCGGCGGACGCGCGGAGGTGACGAGTTTCGCGGTCGCGGACGCGGCGATCGCGGGACGGACGGAGCCGGCCCTGGAGCAGTTGCGCTGGGCGCTGGACTGCGGAGTGGCGCCCGTACTCGTGACCAGCGCGATGGCAGGTGGGCTGCGCGGGCTCGCGAAGTACTCGAGCGCGCCGAGCGGCCTGCGGGAGGCCGATCTGGCTCGCGAGGTCGGCGTACCGCCGTGGAAGCTGAAGCAGCTGAAGCAGCAGTCCCGCGGCTGGACGCCCGGGGGCCTGGCAACCGCGATCAAGGCAGTCGCCCAGGCCGACGCCGACGTGAAGGGCGCCTCCGGCGACGCCGGCTACGCCCTCGAACGGATGGTCATCACCGTCAGCCGAGCCCACGGCCGCCGCTGAGCAAGCGCCGCCGAGCAAGTACGCCGTACGCCTCAACCCCCCGGCCGCAGGCCGACGTCAGAAGATCCGGCCCGAGGCAGACGAAAACCCAGCTGGGCGGGGGCGGCCAGCTGGGTTTGGGTACGCAAAAACGATCGGCCTGCCCGAGGGCGGCCGATCGTTTGGCGTTGTCTTAGAGGGAAGCAGCCTTCTTGAAGATGGACGACTTCCGGTTGGCGGCCTGGTTGGCGTGGATGACGCCCTTGCTGGCGGCCTTGTCGAGCAGGCGGCCGGCCACGCGGGCGTTCTCCTGCGCCTTCGCGACGTCGCCGGCCTCGGCGGCCTCGCGGAAGCGGCGAACAGCCGTCTTGAGGGTCGACTTCACCGACTTGTTGCGAAGTCGCGCAGCCTCGTTCTGGCGGTTGCGCTTGATCTGGGACTTGATGTTCGCCACGGAGCAGAGCCTCGATCAGGTGTATGCGGTCAGTACAGGAAAGGTGTCGCGCACACGGCTGATTACCACCCGTGGGGGCGCGAACAGTCAGATTACCAACAAGCCGCACCCATCTCCAAACCGACGCCGTGCGGCCAGGCACCCAGGTCAACCAGCCTCGGCGGCGGATTTCAGCCGCCTGAGCGTGGTGTGGATCCCGTCCACGTTCCGCCGGGTCCGGTCGCCGAAGAGAGGGCGGAACAACAGCCGGAGAACCGACGGCCGGTGATCGATCCAGGATTCGGTGACCTCGCACCCGGAGTCAACCGGCTTGAAGGTGTACGACCAGAGGGAGACCGGGATCGGGCCGAAGCGGATCTCGAACGCGAAGACCTGCCCCGGTACGGCGTCCACCACCCGGCCGAACGTGAACCAGCGGACCGCCCCCACCCGGTTGTGCCCCACGAAGCGTGCTCCGGTCGCGGGACCCGGCGTACGCGAGGACCAGGTCACCCGGGTGCACTCCGGGCTCCACTCACCCATCCGGGGCAGGTTGCTGACCAGGTCGTAGACCGCCAGGGCCGGGGCTGACACGGTGACGGACTCACTCAGGTGGGGCATAGGGGTTTCCCTTGATGTGGGCTGACACGGGGTCTGCTGAGCGTGACATCGGTCGTCGGCACCGGCATACTCGGGCCCGCGTGACAAGACCGCAGGGGGTGTGTGCGGGTGGTTGTCACCGGTTCAAGCTGCGAGACCAAGCTCCACCATCGCGCCGTCCAAGCCCTGGAGGAACTCCGTGCCCCGCCGTACCCCGATCATTGTCGCCACCGCGCTTGTCGCGTCGCTGGCGGGTCTTCCGTTCGCGGCGCGTGCCGCCGACGCACTGCAGGCCGAGGAGCCGCAAGCGCAGCGGACGCCGGAGGTCAAGGAGTCGTCGACCGGCGCCTACATCGTCCAGCTCGACGACGCCCCGGTGGCCGAGTACGGCGGCGACATCGCCGGCCTGCCGGCCACCCGCGTCGTGCCCGGAGCCAAGCTGGTCAAGACCGCCAGCCAGGTCGTCGGCTACGTCCAGCACCTCGCACGCGAGCGCCAGGACGTCCTCGCCCAGGCGCCCGGCGTGAAGAAGCTGTACGACTACAGCTACACGTACGCCGGTTTCTCCGCGCAGATGTCGTACGACGAAGCCGTCAAGCTGGCCAAGTCGTCCGGTGTGAAGAGCGTCGAGCCGAGCGAGCTGGCGCACGCGGACACCGTCGACACGCCGCGGTTCCTCGGGCTGTCCGGCAAGGGTGGCGCCTGGCAGCAGGCCGGCGGTATCGACAAGGCCGGCGACGGCGTCATCATCGGCGTACTCGACTCCGGCTACGTCCCGGAGCGGGCCAGCTTCGCGCCGATCAAGACCACGAAGCAGTCGGACGCGCTGGTCGCGAAGAAGTGGAAGGGCACCTGCCAGACCGGCGAGGAGGCGCCCGTTGCCTGCAACAACAAGGTGATCGGCGCCCGGTACTTCGACAAGGGCATCGGCACCCGGCCGATCCCGGAGGAGTTCAAGTCGCCGCGTGACTACGGCGGCCACGGCACCCACACGGCCAGCACGGCGGGCGGCAACCACGGCGTCGAGATGAGCGTCATGGGCCGCGACTACGGCAAGGGCTCCGGTATCGCCCCGCACGCCCGGCTGGCGATCTACAAGGTGCTGTGGGCCGTCGACCAGAGCGGTGGCGGCAGCGGTACCGACGCGGACATCGTGGCCGGTATCGACGCCGCGGTCGCCGACGGCGTTGACGTACTGAACTACTCGATCTCCGGCTCCGGCTCGACCTTCGTGAACGCCACCGGCCTCGCCTTCCTGCGGGCGGCCCGGGCGGGCGTGTTCGTCGCCACCAGTGCCGGCAACACCGGTCCAGGTGTCAGCACGGTCGGCAAGAACTACCCGTGGGTGACGACGGTTGCCAACGGCACCCATGACCGTGACGTGCAGACGACGGTGACGCTCGGCGACGGCACGTCCTACACCGGCGCCGGTATCGGTTCCGGCGTCCCGAGCTCTCCGGTCGTCCTGGCCAAGGACGCCGGTCTCGCCGGCGCGAACCCGGCCAACCTCGTTCTGTGTATGCCGGGCACCCTCGACCCGGCCAAGGTCACCGGCAAGATCGTGGTCTGCGACCGCGGCGGGAACGCCCGGGTCGACAAGAGCCTGCAGGTCAAGAACGCCGGCGGTGTCGGCATGATCCTGGTCAACATCACCCCGGGCACCCTGGACTCGGACCTGCACTCGGTCCCGAGCGTGCACCTCGACCACGTCGCCGCGCCCGCGATCAAGGCCTACGTCGGCGGCACCGCGAACCCGACCGCCGCGATCAGCGCCGGTACGCCGGTCCGCGTGACCGCGCCGAAGGTCGCCAGTTCGTCCAGCCGCGGTCCGTCCCTGGCCGGTAACGGCGACCTGCTGAAGCCCGACGTGATGGCCCCGGGCACCAATGTCCTGGCCGCGACGACCGCGTTCAGCGCGGCTGGTGGCGAGTACGCGTTCATGAGTGGTACGTCGATGGCCGCGCCGCACATCGCCGGTGCCGCCGCCGTGCTGAAGAGCAAGTACCCGAACTGGTCCCCGATGGCGATCAAGTCCGCGCTGCTCACCACCGGTACCGACAAGGACACCAGTGGCAAGCCGATCCAGAACGACTCCGGCTCGCCGGCCACCCCGTTCGGGTACGGCGCCGGCCTGGTGCAGCCCAAGAACGCGATGGACCCGGGCCTGGTCTACGACTCGTCGTACGAGGACTGGACCAAGTTCGTCTGCGGCTCCGGTCAGGTCCCCGCGACCCACGAGCTGTGCGCGAACGGCAAGATCGACCCGAGCGACCTGAACTACCCGACGATCGCGGTCGGCGACCTGGCCGGTAAGCAGACCGTCACCCGGACCGTCCGCAACGTCGGCAAGCTGCCGGAGATCTACTTCCCGACGGTCGAGGGGCTGAAGGGCTTCAAGGTGACCGTCTCGCCGCGGATCCTGATCACGCTGCCCGGCCGTACGGCGACGTACAAGGTCACCATCGAGAACACCGGCGCGCCGCTGGAGCAGTACTCGTTCGGCAAGCTGACCTGGAAGTCCAGCGAGCACGCGGTGACCAGCACGGTGGCCATCAAGCCGCTGACGGTCAAGGCACCGGTGGAGGTCAAGGGGACCGGCACCGCGGGATCCGTACAGGTGCCGATCACGGCCGGGTACTCCGGCACACTCAACACCAGCGCGGTCGGTCTGACGGCTGCGACGGTGGCTGAGGCCGCGCTGAAGAGCCCGGGTGGCGTCTCGTTCCCGACCACGAACCCGGCGGCCAACGACCACGTCGCGAAGTTCACCGTGAACGTCCCGGCCGGCACGAAGCACGCCCGGTTCTCGACGTTCGACGCGGACTACCCAGCGGGCACGGATCTCGACGTCTTCGTCTACCGGAGCGGTACGACGACTCTGCTGGGCAGCAGCGCGGGTGGATCCGCCGAGGAGGAGGTCAACCTCCCGGCACCGGCTGGAGGGTCGTACGACGTGTACGTCGACCTGTTCGCCGGAGCCAACGGCCAGGCGGTGAAGCTCAACCACTGGGAGCTGCTCAACGCCGAGGGCAACCTCACTGTCACCCCGGCGACCCAGTCGGTCCAGGCAGCTGGTCAGACGAACGTGACAGCCTCGTGGACCGGCCTGACCGCCGGCACCCGGTACCTGGGTCGCCTGCAGTACACCGACGGCGCCGACGGCTCCGGCTCGACCGTCGTCCGAGTGGACGCGTAGCAACACACAACCGAGGGCGGCCGCCAGTCGGGCGGCCGCCCTCGCACCATGTCAGGGCTGCTGCAAGGTGATGTTGGCTGCGTCCTTCACCAGCAGCGTGCACGCACCCGTGGCGACGTCACAGCGGTAGAGCTCCCGGGGGATTTGTCCTATGCCGTCCTCGGGTTGGGTGAGCGCCAGCAGGTGCGTCGCGTCCTCGAAGACCGGCTCCGGCCAGTCCAGCATCTGATCCGGCAGTTGGAGCTTGGTCACCTTCCCGGTGCCGACGTCGATCGCGACCTTCTGCAGGCTGTGGATCATGGTCCGACCGTCGGGCGACAGCACCGGGTACAGCTGCGCTACGCCCTGGTCGCAGTACTCCCGCTGGACCTCGACGTTCGTTCCACGCAGCATCCCGGCCTTCAGACAGCGGTTCTGACCGGCCCTGGTCGACAGGACGACGTTGTCGGCGGCGCCAGGGACCGCCAACGCACCGTCGAAGGCGGGCGCGGAGACGGGCTGCGGCTGGCCCGATCCTGGCTGCCAGACGAGCAGTTGGGGTTTGTTCGTCTCGTCGTGCCTCATCCAGATGCCGGCCTTGTTCCAGCCCATCACGAGCGGCACTCTCGCCTGCACCGGGGTGCTCGCAAGCTCCCGGCCGGTCCGCACGTCGATGACCACGAGACGGCCCTTCTGGTCGGCCCGGCGAGCCACCAGCACGACCTTGCTGCCGTCAGGTGATGGCACCGGCCCCGTCCCGCGAGGCGGGCCGATCGGCCGGAAGGAGCCGTTCGGCAGGAGAATGCCGGCCTGCGTGATCCGGTTTTCCGGCATCTCGAGCGCCAGCCAGCCACCGCCTACCCGGCCGCGGAAGTAGCCATCCGACCGGAATTTGACGCGGACCTGCTGCTCGCCGTCGTGCAGCGTGGTCACGCGGTTCTCCGTCACCGTGTACGGAATCCGCGGAGCCTCGCCCGACACCGGTCCAGGTGGGCCGGCGGGGTCGGGCTGGGTGGGTGAGAGGCGGGTCAGGAACGACGCTGCGAGCACGAGGACTGCGGCGATGGCCGCGGCGGCGAGGATCACGGGCCAGCGACGGCGGTGGGCGGGGCCGTCCGTCTCGAGGTCGAGGCCAGGGGCGTTGTCGGGGACGGTGGCGGCGGTGGCCTGCAGGTAGTCGCGCAGGCGGGTCTCGGTGTCGTTCATCGGAGTTCCTTCAGCCTGTCGGTCAGGGTCGCGATCCCGCGCGAGGAGGTGGACCGGGCGGTGGATTCGCTGATCCCGAGGTTCTCGGCGATCTCGGCGAACGGGAGGTCGAAGTAGTAGCGCAGTACGAGGACCGCACGGGTCCGGGTGGGAAGGGCACGCAGCGCCTGCCGAACCTGCAAGCGGTCTTCGCCGAGTACGGCCGAGCTCTCGGCGGACACGTTCGGCGCCTCGTGGGGTGGGGTGTGGAGCCGGGCGACCTTGCGGCGGCGCAGGACCGAGCGGCTGCGGTTGAGGACGGCTGTGCGCAGATACCCCAGCGCCTTGCCGGAGTCCCGCAGCGGCCAGTGCCGGTACAGGTCGGCGAAGGCCTCCTGTACGACGTCTTCCGCCGCTTGCCGGTCGTCCATCACCAGCACGGCCAGGCGGACCAGTCCGGCCCAGTGCCGCTGGTATAGCTCCGACACGGCTGTCCGCGCGTCGTCCGGCGCCAGAGCCCGGTGCGGGCCGCTGATGCTCACCATTGGATTCGTCACACCCCCAGAGACGCGTATCCTCCCAGAACGCTGCATCCCGGTGGGATTGGGTTCGTCGCGTCTGGATGGTTTTTGGGGGAAGAGTCGGTGTGGCTCCGCGGGAGGTGTAGCCCGGCTGGGGTGGATGACACACCGCCCCCGAGCCACGCACAGAAACCCGGTTGCCCGGTACGTCGGCACCCCGGGTTGCCCGGCGGCTATGTCAGCCGTTCGCGCACCCAATCGAGGTGGATGAGTGCGTGCCGGCGCTGCCAGGCGCGGATCGTCGGTAGGCCGGGTGGGTCGGGCTGAGCCGCGCCCCACCACAGACCGCCCGCGATGGCGGCCAGGAAGCCGGTGATGCCCACATCGTCCGGCAGCTCGGGCAGCGTCACCGACTCGCGCATGTCCGCCTGCAGGATCACCCTGTCCGCCCAAGCCGGCGCCAGCGCCGCGTGCGCCCAGTCGATGAACACCACGCGGTCCTCGGTCAGGATGACGTTGTCGGCGCGCAGATCCCAGTGCGCCAGAGCCTTACCCGCGGCCAACGCGTCCAGCCCGGTCCGGGCCAGCTGAGCCATCTCCTCCTCACGGCCCGCCACCCACTCCGGTACGTCGAGCCCGTCGGCGATCACGTTGTCCCACCGGCTCAGAAAGGACTGACTCCGGACTGCGGCGACCGGCGCGGTCGGCCACGGCGACGGGTCGAGCGCGGCGGTCAGCTCGGCAAGAGCGTCCAGCACGCGTACGGCCTCCTCGTGGAGCCACGGGTGGGGCGGCAACCGCCCTTCGATGTCCTCGAGGAGGAGGACGACCCAGTCGCCGTCGTCGTAGACGTCGTACAAGACAGGGGTCTGGGGGAGTTGCCCGCCGCCCCGCATGGCGGCGATCTCGTTGCGGAACAACGTGGGAGTGTCCGGGTTGAGCGACGTACCGACGGCCTTGACGAAGGCGCGGCGGCCGGAGGCGGTCACCACGCGGGCGGCGACGCCGGGGGAGAAGCCGCCCTGCTGGGTCGCGGCGGAGACGATCACCGACCCCAGCGCACGTTCCGCCCACGCCCGCACCCGAGCGGGCACCTCCTCGAAGGGCAACCGGACCCCAGCAGCATGCGCCATGCGTCCCAACGGTAGGTCCCCAGCGCCCGGGCCGCCCGGGATTTTCAGTTCCGTTGGCCCCGCATGGGATGATTGACCGGTTGACCAGCAAGAACCGCAAAGACCGAGACGAACTGGATCCCCTCCGTGCCCGTTGGCCCCACGACCGTGCCGCAGCCGGGTCGTACCGACCCGTCGCTGATCCGGAACTTCTGCATCATCGCCCACATCGACCACGGCAAGTCGACGCTGGCCGACCGGATGCTGCAGATCACCGGGGTGGTCGACGACCGCTCGATGCGGGCCCAGTACCTCGACCGGATGGACATCGAGCGGGAACGCGGCATCACGATCAAGTCGCAGGCGGTCCGGCTGCCGTTCGCGCCGAAGCCCGACTCCCCGGGCGGTCTGCTCGCCCCGGACGGTACGACGTACATCCTGAACATGATCGACACGCCCGGTCACGTCGACTTCACCTACGAGGTGTCGCGGTCGCTGGAGGCGTGTGAGGGTGCGGTGCTGCTGGTCGACGCGGCGCAGGGGATCGAGGCGCAGACGCTGGCGAACCTCTACCTGGCGCTGAACGCGGACCTGCACATCATCCCGGTGCTGAACAAGATCGACCTGCCCAGCGCCCAGCCGGAGAAGTACGCCGCCGAGCTCGCGCACATCATCGGCTGCGACGCGTCCGACGTACTGAAGGTGTCGGCGAAGACGGGTGAAGGCGTCGAGGAGCTGCTGAGCGAGATCGTCGCGCAGGTCGAGCCGCCGAAGGGTGTCAAGGACGCACCGCCGCGGGCGCTGATCTTCGACTCGGTCTACGACACCTACCGCGGCGTGGTCACCTACGTCCGGGTGGTCGACGGCGAGCTGACCCATCGGGACCGGATCAAGATGATGTCGACCGGCGCGGTGCACGAGATGCTCGAGGTCGGAGTGATCTCGCCGGAGCCGATGAAGTCGCCGAGTATCGGGGTCGGCGAGGTCGGCTACCTGATCACCGGGGTGAAGGACGTCCGCCAGTCCCGGGTCGGCGACACCGTCACCGCGGCCGTGCGCGGCGCGACCGAGCCGCTCGGCGGCTACAAGCATCCTCAGCCGATGGTGTACTCCGGGTTGTTCCCGATCGACGGTGACGACTACCCGACGCTTCGTGACGCGCTGGAGAGGCTGCAGCTGAACGACGCGGCCCTGCAGTACGAGCCGGAGACCTCGGGTGCGCTCGGGTTCGGGTTCCGCTGCGGCTTCCTCGGCCTGCTGCACATGGAGATCGTCCGGGAGCGGCTCGAGCGTGAGTTCGACCTTGACCTGATCTCGACCGCGCCGAACGTCGTCTACCGGGTCGAGATGGAGGACGGCAAGGAGTATGTCGTCACCAACCCGAGTGAGTTCCCGGAAGGCAAGATCGCCGAGATCTACGAGCCGGTGGTGAAGGCGACGATCCTGAGCCCGAAGGACTTCATCGGCGTGATCATGGAGCTGTGCCAGGCCAAGCGGGGCAACCTGCAGGGCATGGAGTACCTGTCCGAGGACCGGGTCGAGCTCCGCTACACGCTGCCGCTGGCCGAGATCGTCTTCGACTTCTTCGATCAGCTGAAGTCCAAGACGAAGGGCTACGCCTCGCTCGACTACGAGCCGACCGGTGAGCAGGCCGCGGCGCTGGTCAAGGTGGACATCCTGCTGCAGGGCGAGCAGGTCGACGCGTTCTCGGCGATCGTGCACCGCGACAACGCCTACTCGTACGGCGTCGCGCTGGCCGGCAAGCTGAAGGAGCTGATCCCCAGGCAGCAGTTCGAGGTGCCGATCCAGGCCGCGATCGGGTCCCGCATCATCGCCCGCGAGTCGATTCGCGCGATCCGCAAGGACGTGCTGGCCAAGTGCTACGGCGGTGACATCACCCGCAAGCGCAAGCTGCTGGAGAAGCAGAAGGAAGGCAAGAAGCGGATGAAGATGGTCGGCCGGGTCGAGGTCCCGCAGGAAGCCTTCATCGCCGCGCTCCGTACGACGGAAACGTCGGAAAAAGCCAAGAAGTAGTGAGGGCCGAGGAGTAGTGCCGGTCGAGATCCCAGCGGACTTCCTGGTCGTCGCGTCGCGGGGTCAGGACTGGGCGGACTGGCTGGACCGGTTGCCGCGGCTGACCCGGGAACTCGTCGACGAGTGGAGTCTGACGGTCGACGGTACGACGTCGTACGGCAACTGCGCCTTGGTCGTGCCGGTGACGACGGCGGACGGGCAGCCGGCCGTGCTCAAGGTGCAGTTCCCGCACTGGGAGGCGGAGACCGAGCACCTCGCGCTCCGCGACTGGGGTGGGAACGGCGCGGTCCAGCTGCTGCGCGCGGATCCGCGCCGGTTCGCCTTGCTGCTGGAGCGGTTGGAGCCGCGCGACCTGACCACGATCGACGCGATCGAGGCGTGCGAGATCGTCGGCGCAGCCTACAAACGACTGCACGTCCCGGCCGGTCCGCAGTACCGAACACTGTCCGGCGAGCTGAAGCGATGGGTCGAGCGGTTCCGGCAGCTGCCCGCGTCGGCACCGGTCCCGCATCGCTACGTCGAGCAGGCGATCGCGCTCGCCGAGGACTTCAGCACCGACCCGGCGTGTGACGGCAGGCTGATCCACACCGACCTGCACTACTTCAACGTGCTCGCCGGCGTCCGCGAACCCTGGCTGGTGATCGATCCCAAGCCGCTGTCCGGCGACCCGCACTACGAGGTCGCGCCGCTGATCTGGAACCGCTGGGACGAGGTCGTTGCCTCCGGCGACCTTCGGTTCGCGGTCCGGCAGCGGTTCTACGCCGCGATCGACGCCGCCGGGCTGGACGAGGAGCGCGCCCGCGACTGGGTGATCGTCCGGCAGATGCTGAACGTCTTGTGGACGCTGGACGACGCCGGCACCGACGAGTCCCTGCCGCAGGACTGGCTGACCCGAAACATCGCGATCGTGAAGGCCATCCAGGACTGAAAAACTCAGTAGTGCCGTGGCCCGAATCAACCGATGATAGGGACATGCGGCTGCTGACGGTGAATGTGGTGGAAGATCTGATCCCGGGTCCCAAGGAGACCGGACTCACCGCCATCGACAAGCGTCCACAGCCGGGGCGGGTGGGGGTCGGCGAGTTGGGGCTGGCCGGCGACTCGGTGTGTGACACCAAGAACCACGGGGGTCCGGACAAGGCGCTCTACGCGTACGCCGAGGAGGACGCACGGTGGTGGGCGGCCGACCTCGATCGGGATATCCCGGCTGGGTTGTTCGGTGAGAACCTGCGCACCGAGGGGCTCGACATCACCGGTGCGCTGATCGGTGAGGTCTGGCGGATCGGTCCGGAGGTCGAGGTGATCGTCCGGTATCCGCGGACGCCGTGTGTCACGTTCCAGCACCGGATGCAGCTCGACGGCTGGATCAAGCGCTTCCACCGCGAGGGCCGGCCGGGCGCCTACCTGAAGGTGCTCAAGACCGGCGCAGTCGCCGCCGGCGACCCGATCGAGATCGTCCATCGCCCCGCCCACGAGGTCACCGTCGGCGAGATCTTCGGCGCCCCGGACCCGGCCCGGATGCGCCAGATGCTCAACTCCGGCGTCGATCTCGCTGACGAGATGACCGCCCTGGCTCACCGCGTCGCCGCCCGCTCGTGAGGGGCCTGCTGCCGGCACCTGGTCCACTGCGGCCGCTCGCTCTCGCCACCCTGCTGAGCCGGGTTGGCAGCGGGCTGCTGATGACGGTCAGCGTGCTGTACTTCAACCGGATCATCGGGCTCAGCATCGCGCAGGTCGGCCTTGGGCTCACTGTCGCAGGGCTGTTCGGTCTGTTGTCGGCGGTGCCGATGGGACATCTGGCCGACCGACGTGGTCCGCGCACGTTGTTCGTCGTACTCAGCCTCATGATCTGCGGCGTGAGTCTGCTTTACCTGCTCGTGCAGACGTTCTGGCAGTTCCTCGTCGTCTCCATCGTGCTCACCGTGATCGACCGGGGCGCGGGCGCCGTGCGGGCAGCGTTGATCGCCGCGATCACCCAAGGGGCGGATCGGGTCGCGGCTCGTGCCTATCTGCGGGCGGTCACCAACATCGGCATCATGGCCGGCGCCGGGATCGGTGCGTTCGCCTTGCACTTCGACACCAGTACGGCGTACCGCGCGATGTTCGTGCTGGACGCCGTACTGAGTGTCGTCGCTGCATGCGTCGTACTGGCCATCCCACGGGTCGCGCCGCAGCCGAGGACCGACGAGGGACCGGTGTGGGTCGCGCTGCGCGATCGCGGGTACCTCGCGGTGGCCGCACTCAACGCGGGGATGTCGATCCACTACGCCGTACTGGACGTCGCGATCCCGCTGTGGGTGGTCGATCACACCGATGCGCCGCGCTGGACGGTCGCGTTGGTGATGATCATCAACACCATGGTCGTCGCGCTCTTCCAGGTGCGCTCATCCCGAGGTGTGGCCGATCCGACGACGGCGGCACGGGCGACCAGGACCGCCGGGCTGTTGCTGATGGCATCGATGGTGTTGTTCGCGTCCGCATCGGCTGGTGATGCGATAGTCGCGGTCGCGTTGCTGGCGGTCGGCGCTCTGGTACAGGTGTTGGGGGAGTTGCTGCAGTCGTCGGGCTCGTTCCTCCTCGGCTTCGACCTCGCCGCCGACCACGCGCAGGGCCAGTACCAAGGCGTCTGGAACACCAGCATGTCCGTCAGCACGATGGTCGCGCCGACCGTCCTCGCCCTCCTCCCACTGGGCCTCGGCGTCCCGGGCTGGATCATCCTCGGCGTCTGGTTCGCGGTGATCGGGGCGCTGTTCGTCCCCGTCGTCCGCTGGGCCGCGGCCCGTCGTACCCAACTCGGTCAGTTGGTGGGTTCGCGGTAGCCCAATGCCGCGGAGATCTTGCGGGCGGCCTCGATCGCGGCGGGTGCCATCAGGGCGACCTGTGCGATCGACTGCTCCAGGGACAGCGTGGAGATGCTGACAGCGGCGATCGCGGCGCCGGTGTGGTCGTGGATGACGGCGGCGACGCAGCGGATGCCCGGCTCGTTCTCCTCGTCGTCCAGCGCGTACCCGCGGGCCCGTACCTGGGCCAGATCGGCCTTCAACGCGGCCGCGGTTGTATGCGTCAGCGGCGTGCGAGCCGGCAGACCCGTTCGGGTGATGTGAGCGTCGAGCGCCTCGTCGTCCTTCTCCGCGAGCAGTGCCTTGCCGATGCCGGTGCAGTGCAGCCAGAAGGCCTTGCCCACGCGTGATGGCATCCGGTACGGCTTCGGGCCGTCGAGTCGGGCGACGTAGATCGCCTCGTCGCCGTTCAGCAGACCGACATGCACAGTGCACCTGGTCTGAGCGACCAGGTCGGCGAGCACCGGGCGAGCGACCGTGACGAGGTCGACATTGGTGAGTGCGTGACCGGCCAGCCGCAGCGCCTTCGGGCCCGGGTGGTACGAACCGTCCTCGGCCTGCGCGACGAACTCGTGCTCGACCAGGGACGCCATGATCCGGTGCACGGTCGACTTGGCCAGACCGGTCGCGTTGACGACGTCGGTGAACCGCGAGTGTTCCAGGACGGCGTCCAGCACCATCAGCGTCTTGTCGATGGCCGAGGGCGAACTCATGTCGGTCATCCTGCCACTTCTATCTGGCCAGCCAGCCACCGTCGACCGCAAGCACGTGACCGTTCACGTACCCGGCCGCCGCCGAGGCCAGGAAGACCGCGGCGCCGACCACGTCGGCCGGCCGCCCCCAGCAGCCGGCCGGGATGCGTTCCCGGATGGCCGCTTCGCGACGGGGGTCCGCGCGCAGGTCGGTGGTGTTGTCGGTGCTGATGTATCCGGGCGCGATCGCGTTCACCCGGACTCCGGCCGGACCCCATTCGTTGGCCAGCGCCCGGGTCAGCCCCGCGACCGCGTGCTTGCTCGCAGTGTAGGCCGGAATTGATCCCGCCCTGGAAACTCAGCAGCGAGGCGATCGTGACGACCGCACCGGAGCCCCGCTCGACCATCGCCGCGCCGATCGGCCGGGTGACCGCCCAGGTGGAGTTGAGGTTCACGTCGATCACGTGCTGCCAGTCGGCGGTCGTGGTCTCGGCCGCCGGCGCGCGCCGGATCGTGCCGGCGTTGTTGACCAGGATGTCGATTCGTCTCGACCGGGCCAGTTCGATGGCCGTCGCCTCGACCGCGGCCGGGTCGGCGAAGTCGGCGACGACCATGGTTGCCTCGCCGCCGCTCTGCTTGATCGCCTCGAGGGTGTCTTCGAGTGCGGCGTCCCGGGCCATCAGGATCAGTTCGGCGCCGGCTGCGGCGTACCCGGCCGCGATCGCCGCGCCGATACCCCGCCGGGCTCCGGTGACGAGCGCCGTACGTCCGCGCAGGCTGAACTGGTCAGCCGTCACCGCAGGTCCCGTACGTCGACGCCGTCCATGTCGGTGAACGCCTGGTTCTCGCCGGCCATCGCCCAGACGAAGCTGTACGACGAGGTGCCCGCGCCGGAGTGGATCGACCAGCTCGGCGAGATCACGGCCTGCCGGTCGGTGGTCTGGGCGATCGTCAAGTGGGGTGTCGAGTCCACCGACACCACCCTGGTCGTCGCGTTGCCCTTGGCAACTTCCTTGCTGGTGTACGTCGGTCTCGGCCTGCTCCTGCCGGAACGCCGCCCGGAGGTCGACGAGCTGGTCAACTCGCTGAACAGCGACCCCGACGAGACCGACGAGGTCGCGGCGAGACGGGCGGCCGCGGTCGGCTGATTCCTGGAACACTGTCCCGTGACACAGAACTACTGACCTGGAGTGACTTCTATGCCGAACATCACCGTCGAGCTCCTGTCCGGCCGCACCCTCGACCAGCGCCGCGAGTTCGTCGCCGCCGTGACCGAGTCCGCGATCTCGATCCTGAACGCCAAACGCGAGTCCGTCCGCATCGTCTTCACCGAGATCGAGACCACCGACGTGGCCAACGGCGGCGTCCTGGTTGCCGACGCCTGACGGGCTGGACCGCGGCCTGGCCTCTCTTCCGCCCCAGCGAGGCCAGGCCGCCGCATGCTGAAACTCGGCGGCTCCGCGAGGGCTGAGCTATTAGGGTGCACAGCATGCGAGTAGGAGTGTTCGGAGCCACAGGTCAGGTCGGTAGCGTCATGCGGGAGCTGCTCGTCGAGCGGAAGTTCCCGGTGGGCGAGATCCGGTACTTCGCGTCCGCGCGCTCGGCCGGGACGAAGCTCCCGTTCGGCGACACCGAGATCGTCGTCGAGGACTCCGCCACCGCTGACTTCACCGGGCTCGACCTGGCCCTGTTCTCGAACGGGAAGACGGCGTCCAGGGAGTTCGCGCCGAAGGTGGCCGCCGCGGGGGCCGTGGTGGTCGACAACTCGTCGGCCTGGCGGATGGATCCCGACGTACCCTTGGTCGTCTCCGAGGTGAACCCCGGCGACCTCGAGAATCTGCCGAAGGGCATCGTCGCCAACCCGAACTGCACCACCATGGCCGCGATGCCGGTACTCGCTCCGCTGCACCGCGAGGCGACCCTCACCCGGTTGATCGCCGCGACGTACCAGGCCGTGTCAGGGTCCGGCGGCGCGGGTGTCAGCGAGCTCGAGGATCAGGCTCGCGCCCTGGTCGAGACCGGTGGCCGGCTGGCCCGCGGTACTGACGGTGTCGCGCTGCCCGAGCCGAAGGTGTACGCCGGGCCGATCGCGTTCAACGTGCTCCCGCTGGCCGGCTCGATCGTTGCCGACGGCACCGGTGAGACCGACGAGGAGCAGAAGCTGCGGAACGAGAGCCGCAAGATCCTGCACCTCCCGGACCTGCCCGTCGCCGGTACCTGTGTCCGGGTCCCGGTCTTCACCGGTCACTCGTTGAGCATCCACGCCGAGTTCGCCGCGCCGATCACGCCGGAGCGCGCGACCGAGCTGCTCGCCGACGCTCCGGGTGTCGCCTTGGCCGACCTCCCGACGCCGCTGCTCGCAGCCGGTCAGGACCCGTCGTACGTCGGTCGCATCCGCCAGGACCAGTCGGTCCCGGACAACCGCGGCCTCGCCCTCTTCATCTCCAACGACAACCTCCGCAAGGGCGCCGCCCTCAACGCGGTGCAGATCGCAGAACTCCTCGCCCAGCGCTGACTTATCTCGATGTCAAGAAGGTTGACATCGAGAGAGTAGGTGCAGCACGATGCCTGCATGGATACCGGGACCATGCAGGCCTATGACAGCGGCGCCGTCGAGTACGCCGAGGACTGGGAGACCCAGCCCGCCGGCACGGACCTCCAGGAGCTCGTCCGCAGGTACTTCACCTCCGGGCCGACCGCGGACGTGGGCTGCGGCAGCGGACGCGACGCGGCCTGGCTGACCGCGAACGGTTTCCCGACGGTCGGATTCGAGCCGTCCGATGGTCTGCGCGCGGAGGCTGAACGCCGGCATCCGGAGGTCGAGTTCCGTCCGGCGGCGTTGCCTTCGCTCGACGATGTCGCAGCGGGAAGCTTCGTCAACGTGCTGTGCGAGACGGTCCTCATGCATCTCGAGCCCGCGACGGTCCCGGCCGCCGTACGACGTCTGGTCGACATCCTGACGCCGGGCGGTGTGCTCTACCTGACCTGGCGCGTGTCAGCAACGGATCAGCGTGACGACGCCGGCCGGCTCTATGCGGCGGTCGATGCCGCGGTGGTCAAGGACGCGCTCGGTGATGCCGAGTGTCTTCTCGACGAGGAAGTCACCAGCGCAAGCTCGGGAAAGACCATCCAGCGCCTCGTGGTGCGGAAACCTTTCTGAGTCCCGAGGCACTGGACATCCTCCAGGCGATGGACCCCCGACGCGGACGTGGTCCGACGTACGCTGGAGTAGCTTCGGCGCGGCGGTTGACGGCGCGCCCGGGCCGAGGGGTAGAACTGACAGTGAGACAGAGACCACTGGCCGTAGGTGCGCGTTGCGGAAACGTGATGGAGAAGGTGGGGGCCTGCGAGCGAGGGGCATAGTCAGCCGTGCCCACTTGCCATTACCCTCCGGTTACTTGACCCCCGATGGAGGCCAGAGATGAAGCCAGTCGCCGATGAGGGCCAGCTCGCGCTGCTCAGCAATCGCAAAGAGAACATGGCCATGATGTTCCTCGACCGGGTCGCCGCGACCCCGTCGCGCGAGGCCTTCCGCTACCCGTCAGGGGACGAGTGGAAATCCGCCAGCTGGCGGGAGCTCGACGAACTGGCGCGCCGCCGGGCTGCCGGCCTGGTCGCCCTCGGCGTTCAGCCCGAGCAGCGCGTCGCGGTCGCGTCGAGCACCCGGATGGAGTGGGTCGAGTGCTATTTGGCCGCCGTACTCGCGGCCGCCGCGACGACCACGATCTACCCGACCACGATGGCCACCGACGTCGCGTTCATCGTGGCGGACGCCGACGTACAGGTTGTGTTCGCCGAGGACGCGACCCAGCTGGACAAGCTGCGTGAGCACCGGTCCGAGACGCCCTCGCTGCAGAAGGTCGTCCTGATCGACGGCGAACCCTCGGCGGAGGACGCCTCGTGGGTCCTGTCGTTGTCAGCGTTGGACGAGCTCGGCGCGTCGTACCTGAAAGAGCACCCGTCGTGCGTGGACGAGCGGCTTGCCCAGATCCAGCCTGATCACCTGTGCACGCTGATCTACACCTCCGGCACCACCGGCCGGCCGAAGGGCGTCCGGCTGCCACACTCGGTCTGGACGTACGAGGGCGCCGCCGTGGAGGAGATCCGGGTGCTCAGCCCGGACGACCTGCAGTTCCTCTGGCTGCCGCTGTCACATGTCTTCGGTCAGGTGCTGCTCGCCGTACAGTTCCAGATCGGGTTCGCCACCGCGATCGACGGCCGGATCGACAAGATCGTCGAGAACGCGGCCGTCGTCCAGCCCACCTTCATGGCCGCGGCGCCGCGGATCTTCGAGAAGGCGCACGCCCGGATCGTCACCATGATGGAGGCCGAGGGCGGGATCAAGGCCAAGCTGTTCCACTGGGCCTTCGGGGTTGGCGCCAAGGTCTCCGCCCTGCGTCAGCAGGGTCGTGAGCCGGGTGGTGCGCTGGGCGCCCAGTACGCGCTCGCCGACAAGCTGGTCCTGTCCAAGATCCGGGCCAGGTTCGGCGGGCGGATCCGGTTCTTCGTCTCCGGCTCCGCGGCCCTCGACAAGAAGCTGGCCGAGTGGTTCCACGCGGCCGGCCTGCTGATCCTGGAGGGCTACGGCCTGTCCGAGACCGCGGCCGGCTCGTCACTGAACCGCCCCGGGCAGTACCGGCTCGGCAGCGTCGGCCCGATCTTCCCCGGCACCGAGGCGAAGATCGCCGAGGACGGCGAGATCCTCATCAAGGGCCCGGGCGTGATGAGTGGCTACCACAACCAGCCCGAGCAGACCGCCGAGGTGATCGACGCCGACGGCTGGTTCCACACCGGCGACATCGGCCACTTCCAGGACGAGTTCCTCTTCATCACCGACCGGAAGAAGGACCTCTTCAAGACCTCCGGCGGCAAGTACGTCGCCCCGCAGGTGATCGAGGGCCGGTTCAAGATGATCTGCCCGTACGTCGGCCAATTCGTTGTGCACGGCAACAAGCGCAACTTCGTCAGCGCGCTGGTCACCCTGGACCCGGAAGCGATCCAGGGCTGGGCCGCCGCGAACGGCCTGGCCGGCAAGTCGTACGCCGAGATCGTCAGCTCCGACCCGGCCCGCGCGATGGTCCAGGGGTACATCGACGAGCTCAACGCCGGCCTGAACCGCTGGGAAACCATCAAGAAGTTCACCATCCTCGACCGCGACCTCACCGTCGAATCCGGCGAGATGACCCCCAGCCTCAAACTCAAACGCAAACACGTAGAAACCCAGTACGCCGACCTGCTCGACAAGATGTACGACTAACAGCTTCTACCCGTCCACGCGCGGCTCCTCCGCCGCCGTGCTCTGCCGGTCCATCGTTGCCACGGAGCGCCGACCGTCGGTTTCCCGCCGACGGTCGGCTTCCCAATTCCCGACTTCTCCGCCAACCGTCGGGGCCATGGACACGCCCTCGCGGCCGTGAACACGTTATTTCCTGTTCACGGCCCCCGATGCTTGGTTCAGGCCCGGTTGACCGGTCGCTCCCCAGGCGGCGTACACCTCCGCCCCTCGTCTCCACGCGCAGGCGCGCCGCCGGGGGCCGGGGTGGTTGACAGACCTGCACAAAACCTTCACGAGTCGTCCCGTACTCCTGACCAGCTCGGCTCCTACGCTCGAACCGTGGCAGTCGATGGAGCAGCCCGCAGGATCCTCGTGGTCGAGGACGAGCCGGTGATCAACCAGGCGGTGACCGACCGGTTGCGCGGGTCGGGGTACGACGTCGTCCAGGCCTGGGACGGACCGAGTGCGGTGGCGCAGTTCGCCGCGACCGCGCCAGACCTGGTCCTGCTGGACGTGATGCTTCCCGGGTACGACGGCCACGAGGTGTGTCGGCGGATCCAGGCCGAGCGGCCGGTTCCGGTGCTGATGCTGACCGCCCGTGACGACGAGGCGGACATCCTGGTCGGGCTCGGCGTCGGCGCCGACGACTACCTCACCAAGCCGTTCCGGATGCGGGAGCTGGTGGCTCGGGTGGCAGCCCTGCTTCGGCGGGTCGACCGGGCCGCCGAGCTGGCGAATCGGCCGGCCACCGAGGTGGGTGACCTGCGGATCGACGCGGCCGCGCGCCGGGCCTGGGTCGCCGGCGCCGAGGTCCATCTGACGCCGACCGAGTTCGACCTGCTGCTCTGTCTGGCCGCCAAGCCGGGCAAGGTCTTGACCCGGGAGAACCTGTACGCCGAAGTCTGGGGCTGGCCGGGTGCGTCGGGGACCCGTACGGTCGACAGTCACGTGAAGGCGCTGCGAGCCAAGATCGGCGCGGACCGGGTGCGAACGGTGCACGGCGTCGGCTACGCCCTCGAGTCCGGCGGTGCCACATGAGCAGCCCGCTGCTGGACCAGGTCACGTCGGTCAAGGTCAAGCTCGGGCTGCTCGTCGCGGTCAGCGTCACCCTGGCCTCGATCGTCGCGGCCGTCGGCGCGGTCGCCAACGTGCCTGCCTGGCTCAGCATCCCGGTCACCGTGGCTCTGGCGCTCGGCGTGACCCAGTTGCTGGCGGTGGGCATGACCTCGCCCCTGCGCGAGATGACCGCTGCGGCCCGCAAGATGGCGCGCGGCGACTACTCCGGTCGAGTCACCGCGAGTTCGAGTGACGAGGTGGGAGAGCTGGCCCGGGCCTTCAACCGGATGGCCGAGGACTTGGCTGCCGTCGACCGCCAGCGCCGTGAACTGGTGGCGAACGTGAGTCATGAGCTTCGTACGCCGCTCGCGGCCTTGTGCGCCGTACTCGAGAACTTGGTCGACGGAGTCGCCGAGCCGGACCCCGTGGCCCTCCGGACGGCGCTCGACCAGGCAGAGCGACTCTCGACCCTCGCCAACGACCTGCTCGATCTGGCCCGCGTGGATGCCGGCGAGGTCCGGTTGTCGACCAAGGAGGTAGCGGTCGCGGAGTTGCTGGAGCGCGCCGTGGCCGAAGCGCAGGTGGTCGGTCGTCAGGTCCGGTACGACGTACGTGTCACGCCGCCCGAGTTGACTGTCCCGGCGGACCCGGCGCGGCTCCATCAGTTGATCGCCAACCTGCTCGACAACGCCGCCCGGCACAGTCCTGTCGGTGGCGTCGTACGGATCACCGTCCAGGTGACGGAAGCGGGGTGGCGGCTGGAGGTCGCCGATGAGGGGCCAGGCGTTCCTCTCGCCGATCGGGACCGCGTCTTCGAACGGTTCGGGACATTGACGGAGGCGGACGGTGGTGGCGGCACCGGTCTCGGGCTCGCGATCGCTCGCTGGGTGACCGATCTCCACGGCGGCAGCATCCACTTCGTCGATCCCGCGCCGGGCAGCACCGGTGCCCGGGTCCGCGTCGACCTACCGCGTGAACCGAGGCAACACACCCATGTCACCAGGAAGGCACAGGAGCCAGTCATGACGAAGCCGGTCGACACTCCCGCACCCGCTGTCGCGCGTGCGCCGGAGTCGGGGATGGACATGCTGTTCGGCAGGTTCTGGCCTGAGGCCGGCGTGCCCGGCAACGTACGTGCGGTCCTGTACTGCTTGGGGGTCGGCGTGTTGGCCGGCATCGTCCTGCCGTTTCGCGATCTCGGTCTCGGCACGTTCGTCGTACTGCTGGCCGCCGGGGGAGTGATCCTCGGCTTCAGCGTCAACCGCCGGTCCCGCTTCACCCTGGCCTGTGCTGCCCTGTGTGTGTTGCTGGCCGCGACATCCGTGGTCCGGGATGCGGAGTGGATCGTGGTGTTGTGCCTGCTGGCGGGTGGTGCTGTGTGTATGGCCGGGCTGGTGAACGGCCGTACACTGCCTGCCTTCGTGCTGGCTGGCATGGCTTGGCCCCTTGCCGGGTTGCGCGGACTTCCGTGGCTGGGTCGCTCCGCGCAGGGCGTCAGAGGTCTGCGGACGAGCGCGGCAGCGCTGCGGACGGTCCTGTGGTCGTTGTTGGCGGTCCTTGTCTTCGGACTGTTGTTCGCTTCGGCCGATGCGGTCTTCGCTGAGTGGGCGGGCGCGGTCGTTCCTGATCTGGAGCTTGACTCGTTCGTACTGCGTGCATTCGTCACCGTGGCCGTTGGTGGTGTCGTGCTTGCGGCGACGTACCTCGGGCTGAATCCGCCGAAGGTCGAGACCGGTGGTGGCCCGGTGCGGCCGGTCGCTCGTCGGTATGAGTGGCTTGTGCCGGTGCTGCTTGTGGATGCTGTCTTTCTGGTCTTCCTGGCAGCGCAGGCCACTGCGAACTTCGGTGGGCACCAGTACCTCGAGCGCATTACCGGCCTGACGTACGCGGAGTACGTCCACCAGGGCTTCGGTCAGCTCACGGTGGCGACCGCGCTCACCCTGCTGGTGGTGTGGGTCGCCGCACGCAAGGCGCCGCGTTCCACGGCCGCGGACCTGACCTGGTTGCGCGCGTCGCTCGGCCTGCTCTGTCTGCTGACCTTGGTCGTGGTCGCGTCCGCTCTCTACCGGATGCACGTCTACCAGGAGGCATATGGGTTCACCGAGCTTCGCCTACTCGTGGACGTCTTCGAGGGCTGGCTGGGGCTGCTCGTGATCGGAGTGATGGTGGCCGGCGTGACGATGAGAGCAGGCTGGTTGCCGCGGGCCGCGCTGCTCAGCGGCGCCAGCCTCCTGCTCGGGCTCGCGGCGATCAATCCGGACGCCTGGATCGCCCAGCACAACATCGACCGCTACACCGAGACCGGCAAGGTCGACTGGGTCCACCTCCAAGGCCTCTCCGACGACGCCGTACCAGTGCTGGCCACCCTGCCGGACGACGTGGTCGGCTGCGCACTCACCGGACGGAAGCCCACCACCGACGACTGGCTCGAATGGAACCTAGGCCGCCACAACGCAAACCCCCTGATCCGGTCCCACCCCACCACCCCGCCCACCACCTGCCCAAGCAACCCGACCCGCTAGCCCCAACAGTTGCCCACAGCAACTGACCGCCACCGCTCCGAGCCCGCGCAACCTCGTCGACCACTCACCAGGCGCGACCCGACGTCGGGGCATTGAGCCACGTGCCCGGTGCCCGCATCATCGGCCGGGACTGTGTGTTGGCGACGTCACAGAGATTGACTGACTGATCAGTCAGTCACTTTGTTACGATCGTTGCGGGATCAACAGGACATCCCTTTCGATGGGGGAGCGAGGTGCCGTGATGGCGCTGGCGGGTGTGCAGGGGTCTCGTCGGGTACGACGCCGGCGGGAGGAGTCGAGGCTGGCCGACCATGTCGATCGGCTGGGGGAGGAGCATCCGCCGATCCCGCTCGACAGTGTCGACTACACGATGAACGATCCAGGCCGGCTCGTGGAGCGGTTCGGGTCGGTGCTGTCGTACATGTCGCGGGTCGAGCTGGAGGTCGAGCGGAATGTGCTCGAGCTCAACATCCTGCTGCCCGATCCGCCAGAGGTCGACCGGCGGTTCTACGCCGACGTCTGGCTCCCGCAGGAGACGCATCACGGGCTGATCCTGGACCGGCTACAGGTGCTGGCCGGTCTCGAACCTGCCGAACCCAACCTGAGCGACGTGTCCTTCAAGCTCAAGTTGCTCGGTGCCCTCGGCCGGGTGCGCGGCGTACAGGACGTGAGCCGGATGCTCTACTACCTGACCGGCGTGGCCACCGAACGGTCGGCGGTGCTTGCCTACAACAAGCTTCACGCCGGGCTCGTCGAGCTGGGCGAACGGGCCGTCGCCGCCACCCTGGTCGCGCCGATCAAACGGCAGGAGCCGGGCCATTTCGCCTACTACCAGATCGCCGCTCGTCAGCTCTGGACGCAGTTGGGCTCCTGGCAGCGGTGGCTGGTTCGCACGTTGCGGAAGCGGACCTTCGGCCCGGTCGGGGTCAGCAGTGACCAGCAGTTGGTGGAGTTCGGGGAGGTGATGCGCGCGCTGGTCACAAGCACCGGCGACGAGGCGCACCTGCAGCACTACGCCCGCCAGGTCGGACGGGTCGAGCATGAACTGCTGTGGGCCCACCGGCGAGGTCTACGAGTGCCAGACTATGTCTTCAAGGCCTTACGGCGTGCCGCCGAGGCAGCCGCGGACCTGAAGGGGGATCACCGGCCTGCCGAACGGAGCGAACCATGACCGCGCACGCTGACACGGCGCGCAGCACGAAGCGTCAGCACATCATCGAGACCGCCGAGCGGCTGTTCGCCGAGCACGGGTACGACGCGACGTCGACAGCGCGGATCGCCCACGAGGCCGGCGTACCGTCCGGCCTGGTGTTCTACCACTTCGCCACCAAGCTGGATCTGCTGCTCGCGATCGTGAACGAGCGACCGACGCCGAGTGCGGTGCTGCGGTCGGCCTCGCGGGGCCGATCGGTGCGGGGGCGGCTGCGCGCCGTCGTCAGCGCCATGGCCGGCGAACTGGAACACAACCGCGCGGCCCGGATCATCGTCTTCCGGGAAGCGCAGGCATGTCCCGAGATCGCCACCCGGGCCGCCGAGCTGTTCGCCGAGGCGGCCGCGACGGTTGCCGACGTACTGAGTGGCGCCGACGACCTCGCCGATCCGGCCCGGGTGCGGACCGCCGCGGAGCTCGTCGTCAGCCGGGTGTTCCTCGACATCGTGGTGCTCGGACAGACCGAGTCCGCGGCGAAGCGGCACGCGGCGATGATCGACCTGGTCGCGGACATGCTCACCTCACCCGGGCCCCGGACAGCACGAAACTCGGCCTGAGCTGTCAGACCGAGTTCGGTCAGCGGTGGTCGGAGTGGCCGAAGTTGCGGTCGGGGGCTATGCGGTCGCGGACCAGTTGCTTGAGGGGGGCGATGTCGGGGAAGCCGTTGTGGGCTTTGCGGGACCAGAGGGTTTCGCCGTCCAGGCGGACCTCGAAGATCCCTCCGGTCCCGGGGATGAGCGCGACCTCGCCGAGCTCGGTGGTGAAGGTGGTCAGCAGTTCCTGCGCGGTCCATGCCGCCCGCAACAACCACCGGCACTGGGTGCAGTGCTCGACTTCCAACGCGGCTCTCTCGTCACGCAGACAAGTATCGCCGCCGGCTGGGTAGCCCGCTTCGCCCGAGCAGTTGTGTGAAGTGGGTCACTCGGGATCGTTAGTTACGTTGAGGTGCATGGTTACCAATGGTGAGCATTGAGCCCTGAACACAACATCTGAAGGAGATGGCAATGGACTCGGCGATTTCAGTGGCTCAGCAGTACGTCGACGCGTGCCCGCACTGACCGTCATCATTGCCCCGAGCAACTGATCGACAGCGGCGCGGCCCTGATGCGTGCCCGAGAAGCGATTCGCCCCCGGCTGATGCCACACGATGTCGTCGGCCATCAGACCGGCCACCGTCCCGAAGTCCTTCGCCGACACCGGCCCAGTACGCTTCGGCGGGGTGCGGTGGAAGGGATCAGCGGCAAGGTGCTCACCGAGACGCTGCGTGATCTGGAGCGGGACGGGCTGGTCGAGCGGCACGTGTACGCCGAGATGCCGCCCAGGGTCGAGTACGAGCTCACCGCCCTGGGCCGCACCCTGCATGCCCCACTCCAAGCCCTCGGCACCTGGGCCGAACAACACATCGAAGAAGTCCTCGCGGCCCGCGAGGCCTACGACAGCCGCCCCTGAACCACAGCGGCCCGTGAACCGCACCCGCTCTGAACCGCGCCCGCCCCGGTAGGCGGTCGGGTGTTTGGTTCGCTGGCCGGGCGGGCGGGGATTGTCTGTGGGGGATGCCAGAGTTTCGCCATGACTGTGTTGATTCCGCCCCGGCTGCAGCCTGGTGATCGGGTTCGTGTCGTGTCTCCGGCCAGTACTCCCGAGCGGGAGTTCGTGGCGCGGGGAGTCGAGCTGCTCGCCGGGTGGGGCCTGCGGGTGGAGCTCGGCCGGCACGTGTTCGACAGCGTGGGGTATCTGGCCGGGACAGACGAGGATCGTCTCGCCGATCTGAATGACGCCTTCCGCGACCCCGGGGTTCGGGCCGTCTTCGCGACCAGGGGTGGCAAGGGTGCGTACCGGATCAGCGATCAGCTCGACTTCGACGCCGTACGCCGGGATCCGAAGCCGCTGGTCGGGTTCAGTGACATCACCGCCGTACACCTGTCGTTGTGGAAGGAATGCCGGCTGGCCGGGATCCACGGGCCGTTCAACGACGAGGCGGGTGGCGGCCTCCGGGCGGCGTTGATGACGGCTGAGGAGGTCGTCGTACGCCAGGACCCGAAGGAACCGACCGCGGCGCTGACCGCCGGCGGTCCGGCGACCGGCTTCCTGATGGGCGGCAATCTCAACACGATCGCGCACGCGGTCGGCGGCGAGCTGTCCAGCCTCGACGGCGGCATCCTGCTGATCGAGGACACCATCGGTACCGGGCTCGGGATGATCGATCGTCAACTGACCCAACTGGTCAAGTCCGGCTTGCTGGACGACCTGCGCGGGGTTGCGGTCGGCCGGTTCAACGGTTTCGAGGATGCGCGCGTGAACGGCTGGTCCGTGCTGGACGTGCTGCGCGACCGCCTCGACCTACTCGCCGTACCCGTCCTGGGTGGTCTCCCGATCGGCCACGGCCCTCAGTCGGCGACCGTCCCACTAGGCACCGTCGCGACCATCGACCCCGCCACAGGCATCCTCACCGTCGCGCCCGCTGTGACCTGAGGATCTCCCCGGCCGCGCGCTCGACCATGTCCGCGAGTTCCTGCGGGGCGAGGACGTTCGCGTCGCCGGCTTGGGCGAGGACGGCGGCGCACGCCTCGTTGGGGTTCTCGAGGTCGGTGTGCACGATGAACCAGCCGTCCGTGTCGGGCACCGGCGGCGCGGTCGGCCGGAAGCGGAGTACGGCGCGGTCGCGCACGCGAAGCACGATCGGGTACGACGGCCGCGTCGCCCGGAACTGCTGCTGCGCCTCGGCCCAGTACGCGGACAAGTCGAAACGGGCCGGCCGCGAAAAGGGCTGGTCGGTCACGGCCGCCGACGTCACCCGGCTCAGGCGATAGGTGCGGAACGCTCCATCCGGTCGGCGGGCGATCAAGTACCAGGTCCGGCTCTTGGCGACCAGACCGAGGGGTTCGACGTCGAACGGCTCGCCCGGATCCCGATAGGTGATCGAGATTCGCCGCTCCTCCCAGATCGCCTGCCGGCAGAGGTCCAGCCAGCGCGGCGCCTCCCGGCGGTCGTCCCAGCCGGCGTGATCGATCAGCAGCCGCTGGCGGGCGTACTCCGCATCGCGGCGCGCACTCTCGGGCAGCGCCGCGATCAGCTTCGTCATCGCCTGGTCGCTCGAGGCATCCATGCCGAGATCGGCGAGCACGTGCGCAGTCGCGCCGACGAACACCGACATCACCTCGGCCGGCGCGAGCCCGGTGAGCCGGGTCCGGTAGCCGGGCAGCAGCGCCCACCCGCCGCCCCGGCCGCGAACCGAGTACACGGGCACGCCGGCCAGGCTGAGCGCGTCGAGATCACGCTGGACCGTGCGCGGTGAGACCTCCAAGTACTGCGCGAGCTCGTGGACGGTCGACTGCCCGCGGGTCTGCAGCCGCAGCAGAAGCCGGAGAAGCCGTTCAGCACGCACAGTTCGACTATGTCAGAAAAATAAGCCATCACCTGGCGTCTTTTCTTCCTACGGTCAACCCGTTGTCTGCTCAATCGACTTGGTGGGAGAAGTTCTGGTGACCGCAGTTGTGGTGGAAGACCTGTGTATGACCTACCGGGCGCCGATCCGGGGTTCCGGGTGGAAGGAAACGCTGAGCTCGGTCTTCAACCGGCGTTACCGGGAGGTTCCCGCCGTACAGAACGCCTCCTTCACCCTCGACGCCGGTGAGGTTGTCGGCTTCATCGGTCCCAACGGGGCGGGCAAGACGACGACGATGAAGATCCTCTCCGGGCTGCTGCACGCGGGCTCGGGCCACGTTCGGGTGCTGGGCTACTCCCCGTGGCAGCGCCGATCCGACTTCCTCCGCCGGATCGCGTTCATTCGCGGCAGCCAGCCGGTGGGCGGATCCCAGGAGCTCACCGTGCTCGACACCCTGCGGTACCAGCAGTTGCTCTACGAGGTTCCGACGGCCGAGTACCGGCGGAACCTCGATGAGCTCACCGGCCTGCTCGAGCTCGAGGAGCTGCTGCAGCGTCAGTTGAGGGCCTTGAGCCTGGGCGAAAAGATGCGCGCCGGCCTGGCTCTGTCAATGCTGTACCGGCCGGAGGTGTTGTTCCTCGACGAACCGACACTCGGCCTGGATGTCTCGGGCGCGGCCACGATGCGTCGTTTCGTCGCCGAGTACGCCGAGCAGACCGGCGCCACCGTGCTGCTGACCAGTCACTACATGGCCGATGTCGCCTCGCTCTGCCCGCGGCTCGTCCTGATCGACAAGGGCAAGGTGCAGTACGACGGACAACTCGACCAGCTCGCGGCGAGGCTCTCGCCGTACAAGCTCCTCCGCCTGACCGCGCCGAACGCCGACGAGGAACGACTCCGCCAGGCAGGCGAGGTCATCGAGAACTCGAACGGAACCTGGGTCCTGCGGGTGCCTCGCGAGGACGTCGCCCGGACCACCGCCAGGCTGCTCACCGAACTCGAGGTCGCGGATCTCTCCGTCGAAGAGGCTCCGCTCGAGGTCGTCATCGACCGCGCGTACCGGGAGGGTGTCTGATGACCGCTCCCGCCGTGCCGTACGACCCTCCCGCGTTCCGCCCCGGACGCCTGCTGCTGTTGATCGCACTGCGGATCCGGATGGAGGTGCTCGAGTGGTCCGGCAGTTGGTGGTTCCTCCTCACGCTCGTCGTCCAGGCGGTACTCGGGCCGCTCATCGGCATGTTCGTCTGGTCGGCGGTGTATCCGGCTGACTCCTACGTCGCGACGTACTACGTGGCACTGCTGCTGGTCACGGTGATGACGGAATCGTTCGAGCAGTTCACCTTCTCCGAAAAGATCTACGACGGAACGATCAGCCACGACCTGCTGCGGCCGCACCCGGTGGTCGTCACCACGATCGGGACAAACATCGCCATCCGGATGTGGCTGACGGTGATGGGGCTCCCCATCGCGTTGCTGACCGGGGTCGCCTTCGGAGTTTCGTTGAGCTGGACCGCGGTCCTGTCGGCGCTTCCGGTCTTCGTGCTGGGTGCCACGCTCAGCTTCTGCTGGGTCTTCATGCTGTCCCTGACCGCCTTCTGGACTGAACGGGTGCATTCGATCGTGGGGTTCGGATGGACCCTGAACTCCCTCCTCGGCGGGACCGTCGCACCCCTCGCGTTCCTCCCCGGACCGGTACGCGACATCGGTCAGATCCTGCCGTTCTACGGGATGCTTGGGCTCCCGGCCGACGTCGCCGCGGGCCGCGTGCACGGTCCGGCCCCCGTACTCACCGGACTCGCTTACCAGGCCGCGTGGATCACAGCCTTCATCACGGCCGCCGTCCTGCTGTGGCGCGCCGGAATGCGCCGGTACACGGTGGTCGGAGCATGAAACTTCTCCGACTCTTCGCGGCCGGATTCAGCCGGTCGGCGCAAGCCACACTGACCTTCCGGATCAACCTGCTGTTCGACATCCTGCTGTCGGTCATCGGTCTCTTCGCGAGCCTGGCCACCGTGTTCGTCGTGTACGCGCGGACCGACTCGCTGGCGGGCTGGACCGAGGCCGAGACCTACGTCCTGATCGGCACCTTTCAGCTGCTCAGCAGCCTGAAGAACGCCTTCATCGACCCCAACCTCTCCTGGTTCCCGGACAACGGCATCCGCAAAGGCAGGCTCGACACCTTTCTGCTGCAGCCGGCGCCAACCCTCTACCTCGCCAGCCTGGCAAGGTCTACTCCGTTGGCCCTCATCCAGTTCGTCCTCGGACTCGTCGTCATCGCACTCGGAGTGAGCGACCACGAGCAAACACCAGCGCCGGCCGCGATCCTGGCCTGGATCCTGACACTCGCAGCCGCGCTCGCAGTGACCTGGGCGATGGGAGTACTGCTCGCATGCCTCGCCTTCTGGGCGCCCCGCCTGCAACTCGACGTCTTCTACGGCTCGGCATGGCAACTAGCTCGCTACCCCACGGATATCTACCGCCGCCCCCTCCGCCTGGTGGTCACCTACGTTTTCCCACTCACACTCATCGCCACCATCCCGACCACCACGCTCCTCCATGGGCCAAGCCTGGTGGTTCTGACGTCGACCATGGCCGGCGCCGCGGTCGCCTGCCTTCTCGCCGTCGCCTGCTGGCGACTCGGCCTACGCCGCTACACCGGCGCCACCTCATGAGGTGATGTCTACCCACACACCGCTACGCCCGCTCCTCCGTCGCGTCCCCCACCCGAAGGGCGCGTGCTGTCGCCTTCGCGTCGTACAGGGCCTGGTGGAGTACAACGAGGGTGAAGAGGACGAGGGTCAGGGCGTGGATGACTGTGCACCAGAGGCAGAGGGCGTTGATGCGGAAGAGTTCGGCCCAGATCAGGTAGCTGATGAAGGCGACGCCGACTGTGACGGCGGTCAGGCGGAGCCGGGCGGGCCAGGGGGAGGGGGTGCGCCAGAGCGGAGGGATGGAGAGAACCGTCATCGCGGCGAAGAAGGCCAGGCCGAGGAGGGCGACGGGGATGCCTAGGAGGTGGGAGTACTCGCTGGTGGTGACTTTGACGCAGTTGACGACGCCGGTGTCGGGGCAGGCGAGGGTGGTCGAGGTGGTGAAGTGTTCGTAGGTGAGATACGTCGCGACCGCGAGGCCGGCGATCGACAGCACTAGCGTGGTCCACGGGATCCAGCCCAGCGGTCTCGGGGCGGCGGGAACTCTCACGGTTCAGCTCCTACCGAGCTTGCCGGCCGCCGCGGTGACTGCAGGGCTTGTGCAGACGTTGCCGGGTTGGTTGCCGGTGACCTGGCACAGCGCGGCCGTGTAGCCGTTGGCGGAGGCATCGACGGCACGCGAGATCGGGCTGGACGGGTCCTTCAGGGCGTTCGCGATGTCGGCCTGGGTTCTCCCGGCCAGGATCGCGGGGCTGTACGTTGCACCGGACGAGACGAACTTGCCGCCGAGGTCGATGAACGGGATCGACCCACCGCTCTGCACGTACGGCGGCTGGTTGTACGTGTCGAAGGTCTGCTGATCGGCCGCGGTCGGGGTGTCTAGTGGAGCGTACTGGCCGTTGACCTTCTGGTTGGTGGTCGTCTCTACGCCCGTGAACGCGAGGTACTGGCTGGTGTACGTCGCTCCGTGGAAGGACAGCGTGGGTGTGTTCGGGTACACGTCGTCGCTCGCGGAGTGCGTCGTACCAAGGTTGCTGAAGGATCCGAACCGTGACAGCGCCACGGCGACCGGCCAGCGCTCCGCCGCGCAGAACGGGCAGTACTCCGCGCCGATGTAGAGCACCTTCGGCTTGCCGTTCGCGGTCAGTGCCGGAGCGGTGATCGCCGCGGGTCCACCCTGGACGCCGTCGGATCCGACCTGGTCGAACGTCGTTGCCGGTACGGCGGCGAGCGCGGAGACGATCGCGGTATCGGCGGTGCCGGAGGGGGTGGCGGTGGTTTGCTTGCCGCCGCCGGTGAGCCGTACGACGATGAGCCCGCCGACCACGACGACGACGATCGCGACGGCGCCTAGTGCGATCAGGAGGCGCTTGCGCCGTTCAGCCCGCAACCGCGCGGCCCGAAGCTCCGCCACCTTCTGCCGCGCCTGAGCCTTCTCCTCGACCCGCCTGCTCATCTCGAGGTCCTCTCCGAAAACACCCCCAGAACCTCAACTCCCAACCCCAGCCGCAAGTTCCATTGGCCGCCAATGGATCACCTGAGGCGATCGACCCGGCCAATGGGGTGGGGTCCGTAGGATGGGTGGGTGCCGTCGACACTGCCCGAGGGGGAGGTTGCGCCCCGGGATGGGGCGCTGCCGGAGTCCGCCGTGCGGGAAGCGGGGACGAGGCCGCTCGGGTTCTACCTGCACGTCCCGTTCTGCGCGTCGCGGTGCGGGTATTGCGACTTCAACACCTACACCGCGAAGGAGCTCGGCGGCGGTGCGTCGCAGGCGTCGTACGCGGAGACGGCGATCCGGGAGGTGCACCTGGCCCGGCGGGCGCTCGCCGGGCTGGATCGGCCGGTCGACACGGTCTTCTTCGGGGGCGGTACGCCGACTTTGCTGCCGGCGAAGGACCTTGGCCGGATGCTGGCCGCCGTACGGGACGAGTTCGGCCTGGCGGCCGATGCGGAGGTGACCACCGAAGCCAATCCGGAGTCGGTGGATCCGCGCTACCTCGAGCAGCTGCTCGAGGTAGGGTTCACGCGGGTCAGCTTCGGGATGCAGAGCGCGTCGTCGCAGGTGCTGAAGATCCTCGATCGGCAGCACACGCCGGGGCGGGCGTTGCAGGCGGTGAAGGAGGCCACGGCCGCCGGGTTCGAGCACGTGAACCTGGACCTGATCTACGGCACGCCGGGGGAGTCGCTCGACGACTGGCGGGCTTCGCTGGAGTCGGCGCTGTCGGCCGATCCCGATCACGTCAGCGCGTACGCGTTGATCGTCGAGGACGGCACCCAGCTCGCCCGCCGGATCCGCCGCGGTGAGCTGCCGATGCCGGACGACGACGACCTCGCGGACAAGTACCTGCTGGCGGACGAGATGCTCTCCGCGCAGGGGCTGACCTGGTACGAGGTGTCCAACTGGGCCCGCAACGAGGATGCGCGGTGCCGGCACAACGAGCTCTACTGGCGCGGCGACACGTGGTGGGGGATCGGCCCGGGCGCGCACAGTCACGTCGGCGGCGTCCGCTGGTGGAACGTCAAGCATCCCAGCGCGTACGCCGAACGCCTCGACGCCGGCGTGAGTCCGGCGCACGCGCGCGAGACCCTCGACGCCGAGACCCGCCGGGTCGAACGCGTCCTGCTCGAGATCCGCCTGGCGGCCGGTCTCCCGCTCGACGTCCTCGACGACGAAGGCCGAGCCGCGGCCGCCGGCATGCGTGACCTCGTCACCCGGCAGCAGGATCGCCTCGTCCTCACCGATCGCGGTCGGCTCCTCGCCGACGCTGTGGTCCGTGATCTGCTGCCGTAAGTCAGGACAAGTCGTGACCAAAAGTGATCACGGACGAACTTCCCGTTGCCTGGGGCAAGCACTTGGCGGACGGCGCGGCGGGCCGCGGACCCGGCATGACCGTGCTCGCGAACACCCCCGGACTGTCCAGACCCTGCGTTTGATTGTCGACGTTGGGTAGACCGCCTGCTGAGCGCGGACGAGACGGTGACGGTGGTTGCGCTGGGTAAGCGCATCGTCCTCGACATCACCGTCGGCGGGTCCCGCGGCGCGACCTTCAGCAGGCGGTGAACACAGCAAACTCGCAGGTATTACTGCAATGGGTGATCGGCGTGGTTCGTTCCGTGAGCACAGCGGCTGTTATGTACTGACCTGGTCGTCCTCGTGTCTCAGCGTGACGATGTGGTGCTTGACATAACAGGTTGGGACGCTCGACACTCAGCACACTTTCGCGATCCGAAAGCGCTCTCAACTCCGTCCAGTTCCAGGGAGCTTTTCCATGCGGCCCAGTGCCGGCTGCCGCCCTCTCGCGGCCCTCCTCGTCTGTGGTGCGCTCCTGCTCGCCTCCGCCTGCGCTGCCCCCGGCGAATCCGATGCCTCCGGCAACGAACAGGACAAGCCGAGGATCGAGCTGACCATCGCCACCTTCAACGAGTTCGGGTACGACGACCTGTACCGCGAGTACGAGGCGCTGCACCCGAACATCAAGATCGTCGCCCGCAAGTCCCCCACCGTCGACGCCCACGTGAAGAACCTGGACACCAACCTGGCCGCCGGCTCCGGGCTGGCCGACATCGAGGCGATGGAGGTCACCTGGATCTACAACTACCTGGCCAAGGCGGACCAGTTCGTCGACCTGCGTGAGTACGGCGCCGACGACCTGAAGGACCGCTGGCTGGACTGGAAGGTGTCCGGCGCGACCACCCCGGACGGCAAGATCATCGGCTACGGCACCGACATCGGGCCGGAGGCGATCTGCTACCGCCGTGACCTGTTCGCCAAGGCCGGGCTGCCGACCGACCGGGCTCAGGTCGCCAAGCTGTTCCCGGACTGGCCGTCGTACTTCGCCACCGGGCGGAAGTTCAAGCAGAAGGTGCCGGGCTCGGCCTGGTACGACTCCGCGGTGCTCACCTGGGAGGCGATGCGCAACCAGTTGATCCAGGCGTACTACTCCAACCAGGACCGCTATCTCGGCGCGGAGAACCCACTGCTGAAGCGGACCTGGAACCAGATCGCCCAGGGCAGCGCGGACGGCCTGTCCGCCAAGCTGCCGGCCTGGAGCGAGGCCTGGAACAAGGCGTTCCGTACCGACGCGTTCGCGACGATGGCGTGCCCCGGCTGGATGCTCGGCGTCATCCAGGACAACGCGGGCGGCTACGGCAAGGGGAAGTGGGACGTCGCCGACGTGTTCCCCGGTGGCGGTGGCAACTGGGGCGGCTCGTACCTCACCGTGCCGAAGCAGTCGCCGCAGCCGGAGGAAGCGGCCCGGCTGGCCGCCTGGCTGACCGCGCCCGAGCAGCAGGTCAAGGTGTTCAAGAAGGTCGGCTCGTTCCCGTCCACCCTCGACGCGTACGACGACGAGCAGGTGAAGAACCAGGTGAACGCGTACTTCAACAACGCGCCGGTCGGGGAGATCTTCATCAACCGGGCCAAGAACGTCTTCCTCAAGCAGCACAAGGGCCCACGCGAGGGCGAGATCAACCAGGTCTT
Source organism: Kribbella sp. NPDC023972 (assembly GCF_040639075.1). Taxonomy (NCBI): domain Bacteria; kingdom Bacillati; phylum Actinomycetota; class Actinomycetes; order Propionibacteriales; family Kribbellaceae; genus Kribbella; species Kribbella sp. NPDC023972. The sequence goes on along the minus strand of NZ_JBEZZH010000001.1, from coordinate 992,311 downwards.
CAGCGCCGCGCTGGCCCGGGTCGACGAGGGCAAGCAGGCACCGGACGCGGCCTGGAAGCAAGCGCTCGACCTGGCCGACAAAGCAGCCAACACAAGAAAGAAGGGCTGAGCGATCGGCCGGGAACGTACTACGGTGTGAAGGTCATTCAGTCGTCCAGAGGAGGACCGATGAAGGACTATGGTTCTCCGACATTGGAGCAGGTCGCCGCCCTCGCGGGAGTCTCCCGGGCCACGGTGTCGCGGGTCGTGAACGGATCGCCCAAGGTGCTGCCGGACACGGTGGCCGCGGTCGAGCGTGCGATCGGCCAGCTCGGTTATGTACCCAACCGGGCCGCGCGAGCGCTGGTGACGCGACGGACCGACTCGGTGGCGATCGTCGTACCGGAGCCGGACAGCCGGGTGTTCTCCGATCCGTTCTTCGCCGGCATCCTGCGTGGTGTGAGCCTGACGCTCGCGCCGACCTCGTCGCAGCTCGTGCTGCTGATCGAGCCCGCCGAAGGTGACGACCAGCGCCTGCTGCGGTACCTGCGCGGCGGTCACGTCGACGGCGCGATCGTCGTCAGCCACCACGGCCGCGGCAACGTGCTCCAGGAGCTGGCGCAGTTGCCGTTGCCGATCGTGTTCAGCGCCCGGCCGCTCGGCGTCGACGTACCGGTGGCGAGTGTGGACGTCGACAACGTCGCCGGCGCGCGTACGGCGGTGGAGTACCTGCTGTCGATCGGACGTCGCAAGATCGGGACGATCGCCGGACCGCTGGACATGACCGCCGGGCTGGACCGGCTGACCGGTTACCAGGACGTGATGAAGGAGGCCGGGCTGACCGAAGCCGTTGCCTTCGGCGACTTCACGGCCGACGGCGGTGAGCAGGCCGCGCTGCGGCTGCTCGACGAGTTCCCCGACCTGGACGCGTTGTTCGTGGCGAACGACCTGATGGCGACGACGGCGCTGCGCGTCCTGTCCCAGCGCGGCCGCCGGGTCCCGGAGGACGTCGCGGTGGTCGGTTTCGACGACTCGGTGATGGCGACGACTACGACTCCGAAACTGACCACGATCCGCCAGCCGGTCGAGAAACTCGGCGCTCGCCTGGCCGAGATCCTGCTCGCCAAGATCGGCGGAGCCACCCTCACCAGCCCCGAGATCTACGGCACCGAACTGATCATCCGCGACAGCGCCTGACGCCTCGGCCCGCGGGACTCACGGTGGATCGTTCTGGAACTGGAACTGGACCCGGATCGAGCTGTCCAGCGGTACGACGACGGTCGTGTTCGAGGCATTCCACTGCTGGGGGACCAGGAAGAGGCGGTTCTCGCCGACGACGAGCAGCCGGAGGCCGCGGTAGCGGTAGTTGAAGGTCTGGCCCTGGCCCGGCCGCAAGGCGGTCTCCTCGAGTCCGGGCGACCGCAGCGCCAGTTTCTCCTTGGTGTCGAGGATGACGACCGGGAACTTGTCCAGGTTCTCCGCATCTGACTTGGCCAGACCGCGACCGGAGTACTGCGCCGTCGTCGCGGTCGCCCAGAAGGCACAGGTGACGGTGACGGCCGCGAGCAGCGCGATCAGGGTCCGCTGCCCGCCGAGCTGCGGATTCAGCTTGCTCCGCAGGTAGGTGAGGTACGCGAGCGTGGCCGCGGCCAGGCCGATCACGGCGGGTACGAGCAGGGCGTAGTACGGCACTTGCCCGATCAGCGGAAAGGCGAGCAGGCCGACCACACCGATCAGCAGGAGTACGACGGTCGCCCGGGTGGCTCGCCGTACGCCGGTGTCGGTCGGATGGAGGGCGTTGTGCAGGAGCAGACCCGCGACCGCGAGCAAGGTGATGACCAGCAGCGGGACGAGCAGCGGCTGCGGACTGCGCATCACGTACTCCTGCGTGCTGAGGCCGATCGTGTCGACGTCGATACCGAAGTACTCGTACTGCGAACGCGCGGAGACGTAGCCGAAGTAGAACAGCAGAGCGCTGATCAGCGTGATCGGCGGGAGGAACTTCGTCGCGAAGCTCCCCCAGCGCTCGATCTGGGACTGTTCGTCGGCCATCCGTCAGCCGTCCGACGGCGTCTCGGTGGGCTCGGTGGGCGGTTCGGTCGTGGGCGTCTCGAGGGGGATCGGGTCGAAGTCGATCTGGCTGTCGCCGAAGCCCTTGGCCAGGTTTTGGCAGTCCGCTTCGGTCTCGCACGTCGCCTCGACCGGGATGACGAGGGAGACGCTTTCGGTGCTGTGGGCCACTTGCCGGACGCCGACGTAGCACGGCTTGAAGTCGCCGCTGTGCCACTTGACGTCCGTGCAGGCCCGGACATCGCCCGGACAGGCGCCTTGGTAGAACTCGAAGACCCCGCTGCGACTCAGCTCGGCCGGGCCGAGGCTGATCGTCGTACCGTCGGGGATCGGGCTCTTGCCCAGCCAGTTGACCTCGGCGCACTGCTCGACGCCGTCCTCCTCGACGTCGCCGCCGATCGGTGCGTTGGCGATCGAGATCGACGGCTTGTCCACCTCGGTCTGGGTCGTCTCCTGTGTGGTCGGCTCCGGCGACGGCTCCCCGGTCGTCTCGGATGCTGTCGTCGGCGCGAGTGACGGCGTACCCCCGCCGTCGGGCGTGTCGTCGCAGCCCGCCAGCAGTGCGGCGATCGCTACGACCGTCACGAGTCTCCGAAGCATGACGACCACCCCCAGCTACAGAATGACGCTGGGTGGTGCCCGCCACAACGGTTAGTGGAACCCTTTCGTTCACTCTCTGCTGCGACCACTGTCATTGCTCGTCACCATTTGGTATCCCTGACACAAAGAGGGGGATGGATGACCGATCATGAAGTGCGGATCGCGCTGGTGCTGAACGGCGGGGTCAGTCTGGCAGTGTGGATGGGTGGGGTGACGCACGAGCTGGATCTGATCCGGCGGGCGTCCGGCCCGGCGGGGACACCGCCGTCGCAGCCGTACGACGAGGTGCTCGCCGAGCGTTGGCGCGACCTGTGCCATCGCGGCCAGGAACGGCGCCGGGTGGTGGTCGACGTGATCGCCGGGACGAGTGCCGGCGGGCTGAACGGATCGTTGCTGGCGACAGCGATCTCGAACGGCTCGACCCTCGACCCGGACGGCGAGGACGGGCCGTGGCTGCGGCAGAAGTGGGTCGGGCTCGGCTCGCTCGAGGTCGGGAAGCTGGTGCCCTCGGTCGACAAACCGAGCTCGGTGCTGGACGGCGACTACTTCCTGAAGGAGCTCGACACGCTGATCAAGGGGGTCGCGGAAGCCGGCGATTCGACCGCCCAGGAACCGGTCACGCTGTTCGTCACCGCCTCCGGGCTGGGCATCCAGCAGTTCGAGGCGACGGACGCGGCCGGTCAGTGCTTCGTGGTGCCGGACCACCGCTATCTGTTCCGCTTCACCAGCGAGGAGACCGCGACGTACGACGGCCGCACCCGGACCTTCTCGGTTGCGGAGAACAACGAGCTGGCGAACACCAAGCTGCTCGCCCTCGCCGCCCGCGCGTCCGCGTCGTTCCCGGCCGCGTTCGCACCGGTTCAGGAGACGCCCAAGCTGGCCGGTTCACCGCCCCGGCTGCAGCCGACGATCGCCGACCCCGGCGCCTGGCTGGTGGACGGCGGCGTCCTCGACAACGCGCCGTTCGGGCCGGTGCTCGACGTGGTCGCCCGTCGGCCGGTGGCGGGTCGCGCGAGCCGCTACGTGCTGTACGTCGTCCCGTCCGCGGGAGTCGGCCATGCGTCGACCGAAGTGGCCGGAACCGACGCGCCGAGCTGGCGAAAGGCCGCGTTGTCGGCCGTGCAGTTCCCGCGCGAGGTGGACTTCCGGTCCGACGTCGAGCAACTCGAGCGGCTGCTGCTGGAGGCGGACGCGTCCTGGTCCGACACCCAGCGGCTGTTCGATCGTTGCATCGAACAACCAGTCGAGCGGGACCGGCTGCGGGACGCGGCCAAGGCGTTGCAGCCGACGTACTCGCGCGGCCGGGCCGCCGGTGAGGTGTGGGAGGCGGTGACGATCGCGAGCCAGGAACAGACCACCGTGCTCGACGCCGCGACCGCCCTGTCGGAGGCGGATGTCGACGAGATCCTCGCGACGGAGCATCCCTGGGTCCCGGATCCGGACGGCTCGATGGCTCCCTTGTGCAACGATGCCGAGGGCAACCCGAGCTGGCCGTGGGGGACCGGCGCGGCGGAACGCGTCGTACGACTGGTGCTCCGCTCGCTGCGGACGAAGCTCGCCAGCGCCGCACTGCCACAGCGAGAGGAGTTGGAGCGTCGGCTGCAGGCGTCCAGCGACTGCCTGCAGAAGACGCAGGCGGTGCGGGATGCCTTGTCGGGCCGGCTGGCCAAGGCCGAGCTGGAGCTGGGCGTGTCTGGTGGCGCCGAGACGGTCGCGGTTGCCCTGAGCGAGATGTTCGAGGACCTGCAGGTGCAGCGTGCGCTCGGGGACGCGTTCGCCGAGCTGATCGCGGCCGTCGGCCACGAGCTGGTCGAGACCGCGCTCGAGGTGGAGATCGTGTCGCGGTGCACGTCGGCGCGGACGCCGCAGCAGCGCAGTGCGCCGTTCCGGTTCCTCCGGCTCGGGCCGGACATCCCGCTGACGCTGCTGGACGATCTGCAGGAAGGGTCGATCGCCAACGCGCTCAAGGACCGGATCCTCTACGGGACGCAGGTCGGGCACTTCGGTGCGTTCGGCGCGGCGGACTGGCGGCGGTGGGACTGGCTGATGGGCCGGCTGCACTGTGTCGCGCACCTCGGCGCCATGCTCGGCGCCGATCCGGACTGGATCCGCGAGACGCAGCGGCAGGTGCTGCTGGCGGAGGACTGGAAGGTCGAGAAGGTCGCCGAGCGGGTGCAGCGGCTGGCCGACGACTTCAACGACGCGAACGTGCTGTCCGCGCTGACCACGATGCGCGACGAGCTGAACCAGTCGGCCGAGGGGCGGGCCACGACGAAGGGCCTGGCCGATCGGATGGTCCAGATCTCGGTTGCGCTCGGCAAGCAGCCGGGCGAGTGGATCAAGGCCGTGGCCGACCGGAAGCATCAGCCGGAATCCTGGCTGCTGCGCGCCGCGCGATGGTTCACCGAGCCGGCCCGGACCGCCCTGTGGGAGCGGCTGATCCGGAGCCCGAAGCTGACGCCGGCCAAGCAGCCGCTGATCTTCCAGCAGTGGTTGCCGTTGGCGGCCATCGGGCTGAGCGTCGTCCTGCTCGTCGTCGCCGGTGTCGTCGACGTGGCCGCCGTACGGATCATCGCGGCCTTGCTCGCCGGTCTGATCCTGGCCGCCGGTACGGCGCTCGGAGTGGTCAGTTGGTACGCCGGACGCGTCCGCGACCACATCCAGGCCTGGATCGCGAAGCGCATCCCGGAGATCAGTCGAGAGTCACGAAATCGATGAGCTCCTCGACCCGGCCCAGCAGTGCCGGTTCGAGGTCGGCGAAGCTGGTCACCTTCGACAGGATGTGCTTCCAGGCCGCGGCCACGTCGGCCTGGTCGGTCGCGGGCCAGCCGAAGGTCTGCAGCACACCCTTCTTCCAGTCCTGTCCGTGCGGGATCTTCGGCCAGGCCTTTATCCCGACCGAGGACGGCTTGACCGCCGCCCAGATGTCGATGAACGGGTGACCGACCACCAGCACGTGCTTGTTCGTCACCTGCGCGGCGATCTTGGACTCCTTGGAGCCTTCGACCAGGTGGTCCACGAGTACGCCGAGCCGGCGGCCCGGACCGGGCTGGAACCGGTTGACGATCCCGGGCAGGTCGTCGACACCTTCGAGATACTCGACCACGACGCCCTCGATGCGCAGGTCGTCACCCCACACCTTCTCCACCAGTTCGGCGTCGTGCCGTCCTTCGACGTAGATCCGGCTGGCCCGGGCCACCTTCGCCCGGACGTTGTCCACCGCCACCGAGCCGGACGCCGTACGCGTCTTCTTGGCCGGCCCCGCCTTCTTCGGCGCCTTCAGGCTGACCGGCTTGCCATCCAGCCAGAACCCAGGCCCGAGTGGATAGGTCTTGATCTTGCCGAACCGGTCCTCGAGGTCGACCACACCGTGCTCCCACCGGACCACCGCGCCGACGAAGCCCGAACTCGGCTCCTCGACGACCATCCCCTTCTCCAGTTCGACCTCGACGGTCCGCCCGTTCTTGGGCTTCCGCCAGTCCCCGGCCAGCACGTCGTTCCCATACCGATCAGCCACCGCACAACCGTATGTCGTCACCGGCCTCTGACCGCTCAACCACACACCCGACAGTCGAGGCCGTGACCGGCCGGGGCGGGCAGGCCGCCCCGGCTCGGATCGCGTCAGCAACGGGTCATCGTCGATGCGTAGCCGCCCCCGCCGGGGTAGGTCCACTCGCCGGTGACCGTTCGGTTGTCGGCGCTGAAGGTGCCGCGGTAGTAGGCAGGACTGCCCTTCGCGCCGGCCCAGATCGTCAGCGTGCCGCCGTCGAGTTCGTACACGTAGTCGAAGGTGTTGCCCGTGGTGTCGTAGAAGCGGGAGACGACGTCCGCACCGACGGGTTCGCCGAACGGGCGGAGGTTGCCGATGACCTCCAGGCCTTTGATCTGCTGCCCGAACTGGCTGAGCTCGACATGCTGCAAGAGGAAGTAGCCGCCCTCCATCCATTCGTAGCGGACGGTTCCCTCCGCCCCTCCGGTCACCGTCCAGGTGCCGACGAGCGGATCGAGGGCGCGGAGCGCAGGGCTCGGCTCCGGCCGCTCGGCCAGGTCGTAGCCGTTGGCCTCGTTCTCGGTCGCCTGCGTGGTGTCCGTCTCGTGGTTCATCTCAGTGCTCCTTCTCGGTGATGGTGCGGCCCGCGCTGGGCCGCGATCACCGACACCTCGGAGCCGCGGTGCGGATTTCCACAGGATCGCGCACACCGAATACCTGTGATCTACATCACACGGCTGTGGTGTCAAAGCCGCGACCCGGTGACCGAGGTAGCGGTGTTCACGCCCAATCGTCCTGAGGAGGACAAGATGACTTCACTCGCCACTCCCGCTCACCGTTCGGCCGGCACGTCGTACGTCGAACGCCCGTCGACCCGCCGGCTCCTGACGGCCGCCGCACTGGCCGGTCCCTTCTTCTTCACTTCCGTGATCGCTCAGATGCTCACTCGGGACGGCTTCGAACTGCGGGTGCATCCGATCAGCCAACTGTCCACGGGCGACCTCGGGTGGATCCAGATGGCGACCTTCGTCGTGGCCGGCGCCGGGGTGATCGCCTTGGCCGTTGCGCGCCGCCGCCTGGTCCGCGACGGCACCGGACGCCGCCTGGTCCCGCTGTTCACCGGGATTTTCGGTGCCGGCCTGGTCCTGGCGGGACTCTTCGTGATGGATCCGGAGTACGGCTTCCCGGCCGGAACGCCGGAGGGCCCCGCCGTCGGGATGTCTTGGCACAGCATCGTTCACTCGGCCGCGGCGGCGACGGCCTTCACCGCTCTCGCGGGGGCCTGCATCGTTCTGGTGGTCCGATCGGTCCGCCGCCGCGCTATCGTCCCTGCCGTCGGCAACCTCGTGGTCGCAATCATTCTCCTGCTGCCTATGTCATCCACCGAAGCGAGTCTTCAGATCGCGTTCAACGGCGTCGTCGCCTTCACCTGGACCACCGTGCACGCACTCCGGCTCCGCCGCCTGGCCTGACTCGATCCCACACCGTTGCCACTGAGTTCGAAGGAGCGATCATGAAGTTCATCCTGCTGGGTTACACCCCCGCCGACAGCTGGGATGCGGAGACCGCCGATTCCGCGTCGGAGGAGGCGCTGGCCGCGTTCGCGACGTACCAGCAGTTCGAGGCCGAGCTCCGCGAGACCGGGGAGTTTGTCACCAGCGAGGGCCTCGGGCATCCGGTGATGACCACGACCGTGCGGAAGACGGATGCCGGCGTGGTGGCGACCGACGGCCCGTTCGCCGAGCTGAAGGAGGTGCTGGCCAGTTTCGCCATCATCGACTGCGTCAGCCTGGACCGGGCCGTGGACATCGTCAGCCGGATCGTGGAGATTCTCGGTGAGCCGGTGGAGATCCGGCCCATCATGGGTGACGACTTCGCCGCCTGACCGCCGGACCAGGATCATGGGAACGACCGACACCATCGAGGACCTGCTGCGCGCCGAGGCGCCGCAGGTTCTCGGTGCGCTGGTGCGGAAGTTCAGCCGCTTCGACATCGCCGAGGACGCGGTCCAGGAGGCGCTGCTGGTGGCCAGCCGGCGCTGGCCGGCCGAAGGGATCCCGGTGGAGCCGCGCAGTTGGCTGATCCGGGTCGCCTATCGCCGGATGATCGACATGGTCCGCTCGGAGCAGGCCGCCCGGCGCCGCGAGCAGGAGGCCGGGCTGGCGGACCCCGCCGTACTGGATGCGTCGGCCCCGGCGCCGGACGTCGTCGACCACGACGACAGCCTCCTGCTGCTCCTGCTCTGCTGTCACCCAGCCCTGAGCCCAACCTCTCAGGTCGCCCTCACGCTGCGCGCGGTCGGGGGACTGACGACAGCCGAGATCGCTCATGCGTACGGGGCGTCCGAAGCGGCCATGGGTACCCGGATCAGCCGGGCCAAACAACGCCTCAAACAGTCGGGCGCCCGGTTCGAGCCACCCAGCCCGGAAGACCTTCCGGATCGCGTCGACGCGGTCATGAAGATCCTCTACCTCATCTTCAACGAGGGTTACACGGCCAGCAGCGGCGATCGGCTCGAACGGGTGGAGCTGACCGAGGAGGCGATCCGGCTCACCCGGATGCTGCACCACCTGCGGTCCGGCGATGCCGAGATCGCCGGCCTGCTGTCGCTGATGCTCCTCACCCATTCCCGGCGTACGGCCCGGGCCCAGGACGGACATGAGCTCGTTCCGCTCGAGGAGCAGGACCGGTCCCGGTGGGACCGTCGACTGATCGACGAAGGCGTCGCCCTGATCGAGTCCGTCTGGCAGACCGGGCCGGTCGGCCCTTACCAGTTGCAGGCCGCGATCGCCGCGGTGCACGCCCAGGCGCGGGCGGCGGACGAAACGGACTGGCCGCAGATCGCCGCCCTCTACCTCTGGCTCGAACGACTGTTGCCTACGGCCCCCATCAGCCTCAGCAGGGTCGTGGCGGTCGCGAAGGCCTGCGGACCACGACGCGGTCTCGCGCTCCTCGACGAGCTGGAACGAACCCACAAGTTCTCCGAGAACGCGCTCACCAGACACCGCGAACAAGCGGTCCGGGCCCACCTGCTGGAATCACTTGGTGATCTCGCCGCGGCCCGGGCCGCCTACCTGTCGGCCGCGGCCCTCACGGACAACGAGGTCGAGAAAACCTACCTTCTCCGCCGCGCCCGACTCGACGACTCCGCTGCCACCGACGGGAGCTAGAACGTCGGGGCGGCGCGGCTGGCGGTCGACTGGCGGGACGGTGCGGTGATGGTCAGGGCGAGGTAGGCGAGTAGGCCCGCGGCCAGGCCGACTGCCCAGGAGTAGTCGTAGAGGGGTTTGAGGACGGGGATCAGGCCGTCCGCGGGGAACGGGCCGGCGCCGGGGTTGGAGTAGGCGCCGCCGACCGCGAGCACGGAGCCGAACAGGGTGGCGACGACGGCGCGCCAGTTCCAGCCGGCGGCGTACCAGTACCGGCCGCCCGGCAGGTAGAGGTCGGCCAGGAACAGGTGGGTGCGGTCGATCAGCCAGTAGCCCGCGATCAGCACACCCGCCACCGACGCGAGCAGACCGCCGTAGAAGGACAGCCAGACGAAGATGTAGATCGACGGGTCGGAGATCAGCCGCCACGGCTGGATGACGATGCCGACCACACCGGTGAGCAGGCCCGCGGTGCGGAAGTTCAGCCAGCGGGGGACAGCGTTGGCGAAGTCGTACGACGGACTGACCACGTTCGCGGCCACGTTGCACGACATCGTCGCCAGGATCGCCATCACCAGGCCGATCGTCACGACCACCGGGTTCTCGAACCGGCGGGTGAGCTCGACCGGGTCCCAGATCGCCTCGCCGTACAGCAGCACGGTGCCGGACGTGGTGATGATCGAGACCAGCGCGATGAACGACATCGTGGTCGGCAGGCCGATGATCTGGCCCCAGACCTGCTGGCGCTGGCCCTTCCCGAACCGGGTGAAGTCCGGCATGTTCAGCGACAGGGTCGCCCAGAACGCGATCATCCCCATCAGGGACGGCGCGAAGATCTTCCAGAAGTCGGCGTCCCAGCCGAGTTTCGACGGCTGGTCCAGGATCGGGCCGAGGCCGCCGGCCTTGACCAGGATCGCGATCATCAGCGCCAGGAACGCGACCGTGACCAGCGGCGCCGCCCAGTTCTCGAACCGGCGCAGTCCTTCGATACCGCGCCAGATCAGGACCATCTGGATCGCCCAGAAGAACGCGAAGCTGAGCCACAGCGTCCACGCGTGCCCGCCGATCGCGGACGCGTTCGTCCAGCTGTCCCCGGCCAGCTCGCCGACGATGACGTAGATCGCCTGGCCGCCGATCCAGGTCTGGATTCCGAACCAGCCGCAGGCGATGAAGGCCCGCAGCAACGCCGGGAAGTTCGCGCCGCGGACGCCGTAGAAGGCCCGCGCGAAGACCGGGAACGGGATGCCGTACTTCGTTCCCGCGTGGCTGTTCAGCAGCAGCGGGACGAGGACGATCAGGTTCCCGAGGGTGATGGTGATGAACGCCTGCAGCCAGTTCATCCCGAGCGCGACCAGGCCCGCCGCGAGCAGGTAGCTGGGGATGTTGTGCGCCATCCCCATCCACAGCGCCGCGTAGTTGTACGTCGTCCAGTGCCGCTCGGGCAGCCGGGTCGGCGCGAGTTCGGCGTTCCCGTACGGGCTGTTCGCGACCGCCGCCGGATCGGTCAGCTCGACCCGCCCGTCGGGATGCACGGTCTGCTCAATGGCCATCGGTCCCATCACCCCATCCGGTCGAGGACGAACGCTTCGGAACAAGTTGCGCTCTGGGGTGACGTCATGTCAACGGACAATTACCAAACGACCGGAGAGGCCTGCGTCTCGTGGCCGGCCTCTCCGCGTCGTTCACCTCTAGGTGAGACGGCGGTGGATTCGCCACAGGCCGAGCAACCCGAGTAGAGCGCTCAGCGCCAGGTAGACGGCCGACTCGATCCATTGGAACGGCCAGTAACGGTGGTTCGGCTGGTAGGACGCCGTGACGTGGAGATCGAGCTTGCCCAGGCACTGCGCGGCCGCGCCGAACCTCCCGGTGCCTTCCCCCTGCGGATCGCTGGATGGGGCGGACTTCGTGGGGGCCCCGATCCCGATGCAGGCGTTGAACTTCTTGATGTCGAGTGGCCGGCCGTCGGCGGTGAGCAGCTCGCTGGTGCCGGTGACCCAGGCGTTGGGGACGGTGAACCCTCCGATACTGGGGCGGTCCCGCAGGCCGCCCAGGCTGCGCAGCTCGTTGATCGCCTCGGCGGTCATTGCTCTCGACGTGGTCTCCTGCGGCATCAGGTGCGGGCGGACCAGGTTCGGCACCGCGATCTGGATCGCGATGAAAACGAAAAGGGTGAGGGCTGCGGCCGGCAGCGTACGGCGGACCAGTAAGCCGGTAACCGCTCCGGCCACGACGGCGAAGGCCGCATAGGCAACAGGTACGACGTCGCGCGCGCCGAATGCCAGGGCGGTGAACCGGTCGCCCGCCACCCGGTCGACCGGACCGGCTGCCCAGGTCAGCAGCAGGCTGACGATCCCGGCTGCGGTCATGCCGGCCAGTCCGACGAACAGGAGCTTGACCACCAGCCACCGGCGCCGGGGGACGCTCTGGTTCCACACCAGCCGGTGGGTGCCGGCCTCGAGTTCCCGAGCGATCAGAGGCGCGCCCCAGAACATGCCGAGCAGTCCGGGGACGAGAATGAAGGCCGCGTCGAGGAAGAGCAGCAGATTGCTGTACTCGGCGACGAACTGGCCCATCGCGTCCGCGCAGTTGCCCTGGGTCTGACACCGCGCGAGGTAACCGTCGTACGCGTCCCGGATTCTCATGCCGAGGATGACCAGGAAGGTCCCGATCACGACCAGGCCCGCCGTGCCGGTCACCGCCTGAGCACGGAACTGCCGCCAACTCAGCCAGATCATCGGACAACCTCCCCGTCCGTCGTCGCGGCGCGGGCGGCGGATTCACCGGCCGCGCGGGTCAGGTAGGCCAGAACCAGTTCCTCGAGCTGGAGGCCCTCGACCGTCCAGGGGGCCTGGGGAAGCGGACCATTCGCCCGCACCACCATGCTGCTGTGCAGATTGGTGTGCTCCACCGAGATGACCTCGACTCCCGGCGGAAGCCGGTCGAGCCCGCCGCGTGTCACCACGCGGTGGTGTGTGGCGAGCAGGTGGTCGACGTCGCCGGCGACCTGGATGCGGGAGCTGCACAGCACGATCAGGTAGTCGCAGACGCGTTCGACGTCGGCGAGGATGTGGGAGGACAGCACGGCACTGGCACCGAGCTCGGCGACGAAGGTCATCAGGTTCTCCATGAACCCCTTGCGAGCCAGCGGATCGAGCGCGGCGGCCGGCTCGTCGAAGATCAGCAGCTCCGGCCGTTTGGCGGCCGCGATGGTCAGGGCGAGCTGGGCGCGCTGGCCGCCGGAGAGCCGGCCGGCCTTCTGAGCGGGGTCGAGACCGACCTGCGTGATCCGCCGGTTCGCCAGGCCCGCGTCCCATGACGGATTGAGCCGGGCGCCCATGCGGAGGTGATCGGCGACGGTCAGCGTTGCGTACACCGGCGTGTCCTGGGCGACGAAGCCGACCCTGGCCAGATGGTCCGCGTCCGCGGCAGGACTGGACCCGAGCACGCTGAGCGTGCCTGACGTCGGCGCGATCAAGCCGCAGGCCAGCTGCAGCAGGGTGGACTTGCCGGCCCCGTTCGGACCGACCAGACCGATGACCCGGCCGCGCGGAACGTTCAGAGAGCAGTCAGTCAGGGCTGTGCGCTTGCCGTACCGCTTGGTCAGGTTCTCGGCTTTCAGCACCGGATGGGAGTGTTCGTGTGGCATGGGCCAATCCTTCGAGCTGGTCGAGTGCCCGGGCATCGGTCCGATGCCCGGTTCCTGCGGGTTCCGTCGTACTTCCGGCCGGTTCGCCGAAGCCGGACGGCCCGCCTCCTCGGGGTTCGAGGAGGCGGGCCGCAGCGATCAAGGTCTTACTGGCAGGCCGGTGGGCAGAACATGACCTCGGGGTATCGCGCTGACGGTTTGTTCAGCAGGGGTTGCTGTTTGCCGCGCAGATGCAGGTCGAAGAAGGCATCGACGTACGCCCGAGCGATCTCGACAGAGCGAGTTCCGGGGAGCTTGCTGCCGAAGTCCAGGCCGAGCTGTTGGGTCAGCGTGTCGTAGTCGGTGAAGGACGGATGTACCGACCCGGCCACTGCGAGCCACCGCTTCCACCCGGTCAGGAGCGGCCAGTTGCGGTCCCAGGTCTCGTCGGGAGCTTCGGTGCCGAGGATCAGGTACGGGCGCGACAGTCCGCTCCCGGACAAGTCCTTGAACAGACTGCCGTCGAGGTTGATCCCGGCCCGCACCCTCGGGTCGGTCAGCATGGTCTCGCCGACGCTCGCGCCGCCGAGGGACATGCCTGCCATCGCGATCCGGGTCGGATCGATCAACGCGCCGCCCTTCCACCGCGGACGTGCAGCGGTCAGCTCGTCGAGCACGAAGGAGACGTCGCGTGCCCGGCTCTCCACAGCGACCTTGCCGAAGTCGTCCACATCCTCCAGCTCGCACGCGGCGCAGGTGACGACGCGTCCGTCGGGAAAGGTCGTGGCGAAGTTCTCATAGGTGTGGTCGATCCCCGCCACAAGGTATCCACGGCTCGCCAGTTCCTCGGCGAGGGCGGTGAGCGAGCTGCGGGGCCAGGTGAAGCCGGGGGACAGCACCACGAGTGGCAGCGAGTGCCTGCGACCCGCCGGTGCTACGTCGGTGTAGGCGCTGGTCCGGGTCCGGCTGAGTACGTCGGGCGGTACGTCGGTGATCCCCGCGCTGGTCAGGAGCAGTTCCGACTCCTTGGGCGTCATGTACTGCGCACGCCGTGCACCCGGTGATCTCGCCGGATACCACAGCGAGACCATCAGCTCTCTCGCCTTCGCCGAGGGGACCCAGGGATCGGGGCGGGAAACGTCTTTCAGGTAAAGGGATTGGGTGCCGACCGGATGTGGACCGGTCGGTTCGGGCAGGTACGGCGTACCGCTCGGCGCGTCCGGCGGTACGGCGACATCCGCCGCGGTCGCGGATCCGCTGGGGACGGCGACCGCGACGGCGAGCAGTCCGGCGACCGCAGCCAGGCAGCGACGCAGGACTCGCACCCTACGTTGGTGCATGGTCGGTTGAGCATCTTGAGATGGCATGACGCCAAGCCTGTGAGCCCTGCCCGGTGCCGAGCATCGGACTGAAGAAGGGTCCTTGCCGTGCGCAACCGTACTTTTGACCGGTACGCCGTGTTGACCGCGACACCTAGCCTGATCCGCATGCACAGCATGAGCCGCGGCGTGAACATCGGCGACCGATTGACCAGCGGCGCGGTCGACGCCGGTCTTGGCGTGGTGTTCGCTGCGGCGCTTGCGACTACTGCGTTTGCGATCGGGGGCACGTGGGGCGGCACCTATTGGGTGTTCGGCTGTGCTGTCGGAGCGGCTGTGTGCGTGCTGGCGTTGACGTGTCGGCATCGTGCGTGGGCTGCGGTCGTGGGCCTGGCCGTTGCGGCGGGCGCGATCCCGATCGCCTGGGTCGCCGATCTTCCCTCCGAGCCCAGCCCTGCGATGGCCCTGGCACTGGCCGTCCTCGTCGGTTCCGCGATCAGAACACTCTCGGTCCGATGGGCCATCGGCATCGCGACCGGCGGACTCGCCGTGGCCGTCGGCGCGTGGTTCGTTGCCGGGGTCACTGCCGCGGGGATGAACAGCGCGGGATGGCTCACTGCCGTCGCGCTCGGGCTGTGGCTGCGGTCGCTCGACGTGCGCCGCCGTACTGTCGCCGAGCAGGTACGCCGCGACGAGCGCCTTGAACTGGCAAGAGAACTGCACGACATCGTTGCCCACCACATCACCGGCATCGTGCTCCACGCCCAGGCCGCCCGGATCGTCCAGCGCAAGGACCCGGATCAATTGGACGAATCCCTGATCGGCATCGAGACAGCCAGCTCCGGCGCGCTGGCGGCGATGCGCCGGGTCGTCGGCCTGCTGCGCGACACCGACGATGGCGCCCCCGCAACACCCGGCCCCGAACAACTCAGCGAGCTGGTGTCACGCTTCACCGGGCCTCCGGTGCGCCTGCGGTTGCCCGACGGCGAACCCGTCTGGCCGCCCGAGGTGACGAGCACGGTCTACCGGATCGTCCAGGAGTCGCTGACCAACGTCGCCCGGCACGCCGCCCACGCCAGTTCGGTCACCGTCGACGTCAGCCAGGACCGGCGCGCCATCACGGTCGAGGTGGTCGACGACGCCCCGCCGGCACCGGCCCGGCACCATCGCCGCGGTGGGTACGGCCTGGTCGGCATGCGTGAACGCGTCGAGGCCCTTGGTGGCACACTGCGCGCCAGCCCTCGCTCCGGCGCCGGGTGGGCAGTGCACGCCACCTTGCCCCTTCCTGACCGGGAGATGCGATGACCATCCCGAAGACGATCAGCGTCCTCCTGGCCGACGACCAAGCGATGGTCCGCAGCGGCCTGCGGCTCGTCCTGTCCGACCAGCCCGACATCGACGTGGTCGCGGAGGCCGCGGACGGCGTCGAAGCAATCGAGCTGGCCCGCCGGCTACGCCCGGACGTGTGCCTGGTCGACATCCGAATGCCCCGCCTCGACGGCATCGAAGTCACCCGCGCCCTCGCCGGTCCCGGTGTCGCCGACCCGCTTCGGGTCGTCGTGGTCACCACCTTCGACCTCGACGAGTACGTCTACGGCGCGCTGCGCGGTGGCGCGGTCGGCTTCATTCTGAAGGACGCCGGCCCGACCCTGCTCGCCGAAGCCGTCCGTGCCGCGAGTGTCGGAGATGCCCTGGTCTCACCGTCGGTCACGCTGCGGCTGCTGCGCCAGCTGACCGAGGCCCAGCAGGCGCCGACCGTCGGTATGCCAGCGCGGCCGCTGTCCGAACGGGAGCTCGAGGTCGTCCGGACCATCGCCAGAGGCCTCACCAACCAGGAGATCGCTGCCGAGCTGTTCATCTCGCTGAGCACGGTCAAGAGTCACGTGTCCGGGATCCAGACGAAGCTCGGGGTACGCAACCGAGTCGCGATCGCCGCCTGGGCGTGGGAAAACCGCGTCGTCAAGCCCTCAGGCGGATGAGCCTGGCCCGAGCAGCGGCAGGGTGGGTCTGCGGGGAGCGCCAAGCGCTCCGTAACCGCGTTTGATGGCGTCCTGCAGCTGTTCGAGTGGCCAGGGCCAGTCTTCGGTGTGTTGCAGGGCGTCGGCCAAGGACGTGCCGGCGTGGTGCAGGCCGGAGATGGTGTTGGCGACCGTGCCGATGTCGCCGGCCTGGTCGCGGACGAACTCCGCGTCGACGACGGCGCCGTGCCCCGGGACGACCTTGGCGGTGTCCGACAGCATGCCGATCACGCGGTCGATCGTGTCCGGCCATTCGAGCGGGAACGAGTCCTCGCCGTACGACGGGGGAGCGGACTCCTCGACCAGGTCGCCGACGAAGAACACGTCCGCATCCGGTACGACGACCACCGTGTCGCCGGAGGTGTGTGCGTTGCCGAGGTGCAGCAGCTCGACCCGGCGGTCGCCCAGATCGATCACCTTCGCGACCGAGAACGTCGTACCGGCCAGGTCTTCCTCGGCGGCGGCGTTCTCGTGCAGGTAGATCGTGGCGTCGGTGAAGACGCTGTTGCCGACCACATGGTCGAAGTGGGCGTGCGTGTTCACCACCCACCGGACGGGTACGTCGGTCAGCTCGCGGATGTGGGTGAGCAACTCGGAACCCTGCTCGGCCGTCGCGCGAGTGTCGATCACGACCGCACCGTCACTACCGGCGACCAGGCCGACGTTGAGGTCCCATTCGTCGTACCGGCGAACCCAGCACCGATCCCCGATCTCGGTCCACGTGCTCATCCACGTCCTCGCTTCGCTCCGGGCGCGGATGAGACACAAAAGGCACTGTGCTTGATGATGAACTCGCTCCGCTCGTTCATGACCGCGACACTACTTGCTGAGTACGTCGCCCCTGACGACCTGGTCCCGCTCGACGTCGCGGAGCAGCAGGCCGACGTTGTCGCCGGCGTTCGCGATCTTGACGGTCTTGCGGAACATCTCGATACCGGTCACCTCGGTCTGCAGCAGCGGCGTACCGGCGCGGCTGAGCAGCACCTGGTCGCCGACCGCGATGGTGCCCGCGATCACCCGGCCGGTGACGATCGTGCCGCGCCCGGTGATCGAGAACACGTCCTCGACGGTCAGCTCGAACGCACCCGGCGGCACGTTGTCCTGCGGCCGCCGCCCCGGCACCGGCGGCTCGCTCTCCCGCTTCCAGAACTTCCAGCCCATACATCCGACCCTAGCGACAGGGAAGCCCTATCCACGGGACGGAATCGCACTTGAAGGCCGGTCGGGGGACGCTTAGTGTCGCGTTGGCGGTTCCGCAAGCTTTCCGGCTCGGCACCGAAAACTTTCGAAGGGCGGACGTTTTGACGACACGACGTGCACTGGTGGTCCGCGGCGGTTGGGAAGGCCACTCGCCGGTCGAGGCGACCGACATGTTCATCCCGTTCCTGCGCGAGAACGGCTACGAGGTCACCGTCTCCGACACGACCGAGAGCTACCTCGACCTGGACGGCACCGACCTGGTGCTGCAATGCGTCACCATGAGCGAGATCCCCGACGAGCACCTCAAGGGCCTGGACGCGGCGATCCGGCGGGGCACCGGCCTGGCCGGTTGGCACGGCGGCATCGCCGACGCGTTCCGCAACAGTGCCGACTACAACTTCATCGTCGGCGGCCAGTTCATCTCGCACCCGCACGGCTTCACCGACTACCGGGTCGACGTCGTCGCCGAGCATCCGATCGTCGAGGGCATCACCCACTTCGACGTGCACACCGAGCAGTACTACGTCCACTACGACCCGACGAACACCGTGCTCGCCACCACGACGTTCCGCTCGCACCCGGACTACCCGTGGATCGAGGGCGCCGTGATGCCGGCCGTCTGGACCCGCACCTGGGGTGAGGGCAAGGTCTTCGTCTGCACCGTCGGTCACAAACTGGACGACCTGGAAGTACCGGAGGTCCGGACCATCATCGAGCGGGGGCTGCTGTGGGCGAGCAAGTGACGCGAGTCGGGATTGTCGGCACCGGGGTCATCTCCGGCACCTACCTCGACCACCTGGCCAAGCTGCCCGGTGTCGAGGTGGCCGCGGTCGCCGACCTCGACGTCACCCGAGCCCAGGCGATCGCCGACAAGAACCCAGGCATCCGCGCCCTGTCGTCGGACGACCTCTATGCCGCGGACGACGTCGACATCGTGCTCAACCTGACCATCCCGGCCGCGCACGCGGCGGTGCATCAGGCGGCGATGGAGGCGGGCAAGCATGTGTACGGCGAGAAGCCGCTGGCCGTGGACCGCGCCGAGGCCGAGCCACTGCTGAAGTACGCAGCCGCCAACAACCTGCGCATCGGCTGCGCGCCCGACACCGTGCTCGGCACCGGCACCCAGACCGCCCGTGCCGCCATCGACCGCGGCGACATCGGCGTACCGACCGCAGCGACCGCGTCCTTCGTGACGCCCGGCCACGAGCTGTGGCACCCGGCGCCTGAGTTCTACTACCAGCCCGGCGGCGGTCCGGTCCTCGACATGGGCCCGTACTACGTGACGAGCCTGGTCACCCTTCTTGGTCCGGTACGGCGAGTCACCGCACGCGCAGGTCAGTCGCAGCAGCAGCGGAAGATCCACACGGGTCCACGAGCCGGTGAGACCTTCCCGGTCGTGGTGCCGACGCATGTGACCGGCGTACTGGAGCACGAGTCGGGTGCGCTGACCACACTGCTGATGTCGTTCGACGTGTGGGCCGCCCGGCTGCCGCGGATCGAGGTGCACGGGACCGAGGGCAGCCTGTCGGTGCCGGACCCGAACGGCTTCGACGGCAAGGTCGAGATCGCGACGGCCACGAACCGTGACTGGATCGAACTCCCCGTAGCCGGCGGGTACGCCGGAGCCGGCCGAGGTGTCGGCGTTGCGGACATGGCCCGCGCGATCCGGTCGGGCGAGCCGCACCGGGCCGACGGCGCGCTCGCTTACCACGTGCTCGACGTACTCGAGTCCGTGCTGGAGGCGGCCGCCCAGGACCAGCCGGTGGACGTGGCGAGTACGGTCGACCGGCCCGCCGCCGTACCGTTGGGGGCGTCTCCCGACCTCGCCTGAGACCGCGTGAGATCCGTCCCACGCCGTGATCTGGCACTGGCGGCTACTACGGCTCGGTAGACTGGCACTCGAATGAGCTGAGTGCCAAGTGGTCGACGCCGGAGAGAGGGTGGTGCGCGTGCTGGACGAACGCAAGCTGGATGTTCTCCGCGCCATCGTCGAGGACTACGTGGCGACTCACGAGCCGGTCGGTTCCAAGACGCTGGTGGACCGGCACAACCTCGGGGTGTCGCCGGCGACCGTCCGCAACGACATGGCCGCGCTGGAGGAGGAGGGGTACATCACCCAGCCGCACACCAGCGCCGGCCGGATCCCGACCGATGCGGGGTACCGGCTGTTCGTGGACAAACTCAGCACGGTCAAGACGCTGTCCCCGGCCGAGAAGAAGGCGATCACCTCCTTCCTGGCCGGCGCGGTCGACCTGGACGACGTCGTCCGCCGTACTGTCCGGCTGCTCGCCCAGATCACCCGCCAGGTCGCGATCGTGCAGTACCCGTCGCTGAACCGGTCGCACGTGCGGCACGTCGAGGTGGTCACGATGACCCCGCGGCGACTGCTGCTCGTGCTGATCACCAGCGCCGGTCGGGTCGAGCAGCGGATCGTGGAGCCGCCGCACGACGTCGATGAGCAACTGATCGCCGACCTGCGGTCCCGGCTGAACACCGCGCTGGCCGGGCAGCGGCTGACCGAGGCGGCCACGTCGCTGGCCGCCGTCCCCGAGACGTTCGCGCCCGCCGACCGCCAGCTGGTGGCGGCGATCGTGACGACGTTGCTGGAGGCGTTCACCGACGAGGTCGGCGAGCAGCGGATCGCGGTCGGCGGCGCGGCCAACCTGACCCGGTACGGCGACGACTTCGAGCGCAACGTGAAGCCGGTGCTGGAGGCGCTCGAGGAGCACGTCATCCTGCTCAAGCTGCTCGGCGAAGCGACCAACCCGCAGACCCTGACGGTCCGCATCGGGCACGAGAACCCGTACGAGGAACTGGCCACCACCTCGGTGGTCGCGACCGGGTACGGGTCCAAGTCGGAGGCGCTGGCCACGCTCGGCATCGTCGGCCCGACCCATATGGACTATCCGAGCACGATGGGCGCCGTACGGGCCGTCGCGCGCTACGTCAGCCAGATCCTGGCTGATTCCTGACACCACCAACCCCTGGTCTGGAGTATGAGCACCGATTACTACGCCGTCCTGGGCGTCAGCCGTGACGCGACACCGGACGAGATCAAGAAGGCGTACCGGAAGCTGGCCCGTCAGTACCACCCGGACGTGAACGACTCCGAGGACGCGCACCACAAGTTCCAGGAGATCGGCCGCGCCTTCCAGGTGCTGAGCGACCCGCAGAAGCGGCAGCTGCACGATCTCGGCGGTGACCCGTTCGCCACCGGCGCGGGAGCCGGGCCTGGCGGGTTCGGGCAGGCCTTCACCTTCACCGACATCATGGACGCCTTCTTCGGCCAGACCGGCGGGGCCACCCGCGGGCCGCGGCCGCGGACCAGACGCGGGCAGGACGCGCTGATCCCGTTGCGGATCGACCTGGCCGAGGCGGCCTTCGGGACGACCCGGGAGCTGAAGGTCGACACCGCCGTACTGTGTCCGACCTGTTCGGGTTCCGGTGCGGCGGCCGGCTCGGAGCCGGTCACCTGCGACATCTGCCATGGCCGCGGCGAGGTCACCCACACCCAGCGTTCGTTCCTCGGCGAGGTGCGGACGATGCGGCCGTGCCCGAACTGCCGCGGCTTCGGCACGATCATCCCGAACCCGTGCGTCGAGTGCTCCGGCGACGGCCGGGTCCGCTCCCGCCGTACCGTCACCGTGAAGATCCCCGGCGGCGTCGACACCGGCACCCGGGTCCAGCTGTCCGGCCAGGGTGAGGTCGGCCCCGGCGGTGGCCCGGCCGGCGACCTGTACGTCGAGATCGAGGTCGAGCCGCACGACATCTTCACCCGCAACGGCGACGACCTGCACTGCACGGTCACCCTGCCGATGACGGCGGCGGCGCTCGGTACGACGATCGACCTGCCGACGCTCGAGGGCGAGACCATGCCGCTGGAGATCCGGCCGGGCACGCAGTCCGGTGCGGCGATGACGCTGACGGCGCGTGGTGTCCCGCGGCTGCGGCACGCGGGGCGTGGTGACCTGATCGTCCAGGTGATCGTCGAGACCCCGACCAAGCTGGACGACACGCAGGCCGACCTGCTCAGGCAGCTGGCCGGCATCCGAGGCGAGGAACGCCCCCAGGGCCAGGTCCAAGCCACCCACAAGAGCGTCTTCGGCCGCCTCCGAGACGCCTTCGGCGCGCACTGACTGCGCGGCGATGGGACTCGCGGTCTTCTACCTGCCTGAGCTCGGCGGTTCGGAGCTGGTGCTTGATGGCGCCGAGGGCCGGCATGCGGCGGTCGTACGGCGGATTACGCCCGGCGAGCGGATCCGGCTGACCGACGGGCGGGGTTCGTGGGCCGAGGGCGCGGTGACGGCTGCGTCGAAGACCGGCGTGACTGTTGCTGTCGACAACCGGGGGACGGTGGCGGCGAGTAATCCGCGGCTGGTCGCCGTCCAGGCGTTGCCGAAGGGGGAGCGGGCCGAGCTGGCGGTGGAGATGCTGACCGAGGTCGGCGCCGACGTGATCGTGCCCTGGAACGCGGAGCGGAGTCAGTTCCGCAGCAACCCGGAGCGGTCCGCGAAGACGCTGGCGAAATGGCAGGCGTGGGCCTTCGAGGCCAGCAAGCAGTCCCGCCGGAGCTGGTTCGCCGAGGTCGCCCCGATCGCGACCACCGCCGAGGTCGCCGAACTGGTGGCCGACGCTGCGCTCCCCGTCGTGCTGCACGAAGAAGCCAAGACGCCGCTCGCGGGTCTGGAGGTGCCCGCCGAGGGCGACATCGTGATCGTGATCGGCCCCGAAGGCGGCATCTCGCCGGCCGAGCTGACCACCTTCGCCGTCGATCCGGTCCGCCTCGGCGACACCGTCCTGCGCACCTCCACCGCCGGCGTCGCCGCCGCGTCAGCCCTCCTCGCCCGCTCCCGCTGGAGCTGACAGCGCCCGCAGCGCAGTCGCGATGTCCGCGCCGGACGGCGCCTGCTCCGGGTCGACCAGCCACTGCAGCGCCACCCCGTCGATCAACGCGAGGCCGAGCGAGCCGACATGCCGCTCGTCGCCGTTCTGCTCGGCGCCCAGGATGACCGCGGCCACCTGACTGCGGAACTCGGCGTAGAGCGCGGCCAGCCGCTCCCGTACCTCGGGTGACCGCGGCGACCGCGCGAACGCCTCGACACTCGCGATCGTCGTCGACCGATCCCGCTCGAACGCCGTCGCCAGCGCATCCAGTACGGCGGCCAGCCGCTCGACCGGATCCGTCGCGGTGATCGTCCCGATCGTGCTGGTGACGTCGTCACCCCAGTCGCCGAACGAGTCCAGCACCGCCTCGGTCAGCAGCGCGTCCTTCGAGCCGAAGTGATACCCGATCGACGCCAGGTTCGTCTGCGAGGCAGTGACCAGATCGCGCGCGGTGATCTCGCCGTACCCCTTCTCGGCGATCAGCTGTTTCGCGCTCGCCAGCAGCTTGTCCCGGTTGCCCACGCCCCGGATCCTAGCGTAGACGTTCGTCGTATACGATTGTCATATACAAGCGTATACATCGATCGAAAGGATCCACCGATGCTCGCTCTGCAGACCGCCGGCAACCTGGCCGTGCTCGCCTACGGACTGGCCGCGATCGGCTCCGGTGTCGGCGTCGGCCTGATGTTCATGGCCGTCATCAACGGCACCGCCCGGCAGCCCGAGGCGCGCGAGTCGTTGATGTCCATCGCCTGGATCGGCTTCGGCGTGGTCGAGGTTCTCGCCGTCATCGGGATCGCCCTGTCCTTCGTGTTCAGGACCTGATCGCCCCCTGATAGGCGGCCAAGGCTTCCGGGTCGTCGATGCTGCCGTGGTGATGCACCTGCGACCATGCGCCGTCGTACGCGAGGATCCGGGTGGTCCGGATGTGCAGCGGCTGCTCACCGAGCCGCGGGTGCCGGTAGCTCCCGGTTTCCCGGCCGGCGAACGTGACGGAGTCGGTCTGCCAGTAAGTCGCCGCGTCGCCGAAGGTGACCTGGACGTTCAAGGTGCCGGCGAACACCCGTTGATACAACCCGCGCACGGCATCGCGGGACCGGAGGATCCCGCCGATCGGGTTGTTCAGCTGCACGAGTCCGTGATCGGCCCACACCGCGGTCAGTGCGTCGAGATCGCCGTTGTTCAGCGCGTAGTAGAACGTCTCCAACGCCGCCAGTGCGCCTGCCCTGCCCGGCTCCTTCGACTCGGTCAGCCGGTTGCGCGCACCCGGCCCGAAGCTGTAGTCGACCAGTTCGATCATGGTCGTGCCCTTCGCTAGACTGTTCGATGACAACCGAACACTAGTGTACGACGAGGATCGAACAGTGATGGTGTCAGCCGGTGAGGGGAGCGCCCGGGCTCGCTCACTCAGCCACGTCGCCCCTGCCGACGTGCCGCTGCAGACGGCACTGGAGGCGCTGGCCGACCCAGTGCGGCGGACCATCCTGCGCGATCTCGCCACGCACGACGACTGGAGCCGGGCCTGCGGCACCTTCGACCTCCCGGTGACCAAGGCGACCCGGAGCCACCACTTCGCCGTGCTGCGAGCGGCTGGACTGATCGAGCAGCGCGACGAGGGCGCCCGCCGGCTCAACCGCCTGCGCCGCCCCGAGTTCGACGCGGCCTTCCCGGGCCTTCTCGCGGCCACCATCGACCGCGCCGACTGAACCCGGCCGGATCCGTGCGCTTGCCGGGAGCCGTGCACTGCGGCTGGGGCAGGCTACTTGACGAAGACGGTCTTGGAGTCGGTGTCGGTGACGGAGCCGTTCTCGGCCGAGATCAGGTAGGCCTCGATCCGCCACTCGCCGGGAGCCAGCTTGAGCGGGATGGCGAACGGCGAGAACGTCGTGCCCTCCTTGGCGTTGACGTAGCCGGCCTGAGTCGCGCGGGTCTTGAGGTTGGTGGCCCGCCAGTTCACCGTCGCCTCGAAGGCGGCGGCGATCCCGGTCACGGTCACCGGGTTCTTGGTGACCTGTCCCTCGGTGAGGTTGTCGATCCACACCAGCGCCTGGACCGTGCTCGCCTCGGCGCGGGTGAAGAGGCGACTGGTGTCGACATGGCCGAACAGGACGCTGCCGGGCCGGCCCTGCTGGGTGATCCGGACCTGTTCGCGCGGATTGTTCATCGCGCCCTGCACCGTGTAGACGAGCTGCTGGGTCGCGACGTCCGCGGCGGCCGCATCCAGTTTCGTTTGCGGCAACTGCTTGAAGTCGACGGTGATCACGCCGTCGGCCCGGGTCACCGAGCTCACCTTGGCGCCGCGCCAGGCGGAGTAGTAGTCAGGGTCGCCGGCTTCCTTGGACGTCATGATCCGGACTGCCTCGAGCGCGGGCCGGGCGTCGACGACCTTCATCCACGTGCGGTACAGCCGGACGGTCGGCTCCGCCGTCGTGGAGCCGACCTTCTCGCCGAGCCAATACACCGGTACGGCGGTGGTCCGGATCGGTTCCGGCGTACCCCGGACACTCGGTGCGGTGGTGAGCTTGGGCGCGGTGGTGGGCGGTTGAGTGGTCGCGCTGTGCGGGGTGGTCGGCGCCGGGACCGGGCCGGCCGAGCCAGTCGTCGGGGTCGGCGACAACGGCGCTCCGGTCGCGCTGGTCGTCGTACCAGGGCCGGCGATCTGGTCGTCGCCCGCCGTCTTGGCGTTGTCGTCGAGAACGGTGAAGGCGCCGATCGCCGCGGCGGTGCCGAGCGCGGCCGCACCGGCGGTCAGCACCCACGGCCGGCGGGCGGCCGGACGGCGCTGGGCGCGGATCCGGGCCTGGATCTCGGGCAGGGCATCGGCCGGTTCGACCCGGTCGGCCTCCTCGGCCAGAGCCCGCCGCACCAGGTCGTCGAACGGGTCGTTCGGGTGATGGTCGCTCATCCACGTCCTCGCTTCGCTCCGGGCGCGGCTGAGGCACACGTCGTCCAGTGGTCGATGATCTCGCTGCGCTCGTTCATGCGTTCTGCTCCAGGAGCTGGCGGAGCGACTTGCTCGCCCGCGCGGCGTGGCTCTTCACGGATCCCCGGCTGATACCCATCGTCTCGGCGATCTCGGCCTCGGACAGGTCGCCGTAGTACCGCAGCACCATCACGGTGCGCTGCTTCTCCGGCAGGGTGCGCATCGCCTCGATCACCCGGTCGGTCTCCATCGTCCGCAGGACGGCGTGCTCGGCGCTCGGCTCGTCCGGGAGCGAGCGCGGCGTGTGCTTGTCCACCACCACCAGGTGGCGCTGGCGGGAGCGGCAGCGGTTCACCACGGCTGTCCGCAGGTAGGCAAGAGCCTTGTGCGGGTCGCGCAGCCGGTGCCAGCGGCCGTGCATCGCGACGAATGCGTCCTGCACGATCTCCTCCGCCGTACCGGTGTCACGCAGCAACAAGGCGCCGAGGCGGACCAGCGACGTGTAGTGCGCGGTGTAGACAGCCGTCAGCGCCTCGTCGGCATCCCACGAGGACTCATGTGTCACGCACTCTTCGTACACCACTGCCGGTTGCGCCACGAAAAGACGACGCAGACCCCCGGTCCCAGGTTGACAACAGACCGCAAAAAGATCACCGCCCAGGCGCGCCGTCAGCAGAGCGGGCTGGCGCTGTTCGTGCCTCCGCGGAGCGGCGTGTGCGCGTGTTGGGGGGAATTACAAGTGAGGGTGTAGGGGGAGCGGGCTAGCATGGGGGGAGTCTTATCACCGGCATCAGGAGGAAGAGCCTGTCCAGGCCACGCAGTATCGAACCGGACGCGCGCGCGAACGGCGCCGGTACCACCACGCAGGCGTCGCACAAGATCGTCGTGCCGAACAGCATCGACATGGTGGCCCTGCTCGGAGCCCGGGACGAGTTCCTCCGCATCGTCGAGAAGGAGTTCGCCGCCGACATCATGGTCCGCGGCAACGAGATCACGCTGACCGGTGAGCCCGCCGAACTGGCGCTGGCCGAGCGGCTGATCGACGAGCTGATCGCGGTGGTGCGGACCGGCCACGGGCTGACCGCGGACTCGGTCGAGCGCAGTATCGCGATGATCAAGGCGGCCACGGTCGAGAGCCCGCGCGACGTCCTCACCCAGAACATCCTGTCCAGCCGCGGCCGCACCATCCGGCCGAAGACGCTGAACCAGAAGCGGTACGTCGACGCGATCGACAAGAACACGATCGTGTTCGGCATCGGCCCGGCCGGTACCGGCAAGACCTACCTGGCGGTGGCCAAGGCGGTCCAGGCGCTGCAGGCCAAGGAGGTCAACCGGATCATCCTGACCCGGCCGGCCGTCGAGGCCGGCGAGCGGCTCGGTTTCCTCCCCGGCACCCTGTCGGAGAAGATCGACCCGTACCTGCGACCGCTGTACGACGCCCTGCACGACATGCTGGACCCGGAGTCGATCCCGCGGCTGATGACGGCCGGCACGATCGAGATCGCGCCGCTGGCGTACATGCGCGGCCGGACCCTGAACGACGCCTACATCATCCTGGACGAGGCGCAGAACACCTCGCCGGAGCAGATGAAGATGTTCCTCACCCGGCTCGGTTTCGGCTCCAAGATGGTCGTCACCGGCGACGTCACCCAGGTTGACCTGCCAACCGGCACGAACTCCGGCCTGCGGGTGGTCCAGGCGATCCTCGAGGGCGTCCAGGACCTGGCCTTCTGCCGGCTGACCTCGCACGACGTGGTCCGGCACAAGCTGGTCGGCCGGATCGTGTCGGCGTACGAGAACTACGAAGGCAGCTCTGACACCAAGAGATGAACGTCGAGGTCAACAACGAGTCCGGGGTCGAGATCGACGCGAACGGACTGATGCGGCTCAGCCGGTTCGTGATGTCGTCGCTGCGGCTGCACCCGGAGTGCGAGCTGTCGATCAAGCTGGTCGACGAGGACACCATGGCGCGGTATCACGTCGAGTTCCTGGACCTGCCGGGTCCGACCGACGTGATGTCGTGGCCGATGGACGAGCTGCGGCCGGGCTCCGGAGACAACGGGGACGACGCCGATCTTCCGCTCGGTCATCTCGGTGACATCGCGCTGTGCCCGACGGTGGCGGCCGCCCAGGGCGCCAAGGCCGGGCACGGCACCTGGGCCGAGCTGGAGCTGCTGACGGTGCACGGCATACTGCACCTGCTCGGGTACGACCACGCCGAGCCCGCCGAGAAGGCGGAGATGTGGGACGTCCAGGGCCGGCTCCTGGAAGCCTGGCGAGCCCCCGGAAACCAGCTAGAGGGTGTCTGATGGTTCACCCGCTAGGACAGGAGTGACGTTGCGGTGACCTCCCACGACCTGGTTCTGCTGGTTGTGGCTGCGGTGCTCGTCCTGCTCGCCGGTCTGTTCGCCGGCGCCGAGGCGGCACTGTCGTCGTACTCGAAGGTGCGGGCGAACGAGCAGGTCGAGCTGGGCAACCTGCGCGCGATCCGGCTCCGGGACCTGCTGTCGGACGCGCCGCGCTACCTGAACTCGCTGCTGCTGGTCCGGCTGATCTGCGAGATCACCGCGATCGTGCTGGTCACCCAGGCGCTGTCTGAGATCCTCCCGATCACGTGGGAGCACATCCTGATCACCGCCGTGGTGATGGTGCTGGTCTCGTACGTGATCATCGGTGTCGCGCCGCGTACCCTCGGCCGGCAGCACTCGGACCGGTTCGCGATCCTGTCGGCCGGCCCGGTGATGGCGCTGACCCGCGTCCTCGGCCCGCTGCCGAAGGTGCTGATCATGCTGGGTAACGCGCTCACACCCGGCAAGGGATTCGCCGAGGGCCCGTTCGCGACCGAGGCCGAGCTGCGCGCGCTCGTCGACTACGCCGAGAAGTCGGCGGTGATCGAGTCCGGCGAGCGGCAGATGATCCACTCCGTGTTCGAGCTCGGTGACACCATCGTCCGCGAGGTGATGGTGCCGCGGACCGACATGGTCTACATCGAGAAGCACAAGAAGCTGCGCCAGCTCACCTCGCTGGCGCTGCGCTCGGGGTACTCACGCATCCCGGTGATCGGGGAGTCGCTGGACGACATCCTCGGCATCGTCTACCTCAAGGACGTGATGCGCCGGGTGTACGACAACGCGCAGGCCGAGTCGACCGAGCGGGTCGAGTCGGTGATGCGGCCGTCGATGTACATCCCGGACTCCAAGCCGATCGACGAGCTGCTGCGCGAGATGCAGGCGGCCCGGATGCACGTCGCGATCGTCGTCGACGAATACGGCGGCACGGCCGGCCTGGTCACCATCGAGGACATCCTGGAGGAGATCGTCGGGGAGATCACCGACGAGTACGACGAGGTGCTCGACTCGGTGCAGGAGCTGTCGGACGGTGCCTACCGGGTGTCGAGCCGGCTGCCGATCGACGAGCTGGGCGAGTTGTTCGGCGTACCGCTGGACGACGACGATGTCGACACGGTCGGCGGCCTGATGGCCAAACTGCTCGGCAAGGTGCCGATCCCCGGCGCCGAGGTGGAGATCGCCGGACTGTCGCTGACCGCGGAGCGCCCGTCCGGCCGCCGGAACCAGGTCGGTACTGTGCTGGTACGGCGGGAGGAGACCGCCGACCCTTCGCACGACCAGAGCCACCAGCACGCCTGACCCACTTCGACCAGCTGTTTCGAGTTCTTTGGAGCTTTCTTGTCAGACCTCTCGGCCGAGGACGCCAAACTCGTCACCCTGGCCCGCGCCGCCCGGGCCCGGACTCGCGCGGCCGAAGGTGCCGCCGTACGAGACTCCGACGGCCGGACGTATGCCGCCTGCACGGTGGCGCTCGACACCGTCGACCTCACCGCGCTGCAGCTGGCGGTCGCGATGGCGTTGTCCTCGGGGGTGAAGGGCCTGGAGGCCGCCGCGGTGGTCACCGACGTACCCGACGGCATCGACGTGAGCGTCGTCCGCCACTTCGCCGGCGCCGCCATCCCCGTAGTGGTTGCCAATGGCACCGGAGAGGTCCGCGATGTCGTCCACACCTGAGAACAAGCGCCCTGGATCCACCCCGCCTCCGGCGCCCTCGTCTTCTCCCGGTGCCGAAGCCGCCGGCTTCCGGTCGGGTTTCGCCTGCTTCGTCGGCCGTCCCAACGCCGGCAAGTCGACCCTCACCAACGCGCTGGTGGGGAAGAAGATCGTCATCACGTCGTCGAAGCCGCAGACGACCAGGCACGCCGTCCGCGGCATCGTGCACCGGCCCGACGCGCAGCTCGTGCTGGTCGACACCCCCGGTCTGCACAAGCCGCGGACCCTGCTCGGCGAACGCCTGAACGACCTGGTGAAGACCACCTGGGCCGAGGTCGACGTGATCGCGGTCTGCCTGCCGGCCAGTGACAAGATCGGCCCGGGAGACCGGTTCCTGGTGACCGAGGCGGCCAAGGTCGCGAGGACCCCGAAGGTCGCGCTGGCCACCAAGGCCGACCTGGTCGAACCGGACCGGATGGTCGAGCACCTGGCCGAGATCGCCGCGCTGGGGGAGTCGGCCGGGATCGAGTGGGCCTCGATCGTGCCGGTCTCGGCGACGTCCGGCTACCAGGTCGACGTGGTCGCCGACGAACTCGTGAAGCTGCTGCCCGAGGGCCACCCGCTCTACCCGGACGGCGACATCACCGACGAGCCCGAGGAGACCCTGGTCGCGGAGTTGATCCGCGAGGCGGCGCTGGAGGGTGTGCGCGACGAACTGCCGCACTCGATCGCGGTCACCATCGACGAGATGGGCCTGCGCGAGGGGCGCCCGGAGGACAAGCCGCTGCTCGACGTGTACGCCAACATCTTCCTCGAGCGGGACAGCCAGAAGGGCATCGTGATCGGCCACAAGGGCGCCCGCCTGCGTGAGGTCGGCGCCGCCGCCCGCCGCCAGATCGAGGCGTTGCTGGGTACGCCGGTCTACCTCGACCTGCATGTCAAGATCGCCAAGAACTGGCAGACCGACGCCAAGCACCTGCGCAAACTGGGCTTCTGAATGACCCTGCGGAATCCCGTGTACGCCGCCCTGACCGGCCCGCACGCCACGTTCGCGGAATCCCGAGGCAACACGCGCTGCTATCCCTCGTCGATTGCCCCGTTCCTGGCGCTCCCGGACAACCCCACGGCTCAGGACTGGTCCGACGCCGCCGATCTCCTCGGGACCGGCACCGTCGCCGCCCTGATGCGCCCGGACCTCCCGATCCCGGACACGTTCAAACTCGACCGCCAGTTCGACATCGTCCAGTACGTCGCCCCGCCGACGCTGGCCGCGGTCGACGACGAAGCCGTCGTACTCACGCCGGACGACGTACCGGACATGCTCGCCTTGGTGGCACTCACCGACCCCGGCCCGTTCCGCTCCCGCACGATCGAGCTGGGCACCTACCTGGGCATCCGCCGTGACGGCGAGCTCATCGCCATGGCCGGCACACGCTTCGCGCTACCGGACCACATCGAGATCAGCGCCGTCTGCACCCACCCGTCGTACCGCGGCCAAGGTCTGGCCAGCCGCCTCATCCGCGCGGTGGCCGCCCACATCGCCTCAACCGGCCGTACGCCGTTCCTGCACACAGGCGGCACCAACATCCGCGCCATCCAGCTCTACGAATCGCTCGGCTTCACCCTCTCCCACCAGATGAAGGTGACCATCGTCGAACCGGTCCAGCGTTAGAGCTTCTTCTGGAATTCCAGGGCTCTGGCGATGACCCGGTAGTTGAGTTGTTCGTTGATCGCGATCATGTGGTTGTTGGACTCGGCGTTCCAGGTGTCGAGCTGGGTGAGGGCGGGTTCCTGGTCACGCATCCACAGCAGCATGGCCGACTTGAGCAGGGCACCCAGCCGGTGGCCGCGGTGGTCGCGGGAGACGGCGGTGTCGTTCTGCTCGCCGATGTGCGGGCGTTCGTGCTCGACGGTGATGGTGGAGTGGCCGGCCAGGGCGCCGGTGGACTTCTCCCGGGCGATCACCCGGTAGAGGCTGCGATCGCTCTTCAGCTGCGCCTGCTCGTACGCGCGCAACCGCTCCGGGCTGTACGCGTCGTCCTCGATGTCGAGGTCGTCCTTCGGTGCGTCGTTGATCGACTCCGTCACCGTGACCATGCCCTCGAGCAGCTCCTCCGGCAGCGGGCCGGTGACCTTCAGCAGCTCGTACGCCGTGGAGGCCGCGACCGCGTCGTCGTACAGCTTCTGCACGACTGCCCAGTCGAGATTCGCGATGTCCTGGCGGCGGTTCACCGCTGTGGCCTTCCGCTCGAAGCCGTGCCGCTGAGCGAACGCCTCCGACTTCGGCAGGTCCCACGAGCTGGCACCGAGCGAGGTCCGGCCGAGCTCCGCGGCCAGCGCCTCGCCGTAGGCGACCAGCTCCGCCCCGATCCCGCGGTTGCGGTAGTCCGGATGGACGTCGACACCCAGCCACACCAGGTTGGTGTTGTCGTACGTCGGAGCGTCCGCGGAGAGCAAGCCCACGGCCGTCCCGTCGGTGTCCCGGGCGAGATAGGCCCGCGGCGGGTCGAGGTCCCAGCCGTACCGCAAGCTGTTCGCATAGCCCCGTGGCGTCGGCAGCAGCGACTCCGGGCAGTCCACCTTGGCGGAGGCGTTCATCACCGCAACGGCATCCGCACATCCGACCTCGTCGTCGGGTGACAGTCTTGTGATCTCCACGCCCTCAGGTTCCTCCCCGCCGTCCTTTACCGCGAGTGATTTTCCAGCCGCGAACGGAAAACTTGACTGATTCCAGAACGGGGAGAAGACTGCGTGAGGTGGCCGTCGAATCCGACCTCCACCAGATGTTGCGCGAGGTCGCGCTCCGGGTCACCCGGCCACGGGTGGCCGTACTCCACGCTGTCCACTCGCATCCGCACGCGGACACCGACACGATCATCCGCGCCACCCGCCGGGCACTGCCCGACGTGTCCCATCAGGCCGTGTACGACGTACTGCGCGCGCTCACCGACGCCCGGCTGCTGCGGCGGATCCAGCCGGCCGGATCGGTCGCGCGGTACGAGGCGCGGGTGGGGGACAACCACCATCATGTGGTGTGCCGATCGTGCGGTGCGATCGAAGACGTGGACTGCGCCGTCGGCGAGGCGCCCTGCCTGCACCCGTCGGAACGCCACGGCTTCTCCGTCGACGAGGCCGAAGTCGTCTATTGGGGCGTGTGCCCCACCTGTTCCGCCGCCACTCCTGACCCAGCAACCGTACGGAAAGGTTGAGCATGTCCGACACGTCCGGTGTTACCCCTCACGGCAGCGAGAGCGAGAACCCCGCCATCGACTCGCCGACACCCAAGACCAGCCGGCCGAGGACGAACAAGGACTGGTGGCCGAACCAGCTGGACCTCACGATCCTGCACCCGCACGCGACCAAGTCGAACCCGATGGAGGACGATTTCGACTACGCCGAGGAGTTCGCGAAACTCGACGTCGACGCGCTCAAGGCGGACCTCGTCGAGGTGATGCGTACGTCGCAGGACTGGTGGCCGGCCGACTTCGGCCACTACGGTCCGCTCTTCATCCGGATGAGCTGGCACGCGGCCGGTACGTACCGGATCGAGGACGGTCGTGGCGGTGCAGGTGACGGCACCCAGCGGTTCGCGCCGCTGAACAGCTGGCCCGACAACGCGAACCTGGACAAGGCCCGGCGCCTGTTGTGGCCGGTCAAGCAGAAGTACGGGCGGAAGATCTCCTGGGCGGACCTGCTGGTGCTGGCCGGCAACGTCGCCCTGGAGGACATGGGTTTCAAGACCTTCGGTTTCGGCTTCGGGCGCCAGGACGTCTGGGAGCCGGAGGAGATCTACTGGGGGCCGGAGGACACCTGGCTCGGCGACGAGCGCTACAGCGGTGACCGCGAGCTGTCCGGACCGTTCGGCGCCGTACAGATGGGCCTGATCTACGTCAATCCGGAGGGGCCGAACGGCAATCCGGACCCGCTCGCCGCGGCGCGCGACATCCGGGAGACATTCGGCCGGATGGCGATGAATGACGAGGAGACGGTCGCGCTGATCGCGGGCGGCCACTCGTTCGGCAAGACCCACGGCGCCGGACCGGCCGAGCACGTCGGGCCCGAGCCCGAGGCCGCACCGCTCGAGGCACAAGGGCTCGGCTGGCACAGCACCTTCGGCACCGGCAAGGGCAAGGACACCATCACCAGCGGCCTCGAGGTGACGTGGACGAGTACGCCGACCCGCTTCGGCAACGGGTTCTTCGACAATCTCTTCGGTCATGAGTGGGAGCTCACCAAGAGCCCGGCCGGCGCTCACCAGTGGGTCGCCAAGGACGCCGAGGAGAACGTGCCCGACGCGCACGTCCCGGGCAAGAAGCACCGCCCGACGATGCTCACGACCGACCTGGCACTGCGTCTCGACCCGATCTACGGGCCGATCTCGCGGCGCTTCCACGAGAACCCGGACGAGTTCGCGCTGGCCTTCGCCAAGGCCTGGTACAAGCTGCTGCACCGCGACATGGGCCCGATCTCGCGCTATCTCGGCCCGTGGGTTCCGGAGCCGCAGCTCTGGCAGGACCCCGTTCCGGCGGTCGACCACGAGCTGATCGGTGACGAGGACATCGCGGCGCTCAAGGAGAAGATCCTTGCCTCCGGTCTGTCCGTCACGCGACTGGTCTCCACCGCGTGGGCGTCCGCGGCCAGCTTCCGCGGCACCGACAAGCGCGGTGGCGCGAACGGCGCGCGGATCCGGCTCGAGCCGCAGCGCAGCTGGGAGGTCAACGAACCGGCCGAACTGGCGAAGGTGCTGCCGACGCTCGAACAGATCCAGCAGGACTTCAACAGCGCGCAAACCGGTGCGAAGCGGGTGTCGCTGGCCGACCTGATCGTGCTCGGCGGCTCCGCGGCCGTCGAACAGGCGGCCCGGAACGCCGGCCAGGACATCACCGTGCCGTTCCACCCTGGCCGGACGGACGCCTCGCAGGAGGAGACCGACGTCGACACCTTCGCCGTCCTCGAACCGCGGGCCGACGGCTTCCGCAACTACCTCCGGCCCGGCGAGAAGCTCTCACCGGAGACGCTGTTGCTGGACCGCGCGTACATGCTGACCCTGACCGCTCCGGAGCTGACGGTCCTGGTCGGCGGCCTGCGGGCGCTAGGAATCAGCCGTGCCCAGCACGGGGTCTTCACCGACCGGCCGGGCACGCTGACCAACGACTTCTTCATCAACCTGCTCGCCGCCGGGTCGGAGTGGCGAGCCTCGAAGTCGGAGGAGAACGTCTTCGAGATCCGCGACCTCGCCACCGATGAGGTCAAGTGGACGGCGACCGCGGTCGACCTGGTCTTCGGAGCGAACTCGCAACTGCGCAGCCTGTCCGAGGTCTACGCGAGCCTGGACGCGCAGCAGAAGTTCCTCACCGACTTCGTCGCGGCCTGGGTCAAGGTGATGGACCTCGACCGCTTCGACCTCCGCTGACCAGCTGGCGTCCGGGGCCGGCCGGCCCCGGACGCCATCAGGACGGTGACGGCATGCCGTAGGCGTGGTCGACCGTCATCGAGAACACCAGGCGCTTGTCGGCCACCATCACCCGGCGGTACTCGTCCCAGTCCGGGTGCTCGCCGGACGCGGTCCGGTAGTAGTCCACCAGCTCCTCGACGACCTCGTCGTACGGGTCCGCGGCGACCGGGCTGAGCTCGGCCTTTCCTTCGAGTACGACGTACGACCGGCCGCCGGGACCGTCGACGTACAAGCTGGCGCGGGGATCGCGGCGCAGGTTCTTCGTCTTGGCCCGGCCGTCGGTGAGCGACACCCGGATCCGCTCGCCGTCGTACACGTAGGTGACGTTCGACAGCTGCGGCCTGCCGTCGCGCTTGAGCGTGACCAGGACGCCGAGGCCGTGGGTGCCGATCCGGTCGGTGAGGGATGCAGTCATACGACCAGGTTAAAAATTCAAGCGCGCTTGAGCACAAGTCGTCACGCACGGTCTCGGCGGGCGAGACCCCCGGTTCGACGGGCGGGGTGGGTTGTGCTTAGACTCACTCGCATCATGCGGCACCAGCTTCTCCTCCTTCGCTGCCGCGGCGAGGCCTGACAAGGCCGGTTCCCTCGCCGCGGAGTTTCGTCGTACGCCGGTCGTCCTCACGACCCCCGCAGTACACCTCCCGAGGAGAACCTCAGTGGCACCGAAGAACCAGCCCAAGCCCGTCCAGCAGCCGTCCGGGATGCCGATCCAGCGCTACCGCGCGTTTCCGCCGATCGACCTGCCGGACCGCACCTGGCCCACCAAGTCGGTCGACCGGACCCCGCGCTGGCTGTCCACCGACCTCCGCGACGGCAACCAGGCCCTGGTCGAGCCGATGTCGCCGGCCCGCAAGCGGCGGATGTTCGACCTGCTGGTGAAGATGGGCTACAAGGAGATCGAGGTCGGTTTCCCGAGCGCGAGCCAGTACGACTTCGACTTCGTCCGCAGCCTGATCGAAGAGGACGTCATCCCCGACGACGTCACCATCTCGGTGCTGACCCAGGCCCGCGACGAACTGATCGAGCGGACCGTGCAGTCGCTGCAGGGCTCGCCGAAGGCGACCATCCACCTCTACAACGCGACCGCGCCGCTGTTCCGCCGGGTGGTCTTCAACGTGGACAAGGCCGAGTGCCTGGCGATCGCCGTCCGCGGCACCGAGACGGTGATGAAGTACGCCGACGACATGCTCGGCGACTGCGAGTTCGGGTACCAGTACAGCCCGGAGATCTTCACCGGCACCGAGCTGGAGTTCGCCCTCGAGGTGTGCGAGGCGGTCAGCGACCAGTGGCAGCCGGCTGAGGGCCGCGAAATCATCCTGAACCTGCCGGCCACCGTCGAGATGTCCACCCCGAACGTCTACGCCGACCAGATCGAGTGGTTCAGCCGGAACCTGACCCGGCGCGAGCACAGCACGATCAGCCTGCACCCGCACAACGACCGCGGCACCGCGGTGGCCGCGACCGAGCTGGCCCTGATGGCCGGTGCGGACCGGGTCGAGGGCTGCCTGTTCGGCCACGGCGAGCGGACCGGCAACGTCGACCTGGTCACGCTGGGGATGAACCTGTTCAGCCAGGGCATCGACCCGCAGATCGACTTCTCCGACATCGACGAGATCCGCCGTACGGTCGAGTACTGCACCCAGATGCGGGTCCCCGAGCGGCAGCCGTACGCCGGCGACCTGGTCTACACCGCCTTCTCCGGCTCGCACCAGGACGCGATCAAGAAGGGTCTGGAGGCGCTGGACAAGCAGGCCGCGGCCGAGGGCAAGCACGTCTCGGAGATCGCCTGGGAGGCGCCGTACCTGCCGATCGACCCGAAGGACGTCGGCCGGTCGTACGAGGCGGTCATCCGGGTGAACTCGCAGTCCGGCAAGGGCGGCGTCGCCTACATCATGAAGTCGGAGCACCGGCTCGACCTGCCGCGCCGGCTGCAGATCGAGTTCAGCCGGGTGATCCAGCAGCACACCGACGCCGAGGGCGGCGAGGTCGGCCCGCAGCACATGTGGGACATCTTCGCGGCCGAGTACCTGGCGCCGGGCAAGCTGTCGCTGCTCACGGTCAACTCGTCGTCCGGCGAGGGGCAGGGCGACCAGCTGCGCGTCCAGGTGTACTCCAACGGCGTACCGCACGAGCTGACCGGCGAGGGCAACGG
Organism: Kribbella sp. NPDC023972; assembly: GCF_040639075.1. Lineage (NCBI taxonomy): Bacteria > Bacillati > Actinomycetota > Actinomycetes > Propionibacteriales > Kribbellaceae > Kribbella > Kribbella sp. NPDC023972. Next base: position 955,443 of record NZ_JBEZZH010000001.1, on the reverse strand, counting down.
TCCGGTGTCGGCGTTCGTCGACGCGCTCAAGCCGCTCAAGTACGACGTCCGCGTGCTGGACTACCACGAGCACGCGCTCTCGGCCGGCGGTGACGCCCTCGCCGCGGCGTACGTCGAGTGTGAGGTCGGCGACGAGGTCTACTGGGGTGTCGGCCGCGACGCCAACATCCTCACCGCGTCCCTGAAGGCGGTCGTCTCCGCCATCAACCGCGCGACGCGTTAACCACTGATCACCCCGTCGCCCGCTACCCTCCGCAAGGGTGGCGGGCGACTTGCGCGTTCGATGGCACTGTCATTGCTTACTGAGGGCAACGTTGTCTCAATTCATTGACTACGTGTCTGTGGATGCGCAGACTATCGCCACTGTGCGCAGATCCTTGCAAGGCAGCTTTTCTTATTAAAGGTGTGACCGGGGCCCTGTTCGTCGGTAGTCGCGTGGAGGTGAGGCTGTGAGCGGTGCGGTCGACACACCGTCCGGAAAGCTGATCGAGGGGCTGGTCGAGGAACCGAGACCCTCGCCCGTAAAGCGGTTCGTCCAGGCATGGCTGGTCCGGCGCATCGCGAAAGCGGTCCTCACCGTCTTCATCGTCACGACCGGGACGTTCTTCCTGGTCAGGCTGCTGCCGGGCAACCCGGTCGACACCTTCATCCAGACGCAGATCGCGCAGACCGGCATGTCGTATCAGGACGCTGCCGCGCAGGCCAAGAACCTGTTCTCGCTCGACCCGGACGAACCGCTGATCCAGCAGTACTTCACGTACATGCTCAACCTGCTGCGCGGCGACTTCGGCAACTCGGTGCTGTCGCCGGGCACGACCGTGGCCCAGGTGATCAAGACCTACCTGCCCTGGACGCTGTTCTCCGTCGGCGTCGCCACGATCATCGCCTTCGCCATCGGCATCGTGGCCGGCATGATCATGGCCTACCGCCGGGAGAGCTGGATCGACCACACGCTCAGCGCGCTGGGCTCGCTGCTCCACGCGATTCCGAACTACATCCTCGCGATCCTGATCGTGGTCTTCCTCGGGGTGAAGCTGCAGGTCTTCAACCTGACCGAGGCCCGCGGCTCCTACACACCGGGGGTGGAACCATCGTTCAGCCTGAGCTTCCTGAACGACATCTTCTACCACGCGACGTTGCCGATCCTCGCCTACACGCTGACCACGGTCGGCTCCTGGGCGCTGGTGATGAAGTCCTCGACCGTGGAGACGCTCGGCGAGGACTACGTGACCGTCGCCCGGGCACGCGGGCTGAAAGACTCCCGGATCCGGACCGGGTACGTCGGGCGCAACGCCGTACTGCCGTTGTTCAGCGCGCTCGCGGTCTCCCTCGGCTTCGTGGTCGGTGGTTCGATCTTCGTGGAGCGGATCTTCGGTTACCAGGGCATCGGGTTCATCCTCTTCAACGCGGTCAACGGCCGGGACTACCCGGTGCTGCAGGGGATCTTCCTGGTCCTGACGATCTCGGTGGTGGCGGCCAACCTGATCGCCGACGTGCTCTACAGCCGGCTGGATCCGCGGATCCGGGTCGGTGCGAAGGCGAAGGGCTGACACGATGGCCGACACCCTGACCGCAGGTCCCGACGTCTCCGCGATCGGGACCACGAGCGTCTCCCGCTTCGCCGGCATCCTGACCGCGCTTCGGCGCAGCCCGGTGGGCTTCGCCGGATTCCTGATCGTGCTGCTGCTTGTGCTGGTCTCCGCGATCGGGCCGTTCCTCACGCCCGATGTGGAGCCCAACGTGAAGGAGATCCTGCTGCCGGCGGGGTCGCCCGGGCACCTGCTCGGGACCGACAACGAGGGCAAAGACGTGCTGATCCAGATGATCGGCGGCGGCCGGACGGTCATCTTCGTCGGGTTCCTCGCCGCGGCGATCTCGACCGCCCTCGCCATCGTGCTCGGCTCGCTGGCCGCCTACCTCGGGGGCTGGGTCGACTCGGTGGTTGTCGCCGCGGCCGACGTCTTCCTCACGATCCCGCAGATCGTCCTGCTGGCCGTCCTGGGTGCCTTCTTCAGGCTCGACTCGCCGCTCCTGCTCGCGCTGCTGGTCGGCGGCCTGTCCTGGCCGGTGCTGACCCGGGCGGTGCGCGCGCAGGTGTTCTCGCTGAAGGAGCGCGAATTCGTCGAAGCTGCCAGGTTGCTCGACCTCGGCACGATCCGGGTGGTGTTCGTCGAGATCCTGCCGAACATGGCCAGCTTCATCCTGATGAACTTCATGATCGGCGTGACGAACGCGATCTACCAGCTGGTCGGCCTCTACCTGCTCGGTCTGGCACCGCTGACCGGATCCAACTGGGGGATCATGCTCAACCGCGCCTGGATCGCGGGCGCCATCTTCAACGACGCGAGCCTGGCGTGGATCCTCAGCCCCGTCGTCGCGATCATCCTGCTGCTGCTCGGATTGGTGATGATGACGAGATCGCTCGAGGAAATCCTCAACCCGCGGCTCCGGGACCGGTGAGCATGGTGACTGCTACGACTCCAGGTGCGGCCCGCGCGGTGCGCGGCGGTCAGGGCAAGCCGCTGCTGTCCATCCGCGATTTCAACGTCGAGTACCGGACCGGGTCCGGCGGCACGGTGCGGGCCGTCCGTGGTGTCGACCTCGACCTCTTTCCCGGCGAGAGCCTTGCTCTGGTGGGGGAGAGCGGCTGCGGCAAGACCACGCTGGGCCTGGGCCTGCTGCGGTTGCTGCCGCGGCTGGGGCACGCCACCGGCAAGGTGATCTTCAACCGCGCCGACGGTACGGAGATCGACGTCCTCGGCCTGAACGGGCGCGATCTGCGCCAGTTCCGCTGGCGGGACGCGGCGATGGTCTTCCAGGGCGCGATGAACGCGTTCAACCCGGTGCTGAAGATCCGCGCGCACATGCACGACACGATGCGCGCCCACACCAGGGCCACCAAGCAGGAGATCGAGGACCGGGCCTCAGAGCTGCTCCGGCTGGTGCGGCTGGAGCCGGCGCGGGTGCTCGGCTGCTACCCGCACGAGCTGTCCGGCGGTATGCGCCAGCGCGTGCTGATCGCGATGAGTCTGCTGCTCGAGCCCGAGGTGCTGATTCTGGACGAGCCGACGACCGCGCTGGACATCCTGACCCAGCGGTCGATCGTCGACGTACTGCACGAGGTCCGTGAGCGACTGGGATTCTCGATGGTCTTCATCTCCCACGACCTGTCGCTGGCCGCCGAGCTCGCCGACCGGGTCGCCACCATGTACGCCGGCCGCATCATCGAGACCGGCGGGGTCCGTGATCTCTTCTACCGCCCCCGGCACCCGTACACGCTCGGCCTGATCAAGGCCGTGCCTCCGATCGTCGGCGACCTTCCGGATCTCGAGTCGATTCCGGGCGGCCCGCCGAGCCTTGCCGCGTTGCCTCCGGGCTGCAAGTTCAACCCGCGGTGCAAGTACGCCACCGAGGAGTGCACCGAGGCCGACCCGCCGCTGCTCCCGGTGACCGACCAGCCGGGCAGCGGGCACGAGGTCGCCTGCATCCACTGGAAGGAGGTGCACCTGGACCGGCAGGTGCGCAGCCAAGACATGGGGACAGCATCATGACCGTGATGGAGACGACCCCGCCGGCGGCGTCCGCGGGACGCACACCTTTGATGACGTTGGACGGTGTCAGCCAGGTGTTCGACACCAAGGCCGGCCCGATCCGCGCGGTCGACCACGTCGACCTGTCGATCAACCCTGGTGAGGTGCTCTGCCTGGTCGGGGAGAGCGGCTCCGGGAAGACGACCGCGGCGCGGATGGCGGCCGGACTGGCCCGGCCGCGCGGCGGCCGGGTGGCCTTCGACGGCACCGACATCTGGTCGATGCACCGGCGGGACTTCGGCATGTTCCGGCGCAGCGTCCAGTACGTGCACCAGGACCCGTACGCGTCGCTCAATCCGACCCGGACGGTCCAGCAGACGCTCACCGCTCCGCTGATCAAGCACGGTGTGGTCAAGGGGGCGAAGGCCGCCGCCGAGCGCGCCGCCGAGCTGCTGACGAAGGTCGACCTGACGCCGCCGGAGAGCTACCTGTCGAAGTACCCGCACCAGCTGTCCGGCGGTCAGCGGCAGCGGGTGTCGGTGGCCCGGGCGCTGACGCTGGACCCGAAGATCATCATCGCGGACGAGTCGACCTCGATGCTCGACGTGTCGATCAGGATCAGCGTGCTGGCCATGCTCGGACGGCTGCGCGACGAGCTCGGCGTGGGTTTCCTGTTCATCACCCACGACCTCGCGATCGCGAAGTACTTCGGCTGGCACGGCAAGACCGCGGTGATGTACCTGGGCCGGATCGTCGAGTTCGGGCCGACGCCGAAGATCATCAACTCGCCCACGCATCCCTACACCCGGGCGCTGATCGACGCGATCCCCGAGCCCGACCCCGATCTGACCAAGACCAAGGGCTCCGGATCGCTGCGCAGTCTGGACATCCCGAGCCTGGCGAACCTGCCACCCGGCTGTTCGTTCCATCCACGCTGCCCACTGTTCGAGGCAGGCCTGTGTGACGGTGCGGTGCCTCAGCTGGTCGAGATTCGCGGCGGGCAGTCGGCCGCGTGCCACGTGGTGGCCCGCGACGGCGCCGACGCGCTCCGGGCGGATGGGTCGGCGGGCTGATGCCGCCCGCGGTCGGCCGGGCGGCGCTCGGCTGGGCGGCGTTCCTGGTGCTGGCCAGCGTGATCCTGCTGATCACGCTGACGCCGGGGACGCCGGAGTTCGTGATCACCTTGTTCACCTTGTGTTTGGGCCTGTTCCTGGGCCTGCTCGTGGTTGCCGGGCTCCTCTGGACCCGGCACCGCGACAAACGCGAGGGCGGTTAGCAGTACGTCGTACCGGCAGTGCCTGGCCACGCGGGCGTGCGGCCAGTTCAGGAAAGGACGAAGGATGAGTCCCACCGGCACCAACGACTCCGGCAGCAACGGCTCGGGCATAAGCGCCCGGTCCAGTGCGATTTCCCGCCGGCACGTGCTCCAGCTGTTCGGTATCGCCGGTGTCGGCGCCGCCGGCATCGGGTCGCTGACGGCGTGTTCCCCCAGTACCCCGAACAGCGACAACGAGGGCGGCGGAAGCTCCGGCAACAAGGAGTTCCACGGCGCGTATCCGTACCAGTTGCCGCCGAAGGGTCACTTCAACCTGGCCGCCGGCGTTCTCGACGGCGTCCAGCAGTTGAGTCCGTACCTCGACCTGATCTACCCGAGCGGCGCCATGTACTACTGGGCCGACAAGAAGTACGAGTACATGATGGCCGAGTCCAGCTCGCTGGACGAGGCCAACAAGACCTACACCATGAAGCTCCGGTCCGGCCTGACCTGGAGTGACGGCTCGCCGGTGACCGCCAAGGATGTCGTGTCGACGTTCAACCTGCACTGGCTGATGCGCCAGCAGTCGTGGACGTTCCTGTCCGACGTCAAGGCGCAGGACGACACGACCGTGGTGTTCACCATCGGTACGCCGTCCACGGTGCTGGAGCGCTACATCCTCCGCGCGCCGATCCTGCCCGAGTCCGTCTACAAGGAGTGGTCCAGCAAGGCGGAGGCCCTGCGCAAGGCCAAGGCCAGCCTGGACAGTGGCGAGGGCAAGAAGCTGAACGGCGACTTCCAGAAGTTCCGCCCGGAGAACCCGGTCGTCTCCGGGCCGTTCAACTACGACCCGAAGACCATGACCAACTCGCAGATGTCGCTGGTCAAGAACGACAAGGGCCTGTTCGCCGACAAGATCGGCTTCAGCAAGGTCGTCCTGTACAACGGTGAGACCTCCGACATCACGCCGGTCGTGATGAACAAGGACGTCGACTACGCCACCCACGGGTTCGCGGTGGCCAGCGAGAAGACCTTCCAGTCCAACGGCTTCCGGATCCTCCGTCCGCCGGTGTACTCGGGGCCCGCACTGTACCTGAACTACACCACCCACCCAGAGTTCAGCGACGTTCGGGTTCGGCAGGCGATCGCCTATGTCCTCGACCGCAACGAGAACGGCACCGTCGCGCTGGGCGACTCGGGGAAGCCCTGCAAGTTCATGGCTGGTTTCTCCGACATCACCGTCCCGGACTGGGTGTCCGACGCCGACCAGAAGAAGCTGAACGCCTACGAAAAGGACCTGGACAAGGCCACTCAGCTGCTGCAGGCGGCGGGGTGGAAGAAGTCCGGCGACAAGTGGACACTGCCGAACGGGAAGCCCGCGGCGTATGACATCAAGTTCCCGACCGAGTTCGCGGACTGGAACCCGGCGGCGACGAACGCGGCCGACCAGTTGAACAAGTTCGGGTTCAACATCACCAAGCGGGGCGTCACCTTCACGCAGCAGGAGCCGGACGTTCTCGCCGGTAAGTTCGACATCGCCATCCAGGCGTGGGGCGCGTCGAGCCATCCGCATCCGTACTTCTCGTACGTGCAGGACCTCTACCGGTTCAACTACGTGCTGGCTGCGAACCAGGGTGGCAAGGGGATGAACTTCCCGCTCGAGCAGACCACCTCGGCCGGTCCGATCGACCTGAAGTCCGTGGTGGACAAGTCGGCCCAGGGCCTGAACCTGGACGAGCAGAAGAAGAACATCACCGCCGCGGCGCTGGCGTTCAACGAGTTGCTGCCGATCATCCCGCTGTGGGAGCGGTACGGGAACAACCCGGCGCTGGAGGGCAGCCGGGTCGCCAAGTTCCCGGCGGACGACGACCCGATCCTGAAGAACGCGCCGTACGCGGACAACTTCGTGATCATGGGCCTCTACGCGGGCAAGATCACCCCGGCCTGACCTGATCGCTGTCGGAGGCCCGTATCCGGACGGGCCTCCGACAGTTCCTGTCCGGCCGGAAATCGGTGGTGCGTGAACCGCTGACCTGGTTGGCTCGGCCGGGTGATCAGCGTTCGTGAGATCGACCCGGCCGACCTGGCACTCTTCGACGAGTGGTACGACGCACTGCGGGCCGGTGTGGTCGCGGGACGCGAGGCCGCGCTCGTGGTCAGCCGGGACGCCCTCGGCTACTCGCTGCGCAACCCGGGGCCGCTGAAGCGTCGGCTCGCGGTGGGCGCGTTCGAGGACGGCCGGGTGCTCGGCGCGATGCTGTTCGAGTACCGGCTGACCGACAACCTGGACACGGTCGAGGTCGAGATCGACGTACCGCCGCAGCATCGGCGGCGCGGCATCGGTACGGCACTGTGGCAGTGGGCGGTGACGCGGGCGGCGCAGCTCGGGCGCACCATCTTCCAGAGCGAGCTCGGCGTGCCGTCGGAGCCGTGGCCGGGTGCTGCCTTCGCGTCCAAGCTCGGGTTCACCGTCGAGCATGTCGAGGACCATCTCGTCGTACCGCTGCCGTACGACGAGGTGCTGCTGGACGACTTGCGACGTACGGCGGGAGTGCTGGACGGGTATCGGCTGACCTCGTGGGCGGGCGTGTGCCCACCGGAACATCAGCAGGCGTACGCCGATCTGCACACCGCGATGGATCACGACGTACCCACCGGTGGGATGACGCGCGAAGTGGTGCCGTGGACGGTGGAGAAGCTGCAGGCGAGTGAGCAGCGGCTCGACCGGAATTACCTCGCCCTCGTCACGATGGCGCACACGCTCTCCGGTGAGCCGGCTGGGTACACGCTGATGTACTTGCCGCGGGCCGACGACTCACACGCGCAGCAGGACGACACCCTGGTACTGCGGGAGCACCGCGGACACAGCCTGGGCACCCACCTGAAACTGGCCAATCTGGATCAGCTGGCGAAGCACCGGACGAACCAACGGTTCCTGCACACGTGGACGGCGTTGTCGAACGGCCCGATGCAGAAGGTCAACGCCCGCTTCGGGTTTCGCTCGATCGAGGAGCATCGTGAGCTGGAGTTGAGCTGTTCCCGGCTGCGTCCCGCGGCGCGCGCCGTCGTACTGGATCCCGCTGATCGGATTCTGCTGGTCCGCTTCGAGTTCGCCGACGGTCCGCTCTGGGCAACCCCGGGCGGCGGGCTCGAGGCGGGGGAGTCGCTGCGGGACGGCCTCCACCGCGAACTGCAGGAGGAGATCGGCCTCGACGCTCCTGACGACCCGCCTCACCTCTGGCACCAGGAAGTAGTTGCCGAGGGCCACGCTTCCGGGTACGACGGTGTCATCAACGACTACTTCCTCGTCCGCACCGAACCGTTCACCGTCGGCGGCACCCTCACTGAGGCTGAGCTGCAGGCGGAGAATGTGCACGGCCACCGCTGGTGGACCCTCGAGGAACTGCTGGCCTCCGAAGCCCGCTTCTCACCCCGAGCCCTGCCCACGTTGATCGAAGAGCTCCTGCGAAACGGCCCGCCCACCGTTCCGACCCAGCTGGGCCTGTGAACTGTCACTGACCGTGACCACGAGAGGGGTCTTGCCCACGGCAATCGGCAACGACGGTAGGTTCGGGGTATGCGTGAATCGAAGCTTGGTGACCTGCACGTCTCCTGCCTCGGCCTCGGCTGCATGGGGATGTCCCAGTCCTACGGTGTGACGACGGATGAGGCCGAATCCATCGCCACCCTGCACGCCGCCATCGACGCCGGCTGCACCTTCATCGACACCGCCGACGTGTACGGCGACGGCGCCAACGAGGAACTGGTCGGCCGCGCACTCGCCGGCCGCCGCGACCAGGTGGTCCTGGCGACCAAGTTCGGCTTCAAGAAGCCGGCCCAGAGCAACGCCCTGCCGAATGTGGTCGACGGCAGTCCGGCCTACGCCCGCTCTGCTTTGGATGCCTCGCTGCGCCGGCTCGGCGTCGACCACATCGACCTGTGGTACCTGCACCGGCGAGACCCGAACGTGCCGATCGAGGAGACCGTCGGCGCGATGGGGGAGCAGGTCCAGGCCGGCAAGGTGCGCTACCTCGGCCTGTCCGAGGTGAGCGGCGAGACGGTCCGGGCCGCACACGCCGTCCATCCGATCAGTGCCGTCCAGAGCGAGTGGTCGCTGTGGACCCGCGACCCGGAGACCGTCGTACTGCCCACGCTGCGTGAGCTCGGGATCGGGTTCGTCCCGTTCAGCCCGCTCGGCCGCGGCTTCCTGACCGGGCAACTGAAGTCGCCGGACGACTTCGAGCCCGACGACATGCGGCGGGGCCTGCCGCGGTTCACCGGTGAGAACTTCCAGCGCAACCTCGACCTGGTCGAGAAGGTGCGCGAGCTCGCGGCGGCCAAGGGTGTCACCCCGGGGCAGCTCGCCCTCGCCTGGCTGCTTGCTCAGGGCAACGACGTGGCGCCGATCCCGGGCACGAAGCGGCGGAAGTACCTGGCCGAGAACCTCGGCGCGGCCGACGTCGAGCTGACCGCGGACGACCTGGCCGCGCTGGACGAGGCGTTCCCGCCGGACGCGGTGTCCGGCCAGCGCTACACCCAAGGCGGGATGGACCTGGTGGGCAAGTGATCGGTGTCACCGGTTCCACCGGCCGGCTCGGTTCCCGGATCGCGCGCGGGCTGGCGGATGCCGGCGTACCGCAGCGGCTGATCGTGCGCGATCCCACCCGGGCCTTGGATCTGCCGGGTGCCGAGGTGGTGCAGGCGGCGTACGGCGAAGAGGCCTTCGCCGCTGCGCTCGACGGGGTCGACACCCTGATGTTGCTGAGTGCAACGGAATCCGCGGACCGGGTTGCGTTGCACAAGGCAACGGTCGACACCGCGGTGGCGGCCGGTGTGCGGCGGATGGTGTACACGTCGTTCCTGGGTGCGTCACCGGGAGCGACGTTCACCTTCGCCCGGGATCACTGGCACACCGAGGAGCACATCCGGTCGCTGGGCGTCGACTTCACCTTCCTTCGGGACAACCTGTATCTCGACTTCGTGACCGGGTTCGTCGGCGAGGACGGCGTGATTCGCGGACCGGCGGGGGACGGGCGAGTGGCGGCGGTCAGTCGTGACGACGTGGCGGCGGTGGCGGCCCGGGTTCTGGTGGACCCGGGCCACTCCGGTGCGACGTACGACCTGACCGGTCCGGACGCATTCACGCTGGCGGAGGCAGCCGCCGTACTCTCGTCCGCTTGGGGCCGCCAGGTCCGGTACGAGGCGGAGACGTTGGACGAGGCCTATCGCTCCCGCGAGGTGTACGGCGCTCCCTCGTGGGAGGTGGCCGGCTGGGTCACGTCGTACGCCGCCATCGCGAGCGGAGAGTTGAGCGAGGTCAGCTCAGCCGTCGAGGACATCACCGGCCGCCGGCCGACCAGCCTCGAGGAGTATGTCGCCCGCGGGTGAGAGACTGGTGGGGTGCCGCTCTACCGGGATGAGGCGATCGTGCTGCGCACCCAGAAACTGGGTGAAGCGGACCGGATCGCCACGCTGCTGACCCGCGGCCGCGGCAAGATCCGCGCCGTCGCGAAGGGCGTCCGCCGTACGTCGTCCCGCTTCGGCGCGCGGCTCGAGCCGTTCAGCCACGTCGACCTGCAACTCGCCACCGGCCGCACCCTCGACGTGGTCACCCAAGCCGTCTCGATCGCGGCGTACGGCGAAGGGATCGTCGGCGACTACGCCCGGTACACCACCGGCACCGTCCTGCTGGAGACCGCCGACCGCCTCGTCGTCGAGGAGAAGGAACCCGCGACCCAGCAGCACCTCCTGCTGGCCGGCGCCCTCCGCGTCCTGTCCACCGGCGAACGCGAACCAGGCCTCGTCCTCGACTCCTTCCTCCTCCGCTCCCTGGCCATCTCCGGCTACGCCCCCTCCTTCGGCGACTGCGCCCGCTGCGGCGAACCGGGCCCGCACCGAGCCTTCAACCCCGCCGCCGGCGGCGTCGTCTGCTCGACCTGCCGCCCGCCGGCCTCAGCCATGCCGGCCCCCGCCACCGTCACCCACCTGGCCGCCCTCCTCACCGGCGACTGGCCCACTGCCCTCCAAGCCGACCCCCGAACCCGCCGCGAAGCCACCGGCCTCATAGCCGCTTTCTTCACCTACCACCAAGACCACCAACTCCGCTCCCTCCCCCACCTGGACCTAACCCCCTAAACCCTGTGGATAACCCCCACTCCAGGAACCGAACGTATGAAACAGTTGCACTCTCAGTAGTCCAACTCGGTTCCGGAGGGCCCCAATGCGCAGGCGACTAGCCACAGCCACCATCATCACCACAGTCGCCACCACCCTCCCCGCCTGCAGCCCCGACAACCCCCAACCTCCACCCTTCACCCCCTCCACCGCCCCGACGAGCGCCACGCCAACCCCAGCCACCCCCTCAGAGCAAGCCGGCGCCGCAGCCGTCGCCGCCTACCGCCGGTACATCCAGGTGACCGACGCGATGATGGCCAGCGGCGGGACCGAGGTGAAGGGTCTCCCGTCGGTGGCGGCTGGCGTCGAGCTCCGCGCCTCTCAGATCGAGGCCGAGAACTATCGCGGCCAGAAGATCAGGTCCATCGGGACCACCGAGATCATCTGGGTCAAGCCGGTGAAGTTGGACGAGACGCCGGCCGGAAAGTTCACCACAGCAACCGTTCAGGCCTGCTACGACACGTCAAAGACTCAGGTTGTCGATGCCGCTGGGAAGAGTGTGCGGCTGCCTGGTACGCCGACTCGTTGGCTGGACAACCGAGATCTGCAGCTCATCGACGGCAGTTGGAGGGTCATCAAGGGCAAGAATCAGGGGGCACAATGCTGACCGCGTTGATCGCGACGACTGGCCTGCTGGTCGGTCTACCAACAGCTGTAGTGACTCCCGGCGTGCCGACGCCAAGTCCCGCAGGCCCGGACTGCGAGAGGAACCGGTTGACCGGTCAGTGCCGCATTGCTGTGACGGGCGAATCGACGTCCTCAACCGAGAAGACCGGCCGGACGCCGGGAGCGGCAGGGGGCGGTCAGTCGGGGTGTGTGTTTGAGGGGCAGGCGATCCCGTGCCGGACTGAGAACGGGTTCTGGGATGCGGCCTCGGGGTGTTACCTCACGCCCACGGACAGCCTGGTTTCGTTGGTTCATTCGGCAAGTGACTATCCGCCCGGCACCAAGTTCTACCGATGCTGGGTGGTGCTGGGTGTAGTGGATGGCAGGCCGGAGGGGATCGAGCGGTTTGAACCCGTAATCCGTGAGCCGGGCGAGCCCGCGACGATTGACCCGCGGGTGGCGGCTCAGCGGGTGGTGGAGACTATGACGTTCCGGGCGCCGCAGCTTGGCTTGTCGCCGCATGTGCAGAGCGCTTCGGGGGACGGGATCGTGAATGTGCCGGTCTGGATGTGGGTGACCGATCCCGGTGCGAACACCACAGGTCCGCTCACCAAACAAGCGACCCTCGGCGGCGTGACGATCGTCGCGACCGGCACGGTGGACCGGATCGAGTGGTCGATGGGTCCCGGCGCCGTGGTGACCTGCAAAGGCGCAGGTACGCCGTTCACCCGCGCAAACGCCGAGGGCAAGTCACTGAAGGAGATCCCACCCTCGCCGACCTGCGGTCACAAGTACCTGAAGACCTCCCGCTGCGAGAAGGACGGAAAGTTCCAAGTCACCGCGACCGCCCACTGGAACGTCCACTGGACCGGCGGCGGCATGCAAGGTGACATTCCCCTCAGCTTCAGCCGCTCCATACCCCTCCGCATCACCGACCTCCGCCCAGTCCTGGTCGCCTCAGAGGGGCCAGCCACCGCCCCACCGCACTCAACGCGTCCGTGTTCCTAGGCCCTCCCATGCGCACAGCCTCAGCGGGCGGGCCGTAGCAGTCGCCGCCGCGACCCTCGTCGCCCGCACCCTCGACGCGCCTAGATCCCGCCCCATCACCTCCTCACCGCCCCGGCTACTACGAGTTCACCGTCGAACACCCTTGAGCAGCCGCGGCGGAGGCGGCTTACGCGGTCGGACCAAGCCCGCGGAGGGTTGATCAAACGCCGCTGGCGTGGTCCAGCACTCGCGGCTTCGGTCGTCGTCGTACCGCGCGGCGGCGGCACCCAATTCAACTCGAAACAGTCTCGGCCAGGCACTCGGCGGGGTGGGTTATCCACAGGGGTGGGGGTGGGGGAGACTGCTGCGTATGTCGCCTATTGGTCGTCGTCGGGGTCGGGGTGTGGGGCTGGAGCGGGTGGGGGAGAAGGTGGTTGCGGCGCCGGATCCGCATCCGTCGGGGGCTCGGCCGCCGGTGATTCCGGCGGAGTTGGTGCCTCGGCATGTGGCGATCGTGATGGACGGGAACGGGCGCTGGGCGAAGCAGCGGGGGCTGCCACGGACCGAGGGGCACAAGGCCGGCGAGGCGTCGCTGCTGGACGTGATCAAGGGCGGCATCGAGATCGGCGTGAAATACATCTCGGCGTACGCGTTCTCGACCGAGAACTGGTCGCGCTCGCCCGACGAGGTGCGGTTCCTGATGGGGTTCAACCGAGAGGTGATCCACCGGCGCCGCGACGAGCTGGACGCGATGGGCGTGCGGGTGGTGTGGTCCGGGCGGCGCCCGCGGTTGTGGAAGAGCGTGATCGACGAGCTGGAGTACGCGCAGGAGCGGACCAAGCACAACGACACGATCACGCTGCAGTTCTGCGTGAACTACGGCGGTCGCGCGGAGATCGCCGACGCGATGCGGTCGATCGCGCGAGACGTTGCCGACGGCAAGCTCAAGCCGGACCGGATCACCGAGCAGACGGTCGCCCGGCACCTGTACGCGCCGGACATCCCCGAGGTGGACCTGTTCGTCCGCTCGTCGGGTGAGCAGCGTACGTCGAACTTCCTGGTCTGGCAGCTCGCGTACGCCGAGATGGTCTTCCTGGACACGCTCTGGCCCGACTTCGACCGCCGCGACCTGTGGCGCGCGATCGAGATCTACGCCCAACGGGATCGCCGGTACGGCGGCGCGATCCCCAACCCGGTCGTCGCCGACGGCTGAGTCCGGTACGACGGCCCTCGGTCCGCCAGAACGGCCATGGACTGGCATGCGTCTAGGCTCGTCGGACGACCGACCTAGGACAAGACGACCGACCTAGGACAAGACGACCGACATAGGACAAGACGACCGACCTCAGGACAAGGAGTACGACGTGCCGGACCAGCCGACGGACGAGACGCCGCAGCACGCGGTGGAACGGGAACTGCGGGCCGCTCAGGAGGAGGTCCGTCGAGTCAGCGACATCCTGCGCGCAGCCCTGGCCGAGGACGACCGACTGGCGCGCGAGGCGAAGGAGACCGGGAACTGATGGACGTCGAGGCAGATGTCGCGGACCGGACCCGGCAGATCGCGCAGTCGCTGAGCACGGTTCGCGCGAGTGTGGAGGGTGTGGCCTACGCCGCGCGTGCGGACGGTGAACTCGACAGAGTCCTGGCCGACCGTCTGCGCGATGTCGACGTATTGCGCGAAGGCGCCGACCTGGTCCGCAAGGCCGAAGGCAAAGCTCGGACGCTCGACCGGGCCGCGAGTGAAGCTCTGCTGCGCCCCCAGACGGGGTATGAACGTGCAGACGACTTGAGTAGTCGGAGCCGGCGTGCCGACGACGAGGTTCGTCAGGCTTTCGGCCAGGCCCAGAAGGCCGCGACCATCTTGGTCGCTCGGATCGACGAGGCGAAGAAGGACCTCGGCTCTCTCGCCGAGAACCTGAAGCTGAGCTCGGAGCGGATCAACAGCGGGCTCGAGCAGCTCGACGCCATCGAGCAACTGCCTGAACAACGAACGTCGGAGACCGAACAGTTGCGGGTCCGGCTGAAGCACCTCCAAGTCGCGGTTGCCACGGCAGGCGCCGGAGTGACGAGGGCAACCACCCGAGTCGAATCGGCTCGGGTCGCGGCGGCGAAACTGCAGGACGCACCCCAGCTTTCAGTCGATGGCCGCGGCGAGCACTCTGCCGCGGTCAACACGGCGATCTCTCAGCTCGAGACCCACCTGAGTGTGGCTCGTGAAGGACTGGCAGGTCTGGGCGGTCAGGCCCAGATCACCGCGTACCCCGCACATGAGGCAACCATTCAGGGCGAGAAGCTGGCGCGCCAGAGCGCCGAGTTGGCGGACGCTGCCCGGGCCGGCCTGAATCCGCCGCCGGCGGATCCGCGCGGGGGCTCCAGCATGGGGGAGCAGGACCGTCGTCATGGGACGGGTGGCCCATCGCAAGGCAAAGGCATCACCCGGTAGCCGGTCAGTGCCAGGCCCGGGCGATTCGCCGACGCGATGCGGTCGATCGCGCGAGACGTTGCCGACGGCAAGCTCAAGCCGGACCGGATCACCGAGCAGACGGTCGCCCGCCACCTGTACGCGCCGAGTACGACGTACGCGCTGAAACCGGCCTGGATCGCGCCGAGGTCCCCGGAGCCGCGGGCAAGCCGGGCGGCGATGGACTGGCCCGCGTCTACGCTCGTCGGACGAGTGACCTCAGGACAAGGAGTACGACGTGCCGGACCAGCCGACGGAGGAGACGCCGCAGCAGGCGGTCGAACGTGAACTGCGAGCCGCCCAGGAGGAGGTCCAGCGGGTCGGCGAGATGCTGCGCGCGGCCCTGGCCGAGGACGACCGGCTCGCGCGGCAGACGACGGAGCCAGCAGAATGATGCCCCGCGAGAAGCAGGACGCCGCTGATCGCTTGACCGCGGAGATCAAGCGCGAGCTCAATGATGCTCGCGGGTGGATAGAAGCCGTAGCCGTCCTCGCGCAGGACAATCGATACGGTTCGTTGATCGCAGACCGTTTGCAGGATGTCCGGAACCTGCGGGGTCTCGTTGACCCAGTGCGCGAAGCGGAGCGCAAGTATGCGTCCTCCGGCAACGACAACGAGCGCCTCGACGCCTGGGCGGACGTTGGTCGAACCTTCGGGGCTGCTCAGGCGACTGCGGGTGCGCTGGTGGAGCGGATCGCAGAGACAGAACAAGGCATCGACGGACTCGTCGGCCTCGTGAGACGGAGTTCGAAAGCGATAGAGAAGGGGATCGAGCACCTCGACAGCCTCGAGCACTTACTCGATCGCCAAACGCCGGAGACTCGGCGGTTCCGGCTACGCCTGGACAACCTCAAGGGCGCCCTCGCCACGGCCGGCGACACTCTCGGTAGGTCGATGAGCCGGCAGGAATCGGCCCGCTACCTGGCGAAGCAGTTCGAGACAGCCGAACTGGACGCCGACGAGAGCTGGCAGCACTCCGCTGCGGTCGAGCAAACGAGCTCGACGCTGGAGACCGACTTGAGCGTGGCTGGGGAAGCCCTGAGAGGTCTGCGGGGTCAGACCGATATCACGGGGCCCGCCACGCGCGAGGCGATCATCGAGACCAGCGACCTGGCGAAGGCGGCCCGGGCCGGCCTGACCCCGCCGACTGGGCAGGGCCCGCGCGGCAAGTACGGCATGGGGGAGCAGGACCGTCGTTACGGGACGGGCGGGCCGTCTGACACCAGAGGATTCCACCGGTAGCCGGGTCAGCGCCCGGCGGCAGGACCACTCCGCTCAGGGCCGGGTGAGGGCGGATAGACCACTCCCATCAGCGGCCGGGTGACGGTAGAAGGCCTCGTTCCATCGCCACGGTGACGGCTCGGGTGCGGTCGTCGACGTCGAGTTTGGTGAAGAGGCGTTGGAGATGGGTCTTGACGGTGGCTTCGCCGATGAACAGTTCGCGGCCGATCTCCGCGTTGCTCAGCCCGCGCGCGACCGCCGCCAGCACCTCGAGCTCGCGGGGCGACGGCTGCGCGGCCGCCGGTGCGGACGGCGTACGGAGGCGGGACATCAGCCGGGCGGCGACGGGCGGTGCGAGCACGGTCTCGCCACGGGCCGCGGCCCGGATCCCGTCGAGCAGTTCCACGTGCGGGGTGTCCTTCAGCAGGTAGCCGGCGGCACCGGCCTCGACCGCGTGCAGGATGTCCGTGTCCGTGTCGTACGTGGTCAGCACCAGGACCCGCGTCGAGGGATACCCGGACACGATCGCACCGGTCGCGGCCACTCCGTCCATCCGTGGCATCCGCAAGTCCATCAGTACGACGTCCGGCTTGGTCGATTCCACGAGCGCGAGGGCCTCCGCGCCGTCGCCGGCCTCGCCGACCACCGAGATGTCGTCGGTCACCGCGAGCATCCCGATGAGTCCCGACCGCACCGCCGGATGGTCGTCCACCACCAGTACCCGAATCACAAGTCCTCCGCTGGGATCAACACCTGCACCCGGGTACCCCGACCGGGCGCGCTTTCCACCTGCACCGAACCACCCGACTCCTCGACCCGCCCTCGCATGGCAGCCAACCCGTAACCGGCATCGGCGGTCGAGGGCGTGAACCCGGTCCCGTCGTCGCGGATCTCGATCCACACGCCGTCGTCGGACAGGCCCAGCGTGATCAGCACCTGCGTCGCGGCCGCGTGCTTGCGCACGTTCGCCAACGCCTCTTGGGCCGAGCGCAACAACACCACCTGTTGCCCCTGCGGCAGCGCGGCGACCTCCTCGTCCGGCAGGTCGAGCGACACCTGTACGTCGACACCGGTCTCGGCCGCGAACCGCTCGGCCTGCCGCCGCAACACCTCGGTCAACGTTGCCTCGGACAACGCGACTGGGGTGAACGCGGCAACCAATGCCCGTGCTTCGGCCAGGTTCTCCCGGGCGGTGTCCTCGATCGCCGCCAACCGCGCCGCGGCGCTGTCGGTGCCGCCGCGTCGCAGCTCGACCGCGGCCGTCTGCGCGAGCATCACGATGCTGGTCATGCCTTGCGCGAGCGTGTCGTGGATCTCCCGCGCCATCCGTTCCCGCTCGGCCATCACGCCGGCGGTGTGGTGCGCCTCGGCGAGCTCGTCCCGGGCGGACTGCAACTCCTCGATCAGCTCGGCCCGTTGCTGGCTCTGGGTGATCACGCGCTCGATCCAGATCCCGAACAGCAGGGTGACAACCAGGCTGACCGCCATCCACGGCAGGATCGCCCAGAACGCGTCCCAGCCCCACCCGGCGTTCCACAACTGCGCGGCACCCACACCGATCACCAGCAGCAGGCTGAAGGCCGCGCCTTCCCGTACCTGCTCGGAGAGCAACCACATCTGCGCCGACGCGATGAACATCAGGAACACCGACTGCGGATACAGCGCGACCAGCACCATCAGGCACCCGATCAGCACGATCCGATACGCGTACGACGGGAGCAGCCGACGCGAGCTGATCGCGGGCGACCCGACGAACTGGTACATCGCTGCGAGCACGACGAACGCACTGAGGTAGACAATCCGGCGATCCGGGCTGAAGTCGGCCGAGAGCGAGACGACCAGCGTCATCACCAGCAGCACCCAGAACACGATGTGCCAGCCGATCAGCGTGCGCATCCAGATCGGCTCGTCCACCCGCTTCGGTTCCACGCTCACCATCTTCCTCCACGATCAGATCGCCGCACCGGGTCCTGCCACGCGACTGTCGATTTTCAACAGTCCGCCGCACTGACCGTCGGCAATCCCCGGGGCGGACTGTCGGCGATCCGCAGGGCTGACTGTCGACGATCAGCCGGCGTCGCGGCGGGTCCAGCGGAAGACGCGCTGCGCGACGATCAACCCGGCCACCAGCCACACCGACAGCACCACGGCCCCCAGGCCCAGCTGCCACGACCCGTCCGGCTCGTTCACCTCGAACCCATCCGGCAGGAACACCGATCGCATCCCTTGCGCCAGCCACTTCAGCGGGAAGAACTCCGCGACCGTGCGCATCCACTCCGGCAGGCTGCTGTAGACGAAGTACACCCCGGAGATGAACTGCAGCAGCAGGACGACCGGCGTCACCACCGCCGACGCGGCCTTCCCCGACTTCGGTACGACGGAGAACGCGATGCCGAGCACCGACCCGGACGCCGTACCGAGGACGAAGATCCACAGGAAGTGCAGCCACTTCGTCGGCTCGGTAGGAATGTCGACACCCAGCAGGAGACCGGCGATCACGAGCAGCAGGCCGAACTGCAGGATCGACGTGACCAGGACCAGCCCGATCTTGCCGATGAAGTACGACTGGGCGGACATCGGCGTACCGCGCAGCCGTTTCAGCAGATCCTCGTCGCGTTCCATCGCGATCGTGATGGCGAGTGACTGGAAGCTGGTGAGGAAGATGCCGGAGGCAATCATTCCCGGGGTGAAGTAGGTGGCGGCGTCGACCCCGGCGGCGAAATCGGTGCCGCTGAAGACGGCCGAGAAGATGCCCAGGAAGATGATCGGGAAGAAGAACGTGAAGACCAGCTGCTCGCGTTCCCGGAAGAACTGCTTCACCTCGAGCCCGGTGCGGGACAGCCCGACCTTCATCGGCGACGGCAACGCGGTCCCGGCCGTGGTGCTCCTTTCGGCGACGCTCACTGCACTGCTCCTTCCAGCACCGGAGCGGCCGCGGCCGCTCCGATCAGTTCCAGGTAGATGTCTTCCAGGCTCGGCCGCCGTACCTCCAGCTCGGGCACTTCCGCGCCGCCGTACTCCGCCATCAGCCGGGCGACCTCCGCGGTCGGCTGGTCGGTGCGGATCTCGCGCATCCCGTCCGGCGACAGCCACGAGACCCGCGCGGTCCTTGCGCCGCGCCCGCCGAGCGTCTCGGGCGTCGCGACCTCGACCATGCGGCCGTCGGCGATCACCCCGACCCGGTCGGCCAGGTGCTCGGCCTCGTCCAGGTAGTGGGTGGTGAGCAGGATGGTGGTGCCCGCGGTGCGCAGGTTCTCGATCAGGGTCCAGAACTGCCGGCGCGCCTCGGGGTCGAAGCCGGTGGTCGGCTCGTCCAGGAACAGCAGCTCCGGGTTGCCGATCACGCCGAGCGCGACATCGAGGCGGCGACGCTGACCGCCGGACAGCTTGCGGGTCCGGGTACGGCGCTTCTCCGTCAGACCGACCGCGGCGATGACCTCGTCGGGGTCGCGCGGAGCCGGGTAGTACCCGGCGTAGTGGTGCACCAACTCGGCGACGGACAGCTCGGCCTCGTCGCGGGAGTTCTGGGCGACGATCCCCAGCCGCGCCCGCCAGTGCCGGTCGGCCCGCGCGGGGTTGACGCCCAGCACGCTGATCTCCCCCGCGTCGGCGCGGCGATAGCCCTCCAGGATCTCCACGGTCGTGGTCTTGCCGGCCCCGTTCGGCCCGAGCAGCGCGAACACCTCACCCCGATGGATGTCGAGGTCCACCCCATCGACCGCCACCTTGTCCGGGTACCGCTTCACCAGCCCCCGCACCCTCACAGCCTCATCGATCTCCATACCCCCAACCCTCCCGCCCACACCCCCATCCCCGGGAGCCCCATCCGACGGACCCCGTGTCCCCCATCCGGTGGACACGCCCCCGGGCCTCATCCGCCGAGTCGTCGATTTCGGCCCGGTTTTCCGCGGATTCCGAGCCGGAATCGACGACTCGATGAACGACCACCGGCCCGCCACGCCCGGAGGGCTGACGGCGGCGGGCGGTTGCGGTTAGCGTCGGGTCATGGCTCAGACGGTGCGTGGTGTGGTGGCGGCGGGGAAGGGTCAGCCGGTCTCGATCGAGGAGATCACGATCCCGGATCCTGGGCCGGGGGAAGCGGTGGTGAAGGTCCAGGCGTGCGGGGTCTGCCATACCGACCTGCACTACCGCGAGGGTGGCATCAACGACGATTTCCCGTTCCTGCTCGGCCACGAGGCGGCCGGTATCGTCGAGTCGGTCGGCCCAGGTGTCCCCGACCTGCAGCCCGGCGACTTCGTCGTACTGAACTGGCGGGCCGTCTGCGGCAACTGCCGGGCCTGCCTGCGCGGACGCCCGTGGTACTGCTTCAGCACGTACAACGCCGAGCAGAAGATGACCCTTGCCGACGGCACCGAGCTCTCACCCGCCCTCGGTATCGGCGCCTTCGCGGAGAAGACCCTGGTCGCGGCCGGCCAGTGCACCAAGGTCGACCCGGCCGCCGAACCGGAGGTCGCCGGCCTGCTCGGCTGTGGCGTGATGGCCGGCCTCGGTGCCGCACTCAACACCGGGAACGTCGGACGCGGTGACTCCGTCGCCGTCATCGGCTGCGGCGGCGTCGGTACGGCGGCCGTCGTCGGAGCCCGCCTCGCCGGTGCCGCGAAGGTGATCGCGATCGACATCGACGAACGCAAGCTCGACGTCGCGCGGGAGCTCGGCGCGACCCACACGATCAACTCCAGGAGCCTCGACCACGACGGCGTCGTCTCTGGGGTGCAGGAGCTGACCGGTGGGTTCGGCGCGGACGTGGTGATCGACGCGGTCGGCCGGCCGGAGACGTGGAAGCAGGCGTTCTACGCTCGCGACCTGGCCGGCACCGTCGTCCTGGTCGGCGTACCGACCCCGGACATGACCCTGGAGATGCCGCTGCTCGACTTCTTCGGGCGCGGCGGTTCGCTCAAGTCCAGCTGGTACGGCGACTGCCTGCCGACCCGCGACTTCCCGATGCTGATCGACCTCCACCTCCAGGGCCGGCTGCCGCTGGACCGCTTCGTCTCGGAGACGATCGCGCTGGATCAGGTCGAGGCCGCGTTCACCAAGATGCACCACGGCGACGTCCTGCGCTCGGTCGTCCTGTTCTAGAACAACAACCTAGAACGAGATCCACACGTCCGGCGTCGCGTCCGGATCACCCGGGATCGGCCGCTTCTCCTCCGACCACGCGTCCCCGGAGACCGAGGTGGCCACCCGGCGCCAGAACCGGACAGCGGCCGCGTTGTTCTCCTGGAACGCCACCTCCCAGCGTCCCGGATGCTGACCGACCACCTCCTGTACGGCGCGCAATCCAAGACCATGACGTCGTACCGGCCGCACGAGGAAGAAGCTGTTGAGTACCCGCACCGGCTGCGTCAACGCACGGACGAACGCGAACCCAACGGGATTCTCCCCGGTGTGGAACAGGTAGCCCGCCCAGTCCGGATCGCCCGTCAGCACCGACTCCAGCCACTCACTCCGATAGCTCCCGTCCGGTCGCGGCAGCTGCCCCTGGAACTCCGACAGATCGTGCCGGAACATCAGCCACAGCCGCTCCAGCGGCAACCGGTCGGACGCGCCGGCACGCCGTACGACGAGATCAGACATAGGACTCCTCACAGAACCTGGATGAGAACGCAGAAAAGCCTCCCGCGGGAAGCGGGAGGCTTGCTGCACAGCAGTTTATCAGCCGAGCTGGGCGGTACTCCGGTCGACCCAGGTCATGTCCGGGTACCGCGTACCCACCGGCGTCAGCTTCGACAGCGCCGCAAGATCATCCGGCGACAGTTCCAGCTCGAGCGCGCGGACGTTCTCCTCGAGATAGCGACGCCGCTTCGTCCCCGGGATCGGTGCCACGTCGTTGCCCTGGGCAAGCACCCAGGCCAGCGCGACCTGACCGGGAGTCGCGTCGTATCGCCCGGCAACCGCCTTGATCTCCTCCACCAGCGCCAGATTGGCCTCGAAGTTCTCGCCGGTGAAGCGCGGCAGCGTCCGCCGGAAGTCGTCGGCAGCGAGATCCCGCGGCAGCGCGCCGGTCAGCATCCCGCGCCCGAGCGGCGAGTACGGCACGATCCCGATGCCCAGCTCGCGGCACGTCGGCAGCACCGACTCCTCGATGTCGCGGCTGAACAGCGACCACTCGGTCTGCACCGCCGTGATCGGGTGGACGGCGTGCGCCCGCCGGATGGTGTCAGCCGACGCCTCCGACAGACCGAGATACCGCACCTTCCCCGCCTCGACCAAGGAAGCCATCGCGCCGACAGTCTCCTCGATCGGTACGGCGGGATCCGCGCGGTGCTGGTAGTACAGCTCGACGTGGTCGACGCCGAGCCGGCCGAGCGACGCGTCGATCGCGGACCTCACATAGGCCGGTGATCCTTGAGCACCCCGCTGCCCTGTGCGCGGATCGCCGACGATGCCGAACTTGGTCGCCAGGAACACCTCGTCCCGGCGGTCCTTGATGGTCCGGCCGATCAGTTCCTCGTTCGCGCCGAGACCGTAGATGTCGGCGGTGTCGAGGAACGTGATGCCGAGGTCGAGCGCCCGGTGCAGGGTCGCGATCGACTCGGTGTCGTCGGTCGCGCCGTACGTGTAGCTCATCCCCATACAGCCCAGCCCCAGCCGGCTGACCTCGGCTCCAGTGCTACCCAGTTTCATGATTTCTCCACAGGAAAGTTGGCATGGCTCCGCCCGCCGACGGACGACGAAGCGACGGTCGGCCGAGCACAACCGGATTACGGAGTGGCGTTGCCGCCGTACGTGGTGATCTTGTAGTCGGTCACCGCCAGCGCCGCCTGCAACTCGCGCAGCCGCCGCTGGATCATCGCCCGGTGCTCCTCCATCAGGGCGAGCCGCTGCGGTGCGGTCTCCTCGCCCTGCTCGACCAGCTCCAGGTACTGGCTGATCGTGCTGATCGGCATGTCCGACAGCCGCAGCCTGGTGATGAACACGATCCTGGCCAGCGCCTGCCGGTCGTAGCACCGGTAGCCGGCCTTGTCCCGACCGACGCGGATCAGCCCGATCCGTTCGTAGTACCGCAGAGTGTGGGCGGTGAGCCCGGTGACCTCGGCCGCCTCGGCGATGCTCAGCTGCTCCGGCAGGTCGTCGGGAAGGTCCAGAAGCCTGAGCAGCTCGGGGTCGAGCGGTGTCAGCGACGGCACCTCGTAGCGATCGACGAAGGCCTGCCGCCGTTCGGGAGTGGTGAGGACGGCGTTCGTGTTCATGTCTTCGACCGTACGCCTTGGAGTGCGCTCAAAGGCAAAGGTGAGCTAGGCCACAGTCAGGCGTGCTGGCAGTCCTTGCAGGTGCCGAAGATCTCCAGGGTGTGGCTGATGTCGGCGTATCCGTGCTCGGCCGCGACCTTGTCCGCCCAGCGCTCCACCGCCGGACCCTCGACCTCGACCGTACGGCCGCAGTTGCGGCAGACCAGGTGGTGGTGGTGCCCCTTCGAGCAGCGCCGGTACGCCGTCTCGCCATCGGCTGTGCGCAGTACGTCGACCTCGCGCGAGTCGGCCAGGGCCTGCAGGGTGCGGTAGACAGTGGTCAGGCCGACGGCCTCACCCGCGGACCGGAGCTCCTGGTGGATCTCCTGGGCGGTCCGGAAGTCGTCGAGATTGTCGAGCGCGGACGCGACCGCAGCGCGCTGACGGGTCGAGCGTGTTCCGATGGCCACCGTTCCTCCTGTCACTCCGTCACCGTGATTTCCCCGGTAACCACGCCAATTCTCTCAGAACTCAACAAAGCTAGTGCTCATCCCAGTGGTCCCCGTGCGCCGCGTGCAGGTGCCCGTCGTGCACGTAGTCGACGTGGTCGCCGTGCTCGACCTTGGTGTGGCCGCACTGCTCGCTGTGGGTGTGCGGGTGCCCCGCACTGACCACGTGCGGCTCAGGCGCGGGTACGCCGACCTCCGGCTCTTCGTCGGCCAGCGGTGCGACCCGCCCCTGCCGCCGTCGGATCAGTGTCCCCACCGCGGCCGCCACCACGAACCCGGCCAGCGCCAGTACGACGATCGTCGCGCCGGGAGCCACGTTCGCGTTGTACGACGTCACGATGCCGGCCAGGCACGCGACCACACCGATCCCACAGGCGGTCACGAACGTACTGCGGAACGACCGCGTCACCTGCTGTGCCGTTGCCACCGGCACGACCATGAGCGCACTCACCAGCAGCAGGCCCACCGTCCGCATCGCCACCGTGACAGTGACAGCGGCCATCACGGCGATCACCAGGTTGAGCAGTTGCACCCGGAGCCCGGTGACCCGAGCGAACTCCTCGTCCTGGCACACCGCGAACAACTGCGGCCCGAGACCGATGGCCACCACGAGTACGGCGACAGCCAGGCCGACAACGACGTACAGGTCACTGGGGGAGACCGTGGTCAGTGAGCCGAACAGGTAGGTGTTCAGCGTGGCTGCGCCTTGCCCGGCGAGGCCGATGAGCAGTACGCCGCCCGCGATACCGCCGTAGAAGAGCAGTGCGAGCGCGACGTCGCCACTGGCCTTGCCGCGGGCACGGACGAGTTCGATGGCGGTGGCGCCGGCGATGGCCACGATGATCGCGGTGAGGACTGGTGCACTGCCCGTGAGCAGGCCGAGGGCGACTCCGGTGATCGCGATGTGGCCGATGCCGTCGCCCATCAGCGACAGCCGGCGCTGGACCAGGTACGTCCCGATCGCGGGAGCGGACAGCCCGGTGAGCAGCCCGGCGATCAGCGCCCGCTGCATGAACTCCAGCTGGAACATACTCACGACAGCCACCCGGGTTCTTCGCCACCGTGCGAGTGGTGGACGTGTGCGTGGGTCTGCGAGGCGTGCGGCGGACCGTCGTACACGATCCGGCCGCGGCGCAGGACGACGGAACGGTCGATGAGCGCGTCCATCG
The DNA here is from genome assembly GCF_040639075.1 of Kribbella sp. NPDC023972. Taxonomy (NCBI): domain Bacteria; kingdom Bacillati; phylum Actinomycetota; class Actinomycetes; order Propionibacteriales; family Kribbellaceae; genus Kribbella; species Kribbella sp. NPDC023972. The sequence goes on along the minus strand of NZ_JBEZZH010000001.1, from coordinate 930,338 downwards.
GGCCGAGGTCGTGGCTGACCATCACGACCGTGGTGCCGCGCGCGACCCGCTGCCGGATCGCGTCGGCGAAGATCTGCTGGCTGGCCAGATCCACACCGGCGGTCGGCTCGTCGAGGATCAGCAGCTCCGGATCGGACACCAGCGCCCGCGCGATCAGCACCCGCTGCTGCTGCCCTCCGGACAGCTCGGCGACCGCCTCCCTGCGCCGGTCGGCCATGTCCACGACCCGCAGTGCGTCGTCGATCGCTTCCTTCTGCGCGGCCCGCAGCGGCGTGAACAGCCGCCGCTTGGACAGCAGCCCGGACGACACCACCTCCTGCACAGTTGCCGGTACGCCTCCGGCCGCGGTGATGCGCTGCGGTACGTACCCGACCCGTCGCCACTGCCGGAAGCGTGACACCGGCGTACCGAAGAGCCGGACCTCGCCGCGCGCGGCGGGCAGCAGGCCGACGACGGTCCGGATCAGGGTGGACTTGCCGGAGCCGTTGGTCCCGAGAACGGCGACCACCTCGCCCTGGCGGATCTGGAGATCGACCCCCCGCAGCACCAGACGACCGCCCAGGTCGACCGAGAGATCGGCGACCTGAACGGCCTTGGCAGTGTCCTGTGGAGACGTCACGCGCAGCTGTTCGCCTTCCGGAGCTCCTGCAGATTCTCCCGCATCAAGGTGAGGTAGGTCTCCTTGGAGTTGGCGTCCGACAGGCCCTCGATCGGGCTCAGTACGGCGGTCTTGACGCCGACGTCACGGGCGATCGTCTGGGCCACCTTCGGGCTGACCAGCTCCTCGTAGAAGATCGTGGTCACGTGCTGGGCCTTCACGATGTCCTGGACCTCCTTGATCCGGGCCGGGGTCGGCTCGGCGTCCGGGGTGAACCCGGCGATGCCGACCATCGTCAGACCGTACCGCTTCGCGAGGTAGGCGAACGCCTCGTGACTCGTCACGAACGTCTTGAGCTTGCAGTTCGCCAGGCCGGTCTTGTACTCGGAGTCGAGCTTCCCGACCTCGTCGAGCAGAGTCTTGGCGCGGGTCTTGTAACCGTCGGCGTTGGCGCTGTCGGCCGCGACCAGCTTGTCGGTCACCGCCTGGACGACGGCGGCGTACCGGACCGGGTCCAGCCAGAAGTGCGGGTCAAGCGCCTCGTTGCCGGCCTGGGTGTACGCGGCCGGCTTGGCCGTGCCGGTCGGGGTGGTGCTGCCTTCCCCTTCGTGCTCCTCGCCTTCCTCGTGCTCCTCGAAGTCGGCGCCGGTCGCCTCCAGCTTGGCCGCGGGGGCGATGTCGAACCCGGCCTCCTTGGCGTTCTGCTCGACCGCCTCGTCGACCGCCGGCTGCAGGCCCTTCTCGTAGACGACCAGCTTCGCGCCCGCGATCTCCCCGACCTGCTTGGGCGTGAGCTCGAGGTCGTGCGGCTCGACACCGGGTGCGGTGAGGGTGGTCACGTTCACCGCGTCGCCCCCCACTGTGCGGGCGATGAACTCGAGCGGGTAGAACGAAGCGACGACATCGAGCTTGCCGCCACCGGAGCCGCTGGCGGACGAGTCGCCACATCCGGCCAGGGTGAGGGCGGCGGCCAGAGCGGTGGCGCCGGCGACAGCAGCACGAAGACTAGATCTCATGACAATCATTTTCATTTAAACGGAACTGGTTGTCAAAACAGGGAGTTCACCCATGGCCAGCCGCAACGTTGGACGCAGACGAGCCGACCGGGCCAAAGGTCGGCGCAAGCTCGACATTCCCGCAGGTCACGGGCATGGTCACGGCCACGGGCACGTCGACCACGTGGTCGACACCTCGGTGGTCGACTCCGACGCGATCGTCGCCCGCCGCGTCCGGATAGTGGTCGCCGCGGTCCTTTTTCCACTCATCGCGGCCGCCCTGATCGCGATGATCGTGATGTGGCCCGGCGGTGGCATCAAAGTCGCGTCGTACCAGACCGACACCGCCCGCGGCGAGGTCACCGCCATCAAGGCGTGCCCCGAGCAGAAGGACCAGTGCGATGTCGCGACCGTCAAGCTGACCACCGGTGCGGACAAGGGACAGCTGGCGCCGATCGAGGTGCCGAAGACCGGTCAGGTCGCGATCCCGGTCGAGGTGGGTCAGTCCGTCATGCTGGGCGTCCAGACCGATGCGCCGACGATCGCCGAGCGGTACCAGTACGTCGATCACGACCGGACCAAGCCACTGCTCGTGCTGGCGTTGATCTTCGCGATCGCGGTGGTGGCGCTGTCGCGCTGGCGCGGATTCGCGGCGCTGATCGCGCTGGCCGTCACCGCGGTGATGCTGACTCAGTTCATCCTGCCCGCGATCCTCAAGGGCTCGAATCCGTTGCTGGTCGCGGTGGTCGGCGGCGCTGTGATCATGGCGATCGCGTTGTTCCTCACTCACGGGATCAACGCGGAGAGTTCGATAGCACTGTCCGGAACGATCGCGGCGCTGGGGCTGACGGTGGGACTGGGCTGGTTCTTCACCAAGTTCTGCCAGCTGAGCGGCCTCGCCTCCGAAGGTGCGTCGGCGGCCAAGCAGTTCGCGCCCGACCTCGACCTGACCGGGCTGCTGGTGGCGGGTATGGTGATCGGCGCCTTGGGCGTGCTCGACGATGTCACGGTCACCCAGGCGGCCGCCGTCTGGGAGCTGTCCGCCGCGAACCCCGCGGCGAGCCGCCGCGAGCTGGTCAGCGCGGGACTCCGGATCGGCCGTACCCACGTCGCCTCGGTGGTCAACACCCTCGTCCTCGCGTACGCCGGCGCCGCGATGCCGGTCCTGATCACCTTCGCCATTCAGGGCTTGCCCGGTCAGTACGTCGTCTCCACCGAAATGGTGGCCATGGAAGTGGTCCGTGGTCTCGTCGGCAGCCTGGGCATCATCGCCGCCGTGCCGCTGACCACCGCGCTCGCGGCGATGGCCGTGGCCGACCGTTCCCGCGACCTGGTCGTCACCGAACCGGAACATCTCCCCGCCTGAAACCCTTGTCACAATAAGGAATCAAATCTTCACACTGCGTCATTCCGACTCCTAGAGTGCGTATCAAGTCACGAGAAGTCCGCCTTCAATCACCTTCCGTGGCTAACCGTGGGTGAGGAGGTCGGAGTGAGATTCCGGCATCAGGACGGGTCGACTGTCCACTTGGGCTACAGCGCCACCGTGCATCCGGCCGAGGACCTCGACGGGGTGATCGCCGGGCTGGACGGCTGTGCGTCGCTGGTCCGGCAGGAACTCGACGTACCGCGGCTCGGCATCGGTCTGTGGTTCGCGAGCCCGCTGGCCGACCAGTTGGCGAACTCACCCGCGGCGATCAGCAAACTGCGGCGCGCTCTCCGCCGGAACAATCTGGAAGTCGTCACGCTCAACGGCATCGCGTACTCGGCGTTCAGGGACAAGGTCGTCGGTACCAAGCTGTACTGCCCGGACTGGACCGAGCCCGAGCGACTCCGGTACACCCTCGACCTGGTCGACGTACTGGCCGCGTTGCTCCCGCGCGACGCGTCGTACGGATCGATCTCGACCCTCCCGCTCGCGTGGCGCGTTCCGTGGTCGAAGGAGCGCGACGCCGCCGCGCAGAAGGCGTTCGAACGGCTCGGCTGGCACCTGGAGCGGACCGAGCAGCGCACCGGGCGGAGGATCCGGGTCGCGGTGGAGCCCGAACCGGGCTGCGTCCTCGAGATGACCGGGCAGGCCGCCGCGTGGCTGAACAGTTATTCGAGCCCTTCCGCCGGTGCGTCGCGGATCGGACTGGGATTCGACACCTGCCACCTCGCCGTCCAGTTCGAGGAACCCGCTGACGCGTTCGAGACGCTCTGGCGAGCCGGTGTCGATGTGGTGAAGGCGCAACTGTCCGCCGCTCCACAACTCGTGGATCCGTCCGACATGTCGGCCCGACGACGCTTGGCCGGGCTGGGGGATCCGAAGTACCTGCGCCAGGTGCGGGAGTGGTGCGGGCCTGGAGTCGATGATGTGGAGCAGGCGTATCAGTTGTCGGGACATGCGGCCTGGCGCATGCACGCGCATGTGCCGGCTCATACCGCGCTGTCGGCTCCGCTCATCGGGACCACCGGACTACTGGAGGACTGCTTGACCCGATTGGTCGGTGGGGGTCAGCCGCTCACACACCATCTCGAGTCGGAGACGTACGCGTGGACGCGGAAGCCCAGGACGCCGGAAACGTTGGCGAAGAAGATCGCCAAGGAGCTGTGCTGGCTGCGCGATCGCCTGACGGCACTGGGCCTTGAGCAGGTCGCGGGTTGACTCGCGGACGACACGCGGTCAGCAGGATGACCGCGTCGTCCCGGTCAGGCGTCCGCGATGCGTTTGACGGCGTAGAACAGGATGATCAGGATCGAGAAGATCCGGAGGAAGCGGGCGCCGGTGCCGACGACCGGCCAGGACAGGAAGCCGAGCCAGGTCAGCAACAGGGCCAGCAGGATCAGCGCCGGAACGGCGACCGGGACCGGAGCAAAGACTCCGGCCAGCGCCAGCACCAAGGTGATGCCGGGCAGGGTGAGCTTGGGCATCCCGTGCAGCTTCGCCACGTACGGGTAACTGATCTTGGTGATCCGCTGCCGCAGCGGGCTCACCGGCTGACTGCTCGGGGAACTCATCGTCCTATTGTTCCAGGCGCCCAGGGCTGTGGATAACTTCGGACCCGGGTGCGCGAAAACCAATATCTTTCCAGACATGAGTGGTTTGCCTTCCGTAGATGACCTCCGCGCCGACCTGCCCGCCGTCCTGGCGCGCTTCCGCGCGGGCCGCACACGTGCCTTCAGCTTCGGCGCCGGTGTGCCCGAAGCCGTGCTGCTGACGTACGACGAGTTCGAAGACCTCGGCGGCGACACCAAGTTCACCGTGCCCACCGCCGTACTCGAGCCCGCGCAACTGGCGGAGCAACTGCCCGCGGTCATGAACGCCGTACGGGCCGGCTCCGCCAACCCCCTCGTCTGGGGCGAGGCCGGCGAACCAGAAGCCGTCATCCTCTCGACAACCCAGTACAGGACATTACGGGGCGACGACCAGCCCCCAGCCGGCGTAACCGACGACCCCACAGCCCGCACCTACGCCACAGAACCACTACCCACCAGCCGCCCCCTCGACCTGGACGAGTGGGCAGCCAGCATGGGGCCTGACACGCAGCAGATCCTCGAGGAGCTCCGCCGCGAAGACAGCGACAACCCATGAGCGGGCCTTACTTTCTCCTGGGTGATCCCGGCTTCGACCTCGACTACCGACGGATCGACGCTGCGGCAAGCAGAAATCCCACCGGACCCGAAGCCTGGCTGCGACGACAGATCCTGCGTCAGCTGCTCGACCTCTCCAAAGGAAAGACCGACGGACATCACGCGTTGGGATATGAAGCTGGGAAGGGGGATCTGCGGGACTGTGTGGTGGGGTACGTGCAGTCGGATCCGGAGCGGAAAGCTGACTACCGCCTGGTGTTCCGCGAGATCGGGCCGAGTACGGCGGGGGAGTTGCCGCGTCGGGAACTACTGGCGATCAAAACCCGCCATGGTTCGAACAACATCTACGCCCACGTCTGCGCCCGCCTGAACCGCCACCCGGCCGACCGCCAGCCCGGCCTCGACCGCTTCGGCGACCGACCGGCCGACTCCGGCGGCAGCCAAGCAACCCGCCAAGCCGAGCTGGACACCAAGCGCGCCATCGCCCACGCCTGGGCCGGCCAACAACCCCTAGCCTCGTCCCGCCCCCTCGCCCTCCCCGACGGCCCGCCCCACTCAAACGCCGCCGCCCCATCCCTCCAACCACAACGCCCCACCATCCACACCCCACCAGGCCCCGGCCCCCGCCACGCCCGCCCAAGCCCCACCGGCTGGCCCACCCGCACCCCCGCCTAACTCATCTCACCCCGTGCACTCCGGCCCAACCGCACCGGCTGCACCCGCGGTTCTTGTCAGGCGGGTGGGGGACGTAAGACTAGGGTGGGTGGGTGTTCGTCGTAATCAGGTTTCGGGTGGCGGAGGCGGAGCTGGCGGAGTTCGCCGTACGGTTGCAGGCTGCTGTCGACGTCCTCGGGAAGCAGAAGGGGTTCGTGGCGGCGCGGTGCGGGCGGAACGTGGATGACCCGGAGTTGCTCGCGTTGACGATGGAGTGGGAGAACGTCGGCAGTTACCGGCGGGCGTTGTCGCCGTACGAGGTCAAGCTGACCGCGGTGCCGCTGCTCTCGCTGGCGATCGACGAGCCGACCGCGTACGACGACCTGCCAGAGTTGCTGCCGTAGCACCGATCGCCGACCGGATTCCGCCGATCTCCGAGTGGATTCCACCAGGGGCCGGTGGGACCGATAGCCTGGACCCTTCCGTGTTGCAAAGTGCCGTTACTGGAGTCGAAAAGTGCCCGTGGAAACCGTCGATGCCGTCGTCAGCCTCAGCAAGCGGAGAGGCTTCGTGTACCCGTGCGGCGAGATCTATGGCGGTACCAAGTCGGCCTGGGACTACGGGCCGCTGGGCGTCGAGCTGAAGAACAACGTCCGGACCCAGTGGTGGCGGACGATGGTGACCAGCCGTGACGACGTCGTCGGGCTGGACTCGTCGGTGATCCTGCCGACGAAGGTGTGGGAGGCGTCCGGGCACCTGTCCGAGTTCGTCGACCCGCTGACCGAGTGCCAGTCCTGTCACAAGCGGTTCCGCGACGACCACCTGCGCGAGGACTACGCCCGGCGGAAGAACAAGGACGACGACAGCGTCCAGTTGTCCGACATCCCCTGCCCGAACTGCGGTAACAAGGGCACGTTCACCGAGCCGCGGATGTTCAACGGCCTGCTGAAGACCTACCTCGGCCCGGTCGAGTCCGAGGAAGGGCTGCACTACCTGCGTCCGGAGACCGCGCAGGGCATCTTCGTGAACTTCGCCAACGTGATGGGCACGGCCCGGAAGAAGCCGCCGTTCGGTATCGCTCAGGTCGGCAAGAGCTTCCGCAACGAGATCACCCCGGGCAACTTCATCTTCCGGACCCGCGAGTTCGAGCAGATGGAGATGGAGTTCTTCGTCGCGCCCGGCTCCGACGAGGAGTGGCACGAGTACTGGCTGAAGGCCCGGTGGGACTGGTACGTCGACCTCGGCCTGAACCCGGACAACATGCGCTACTACGAGCACCCGCAGGAGAAGCTCAGCCACTACTCGAAGCGCACCGTCGACATCGAGTACCGGTTCAACTTCGGCGGCAAGGAGTTCGACGAGCTGGAAGGCATCGCGAACCGGACCGACTTCGACCTGTCCACCCACTCCAAGCACTCCGGCGCCGACCTGTCGTACTTCGACCAGGAGAAGGGTGAGCGCTGGACGCCGTACGTGATCGAGCCGGCCGCCGGCCTGACCCGTAACGTGCTCGCGTTCCTGCTCGACGCCTACACCGAGGACGAGGCGCCGAATGCCAAGGGCGGCGTCGACAAGCGGACGGTGCTGCGGTTCGACCCGCGACTGGCCCCGGTCAAGGCGGCCGTGCTGCCGTTGTCGCGCAACGCGGAGTTGTCCCCGAAGGCGAAGGACCTGGCCGGCGAGCTGCGGAAGAACTGGAACGTCGACTTCGACGACGCCGGTGCGATCGGTCGCCGCTACCGCCGCCAGGACGAGATCGGTACGCCGTACTGCATCACCGTCGACTTCGACACCCTCGACGACCAGGCGGTGACGATCCGGGAACGCGACTCGATGAAGCAGGAGCGGGTTGCCCTGACCGAGGTCACCGGCTATCTCGCCCAGCGCCTGGTCGGTTGCTGACGATGGGCGTACGGGGGTTGCTGTCGGCTCAGCAGGTGCGGTTCGGACTGACCGTCTTCGGCCTGTCCGCGATCGCGGTGTTCGTCCTCACCGCCTGCTCGGACTCGGAGCCGGAAGCGGGGAACACGCCTGCTCCGACCACGCCGGCCAGCTCCGCCGCGCCGATCCCGACCGCCTCCACTCCGTCGCTCACGCCACTGCCGACACCGTCGAAGCCGTGGCCGGCGCCGAAGGTCACCGGAGCGCCTGAGAACGACGCTCCGCTGGCCGAGCGGATCCAGTTCGCGATCGCCAAGCAGGCGCAGATCGCGGCCGGCAAGGCGGCCGCCACGACGGTGAAGTGCCCGGGGATCGAGGACGCCGAGAAGCCCGGCAACCACGAGCTGACCTGCACGGTCACGTACGCCGGGAAGCCGTACAGCGGCACGTTGATCGTCGACGCGAAGACGTACTCGGCGTCGTACAAGTTCACCTCCGACTCGGTCCCGATCGTGAAGCCGAAGGTGGTCGACGCCGTACTCCGGCAGGCCCCCGACGCGGCCAAGGTGACCTGCACGATGGATGATGTTGCCGTGGTCAAGCATTCCGGGGAGCCGATCACCTGCGACGTCACCACCACGGCGAACGCGGTCGAGCCCTACCGGGCGCAGGTGTCCGGCAACGGTCAAGTGCTGGTGGCGAAGGCCTGAACGCATGCTGAAGCTGGGCAACCTCACGATCGAGACGCCGGTGGTGCTGGCGCCGATGGCCGGCATCACGAACGCGGCGTACCGGCGGCTGTGCGCGGAGCAGGGCGCCGGGCTGTACGTGTGCGAGATGATCACCTCGCGCGGCATCGTCGAGGGTGACCAGAAGTCGCTGGACATGCTCACGTTCGACGAGCGCGAGACGGTCCGCTCGGTCCAGCTGTACGGCGTCGACCCGGTGTACATCGGCCGCGCGGTCCAGATCCTGTGTGACCGGTACGGCGTCGCGCACATCGATCTGAACTTCGGCTGCCCGGTGCCGAAGGTGACCCGCAAGGGCGGTGGTGCCGCGCTGCCGTGGAAGCGCAACCTGCTCGGCGCGATCCTGCAGTCCGCCGTCCGGGCCGCCGCGCCGTACGGCGTACCCGTGACGATGAAGACGCGGATCGGTATCGACCAGGCGCACCAGACGTATCTCGACGCCGGCCGGATCGCCGAGGAGTCGGGCGCCGCGGCCATCGGACTGCACGGACGGACGGCGGCGCAGGCGTACTCGGGCCAGGCGGACTGGACCACGATCGCCGAGCTCGTTGAGCGGGTGAACATCCCGGTGCTCGGCAACGGTGACATCTGGGAAGCCGGCGACGCGCTGCGGATGGTCGCCGAAACCGGCTGCGCCGGCGTGATCGTCGGCCGCGGCTGCCTCGGCCGCCCGTGGCTGTTCCGCGATCTCGCCGTCGCCTTCGCCGGTGGCGAGGCTCTGAACCTGCCGACCCTGGGCGAGGTCGCCCGAGTGATGCGCCGCCACGGCGAACTCCTGGCCGACCTGATGGGGGAGCAGCGCGGCCTCCGCGACTTCCGCAAACACGTCCCCTGGTACCTCAAGGGTTTCCCGGCCGGCGGCGAACTCCGAGCCGCCCTGGGCATGGTCGAGTCCCTAGCCCAACTGGACGAACTCCTCGCGCAGCTGGACCCCGACGTACCCTTCCCCGTCGCCGAACTGGGCGCCCCCCGAGGCCGCCAAGGCAGTCCCCGCGACCACGTAGTCCTCCCCGAAGGCTGGCTCAACGACACCGACGGCCTCACCGCCGACCTAACCGCCGCCGAACTAGGCATCTCCGGCGGCTGACCAGGCCCACTGCGGCGGCCGCCGAGGGTGGGGATGGGCGGGGTGGGGTCGGCTGACCCGGGGATCGGCCGGGGGTGGGGGTCTGCTGCGGGCGGGGCTTTCGGGTCGGCGACGGGTTCGCGGGCTGGGGATCTTCTAAGCTCTGGGAATGGCGAGTAAGCCGGATGAGACGCGTGACGGGGTAGCGCTGACCAACCTGGATCAGCCGTTGTTCGATGGTGCCGATGCGACCAAGCGGGATCTGGTCGACTATCTGGACGCGGTGCACGAGCGGATCCTGCCGGAGCTGCGGAACCGGCCGCTGTCGGTGATCCGGATCCGGCCGGGCCAGCCGGCGTTCATGCAGAAGAACGTTCCGAAGTACACGCCCGACTGGGTGAAGACGGTGTCGCTGTGGGCGGAGGCGTCCAAGCGGGAGGTGTCGTACGCGCTGTGTGATGATCGCCCGACCCTGCTGTGGTTCGCGAACCAGCGCGCTGTCGAGTACCACCCGACCCTGATGCGCGCCGACCGCTGGGACCGCGTCACCCACCTCGTGCTCGACCTCGACCCGCCGGAGGGCGAGACGTTCTCGATGGCGGTCCAGGCTGCGCTCCTCGTCCGGCAGGCGCTGACCGATGCCGGGCTGTCGGGAGCGGTCAAGACGAGCGGTGCCAAAGGTGTGCACGTCTTCGTGCCGATCGACGATTCGGTGTCGATCGAGGACGCGGCGGCCGCGACCCGGGCGATCGCCGCGCGGGCCGAGCGCATCGACCCGGAGGTCGCGACGACGGCGTACATCAAGGAGGACCGGCAGGGGAAGGTCTTCGTCGACTCGACCCGCTCAGGTGGGGCGACGGTTGTCGCGGCCTACAGCCCGCGCGTCCGCCCTGGTACGCCGGTGTCCTTTCCGGTCGGCTGGGACGACCTCGACCGGGTCACCCCACGCGACTTCACCATCCGCACCGCCCCAGACCTGCTGAACAACGCCGACCGCTGGGCCGAGCAACTCCCCGCCCCGCAAACCCTCCCCGAAGACCTCCTGGAGGAGGGCCGCGGCATTCCCGTCGCCCGAGTAGCAGCCATGCACGAAGGCAAACGCCGCAAACGAGCCCAGCAAGCCGCCGAGAACCCCACCCCAGACGCCTAGGGGCGGCGGGGGATTGGGGAGCCGCGGGGTTAGGTCTCTGGGGAGGTTGTCAGGTCCAGGGCTTGGTGGCGGATGGGTGGGGAAGGGTGGGTGCGGAGGGTCTGGAGGAGGGTGCGCCATTCGGAGGCCCAGCCGGCGCGGGGGGCGGCGGTGGCTAGGAGGGTGTGGGCGAACAGGCCCGAGGTGAGGTCGTCGGAGTGGACCAGGTTGGTGGTGACCTCTAGCAGTGAGGAAGGGGTCCAGGTCGACTCGGTGGCGGTCAGGCGATGGCGCAGGAGGTCGGCTGCGAAGTGGGCTGCAATCGGATTGTCGACAACAGTACGACGCACCGCGGCGAGCTCCTCGGCGAGTTGCGAGCCTTGCAGCGAGGTGACCAGTAGTTGAAGGTGAAGGTGGAGGAAGTCAGGCCCGGTCAGCTCGGCCGCGACCTGCTTGAGTAGCTGCCGGACTTTCGCCGAGCGCCCGCTCAGCTGTTCCGTCAACTGCTTCACCAGGTAACTCAGCCGTTGCCGCGCCGGGTGATCCCGGTCCGCGGCCGCGTTCGGCAGGTCGGGATCGCTCTCCAACCGGACCAGGAGCCGTACGACGTCGACCAGTTCGTCCAGTCCGTCGTCCGGGTTCGTCGCCACGATCCCGACCAGCGACGCGACCGCCGTACCCCAGAGGCCGTTGCGACGAGTCAGATCAATGATGAAGTCCGCACAGACCCGAGCCGCAGCGCGGTTGTGGCGAGCCCAGCCCTGCAGCGCCGCCAGTGCGTGCCCCACGACCTCCGGCTCGGTCCTGGTTGTCACCGCGATCAGCAGATCCGCATACCGTGACCGGTAGACGACGGGTACGGCGTACGCCCGCCGCTCGGTCAACACCACAGCAGTCGCCGCAGAGTCGTGCACTGCCTGCTCCAGCACCGCCCACGCGGCCGGGTCGTACAGCAGGTACTGCGACACCGTGCTGGCGATGGCAGCCCGCACATCCCGATGCGCACTCGGCCAAGCCTCGGTCAGTACGGCGCCCGCGCCAGGCGCACGTAGTTCGCCGAGCAGCCGCACCGCCTCCTTCCGAGAAGTGATCTTGGCACCCAAGCCAGCCAACACCGGCTGCAGCAAACCCGGGAGCAGACTCGGCCGGACATACCGCGCAGCACGCGACGCGGCGTACATGGCCACCCGGGCCCGATCGTCACTGGCATGTGCGAGCAGCAACGGCAGGGCAACGTCAGGCCGATTCGTCCACGCCAAACCACTGAGCGCGGCCTCCTGCAGCAGTACGTCGTCGCTACGGAGGAACTGATCCAGTGCAGCGCCCGGCACGTGCCCGAGCATTTTCACCGCCGACGCCCGGTACCACTGAGGCATCCGCGCGTCACGTGCAGCGCCGACGAGGAGTTCGGCGTACCTGGCCTGCTGGCGGGGCAGCCACAGTCGTATCGCGTAGTCCGGCACCTCCCAAGCCGGGCTGTTGCGGTCGAAGCGACGGATCTGGTCCGCCGCGGCGAACACCGGATCGAGCAGGTCGGTGCGGAACTCGGTCACCACCCACCACACCGGGTGCCAGCGAGCCATCCGCACATCGCGGTCGATGATCCGCTGGCACCTGTCCAGGCGCGTCCACGGCGCGTCCAGCCAGTACCGGCAGGCCTGCTGGACAGTGTTCTCCTGATTCGACCAGACCGCCTGCTCGAGCACGTCCTGCAGCTGATCGAGCGACCAGGCCCGACGACCGAGAGCTGCCGCCACGGCGAACGCGAGCCCGAACTCGTTCCGCTTCGCGGCAGCCTCGATCGACGGCCGGAGTACGTCGTACACGTCGACCTCGCGGCCACGTGGAAGGCCGTCGATCAGGCCGTACAGGTTGATCGAGCCACCGTTCTCCGTCAATCGGGCATGCGCCTGCAAACCCCAATCCAGCAGCCCAGGTCTGTTGCCTAGGGCCCCTTGTACGACGCCCCGCTCGGCCAGCTTCGTCAGCGCCCGGCGCGTGGCCCACGAAGTGTCGCGGGCGTTGAGGGCGTCGGTGAGCAGCGTCTCCAACTGATCCACGTGCTCGTCACCGAGCAGCGACGGAGGTATGGCGGTCAGCGCGAAGAGAACCGTGGAACGGACATGGTCCCGATCGTTGCGCACCCGCTCGGCGGCCCAGCGCAGCGCGTCGGCCAGCACCGACGGTCGCCGCGACCGCCCGGCCGCACGCAGCACCGCCCGGTAGACACCGGCCCGGTGGTTCTCGTCCGGGCGTCGTACCTCCGACTCGAGTTCCGCGAAGGCCTCCTCGTACGGAAGCTGCGCCAGGACCCGCCACCGGTAGAGCGTGTTCTCGGTGACCACCGGGAGGGCGATCATCCGCCTGGCCTGCTCGTGACGGGTCGTGCGCGGGAGAACGTCGAGCAGCTCCTCCGACAGGACGGCCTGGCTCAGATCGACCGACCCGGTGACCGCTTCGAAGATCGTTGCCCGGCGGGACGGGGCGAGGTCGTGCAGAAGGCCGGTCAGGTCCGGCCAGAGGATCCGGCCGAGAGCGATCAGCTCCTCGTCCGAGTACCTGTGCAGCCGGCGGCGGAACGCCGGAGTGAGTGCTTGTGGTACGACGGCTCGCCGGTCGGGAGCCAGCACGAGTTCCAGGACCCCGGCCGGGTCGCGATCGGCGAGCGGCCCGATGATGTCCAGCACCGCGACCGATAGATCGTGCGCAGGGATCGCCTGCTTGATCAACGCCAGAACCGCATCCGGGTCATGGCCGAGCGCCGCGGTGACTCCGTGCCCGACGCCTTGCCACCACTCGTCCCGGTCCTCGCCGGTCGGAAGCGTCCGCGTCGCGAAGTCGACCACCTCGGCGGGATGATGTTTGGCGAGACGACGCCAGCCGCCGGGTGTCACGCAGTACGCCAAATCAGGCAGAAGTCGTGCGAACGTCGCGCGATCGGTGGCCTCGAGCAGACCGGTCGCGGCCACGTCACCCCAGCGAGCCCGGTGCTCGTCGATCAGTCGAGTGGCGAGATGCTCGCGGCGCGTCCGTCGCACCAGGGAGACGAGCTTCGACCGCAGTGCCGCGGGTGCGTCGTCGTACAGGATCCGTAGGTCGTCGTCCGAGACAGGCACACCGCGGGCAACCGCCGCCAGCGCGCGCGTCCGCACCGCTGGCTCTGGGTCGTGGAGAACGCGGGTGATGTACGACGTCTCGCGTGCGACCTCGGCGATCTGGATCCCGAGCGTCCGCTCGAACGCGTCACCCCGCCCGAGCTCAGCGAGAAGTCCGGTCAGTTCCCGCGCCCGGTCTGCCAGGAACCGCACCCGCTGTCCGTACGAGAGTCCGTCGATCGACCGTAGTAGCTCACTCGCACGCATGCGCCAATCCTGCCCAGCGCGGGTGTCAGTCAGCTTGGCAGGGTTGCGTCGAGGAGGAGTACGGCGGCCTCGCGGGCGCGGATCGCGGGGTCGGGGGAGCCGGAGATGGCGGAGCGGGTGATGGCGCCTTCGCTGAGCAGGATGAGGTGGTCGGCGAGGCGCTCGGGGTCGGGGGCGCCGGCGGACTTCGCGAGTTGGGTCAGCGCCTGGCGGAAGCCCTCCTTGTGCTGCAGGGCCAGCTCGGCGACACGGGGTGAGACGGTGCCGAGCTCACCGAAGGAGTTGATGAACGCGCAGCCGCGGTAGTCCCGCTGCTGGAACCAGTCGTGCAGGAAGTCGAACACAGCCAGGATGCGGTCACGCGGATTCTTGGCCGCGTCGACGTGCTCGGCGAGCATCGACTTCCACAGGGCGTCGCGGCGGTCCAGGTACGCCTCGATCAGCGCGTCCTTCGACGGGAACAGCTGGTACAGCCGCTTCAGCGACACCCCGGACGCCGCGCGGATCGCGTCCATCCCGACCGCCTGTACGCCGCGCTCGTAGAACAACTCGTCCGCCGCGTCCAGCACCTGTCGCTGCGCGGTCGCCGTGTCGATCGCCATCACTCCTCCTCCGAGGCCCGAGTGATCCGCGCCACCATACTTGCGCGGAGAACCATCGTTCTCCTAGAGTACCTGACATCGGTGAGAACGAACGTTCTCCCAGTGCCAGGAGGAGATTCTCATGACCGTGCTCGAGCCCGCTGCCCAGGCCTTCGCCGACGCGACCGCGCAGCCGCCCTTCCTGTTCCAGCTGCCACCGGCCGACGGTCGCAAACTCGTCGACGAGGTGCAGACCACCGACTATCCGAAGCTCGACGTCGACGAGGAATGGGTGACCGCGGCCGACGGTACGAAGGCCCGCATCGTCAAGCCGGCCGGCGCCACCGGCGTGCTGCCGGTCATCCTCTACATTCACGGCGCCGGCTGGGTCTTCGGCAACGCGCACACCCACGACCGGCTGGTCCGCGAGCTGGCCGTCGGCGCCGGTGCGGCCGTCGTGTTCCCGGAGTACGACCTGTCGCCCGAGGTTCGCTACCCGCACGCACTCGAGCAGAACTACGCGGTAGCCCGCTGGATCGTTGCTTCAGGCAAAGACCATGGACTGGATGCGGCTCGGCTCGCGATCGCCGGCGACTCGGTCGGCGGCAACATGACCGCCGCGGTGACGCTGCTGGCCAAGGAGCGCGGCGATGTGAAGTTCGTCCGGCAGGTGCTGTTCTACCCGGTCACGGACGCATCGTTCGACACCGCGTCGTACCAGCAGTTCGCGGAGGGCTACTTCCTCCAGCGCGAGGGCATGAAGTGGTTCTGGGACCAGTACACGACCGACGAGAACGAGCGGAACCAGATCACCGCGTCACCGCTGCGCGCCACCACCGAGCAGTTGGCCGGGCTGCCGCCGGCCCTGGTCATCACCGGCGAGGCTGACGTCCTCCGCGACGAGGGTGAGGCGTACGCCGCCAAGCTCCTCGAGGCCGGTGTGCCGACGACCGCCGTACGGTTCGCCGCGATCATCCACGACTTCGTCATGCTGGACGCGCTGCGCGACACGTACGCCGCCAACGCCGCCATCAACCTGGCGATCTCGACGCTGCGGACCGCGCTCAACTGACCCGCTCGAGCTCGGCGAACGCGTCAGCGAGTTTGGGCAGTGTGTAATGCGCGTTGAGGCCGCTCGGGTTCGGCAGGACCCAGACGCGGGTGTCGCCGATGAGCCGGTCCTGTTTGCCGATGTGCGCCGTACGTTCGCCGAACGCATCCCGGTACGCCGTGACGCCGACGACGGCGAGCCATTCCGGCTGGTAATGGAGAACCTTCTGCACCAGGTTCGCCCCGCCGGCGACGTACTCCGCGCGGGTCAGCTCGTCGGCCCGCGCGGACGGACGATCGACGACGTTCGTGATCCCGAGCCGGTAGGTGAGCAGCTCGGCCTGCTCGTCCGGCCGCAGCTGCCGCGGCGTGAAACCACTCAGGTGCAAGGCCGGCCAGAACCTGTTGCCGGGCCGGGCGAAGTGATGCCCGGTCGCCGCGGACATCAGCCCCGGGTTGATCCCACAGAACAACACCCGCAACCCCGAGCTGATCACATCCGCCAACGCCTGCACGGCGCCACCCTAACTTTGTGCACCAAGCGAGTGTTTTGGGCGCCACGCCGTACTCAATCCGTGAGTCAACGGTCGGCACGGGGATGTGAGGCGGCGGCGAAGTAGGTTTGGCGCATGGGTGAGTGGTCTGCGCGGTTGAGTGAGTTGGCGGCGGCGGCGAAGGTGCCCGGGGCGGTGCTCGGGATCTGGTACGACGGCGAGACGACGATCGCGCCGTACGGCGTCCTCAACGCGGCAACCGGGGTGGAGACGACTGCCGACTCGCTCTTCCAGATCGGGTCGATCAGCAAGCCGTGGACCGCGACGATGATCGTGCAGCTGGCCGCCGAGAGCCGGCTGCGGCTGGACGATCCGGTGGTCAAACTGTTGCCCGAGGCACCGATCGGTCCGCGGATCACGGTCCGTCACCTGCTCACCCACACCAGCGGTATCGACGGCGACGTCTTCACCGACACCGGCCGCGGGGACGACTGCGTCGAGAAGTACGTCGGGCTGCTGGGCGATGTGGACAGCTTGTTCGAGCCTGGTACGGCGTACTCCTATTGCAACGCCGGATTCGTGCTGCTCGGGCGGATCATCGAAGTACTCGACGGTCGGACCTGGGACGCGTCACTCAAGGCCAGGCTGATCGAACCGCTCGGGCTGACGAAGACGGTGACGCTGCCGGAGGAAGCGATCCTGCATCGGGCAGCGCTTGGGCATCTCCTGACCGATGGTTCGCCGGTCAAGACCTGGCAGCTCCCGCGCAGTATCGGGCCGGCAGGGCTGATCACGCAGAGTGCGGGCGACCTGCTGGAGTTCGCCCGGATGCATCTGACCGACGAGCGATACGCGGCGATGCAGGAGCCGCAAGTCCCGTACGCCGGCGGTATCGGCGGCTTCACCGAGCTCGGGCTGGCGTGGCGCATCTACGGCTGGGGCGGCCGACGGCTCTTCGGGCATGACGGCACGACCATCTCGCAGCTCGCGTTCCTGCGCGTCGATCCGGAGGCGCGCCTCGTCATGTGCCTGCTCACCAACTCCGGCAACGGCACGAAGCTGTTCGAACCGCTAGCCTCCGAGGTCTTCACGCAGTACGTCGGCGTCGCCCACCCGGCGCCACCGCAACCGGTCGATCTTCCGCTCGATGACCGTCACGTCGGGCGATACGAGCGGGCGAGCGTACGGCTGGACGTCGTACGGCGGGACGACCGGTTGGTGATGAACTACCAGGCCACGGGTGAGCGGCTGGCATTCGCGGAGGAGCCGGTCCACGAGTACGAGCTCCGGCCGACCCTCCCGGCCGACGGCGATCACTTCGTCACGCGGGAGTCCGAGACGCATCCTTGGGTGCCGGTTCACTTCACGCCGACGTATTTGTTCACGTCGGGTCGCGTCACACCTCGGGTCTGAGCGGCCCCACCGCCCACCGCCCACAGGCCCGGCCGGCACCACGAACTCGACGACCCACGCGCCACACCTCTCGCCCCACTCCCGAACCCGCCGTACCGCTCCCGCTCCCGCTCCCGAACCGCCATAACGGCGACGTCAGCACCCGGAGCCGGTGGGGATTGGGGCCGAGTCTCTGGACAACTGTGGGGCGCGGCTCCGGGCTGCTTGATGGTGCTGGTCGTGGTGGCGTGCGTCAAGGGGGCCTTCGGCGTCCGCTGCGCGGATCGAACAAGTTCGACCCTTGACCCACGCCACCACGACCAGGGAAGGACGTAGCTGTCCCGGAGCAGCTCACCGAGTGGTCACGTGCGCCCGGCGTGGACACGGTGTGCCGGCCTGGATGCGCCGGATTCCCCTGGCCCTGGATCGGGACGGGCCCGGTGTTCGATGGGCGGGCGATTTTGCCCGCATGCCGGTCACACCGGGCAGAGCCCAGGACCTTGAACACCTTCTGGGGTCCGGAGACAGGCCATGTCATGTCCCCGGTCCCCAGAAGGTGTTCAAGCCCCCGGCGACCGACTCTCGGATCCCGGGATGCGGACGAAACCGCTCATATGCCGGGCAACCCGGCAAGCGGCGCGTCCCGCTGGCGGGTTATCTCACCACTGGCGTGTTGCAACCCGCCAGCGGTGACGCAACCCGCCAGCCGCCACCCCGTGGCCCCGAAACGCAGGCGCACCACCCAGCCCATCCACCACCGTGAGGGAGACCCTGCCGGACGTGTGGCCGGGGTTTCGGTTGGCGGGCGGTTTGGTTCGCATGCTGGCCAGAACCGGGCAGAACCTGAGGGCTTGAACACCTTCTAGGGTCCTGACACAAGAAATAGCCTGTTCACGGTCCCTTCATGTTGTTCACGGCTCCGGGATCTGGCCGATCCAGCGTCTGCGGGGGTGAGGGGCGTCGAGTCGTCGATCTTGGTTGGGGGATCGGCGTGTCGTGGACCTGGATTGACTCGGCGGCGGCGAGTCGGGGTGGGGTGGGGGTTGGGGTGGGCGAGCTAACGTTTCCAGGGTGACTAGTGCACCTGCTGAACTTCCACGTAAGGCCGGTGACCTGCGGGCCGCCGGGTATCTGCCACGGTCGATCAAGGCCGAGATTCGTGACAATTTGCTGAAGGAGCTGCGGGCTGGGCGTGATCCGTGGGTTGGGATCGTCGGATTCACCCGGACGGTGATTCCGCAACTCGAGCGTGCCCTGCTCGCGGGGCATGACGTCGTACTGCTGGGTGAGCGTGGTCAGGGCAAGACGCGGCTGCTGCGCACTCTGGTCGGGCTGTTGGACGAGTGGACCCCGGTGATCGAGGGGGCCGAGCTGCCCGAGCATCCGCTTGATCCGATCACACCCGCGTCCCGCCGCCGGGCCGCTGAGCTCGGGGATGAGCTGCCGGTGGCGTGGCTGCATCGGGACTTGAGGTACGCCGAGAAGCTCGCGACGCCGGACACGTCGGTCGGTGACCTGATCGGCGACGTGGACCCGGTGAAGGTGGCCGAGGGCCGCAGCCTGGGTGATCCGGAGACCATCCACTTTGGTCTGGTCCCGCGGTCGCACCGCGGGATCGTCGCGATCAACGAGTTGCCGGACCTGGCCGAGCGGATCCAGGTCGCGTTGCTGAACGTGATGGAGGAGCGCGACATCCAGGTCCGCGGGTACACGCTGCGGCTGCCGCTCGACGTGTTGCTGGTGGCAACGGCGAACCCGGAGGACTACACCAACCGGGGCCGCATCATCACACCGCTGAAGGACCGGTTCGGCGCCGAGGTCCGGACTCACTACCCGCTCGACATCGACGCCGAGGTGGACGTGATCCGGCAGGAGGCGGAGTTCACCGCCGAGGTCGGCGAGCCGCTGCTGGAGGTGCTGGCCCGGTTCGTCCGGCACCTGCGCGAGTCGAACGCGATCGACCAGCGGTCGGGTGTGTCGGCCCGGTTCGCGGTGGCCGCGGCCGAGACCATCGCCGCGGCCGCGCTGCGCCGGAGCGCGATCACCGGTGAGGAGCCGGCCGTCGCGCGACCGGTCGACCTCGAGGCGGTGCCCGCCGTACTGCGGGGCAAGCTCGAGTTCGAGCCTGGTGAGGAAGGGCGCGAGATCGAGCTGCTCGAGTATCTGCTGCGCCGGTCGGTGGCGGACACCGCGCGGGAGCGGTTCGCCGGTCTCGACCTCAGCCCGCTCGCCCATGCTGTTGCCGACGGCAACCTTGTGACGACGGGTGAGCGGGTGCCGGGCCGGGACGTGCTCGCGGCGTTGCCGGAGCTGCCGGTGCTGCACGACGTCGCCGCCCGGGCCGGTGTCGACCCGAACGAGTCGCCGGGCCGCATCGCCGCGGCGGTCGAGCTCGCCCTGGAAATGCTGTACCTGTCCAAACGTCTCGCCAAGGACGCCGACAACGACACCACGGTCTACGGGGCCTGAGATGACCGCCTCAATCCCCGAAGGCTGGTCCTACGGGCCGTGGCACGACGGGCCGGATCCGCTCGCCGCGCCGATCGATCTGCGTGACGCGCTGGACGAGATCGGCCGTGACGTGATGAACGGTTCGTCGCCGCGGTCCGCGCTGGAGGAGATGCTCCGGCGCGGCACCCGGAGCACCCAGGGGCTGGACGATCTCACCCGCAGGTTGTGGGAGCGTCGCCGCGAGATCCAGCAGCGGCACAACCTCGATGGGACGTTGAGAGACGTCCAGCGGCTGCTCGATGAGGCGCTGGCGGCCGAGCGCCGCGAGCTGTTCCCGAACCCGTCCGACGACGCCCGGTTCAAGGAGGCCCAGCTCGACGCACTCCCAGCGGGTACGGCGGCCGCCGTACGGGAGCTGGCGAACTACGAGTGGGAGTCCTCGGAGGCGCGGCAGAAGTACGACGAGATCCGGGAGTTGCTCGGCCGGGAGCTGCTCGGGTCGCGGTTCGAGGGCATGAAGGAGGCACTGCAGCAGACCACGCCGGAGGACGTGGCCCGGATCAACGAGATGCTGACCGACCTGAACGCGTTGCTCGCCGCGCACGCACAGGGTCGGCCGGATGTGCCGCAGTTGTTCGACGAGTTCATGGCCAAGCACGGCGAGTTCTTCCCGGAGAATCCACGGAACGTCGACGAGCTGATCGACGTACTCGCGCAACGGGCGGCCGCGGCGCAGCGGATGCTCAACTCGATGACTCCTGAGCAGCGGGCCGAGCTGATGGAGCTGTCGCAGCAGGCGTTCGGCAGTCCGCAGCTCGCCCAGCAGTTGGCTCAGTTGGACGCGCAGTTGCAGGCGCTCCGGCCGGGGGAGGACTGGAGTGGTTCGGCCCGGATGAGTGGTGACGATCCGCTCGGTCTCGCCGATGGCGCGCGGGCGATGTCGGATCTGGCCGAGCTGGACGCGTTGGCCGAGCAGCTCGCGCAGTCCTATCCGGGCGCGCGGATGGAGGACATCGATCTCGATGCACTCACTCGTCAACTCGGCGAGGAGGTGACGGTCGACGCGCGCCGGCTGACCGAGTTGGAGCGGCAGCTACGCGATCAAGGGCTGCTGGAACGCGCTCCGGACGGTTCGTTGCGGTTGTCGCCGAAGGCTTTGCGCCAACTCGGTCAGACCGCGTTGGCCGACGTACTGCGGACTGCCCGGGGCTCGGGTGAACGCGACGCGGCGAACGCCGGCGCGGCCGGTGAGTTGAGCGGGTCCACCCGGCCGTGGGAGTTCGGCGACACCCAGCCGTGGGACGTGCCCCGGACGGTCCGGAACGCCGTACTGCGGACTGCTTCACGGAGTGGATCGGTGAAGCTCGACGTGTCCGATGTGGAGATCGCGGAGACCGAGCATCGGGCCCGGGCCGCAGTGGCGTTGCTGGTGGACACGTCGTGGTCGATGGTCCAGGAGGGCCGCTGGCTGCCGATGAAGCGTACGGCGCTCGCGCTGCACCAACTCATCTCGACCCGCTATCGGAACGACGCGCTCCAGTTGATCACCTTCGGGCGGTACGCCGGGGTCGTCGAGCTACCGCAGTTGATCGGGATGGAGGGCGCCTGGGAGCAGGGGACGAACGCGCATCACGCCCTGCTGCTGGCCGGCCGGCATCTGCGTCGTCACCCGGACGCGCAGCCGGTCGTGCTGATGGTGACCGATGGCGAGCCGACCGCGCATCTTGAACCGGACGGGACCGCGGAGTTCTCCTACCCGCCCGAGCCGGCCACGCTGCGCAAGACGATCTTCGAAGTGGACCGCCTGGCCAAGCTGGGCGCTTCGCTGACCGTCTTCCGCCTCGGCGACGACCCCCGGCTCAACGCCTTCGTCGATCTGCTGGCTCGTCGCAGCGGGGGTCGCGTCCTCGCACCCGACCTCGACGGACTCGGCGCGGCGGTCGTCGGCGACTACCTGAGGACCCGCCGCAAGCTGTAGTCATGCACTCCCGGAAGCAGGGTGTTACCCACCTGGAAGGTGGCTGACACCCTGCTTCTGCGTTTCATCGGCAAACGTGGCGATTGTCTCGCGTTGTCAAGCAGGGAAGGGCTTTCCGGCCTTCGACCTGTGGGCAGGCTCACGTCGATATGGTGAGACCAGTGTTCAACTGGACTGGTTTTCTGGCTTACTCTGAAAGCACGCCCCCGCCGCCGGAGTCGATGGGCCAGCGGGTCACCTCTCCGCGCCTCAACACGCCTGAAACCCAGGGAGTGATCGTGCCGAAACTCGTCTACGACTTCGCCGAAGGCAACAAGGACATGAAGGACCTGCTCGGCGGGAAGGGGGCGAACCTGGCCGAGATGACGAACCTCGGCCTGCCCGTGCCACCGGGATTCACCATCACCACCGAAGCCTGCAAGGTCTACCTGCAGACCGGAGCGGTGCCGCCGGAGCTAGCCGAGGAGATCGACCACCATGTCGACGCGCTCCAGCAGAAGATGGGCAAGAAGCTCGGCCAGGCAGACGACCCGCTGCTGGTGTCGGTCCGGTCCGGTGCGGCGGCGTCGATGCCGGGCATGATGGAGACGGTCCTCAACGTCGGCCTGAACGACGACTCGGTCAATGGCCTGGCGCACCAGGCTGCCAACCCGCGGTTCGCCTGGGACGCGTACCGGCGGCTGATCCAGATGTTCGGCAAGACCGTGCTCGGGATGGACGGCGAGGTCTTCGAGCAGGCGCTGGAGGAGGCCAAGCAGGCCAAGGGCGCGCGGAGCGATCTCGACCTGGACGCCGACGACCTGAAGGCGCTCGTCCAGACGTTCAAACACGCCGTGCACGAGCACACCGGCCGCGAGTTCCCGCAGGACCCGCGGACCCAGATGGATCTGGCGATCGAGGCGGTCTTCGGCTCCTGGAACTCCGAGCGGGCGATCCTCTACCGTCGCCAGGAGCGGATCGGCGCCGACCTGGGTACGGCGGTCAACATCTGCTCGATGGTGTTCGGCAACCTCGGCATGGACTCCGGCACCGGCGTCGCCTTCACCCGCGACCCCTCCACCGGCCAGCCCGGCGTGTACGGCGACTACCTGCAGAACGCGCAGGGCGAGGACGTGGTGGCCGGCATCCGCAACACCGTCCCGCTGGCGGACCTGGAGAAGCTCGACAAGACGTCGTACGACGATCTGATGGCGAACATGGCCAAGCTCGAGGGGCATTACCGCGACCTGTGCGACATCGAGTTCACTGTCGAGCGCGGCAAGTTGTGGATGCTGCAGACCCGGGTCGGCAAGCGGACCGCGGCGGCCGCGTTCCGGATCGCGACCAGCCTGATCGACGAGGGTGTGATCGACACCGACGAGGCGCTGCGCCGGGTGAAGGGTGCACAGCTCGCGCAGCTGATGTTCCCGCGGTTCGACGCGGACGCGGACAAGGAGCGGATCACCAAGGCGATCGGCGCCTCGCCGGGTGCGGCCTCCGGCAAGATCGTCTTCACCTCGGCGGCCGCGGTCGAGGCGGCCGAGAGCGGCGAGAACGTGATCCTGGTCCGGCGCGAGACGAACCCGGACGACCTGCACGGCATGATCGCGGCCCAAGGCATCCTGACCAGCCGCGGCGGCAAGACCTCGCACGCGGCCGTGGTCGCCCGCGGCATGGGCAAGACCTGTGTCTGCGGCGCCGAGGAACTCGACGTGAACGTTGCCCAAGGCACCATCAAGGTGAACGGCACGGTGATCGGGGCCGGCGAGATGATCTCGATCGACGGCACCACCGGCGAGGTGTTCCGCGGCGAGGTCCCGGTCGTCCCGTCACCGGTGGTCCAGTACTTCGAGGGCTCGCTCGACCCCGACTCCGGGGACGACCTGGTGGCCTCGGTCCACCGGCTGATCACCCATGCCGATGAGGTACGGCGTCTCGGCGTACGAACGAACGCGGACACGGCCGACGACGCGGCCCGGGCGCGGCGGTTCGGGGCCGAGGGGATCGGACTGTGCCGGACCGAGCACATGTTCCTGGGGGAGCGGCGGGAGTCGGTCGAGCACTTGATCCTGGCCGACAACGACGCCGAGCTGGAGGCCGCGCTGGCCGAGCTGGAGCCGTTGCAGCGCGGCGACTTCCTCGAGTTGCTGGCGGCGATGGACGGGCAGCCGGTGACGATCCGGCTGATCGACCCGCCGTTGCACGAGTTCCTGCCGTCGATGGAGGAGCTGGCGGTGAAGGTCGCGCTGGCCCGCGAACGCGGTGAGAAGCCGGGGCACGACGCCGCGCTGCTGACCGCGGTCGAGCGGCTGCACGAGGAGAACCCGATGCTCGGGTTGCGCGGGGTCCGGCTCGGCCTGGTCGTCCCGGGGCTGTTCGCGATGCAGGTCCGGGCGATCGCGTCGGCGGCCGCCGAGCTGAAGAAGCAGGGCAAGGACCCGCGGCCCGAGATCATGATCCCGCTGGTCGGTGCGGTCCAGGAGCTGCATCTCGTCCGCGACGAGGTCGAAGGCGTACTGGCCGAGGTCGCGGCCGAGGAAGGGGTCGAATGGACGATCCCGATCGGCACCATGATCGAGTTGCCGCGCGCGGCGGTGATCGCCGACCAGATCGCCGAGGCGGCCGACTTCTTCTCATTCGGTACCAACGACCTGACCCAGACCACCTGGGGTTTCAGCCGCGACGACGTCGAGGGGGCGTTCTTCTCCCGCTACCTGGAGAGGGGCATCTTCGCGGTGTCGCCGTTCGAGTCGATCGACCGCGAGGGTGTCGGCGCGCTGGTCCGCACCGGCGTCGAGCGTGGCCGCGCCACCAAGCCCGACCTCAAGCTCGGTATCTGCGGTGAGCACGGCGGCGACCCGGACAGCATCCAGTTCTTCCACGAGGTGGGTCTGGACTACGTCTCCTGCTCGCCGTTCCGGATCCCGGTCGCGCGGCTGGAAGCCGGCCGTTCCGCCCTGGACTGATCCCAGGCAACCTTGTGAAGCCACCGACCATTTCGCGGCCCAGGAAACGGTTGGTGGCTTCCCAAGGTCGGCGGACAGCGCCTTGACAACCCAGCTGTGTGACGGACTGTACGGCTGTCTCAGCGCTCTCATCGAGGCCCGCAGGGGTTGGATCACCAAGCGTTACCTGACTCAACTGTCCGCAGCAATTTCCTTAACCAACCCCTTGCATCCGGGCTCGTTGACCAGTGAAAATAGCCGGGCGGGAAGGGCGAGCACTCGTCGACTTTCGGGTCCGACCTGAACCAGCCGCTGTGGGCGGCTCGTGACGCCCTTTCCCGCACCAAATCTCCTTGCATCGCAGGCCATGTAGGGTTTTGCGCATGGCCCTTTATGTCGTGCAGTTTCGCTTCGATCTTGCCGAGACCGACCGCCGGATGGAGGTCCGTCCGGCCCATCGCGAGTACCTGAGCGAGCTCAAGGAAGCCGGCAAGCTTGTCGCCGCCGGACCGTTCACCGACCAGACCGGCGCGCTGCTCATCTACGACGTCGCCGACGAGGCCGAGCTCCGCGACATCCTCGCCAAGGACCCGTACACCCCGCAGAACGTCTACGAAATCGCCACCCTCGCCGAGTGGCAACCCCTCTTCCCCTTGGGATAACCCCCCCACTTCGGTGGGCAACCCCCATCGTCAGTGGTCAACCCCTGAGTGGAGGGCTTGCCCCTTCGAATTCCGGATGGGCAACCCTCCACGTGAGTGGGCAACCCCCAACCTCGGTGGGCAACCCCCAACCTCAGTGGGCAACCCCCGTCCTCGGTGGGGATCCCCAACCTCAGTGGGCAACCCCCGTCCTCGGTGGGGATCCCCAACCGGTCAGGCGTCGGCGGCTTCCAGGTCGAGGTGGTCGACGTAGGCCCAGAGCCAGACGAGGGGGGCGAGGACCAGTTCGGGGTCGCCGTCCTCGTCGGCGACGAACACCATCGACGCCTCGCCGTTGAAGATGTCCTCGATCACCGCGTCACACACCTCGACCGCGGCCTCGAACGGCAGCAGTCGCGGCCCGTGCTCCCAGTGCGGCTGGGGGAGCGGCAGCACTGGCGCCTCGTCGGTGCCGTCCAGCTCGACCGACACCTTCTGCAGCTCCTCGTAGAGGTCGAAGGTGATCAGCCCGGCGAGCGGACTGCCGTCGATCCCGATCAGGTACGGGTCGTCGGAGCCGCTGCGGAAGTTGTCCCGCAGATCCGGCAGCGCCGCCTTGAGGTCGGTCGCTTCCAGGTACGGCGCCTCGGCCGGCTCGTCCTCCTCGACCTCGACCAGTCCGCTGCGCATCTGGTCGAACTGGTGCAGCAGGTCGTTCAGCTCGTCGTACGCACCTCCGCCCGGTGTCTTCTCCGCGCGCGCCTCCAGATCGCGCAGGTGCTCGACGAGCTCGTCCTCGAAGTGCAGCTCGTACTTCGGCAGGCCGGGCTCGCGTCCGGCGTTGATCTGAGCGACCAGCTGGGTCGCCACCGGACCGAGCCGTTCGGCCAGCACCTCCAGCGGCGTGGTCGGCTTCTCCTCGTCGTCGTGCGCGCAGGAGTCGTCCTCGACCTTGCCCTCGCTCTCCATCGCGAGCAGCACCTGGAACGCCGGGAACGCGACCAGCGCCGCGGTCGCCATCATCCCGTCGCCGATCAGCATCAGCGGGTTCCCGCCGGCCTCGGTCCGGCGCAGATGATCCGGCATCAGTACGGCGGCCTGCTCGACGTTGACCTGGCTGGCCAGCGAGGACAGGCCGTGGTCGGTGTCGACGCCGAGCAACTCGATCAGGCGCTCGGAGCTCATGTCGAAGTGGGAGCGCAGGTAGTACCGCAGCCAGCCCGCGTCGACCGGGTTGGCCAGCAGCTCCGCGATCCGGGCCCGGAAGTCGGCCAGGTCCGCGATCGCCAGCACCACCAGCACCGGCTGGTCGCCGTCGCCGATCACCAGCGGCCGGGTGTCGCCGTTCTGGAAGCCGTCGATCACCTGATGCAGGCTGTCGGCCGCCGCCTCCAGCGGCCACGACTCCGCCTCGAACTCTTTCACCGCCGCGGCGGCGGTGTCCTCGGGCATCTGCTGGTCCTCTCCGGATGGCGGCGGGAGTTGGGGGTAACTGTAGGCCGAAGAGGTTTCAACGGACTGTAGGGGGCGCCGACTTGCTGTGCTGTCAGGCGTCCGGGGGCGGTCGATCGAGGCGAGGTGACATTGGCTACGCTGACCTCGGCGGGTCGGTGCTGGGGTATCTCACATGTGAGATAAGGTCCCGCGCATGACTGATGACTACCTGAGCCGGATCGGCAATCTCATCCGGGACGCCCGGAAGCATCGCGGGTGGACACAGGCGCAACTCGCGGACGTGCTGAACACCAGCCAGAGTGCGGTGAACAGGATCGAGAAGGGTCATCAGAACCTCACGCTCGAGATGCTCGCCCGGATCGGCGAGGCACTCGACTCCGAAATTGTCTCTCTCGGTGGCGGTCCGGTCCACCTCCGCGTAGCCGGCGGCCGGCAGTTGTCCGGATCAATCGACGTCAAGTCCAGTAAGAACGCCGGTGTCGCGCTGCTGTGCGCCAGCCTGCTGAACAAGGGCCGCACCACGCTGCGCAAGGTCGCTCGGATCGAAGAGGTCAACCGGCTGCTCGAGGTGCTCAACTCGATCGGCGTCCGGACCACCTGGCTGAACGACGCCGGCGACCTCGAGATCGTCCCGCCGGCCCAGCTCGACCTGGCCGGGATGGACGCCGAGGCCGCCCGCCGTACCCGCTCCATCATCATGTTCCTCGGCCCGCTGCTGCACCGCGAGGACACCTTCCAGCTTCCGTATGCCGGAGGCTGCGACCTCGGGACCCGGACGGTCGAGCCGCACATGGCGGCGCTGCGGCCGTTCGGGCTGGACGTGAAGGCGACCGGCGGTGAGTACCACGCGATGGTGAACCGGGCTGTGTCGCCGGGCAAGCCGATCGTGCTGACCGAGCGCGGCGACACGGTGACCGAGAACGCGATCATGGCCGCGGCCCGGTACGACGGGGTCACGGTGATCCGCAACGCGAGCTCGAACTACATGGTCCAGGATCTCTGCTTCTACCTCGACCTGCTCGGCGTGAAGATCGATGGAATCGGCACCACCACGCTGACGGTGCACGGCAAGGCCGAGATCGACGTTGACGTCGACTACGCGCCGTCGGAGGATCCGATCGAGGCGATGAGCCTGCTCACTGCCGCGATCGTGACCGGTTCGGAGATCACCATCCGGCGGGCGCCGATCGAGTTCCTGGAGATCGAGCTGGCGCTGCTGGAGGAGATGGGCCTCGACTACAGCCGCAGCGAGGAGTACCTGGCCGAGAACGGCCGGACCCGGCTGGTCGACCTGACCACCCGGCCGTCCCTGCTGCACGCGCCGATCGACAAGATCCACCCGATGCCGTTCCCCGGCCTGAACATCGACAACCTGCCGTTCTTCGCGGTGATCGCCGCGACGGCGACCGGGCAGACGCTGATCCACGACTGGGTCTACGAGAACCGCGCGATCTACCTGACCGACCTGAACAAGCTCGGCGGCCGGGTCAAGCTGCTCGACCCGCACCGGGTGATGGTCGAGGGCCCGACGCACTTCTCCGGCGCCGAGATCATGTGCCCGCCGGCGCTGCGCCCGGCCGTCGTCACGCTGATCGCGATGATGGCCGCGAAGGGTACGTCGGTCCTGCGCAGTGTCTACGTGATCAACCGCGGCTACGAGGACCTGGCCGCCCGCCTCAACTCCCTAGGCGCCCAGATCGAGACCTTCCGCGACATCTGACCACTCGCTTGCGTCCGAGGAACTGGAGGGACGTCTCGCCACTTCTTCGGACGTGACGAAGGCGACGGCTTCGTCGATCACGGCCGGGTCCGAGAGGATCCGGCCGTGGCCGAGCCCGGTTTTGGGGGAGAAGCGGGCCTTCGGTCCGTACGACGCCAGCAGTACGGCGACCTGTGACGGGTCCACCACGTCGTCCACGTCGTTGTGGATGATCAGCAGCTCGGCCTCACCCGGACCGACCGAGAACCTGGTCCAGATCTCCGGGTCACCATCGAACAACCCGCGCTCGATGGAGCTCCTCAGCTCCGCCTGCACCGTGGGCTTCAGCCCGAGCTCGCGGCTGAACTTGTCGACCAGGTAACCGAACTCCGCGACACCGCTGATCGAGACGATCCTGCCCGCGGCCACTCCCTGGCGGACGGCGTACAGGGCGAACGGAACGCCCAGCGAATGGGCGATCACCCCTTCGAACCGGCCGTGCTTGTCGGCCAGTCCGGTGATGATGCGCTCGTGGTCGAGGATCGTGCCCATCGGCCCGGTCGTGTCGCCGTGGCCGGGTCCGTCGTACGAGATCGGGCTGTAGCCGAGCTCGAGCAGCTTGGTGATGAAACCGGCGTACCGGGACGCGCGTGAGCGCCAGCCGTGCACGAGCAGGACCGGGCGTCGGCCGTCGCCCCAGGCGTAGGTGACGATCCCGTCGACGACCTCCACCCGCGCGGCCGCGTGGATCGCGCGCTCGGCCTCGCGGACCTGCCCGCGGGCCAGCGGTCGACGCCACAGTTCGAACGCGAGCCGACCGGCCAGCGGGGGCGAGAACATTCCGATGGCCGACAATCCTGCCCGGATCAGGTTCTTCATGGCGCTCCCTTGACTTGCAAACAATACGAACGGTCGTATTATTAGTTTGGAACGGGTCCAGGGTCAAGCGGAATAGGATCGGCGGGTGGAGAAGGTCGACGGGCGGTTGGTGCGGGGTGATCAGACCCGCCGGGCGGTACTGCGCCGGGCGGTGGACATCGCCTCGGTCGATGGGCTGGAAGGACTGTCGATCGGGCGGCTGGCGTCTGAGCTCGGGATCAGCAAGAGCGGTCTGTTCGCGCACTTCGGCTCGAAGGAAGAGCTGCAGTTGGCGACGATTCGGGCGGCGCGACGGATCTACGCGGATGCCGTGGTCACGCCGGCGTTCGAGGTCGAGCCCGGCCTCGGGCGGGTCCGGGCGCTGAGCGAGAGCTGGCTCGAGTACTCACGGCAGCGCGTCTTCCCCGGCGGTTGCTTCTTCGCCAAGGTGTCTCACGAGTACGGCGCTCGCGGCGGTGCCGTCCACGAGGCGTTGGCCGCCGTACATCTGGAATGGATGGGGCTGATCGAGACGACCGTGCGTGAGGCGGTCGAGCGCGGTGAGCTCGAGGCGGATCCGGCGCAGTTGGCCTTTGATCTCAACGCGTACTACGAGTCGGCCAACCTGGCGTCGATCCTGCACGGCAGTGAGTCGGCGTACGTCCAGGCGCGTCAGGCCATCCGGGCCAGACTCGAGTCGGCCGGCGTGTGAGTCGGGAGGTCACGGTGCCGGCGGATCGGGGAGAAGACGAGGACCAGGCCTGCCAGCGGGACACCGGCTGTGGTGATCCAGAGGGCTGGGCCGAGGCCGAGTAGTTCGCCGAGCGTTCCACCGAGCAGTGCGCCGAGTGGGATCGTCCCGTAGTTGACGAACGACGCTGTGGCGGTGAGTCGGCCGAGCAAGTCCGGCGGGCAGTACGACTGCTGGAACGTTGCCTTGACCACGTTGCCGCCGACCACGCCCAGGCTGACGCCGAAGCCGCCGACCAGGTAGAGCCACGGGCTCAGACTGCTCAGCGGGATCAGCAGCGCGAGAGTGGGGAGTCCGAGCTCGCAGAGCAGGAGTGCGCGTGCCGTGCCGAGCCGCGCGGCGAGGCGACGGCCGGCGAAGGCGCCGAGGATGCCACCGCTCGCGGCCGCGGCGATCAGGGCGCCGACCGTGCCGGCGGACAGGCCGGCCTCGCGCACCAGGAAGACGACCACGATGGTCTGGTAGCCCATCAGGGCGAGGTTCGAGACCGCGCCGAAGATCGTCAACGTCCGCAGCCAGACATCCTGAGCGACCAGCGTGATCCCGGCCCGGATCCCACCGGCTCGGCGGCCGTCCGTCGTACGTCGTTCTCGGTACTGGATCGCGGCCAGGCAGGTGAGGGCGACCAAGAAGGTGCTGGCGTCGACCAGAAGTGCGTTGGCTGGTCCGGCGTACTGGACGAGGAGGCCGCCGCAGCCCATGCCGGCGAGCTGAGCGGCCGACGCGCTGCCGTGCAGTTTCGCGTTGCCCTCGGCGTGATCGGCGGGGTCGAGAAGCGTGGGGAGATAGGCGGTGTAGGCGGTCTGGAAGAGGACGGCCGCGGCGCCCGCCAAGAGGGCGGCGGTAAGTAGTAGGTGGATCGTGAGTACGCCGAGCCACGCCGCGAAGGGGAGTGCGGCCAGCAGCACGCTGGATGCGGCCGAGGTGGCCAGCAGGATCGGCCGTCTGTTGCGTTGGTCGACCCAGGCGCCGGCCGGTAGGCCGATCAGCAACCAGGGCGCCCACGCGGCCGCGGTGAGCAGGCCGACCTGGAAGGTTGTTGCCTCTAGCATCGAGATCGCGATCAGCGGCAGTGCCACCGCCGAGGTCGCACTGCCGAACCGGTTGATCGTCTCGCCGATCCACAGCAACCGGAAGTCCCGGTGCCGCCGCAGCAGACTCACGACCGGCCGGTCCCGGCCTGACCGCGCGGCTCGGCGTCCTCCCGGTCCGGTTGGTCGGCGGGGGACGACGGGCGTGGGAACGACTGAAGTTGGACGATGACTCGCTCGGCGTTGGTGCCGTCCGCCTCGACTGTGGTGTAGCGCTCGATGACCTCGGCGATCTCCTCGTTGAGGGCGGTCAGTTGCGCGGGCGTGAGGCGGAGATCGCGCCAGTCGGACAACGCGGCGGCCTGTTGCCATTCGCCGGGCCAGTTCTGGTCGACGTAGGTGCGGACGCGGTCGAAGTACCGCTCGACCAGGTGACGAAGGTAGACGTCGAGTGCGCCGCTGGTCTCCGGATCGTCACGGAACTCGGACGGGTCGAGGACGGTCCGGCCCGGGATCCGCCACCAGCGCTCCCGCTTGGTGCCGCGCTCGACGTCCTCCTCGATGTAGCCGTGCTCGGCGAGCAGGCGCAGGTGCCAGCTGATCGTGCCGGTGTTCTCGCCCAGCCTGGCCGACAGCGTGGTCGACGTGGCCGGGCCGTCGAGCTCGAGCGCCTCGAGGATGTTCATCCGGAGTGGGTGCGCGAGTCCGCGCAGGCTGCGGGCATCGATCCGTCGCATGGATGCAGAGTAGTCTCTGCAGAGAAGACTCTGCAACATGGAATTGTCGGTGGCCGCGCCTAGCTTGGGCGGTATGCGGCCTCATGTGGTGGCTCAGGTGGCGGTCTCGCTCGACGGGATGACGTCGGGGTTCGACGTGGATCTCGCGCGCTTCTACGCGCTGGCGACCCTGTGGCAGGAGGACGTCACCCTGACCGGGGCCGACACGATCCTGGCGCAGGAGACCGCCGTACGGACCGCGCTGCAGCCAGGTCCGCGGCCGGACGGTCCGCTGCTCGCCGTCGTCGACAGCCGTGCGCGGGTGCGGTCGTGGGAGGTACTGCGGCAGCTCGGCTACTGGTCCGACGTACTCGCTCTGTACGCCGACCAGACGCCGGCCCGGTCGCCTGACAGCACGACCCGCGAGCTCGTCACGGGCTACGAGCGCGTGGATCTTGCCGAGGTTCTGGACACCCTCGGAGATCGTGGCGCTCGGGTTGTCCGGGTCGACTCCGGTGGTGTGTTGCTGGGCGCCCTTTTCGACCTGGGGCTGGTTGACGAGCTTGCCCTGCTGGTCCATCCGGTCGTCGTCGGTGCCGGGCGCCGCTGGTCCGAAGGGCACGAGTTCGGCCTGCAGCCGGTCAACACCGAGGTCTTCGAAGGCGGAGTCGTCTGGCTGCGGTATTGCGTCTCCACCTGATGGAGACGTCAGAGTTGGCGCCATGACGAACATCCTTCTGTCGATCGGCGAGCTGGCCGAGCGCACCGGACTCGCGGTCCGGACGATCCGGTTCTACTCCGACAGAGGCGTGCTGCCGCCGACCGACCGGAGCCCGGCCGGCTACCGACGCTACGACCTCGACGCCTTGGCCCGGCTCGAGCTGGTGCGCACGCTGCGCGAGCTGGGTATCGACCTGCCCACGATCCAGCAGGTGCTGGAACGCGAGCGTACGGTCCCCGACATCGCGGCCGCCCACGCCGATGCGCTGGATGTTCAGATCCGTGCGCTGCGGATCCGGCGGGCGGTCCTGCGGACGGTGGCGCGGCGCGGCTCCCAACCCGAGGAGTTACACCTGATGCACCGGCTGGCAGAGCTGACCGACCTGGAACGGCGCCGCCTCATCAACGATTTCATCGACGAGGCGTTCGGTGATCTGGACGCCAATCCCGAGCTGGTCGAGCTGCTGCGGTCGGCGGTTCGTCCGCCGCACGGTCGAGCAAGCCATCTCCGACGGCATCGCGCCTGATTCTCCTGCGGCTGAGCCGGTGCTGGCTGCCTTGATCGCGCAGTACGGCGTAACGTTCGGTGAGGCGGACAGTCCGGCGTACCGGGCTCGCCTGGTACGCCGGCTGGAGGTCGCGTCCGACCCGCTGGCCGAGCGCTACTGGTATCTGCTCGCCGTGGTCAACGGTTCGGAACCGCCGCCGTCGCTGGCGCCGGTGTTCCGCTGGTTCCTGGCTGCCCTACGGGCCCATCCCGCCTGACAGAGCTGTCAGTGGTCGGCGGTGAGGTCGTCGTTGCGGCCGGCCTCGAGGCGCGACCAGTGGGAGATGGGACGGCCGTTCGCGGTCAGGCCGCCGGGTTCCCAGTCTTGTGGCCAGCCCTCGGGTGAGTCCTCGTGCGTCTCCTGGCGCCCGTACACGGTGAGATCCATCAGCGAGTAGCTATTGTCCATCACCTCGACGCCGCGGACGGTTGTCCACCAGGTCTCGAAGACACGGTCGCCGTCGCGGACGTAGCAGACGAGGTGCATCCGGCCGATGACCCGCCCGACAAGGAGTGTGTCGAGCGAGTCGACTGCTGAGTACCACGGCATCGTCCAGCCCATGAAGTCCGCGTACCGCCGGCTTTCGTCGTACGGGCCCTGGCAGAAGACGGCGTACGTGATGTCGCGGGAATGCAGGTAGGACAGCTCCGAGACGTGGGTGTTGCACCAGGTGCAGCCCTGGCACTGCTCGGCCGCGGGGTGGCCGGGGTGCCACATGAAGTAATAGGCGATGAGCTGCCGGCGGCCCTCGAACGCGTCGAGCAGGGTGAGCGGTCCGTTGGGTCCGATCAGCTCGGTGTCCGGGTCCACCTCGACCATCGGCAGACGCCTGCGCGCGGCGGCGATCGCGTCACCTTCGTGGGTGTGTGCTTTCTCCCGGACCCTGAGGGTGTCGTTCTCCGCCTCGAAGGCTTCCCGGTCGACGATCGGCGGGAGGCTCGCGGTCGTGCTGACGTCCGTCATGACTTCCTCCTGTCGTTGCTTCTTCTCGGTCATGATCGGGACGTCGGAGCCGGTGCGGCCGTCTCGACCTGGTCCTCGCGTTTTTGTTCCCTTTGCGTTGTTCACAAAACTGTCGGTCCTGGCGGTTACTGTGAGCTTTGATGAGGAAGCAACATGAGTGGTACGACGAGCATGACGCCGAGCGGTGGGTAGCCGAGCCGGTCAAGCGGCCGGGGCGGACGGCCTTTGCTCGCGATCGTGCGCGCGTACTGCACAGTGCCGCCTTGCGCCGGCTGGCCGCGAAGACGCAGGTCGTGACAGCAGGTAGTGACGACTTCGTCCGGAATCGGCTCACCCATAGTCTCGAGGTCGCGCAGATCGGCCGGGAATTGGCGGCGACCCTCGGTTGCGATCCGGACATCGTCGACGCGGCCTGCCTGTCGCACGATCTCGGTCATCCGCCGTTCGGGCACAACGGTGAGCGGGCGCTCGACCAGGCCGCGGCGGGGATCGGCGGGTTCGAGGGGAACGCGCAGACGCTGCGCCTGCTCACCCGGCTGGAGTCGAAGGCCTTCGACCCGGCTGGCCGCAGCGTCGGTCTGAACCTGAGCCGGGCCACGCTGGACGCCGCGACGAAGTACCCGTGGCCGCGGCGGCTGGGAGAGCGGAAGTTCGGCGTGTACGACGACGATCTCGCCGTCTTCGAGTGGTTGCGTCAGGGGGTCGGCGACCGGCGCTGCCTGGAAGCGCAGGTGATGGACTTCGCCGACGACGTCGCCTACTCGGTGCACGACGTCGAGGACGGAATCGTTGCCCACCACATCGACCTGGCGGCGGTCGGTGCGGAGCGGGCGCCGTACTGGGAGATCGTCCGCGAGCTGTACTTGCCTGAGGCAACCGACGAGGAGCTGGACGAGGGCTGGCGGCGGCTGACCCGGTTGCCGTACTGGCCAGCTTCGCCGTTCGACGACAGCCGGCGGGCGCTCGGCGGGTTGAAGGACCTGACCAGTCAGCTGATCGGGCGTTTCTGCACAGCGGCCGAGCAGGCGACGCACGCCGTCTTCGGGCGATCCCGCCTGATCCGCTACGAGGCGGACCTGATCATCCCCGACGGCATCCGGGTGGAGATCGGCCTGCTCAAAGGGGTCGGGATGTTCCACGT
Organism: Kribbella sp. NPDC023972; assembly: GCF_040639075.1. Lineage (NCBI taxonomy): Bacteria > Bacillati > Actinomycetota > Actinomycetes > Propionibacteriales > Kribbellaceae > Kribbella > Kribbella sp. NPDC023972. Next base: position 894,938 of record NZ_JBEZZH010000001.1, on the reverse strand, counting down.
CCTCAACTCCCCGGAACGCCAGGCCCGCCGCGCCTCCCAACGCGAACTCCTCACCGAGCTCGTCGACGCGCTGTGGAAGACGGCACCACTGCATCTCGACGCGCCCCTCAGAGCTGACTTCCTGCAGGCGCCCGACGACAACGCCCGCCTACGCGTCATCGTCGATCAGGTCGCCTCCCTCACCGACCCCTCGGCCCAGGCCTGGCACACCCAACTGGTCGCCTGAACCCGCCAGACCTGGCCCAACAGTCGGTTGTCTGGAGGTGCCAGGTCCGTGCGGGTTGGTCGTCAGCCCACCGAGGTGAACGGGAGGTTGAGGCCGAGCTGGGAGGGGATGGGTTTGTTGGTGAGACGGAGCTGGTCGAGCTCCTCGGGCGACAGTGCGCGGCGGTAGACGCGGACCTCGTCGATGGTGCCGCGGAAGCGGTTGACCCCGTCGAGTCGCTGGCCGACGTGGATGCCTTGCACACCGAACTCCTTGCCCGCCGTGACCGAACCGGGCGGTGCGACGGCCGACGCCACCTCGACGCCGTCGATCAGCAGTCGCAGCTTGCCGTCACCCCGCTGCAGCACCACGTGGTGCCACTGGTCGTCGTTGTAGGCCGACGACGACTGCACGCTGACGGTGAACCGGTCGATGATCAGCATCGCCCGGATCCGTTTGCTCTCCGGCTCGGCGCGCAGCCAGAACGCCGGTGTCGTCCCCGAGCCGACCCGATAACCCCACAGGATCGAGTGCGCTCCCGTGGTCGCGCCGTACTTGATCCACGAGGTCAGGGTGAAGTCCTCCGCGCCGAGGTCGATCGACCGGTCGAACGGCACCTCCACCCGGTCGTCCACCCCGTCCAGCGCCAGCCCGGTCCCGAACTTGCCCTCGGCAACGGTCGCGCCACCACGGACGTACGCCGGATTGTGGGCCGGACCCATGTCGGGCGTGGTCGGTCCAGGCTCGGGCGGCCCGGGGATACCAGGGGGAGTGCCGTTCGGGGTCTCCAGATAGGCCTCGTTGAACCGCGCGTACCGGATCGTCTCGTACGGCGTCCAGTCGCCTGCCTCGTACAGCAGGGCCGCCTGGTCGCCGTGGAGCCGCACCATGTCCGAGTAGGCCGTCGGCCCCCAGTAGAAGACCTTGCCCTCGTTCCAGCTCTCCCACGTCCGCGCCTCGTCGTACGACGATCGGATGGTCATCACCTCGCGCGCGGACGGATGCGCCGGCGCGGAGAACAGGATGCGGTTGCGCCGATCGCCATCCGGCCGCGAGCTGAAGCGAAGCAACGAGCCTTGGACGTCGGGCATCACGAGCCGGGGCAGCGTCCGGAAGGGCCGGTCGAAGGTCTCGCCGCCGTCGCCGCTGATCGCGTACGCGCGACTTCCCGGGTCGGTGCCGCGTTCACGGGCCAGTGCGTAGATCCGGCCATCCGTCAGTTCGGCCACGGTGACCTCCTGGGCGATCACCTCGCCGTCGTCGCGGGAGGTGGTTGCGCCGATGTGCCAGGTCTGCCCGGAGTCGTCGCTGTAGAGCAGGTGGGTGCCGTACACGTGCGGGCCGACGCCGTCGTACGTCTCGAAGCTGGCGCCGACAATCAGACGACCGGCATGTCGACCGTGCTCGAGCTGGATGCCATGCATCGGGCCGGTCGCGTACCAGAAGTTCCAGCTCGGCAGCTTGCCCTCGGTCATCGCGCGTGGCGTCGTCCAGGTCGCGCCGAAGTCGTCGCTGGTCTGGACGTACGGGTCGCGGTCGCAGCCGTTCATACAGGGCGCCGGACCGTTGTGGGTGGTGACGAGGACAATCCGGCCAGTCCGATTGTCGACAATCGGAACGGGGTTGCCATGCGTGCTGCCGTTGCCTTCGGACACCACCTGCAGCGGGCCCCAGGTCGCGCCGCCGTCGATCGATCGCCGCAGTACGACGTCGATGTCGCCGTCGTCGCCACAGTCCGCGACCCGCCCCTCGGCGAACGCCAGCACCAGGCCGTTGGTCGCCCGCACGATCGCCGGGATCCGGAAGCACGCGTACCCGTTCGTCTTCTGCTGGAACAGCACGTTGTCCTCGTGCAACGGCACCGCCTCAGACGCCGGCACCGCCTCAGACGCCGGCACAGCCTCAGATCTCGGCGCGGCGTCAGGTGGCGGCGCTGCGTCGGGCCTCGGTACGGCGGAGGCCGCGACCGGTGAGTCCGGAGCGAGGCGGGCGGAGGCGGCCGGAGGTGCTGCGAATGAGGCCAGCAGTGGAACCAGTGCAAGCAGGGCGGTGGTTGCGAGACGAGGTTTCATGCGCATGGCTCTCCTGGCAGGACATAGGACGTATGATGTCTTGCGAAAGGTATGCGATGAGTCGCGCGCGCGACAAGGGCTCGACCACTAGAGTCATGCGCATGACCGATGCAGAGCAGATTGTCATCGTCGGCGCGAGCCTTGCGGGTGCGACCGCCGCGGAGGAACTCCGGAACGACGGCTGGACCGGCGGCATCGTCCTGATCGGCAGCGAGGCCAAGCTGCCGTACGAGCGACCACCGTTGTCCAAGGGCGTCCTGCTCGGCAAGGACCAGACCGAGGTCGCCCAGCTGCACGATCAGCAGTGGTACGACGACAACAGCATCGATCTGCGACTCGGCACGACCGTCACCGGCATCGACACCGCGGCCCACACCGTCACGCTCGACGACGACTCACAGTTGTCCTACCGCAAACTCCTCATCGCGACGGGCAGCCGCGTACGGCGCCTCGACGTACCCGGTGCCGACCTATCCGGAGTCCACTATCTGCGCACGGCCGAGGAGTCACAGGCCCTGACCGACGCGTACGCCGCGAAGCCGCGAGTAGTCGTGGTCGGCGCCGGCTGGATCGGGCTCGAGGCCGGCTCGGCTGCCCGGGAGCGCGGCTGCGAGGTGACGGTGGTCGAGCCACAGTCCACCGCGCTGGCCAGCGTCCTCGGGGAGCAGGTCGGTGAGCTGTTCGCCGATCTGCACCGGCAGCACGGCGTGACCCTTCGCTTCGGCACTGGGGTCGAGGGATTCGAGGGCACCGACAAGGTGACCGGCGTACGGACTTCCGACGGAGACGTCATCCCCGCCGACCTGGTCATCGTCGGCGTCGGCGTTCAGCCGAACACCGAACTGGCCGCGGAGGCCGGTATCGAGGTCGCCACCCCGGACAACGGCTCCGGCATCGTGACCGGCCCGGACCTGCGCACCTCGGCGGAGGACGTGTACGCGGCCGGTGACGTGGTCCGGTGGGAGCACCCGCTGTTCGGCCGCCCGGTCCGGGTCGAGCACTGGCAGAACGCGAAGGACACCGGGAAGTCGGCGGCGAAGGCGATGCTCGGCCAGGAGGTCGCGCACGACGCGATCCCGTTCTTCTTCACCGATCAGTACGACCTGGGCATGGAGTACGCCGGTGACGTTCCGCGCGGTACGTCGTACCAGGTGGTGCTGCGCGGTGATCCGGCGTCGGGCGCGTATCTCGCCTTCTGGCTCGACGACGACCGGCGCATGCTGGCCGGGATGCACGTCAACACCTGGGGCGCGATCGACGCCGTCCAGGACCTGATCCGTTCGCAGAAGCAGCTGGACCCAGCGCGGCTCGCCGACTCGTCGGTGGACCTGTCCGAGGTCTGATCCAGCGGGTAAGCGACGTACGCGAACGACGTGCTGTCCGGCGACCAGCCCGGCGCCTCGAACAGCAGCGTGGACGAGCTGTGGACGAGACGCTGGTCGCCGGTGCTCGCGTCGACGACGTACAGCTCGGCGCGCTGGCCCTCGCGGAAGGTTCTCGGCACGGAGTTTTCCCCAGATCGTCGTCCGGTGGGGCGGATGGCTTGGAGATGATCGTAGGCTTACGGGGTGGCAGGCAGGATCAAGGACGAGGACATCGCGCTGGTGCGCGAGCGCGCCCGGATCGACGACATCGTCGGCTCGTACGTGACCTTGAAGAACGCCGGCGGTGGGTCGCTCAAGGGTCTGTGCCCGTTCCACGACGAGAAGTCGCCGTCGTTCAACGTCACCCCGTCGCGGGGATTCTTCTACTGCTTCGGCTGCCAAGAGGGCGGCGACGTCATCGACTTCATCCAGAAGATCGACCAGATCACCTTCCACGAGGCGGTCGAGACGCTGGCCGCGAAGGTCGGCATCCAGCTGCGGTACGACGACTCCGGTGCGCCGATGCAACGCGGCCCCGGCAACCAGCGGCCTCGGCTGGTCGAGGCGCACAAGGTCGCCGCGGAGTTCTACGTGGAGCAGCTGTTCGGCGCCGCCGACGCGAAGCTGGGACGGCAATTCCTGGACAAGCGCGGATTCGACAAGGACGCCGCGGTGCACTTCGGCGTGGGCTTCTCGCCGCGCGGCGGTGAGGCGCTGACCAACCACCTGCGCGGCCGCGGGTTCAGCAACGCGGAGCTGGTCGCGTCCGGGCTGTCGGCGGAGGGCCAGCGCGGGCTGTACGACCGATTCCGCGGCCGGCTGATGTGGCCGATCCGGGACGCGTCCTCGGAGGTGATCGGGTTCGGAGCCCGGCGGCTGTTCGACGACGACCGGATCGAAGCGAAGTACCTGAACACCCCCGAGACCCCGATCTACAAGAAGTCCAAGGTCCTGTACGGCGTCGACCTCGCCCGCCGCGAGATCGCGAAGGGCCGCCAGGCGGTCGTCGTCGAGGGCTACACCGACGTGATGGCCTGCCACCTGTCCGGCGTCCAGACAGCCGTCGCCACCTGCGGTACGTCGTTCGGCGACGATCACGCGCGAGTGCTACGTCAGCTGCTGCTCGATCACGACCAGTTCCGCGGCGAGGTGATCTTCACCTTCGACGGTGACGAGGCCGGCCAGCGGGCGGCGCTGAAGGCGTTCGCGGGGGACCAGGCGTTCGCCTCCCAGACGTACGTCGCGATCGAGCCGGACGGGCTCGATCCGTGCGACCTGCGACTGCAGAAGGGCGACGCGGCGGTGCGTGAGCTGATCGGCCGGCGGGTCCCGCTGTACCGGTTCGTGCTCGGGAACGTGTTGTCGAAGTACGACCTGGACCGCGCGGACACCCGGATCGACGCACTGCGGGACGCGGCTCGGCTGGTGGTCAGCATCCGCGACCGGTCGAAGGTGGACGCCTTCACCCGTGAGCTCGCCGGGCATCTGGGCATGGAGGTCGACCAGGTTCGCTCGGAGGTGTACCGGGCGGCGTCGCGGCCTGCTGTCTCCAACGAGCGGTCGCACCCGGTCGTCGTACAGGGTGAGGCTCCGCCGCCACCGCCACGGGTCGACGTGCCGTCGCCGCGGGACCAGCGGTTCGTGATCGAGTGGGACGTGCTGAAGGTCGCGATGCAACATCCGGCGCTGGTGGGTGTCGCGTTCGACGAGCTGGACGACCACGACTTCACGCATCCGTGGCTGGCCGCGATCCGCGCGGCGATGGCGAAGGCGGGCGGTCCGGCCTCCGCGGCTCCCGGTGAGGCCTGGGTGGTCGCCGTACGCGATGCCATCGGCAACGATCCGGCCGCGGCGGTGGTCGGCGCGCTGGCCGTCGACCCGCTCCGGCTCGGCCGCGAACCGGACGAGGCGTACGCCCTGGCGCTGCTGGCTCGATTGCAGGAGTTGACCTGTGCACGGCGGATCCAGGACCTGAAGTCCAAGCTGCAACGGACCAACCCGATCGACCGGGCCGACGACTACAACCGGATGTTCGGCGAGCTGATCGCACTCGAGGCCTACCGCTCCGAGCTGCGCAAGAAGGCGATCTCCGGCGCCCTCTAGGGTTCTGCTTGCGCCAACGACCATTCGCTTCGCGACGTCGCATTCCTCCGGACCAGGCGCTGACGTCAGAGGGATGGCAGTTGGGTGGTCAGGTCGGCCACCTCAGCGGGTGCCACCTTGGAGAGTTCGGTGAGGAGCGCGCGGGCTCGAGTCGTGTCGCCTGTGCGGATGAGGAGCTCGGCCAGGTAGAGGTGGACCGGAAGCCGCTCGGCCGCCGTGGTGTCTGGGTGGCGGGTGAGCGCGGCGTCCAGGACGGCGATCGCGTTCGTCTCGTCCCCACGGGCATCGGCCTGTCGGGCGGCCGTACGCAACGCCCGGTCAAAGGGGCCCTCGGCAACCGGTTCATCCGGTTCGTCCTGCCTGGCCGTGATCCGCAACCAGTTGCCGCCGGGATCGACCACACTGAAGCCACCCGGGGTGCCCTGTTTCCGCCGCGGCCGGGTGATCTTCGGAATCCCCTGAAGCGGCAGCCGGCCATACGCCGATCGAAGCGCGGCCGCGAACTCCTCGTAGACCGCGCCGGTGTCCGGGACCGCCAAGATCACACTCCCGTACGACTCCTCCGGCACGAACCCAGGCACCGCGGCGAAGTGCAGATCCAGTTCGTCACGACTGACCGCCAGATACGGGTTGGGCCGCAGCTGCCGATAACCCACGACGAACCCAAGTGCCTCATAAAACGGCTGAACATCATCGATAGACCGACACGGCAGGATCGGCACGGCATGCGCGAACACCGCATTATCGTACCCCCTACGAAAATCGCTTCGGAACCACTCCTCCGAGGCCCAAGCCGGCCCCAGCGCGCAAGCGCCCGCCGAGCAATCACCGGCTGGGGCGCGGGGATACTGCCGTTGTGTGACAGATAGGGCACACAGGGTGAGATAACTTGGGTCAGGGCTGGACCGTGACTGCGGAGAGTCACAAGGCTCAGGCTATTGCGCTACCTGGCTGGGACGGAGTGCACTGCTCCTAGCTCAATCGGGCCAGGGGAGGGACCGGATCATGACTCTGTCGGATACGCCTGCGCATCGCGCCAAGCGTCGTACCAAACATGGCGCCGAACGTCGTACCAAGGCTCGGCCTGTTGCCGTGTTCGCCGCCGTACTCGGGTTGGCGGCCGCGACTCTCGCCGCGCTGCCAGGGGCGGCCGCTCAACCGGGGGGAATCGACCGTGCCGACGCGGCGGCGAGCCGGCCGGATCCGAAATCCGACAAAGACCTCGGCGAGGCGGACCGGGCGAGGATCGCCGCGGCCCAGTCCGCCGGGAAGAAGACAGTGACACTGTTGGTCGCCGCGGAACCCGGCAAGCTGTCGACTGCCGCCGGTCAGCTGCGCGCCCTCGGCGGCGTCGTGCTGAAGTCCGATGGGGCCGTCGACTACCTCAAGGTGGAGATCCCGACCGGGAAGGCCGAGCAGGCTGCGCGGCTGAGCTCGATCGAGGCAGTGGACGTCGATGGGCTGGTCCCGATCGACGACCCGCAGCCGGAGGGCGCCCAGCAGCCGACCCCGCAGACACCGCCCGACGCGAACACCCCGCGGATCAACCCCTACCTGCCCACAGGCGACACCCAGGCTGCGCAGTTCGCGATGGCCAACCCGCAGTGGGACGGCCGCGGCACCACGATCGCGATCCTGGACTCGGGTGTCGACCTCGACGTCCCAGCGCTGCAGACCACAACGACGGGCCAGCCGAAGATCGTCGACTGGTACAACGCGAACTCTCCGACCTCCGGTGATGCCACCTGGATCAGCACCACCGGACGATTCACCGGCACCTTCACCTCCGGCAGCCGTACCTGGACCGCACCCGCGACCGGCGGACCGTACGCGTTCGGTCTGCTCCGTGAGGCGGCCGGCGAACTCGCCCAGGGTGAGCTCGGTGGCGACATCGACCGTGACGGCGTGACCGCCGAGTCGATCGGCGTACTGCAGGACCGCACCACCAAGCAGGTGTACGTCGACATCGACCAGGACGGCGACTTCACCGACCAGACCCCGATGATCGACTTCAAGGTCAATCGGGACGCCGGTCACCTCGGCACCGACGACCCGGCGACCGCCGTCAAGGAGAGCGTCCCGTTCGTGGTGGTGACCGACAGATCCGTGTACAACCCGAACTCGGATGCGGGCTCGGTCGTCAACCTGGGCATCGCCGGCGCGCAGCACGGCACCCACGTCGCCGGCATCACCTCCGCCAACGGCCTGTTCGGCGGAGCGATGAGCGGTGCGGCCCCGGGTGCGCAGCTGATGGCGGTCAAGGTCTGCCTGACCACCTCGTCCTGCACCAGCAGCGGCCTGGTCGACGGCGTTCTGTACGCCGCCCACAACGGCGCCGACGTGGTCAACATCTCGATCGGCGGCCTGCCCGGCCTGAACGACGGCAACAACGCCCGCGCGCTGCTGTACAACCGCACGATCGACGAGTTCAACATGCAGATCTTCATCTCGGCCGGCAACAGCGGCGCCGGCGCGAACACCGTCGGCGACCCGTCCGTGGCGACCAACTCGATCAGCGTGGGGTCGTACGTCACCAGGGCGACCTGGCTGTCGAACTACGGCTCCGACCCGTTGAACGACAAGGGGCTGCACCCGTTCTCCTCGCGCGGCCCGCGTGAGGACGGCGGCTTCAAGCCCGACATCGTCGCGCCGGGCGCGGCGATCTCCACCACGCCGCTGTGGCAGCCCGGTGGTCCGGTGACCGGCACCTACACCCTGCCGCCCGGCTACTCGATGCTGAACGGCACCTCGATGGCCGCCCCACAGGCCGCCGGCGCCGGTGCGTTGCTGGTCAGCGCGTACAAGGCCACTTTCGGCAGCCGGCCGACCGCTGCCGCGCTGCGCAGCGCGATCCGTTCGAGCGCTGCCTATCAGCCCCAGCTCGGCGCGTACGAGCAGGGCACCGGCCTGTTCGCGGTGCCGGCGGCCTGGGATCAGCTTCGCGCCGGACAGCGGCCGAACGCGATCACCGCGACCGTGCCGGTGAACACGGTGCTCAGCGACCAGCTGGCCACGCCGAACGTCGGTGTCGGCATTCACGATCGCGAGGGCGTCACACTCGGGGTGAAGTACAACCGCACGTACACCCTGACCCGGACCAGCGGGCCGGCCAAGCCGGTTCCGCACGTGGTGCGATGGGTGGGGAACGACGGGGCGTTCAGCTCGCGGGCGAAGGTCAATCTGCCGCTGAACGAGCCGGTCGATTTCTCGGTACAGGTCAATCCGTTCAGTCCCGGCGCGCACTCCGCCGTACTGCAGCTCGACGACCCGACCACACGCGGCGTCGACCTGATCACCATGAACGCCGTGTTCGTGCCGAACGACCTCACGGCTGCCAACGCCTACACGTTCCAGGCAAGCGGCACCATCGGCCGCAACGCCACTCGGCATTACTTCGTCCGCGTGCCTGTCGGCGCCAGCGCGCTCAAGGTGGACCTGACCGGCGGCGGGGCCGGCGCGGGCGCCGGCCAGATCCGGTTCCTGCGGTACACCCCACAGGGCCTGCCGCTGGACAGCACCTCGAGCCTGAGCTGCTACGACCCGGACGCGGGCTCGGGCTGCGCCAACGGCACAGCGCACAGTCGCACGGTGGTGAACCCGCAGCCGGGCGTCTGGGAGCTCGTGGTGGAGGCACGCCGTACCTCCGACGTACTCTCGGCGCCGTTCGGGCTGACCGCGACTGTCCTCGGTACGGCGATCTCGCCGAACCCGGACGTGGTGTCGTCCGCGACCATCGGTACGCCGCAGGTCCGCAACTACACGGTCACCAACCAGCTCGCCGGATTCACCGGCCGGCTCGTCGGCGGCGGCGCGCTGGCCAGTACCCAGACCCAGCGTCCAACGGTTGCGCACCTGGCGTCGCAGACCTTCGACGTCACCCTGCCGGCTGGTGTTACGTCGTACACGATCCGGACCGGGAACGCGTCCGATCTGCGGGCGGACATCGATCTGCTCGTCTTCCGCTGCGCGCCTACCTGCGTGCTCGTAGGATCCAGTGGCGGCGCGACGGCTGTTGAGCAGGTGACGCTCACCAACCCACCGGCGGCGCTCTACCGGATAGAGGTCGACGGCTTCTCAGTGCCGAGTGGCAGTACGGCGTACGACCTCGTCGACTCCTACGTGTCGCCGGCGCTCGGCACGCTGACCAGCAACGACGCCGACGCCAGCCACCCCTCTGGCTCGTCATGGACGCCGACCGCGACCCTGACCGTCACTGGGGAACCGGGTGCGGGCCGCAAGATCACCGGCACCCTGACCGTGCAGACCGACGCCGGCGTCACCGTCGGCGCAGGCTCCCTGATCGTCGACACGGTGACCCAGCCGTGACGACGAATCCTTACTGACGGCGAGGACCTCCTGGCGCATCTCCAGCGCCAGGAGGTCCTCAACCATCGGACGAACGGCCGGCCGGATCCGGCAGGCTGGAGAATGCGATGACCTTCTCAATCGTGGCGTTCGATCCGGACTCCGGTTCCTCAGGAATCGCGGTCGCCTCGAAGTTCCTGGCGGTGGGCGCGGTGGTGCCCTGGGGCCGGGCCGGCGCCGGCGCGGTCGCCACCCAGGCCATGGCCAACCCCTCGTACGGGCCAGACGGTCTCGATCTGCTCGCCGACGGTGTTTCGGCTGATGAGGTAGTGGCACAGCTGACCCAGTCCGACAACGAGCGCGAGCACCGCCAGGTCGGCGTAGTCGACGCCCAAGGTCGAGGCGCAACCTTCACGGGCACCTCCTGCCTGGACTGGGCGGGCGGCCAGGCCGGTGACGGGTTCGCGATCCAGGGCAATATCCTGGCCGGCCCGCAGGTGGTGGCGGCCATGGCCGACACCTGGAAGGAGCGCGCCGGTGAGGCATTCGAGCGGCGACTGGTAGCGGCGCTGACGGCCGGCGACCAGGCCGGCGGAGACCGCCGAGGCCGCCAGAGCGCGGCACTCCGCGTGTGGCGCTCCGGGGCCGCGTACGGCGGCGCCCTCGACATCGCCATCGACCTGCGCGTCGACGACCACCCAACGCCAATCGACGAACTCCGCCGTCTACTGGACCTCCACGACCTGTACTTCGGCAAGCCAACTCCAGAGAGCTTGCTGCCACTGGAAGGCAAGCTGGCCGCCGAGGTAGCCAGAGCCCTGGAAACCCTCGGCTATCCCACCGCCGACGGTGCCCGGTTGCTCGAGGCCCTAGAAACCTGGGCGTCCACAGAAAACTTCGAGGAGCGCCTAGTGCCAGGCAAACTCGACCCGGTGCTCCTGGACCAACTCCGCCACCAGGCCCCCAAGGCCTCCTGAGCCCTCATTCCCACGCCGAGCATGCACAGAACCCCTGCTCGACGATCTCGGTGACCACCTGCCCACCGAGTGTCCGGCCGCTCATTGCAGCGCGTGGGATCAGGCGTAACGTCAGAGGAAGAGCCGCCGTCAGGCGGCCAAGAGGGAGCCGCGATGGGTACCCAAAGCTACCTGCGCGCAGCAGCGCATCCCGTTGCCAGTCATCGGAGCCTGCGGCTAGCTGGAACCGCCGGTTTGGCGATGTATCCAGCCTTCACGATCGTCGTCGTCCTGCTGACCTGGCTCGAATGGGACTTCTTACATCGAACGGGCTGGACGGTCGTTGACGACAACACAGTGAACTACCCCAGCACTTTGGCACTGGCGACTACGGACTTCTGCAATCACTCAACTTCCTCGTCCTCGGCGTGCTTGCTGTCATCTTCGCCCAAGGTTTGCGCACTCAGTTCGTTCACCGCTGGTCGGGTCTGGTGGCCACCGTCGGCCTCGCGGCGGTCGGCTTGTCTGGGGCTCTCAGCGCGTTCGTCACTGACTTGCCAGGAGAGCCGGCCAGTTGGCATGGCAACCTTCACGGTTTGGGATTTTTCCTTCTCATGCTGGGCTCGGCAGTGGCTTTCGTCGCCGGCGGACTGGCCTTGCGGGGCGCGCCAGGTTGGAAGGGGTACTGGCTGTACTCATTGCTGAACATCCCCCTGGCCGTCGCGGTCGCAGCGGCGCTCTCACCGTTTGGGCAAGTGGCTTTCTATGGCTTGGTCACCGTGCTTCTCGCCTGGTTCGCGGTGATGGGCCTACGGCTTCGCCAACTTGCCTGAGCCCACCACGGCCTCACCCACCGACTGCCCCCTGGTCGTCCACATCGGCGAGGATATGGCCTCCATGACGCCACACCGGCCCCGTCCCCTCCGGTCTGCTCTCGTTAGGGGACAGGGCACATGTGGGTTCAGAAGAGCCCTATTGCGTAGCGGCTGAGATGAGGCTGAGCCGCTACGTGTGGCGGGTGAGATTCGGGTCAGCCGTACCCTAAGGTCGCGGGATGCGCACCGTACTTGCTGCCCTGATCGTGCTCGGCTTCGCGACTGCCGGGTGCGCCTATCCGGTAGCCGGCGTCGACCCGGCCGAGTCGAACCCACCGCCTCGAGCCACACCCACCAGCAATCCCGTCACCGTTCAGCCGGCGGCCGGCACGGCCAAGCTGATCTCTGCCGAACTCCGCCGCATCCGTGTCATCGCCGCCCGGCCCGATGTGCCTGGATACAAGCGAGACCAGTTCGGGCAGGCCTGGACCGACGACCACGCGGGCCGCGGTGGCCACAACGGCTGCGACACGCGCAACGACGTACTCACGGCCCAACTGACTGCGGTGCAGTACCGCGGTCGCTCCAGATGCGTCATCATCGCCGGCACCCTTCCCGCCGAGCCCTACACCGGTCGCCGCGTCGAGTTCCGCAAGGCCGCCGCGAGCAAGGTGCAGATCGACCACCTGTATCCGCTGGCCCGTGCGTGGGACATGGGCGCGGCCCGCTGGCCCATGCAGCGGCGCATCGACTTCGCCAACGACCAGGCCGCGAACCTGCTGGCTGTAGACGGGCCGGCCAACGCGTCCAAGAACGACGCTGGACCTGGCGAGTGGATGCCCCTCAACCGCGGCTACCGATGCACCTACGTACTGCGGTACCTCCAGGTCGCCCGCAAGTACGCGCTCCCGATCACCGCAGCCGATCACGACGCCGCCGAGGCGATCACCCGATCCTGCCCTTAGGAAGCCGAGCCAGCTCACCGGTAGCGGACTCGTCATGAGCAATTCGTGGCCGACCGCAACGAACCTCGCCACTGACATCGGAAAGCACTACCGGCCTCTTTCAACTCTCAGGCTGACCAGTGTCCTTATCCGCCGCGAGTTCGGTGCGGATGGCCCTCAGCTCCGCCACGAGGCCTGCGACTTCGTCCAGCGTTTCTGCATTGCCCTTCTCGACCGAGCCGATGTGTTCTACGAACCATGACGCCAGGGCGGCAGTGATCGTGCCGACGAGTGCGATTCCGCCGATCATCAGGGCCACGCCGGCGATGCGGCCTTCCGCGGTCGTGGGGAAGCGGTCCCCATACCCGACTGTCGTGATGGTCGTGGATGCCCACCACAGGGCATCGCCGAACGATGCGATGTTGGCATTCTCGCTGTCTCGCTCCGCATCGAGCACGGCCAGGGCGCCGACAAAACCCAGCAGCGCGACGGCGCCCACGACGTACATCGTGGTCTGGCCCCGGAAAGAAAGCGATGCTCGATTCATCCGCGCGAGGGCAGCCACCACCCGCAAGGCCCGCAACGGGCGCAACAGCGGCAGAACCAGGACCACCAGGTCGAGGATGTGCGCCTGGACGAACCGTCGCTTGCTGGGCGCCAGCGCCAACCGCACCAGGTAGTCGACGCCGAACCCGACCCAGATCGCGATGTTTGCGATCGAGCAGGCGCGGACCAGCGCTATCGGCAGGTCAGGGTCGAGGATCGGCCACGCGTACACAACAAGAAAGAGCACGGCGGCAACAGTGAGCAGCCACCCGGTCCGCCGCTCGTACGTCGCCAAGCGTTCTGCATTCGTAGTGACCATGCCGACAGGATCTCGCAGGCGCGTTTCGTTGCTACAACGCTGTCGCGAGGAACCGATGCGACCCATCTGCCGCGCATCTGGTCGTCGCCGATCTTGAATGCCGTGGGCACATGAGGTAGCCAGGTACGAGGAGCCAGGCCCGGTCTTGGACGGTCCCGGCACTGCAGGGGGACGCCGGGCGACCGATGGATCCGCACGTCCGGCCGCGTTCGGGTAGACGGGAGTTCCATCCGTGAGCACGCTGACCATCGACCTCTTCAGCAGCCTCGACGGTTTCGCCGCCGCTGAGGATTGGCCGGGCTACTGGGGCAAGGAAGGTCCCGAGCTCATGGCGTGGCTGGAGGAGACGTTGGCCGAGGACCACGTCATCGTGATGGGCGCGAACACCTACCGCACGATGTCGCAGATTGTGGCCGAGGAAGAGGATCCCACCTTCGCGCGGATGGCCGAGATTCCGAAGGTCGTGTTCTCCAAGACACTGAAACCGCCGTTGACGTGGGCCAACACGCAGGTGGTCGCCGAGGACGCCGTCACGGCTCTGCGCCAGATGAAGGAGGAGAACTCGGCCCCTCTGCGGACGATGGGGAGCATCTCTCTCAACAAGGTGCTGCTTCGCGAGGGCCTGGTCGACACCCTTCAGCTCGTGGTCTTCCCCGTGGTCACCGGCCAGACCGGCCTGCAGCCCATCTTCGCGGACTGGCCCGACCTGGACCTCGAGCTGGTCACGTCGCGCACCTTTGACGGGCGCATGCAGCTGCTCAGATACGTGCCGACCCTGCACTGACCGCTCACGGTCGCCGATCGCTTTGCTCGTGGACGATCACCATCGGCATGCCGCTCGGTGATGGCTGAGAGGTTCGGCAGCCTGCCCTTCAACACCTGCGGAACGCAGCCCCACCAGCGCACCCTTGCTCGCTTCCTCACGCTAAGCCGCCATTGCCCCGATCCGGCTAGCGCTGCCCGGCTTCGTGGACGCCGGTACCGAGTTGTGGCTCGCCGGACCTACCGGCACGGAGCCTTGCCGCCCCGACCTGTTCCACGGTGCTTCGTAGCCCCGGTTGGCGCTGGTCACCTGCATCGGCTCGTACAACCACTCAGCGCGTCGCTGCACCCATGACCTCGTCAAGCTGGCTGAAGGGATCGAGCGGCGTGAATGCGACGTACCCACAGACCACGGCAGCGCTGCCGATGCGTGGAAGCGGGTACAGGTGACTCAAGTTGCGAAAGGAGGCCTGTCATGTCGACACCTTTCCCGCAGGACCCCGATGACCCCACTGGGCCGTTCCCGGAGCCCGACATCGACCCCGACATGCCGGCGCCCGATCCGGACCGAGAGCCGGACTTGGATCCCAACCCGGACCTGCCCGGCCGGCCAGACGCCGACCCGCTCGGCTGAGGGCAGACCTGACGTCCCTCAGGTGAACTCCCCCTGCCACCGCTTCATCCTGTACGCAACGGAAGGAGGGATCAACGATGACAATGAGCGCATTTGATCCCTGGAGTTACCGGCCCGACACCGGCTACTCGTCCGGGCTGGACCTGGTCGGGTACAAGATCGCGGCCCTCGACGGCGATATCGGCAAGGTCGACCAGGCCACCTACGAAGCCGGTGCCTCCGGTCTCGTCGTCGACACCGGACCGTGGATCTTCGGCCGCAAGGTGCTGCTGCCAGCCGGCGTGGTGGACCGCGTCGACACCGAGGAGCGCAAGGTCTACGTGGACCGGACCAAGGAACAGATCAAGGACGCCCCCGAGTACGACGAAGACGCTGGCATCAACGACGACTACCGCACCCGCCTCGGCGGCTACTACGGCGACACCTACCGGTAACCCCCCAGGACCGCTGGCCTCAGCGATCCACCGTCGACCCGCCGCCGGAGAGATGGCTTGCTGAGGCCAGACCTGTGCACTCCGTCAAGTGTCGTCGCCTTCGCGTGAGCCTCAAGCCAAGCCCGCGGAGTGGGCCACCTCACTGGACGTCTCTCGGTCGTCGATCACGAACACGCCGTTGACCCGCGACTGAAGAGCCCCGTCATCGTCCCGCCGCCGCCGAACGAGTTCACCCGCTCGCTGCGACCCCGCGCAATCCCCGCCACGTCAAACGCCGCTGTATTCGATGGTGAGAATGGTGTCCTCCTTCGCGCCGACCTCCGGACGCGGACCAGGACTCTACGCCGAGGATGACGAATGACAGACCGCGGGAAGATCGCGCTGGTAACCGGCGGCAACAA
Source organism: Kribbella sp. NPDC023972 (assembly GCF_040639075.1). NCBI lineage: Bacteria > Bacillati > Actinomycetota > Actinomycetes > Propionibacteriales > Kribbellaceae > Kribbella > Kribbella sp. NPDC023972. Next base: position 879,078 of record NZ_JBEZZH010000001.1, on the reverse strand, counting down.
GGGCATCGGCTTCGAGGTGGCCCGGCAGTTGGCCCAACTGAATCACCGGGTGGTGATCGGGTCGCGCAACGAGTTCCGCGGCCGGACAGCGGCAGACAAACTCCGGTCCGAGGGTGCAGAGGCGTCGTACGTCGTCCTGGATGTCAGCAACCCGGATAGCGTCGCGACAGCGATCCAGCTGATCGACCAGCAGCACGGACGGCTCGACGTGCTCGTCAACAACGCCGGCATTGCCCAGCCCGAGGGCCCGCCGAGCGAGGTAGCACTGGACGTCCTCAGGCGGACCTATGAGACCAATGTGTTCGGTCTGGTCGCCGTGACGCAGGCTGCGCTTCCGTTGCTGCGCAGAGCCGATGCCGGACGGATCGTGAACCTGTCGTCCGGGGCTGGGTCGCTGGCGGTCACCAGCCGACCGGACTGGCGACCGGAGTGGAACGGTCTGGCGTACAACACGTCGAAGTCGGCGGTGAACGCGGTGACCGTCGCTTTCGCGATCGAGCTGCGGGAGACGCCGATCAAGGTCAACGCGGTCAACCCCGGCTACACCAGGACGGACATGTCACCCGACGCCGACCGACCGGTCGCACACGGCGCTGCCGTCGTGGTCCGGTACGCGGCCCTGCCTGCTGACGGACCCTCCGGCGGTTTCTTCGACGAGAACGGCCCGATCCCCTGGTAATGCTCAGCACCTTGCAGGTGGCACGAACGGTACCCAGCGCGGCTTCCGACCGGGAATGTGATCCAAGCAGATCCAGAGCGCGCGCCGACGGGCCGCGGGACGCGCCTTCGGTGCATGCGGGCAAGCCCTAGCCTGCCCGCATGAAGAGCGGTTCGATGAATGGCATCCGCAAGTAGTACCGGCCGCGATGCTGCATTTCTACGACCGACTGGCAGAGTCACAGCCTCAAGCAGTTGCTGCCTATTCGGCCGCCGGCGATCCGGCTGAGTCGACGGCAAACGGATTAGAAGGCCGCTGGACCGCTGCGGCGGGGGTCGACTTGAGCCCCTCAGAGGCCATCATGAGCTCGAATCTCATCGACTCCAGCAACTAGCGAGCTCGGCGCATCTGCGCGACACTTGAGCGACCAGTTCACTGGAGAGCGGGTCCGTCCATGACAACCGTGTTGGCAGCAGCCTCCCCTTCTCCAGCCGTCACGATAACCGCGTTCATCGTAGCCGTCATTGGCGCAGCCGCGACCTTCGTCATTGGACTTCTGAACTACCGGAGCCAGCGCCAATCTCTGCGTTGGCAGAGGGATTTTCGAGAACACGAGATAGACCTCATACGATCAGCGCAGGCAACTGACCGGTTCACGAGGGCAATCGAACAGCTGGGGAGCCAGATCCCTCATGTCCGGATGGGTGGGATCTTCGCGCTGGAACGGATGGCTCGGGATTCACCCAGCGATCACGCATACATTGTTGACACGCTGGCGGCATTCATTCGCGAGCGCCTGCCAGCCGCCGAGGTTGGCGACGGCGGCTATGTCAAGATCCTGCGACTGCGAGCGCCCGATGCGCAGGCCGCCCTGACCGTCCTCTGTCGTTCGCCCTTATCCGACGAGCGTGTCTCCTCGGGCATGACCGGACTGCTCGACCTGTCTCGTACGGATCTTCGCCGTGCCGACCTGCACAATGCGCGGCTCGATGGTGTCAGCCTATGGGGGACGAGACTGGAAGGCGCCAATCTTCGTGAGGCTCACTTGGAGAATAGCGATCTGAATGAGGCCAACTTCGGCAGGTTCCAAGAAGACAGCAAGTTGTACCGGGCCGGTGCAGACCTGAGCTTCGCCAATCTGACCGGGGCGAAGCTCAGTAACGCGCACAACTTGAATGTCGCCTTGAAGAAGGGTGCAATTGGACTGCCCCTCACGCGCGGTCTCATCGCCGCCTGGTGGGACGCCCTGCCGCCCGACTTCCAGCAGCACGTCCGCAAGCACCGCCACAGTCGCCTACCGCAGGACATCATCGACAGCCTCAATGAGCATGGACTCTGGCACCACGACGCCGACACTCGACCCACCGGCGGACCCGAGGCTCTCGGCGTGTCGTTGCCCCCGCCGGTGCAGCAGTACCTTGATGAGATCCACGCCCCGACGTGACTGCTCAACAGCGTGCCAACGACGGAGGACAATTGTTGAGACCGAAATGGATATCTGGTCTGTCTCGCCGGTGATCCTGGGGATCAAAGGGCGCATACGGCCTGGTAACCAGCCCTCTGGGCGTCAGGGACGTCACTTTTGGAAGGGCTGCTGGCCCCATCTAACTGACACCGTTTGACTCCATTTCGCACCGCGATTGATCCCGCGGCCTGCCGCCTCACCGCGGCCACCGACGCCGCCACCGCGCCCTGGCTGCCCGTTCGAACCGAACGAACCAACGCCGAACGGTTCACCACCCCCACCACACCCGCAATCCTCAACCTGCCTGCCGCCGCCTGGATCAACCGGCCCAGCCAAGAAACCCAACAAAACAAGGCGCTTCACGCGACCGCTGGGTAACTCCCGCCGGCCGCTACCATCTTGACAAATTCCGCGCCGACATGTCTCAATCAACTGTGTAACTCGGCTGCGACCAAGTGTCCTTTCTTTACTGTTCCATCACCATCACGGGAGCGCGGCATGGGTCCATTCAACCGAAACATCATCACTAACGTTGACATCCAGAATCTGCTCGACCCCGACGCGGGCACTCCTAGGACACTTGAGTCGGCGCCACCTGCCGGAGACATCCCCGTTGCTTCTGCCGCTGGTGCCGCGGCTACTCCGGCAGCGCGGGCCGATGGTTCCCCGGCCCCTCACGCAGCGCCGGGCGTAGCTCCGGCGGGTGGTCCAGGCGCAGTCAAGGTGCCGACCGCCGATGATTACCTGACGAAGCTCCTGAAGTACGTGCCTATTGAAGTGCTCGGCGCATACCTATTCGTTGAGGGCCTGATAACCGCGAATGTGGAGGAGGGTTCCGACGCCCTGCAGAGGTGGCTCTTCTGGACTCTTGTAGCCGCGATCATTCTGACAGCCGTCTATGCGAGGACGGTCCTCAACATTGTCCGAGGTTCACAGATCGCCATGGGTGCCGTTGGCATTGCCGTCTACGTGTTCGCTACAGGTGGATGGTTTGCAACCACCAGTTGGTACGAAGACTGGTTCTCGGGCATCGCACTCGTCTTGTTTGCATTCTTTGTGGCCGTCATCAAGTTGCCAGCCCTGCCGACAGACAGCGAGTAGCGGGGTGGCGCACCTGCGGCCAACCGTGGGTCAACGCCGTCCGGGAGAGGGCGAACCCGTTCGGTGCAGATCCGCTGGAGCCGGTGGATTGAAACAACCGTGGGAGCAGGCGACGCCTCCGGAAGTCCAAGACGGCCAAGCACCTGAGGCCGGCCCTGAGCACTCCAATTAGCGGCTGCCGGCGCGCTCGTGGTCGGAGCCGCGGTCGCGGCGGCCGAGGCGGTCGAGCTGGTGCTGAGGCTACGCAAGGAACCGGCGAACCAGAGTTGGCTACTTCGGCGTTCAGCGAGCGAAGGTGTCGGTTCAGTCGAGGATCGCGGTGGCTTCGATCTCGACCAGGTGGTCGGGAACGTCGAGTGCCGCAACGCCTATCAGCGTGGTCGGCGGGGTCGGGGTGACCCTCAGCTTCGCGGCTGCCCGCGAGATCCCTTCCAGGAGCGCAGGCATCTTGTCGGGAGTCCAGTCGACGACGTAGAACGTCAGTTTCGCGACGTCGTCGAAGGAGCCACCGACCTCTGCCAGGGCGGTGGCCACGTTGAGGTAACCCTGCTCGACCTGGGCAGCGAGGTCACCTTCGCCGATCGTGACCCCTTCGGCATCCCATGCGACCTGCCCGGCGATGAAGACCAGCTTCGACCCGGATGCGATCGACACCTGCCGGTAGACATCGATCTTGGGTAATCCGCTGGGGTTCACAAAGGTGATGGCCATACTGCGTACCTCCTCGTCCTGAGCGCCGCGGGCTCGCGTCCGCCCGATCAACACGCTCGTACTCTCTTGTGGTTACTGAGAAACCGTAGGAGAGTGACCGGTGAGATGGAAGAACGCACTTTTCAGTGACTGGAGAACCTTATGGTGACCAAGCCGTTCACCGGCTCGCCCGAGGATGCGGACTTGGCGCGTGCGGACTCCTTGGCGCGGGAGATCTTCTCGGACGTCGCCAACAAGTGGGCATTCCTCATCGTCGAGGGTCTCGGTGATCGCACGCTGCGATTCAGCGAGCTTCGGAAAGAGATCGAAGGCATCAGCCACAAGATGCTCACCCAGAACCTACGCATGCTGGAACGCAACGGCCTGGTCGAGCGCACCGTGTACCCCACCGTCCCACCGCGGGTCGAATACACCCTCACCGAGCCGGGGCAGGCTCTGCGAGCGACAGTTGACGGAATGTGCGGCTGGACCCGCCGGTACCTAGGTCACATCGAGGCCGCCCGCCGAAGCTTCAACGCCTGACCTCCGCGGTCAACAGATGCTCAGAGCGCGAACCAGCCGAAGCGCTCAATCACAGGTGCTGCCGACCGAGCTCAACAACAGGTACTGAGTCGAGATGTCGCCGCCTGGCGCAGTTCCAACCCAGGTGACCGCAGACCTTGACAGTGCGGGCAATCTCGGGCGGTTGCTGACCCGTCGCCCGAACGCAGCCGTCAGCACGCACATCCGGATCGGGCCAGCGACGGAACGCGCGGCGCGGCGGCGCTCGCGCTCATCGGACCACGGTCATCTCGCTGGGCTCAGCCTCGTGCCGGCCGCTTCGCGTTGTACTGGTTGAGGGCCGCGACGAGGGCAAGCCCGGCGGCCTCCACGACATCCGTGGACGACGCCCGGACCGCAACCCTGCGGCCCGGCAGCTCCACCTCGAGCTCGACCTCTCCGACAGCCTCGCTGCCCGGGCCGACTGAATAGGCCCGGAATGCGACTACCCGCGCCTCCACGCCCGTCGTCTGCGAGATCGAATGGCACACCGCGTCGATGAGCCCGGTGCCAGAACCCTCAGCGTGCACCTGTTCCCCAGCCCGGGAGAGCTTCACGTTGGCGCGCGGCCCGTCCTGCGTGCCCCCGGAGTACGTGATGGCGTCGAGCTGCCAGCCGGTGGATGGCTCCGTCATGCGATCCCCCTTGATGTCCAGCAAAGCCAGGGTCGGTACTTTCCCCGAAAGCATATTGCGCCCGGCGCCCTAAGCCGGAGCACCATCCTCTGGTTCGCATGACGCATAGCCCGACGGTTTAGGAATCCGACCAATGGTCGCCGGCGCGCGTGCTCGGCTATGGGTCTGCCGGAGAGATTGTCGACGAGCCGCGGCGTCGCTCGCCTTCCTCTTGACGCGGTCACGAGCCGTGCCGCCACGAGTAGCGCACCGCGACTGATGAGCCAGCAGTTGCTTCGGTGACCGAACTCAGACTGTCCGACACGTCGTAGTTGCCCATCCGCAGGCGCCCGACCACGTGCGGCTGGAGATCCTCATCGGAGGTGCGGTAGCTCGCGCGTCGACTTCCGCGCTGTCGGCTTAGCTGGCGTTGGTCTCGGTGGCACTCGAGTCGGTGTGGACCTGGCGGCGCGCTGGTCTGCCTCTGATCACCATGCCGTGTATACGCGCGGCGTCGCCGTCCCTCCGCCGGGATGCCCCAGGCGGCTGGTCGCTGTGTGTACGTTGGAGCCCGCGTTGATCAGTCGGTCGCGTTGTAGTGGCGATGATGCTTCAGTGTGCACTGGATTCCAAGACGTTTCGCGAGTCTGGCATACCGCTTGGGGCTGTACGGAAGGCTGTCATCAGGAACGGGGAGTAGATGAACCCGTTGGGGTCGAAGGTGACGGTGGCGGCCGCGGCACGTTCTCTCGCTCTTGCTCCTGGCGGTCGAGGATCGAATCGGGCTCCGCGCCGAGGATGACTCGACGTTGCTGGCGCGTCTTGGTGTCCTTCGGCATCGGCGCAGCTCGGAGTAGAAGGTGTCGAGTGTCTCGATGTCGAGCCGCGCGAGCTGTGTCGAGCCGAGCAGACTGGCGCGGGTGTTTCGGATTGCGCTTCTCATCGACCAGGTTGAGCAGCCGGGTTGGCAAGCGAGCCAGAGGGCTGGCGGCGAATGGAGCCTCGCTGACGATTCGACTTGGGAGACCGAGCTCCATGCGCAGACCGTGACATGAGGGATGGCACGAGCCATGGCAGGTGGGTTCGTCTGAGCCTCGGCCAGACGGCGCAAAGTGCCTTTGACCTGCGGTTTTGTGTTGTAGGGCGGGTGGGACTCGAACCCACGGCCAAAGGATTATGAGTCCTCTGCTCTAACCGGCTGAGCTACCGCCCCGTGTGCGGAGATGTTATCTGGTTCGGGTGGGTGGGGAGGGAAACCAGGGGTGGGTCAGGGGTCTGACTGAGGAGGCGGGTACGGCGGAGCGGGCATGATGGAGGCAGGTCCCGACGAAGGGAAGACCGATGGGTTGGTTCATATTCCTCGTGCTCGTGGTGGGCGCGATCGCGGCGTACAAGTATCGCGTCCCGCTGATCGCGAAGCTGACGGGGCAGCCGCAGCACCGTATCCAGCGAGCGATCGACCGGCGGAAGGACAACAAGCGCTGAGTACACGCTCCTGATTTCAGGTTGGGCTTTGACTGCGGGATGCCCGATGTCGGGCTGCTCGCCGACGACGGGTCAGAGTGCGTCACAGGGCGTGTGAGTCGACGATTCCGCAGACACTCAACAGCCTCAGCCTCACCGGCTGAGGCTGTTCGCTCTTCGGCTTCAGCGTGGGCCCCGGCGTACGGCGGTCTGACATGACGAAAGCCGGTTTCGTGTGGAAACCGGCTTGGATTGCTCCCGCGACTGGACTCGAACCAGTAACCTGCCGGTTAACAGCCGGCTGCTCTGCCAATTGAGCTACGCGGGATCGGTGTGAATCGTGCCCCCGATCCCGAGGACTTGAGTAGGTTAGCAGGCCCGGGGCGAACCACAAAAACGGGATTCCGGGGCAGGGATCTTGGCTTCCGGGGCAGCTTTGGGGCGGGTGACGGTCAGATGCCGAACTCGTCGCGGACGGACTTGAGGGCGGCTTCGGCGGCGTCGACGATGCCTGGTTGGTCAGGCTCCAAACCCTTGTCCAGAACGAAGTTCCAGGTGACGGGGGCGTCGGTGGCCGAGGGATTGCGGCGGCCGACGATGCGTACGCCGCGCTTGCCGGCGAGCGGGACGTGGCGTTGCACGACGATGCTGGCGTCGATGCGTTCGCGGAGGAGCTGGCCGAAGCGGCCGGGGTCGTCGATCTTGAGCTCGGTTGCGCGGAGGGGCGTGCCGAACTCTGTGGTCTCGTAGATGTGCATCACCGACGCTTCGGAGTCCCAGCCGGCGCGCTCGATCTTCTCCCAGCCGACGCGGCGGAGTGCTGCGGGGGAGTCGGCGGGGAGGTAGACGGCGGCGCGGGTGCCCGCGACCCAGTTGCCGTCGGTCAGCTGTACCGCGGCGAGGATGTCCTCCTTGCCCCCGCCGGTGTGCTTGGAGGTGGCGGTTACTGACTCGGTCAGCTCGCGGGGCCAGGAGGTGCGCCTGAGTCTCACGCTCCCATCATTCCAGTTGGGCCAAGGGGTGCGGCTGCCGCTGTCGCCGCGGTTTGTGCGGGTAGCTCCCGTTCGGTGCCTTGCAGGCCTGCTTTCGGGTGGTCGTCGGCGGCCAGGCAAGGCACCGAAACGGGAGCAGTTGGGGTCGGGGCAGCGGTTCGGCTGGGGGCGGTGGGGTGGGCGGATGGGGTGGCGGTGGGTGTTGGGCTGGGGTGGGCGGATGGGGTGGCGTGGCGGTTATGGGGGACGGGGGGCGGGTTGGGATTGGTGCGGCGGGGGCTGAGGTTGGCGGTTGGGGGTGGTGGGCAGGGGCTGGCGTCCGGCGGATGGGGTTGGCCAGGGGCGGGCTGGCGTCCGGCCGCTGGGCCGGAGGTCGGCGGGTGGTCGTGTCGGTCGGTGGGAATGCGGTTCAGCTGGTTGGGGATGGCGGGAGTTGGTGTCCGGCGGTTGGGCCGGAGGCTGGCGGGTGGGGTGTGGTTGGCGGATGGGTGGTTAGGCGGCGTAGTCGCGGAGGTGGGGGGTGGCTCGGCGGCGGAGGTGGCGGAGGGCTTCTCGTTCCAGGGTGCGGACTTCGGCGGGGGTGAGGTTGAGGGCGATGGCGGTTTCGTCGGGAGTGGAAGGGGTGTGGCCGTTGAGGCCGTAGCGGTGGTGGATGACTTGGCGGTGGAGGTCGTCCAGGAACTGGAGGTGGTGGGCGATGTCTCGGCGGAGGGCGGCGCGGAGTACGACCGACTCGTCGTCGATCAAGAGTTCTGAGTCGTCGAGGTCGAGGGTTTCGGGGTGGACCCGCCACGCGTGCGCGCGCTCGACGCGGGCGACGGTGAGGCCGGATGAGGTGGCCAGCTCCGGGACGGTGGGTTCGCGGCCGAGGCGTTGGGTGAGGTCGTGCCGGATCGCGGCCAGCCGGCAGGCGTCGGCGTACGCCTGGGCCGGCATGCGCACCAGGCGCGACCGGTCCGAGATCGCGCGGCCGATCGACTGCTTGATCCACCAGATCGCGTACGTCGAGAAGCGGTGACCCCGCCGGTGGTCGAATCGCTCGACCGCGCGCATCAGGCCGATGTTGCCCTCCTGGATCAGGTCCAGGAGCGAGATGCCCTTGCCGGTGTAGCGCTTGGCGAGCGACACGACCAGCCGCAGGTTGCCCTCGATCATCCGCCGCCACGAGTGCTTTCCGAGGGCGACCACCTGCTGCAGGTCGGCGTGGTCCGGCCGGCCTGGGTCACCGGCCAGGCGTTCGGCGGCCAGGAGTCCGGCTTCTATCCAGTACGAGTGCTCGTTGACCTCCTCCAGGGTCAGTAGTTCGTGGTGTCCGATGTCGCGCAGGTAGGCGACCAGTGCGGTGACGTCGGCGGGTTCACAGTCGAGTTCGGCCATCCGTTCCCCTCTCTTCGACAAAGAGAGTGCCGTGATCGGGGCAGCTCGAACGCACTGACTTTCCGTCGGTGGATAACTACCACAGGTCACCGGACCTGCCCCTGTGGATGAAGGGGATCGGGGGTCTGTGCCGATGTACGATGCCCGGCCGCGCTCGCAGGTTGAGCTCGTACGGCGTGAAGGCAAGGCCTGGCTGGATGTGGCGCCGAGCATGAGAGGGGGCGGGGCCGGGCAGATTCACGACGGGGGCGGGGCTGGGCATGCCCGGACCCCGGTGGACGGCGGCTCGGCGGTGGACGTGCGCCTCGTACGGTCGAGCGGCGCGTGGTCGTCGTCCAGGCTGCTGCGGTTAGGTCCAGGCTGGGTAGGTGGGGGCTAGTTCTTCGTAGCGGGTGGACCAGTTGGGGAGGGGCGTGCCGGAGACGTGGGCTTCCAGGCGGTCCAGGAAGGCGTGGGTGCCGGGGATGAAGCCGCGGGCGTTGGTGGGGGAGAGGCCGGTGTGGGTGAAGGTGAGGAGGGTGCCGTCGCCGTCGGGAGTCAGTTCGTAGCGGACGATGCTGTTTTCGACGATGCGCTGGTGCCATTCGTGTTCGAGGACGTGGGGTGGGTCCCAGACGAGGATGCGGCCGGTCAGCCGTTTCGCGTCGGGGGCGGCGGGTGGTTCGTCGGGCATCATCTCGATGGTGCCGCCGGTACGCGCGTCGATGGTGGTCTCGCCGAACCAGGCCTTGCGCTCCGATGGGTCGGTGAGCGCGGCCCAGACGGCCGCGATCGGGTGCGGCAGGTGGCGGCGGAAGGTCATGGTCGCGCGGTCGCCGTCGATGGTCAGCTCGCCATGGCGGTCGTGGGTGGTCATTCGGTGGGCTCCTTCTGCGTCTGGTTCTGGGTCTGGGCTAGGTGCTGCTCGAGGGCGTCGAGGTGGCCCGGCCAGTACTTGCGGTACTGGCTGATCCAGTTCTCGATCTCGATCAGGCGGTCGGCACGGAGGGTGTAGATCCGGCGCTGACCGTCCGGGCGGACGTCGACGAGGCCGACCTCGCGGAGGATCCGCAGGTGGCGCGACACGGCGGGTTGGGTCAGCCGGGGCAGGTGGTCGACCAACTCACCGGCTGGTCGTTCCCGCTCGGCCAGCAGGTCCAGGAGCTCCCGCCGGCTGGGTTCCGCGATCGCCTCGAACACGTCCATGACCAGAAGTATTACAGAAGGCGTATATACACTACAAGTAATACGTTCAGGCGTAGCTGCGGAGCTCGGAGAGCAGGCCGTTGTGGAAGGGGTTGGTGTCGACCTGGTCGAACCAGCTGGGACCGGTCATCAGAGGTTCCAGCGGGGGAACGGTGACCGCGGGGGGTGTGGCGGCGGTGGGACCCCGGCGGCGGACATCGGTGTCGAGCTCGGGAGCCGGCATGTCGGGGAGGAGGACGAAGGTGTCGTCGGTCCCGAGGTTCATCGGGCCGTCGCCAGTCACCAGGGCGTTGAAGCCGGCGCTGTCGGCGGCGGCCAGGGCGGCGAACGTTGCGGCGGCTCGGTTGGCGGCGGCTGAGGGGTTCTTGCGGATCTCTTCGAGTTCGGTGAGGACCGACTTCCAGGTGATGGAGGGGTCGCCGTAGTCGATCGATCGGGACAGACGGCCGACCGAGATCGTGGTCGCGGCCGGGGCCAGGAGCTTCATCAGCGAGCGCAGGCCGTACCGGGCGCGCCCGCCGACCACGACCAGCCGGATGTCGGGTTCGGTCGCCTCGATCAGGTTGCGGTGGACGCCGGCGTGCTCCCGTCGTACGACGATCAGGTCGGCCAGAGCGCCTCGCTCGATCCGGCCGAGCGGGTGCGGCCAGACGCCGGACAGCGCCTCGCCGGGGTTGGACGTTGCCAGGCGCACCAATTCCTCGTCTGTGAACACCCGCGCCGGTTGGGCTTTGTTCCAGAGATCGGCGACCTTCAGCTCCCACAGGACATTGCGGGTGCCCGACGGCGCCCAGTCCGAGCCGATGCACAGTCGTACGCCGGCCTCCTTCGCCGCGGCCACGTCGGCGGTCGCGCCGTACAGCCAATAGTTCGAGAAAGGTGACCAGACCAGGCTCGAATTGCCGGACTTCATCCGGGCGAAATCGGCCGCGGTCAGCGCCCCGCCGTGAATGGCGACCAGTTGCGGGGTGACCACGCCGACCTCGTCGAGCAGTTGGAACTCCTTGCGCAGTCTGGGATCCGACCCCTCCGCCGAATGCGCGATGAATCCACGGCCCTGCTGAACGGCGGCGACGTACGGCGCCAGCGCTTCTTTGCTGTCGGCAACCAGTGTGCTGACCCGGATGAAGTCGTCGCGGGTGCCGAGTTTCTCCGAGTCGACGTTGCGGATCAGGTCGTTGTCCGGCGGTACGGCGCCGCGCGGGTTGCCCTGGATCGAGGTCGTACCGCCGACGATCGCCCGTGTCTCGACGTACCGGAGCAGGGCGCGGCCGGCCGCGGCCCCCAGCAGCCGGGCCGGCTGGCTGATCTGCGAGCTGTACGACGGTGCGCGCCCCCACTGGTTGTGGGAGGTCCACGGAACTGTGCGCGAAGGTTCAGTCCACAAGGGCAGACTGTTGTACATCAAGTGATTGTGCAGATCGATCAGGCCGGGATAGATGAGCCCGCCGGCGGCAATCCGCGGTGCGTCCTCGAAACCGTCCGGTTCGGCGTCGGGCGGGGTGACGGCCGCGATCAGTCCGTCGTCACCGACGTACACCGCACCCTGATCGAGCACTTGCCCGTCCGGTCGCATCGTCACCACGGTTCCACGCAGTACGAACATGGTCCCTCCCGTTTACAATCCCCGTGCCGCCCTGTTCACGAGCGTAGGTCAGGAATCGCTGAGGAGGGGGTATTGACGATGGCTGATTTCGATCCCGGCCCGCCGGCCGCGGTGGCGCGACACTTCGCGAAAGTGCCCAGTTATGCGGATTACCGAAAAATGTTCTGGCACGACTGGGGTCCGGTGTTCTATCGCGGGCGGCTGAATCGCACCGCGAGGTTGCTGGCGATCGCGTCCGATCCCGGCCCGACCGAGCGGATCGCCGGCCGGACGCTGGTCGGGGACGCCGGGCAGCGCGTGCAGGGGTTCCTGACCAAGCTCGGCCTGACGCGCAGCTACACGCTCGTCAACGCCTACGCGTATGCGTTGCTGCCGTCGCGTGCCCAGCAGGCGGCGCCGCTGCTGTCCAAGCCCGAGCACCTCGCCTGGCGCAACACGCTGCTGGAGCTGATCACCGGTCCACAGTTGCAGGCGATCGTCGCGTTCGGGTCGCAGGCACGATTGGCGCTCAGGCTGTGGGAGGGCAGTCCGGAGGTGCCGGTGTTCGAGGTACCGCATCCGTCGAGCCGAAGCCCGAAGGTTCTGGTGGACAGCTGGCGGGCGGCCGTGACGGAACTGCGGACCATCGTCACGCCGGATGCCGACGGCGATCCGTCGGTGCCGAACTACGGCCCGAAGTTCCTCGAGTCCGACTACGCGCGGATCCCGGCCCGCGACCTGCCGTTCGGCGTACCACCGTGGCTGGGTGACGATGCCTGGGGTCGCAAGGACAAGCCGAGGCACAACAACTGCGTGGAACGCCCGTCCAGCGACCTCCTCAACACCCTGGTCTGGCGCGCACCCAGGCTGGAGTGAGCCGGTCGAAGAGCTGAAGGCGCGCACCCAGGCTGGAGTGAGCCGGTCGAAGAGCTGAAGGCGCGCAACCAGGCTGGCGTGAGCCGGTCGAAGAGCTGAAATGGTCCATGCCGGGGTCTACCGTGGGTCGGGTGCGAGTAGCGACCTGGAATGTGAACTCGGTCAAGCAGCGGTTGCCGCGGTTGCTGGGCTGGTTGGACGAGCGGCAGCCGGACGTGGCGTGCCTGCAGGAGACGAAGCTCGCGAACGACGCGTTCACCGAGTTGCTCGAGGACGAGTTGACCGCGCGCGGCTACGAGACGGCGATGCACGGCGAGGTGCAGTGGAACGGTGTCGCGCTGCTGTCCAAGGTCGGGCTGGAGGACGTGGTGACCGGCGTCGCCGGTGGCCCCGGCTTCCCGAAACCCGAGGCCCGCGCGATCGCGGCGACCTGTGGGGGCATCCGGATCCACTCGCTCTACGTGCCGAACGGGCGCGTGCCCGACTCGGATCACTACCGTTACAAGCTCGCCTGGCTCGCGGCCTTGCGTGAGGTCGTCGCCGCCGGTCCGGCCGATCAGATCGTCTGCGGCGACATGAACATCGCGCCGACGGACGCCGACGTCTTCGATCCGGCGGCGTACGTCGGCCAGACGCATGTGACCGCGCCGGAGCGGCAGGCACTGGCCGAGCTGATGTCGGCCAAAGGGCTGCACGACGTTGTCCGCGATCGCTGGCCCGACCATCGGATCTTCAGCTACTGGGACTACCGGGCCGGCATGTTCCACCAGGATCTCGGCATGCGCATCGACTTGATGCTCGCGACGGAGCCGGTGGCCGACCGGGTCAAGGCCGCGTGGATCGATCGCAAGGCGCGCAAGGGCACCGGGCCGAGTGACCACGCGCCGGTCATCGTGGACCTCGACGTCGCCCCGGACGGCGATATCGGTCCGGTCGTACCGCCGCCGTCCGCGCCACGGACCGGCCGCAAGACCAAACTCCCGCAGAACCGCTGATGCGTCGCCTAGCCGCCGCGGTCGCGGCCGTGGTCCTGGCGTCGCTGGCCGCCTGCAGTGACGACAAGACGTCGGCACCAGCGCCCGTCGCCTGGACCAAGGTCGACGTCGGCGCGGAGCCCGTCGTACTCACGGAGTACGGCGATCAGCTCCTGGTCGGCCTGCGTGATCGGGGTGCCAAGGTGGTGCCGCAGCTCGTCGTCCTCCACAACGATCAGCGTCAGAAGGTCGCGGTCAAGCCGTCGCCCACCAGCCCTTACGCGTTCGAGGCGATCTGGTACTCGATCGCGTACGACGGCAAGCAACTGCTCGCGCTCGGCGGTGCATCCGGTGGGGCGCACTCCAACACGCGCTGGACGGTGTGGACGGGCACGATCGACGGCGGGCTGATCGAGAGGCCGCAGGAGTTCAACACGTTCGGCGGACAGACCGCGGGCGGGTTGTACTCGGTCATCATCACGCCGAGCGGCCGCGCGTTGCTCGGCTCCTGGGGCGGTGTCGAGACGGGGAACGACGGCGCGGTCTGGCTGCCGCAGGGCGACGCCAAGTGGATCCGGCAGGACCCGGCGAAGACGGCCTTGCAGAGTACGCCGTCCCTCCTGGTCGGACCCAGTTACGGTACGGCGCTCGGCGACAGCATCATCCTGGTCGGCTCGCAGGTCCGGCTCGCGCCGAACGTGGTCGCGCAGGAGGCCGCGGTGTGGCGATCGACCAAGCTCAACCAGGGCTGGAGCCGGATCGCGCTGCCCGATCCGGGCAACCGGAGTCAGGCGATCTCCGCGACCTGTACGACGTACTGCCTGATCTCCGGGTACGTCGACGGGCAGCTCGCACTGTGGCAGCTGGACAAGGACGGGACCGCCAAGCGACTGACCGGCGTACCGTCGATCCCGGTCGGGGACAAGGACAAGCTGCCGCCGCCGATCGTCGACGGCGATCGGATCGTCCAGGTCGTTGCTCAGGACAACAAGGTCAAGGTGGTCAGCGGCCGTGACGGCAGCTGGACCGTGCAGAACTCAACCGGCGACGCCGAAGGCCCGGTGACCGACGCGGCGATCACCAAGGACCGCAAGCTCTACCTGATCGCCGGCACTAACCTCTGGCAGTCCACGCTCAGCTAACCAGACCACGCTCAGCTGAACAGAACATTTCCAGCTGAGTAGACCGGTTTCAGCTGAGCAGGCCCTTCAGGTACGCCGCCTGGCCCACATGCTCGAGGTCGTCGCCGATCACGCTGACCAGCCGCACACCCAGCGTCACGGGCGGGGTCCAGCGCCGGTCGACGATCCGGTCGAGCCCTTCGTCGGTCACTGTCTTCAGGTACTCGATCGTGCGCACGTGGACGGCGTCGTAGTACCCGATCAGCTGCTCGGCCGAGAGTTGCACCTGCGCGACATGGTCGGACGTGTGCCCGTACCCGGTGTCGGTCGGGTCGAACGGCAGCCCGAGCCGGTCGTACCACCCGTCGGCGGTGAGGACCTGCTCGTACCCACCCGCGTCGGCGAGGTGGTCGTCCTGGATCCGGGTCAGGTGCCAGATCAGCCAGGCGATCGAGTTCGCCGTGTCGTTCGGACGGGCCGCGAGGGTCTTCTCGTCGAGCCCGTCGACCACCGCATGCACCTCCTCCTGAATCCGGCCGTACGCGTCGATCAGCAGTTCACTGGTGTCCATGCTCGCCAACCTAGCGCGCGTTCCCGACAGTTCTAAGGTGGTCGGTACAAGAAAGAGGGAGCAACCGTGGAATATCGCACTCTGGGCCGTAGCGGCGCTGTCGTGTCCACGTACGCGCTCGGCACCATGACGTTCGGCAACGAGACCGACGAGGCCGGCTCGCACGCGCAGCTGGACCGGTACGTCGAGGCCGGGGGCAACTTCGTCGACACCGCGGACGTGTACTCGGCCGGCGTCTCCGAGGAGATCGTCGGCCGCTGGCTGGCGAAGAGCTCCGCCCGCGACGACGTCGTCCTCGCCACCAAGGGCCGGTTCCCGACCGGCGACTCGCCCAACGACGTCGGCACGTCCCGCTGGCATCTCCGCCGAGCCCTCGACGCGTCCCTCAGCCGCCTCGGCGTGGACCACGTCGACCTCTACCAGTTGCACGCGTGGGACCCGGTCACCCCGCTCGACGAAACGCTCGGCTTCCTGGAGGACGCCGTACGCGCGGGCAAGATCTCGTACGCCGGACTGTCCAACTTCACCGGGTGGCAATTGCAGAAGGCGTGCGACCTGATCGACCGACGTGGCTGGTCCCGGCTGGTCACGCTGCAACCGCAGTACAACCTGCTGGTGCGGGAGATCGAGTGGGAGATCGTCCCGGCCGCGCAGGACAACGGACTCGGGCTGTTGCCGTGGTCGCCGCTGGGTGGTGGCTGGCTGACCGGGAAGTACTCGTTCGACGAGGAGCCGACCGGCGCGACCCGCCTGGGCGAGAATCCGGACCGCGGCGTCGAGTCCTGGCATCGCCGCAGCCGCAACCAGCGCGTTCGCGAGGTGGTGGAGGCAGTTCGTGAGATCGCCGCGGCCCGGGGCATCTCCATGGCGCAGGTCGCGCTCGCCTGGCTCGTCGACCGGCCGGCGGTCACGTCGGTCATCCTCGGCGCCCGCACCCTCGAGCAGCTCGACGACAACCTCGCCGCGGCCGACCTGCACCTCACCGAGGACGAGACGGCGAAGCTCGACGAAGCGAGCGACCCCGGCGCAGCCGACTACCCGTACGGCGGACCCGGTATCGCCCAGCGCGGTCGGCCGATCTCCGGCGGCCGGGCCTGACCTCAACTGCCTGCCGGAGACACCAGCCGCTCTCCGGGAGGCGCCGACCAGTCCAGGAGACCCGATGACCGATGGCATTTCCCGAGTTGTCGCCCGGATGCAGCAGCGGCTGGACGAGCTGCCCGCGGAGTTCGACCATCGCCGCATCTTTCTCAGCACCTACCTCCGGACCACGCAGGCCGTCGGCGTGGCGATCGAGCAGGCACGCTTCGAGGACGCGGAGTGGGTTGAGGAATGGGACGTGAAGTTCGCCGAGCTCTACCTGGACGCGCACGACGCAGCGCAGAACGCGGCGCGGCCGTGGCGGCTCGCGTTCGATGCGCCGGCGGACCTCCCACCCCTGCTGCATGTTCTGCTCGGAATCAACGCCCACGTCAACTACGACCTGCCGCAGGCGCTGCTCGCCGTGATCAGTGACGAGGACTTCACGGATCCGCAGCTGATGGAGCGGCGTCGTCGCGACCACGAACGTATCGACGGCGTCCTCGCGCAACGGGTCGCCGCCGAAGACAACGCGCTGGGCGGTGCCAGGAGCCTGCTCGACCGAGTCCTCACCCCGCTCAACCGGCTCTCGTCGCAGCGGTTCCTCCGCGAGTCCCGGCAGAAGGTCTGGCACAACACCGCCGAGTTGCAACGCGCCCGGCTCGAAGGCCCAACGGCGTACGCGAATCGGCTCGCCGAGCTGGAACTCCTGAGCGCGGCCAAGATCGCGGACCTGCTCCGCCCAGGTCAGGTGCTACTCCGGCTCGCGATCACCGGCTTCGGCGTAACGCTCCCACCGCCGGCCTAGCCGGGCAGGACCCCTGACCACACCATTCCGAGCGCCAAGCACCCGAGCGTCACCAGGCCGAAGAACCCGACCCACATCAGCGCCGGTACGCCGGTCAGCCGCCGGAGTTGATCCGCGTCGGAACTACGCCCGCCGCCACCTCGGCGCGAGTGCTGCAGCTCGAGTACGGCGCGCGGCGCGGCCAGCAGCAGGAACCACGTCAGCAGATGTGCGAACGCGGACTGCACATCCGGCGACCCCCACCAGGACACGGCGAAGACGACCGCGCCGAAAACGACGACCGACCACAGACCGTAGAGGTTGCGGATCTGCAGCAGCAGGATCACCAACGCGAGCAACAGCCCCCACAGCAGTGCGACGGCGTACCCACGGCTGAGCACGAAAGCGGCGGCCAACCCGAACAGCGCCGGCCCGGGATAGCCGGCCAGCAGTACGGCGATCATCCCCGCGCCGGTCGGATGACCACGTGACACCGTGACCCCGGAGGTGTCGGAGTGCAGCCGGATTCCGGCCAGCTTCCGGCCGACGAGCGCGGCGATCAGCCCGTGCGCACCCTCGTGTGCGATCGTCACCACCTGCCGCGTGTGCCGCCACAGCGGCCGCCACGCGATCAGCAGCAGCGCGGCGATCCCGGTGCCGATCACCACCCGGAGCGACGGCTCCGGCTGCACCGACGTCAAGCTGTCCCAGACCTCGTTCACCACCCCATCCTTGCAGCACGGTGGTCAACCGCCTCAGGGGAAGGGGATGTGCACGCTGACGCGCTCACGGAGTTGTTCGTTCATCAGCCAGAGCTCGCGGGTGGCCGGCCAGTAGGACAGGTTCTCGGTGTTCTTGGGTGCTTTGGTCCAGACCGATGTGGACACGCCGCCGGTGCCACGATGCAGGCAACTCGGGTAATCGACTCCGTCACCGATGTTGTCGGCGTACTCCGGACAGACTCCGGCGATCACGAAGTTGTTGTCGTGGGACACCGCGCCCTGCATCCCCCACACCGGCGAACTGAACGCCTCGATCGCGCGTACGACGCCGTCCGCGCCGGCGCGTGGCAGGCCGGTGGACTCGTTGAGCGGCCAGCGTACGATCCGGCCGCCGCCGCGGACGGTGTGCTCGACCGCGACGAAGGAACCGTCCCCGGCGTGATCGATCCCGAGACTGGCGAAGCACGGTTTCACACCGGTTGACGACGCACACCCGCCGCCGGCGTACCAGTAGGCGCCGAGCTGCGGCAGCGCAAAGGCGTGCCACAGCGCGTGATATTTGCCGTCGGCACCTAATCCGACCTCGCCGGTGCTGGTGTCCGTCCGCCAGATGTGCCGCAGGTCGAACACACGCAGCACCGACCCGCTGGTAGCCACCACCAGCAGGTTGCCGGACCAGAACAACCCATGCCCGTGTCCTGCGATCGCCTGGAAGTCCCCGTCCGCGGTCGGTTCGACGAGCAGGACGTGCCGATACTTGTACGTCGCGAGGTCGAGGAACGAGACGCGGATCGCCGTGTCACCGCTGCTGTGCCAGCTCGCGACGAGGACGCGACGGGCGCCACCGGCCGACTGCGCGTCGCCGGAGCCGCTGAAACCCTGCGGTATCCACACGTTCGCGTCGTCGTCCTCGCCGTCCTGCCAGCAGAAGCCCTGCGGGTTGAGCGAGGCGTTCAGGTACGTCGGATGGCAGAGGTTCCGGCCGGTTCGGTTGGACGCGGCGAGGACTTCGGTGACCCCGACCGGGGCGAGCTGGGGTTTCGTCTCCAGGTGGGCGACGCGCGCGCCGTACGTGCTGAAGGTGTCACCGGAGACCAGCTGGAAGCCGGTCGCGTCGATGCGTGGAAAGGTGGCCGCGGCCTGGGCGGACGGCAGGGGACAGACGCCGATCAGCAGGGCGGCGGTGAACAACAAACGACTGATCCGCATTCTTCGATAATCGTTGACAAGCGCCGGAAACGCGAGGGCTCGCGGGCGTTGACATCGCCGGGTGCGCGCACGACGGTGGAGGGATCGTGGCCCGGGGGAGGGCTGCCGTATTGGGGGAGAGATGTCACAGCCACGCAGCATCAAGTCCACTGCCGACCAGACGACGGCAAAGAACACCGGCACCAAGCAGCCGAGCACCGCCAAGCAGACCAGCAGCGGCAGGAAGAAGAGCGCCGGCACAAAGACGAGTACCGCCAAGGCGACGAGCACGGCCAAGGCGACGAGCACCGCCAAGAAGACGAGCACCGCCAAGAAGACGAGCACCGCCAAGAAGACGAGTACCGCCAAGAAGACGCCGGCGCGGGCCACGTCCGGCAGCAGGAGAGCAGCCAAGCAGACGATCGCGAGCACAACCAGGAAGCGTGCGAGCCGGGCCGCAGACGTCGAGGCGGCGGCCGCCGTACCGCTGCCGCAGTTCCTGGCTTCGGCCGGAACGTTGACCATCGGCCAGCGGAAGCTGCTCGTCGACCAGGCGTTGTTGCTGCTCGACCAGAACTACGTGCACCTGCCACTCAAGGCCGCGATGCACGCGGTCAACCCGTTGCAGCGGCTGCGCGTGATGCGGTCGCGGATGGAACGCCAGACCGCCGAGACGATGGAACCCGAGTGGATGTTCCACCGGCAGATGTCGAGCATCTTCCACTCGGTCCGCGACCTGCACACCAACTACCTGCTGCCGGTCCCGTTC
This sequence comes from Kribbella sp. NPDC023972, assembly GCF_040639075.1. Taxonomy (NCBI): domain Bacteria; kingdom Bacillati; phylum Actinomycetota; class Actinomycetes; order Propionibacteriales; family Kribbellaceae; genus Kribbella; species Kribbella sp. NPDC023972. Next base: position 859,298 of record NZ_JBEZZH010000001.1, on the reverse strand, counting down.
GCCGGGAAGATCGCCTATCTGCCGTTCCTGATCGAGAAGTGCAACGACGCCGCCGGCGACGAGCACTACCTGATCACCCGGACGGTCACCGGCTACTCGGCCCCGCAGTTCGGCCCGGGCGCCGAGGTGACGCACTGGAACGGTACGCCGATCGCCCGCGCCGTCGCCCTGAACGGTGCCCAGTTCGCCGGCAGCAACGATGCCGCGAACCTCGCCCGCGGGCTGGAGTCACTCACTCTGCGGCCGCTCGTGATCCAGTCGCCGCCGGACGAGGACTGGGTGAACCTCACCTACATCGGCCTCGACGGCTCGACCCAGGAACTGCGTGAGCAGTGGAAGGTGACCGCCAACCTCCCGCCGATGACGGACCTGGACGCGATCAGCGAGACGTCCGCCTCGATGGGCCTGGATCTGGATTCCGACGAGAAGGCCCGGGCGAAGAAGGTCCTCTACGTTCGCGACGTGGTCGAGTTGGAAGGCGGCCAGAGCTCGGCCGAGTTGAGTACGCCGGCTGCCGTCGGCGGAGCGGATCTGCCGACCACGATGCCCGGGGTGTTCCGGGCGCGCGAGGTCGTCACGCCGTCCGGGACGTTCGGGCAGTTGCGCATCTTCACCTTCAGCGTGCAGAACCCGGTCGCGTTCCGGGACGAGTTCGTCCGGCTGGCCGGCCTACTGCCACAGCGTGGTCTGATTGTCGACGTCCGCGACAACGGCGGCGGGCACATCTACGCCAGCGAGTTCACCCTGCAGACGCTGACACCGCGGCGCATCGCGCCGGAGCCGGTGCAGTTCATCAGTACGCCGCTCAACCTGAGGATCTGCCGCCGGCACAAGGACAACCCGGCCGGGATCGACCTCGGGCCGTGGTTCGACTCGCTCGACCTGGCCACCGAGACGGGGGCGGCGTACTCGGCGGCGAAGCCGATCACGCCCGAGGACGGCGCGAACGACATCGGCCAGACGTACCACGGGCCGGTGGTGCTGATCACCGACGCCCGGGTGTACTCGGCGACCGACATCTTCGCCGCTGGGTTCGCCGACCACGAGATCGGCACCATCCTCGGCGTCGACGACAACACCGGCGCGGGTGGCGCGAACGTGTGGACGCACGGGTTGCTCGCCGCGCTGCTGAACGAACCGCCGCCACCGGACTCGACCTCGCCGTACGAGGCGCTGCCGAACGGCGCGAACCTGCGCGTCTCGATCCGCCGCACGCTCCGGGTCGGCGAACTGTCCGGCACACCGGTCGAGGATCTCGGCATCCGGCCGCACGAGACACACAAGATGACGCGGGCCGACCTGCTCGAAGGCAACGTCGACCTGCTGAACAAGGCCGGTGAGTTGCTGGCGGCATTGCCGGTGCGACGGCTCGGCATGACCACGTCCTTCAGCGGTACGACGCTGACGGTCACGCTGGACGTGGAAGGAATCGACCGGGTCGACCTGTACCTGGACGACCGGCCGATCAGCTCCGAGGACCTGACCGGCGCGCCGCTCAGCATCGACATCCTGGAGGTCACGCCGGGCCAGCTGCTGAGAGCCGACGGGTACCAGGCGGGAGAGCTGGTGGCCTCTCGCCGCCACACCGTCTGAAGGATGTAGGTTTTTCGGATTGTGAACAATCTGCACCTGACCGCCGAGGATGAAGGAATGCTCGGCGGTCAGGTTGGCGCCGGCGTTGCGCTGGCGATGCGGGTGGTCGTCAGCCTGGCCCGGATCGAGGGCGCACCGCGGCTGGTCGAGATCACCTCCGCCCATGTCGACTCGTGCCTGTACCACGGCCAGGTCAGCCTCGACTTCGCCCGGAAACTCGTCGGCCTCGGCGCGACCGTCCGGGTCCCGACCACCTTGAACGTCGGCTCGATGGACCTCCTGCATCCCGGCCTGGTCCGCACCGGCACCGGCGCCGAACGCGAGGTCGCGCTCCGCGGCCGCGAGCTGATGTCCGCGTACGTCGACCTCGGCTGCACCCCGACCTGGACCTGCGCGCCGTACCAGCTCCCGAACCGTCCGGGTCTCGGCGAGCACATCGCCTGGGCGGAGTCGAACGCGATCGTGTTCGCGAACTCGGTCCTCGGCGCACGGACGGATCGGTACGGCGACTTCCTCGACATCTGCGCCGCGATCACCGGACGAGCGCCGTACGCCGGGTTGCAGACGACCGAGGCGCGACGCGGGACCGTGGTCTTCGACTGCCGCCCGCTCGGCGATCGCTTCCTGCGGTCGGATCTGGCCTACCCGCTGCTCGGGCATCACGTCGGGTCTGTCGTCGGCAGCGAAATCCCTGTGCTGGTTGGCATTCCCGCGGACGCGGGCGAGGACAACCTGAAAGCGTTTGGCGCCGCGGCGGCCTCGGCCGGGGGAGTCGCGCTGTTCCACGTGGTCGGGGTGACACCGGAGGCGCCGACGGGTCCGCTCGACAAGCTGCCGAGGTACGACGTCGACCTCGAGACGATGCGACTTACCCGGAGTAAGTTGTCCACCTTCACGATGGGGGGTCTGGACGCGGTGAGCGTCGGCACGCCGCATGCGTCGTACGCCGAGTGTGAACGCCTCGCGGACCTGCTCCGCGCCGGGCCTCCGTTGAAGGTCCCCTTCTATCTGTCCACCGGGCGGGCGACATGCGCTGGCGCCGAGGAGACCGGCGTACTGCGGACACTCGAGTCCGCAGGTGTCACGGTCGTCGTCGACACCTGTACGTATGTGACGTCGATCCTGTCGCCGGCCTGGAAGAACGTGATGACGAACTCCGGCAAGTGGGCGCACTACGCGCCGGGCAACCTCAACGTCGACGTCGTCCTCGGCTCGCTGGAGGAATGCGTCGCCTCGGCGCGAGCGGGTCGCGTCGTCCTGCACGAGGTCGGCGGATGATTCCCGCGCGCACACTCCATCCCGGTACCGCAATCGGTGAGCCGATCCGCCTGGCCTCACCGTTGTCCTTCTGGGGAGGCACGGATGAGCAGGGTCGCATCGTCGACGCGCATCACCCGCAGTGCGGCACGATCCTGGCCGGTCGCGTGCTGGTGATGGAGTCCGGCCGGGGTTCCAGCTCCGCGTCCAGTGTGCTCGCCGAGCAGATCCGCGCGCACACCGCGCCGGCCGCGATCATCCTCGCGCGTCCCGACTCGATCATTGCCCTCGGCGCCCTTGTCGCCCACGAGCTCTACGGCCTGGCGACCCCAGTGGTCGTCCTCGATCGGCCGGCGTACGACGATCTCCCCACCGACCGCCAGCTGCGCATCAACGCCGACCCGGAGAACGCCACCATCAGTTGGTGACCGCAGTCCGCTGACGTCTCATCAGTACGGCGGTCGCGGCGAAAAGGGCCGCACAGGCGGCGAGGGCCACGGGTAGATCGGTCAGACGGGCGATCGCGGCGATGCCGAGACCACAGACGATCTCGCCCAGGTACTCGAGCTGGGCCAGGAACGAGTGCGTGGTCGCCCGGATGTCCGCCGTCGTTCGCGCGTTCACCCAGATCGTGCTGATCACCCGGGTCAGCGGTGTGACGATCCCGGACACCATGACGACGGCGATCGCACCGACGACTGGATCATGCGCCACTGCGAGCATCAGCATGCTGATCACCCCGGCAACGGCAGCCCAGGCGTAGTCGGTGCGGGCGTGATCGCCGTCGATGCGCTTGGCGAACACGCGCAAGGTCAACGCGCCGACGATCAACCCGGCGACGCCGAGCCCGGTGAACCAGATGACCGGATCGGGTTCACTCGGCCAGCCGAGGTCGAGCAACTGCTTCTGGGTCAGCCGCCCGGCCGCGTCGGAGGCGCCGTTGACGAGGAAGGTCGCGGCGAAGATGAGCAGGATCTCGCGACTTCGCCGGACGAGCGTCAGACCCCGCCGGAACGTGGTCCACGACGATGACCAGCGCGCGGTCCGGACCGGGACGAACCGCTGCTCGGTGAACCGAAGCGCGATGTAGACCGCGAGCGACATCATCGCCAGGCCGGCGGCGACGATCGTGATGTCGCGCCGGGTCGCCCAGGCGAGCAGGCCGAGGAGGATCAGTCCAGCCGCGGCACCCGTCAGCTGAGCCCGGGCCGCACGGGCGAGTACGGCGGTGATGCCGTCCGGCTGATCGAGTTCGTCGGTGATCCAGGCGACGTCGGACCCGCTGGCGAAGGTCCATGAGATGCCCCAGAGCACTTGAGTGGCGAGGAGCAACGGGAAGGACGAGACGAGGCCGGTCGTGATCATCGCCGTACCCATCAGCAGCTGCGAGATCACCAGCGACCACTTGCGGCTGATCGTGTCGGCGAAGACCCCGGCCGGCACTTCGCACAGCAACGCGAACACGCTCTGCACCGAGCCGATCAGCACAAGCTGGGCGGGCGAGAGGCCGGCATCGACGACCAGGTAGACGCTGGTCACGAGCCACCAGCCGTTGTGCAGCACCGCCCGCATCCACGTCCACCGCAGGAAGACGGTCACCACGTCGCCTGGGCCTCCTCTGGTCAGCTCGTCCGGCCCCAACCCTTCACTCCGGGACCGGCTCACCGCCACTGGATTTCCGGCAACGTGTGAGCTGGTTCATATTTTTCGCAACTATAAGCAAGTTGCGATAATTTGAAAGGGCGGACTGATGCGGGTCGGGATCACAGTGCAAAACGAACGACCGTTCTTGATTTTCCGCGGACCGCGGGAGCACCCTGAGAGTTCAAAGAACGAGCGTTCGGTTTGATGGGGGTCGGCATGGCGCAGATGACGCTGGAGCGGGTGGAGCAGTCGTCACTTCCGGTGGTCGTGAAACCGCGCGGCGGCGGACGGCGGATCGTTCGGGAGATCGCCCTGCTGGCGGTTCTGTTCGGGGTCTACAACCTGGGCCGCTTTCTGTCCGCGGCGCATGCCGGTTCCGCGTACGACCACGCCGACGAGCTCATCCGCTGGGAGGCCTGGCTCGGGCTGCCGAGTGAGGCGACTGTGCAGGAGCAGGCGCTGCGCATCCCTGGGCTGGCCGAGGCTGCCAACGTCTTCTACGCGAGTGTGCACTTCCCGCTGACAGCCGCGGTCCTGTTGTGGTTGATGATCCGAAGGCCGGCCGAATATGGCAAAGCCCGCTGGGCGCTCGTCTCACTGACCGGGCTGGCGTTGATCGGGCACATGTTCTTCCCGCTGGCGCCGCCGCGGATGATGCCGGGCTGGGTGGACACCGGCGTACTGCTCGGGCAGTCCGTCTACGGCCCGACGACGGACTCGGGGGTGGCGAATCAGTTCGCGGCGATGCCGAGTCTGCACGTCGGCTGGTCGTTCATGGTCGCGGTGTTCCTGATCCGCGCGACACGCTCGCGCTGGCGCTGGCTGTGGATCGCGCACCCGGTGCTCACCTTCGCCGTCGTCGTGATGACGGCCAACCACTACTGGCTCGACGGTCTGGTGGCGATCGCGTTGGCGCTGCCGTTGCTGTCGGTCTTCGACGCCCGGCGGGTGCGCCGCCCGAGGAGCGCACCCGCCGAACTCGATCAGCGTTTGGACAAGGTGCCCGCGGTGGCGAGTTCCTCGCCGGCGCGGACCAGGTAGGGCTCGCGGTCCAGGACCAGCCGGGCCGCGGCCGCCCCGATGTCGAACCACAGCCCGATCAGCTCGAGCCGTCCTTCGGCCTCGGCCGTGCGGACGCAGGCGAAACTGCGCAGGTTCGCCAGCTGTACGCCGACGTTCGCGACGGACAGTTTGTCGGCCGGCGACAGTTTCACGCCGGTCGCCGGGTCGACGATGTCCGGCAGGCCGACGGCACGACGTACCGACGGCTCCAGGTGGCGCAACCAGTTCTGCAGGCCGGAGCCGGCCGGGACGTTCGCCTCCAGGGCGGCCGCGGCGGCGCCACAGTGCGAGTGACCGCAGACCACGATCGACTTCACCCCCAGGACCTCGACGGCGTACTCGATCGCGGCGTCGACCGAGTCGCTGTTCGATCCCTTCGGCGGCACCAGGTTGCCGATGTTGCGCACGCAGAACTGGTCGCCCGGACCACTCGTGGTGATCATGTTCGGCACGATCCGCGAGTCCGCGCAGGTGATGAACAGATGCGCCGGGCTCTGCCCGTCGGCCGCCAGTTTCGCCAGCATCGGCCGGATCAGCTCGGCCGACGCCTCGAACTCGCGGATCCCCTCCAGCATCGAGACGCGCCGGTCCGGCTCGGGGATCACCTGGCGTTGCCAGGGCAGCAGCCGCCGGGCCGGGTCGGTGCGCAGCGCGGCCCGGAACGCGGCCCGGTTCAGCTCGACCGAGCCACCGCGCGCGAGGTGACCACGCCGCCAGTCCTCGATCGCCTCGTAGGCGGCGTGGTCGAGGTGGTCGACCTCCAGCTCGACCCGGACCCGCGTACCGACCGGGATCGTCCGCAACGTCCGGACCAGCGACGCGACGCCGAGGAAGACCAGCGTGCCGCGGATCCGCACGGTCCACAGCCCGTCCTGCTCGGTCGCGGTGACAGTTGCCCGGGTCAACCGATAGAGCACGCGGGCGAGGGCGAGCACCAAGCCGATCAGGACACCTTCGGCCAGTCCGAGTACTGCGACGCCGGCGGCTGTCACGACGTACACGAGCAACTCGTCGTGCCGGTGCAGGGTGCGGATGTGGGCCAGCTGGACCAGGCGCAACCCGGTGACGAGCAGTACGCCGGCCAGCGCGGCCATCGGGATGAGTTCGAGCATCGAGCCCGCGGCGAGGACGAACACCGCGATCCAGATGCCGTGCATGATCGCCGAGGCGCGGGTCCGGGCACCCGCCGCGACGTTGGTGGAGCTGCGCACGATCACGCCGGTCACCGGCATGCCACCTAGGGCGCCGGACACCGCGTTCGCCGCGCCCTGGCCGATCAGTTCACGGTCGAGGTTGCTCCGCTTGCCGCGATGAAGCTTGTCCACGGCAACGGCCGAGAGGAGTGACTCCACACTCGCCACCAAGGCGACGGTCAGCACCGCGGTGACGATCTCCATCGGGGTGCCGTCGGGCATCGCGGGCAGGATCAACTCCTGCAGCGGCTGATCCGGCAGGTCGACCCGGCTGACGTCGGCCATGAACACGGCGGCCAACGCGGTCACCGCGACCACGGCCACCAGCGGCGCCGGAATCGCCTTGAGGGTGGGCAGTCTGGGCCACACCAGCAAGATGACGACGGTAAGTACGCCGGCCAGCACCGAATGGGGGTGATGGGCAACAAGCTGGCCGGGCAGCTCCGCCAGGTTGGCGATCAATGAACTCTGCGCCTGCCCGCCGAGCACCACGTGCAACTGCTGGGCGGCGATCGTGACGCCGATCCCGGCGAGCATGCCGTGCACCACAGCGGGAGAAAGAGACAGGGCGAGCCGCCCGATCCGGGTGACGCCCAGCAGGATCTGCAAGAGGCCGGCGGCGCAGGTGATGCCGGCGGTCGCGGCCCAGCCGAACTGGCTGACGAGGCCGGCGACGACAACGGTGAGGCCGGCGGCGGGACCGCTGACCTGCAACGTCGAGCCGCCGAGCGCGCCGGCGACCACACCGCCGACCACCGCGGCCACCAGACCGGCGATCAGCGGGGCACCGGACGCGGCGGCGATCCCCAGGGAGAGTGGTACTGCGATCAGGAAGACCACCAGCGAGGCCGGTAGGTCATGGTGAAGGACCAGCTTCCAGGTCCTGCGTTCAGGCGCAGGACCACCGTTGGAAGCGGGCGGGGAATGGGAAGTTGACATGGTCGGCACGGGTCCCTCCGGCGTCGGGTGCTCTCGGCATCAGGCGTCGAAACAAAGAGTGTCGATCTGGTCACTCATCGTACTGGGCTGTTCAAGCTCACAACAGCGACAATTCCAATTCGTTGCCGAAGGCCCGTGATCCCGACAGCTGACGATTGCTCAGGGCATCGATCAGGTCGCCTAGACTCGAGCGGAGTACGACGCGCCGAGTGCTGAGGAGTGACGTGGATCTGCAACTGTCCGGTCGGACCGCGGTTGTCACCGGAGCCAGCAAGGGGATCGGGCTGGCCTGTGTGGAGGCGCTCGCCCGGGAGGGGGCGAAGGTGATCGGGATCTCCCGGGATGCCGGGAATCTCGCCAAGGCGCAGGAGCAGCTGGCGGGCAAGGGTTTGAGCTACGACGTCCTGGCGGTCGACCTCACCGACGCCGACGCGACGAAGGCCGCGTTCGGGCGGATCGGCGTACCGGACATCCTGATCAACTGCGCGGGAGCGGCCCGCCGTACCCCGGTCGACGAGCTCGACAGCGTGGCGCTGCATGCGGCGATGGAGGCGAAGTACTTCACCTACATGCACGCGACCGAGGCGGTCATCCGCGGGATGGCCGAGCGCGGCAGCGGCGCGGTGGTGAACGTTGTCGGCCAGGGCGGCCGCGCGGCGAACCCGTTGCACATCGGCGGCGGCGCGGCCAACGCGGCGCTGATGCTGGCGTCGGTCGGCTACGCCAAGGCGTACGCCGGCCAAGGCGTCCGGGTCAACGTGATCAACCCCGGGATGACCCGCACCGCCCGGGTCGACGAAGGACTCGAGGCCGCGGTCCGGGCCAGCGGCCGCCCGAAGGACGAGCTGCTGGCGGAGATGGTCGCCGAGATCCCGATGGGCCGCGCCGGCGAACCCGCCGAGGTCGCGAATGTCGCCGTCTTCCTCGCCTCCCCACTGGCCAGCTACGTCACCGGCGCGATCATCACCATGGACGGCGGCGTGACGTCGGCGATCTGATGTTCGGGATCGGCGAGCCGGCCGGCCGGATCGCGCTCGCCACCGGCCTGCTGACGGCCGCCACGGTCACGATCGGTGGTATCGCCGCCAGCCAGGCGAGTGCCGCGGGCTGCTACGACAGCAAGAAGTTCTTCGAGAAGAAGTCCGGTACGACGCTTGTGCCACAGGGGATCTCGTGGTTCCGGACGACGAGCAACTGCCGCGATATCAACGTCCAGTCGGCCATGTGGATGGAGACCGGCGCGAACGTCACGGTCTGCTTCCGACGCAGCGGTTGCCAGGATCGCTGGACCTGGATCCCCGCCGGCGGCAAGGGCTGGAAGGTCGTCGCCTCCAACGTGAAGGACGGCACCGACTACAGATTCGAGTTCGCGAGCACCGCAGGATGGCAGGGCTACCGGGCGGAGTGACGTCTCAGTCCGAGAACGGAGTGACCGGGCGTTCCTGGGGTACGCCGTCCAGCGTGATGTCGACTCGCTCGTCGAAGAAGGCGACGAGTCCGGCCACCGGCAGCAAGGCTGCGGTCGGGAAGTCGTACGACCAGGCGACGTCCCGGCCGCCGACGGACCAGTACGCCGTGGTGCGGCCCTTGTAGGGACAGGCGGTCCGGCTGTCGCTCGGCGTGAGGTTGTCGAAGTTCACCTCGGGCCACGGGAAGTAGTAGCGCGGCGGCAGGCCGGTCTCGAAGACGATGACGGCCGATCGGGATGCGGCCAGGACCTTGCCGTTCACCTCGACCTTGACGTGCCGGCCGGACCGGATCGCGTCGCATCGCGCATACGGATTGCGTGGATGGACGAACACCTCCTCGTCCTCCTCGAACCAGCGGTCCAGGGCCTCCCACTGGAACCGAACCCGATCCTTGGCGACCCCGTCGTCGTACACCCACCCCTTGCCCGACCCCGCGGTGTGCACCCGCGCGACCCCGTGCTCGAACGCCTTGGTCTCACCCGTGTCGGTCAGTACGCCGTCCGCCACGTCGGCGACCGGGACGTAGTACTGCGGGTACGGCGGGAACTCCCACAGGTAGATCGCATCCGTCGTGTCCAGTACGACGCGATTGCCCAGCGTCGCGCGGATCCGCCGGGGGACCGGCGCGGTGGAGCCGGCAGGGACCAGAGGTTCGGGATAGGCGCTCATGGATCCAGTAAAGGCGTGGGGCCGGCCCCAGGGAAGGCCGGCCCCACTCGGGGGTTTCTTTCAGGATCAGACGGTGATCCAGTCGATGTCGGCGATGTAGCCGGTCGGGTTGTGCACCTTGATCGAGTTGGCTCCGGCCTGGAGCTTCATCGGCAGGTAGGTGACCTGCGGCGTACCCCAGTCGTTGTCGCCGAGGCCGTGGTAGTTGACCCAGTAGGTGTCGGCGTCGTTGACGGTGAGCATGCTCTGCCGGCTGGTGTCGCCGTCGGTGTAGGCGATCTTCACCAGGTAAGTCCCGGTGGTTGGCACGGTGATGTTGTTCAGCGTCACTGTGGCGTCACCGCCGATGTTGCCAATCTTCGCGCCACCCGAGCACAGGGTGCAGCCGGAGATGCTCGCGTTCCCGGTCAGCGTGCTGGTCGGCGCCTCGGCCTCGTACCTCACCGGTCCACCCGATTTCGAGGTGAACATGGTGATCGGCGCGCTGGCCTCCGACGTACGTCCGTTGGCAACACCCTTCACGGTGAAGGTGTACTGCGTCTGCGGCAGCAGCCCGGTCACCACCACGTTCGTGCTCGAGCTGGTCGCCACCTGCTTGCCATTGGCATACATCTTGTACGACGAGGCACCGGTGCTCGGCTGCCAGTCGAGGCTGACCGTCGTACGGCTGACGTCGGTCGCGGTGAGGTCGGCCGGCTTGCTCGGCGTCGCCTTCGCGTTCGGCATGATCTTGTAGAGCTTCGAGCCGTGCGCCGGCAGCGCCGCGCTGACCTGGCCGCTGACGTTCCTGGTGTTCTGGTCCGCCCAGATGTCGCGGACGGTCGCCGTACCGGTGATGCCGAGCTGGTCGAAGTTCCCCGTCACCGTGGCGGGGGTCTCGGCCAGGTTGAACAGGCCGACCGTGACACTGCCGTCGGCGTTCTTGGCGTACCAGACCTGCTGCAGCTGGTCCTGGTTCAGCGGGCGGGCCGGGTTGCCGGACTGGTTGATCGCGATGACCTCGCGGTTGGTCAGCAGCTTCAGGCCGTACGCGTCGAGCTTGGTCATGTCGTCACCGACGAACAGCGGTGCGGCGTTGATCGCCCAGAACGTCATGTAGCTCTGCCGCTCGGCCTCGTTCAGGCCGTCCATCGCACCCACGCCGACGTTGACCGCGTCCAGGTTGTTCCAGTGGCCCGGGCCGGCGTCGTCGATCCACTGCGGCAGGTCCCACCAGCGCTGCTTCACCGAGCCGTCCCAGCGGACGATGGTGTCGCAGTAGCACTCCACGTCGGTGTCGATCCGCCAGCCGTTCGAGTTCTGCTTCCAGACGTCGGCGTACCGGTGGCTGAGCGACCACGACAGCGTGTACATCATCGGGCGGCCGGAGTTCTGCACCGCGCGCCACCACGCCTCGACATCCTCGGTGTTGTTGTGGTTCGGATCGTCCGGAGCGCCCTTCCAGGAACCCGGGCCGACACCGTCCATCTTGATGAAGTCAACGCCCCAGCCGGCGAACAGGTTCGCGATCGAGTCGGCGTACTTCTGTGCGCACGGGCTCTCGTAGTTGATCTTGTAGGCCTGGTCCCAGCCGTTCGTGGTGCGCAGGTCCGGGTAGACGATGTCGCGGGTGAAGCAGCCCGGCGCGTTGTAGATCGGCGTGTTGCCGTCGCGGTAGACATCGAAGCCGAGACCGACCACGGTGTAGATGCCGAACTTCAGGCCGAGCTTGTGGAGGTCGTCGCCGACTGCCTTCATCCCCCGCGGGAACCGCTTCGGGTTCGCGACCGGGCGGCCGTACTCGTCGCCGCCGAGCTGCCAGCCGGCGTCGATGTTGATGTACTCGTAGCCGTACGGCTTGAGCTTGGTGGCCATCGCCTGGGCCTGGGTGAGGATGTTCTTCTCGCTGATGAAGCTGCCGGGGCCGTCCGGGTTCACACCCGGGTAGTTGGTGGACTGCAGGCTCCAGCTGCTCCAGCCCATGTACGGCTTGGCCGCGACCTGCGGGTACGCCGCCGGCACCTTGGCCGACTGCGTCAGGTCGGGAATGCCCTGGAAGGTGGAGTCGGGCTCGGCCGGCATCGGTTTGGGGCCTGGCTGGATCGCTGTTGGCTGGGCCGCATCGGCCGGTGCGATCGCCGCGGCCGTCGACACCAGGGCGACGGCTGCGATCACGGCGGCGGTGGTACGGCGTCCTGGGAGGCGCGAGTTGAACACGATGATGATCCTCCGGGGGAGGAGAGAGCGGACCCGGCCGAGCCTAGGGTCGCTTAATTTACCGCGTCAAGTATTCGAGTCTGCTCTACCTTGAGAAGCCACCAACCAAGTGACGAGCCAAGAAATGGTTGGTGGGTTCTCAAGGTGAGCGTCCAGAGCGGTGAGTCAGTGGTGTTGGGGGCGGCGGCGGGGGCGGACCGGGCGGGTGTGCGGATCGGTGCGCTGGTGCTGACGACGGCCGAGCACGAAGGGTCGCGACGTACGTGCCGCGGGACGGCTGGTGGGAGCCGACAGCTGGATCGATGTCTGCTCGAGGTTGACCCGGACCGGCGGCTGGTGCCACGGGGACCGGGTGCGGATCAGGACCAGCCGGAACCGGCCGTCGCGGCGGAGCCGGAGCGCGATGGCAATCGTCGCGACGGCCGGGATCAGGCCGGAGAGCAGCAGGCTGCTGCGTGCGCCCCAGGTCTGGGCGAGGAAGCCGACCAGCGGTCCGCCGATCGCACCGCCACCGATGAACACCAGGTTGTAGATCCCGGACACCCGCCCGCGCAGCCCGTCGGGGGTGGTCAGCTGGACCATCGACTGCGCCGCGGTGAGGAACATCAGCGTCGCCATACCGAGCGCGGACAGCAGGGGGATGAAGGTCCACAACGACGGCTGGATCGCGGCCAGGATCTGGGTGACCGCCAGCAGCGCGGCGATCCCGACGAGGTTCCGCAGCCGAGGCGTCCGGACCCGGCGCGCGGACAGCAGCGCGCCGGTCAGCGCACCCACGGCCACCACCGAGTTCAGTACGCCGTACCCGGTCGCGCCGGTGTGGAAGACGCGGTCGGCGAACGCGGTCAGCGTCACCGGCAGGCTGATCGCGAACATGCCGTAGATCCCGACCAGCGCGATCGCCCAGCGGACGGCCGGCTCATCGAGGGCGTACCGCACCCCGTCCTTCAGTCCGTCGCGGATCCGCATCCCGGCACTCGCCCGGCGGGCCGCCTGCAGGCCGGGCATCTCGTGCTCGCGCATCATCAGCAGCGCGGAGATCGACGCGAAGAACGTGACTGCGTTCAGCGCGAACGCCCAGCCGGTGCCGAGGGCGCCGAGCAGGACGCCGCCGAGCGCCGGGCCGATCAGGCTGCCCAGCTGGAACGTCGACGAGACCATGCTGATCGCGTTCCGGATCCGATCCTTGCCGACCAGTTCGGTGACGAAGGACTGCCGGGTCGGGTTGTCGACGGCGGTCGCGAGACCGAGGAACAGGGCCAGCGCGTACACCTGCCAGACCTGCACCTGACCGGTGAAGGCCAGGACGGCGAGAATGGCGGCGCCGGTGCCCATCATCGACTGCGTGACCAGCAGGACCTTCCGCTTCGGGAAGCGGTCCGCGATCACTCCGCCGTAAAGGCCCAGCAGGAGGGTGGGGAGGAACTGCAGCGCGGTGGTGATACCGACCGCGGTGGCGCTGCCGGTGATGGTGAGCACCAGCCAGTCCTGGGCGATGCGCTGGATCCAGCCGCCGGTCGAGCTGACCAGCAGACCGCTGACCAGGAGGCGGAAGTTGCGGACCTGCAGCGCGCTGAAGGTGTCCCGGAAGCCGGGGCGCCGCTGGGCTGCGCGGAGTTCGGACGAGGTCTTGCTGTTGTGGGTGTGGAAGTCGGGGACGGATGGGACAGTACCGGTGGCCCGGGAGGTCAAGAGCGTTCCCTACGCGAGTGGACTGGTCAGGGGAGGACAGTCCCATCCTCACAGTTCGGTACTGGATTCTGACACCGAATTACTCCTATTAGTCTTATTGCGTCGCGCTATGAGAGGGGAATCGATGTACGACCCGGACCAGCTGCGCACGTTCCTCGCGGTGGCCCAATCCCTGAGCTTCACCCAGGCGGCCGAGCGGCTGGGTATCCGGCAGCCGACCGTCAGCCAACACGTCCGCAAACTCGAGGCGGCGGTCGGGCGACCGCTGTTCCTGCGCGACACCCGGACGGTGACGCTCACCGCGGACGGCGAGGCGATGGCCGGGTTCGCCCGGACCATCCTGGCCGCGCACGAGGAGGCCGCGGGTTACTTCACCGGCTCGGAGTTGCGCGGCCGGCTGCGCTTCGGCGTCACCGACGACCTGGCCCTCACGCCACTGCCACGGATCCTGCGCGACTTCCGGCAGCTGTATCCACGGATCGACCTCGAGCTTACGGTTGCCCAGAGCCCCAATTTGCTCCGCCGGGTGGAGTCCGGCCACCTCGACCTGGCCTACGTGAAGCACAGCGTCGGCACCGGCTACGAGCCGAACGGCCGGCTGGTCCGCCGGGACCCGTTGGTCTGGGCCGGGATCAACGGGACCCGGATCGCGCCCGACGGCCCGGTGCCGCTGGTCGCGTACCAGGCGCCCAGCCTGAGCCGGTCGCTCGGTGTCCAAACGTTGGAACAGGCGGGCCGGTCCTGCCGGATCACCTGCATCGTCCGCGGCGTGAACGGCGTACTCGCGGCAGTCCGGGCCGGGCTCGGCATCGCGATCTTCGCCCGCTCCCTGATGCCGGCCGACCTGGTCGAGCCGCCACCCAGCGCCGGCCTCCCGGAGCTGCCGGCCATCGACCTGGTCCTGATCACCAATCCCCGCGCTGCCAAGGAGCCCGCCGAAGCCTTGACCGCGGCCATCCTCGGGAGCAACGCCCCGCTCAAGCCTGACGCCGCATGAAGACCTGATCGAGGGGCACCCGAGGAGAAACCCATTCTCGGAGGTTGAATCATGGCAACGGTCGGCGACTACCTGCTCGAGCGGCTCCGGGCCTGGCAGGTGGACACCGTCTTCGGATACCCGGGCGACGGCATCAACGGCATCCTGGCCGCCTGGACGCAGACTGACGAGGGCCCGCACTTCGTCCAGTCGCGGCACGAGGAGATGAGCGCCTTCCAGGCGGTCGGCTACGCCAAGTTCACCGGCCGGGTCGGCGTCTGCATGGCGACCTCCGGTCCCGGCGCGATCCACCTCCTGAACGGCCTGTACGACGCCAAGCTCGACCACGTCCCGGTGGTCGCCATCGTGGGCCAGACGAGCCGGTCCGCGATGGGCGGCTCGTACCAGCAGGAGGTGGACCTGCACTCCCTGTTCAAGGACGTCGCGAGCGAGTACGTCGAGACCGTCAACGTGCCCGAGCAGTTGCCGAACGTGCTGGACCGGGCGATCCGGACCGCGTTGGCCCGGTCGGCGCCGACCGCGATCATCGTGCCGTCCGACGTACAGGAGCTGGAGTACTCGCCGCCTCCGCACGCGTTCAAGATGGTGCCGTCGAGCCTGGGGTTCGCGGCCGCGGTGGAGGTGCCGGACGAGGAGGCTCTGCAGCGGGCGGCCAACATTCTGAACAGTGGTGAGAAGGTCGCGATCCTGGTCGGCCAGGGTGCGCGGGGTGCGCGGCGTGAGCTCGAGGTGGTCGCGGACCTGCTGAACGCGGGCGTCGCGAAGGCGCTGCTCGGCAAGGACGTGCTGAGTGATTACCTGCCGTACGTGACCGGCTCGATCGGATTGCTCGGGACGCGGCCGAGCTGGGAGCTGATGCAGGGCTGCGACACGCTGCTGACGGTCGGGTCGAGTTTCCCGTACTCGCAGTTCCTGCCGGAGTTCGGTCAGGCGCGGGCTGTGCAGATCGACGCGGATCCGACCATGATCGGGATGCGGTACCCGTACGAGGTGAACCTGGTCGGCGACGCCGGGGCCACGTTGCGTGAGCTCACGCCGTACCTGGTGCAGAAAGAGGACCGGTCCTGGCGCGCTGGGATCGAGGAGAACGTCCAGCGCTGGTGGGAGGTGATGGCGGCGGCCGCGCAGGTCGAGGCGGACCCGGTGAACCCCCAGCGGCTGTTCTCCGAGTTCTCCGAGCGGCTGCCGGACGACTGCATCGTGGTCGCGGACTCCGGCTCGGCGGCCGACTGGTACGCGCGGCAGTTGCGGTTCAACGACACCACCCACGGGTCGTTGTCCGGGACGCTGGCGACGATGGGCTCCGCGGTGCCGTACGCGATCGGCGCGAAGGTCGGGCACCCGGGGAAACCGGTGGTCGCGTTCTCCGGTGACGGCGCGATGCAGATGAACGGGCTGGCCGAGCTGATCACGATCAAGCGGTACTGGCAGGAGTGGAGCGATCCACGGCTGGTGATCGCCGTACTGCACAACAACGACCTCAACCAGGTGACCTGGGAGATGCGGTCGCTGCAGGGTGCGCCGAAGTTCCCGGACTCGCAGACGCTGCCGTCCGTGGACTACGCGGCCTTCGCGCGATCCGTGGGGCTGGCGGCGATGACGGTTCGCTCCGGAGCCGAACTGGCCTCCGCTTGGGGCACCGCGCTGGCCGCGGACCGGCCGACCCTGCTCGACGTGCACTGCGATCCCGACGTACCGCCGATTCCGCCGCACGCGAGCTGGGATCAGATCCAGAAGACGGCCAAGTCGCTGTGGCGCGGTGACGAGGACCGCTGGGGCGTGCTCAAGGAAGGCGTGAAGACAAAACTCCAGGAGCTACGGCACTAACGCGTCGCCGCGGAGGACGAGCGCCGCGACGCTGACGGCTGCGACCGCGATGGTGACCAGGAAAGGGGCGTTCTTCCACGTCACGATGACGGCGAGCAGTACGGCGACCGCGCCGAGGGTCACCCAGCCGACCACACCGACCGGCCCGGGCGGGGCGACGACGAGCAGGAGCGTGGCCGCGGCCAACGGGACCGGGGCGAGCAGCCGGGCCGCGCGGCCGAGTCGTTGCGGCCAGCCCCGGACACCGGTGGCGAGATCGTCGGCCAGATCGGGTACGACGTTTGCCAGGTGGGCACCGACTCCGAGCAGGGCGGTGGCGGCGGTGGCCCACCAGGGCGCCCAGGTGTGCGTCGTGCCGAGGGTGACGAAGGAGGGCAGCGCCCCGAACGCGACGGCGTACGGGAGCCAGGACACGGCCGTCGACTTGAGGCCGAGGTTGTACGCCCAGGCGCAGGCGACGAAGAGCAGATGCATCAAGCCGGCGGCGATCCCGTTGGCGAGGGAGACCGGGATGGTGACGACCAGCATGACCGCGGCGGCCACGATCAGCGTGCGGCGACTCACCAGTCCACGTACCACCGGCTTGTCCTGCCGGTTCACAATGGTGTCGCGGGCGGCGTCTATCGCGTCATTGCTCCAGCCGATCGAGAGGTGGCCGGTGAGGATCGTTGCTGCGACCAGGAGACACCCGGCCGGACTGCGCCCGGCCGACCACGCCACGGCCGTGGTGAGTGCGGTGACGGCGACCGTCGGTCCGGGATGGCAAGCGAGCGCGAGGCCTCGCACGGTCGTGACGGCTGGGCTCACCGAAGTAACGATGCCACGATGACGCGGATCGCAGCGGTCCGGCCCGCGTTGCCGCCGTACCGCTATCCGCAGTCCGACCTCACCGACGCGTTCGCGTCGATCTGCCTGCCCGACGGCAGTGGAACGGCGTTGCTCCGGCGGCTGCACGCCAACGCGGGCGTGTCGTTTCGGCATCTGGCGTTGCCGTTGGAGCAGTACGCCGTACTGAAGGACTTCGGCGAGGCGAACGACGCGTGGATCGCAACGGCGGTGGACCTGGGCGCCGAAGCGGTGGCGGGCGCGGTGAAGGATGCCGGGCTGACGCTGGACGACGTCGACCTGCTGATGTTCACCACCGTGACCGGGGTGGCGGCGCCTTCGATCGACGCGCGGGTCGCGTTGCGGCTCGGGTTGCGGGACGACGTCAAGCGGCTGCCGCTGTTCGGGCTGGGATGTGTCGGCGGGGCGGCGGGGATCGCTCGGGTGCACGACTACTTGCAGGCCTGGCCGACGCATGTCGCCGTACTGCTGTCCGTCGAGCTGTGCTCGTTGACGCTGCAGCGGGACGACTCGTCGTTGCCGAATCTCGTCGGCGGTGCGTTGTTCGGGGACGGCGCGGCGGCGGTGGTGATGACCGGGTCGGAGCATCCGGCGGCGTCAGGGCCGTCGGTGGTGGCGACGCGGAGCCGGCTGTATCCGGAGTCCGAGCGGGTGATGGGGTGGGACGTCGGTTCGGGTGGGTTCCGGATCGTGCTCGGGGCGGACGTGCCGGACGTGGTCCGGACGTATCTCGGTGATGACGTGCGGGGGTTTCTGTCGTCGTACGGACTGACCGTGCCGGACATCGGGACCTGGGTGAGTCATCCGGGTGGACCGAAGGTCCTGGAGGCGGTCGCGGAGACGCTCGACCTGCGGCCCGGGGCACTGAACCTGACCTGGCAGTCGCTCGATGCGGTCGGCAACTTGTCGTCGTCGTCGGTGTTGCACGTGCTGAGTGAGACGTTGCGGCAGGATCCTGTCGGGATGGGACTGCTGCTGGCGATGGGCCCGGGATTCTGCTCCGAGCTGGTACTGCTGGAGTGGCGATGATCTGGTACGCGGTGCTCGTGGTGCTGGTCGGGTTCGAGCGGGTCGCCGAGCTGGTGGTGTCGCTGCGGAACGCCAAGTGGAGTTTCGCGCAGGGTGGCGTGGAGTCCGGGCGCGGGCATTACCCGTTCATGGTGGTGCTGCACACGGGGCTGCTGGCCGGGTGTCTGGTGGAGGCGGTTCATCGGCCGTTCGTGCCGTGGCTCGGGTGGACGATGTTCGCGGTGGTGCTGCTGTCGCAGGGGTTGCGGTGGTGGTGCATCACGGTGCTCGGGCGGCAGTGGAACACGCGGGTGATCGTCGTACCAGGGCTGCGGCTGGTTGCGCGTGGGCCGTATCGGTGGCTGCGTCACCCGAACTACGTCGCGGTCGTTGCCGAGGGCATCGCGTTGCCGCTGGTCCACACGGCGTGGGTGACTGCCCTGGTCTTCACTGTGCTCAACATTCCGTTGCTCGCGATTCGCATTCGTGTGGAAGAAGCCGCCTTGACCTCTGCGTTGGCCAAGTGATCGACCTTCTGGTCGCAGGTTGCGGTCCCGCTGGTGCCGCGACAGCCATCCGTGCGGCGCTCGCCGGCTTGTCGGTCGTGGTCGTGGAGCCCCGCTCGGCGCCCATCGACAAGGCTTGCGGCGAGGGCGTCGCGCACAGCGCGGTCCAGTACTTGGGCCGGTTGGGCGTGGAGCTGACCGGCCGCCCGTTCTACGGAATCAGATACCTCGACGCAAACCACCAGGTCGACGCCCGGTTCACCGCCGGGCCCGGTCTCGGCGTACGGCGCACCACCCTCCACCAGGCCTTGGTCGACCACCTGACCTCGTTGGGCGTGCCGATTGTCGACGGTCGCGTCGGCCCGATCACGCAGAACACCACCTCGGTCACCGCCGCCGGCTACACAGCCCGCTACCTGGCCGCCGCCGACGGCCTCCACTCACCGATCCGCCGCCAACTCGGCCTCGCCCCCACACCCGGCGCCGCAGGAGCCGTTCGTCGTGGGTTGCGCCAGCACTTCTCGGTATCTCCTTGGACAGACCTCGTGGAGGTCTACTGGTCCGGGCTGGGGGAGGCTTACGTGACACCGGTCGCCGACGACCTGGTCGGCGTCGCCATCCTCACCTCGGCCCGCGGAAGCTTCGACTCTCACCTCAACGCCTTCCCAGCCCTGCAGCGCCGCCTCCAGGGCGCCTGCCCGGCGAACGCCGTGATGGGGGCCGGACCACTCCGCCAGCGAGTGCGGGCGCGGGTGGCCGGGCGGGTGATGCTGGTCGGCGACGCGGCCGGCTACGTCGACGCGTTGACCGGCGAAGGCATCGCGGTCGCGCTGCGCACGTCCGCCGAGTTGGTCCGCTGCGTGGAGCAGGATCGGCCGGAAGACTACGAGGCGGCCTGGCGCCGAGTCTCCTGGGAGTGCCGCCTGCTCACCGGTTCGTTGCTCTGGGCCCGCAACACGTCGTTGCTCGCTCCCCGCATCGTGCCGGCCGCCGTGCGGCTTCCCGGCGTCTACGCGACGATCGTCAACCGGTTGTCGTGAGCAAGGTTTCTCTGGGGCCCGGCGATCGCTCAGACAACCGCCGGGCCCACGAGTGACCCGAGCTTCCTGGTGAAAAGCTCGGACCGGCCGGTCCAGCCTCCTGGTGAAAGGCTGGAACGGTGCCCCAGCTTCCTGGTGAAAAGCTGGGACAGTCCCTGGGGTGTTCCTCGGTGTTCCTGAGGAAGACTTAATCAGTCGGATGTTGCCCAACAGTTGCCGGAATATGAAGCCTTGTTACGGAGGCTTGTGGCGTACATCTCAGTGCTCGGTCCGCACCGCCGCGATCTGCAGTTGCAACGCGAGCCGTTCGCGCGGATTGGACAGATCCAGCGCCGCGATCTCGCCGATTCGCTTCATCCGGTGCCGCAGGGTGTTGGTGTGTAGGTGAAGCTCGCGCGCCGCGCGCTGCGGCTGACCCGGGTGCTCCAGCCACGCCTGCAGCGTTTCGACATACCCGGTGTCGTGCTCGATGTCGTGCCGCAGCAGTGTCGCGAGCGGTCCGTCCAGCTTGGTGATGTCCAATGAGGTGACTGCCCGGTGAACGGTCAGCACGTGCCAGGCCGCCTCCACGGGTAATGCCGGTCCGGCTGCGGCACCTCGTCGTACCAGGCCCAGCAGTTCGACCGCCTGGGCGCGTGAGCTCGGAAGATCGGCAGGACCGCGCGCCGGGCCGCCTGCGGCAGCGATCGTGCCAGGAGCGGTCTTGGCCTGCTCGGTGACCAGCTTGCGCAACCAGTTCCACGAGCCGGGGCCGTCCGCGTCAGTGACCACCGCCAGCACCGTGCCGTCGAGATCCGCGAGTTGCGGCTCGCTCCACCCGTGCCGACGACCGGTCGACTCCCACAGGTCGAGCTGCTGCGGTACGTCGTACCCCTCGGGCGTGCCGAGTGCGACAACCCGCCAGGGCTGAGGTGGTAGCCGTACGTCGATCGGATTGTCGGGAGAGAACTGGCGGAGGATCGTCCGCAACCTGTCGATGGCACTCCGTCGCGCGACGTCCGCCTGAGCGCGCAGCCGGAGCAGATGCAGTGCCAGCACCGACGCAGCATTGCTCAGCTCAGCTGTCACCTCGTCACTGACCGGTCCGTCCACCACAGCCCAGATGGACCCCAGCCACTCACCCCCTGCACGGACAGGTACGACGAGACGCGGGCGGATGCCGTTGGGGCCGTCAGGCACCAGGAACGGCTCACTGGACCGGGCCAACCGACGGAAGATGCCACGAGCCCGGAAGTGCGCGATGACCTCGGCCGGCACGCGACGACCGACGATGGTGGACACGCGGGTGGGGTCGGTGAAGTCCTGGCCGGAGGAGTACGCCAGCACGCGTGACTGGTTGTCTTCGATGGTGACTGGAGCGTCCACGATCGCGGCGGCCGCATCTGCGAGTGCGAACAGCTCCTGGTGCACGCCGGCGTCTCCTGCCGCGGGGGAGTCGGGTGCGGCGGCCCTGTCGATGACACCGCGCAGCAGCCAGACCACATGGGCCCACGTGACGCTTGGCTGCAATGCGACAAGGGTGAGCAGCCACCGCTCGGCTGCCGCGACCACGGTGGGTTCGTGTGCGAGCGTCGTACGCAGAACAACCCCTGAGGCGTTGCCGGCGGCGCAGCGCTCTACCAGCTCGACTGCGTCCTCTGCGTCACGCAGGCCGAGCCCCAGGACCAGGTCGCCGGGCTGACCGGTCGCAGGCTCCTGTGGATCGGCCAGGAAGACGTCACGGACCTCTCCGTCACCCTTGCCGGTCACCACCACCTCGAACAGCGCAGGTCCGACGGCGACGATCAGGTCAGGCGCGGTGATCATGAGGTTATTGTGCGCTGAGCACAGTCACTTGTCTCTTCTGTGGTGTGATCGCACCATGACAGTGGTTCGCCGGGGACGCACCATCGATACATGGTCGCTGCTGGTTCCACCCACATCGTTCCCGACCGCGTCGCCGTCGTCGGCGCGGGCATGGTCGGCCTCGCCACTGCCTGGTTCCTCCAGGAGGCCGGCGTCGAGGTCACCGTGCTCGATCGCGAAGGCGTCGCCGCCGGTGCCTCCTGGGGCAACGCGGGCTGGCTGACGCCCGGCCTGGCCACCCCGCTGCCGGAACCGGCCGTCCTCAAGTACGGCGTCCGTGCGGTGCTGAGCCCCTCCTCACCGGTGTACGTTCCACCGACCGCGAGCCCGCGGCTCCTCAAGTTCCTCACCCGCTTCGCTCGCAACAGCACCGCCGGACGCTGGAGGACCGCGATGGAGGCGCTGGTCCCGATCAACCGCCAGGCATTGCCCGCGTTTGATTTTCTGGCCAAGGCCGGCGTCGAGGCACAGACGTACGAGGCCAAGTCGTTCCTGGCCGCGTACCGGACCGAGGCCGAGCGCAGCGTGCTGCTCGAGGAGATCGAGCACATCCACGCGGCCGGCCAAGGCATCGAGTTCGAGCCGATCAGCGGTGACGACGCCCGCGAGATCGAGCCCTCGCTGTCGGATGAGATCGGGGCCGCGATCCGGCTGCACGGGCAGCGGTTCATCAACCCGGGCGACTACGTGAAGATGCTCGCGGACTCGGTGATCGCTCGCGGCGGGCAGATCATCAGCGGTGTCGTGGTCAAGGACATCGTCGACGAGATCCGCGGCGTACGCCTTGTCACCGGCGACGGTGAGACCTACCCGTTCGACGCCGTGGTGATGGCGACCGGCGCCTGGCTGGGCGATCTGGCCCGGCAGTTCGGCGTACGCACCGTCGTGCAGGCAGGACGTGGTTACAGCTTCAGCGTCCCGATGGCGCACGTGCCGGCCGGCCCGGTGTATTTCCCGGCGCAGCGGATCGCGTGTACGCCGCTCGGCGACCGGCTGCGGGTCGCCGGGATGATGGAGTTCCGCAAGCCGGACGCGAACCTCGACCCGCGCCGGATCGACGCGATCGTCGAGGCGGCCCGGCCGCTCCTGCGGGACGCCGACCTGAACGCCCGGACCTTCGAGTGGGTCGGACCGCGCCCCTGCACCCCGGACGGTCTCCCGCTGATCGGCGCGACCGCGTCACCGCGCGTCTTCGCCGCCGGTGGTCACGGCATGTGGGGTATCACCCTCGGCCCGATCACCGGACAGCTGCTGGCCGAGACCATCACCACCGGCCGCACCCCGAGGGAGCTGGCTCCGTTCAACCCACTCCGCTGACACCATCGGGAGGGACCCCAACGACGTGGTCCCTCCACCCGCGCTGACCACACCTCGAGCGGCGCTACAGGTGACCCTTCGGGCGGCACTGCCTCACCGCCCTGCGCCTCAGTGGCTCACCTCCGCCGCACCGGTCAGCCCGAAGCGGGCCCTGGCCAAGTTCTCCTGCCCAGGGCCCGCTCCGATCGATCCCCGGCGACATGACGAAGCCCCAGACCGCGACCGGTCCGGGGCTTCTGCGGTTGGATCAGTGCGTGTGCGGCTCGGCGCCGTGTTCGGCTTCGTGGGCTGCGATCTGGGCGCGGACCTCGTCCATGTCGACCGCGCGCAGCTGGCCGATCAGGTCTTCCAGGGCGGCGGCGGGAAGCGCGCCGGGCTGGGAGTAGAGGACGACGCCGTCACGGACCGCCATCAGGGTCGGGATCGACCGGATCTGGAACGCCTGCGCGAGCTCCACCTGCGCCTCGGTGTCGACCTTGCCGAAGGTGATGTCCGTGTGCTGCTCGGACGACTTCTCGAACACCGGTCCGAACATCTTGCACGGGCCGCACCACTCCGCCCAGAAGTCCACCAGCACGAGACCGTCACCGCTGACGACCTCGTTGAAGTTCTCCTGGGACAGCTCGACCGTTGCCACTGCGACCTCCGAAGTTAGACGAATACAGCCTTTACAACATCAGGCCGCGCGCAGGTGTTCCCGGTCGCCTCGCGGGTACGGCGTACAAGCGCTTGACCGTGACCGGAATGCGGTAAGCCGAGTGTGACCTGGCACACGTCGAGGTCAGAAAGGCATGTCCACGAAGGGTGACGAGTAGTCCTGCACCTCGTCGAGGATCGAGGCGGCGGCCTCCGGGGAGAGGTCGGCCCGCTCGCGCTCCGCGACCACCATCTGGCGCAGCAGCCGGATCTCGCCAGCCGTGGCCAGGCCGGTGATCTCCGGGTGCCCGTTCAGCAGCCAGGCGGTCGCGGCGGTGATGTACCGCTGCTCGTCGAACGGCCGGTACCAGGTGTCGTACGTCTTCTCCTCGCCCTCTCTCCAGTTGCGCCGGGCAATCATCTTGATCGTCATCAGCGCGGCGTCGGACGCCTTCACCGCGTCCACCAGGGCGGCGTAGTCGGCGGCGTACTGCGGATCCGTCGACAACCGGTAGTTCAGCGGTGTCAGCACACTGTCGAAGTCGAACCGGCGCAGACTCTCGGTGTGCACGGCCGGCGCCTGCGCGGTGTGCCCGGTGATACCGATCGCCCGGACCAGTCCTTCTTCCTTGGCCCGAATGGCCGCTTCGAGCGAACCGCCCTTGCCGGTGACGAGATCGAGGTTCTCCAGATCACAGACCGCATGCATCTGGATCAGGTCCACGTGGTCGGTCTGCAGCCGCTCGAGCGACCGGTTGATTTCGGACCAGGCCTCCTCGTAAGTGCGCCGTCCGGTCTTGGTCGCGAGGAAGATCCGGTCGCGGATCTCGGGCATCCGCGGACCGAGCCGCAGTTCCGCGTCGCCGTAGTCGGCGGCGACGTCGAAGTGGTTGATGCCGGCATCGAGGGCCTCCTGGATCGAGGCGTCGGCCCGATCCTGGTCGACCCCGCCGAGCGACGCGGCACCGTAGATCAGCACCGAGCTCTCGTGCCCGAGTCTGCCCAGTCGGCGTGTTTCCATCCCGGTCCTCCAGGGGTAGCAGGGTTACTGCGACCCTATGCCCGCCCGGGGCGTTTTTGACCCCTCGCCACGGGAGAGTTTCCACAGGCTGGACGTGAAGATCGGTTACTATGCGTGATCAGTTGATGCGTTCTTTACCATGTTGTTCGCACGGATATTCGAAGGGTGTCCGCGGTGTATGGCATGGTGTGCGCTGCCCGATTCGACAGGATCGAGCATGAGAGAGGAGCTATGACGACGGTACTGAAGGTGTCACTCTTGCTCGAGGAGGGTGACACTTCCCGCGAGCGGGGTAACAGTATGGCTGCGGGGAGCGATGGAGCATCCGGATCCTGGTCTCAGGGCTCCCGGAGGGCAGTTGCTTGTCGTATTGTCCCGGCTACTGTCCGCGTAACTGCTGTCTGAGGGGCGGGTAGCGATGAGTTGGTGGCGAACGTTGCTGAACCTGCCGCCAAAAGGTGAGCACTGGTCGGACCAGCGGCGCACGAAGAAGCCGGGCAAGGGGCGCCCGTCGAACACCGCACCGGAGTGGTGGGCCCACCCGGAAGGTCCGGTGTCACCGACACCTCGCCAGGCACAGGGCGTAGCGGCGCAGTACTCAGCCCCGCCGGCACATCCGCCGGCCGGCGGCGTGATGGCTCCACCCCGTCGTCCCGCGTCTCGTACGTCGGAAGCACCCGGCGCGCATCGCACGCCCGAGCGTTTGAAACAGCGTTCACCCCACGGCGCGCACGCCACGCCAGCTCCGGTCCGCGAGCCGCTCGAGCCCGGGCAGCCGCCGTGGTCGACCGAGCCCGAGTCGTCGTTCTCCACCTGGGCCCGGCGGTTCTTCCGCGGCCTGGTGGTCGTCGTACTGCTGCTGGCCGCGATCAGTGGCGTCCGCTCCTGGATCGCGCCGAACCGGACCCCGGAGACCGTGGTCAGCAACCAGAACAGCTTCCCGGTCGACGAGGCCCGCGCGGTCGCGACCCGGTACGCCGTCTCCTACCTGAACTGGGACGAGACGAACCCGGACGCCCGCCCGGCCCTGATCGCCCTCGACCTGGCGGCCGGCCTGGACAGCCGGGCCGGGTGGAACGGTCGCGGCAAGCAGACCGCCGACACCGCGTACCCGGGTGAGGTCAAGGTCGACTCCGGTGGCGTCACGGCCGTGGTCGACGTACGCGTCGAGGTCCGGTCGTTCAGCAAGCGTGGCGCGGCGTGGGTCGCCGGACCGTACTCCTGGGAGCGGCTGTCCGTCCCGGTCGCCCGGACCGCGTCGCGGGTGGTGGCCAGCGGGCCGCCGACGTTCGTACCGGACGAGCGGGCCGCGCTGCCGGACAACATGCCGGAGGCCGGCGTACCGGACGACGACCTGACCGCCGCGACGCGGAAGGACGCGGAGGCGTTCTTCGCCGCGTACGCCGAGTCGGACAACAAGGTGTCCGCGGTGACCTCGCCGGGTTCGACGATCCGCAGCCTGAACGGCTCGGTGAAGTTCGGCGAACTCAAGGACTGGCAGGTCTTCGCCGGCAACGACGACGAGCGGCGGGCGACCGCGGCCGTCACCTGGGACGGGGTGGGGGACACCACCTTGGACCAGACCTACACGCTCACGCTGCGGCGAACGGTCGCCACGGACGGAGCACAACGATGGCAAGTGGCTGCCGTCGGATGACATCAGCGACCAGCCGTCGGATGACCGAGGCAACAAGGGAGACACCGCAATGATGACGCACGAACTGGCTGCGAGCGTGGTTCAGCTCGCGGTGCCGCTGGTCGACAGCAACGTCCCGACGGGCGCGGATTTCAAGGACTGGGTCCTGGTCATCGCGGGGAACATCTTCATCGCCATCCTCGTGTTGCGTGCCATCGGGCACTACTTCAAGCGCGAGTGGGGCGAACTGTTCGGCCACATCGCGGCCGGGGTGCTGGTCGGGGGGCTGATCTACGCCAACAACCAGACCATCAATGTGCTCAAGGGCTTCTGGGGATTGCTGTCCGGAGGTAATTGATGCGTGTCGGCCGTACCCTGACTCACCACTTCGAGATCGAGACCCGGCAGTACGACCTGCTCGGTATCGACCTCGGTGAAGGCGCCCGGCGCCGGATGATCATCTTCGGAGCGGTGGTCATCGTGCTGTGGGTCGCGCTGCTGGTTCCGTTCATCGGAGTCCCGCAGAAGAGCACCGTCAGCCTGTACATCGTTCCGCCGTTCGTGATCACCGCGTTCGGCTGGCGACCCGGCAAGTTCCACGAACGCCGCCGCCGCGTGACCGAGTGGGCGCTGGCCGTCCGCTACGCGTTGCGCGCCCACCGCCCGATCATCGGTCTCGGCGCCCGGGCCGCCGACAAGACGGAGTACCTGCCATGGCGTGAGCGCGTCGCGACCCAGAAGGTGGCCAACCTGGCGAAGGCCAGGGTGACCCCGGAGTGGGATCGCGAGGTCGTGGTGGAGCTGGATCCGAGAGTCCGCGCGGGTGCGGACATCACTGTGAACCAGCGTGCCCGCCTCCTCGGGGCGGATCACGTGCAGCGGGTCAGTCGCAGGACGTCGTCTGGGAAGAGGGACGGATGAAGATCGCTGACAAGCTCCTGAACCTGGTGGGTGTCGGCCGGGAGCGCGGCCTGCCGCCGCCACGTCTGGTCGCCATCGCGGACGGCCTGCTCGTCACCGAGCGCAGCGCCGAGGCGTGGTTCCTGATCTCGGTGGCCAACACCGACCTCGCCACCGAGTCCGAGCAGGACGCGGCCCTCGACGCCGCGGTGAGCGCCGCCGCCACCATCCTCGGCGACCGGCTCAGCCACCTGAAGGTGGTCTGGGGCCGTTCGACCGGTCAGGACTACATCGACAGCGTGGCCGGTCACTACCGGCTCGGCGACCACGAAGCCTGGGCACAGACCAGGGCCGACCGGATCGACGAGATGCGGATGCCGGAGCGGTACGTCGCCCTCGGCGTCCACCTCAGCGACCGCGACCCCCGCGCCACCGCCCAGGTGCGGGGTTCGATCAGCGACGCCCTCGGTACGACGTCCTGGCGGGTCAGCGCCCGTGAGCTCGCCCACCTGGACGAGCGGGTCCGCAAACTCGGCCGCCAGCTCGGCTCCACCGTCTGGCGGGCGCACACCGCGCCGGCCGAGGTGATCTCCTGGCTGATCAGCCGCGAGATGCACCGCGGCGCCGTCGCCGCGCCCCGTCGCGGCCTGATCACCGGCGCCTCCCTGGCTCGGCTCACCTCCGGCCGGGTGGTTCCGTACACCGACCACCTGCGCATCTACGACGCCCGCGGCCAGATCGCGGCGTACACGACCGTGCTCGCGATGACCGACTTCCCCGAGGAGCTCGAGACCCCGGGCGCGGGGGAGTGGCTGCGGACGCTGTCCGAGATCAAGGCGATCGACGACGACGGTGAGGAGATCGACGTCACCGTCGAGGCGTCCGTTCGCTTCCGGGTGCTGACGAAGAAGACCGCCCGGCACCTGGTCGACGAGACCCGCAAGAGCGCCAAGGAACAACGAAGGTCCGCCGCCAAGGGCACCGCGGAGGAGACCGCTGACGAGATCGTCGAGACCGAGCGCGTGATGCGCGAGGTCAAGCGCGACATCAACCGCAGCGGTTTGACCCTGGTCGAGGACCACCCCCGCCTGCTGGTCAGCGCGGACACCCGCGAGGACCTGGAGGCGTACGTCGACGCCGTCATCGCGCACTACGCCGACCGCGGCATCACCGTGGCCGCCGGCGCGGACGAGCAGCGCGACCTCTGGCTGGAATCCCTGCCCGGCGACCAGTTGCGCGTACCCGACCTCGGGCACGTGCGTGAGTCGACCGCGTTCTTCGGCTCCTGGTTCTGGGGCGGCGCGTCGATCGGTGACGCGACCGGTCCGGCCATTGGCTACCTGACCGGCTCCACGCCCGGGTTGGTGCGCTTCGACGCTGCCGCCGGTTCTGCGTTGGGTGACGCGACGACGACGCTCTTCCTGGGTCGTTCCGGCCGAGGCAAGACCACGGCCGCGATGCTCGGTGGCCTGGATTCCGCCTTCGCCGGTGCTTGGGTGCCGCTGCTCGACCTGAAGGGTGACGCGGCCGGTGTGTCCGCGGTCGCGGCGGAGTACGGCGTACCGACTGCTGTCATCGAGATCACCGCACAGTTCTCCGGTGCTGCCGACCTGCTGCGCGTGCTGCCGGTCGACGACGCCTTGCTGCAGGCACCTTCGCAGCTGATGCTGCTGCTTCCTCCGCACCTGCGTGGCGCGGCCGAGGCTCCGGTCATGGCCGCGACCCGGGCCGAGATCCAGTCGCCCGACCCGTCCTCGTGGGGCGTGATCCAGCGGCTTTGCGCGTCAGACTCCGAGACCACACGTACGGTCGGCTTCGCCCTGCGCGACATGGTCGAGACCGGCCTCGGTTCGGTCGTCGCCGGCCCGCCGTCCGGCTTGTCGTCGCTGACCACCAACCCGGGTCTGTGGGTCGTCCAGATGCCCGGCCTCACCCTGCCCTCACCCGAGTCGGCACCGGAGTCCTGGTCGCCGATCGAACGTGTCGGCATGGCCTGCCTGCGCGGGTGCCTCGCCTGGATGGTCCGTACGACGGGACGCCGCGAGTTCCGCGGCCGCTCCAAGGTCGTCATCGTGCCCGAGGTCCACTTGTTGACGAAGACCCCGGACGGCGCGTCCTTCCTCGACTACATCGCACGCGTCGGCCGCGCCCTCGGCGCCTCCCTGGTCCTCGACACCCAGGACCCGGCCTCCATCCTGAAACTGCCCGGCCTGGTCGAGCAGATCACCACCCTGTTCGCCTTCAGCCTCCGCTCCCGCGAGCAGGTCGACTCCTTGCTCGAGCTCCTCGGCCGGCCGCAGACCCCGCCGTACCAGGCCCTGGTCCGCGGCATCAACACCGCCGCCAACGGCAAGAGCATCCGCCACGGCCACTGCATCATGCGCGACCGCTGGGACGAGGTAGCCACCGTCCAGATCGACATCCCCAGCCAACAGGTCGCCGCCCTCCTCCGCACCACCCCCGAATCCGAACACGCCAACGAACCCACCCAACCCATCCTCCCGCCCGTCGAAGAAGACCCCTTCGCCGACGACTACGAGGACCTCCCCACCCCCGCCGCCACCGCCACCGCCCAAGCCGAAGCCCACACCACCCACCCCGACCCGGCACCCACCCCCGAGCCCGAGCCGACCTACACCCCCGAGCCCGAGCCCGCCTACACCAACCAAGCACCGCCCACCCCCGAGCCGGCGCACGCACCGTCCACCCCTCAGCCGGCGTACACCAACCAAGCACCGCCCACCCCCGAGCCGCCCCCCACGGTCCCCCAGCAAAACGGCCACCCCCCAACCCCCAACGGCCACTCCCTCCGCTACGAATCCCCCATCGGCCCCGACGAGGTCTACGACCAAGAAGCCGACGAAGCCGCCTACAACGAAGCCATGTACCCCGCCCACGGCGACGGCGCCCCCGCCTCCCCAGACGGCAACACCCCCCGCCCCGGCCCCTCAAACAAGGAGCACGTCGCATGACCTGGTCACGCCGTCTGCGGACGGCAGTGACAGTGCTCTCCATCTCCTTGGTCGTCACAACACAAATCGCCCTAGCCGCCGACCCAGAACCAGGCCCAACAAGCCCAACCGGCTTTGCCGATCTCGTGCCGACGCCAGACTTGACCCACGGTGACACCAGGACGCTGTTCGAGCAGTACAGTCCGATGGCGTATGCGCTGGACTTCGAACGCTCAATCACCGATCCCCTCTCAAGCGTTTTCAACGGGTATGCGCAGTTGGTGATGATGTACATCGTTGCCATCACTCGCGGCGCAATCTCGGTCGGCTGGTGGTTGTTCTCGTTTACGGACATCAAGCCGTTGACAGATGCGACGTCGGCGACGATTGGTGCGACTAGTACGCAGATGGTCGGGTGGTTGCTGCCCTCGGCTTTGGCGTTTGGTGCGGTGGCCGCTTACACACAGCGGAAAGCGAGCGGGAGTGCGCTCGGGCAAATGGCGTGGGTCTTCGTGGCAGGAGTTCTCAGCATCAGCTTCGCGCTTGCGCCCGCGACGTGGTTGAGGGGTGTCGACGGCGCTCGCCAGCTTGGGGCGGATGCGGTGATGACAGCGTCATCGGAAGCAATGGGGCCGACCATGCAGTCACCACTCGCGTGGCCCGAGCCGAGTTTTGCTGGGAGCGCGCGTGACACCTTGCTGAGGAAGTCGGCAGATTCGAGCTGGCGCGGTTTTGCCGTGACGCCATGGTGTATCGCCGAATTCGGATCAATCGCGGCCTGCCAGCGGTATGGCAAAGGTATGTTGGATGCCGGGACGGACAACGACGCGCGAAAGAAGTACATTGACGATGTGATCAGCCCGGCCGAAGGGGGTGGTGACTCTCCGACGGTCAAGTGGACCAAGGGTGAGAACCCGTTCGGGCGGATCGGTGTTCTGACGCTGGCTGCCATCGCCGCCACGCTGTTCGCATTCCTCAACATCGCATTGGCGTTCACGGCGCTGATGGCTTTCGTTGGCTGTCTACTCCTGCTAGTCGTGGGTGTCTTCTTTGCTTGTCTCTGGATCATTCCCGGTAGGCCCCGCCAGTGGGGACTGAACTGGTTTGAAGCATTGCTCGGCTTGGTCCTTCAGTCGTTCCTGGCGATGCTCGTGTTTGGTACAGCGCTGACTTTGGTGACCGCTGTGTTCAGCCTGACCGGTACCCTCGGGTGGCTTCCAGTCAGTGGGCTCGCCATAGCCGTCCTGATTGCCGGATTCAGGCTCCGTCGCCTGCTGGACAACCTGACAACGATGATGCGCCCCGGGGCTGGGAGCATCATGCTTGGTGGACTGGCGCGTCGAGGTGCAATGGGCGCCGTTAGACGCATCATGGGAGCTATCGGCAGCCGGGGTGCGGCGCCGGCTCTTGCGGAACGAGCAAGGGACCGGATGCGGCCAACCGAAGCAGCTTCTCAACGGGTTACCTCTGTCCGCGTCTATCGACAAGCGCCCGCAGTCGGTTCGTTGACGCGAGGGACTGCGGCGAGTTCGCCGTATGAACTCACCGCAGGACCTGAGCGACGCAGGACTGAGGGGGCCGGGACTGCCGGTGGAGTCGGTCCGGCTGGTCAGCAGGTGGGGGCTGAGGGTGGTGCTGTTCGGGCAGCCGGGGTGAATGGGCCGGGTCGGGGTACTTCTGCGTTGAACCTTGCCCGCGCTCGCACCCAGTCCAAGGGCGGCGAAGGGCGGCGGACGATCTCCGTCTCGGCTGCCAATGTCGCCTCCGCGAACGGTTCAGGTACGTCCCGCACTACATCAGCGGAAGCACAGAAGGCCCGTCATTCGCGCAGGCCTGCGCCAGCCCCGGTGAGCGAGCCGAGGTACGAACCCAGGGCATACACGCACTCGGCCAGCCTCCGCGAGGGTCCGCCGAAGGCTCGTCAGCGGCGCCGGGCGCCAGCTGCACAGCCGCGCCGGTTCCGCGAGTACTCCGCCATCACGAAGGATGGCGTGACCGTACACGTGCCGACGCGCAGGTGATCGCGGATGGCACGGAAGCATCGATCGACTGACGATCGCCGGGAGGGCGCGGGCCGCGCGTCCCGTCGGCGCAATCGCGAGAATTCGTGGGCGGAACCGGAGTACGACGACCGCGTCGAACGACCGCGCCCGGAAGCACCGGACAGTTGGCGTTCGCTGATGAGCGCGGACTACGACTATCCGGAAGAGCTGGACGAGCTCACCGGTCGCGAGCGTCGCCGGGCGAAGAAGAACTGGCGGCGTGACGACCATGCGCAGCGGATGGCCTGGTTGCGCAGCCAGCGCCAGGCTGAGCCGACCAGCCCAGCTGTCATCGTGGCGTTGGTCGTTCTGCTCGCGATCATCATCCTCGGCCTGGGCGGAGGTTTGCCGCGCCTGTTCGGCGGCGAAAGCTCAGAGGACGGTACCCCAATCGGCCTACTGACCCCTGGCAGTTCGGTCGTGCTGCCGACCGCGCCGTCGAATACCCAGCCACGTCAGGAGAGCCCACAAGGCACGATTCCAACCCTCACCACTCCGCCGCCGCAGACTCAGCGTCCGTCTGCCGAGTCGACTGCGCTGGCAACCGATGTGGTCGGCACCTGGGCGCGCGCCTTCTACACCCGGGATCCGGCTACGGAAACCTACGAGGCATTGGTCGCCAAGTCTGCGAAGTACATGACTCCGGAGGTCGCGTCGAGCTTCCGCTCCGCCGGCGATCCGACGTACGACGCACTGAAGAAAGACGGTGGCAAGTCGACGGTGATCTCGGCGCCGGTCAGTGCTCCGCCGGCCAACGCGGAGGCGCCGGTCGACACACCGGCGCGGATCACGAGATTCGTGAAGCTCACCATCGATGTCACCGGAAAGAACGCTCAGCGATTCGACGTACCCCTGCTCGTCACGCTGGTGAATCAGGACAACCAATGGGTCATCAGTGACGTGTCAGGCGGTACCGGGCCATGACCACATCTGTGGAGGGCTGCGATGTTCGATGAGCGTGATCTCGGCAGGGGACTGCTCTCGGTCGCGAGCAGGGGTGTGTTCGTCAAGGCCGCAGCCGCCTTGGCCGTCGTGGGCGTGGCCAGTCTGCTGATGCTCGCCCCATTCGGCGGATCGAGCAAGCCACAGGCCGCATGCCTACCGCTTGCACCCGGCCAAGCCGGCGATCCGCTCCCCGACGGTCCACTTCGGGCAACACAGATCGGGTGGGCGAAGCTCATCGATCAGGTTGCGAAGGATCGGGGTCTGCCTGGCCGAGCCACCCTGATCGCCTTGATGACGGCCTTGGTGGAGTCGAATCTTCAGAACCTGGCGTACGGCGACGCCGACTCGGTCGGGCTCTTCCAACAGCGGCAAGGGGCGGGATGGGGCAACAGGACCAAGATCTTGAACGACCCGGTGTATTCGATCAAAGCCTTCTTCGGTGGTAAGGACGCGCCAGATCCGCCGGGCTTGGTGGACATCGACGGTTGGCCCTCGATGGCCCTCGGGGACGCGGCCCAGCGAGTGCAGGTGTCCGCGTTCCCTGACCGCTACGCCACTCGTGAGAGCGAGGCACGTCAGATCGCGGCCGCCGCCGGCATCGACCTCAATCGCCCCGGCAACCCGTACGCCGGCCGAGCGGGCGCACCCCCGAGCGGTTCGATCGAAGCCGTCGCACAAGACGACGACTGTAGTAGCGAAGGCCTGATCTCCGGCCAACCAGTGAACGGTGTATGGCCCGAGCAGCAGCAAACCGTCACGGACCCGACCGGAACGGGCGGCCTGGTCACCCCGCGTACGGCGGCCTGGGTCGCCGAAGCTCGAAAGAACCTCGGCACCTTGAGCATGAGCTGCTGGGACGCACACCTGTGGAACCCCACCAGCGACCATCCCCGAGGCAAAGCCTGCGACATCATGGTCGGCACCGACGCCCGCCAATCGTCCCCAGCCCGCGCCCGCGGCGACCAGATAGCCAACTGGGCCGTAAGGACCGCAGGCCAGACCGGCGTGCGCTACGTCATCTGGTACGGCAAAATCTGGTCCGCCCGCCGAGGCACCTGGATCCCGTACAACGGCGGCGGCGTCTACAGCCCCACCGACGCCACCGGCGGCCACTACGACCACGTCCACGTCTCCCTGTACTGATGATCGATGTCTCCGTAATCTGCCGCGTGTGGCTGAGGCGGCACAGGAAGTGAGAACCCAATGACCAGTCCGGGTGACCCGAACGAACCAACCGGCCCCTGGACAAACGGACCATGGCAGCAACATGCTGACCCGCACTACCGTGGTCCTCATCGCAACGTGCCGCCGGACGGGCAAGGAAGCGAGCCAATCAATCCGCCGTACGCGGCACCTGAGCTGCAAGGTGGTCCAGACGGAGCTTCTCGCGCGTGGTCGTCGCCGGCCGGTATTGAGATCTCGGCAGCGCAGTCACTGCTCAGCATGGTTCCGTGGCTTTTCTGGAGTCTGGTCGTCGTCTCCTGGATCGCAAGCATCGTCGGCTTCGGTTACGGCTGGGTCATCGTCGCACTGTGGCTGCTGTCCGGTGTCCTTGTCCTTGTCCGTCCGATTGAACTTGCTATTGCGCGTCACATCTTGCGCCTGCGCCAGCCGACGATCATCGAGCAACAGCGTATCGACCCGGTCTGGAGACAAGTGGCCGAGCGCGCGCGCGTGGATCCGGCCCGGTACTCGCTTTGGCTTCAAGAGTCGGACGAAGTCAATGCGCAACCGGCCCCGGGCCACACAATCGCTTTGACGACCTGGGCGCTGTATACCCTGCCAAGCACGCATCTCGCCGCAGTTCTTGCGCACGAGGTCAGTCACCACGTTGGGGGTCGTGACTGGCTGAGCCTCCTGAGTTTTTGGTACTCGATCCCTGCGCGGTGCGCACT
This sequence comes from Kribbella sp. NPDC023972, assembly GCF_040639075.1. NCBI lineage: Bacteria > Bacillati > Actinomycetota > Actinomycetes > Propionibacteriales > Kribbellaceae > Kribbella > Kribbella sp. NPDC023972. The sequence goes on along the minus strand of NZ_JBEZZH010000001.1, from coordinate 824,172 downwards.
GTGGTCCGTGAGGGGGCTCGTCAAGCTGATGAAGGCTGTGCCGGCAGTCGGGTGCGTTGTTGTCGGCTTCCTGACTCTCGGTTATCTCGGGTTGCTGCTAACCATTCTGATCTTCGACGAGAGCTTTGTGTTGCCGCTGTTGTTCCTGACACCCTTTGTTGCACCCCCGATCCTGGCATGGCTCGGTCGCCGAGAGGTTTTCCAGGCTGATCGCCGGGCGGCGGCGATGGGATACGCCCACACTCTGGGGGAGGTTCTCTACGGTTGGCAATTTCAACACCAGAACATGTCAGGACGCGAAGCCAGTCGGCGCTCCCAGTTGATGTCGAGCACACCATCGCTCGCCGACCGAGTACGGGCCCTTGAGGGACTGACTCCGACCGCGTAGGCGTCCTAAACCACAAGAGACCGCGGCGCACGGAGTCGGATCCGAAAAATGCGCCGCGGTCTCATCAGCATCAACGGTGTTGCTGCACCTCCACTGACCTGACGATCTTACCTTCTCCAGTCGATCGCATGACCAGTACGGTCACTGAGAGAGGTAATGGCGGGCAGGTGGGCTGAATGTTGACCTCTAAGCGCTGATTGCTGACCACTAAGCAAAGACGGAAGTAACCACGTGGTGCTTTCGTTCACTCGTGATCGATTCGCCGGAGTTGAGCGTTGGAACACCAACTTGGTTGCGTTGACCTCGTTGATGGTGACTTTGACTCGTTTGCTTCGGCAAGCTGCTCAGGTCGTCCTGATCGTGGTCGGCGTGGTCTCGGTGTTCTGGCCGGGGCTTTTGCCGCTCGTGGCCGCGTCGTTGGCTCTGCTACTGCAGATTCGGCGCGCGTAGGCGCGGGACACAGCAGCTCGACCCTTGTGGTCGAGCTGTTGTGCGTTAGGCGGTGATGCGCTTGATCTCGGAGGTGGCGTCCGGGGCACTGAAGGTGAGGAGCTTTTGGGCTTCGGATTCGATGGATTGCCAGGCCTCGGGGGACAGCTTGGTGATCGGCTGGATTTCCAGGGTCGCTCGGGTCTTGGTTTTGGTTAGTTTCCAGAGGGCTGTTAGGCGGCCGTTGTGGAGGGTGGTGCCTTGGGTTAGGAGGTCGTGGAGGGTCAGGCGTTGGCGGGTGGGGGCGTCGATCCAGCGGGTGCGGTCGGCGTGGGAGAGGAGGAGGTTGTCGTATTCGGGGAGGAAGCGGACGGGGACGTCGATCGCCTCGTCGGGGAGGGTGATCTCGGGGAGGTCGTAGAGGGTGCGGCCTGATTCGGCGTCGGTGTAGGTGCGGAGGTCGAGGCGGTCGAAGACTTCGGACAGGCGGGTGAGGCCGGACCAGTTCTGGGCGTCCGCGACCGAGGCGGGGCCGTAGGCGGCGAGGTAGCGCCGGACGAGGTCGTCGGCCGACGGCTGATCGGTGACGGGGGAGCCGAGCCAGAGCTCGGCGGTGGACATGGCGGGGTTGCCGCCCTTGCCCCAAATGCCGCGTGGTGGGGTCTGGATGGTGGGGAGCAGGCAGCGTACGGCGTGCGCCAGGGCGGCGGGATCGCGGTCGGGCCACAGCGGGGCGAGGTGTTCGCGCAGTTGTACGGCGGTCGCTGGGGCCTCGGTCATGCGCTCGATACCAGCTTTCAGGACCGCGTCGATGTCGAGACCCTCGAGTCGGTGCCGGCCGTACGTCATGTTCTGGAACACCTCGCGTTCGAGCCGCGGCTGGATGAGCGGGCGGAACGCGAGGAAGTCGCGGCTCGACATCAGGTGGATCGTTGCCCTCATCATCGAGCCGCGGACGGCCTCGCGGTTCTCGATCAGCTTCGCGAGTTCGCCGGGTTCGAAGTCGTTCAGGCGGGTCCAGAGTCCGACGTACGGCGCCAGCGGCGACTGAGCCTGCATACCGACCAGGTGCTCGATCGCCTCGAGGGCGGTCGCGTCATGGCGTTCGATCAGCCATTGGCGGTGCAGGGTGGCGCGGTTCAGGGCTTGCAGACTCAACTTCGACATGGCTGATCCTCTCCTGGTTTACGGATCCAACGCTAGGAGAGAAAGAGGCCAGAACCAGTCCGCTACTCGAGTACGTCGATCACGCGGCGACTGTCAGCCCGAGGCCGGCGAGGAAGCTGGTGAGGAGGCGCTGACCGTCCGGCCAGAGACCAAGGTTGCTGTCGGAGTTGAGGTGGCCATGGCTGCCGGTAGTGATCAAGGGCACCTCCCAGGCGGTGGCCAGGCGGCCGGCGGCGTCGACGGTGCAGTACGGGTCGTTGTCACTGGCAATCAGGACGCCGGGGACAGGGAGAGGGGTCTGGTCAAGGTCCGTGAAGGTGGGGAGCAGGTCGACCGGGAAGGTTGCTGCGAGTTCGTCGGGCGGCGCGACCAGGAAGACGCCGCGAACGGCCGGCGAGCCGACTGAGCTCAGCCAATGAGCCACCGCATGACAGCCGAGGCTGTGTGCGATGAGTACGACGGGCTCGTCGGCGGGACCGATCGCCTCATCGATGGCCTTGCTCCAGTCGTCGCGATCCGGGTTCGTCCAGGACGCCGGGGTGATGCGGGAGGCGTTGGGCAACCACCCGGATTCCCAGGTCGACTGCCAGTGGTTGTGGTCCGAGCCGTCGAGGCCGGGGACGATGATGAATCGCATGGAGCGCTCCCTTGATTGCCGCAGTGTGCTGTCATCATGGGTGAGATCATCCAGGCCGGGCCACGCGAACTGATGAAATGAAGGCAGATGGGCGAATCGACCACGAATGCATTGGACCAGGTCGACCGGGAGATCCTGGCGATCCTTCAGACGAACGGGCGGCTCAGCGGGGCGGACATCGGCCGCAAGGTCAACCTGTCGCAGCCGGCGGTGTCGGCGCGGATCCAGCGGCTCGAACGGTCCGGCGTGATCACCGGCTACCGGGCCGTCGTCGATCCCGCGCGCGTCGGCCTCAACATCCACGCCGTCGTTCGGGTACGGACGACGCACGCGCGCATCCCCGACGCGCTCGAACTCTTCGCCACGCTGGACGAGGTGACCGCGACGTATCGGCTGACCGGAGACGACTGTTTCCTGCTCGACGTCCACACCGCCGATGCCGGGCGGCTCGAGCAGGTCGTCGACGCGATCGGCCGACTGGGGCCGGTCACCACCTCGCTTGTGCTCCGCGAGTACCCGGTCAAACCCCTCGCGTCCGGGTGAGGCTTGCGATCCGATCGACGTAGGCCGAGCCGCGTCGTCGACGGTCAGCCCCAGATCGTCGCCGGCCAGTCGGCGGCGATCGGAGACCTTCGGCGGAGCCGACTGCCGGCGGGTGGGGGATTTCCCTTGCGGGCGCAGTACGGCGGAGCTTTTCCTTCCCACCGGGTGGGCGGGCGAACTAGGGTTCTACGGATCGTAGTTGTTGTGTTACGCAACTCGTCCACCTAGGAGGGGAACGCATGGCGAAACGCGTGATCGCGGTCGTCACCGCCGGTCTGGCCACCGTGTCGATGGGGCTGTCCTTCACCAGCGCCGCGGGGGCGGCGCCGGAGAGTGCCGCGGCGAGTCCGGCCGGCCTCAAGCTGATCAAGACCAAGACCTCGTTGCTCGGCAAGCACTACTGGTACCAGCAGACATTCAAAGGTCTGCCGGTGATCAACGGGTACTACGCCAAACACGTGACCAAGGCCGGCGGCGCCCAGATCGCCGACGGGCGGGACGCCGTACCGGCGAATCTGGATGTGACCGCGAAGGTGCCATCGGCAACGGCGACCAAGTCGGCCAACGCGGCGGTGAGTGCGCGGGCCCGGGCCCGGATGGCCGGACCGGAGAAGGACGTGACGCCGGCCCCGACCGCCACCGAGGGCGCGGCGCAGTTGGCCGTCATCGGCGGCCCGAACGCGCGTCTGGTCTGGAACGTCACCAGCAGGTCGACGCAGGGCGTCACCCGTTCGCTGGTCGACGCCAAGTCCGGCGCCGTGGTCGAGTCGAAGGTGATCAGTGATCACGCCGACGGTCGCGGCATCGTCTTCGACCCGAACCCGATAGTCAGCGAGCGCGACGAGAAGCTGACCGATCAGAATGACGCGAACACCGACGAGCTGTTCCCGGCGCACAAGAACGTGATCCTGCGCAACCTGGCCGGCAACGGGAAGCTCGAGGGCACGTACGTCAACGTCAAGAAGGCCAAGGGCGGTCTCGCGCAGAGCGCGAACAACCAGTTCCTGTACTACCGCGACGACGACCGGTTCGAACAGGTGATGGCGTACTACCAGGTGAACCAGACCCAGGAGTACATCCACAATCTCGGCTTCACCGAGGTGAACAACGAGTCGCAGGACTTCGAGATCAACACCTACGCCGGTGACAACTCGTTCTACGACCCGTCGAAGGACGTCATCACGATGGGCGAGGGTGGCGTCGACGACGGCGAGGACGCGGAGGTGATCTGGCACGAGTACGGGCACGCCATCCAGGACGACGTCGTTCCGGGGTACGGCGAGTCGCTGCAGGCCGGCGCGATCGGCGAGGGCTTCGGCGACTACTGGGCCGTGACGATGTCGGTGCCGGTGAGCCGGAACTTCGACCTGCCGTGCGTGATGGACTGGGACGCGACGTCGTACACCACGACCGAGCCGCACTGCCTGCGCCGTACCGACACCGGCAAGACCACCGACGACATCGTCGGCCAGGTGCATGACGACGGGGAGATCTGGTCGAACGCGCTGTGGGACATCCACAAGTCGCTCGGTCGGACCAAGGCCGACAAGATCATCCTCGAGGGCACGTTCTTCTACGCGCCGGACACCTCGTTCGCCGACGCCGCCCGGGTCACCGTCCAGGCCGCCCGCCTGCTCTACGGCAAGGCCGCCGCCGCGAAGGTCACCCAAGCCTTCCAGGCCCGCAAGATCCTCTGAGAAATTCCAGGTCATGCGCCCACGGCTACTGTGGGCGCATGACCTGGAGTACGGCGGACATCCCCGACCTGACCGGACGTCGCGCGCTCGTCACCGGCGCGACCAGCGGACTCGGCTACGAGACGGCGCTCGAACTGCTCAGACACGGCGCCGAGGTGCTGATCGCGGCGCGCAATCCGGCCAAGGCAGCGCACGCAGCCGAGAACCTCAAGCAAGCGTCCGGTCACGAGCCGACCGTCGTCGAGCTCGATCTCGCCGATCTGACCAGTGTCGAGAAGGCGGCGGACCAGGTCACCAAGACGTACGACAAGCTCGATCTGCTGGTGAACAACGCCGGCGTGATGGCGACGCCTTACCGGCAGACCGCGGACGGGTTCGAGCTGCAGTTGGGCACCAATCACCTGGGGCATTTCGCCCTCACCGGACGGCTGCTGCCGTTGTTGCTCAAGGCACCGGCACCCAGGGTCGTGACCGTCAGCTCCTTTATGCACAAGACGGTTCGGGGGCTCAAGGCAACGGACTTGCGGCGGCCGGAGCAGGGCTACTCGAAGTGGATCGCCTACGGGAAGTCCAAGCTCGCGAATGTGCTCTTCATGCTCGAGCTCGACCGGCGGGCGCGCGCCGCCGGGTCCAATCTGCTCAGCGCCGGCGCGCATCCCGGCTACGCTGCCACGCACCTCCAGGCGGCGGGGCCGGAGCTGGCCGGCCGGGCCCTCCAAGCCCGGGTGTGGGGCAACTTCACCAAGCTGGTCGCTCAGTCCGCTGCGGCCGGCGCTTGGCCGAGCCTGTACGCCGCGACCGATCCGTCCGTGCGGCCCGGCGGCTACTACGGTCCGGGCTTCTTCGAGTACCGCGGTGCTCCGACGGCGGTCTTGCCGACCCGCACCGCGCAGGATCCCGCCCTAGCCGAGCGGCTCTGGGTCTGGTCGGTCGAGGCGACTGGGGTCGATCCGGCACTCACCGTGCCGAGGTAGTGACACACCGGCGTCTTTGTGGCTACTCTCCGGTAATCCCGAGCCGGAGGTCGTGCCCGTGCGCCGAATCGCAGCCGCCCTTGCTGTCGTCCTTGCCCTGATCACGATCGGCCCGGCCGTCGGTGCCGAGGCGGATCAGGCCGGGTTCAGTACGTCGTACCAGCGCATCCCTGGCACGGGTGGGATCGAGATCGGCGCGGTCGTGCTCACCCCGACCGGCCAGGGCGACGGGCCGTTCCCGCTGGTGGTGATGCCATCCAGCTGGGGTGTGCCGAATGTCGAGTACGTCGGCCAGGGCGCCAAGCTGGCCGAGTCCGGCTTCCAGGTCATCTCGTACTCGAGTCGCGGCTTCTGGGACACCGGCGGCGAGATCGACATCGCCGGTCCGCCGACCGTCGCCGACGTCAGTGCAGTGATCGACTGGGCAGACCAGCACACGCCGGCGGACACCGGCAGAGTCGCGGCGGTCGGGATCTCGTACGGCGCCGGCACGTCGCTGCTTGCGAGCGCGCAAGACGCACGGATCAAGGCGGTCGGCGCGATGAGCGGCTGGGCCGACTTGATCGCGTCGCTCAACCCGAACGAGACCGTCGCACTCCAGTCCGTCGCCGGTCTGCTTGCCCTTGGCAATGTCACCGGCCGGCCCGGCCCGGAGATGGCGTCGCTGCAGACCAAGTTCGTCAGCGGGAACTTCGACGGCGCGATCGCCGAGGCGAAGCAGCTGGCGCCAGTCCGCTCCGCGGCGACTGTGGTCGACCGGATCAACGCCAACCGTCCGGCTGTGTTCCTCGCCAACGCGTTCGAGGACTCGATCTTCCCGCCCGCGCAGTACACCGACTTCTTCACCCGGCTGACCGGGCCGAAGCGATTGCTGCTCGCCCACGGCGATCACTCGACCCCGGAAGCGTCCGGCGCGATCGGTCTGCCGAACGAGACCTGGGACGAGCTCGCCGCCTGGTTGCACCACCACCTGACCGGCGCGGACAACGGCGCCGACGTGGAAGCTCCGGTCCAGCTGAAGTCCCAACGCGGCGTCTGGCGTGGGTACCCGAGTTGGGCCGCGGTCGGACAACCGCGTACGTCGTACCTCACCAAGCCGGCCGGATTGTCGCGGACCGGCGCTCTTCAGCCGAAGGCGTCGACGGGCTGGAGCAGTGGGATCGGAGCCGGTGTGCCGACGATCGCGGACAGCGGCGTGGCGCTTGTTTCCGGCGCTCTGCAGGGGCTGCTGTCGATACCGACCAGTGTCGCGACGCCCTTGGTCGACAGGTCGTTCGCGGGTGTCTGGTCCGGCCCCGTCCACGCCAGCGGGGCCGTCGTCAACGGCACGCCGACGCTGCATCTGACGGTCAAGCCGTCTGGGCCGGATACGTCGCTGTTCGCCTACTTGTACGACGTCGACGCGCTCGGCGTCGGCTCGCTCGTCTCGCACAAACCGTTCACGCTGCGCGGGGCGACGCCAGGCAAAGCCGTGCCGATCGACGTCAGACTCGAGGCCACCAGCTGGGAGGTGCCGGCCGGTCATCATCTCGTCCTGGTCGTCGACACGGTCGACCCGCGGTACCTCGGCCACAGCGCGATCGGCAAGACAGTCACCTTCAGCTCGCCGGCCGGCGACCCGTCGTCGATCAGCATCCCGGTGGCGTCATGACCGTGACGCGCCGAGGCTTCCTCGGCATCACCGCCGCCACCCTCGCCACGACCTCAGCCGCCACAAGTCCCGCGGCCGCGTCTCCCGTCGCCACTCGCTCCGCCGCACCTCCCGGCGGCGGCACGCCGAGCAGGACGCTCTACCTGGGCACGTACACCTCATCGCCCGGTGGTGGCTCCGGCATCGGCATCGCGACGTACGAAGCCAACGGAAAGATCAGCGCGACCGGCGTGCTGAGCGGTGTCGAGGATCCGTCCTTCCTCGTCACCCGCGGCCGCCACCTGTACGCCGTCAACGAGCAAAGAGCCGGGGGAGTGACGGCGATCGCGATCGATGCTCCAGGCAAACTCCGAATCCTGAACCGCCAACCCAACCAGGGATCCGCGCCGTGTCACCTGACGATCGCGGGTGACTACCTGCTCAGCGCAAACTACGGGTCCGGCGATCTCGCCGTGCATCCGATCCGCTCCGATGGGAGCCTTGGGCAACAGACCGACCTGGTGAAGCACAAGGGCACGACCCCGCATGCCCATCAAGTCCTTCAGGCCGGCAAGTACGTCCTCGCCGTCGACCTCGGCACGGACTCGATCTACACCTACACCCTCGCCGACGGCAAGCTCCTCCTTCGGCACCAGACCACGTTGAAGACCGGTGCCGGCCCACGCCATCTCGCCTTCCACCCCTCCGGCCGCTACGCGTACGTCGCCAACGAGCTCGACAGCACGATCACCGTCTGCCGCTACGACAACGGCCGACTCACGCCGACAAACACAGTGTCGACAATCCCACCAGGCTCGCCACAGAACTACCCCGGCGAAGTGATCACCTCACCCGACGGTCGCTTCGTCTACCTGACCAATCGCGGTCACAACAGCATCGCTGTCTTCGCCACCTCCGCGGCGGGATCAGCGCTCAGCCTGGTGAGCACGCCGTCGTGCGGCGGGGACTGGCCGCGGCACTGCGCGCTGGACCCCTCCGGCCGGCTGATGTTCGTGTCCAACCAGCGGTCGAACAACGTCACCACCTTTGCGGTCGCTCACCGGACCGGCGGGCTCACCCAGACCAGCAGTTTCAGCATCCCAACACCGGTCTGCGTCAGCGTTTGATTCAGCGCGCGACCTCCTCCGTTCGGGACTGGTGGCCTGGGCCCCGATCCCAGCACATCAGGTGCTGACGGCATCCATTTCTCTCCGCTCGACGCTGAGGTGCCGACGCTCCACGACTCAGGCCCCTGAGCCTGAAGCCGCGAGGAGAAGCTGAGCCCTGAGTCGCGCAGGCCGGAAGCGGCGACGAGACGATGGGTGGGGGCCGGAGAGAGGCTGGCTGGGGAAGCCGCGAGGAGACGCTGGGTGGGGAGGCCGCGGAAAGACGTTGGGAGGGAAGCCGCGGAGAGACACACTGGATGGGGAAGCCGCGCGGATCGGGGCGTTCGGGATGCGAACTCGTCGCGGAGACATGATCCTGGTAGGGACTGCCGACCAGGGGAGGTGACAGTGATGGCTGCTCCCAGGCATGCTCTTGCGCCCCTTGCGTCGAGCAAGTTCCGGCCACCCCGGTTCGGGCTCGCTGGTTCGCGACTCGGCGAACCGCCGGACCGGGACGGAGACGCCAAGGCGATCGCCACCGTCGACGCGGCGTACCAGGCCGGCATCCGGTTCTTCGACACTTCCCCGGCGTACGGCGCCGCCGCCGAGCAACGCCTCGGTACTGCGTTACAGCGGCGGCCGCGCGGTGAATTCCTCATCTCGACCAAGGTGGCCGGCGCGGATGCCGGGGAGTCGGTCCGCGCGAGTATCGAACGGCTCGGCCTCGCCGTCGATCTCGTGTTCGCGGAGGGTCCCGCGATCGAGGCGGCGTACCCGGCGCTGGACGAGCTGCGGCAGGACGGCGTGATCAAGGCGATCGGCGTCGCATCAGGCGATTGGCAGTTGCTCGACCGGATCGTGCGCGACGTCGAGCTGGACACGGTCCTGCTGGCCGGGCAGTACTCGTTGCTCGACCAGACCGCGAGGCCGCTGCTCGATCGTTGCCTCGCGCGCGGGGCTTCGGTGATCGTGTCCGGCATCCTCACCCCGCAGGTGCTGCGGACCGAGCAGTCGAGTGACCCGGCAACGATCCACGCGCGCCAGATCTCCGCGGTCTGCGAGCGGTACGGCGTTTCGCTGCCGCAAGCCGCACTCGCCTACCCCACCAGGCATCCCGCGGTCACGTCAGTGTTGATCGCGGCGGCCAGCCCGGCCGAGATCCGCGCCGACGCGGCCCTTGTCCGCAAGCCGGTGCCGGTCAATCTGTGGCGTGATCCGGACCTGTTGCGATTGGTATCCTGAGCGGAGGAGCCGCGGTCTGCGGCTCCCCGGACGAGTGGCGTCGTACCCGGTCCACGACAAGACGGCGCCCGCCCCCTGGAGGGGCACTCCGATGCATGCAATCGACATCGTCGAGATCGCCGGTGCGCTCACCATCCTGATCGCCTTCGCGGCCGCCCAGGCCGGACGGCTGCGGCAGCGCACTGTCTCGTACCAACTGCTCAACCTGGTCGGCTCCGCCGTGCTCGCGGTGATCGCCGCGGTCGACTCGTCCTGGGGCTTCCTGCTGCTGGAGGGCACCTGGGCCGTGATCAGCCTGATCGGCCTGCTCAGCCTCACCCGCACCCGCGAGCCGGCACCCGCAAAGACCTAGACCTCAGAGACCTGAACCTCACAGGCCTAGACCTCATCGACCCAGACACAACAGGCCGCGACCCGATGACCTAGAACTTGTCGCCCGGGTCTCCGCCCGGAGTGCCCGGAGTGCTGGGCAGGTTGGTCGGGATGCCGGTGGTCGGGACCGATGTCGGGGTCGGAACGGGCGACGGCGACATCGTCGGGGAGCCGGTGTTCGGCGGCGGTGTGGTCGGGGTGACCGTGACCGTCGCCGTACTGGTCGGGGTCGGGATGACCGGCTCAGGCTCGAGCGGCTCGGCGTTGCGGAACAGCAGCCAGGCGAGGAAGACCGCCAGCGCCATGATGATCGCCATCGTGATCAGCGCGAGGACCAGCGCCCACCGTGAGGCGGCCCGCAACGCGTTCGGCCACGGCAGCGGCCAGATCCGGAACAGGCCCGGGCGCCGGCGGCCCTCCCAGTAGTGCAGGAAGTCGGGGCCGCGGAACCGGCCGAGGTGCGGGATCCGGTCCATCAGGACCGCGGACAGGACGTCCTCACCGCGACGCTCGGCGAGCAGCCGCTCGTCCGAGGCCGCGCTGGACCCGTCGTCGGCCCGGATCGGCCCGATCGCCACCCACAGCGCCAGATCGTCGTCGTCACCGTCGTTGTGCGCCAGTACGGCGTCGCCGGGCAGCTCGTCGACCGCGGTCACGAACCGGTCCCGCGCCGCGGCGTCGTCAGCGGATCCCTCGGCCATCATCGCCACGACGGCGTCCTGGCCGGTCTCGTCGCTGGCGACGTACAGGTAACCGGCCGCGTTCGCGCCGAGCCGCCCGCGCAGCCAGAACGAACCCACCCGCGGTGGGTCCTCCGGCATCAGCGGCAGCGCGTCCGGAATCACCCGGGCAGGCGTCTGCTCCGGCGCCTCCGCCGGCCGCACCTCGGTGTGTGATTCCGTCGCAGTCATCACCCCCAATCCCACCACATCCCTGGTAGCACTGTCGCCACACCCGGATGCCGGACGGCGACCACTCGGGGGCTTGAACACGATCCGGGTTCCTGGCACAGGCTATTTCCTGTGCAAGGACTCCGGATCGTGCTGCAGCCCCCGCGAACTGGCAGCGGTCGGCGGGGCCGGTGGCGCTCACCGGGTGTGACGACAGGCCTCTCGAGGCGTGCGGACTTGAGTGGATGGGGAGGATAGGGATGGACCTGGTGGGCCCAGCGCCCGGGGGACCCGGGGATCTGATGGAATGGCCGGTGTTGTGAGTGCGCCGGAGACCGGCGTGGCGTTGACAAGGTCCGAGCGTGGACCCCGGAAGGACAGGCATGACCGAAACCACTGTGCCGGCTGGATCGGTGGCCCAGCAGTCCCGGCTGATCGGCGAGGCGATCAGCGAGGTCAAGCGGGTGATCGTCGGCCAGGAGCACATGGTCGAGACTTTGATGGTCTCGCTGCTCGCGAAGGGTCACTGCCTGCTCGAGGGTGTCCCCGGCGTCGCCAAGACGCTCGCGGTGCGGACCTTCGCCTCGGTGGTCGGCGGCACCTTCGCCCGGATCCAGTTCACTCCTGACCTGGTCCCGTCCGACATCGTCGGCACCCGGATCTACCGGCAGACGCGGGAGGCGTTCGACATCGAGCTCGGCCCGACGTTCGTGAACTTCGTGCTCGCCGACGAGGTGAACCGGGCCCCGGCCAAGGTGCAGTCGGCGATGCTGGAGCTGATGGCCGAGCGGCAGGTGTCGATCGGCGGCCAGACCTTCCCGATGCCGAAGCCGTTCATCGTGATCGCCACCCAGAACCCGATCGAGTCCGAGGGCGTCTACCCGCTGCCGGAGGCGCAGCGTGACCGGTTCCTGGTCAAGATCGACGTACCGCACCCGCGGGGGCACGAGGAGTTCGAGATCCTGCGCCGGATGAGTGTGGACCCGCCGGAGCCGCGGCAGGTGCTCAAGCCGGAGACGATCCTGGAGCTGCAGCGGTCGGCCGAGCAGGTCTTCGTCCACAACCTGGTCGCGGAGTACGCCGTTCGCCTGGTGATGGCGACCCGGACGCCGTCCGACTTCCACCTGCCCGATCTGGAGCCGATCATCGAGCTCGGCGTCAGCCCGCGGGCGACGCTGGGCCTGATCTCGGCCGGCCGGGCGCTGGCGCTGATCCACGGCCGCGACTACCTGCTGCCGAGTGACATCCAGACCGTCGCGCTGGACGTGATGGGTCACCGGCTCGGCCTGACCTTCGACGCGGTCGCGGACAACATCGACCCGCGCGCCGTGATCGAGCGCATTCTCGCCACCGTCCCGCCACCGCAGCCGGTCTGGCGCGACGGCACCGACGGCTCCGGCCGCCCGGAGTTTGTGTAGTGCCCAACCGACCAGACCCGCGGGCTGCGATGACGATTTCGCAGCTCGCTCCCGAGCGCGCGTTGCGTCGGCTCGAGTTGACCGTCGTACGGCGGCTGGAGGGGTATCTGCACGGCGAGCACCTGGGGCTGCTGCCTGGTCCCGGCACCGAGCTGGCCGAGGCGCGTGAGTACCAGGTCGGGGACGACGTACGCCGGATGGACTGGGCGGTGACCGCCCGTACGACGGTGCCACACGTGCGGGACCTGATCGCGGACCGTGAGCTGGAGACGTGGGCCCTGGTCGACCTGTCGGCTTCGATGGACTTCGGTACGTCGCAACTCGAGAAGCGCGAGCTGGCGGTCGCGGCCGTGGCCACCGTCGGGTTCCTGACGCACCGGCTCGGGGACCGGTTCGGCGGGCTGATGCTGCGCGACTCGGCGCTGCGGCGCTGGCCGGCGCGATCCGGGCGGCTGGCCCTCTACGGGCTGCTGCGGGCGCTGCTGGCCGAGCAGGTCGCCGGTGACCAGGAGGCGCATCGCAGTGACCTGGCGGCGGCGCTGGAGTCGATGGCCCGGACGCAACGCAAGCGCGGGCTGCGGGTGATCGTGTCCGACTTCCTCACCCCGGAGGACGGCGAGGTCGACATCCGGATGGAGCCGTCCTGGGAGCGCGCGATGCGCAAGCTGACCGCGCAGCACCAGGTGCTCGCGGTCGAGATCGTCGACCCGCGCGAGCTGGAACTGCCGAATATCGGCGTGGTCATGATCGGCGACCCCGAGACCGGTGCCGTCCGGGAGATCGACACCCGGCGGCGCAAGGTCCGGGAGGCGTTCGCGACGGCCGCGCTCGCACAACGGGAACGAACCAGGATCGCCTTGCGTAGGGTAGGTGCGGGGCACTTGGTCCTCCGGACCGATCGTGACTGGGTCGCCGACACGGTGCGGTTCGTGCTCGCCTACCGGCGGGTGGCGCCCCGCCTGCACCAACCGCCGAAGGGAGTGGCTCGCTGATGGAGTTCATGTCTCCCGGGCGGCTGTGGTTCCTGCTGATCATCCCGGTCGTGGTCGCCGGCTACATCTTCCTGCAGCACCGCCGGGCGCAGTACGCGCTCCGCTTCACCAACATCGCCCTGCTCGACCGGGTCGCGCCGCGGCGTCCGCAGTGGCGGCGGCATCTGGCCGTCGTACTGGCGCTGATGGCGGCGCTCTCCTGCATCGTGGCGTTCGCGCAGCCCAAGGACGAGGTGAAGGTGCCGCGGGAGCGGGCCACCATCGTGGTCGCGATCGACGTGTCGCTGTCGATGATGGCCACCGACATCGAGCCGAACCGGCTGGAGGCGGCGAAGAAGTCGGCGAAGAACTTCATCAACCAGCTGCCGTCCAAGTTCAACGTGGCGCTGGTGAACTTCGCCGGTACGGCGTCCATCATCGTGCCGCCGACGACGGACCGGGCCACGGTGCTGCGCTCGGTGGACGGGCTGGAGCTGGCCGAGTCGACCGCGACCGGTGAGGGCATCTTCACCTCGTTGCAGGCGCTCACGCAGGTCCCGCCGGACCCCGACCATCCGAACGACCCGGCACCGGCCCGGATCGTGCTGCTGTCGGACGGCAAGCGGACGGTCGGCCGGACCGCTCAGGAGGGCGCGCAGGCCGCGAAGGCGAAGAACACCCCGGTCTACACGATCTGCTTCGGCACCGACTCCGGCTTCATCGAGATGGACGGCATCCGCCAGCGGGTGCCACCGGACCGGGCCGAACTGCGCAGCGTCGCCGAGATCAGCGGCGGCGAGGCGTACACGGCCGAGTCGGCCGGCGAGCTCGAGGACGTGTACAAGGACATCGGTTCCTCGGTCGGGTACGACGAGGTGGACAAGGAAGTCACCGCCCGTTTCGCCGGGATCGCGATGCTCTTCACACTGGCCGCGGCCGGGGCGTGTGTCGCGCTCGCCTCCCGCTTCCCGTGATGCTGTGAACCTGACGCCGTGACAGTGAACGCCCGCGCGAGTGATCGCGCGGGCGTTCGTGCGTTCAGGCCTCCGTGTCGGCGTACGCGGTGAGCCAGGACAGCGCCGAGTTCCAGTTCACCGCGACCTCGTTGGTGGAGTAGGACCCGATCTCGTCGACGTAGCACTTCGCCGGGGCGCAGCCCTGGAGGTTGCGCTGGGCAACGGGATCCTGGAGGCCGGAGTTCGGCCCGCCGGCCAGCGAACCCGGGTACGGCGACGGGAACGCGGGGTTCAGCGCATGAGCCCAGAACCGGTGGTGCTGGTTGTGGCTGGACCGCTCGCCGTAGCCGGTCACGTACGACAGGCCGACCGCGTTCCGCCCGAGCAGGTAGTCCAGCGACTCCAGTGCGGCCGATCGGTACGCCGGCCGGCCGGTCAGGTCGGCCGCGATCGCCAGGATCATCGCGTTGTTCGCCGTACCGCTGTTGGAACCCCACACATACTTGCCGTCGGCCGGCTTGTAGGGGTTGGCGTACCCCTGCGCTCTCAGGTTGGCGAGGTAGGCGTCTGCGGCCTCGGCGATCCGCTGGCGAACATTCCACCTGTCGACAATCGACAATCGCCACGGCACGCGGGCCAGGGCGAGGTCGGCCAGCCCGCCGGTCTCCTGCCAGTTCTCGCTCAGCCAGCTCGCCGCGCAGTACTACACCGACTACACGCTGATGTTCACCGGCACGCTGATCGCGACCGTGCCGCTGCTGGTGGTGTTCGTCCTGTTCGGCCGGCAGCTGATCAGCGGCATCATGGACGGCGCCGTTCGGTCGTGATGATCTACCCTCTACCCACTCAAACGTTAAGGACCAGCCGGTGACCGACCTCTCCAAACGGCAAGTGACGCTCGACGAAGTCGCCGAGCGGGCCGGTGTGTCGCGCTCGGCGGCGTCCCGGGTGATCAACAACGCGCCGCACGTCAGCAAGGCCAAGCGCGAGGCGGTCCAGCGGGCCGTCGTCGACCTCGGGTACGTGCCGAACGCCACGGCCCGGGCGCTGGCCACGCAGCAGGTCGGCGCCGTCGTACTGGCGATCTCCAGCGACAACCCGCAGGTGTTCGCTGACCCGTTCTTCGCCGACGTGGTGGTCGGGGTCAACTCGGTGCTGGAGGAGACCGAGCTCGAGCTGATGCTGCTGCTGGCGACGTCGACGCGCGGTCAGACCCGGCTCGAGCAGCTGCTGCGGACCCGGCAGGCGGACGGCGTGATGCTGATGTCGATGCACGGTGACGATCCGCTGGCCGCGCTGGCCGACAAAGTCGACGTACCGGTCGTGTTCGGGGGATGCCCGGTCAACTTCGAGCCGCGGTACTACGTGGACGCGGACAACCGCGGTGGTGCGCGGCTGGCGACGGAGCACCTGGTCGCGGCCGGGCGGACCCGGATCGCGACCATCACCGGCCGGATGGACGAGGGGGCCGGTACGGCGCGGTACAAGGGCTACCAGGAGGCGCTCGCGGTGGCCGGCCTGGAGGCGAACCGGGTGGTGCACGGCGACTTCAGCGAGGACGGCGGCAGCCGCGCGATGGAGGAGCTGCTGGCGAAGTACTCCGACCTGGACGCCGTCTTCATCGCCTCCGACCAGATGGCGATCGGCGCCCTCCGGGTGCTGAAGGACGCCGGCAGGTCGGTCCCCGGCGACGTGGCGATCGTCGGTTTCAACGACATCACCAGCGCCCGCCACACCGAACCCCCACTCACCACCATCGGCCAGCCGATCCAGTCCCTCGGCCGCGAGATGGCCCGCATGCTCCTCTCGCTCATCGCGGGGGAGAACCCGACCCCGCTGATCCTGCCGACCCGCTTGATCCCGCGTACGTCGGCCTGATCGTCAGCGGCCTCGCGTACGCGCAGAGAACGACGCGATGCGAGGCGAGAGCGCTCTCCGTCTGGCGAAGCAGCTCCAGCTGCCCCGGCGAGAGCGCGGCCGGGACCAGGATCGTGCACAGCTGGAGGTGGCCGGGCCGGGGGACAGCATCGGCCCGGTACGTCATGACGTGATGACTCAGTGAACGCTCGAGCCCGGCTCGCACCGACGCGACGATCCCGTCCGGAACCACCAGCTCATCGAGGTCGAGTACGCCGGGCACCTCCGGCGGGAGCTGCGCCAGCCAGGGGACGGCCGCCGTCAGCCGCGTCCACGCGGGATTCTGCACAGAGACAGTGTGCCAACGCACGGAGGGCGCGAAGGGCGGACGCACCAAGAGCGCGAAGGGTCGAACGCACGAAGGGCGCGAACCCTGAGGTTCGCGCCCTTCACGTGGTGCGGCCGCTGTTTGCGACAACCGGGGGTGTCCCGACACCCGGTGGCCCAGCGGCCACGGCCCCTCCCACCCTGGTGAGATGTCTGATGCTCAGTCTTCTCGAAAAGTTCGGGGAAGTCCGCACCTTTCACTGCTTTCTTCAGAACTTCTCAGCTTCACCTCAGGCGTGCGACTCACACGACCTGGTGGAGCCAGCGCACCGGCGCGCCGTCACCGGCGTACCGGAACGGCTCGAGCTCGTCGTCCCACGGCCGGCCGAGCAGCCGCTCGACCTCCTCGGTCAGATCCGCCTCGCCGCTGGCCGCCTTCAGCATCGCCGCCTTCAGCCGCTCCTCCGGCACCATGATGTCGCCGTGTACGCCGGTGGTCGCGTGGAAGACACCGAGCGCGGGCGTGAACGAGTACCGCTCGCCTTCGACTCCGTTGCTCGGCTCCTCGGTCACCTCGAACCGGAGCTTCTGCCACCCGCGCAGCGCGGATGCCAGCTTCGCCGCAGTGCCGGCCTCGGCCTGCCACGACAGCTCGGCCCGATAGGTGCCCTGAGCCGCGGGCTGTGGCGTCCAGTCCAGTTTCACGGGCACGCCAAGTACGCCGCCCGCGGCCCACTCGACATGCGGGCACAACGCTGACGGCACCGTGTGGACGTAAAGAACGCCACGAGTCGTCGCCACCGGGACCTCCTGTGCTCGAGGGGCGCCTTCCCCAGCGTTCTCGAACACCTGCTTGTCGGTCCCAGCGGTACGAGCATCCCACCCGGCACCACACCGGCACCTGGCAGAACACTGCCTCCATCTTGCACCACCGCCCCCACCGACACCAGCAGCCGCGCCGTGTCAACCACATCGCCATCGTGTCGCAGACCAGATCCGGCAGCTGACAACCCGGCCGAGCCTCGCCGACTCGTCACTTCTGGTCAGCTCCGGCGACTGAACCCCACCACAAGTGACGACTCGACGGCTTGAGCGAGGCGATGGGGGGAGAGGTGGTGGGGTTAGAGCGGGATGTTGCCGTGGTGGCCGCGGGTGGGGCCGGTGGACTCGGCGTGGGCGATCGCGGCGGCTAGGGCGGAGCGGGTCTCGGCGGGGTCGACGACCTCGTCGACGACGCCGATCTCGCGGGCCCGTTCGATGCCGCCGGCAATCTTTTCGTGTTCGGCGGCGAGTTCGGCCTCGACCTGGGGGCGGAGCTCGGGGTCGACCTCGGCGAGCTTGCGCCGGTGCAGCACGCGGATCGCCGCGACCGCACCCATCACCGCGACCTCGGCCCGCGGCCACGCGAAGACCCGAGTCGCGCCGAGCGACCGTGCGTTCATCGCGATGTAGGCGCCGCCGTAGGTCTTCCGCGTCACGAGCGTCACCCGCGGTACGACGCTCTCCGCGAACGCGTGCAACAGCTTCGCGCCACGCCGTACGACGCCATCCCACTCCTGACCGACACCGGGCAGATAACCGGGTACGTCGACCAGCACCACGAGCGGCACGCCGAACGCGTCGCACATCCGGACGAACCGTGCCGCCTTCTCGGCCGACAGCGCGTCGAGGCACCCGCCCAGCCGGAGTGGGTTGTTCGCGATCACGCCGACGGTCCGACCGCCGAGCCGGCCGAGCGTGGTGACGATATTCGGTGCCCACCGCTGGTGCAGTTCGACGGAGGAGTCCTCGTCGAGCACCCCTCCGACCAGCGGATGGACGTCGTACGCACGCTTGGCCGACTCCGGCAGCAACCCGGACAGATCGCTGTCCGGTACGTTGCTCGACACGGACCCCTGGTTCGCGAGCAGATCCGCGAGCCGGCGAGCCTCGGCAAGAGCAGCCGCCTCGGAGTCGGTGGTGATGTGGACGACGCCGGACCGCCGTCCGTGCGGCTCGGGACCGCCGAGGCGCAGCATGTCGACGTCCTCACCGGTGACCGAGCGAACCACGTCCGGCCCGGTGACGAAGATCCGTCCCTCCGGCCCGAGGATGACGATGTCGGTGAGCGCCGGACCGTACGCCGCTCCACCCGCGGCCGGGCCGAGCACCACGGAGATCTGCGGGATCTTCCCCGACGCCTGAGTCATCGCGTAGAAGATCTTGCCGACCGCGTGCAGGCTCAGCACACCCTCGGCCAGCCGGGCACCGCCGGAGTGCCACAGACCGATGATCGGCAGCTCCTCCCGGCGGGCCGCCTCGTACGCCTTGACCACCACGTCGCAGCCCTCGTCACCCATCGCGCCGCCCATCACCGTGGCGTCGGAGCAGAACGCGATGACCGGGGCACCTTCGATCGTGCCGCGCGCCGCGAGCATCCCGCACAAGGTGTCCGGAGTGATCAGCTCCAGCGAACCCGGGTCGAGCAGTGCGGAGAGCCGGGCGACCGGGTTCCGCGGGTCGTCCTCACGAGGCAGCTTGGCTGGCTTCTGTGGAGCGGCGGTGGTCATGGCGTCTCCGGGGTGAGAAGGAAGGTGCGGTGTGGGCCCTGGTTGCGGGCCCACACAACCTCAGATCGTCTTGAAGGCAATGGCGGCGTTGTGGCCGCCGAAGCCGAACGAGTTGTTCAGCGCCGCGATGTCCCCGTCGGCCAGCTTGCGCTGCTCCGTCGCGACGTCGAGCTCGATCTGGTCGTCGAGCTTGTCCAGGTTGATGGTGGGCGGCGACACCCGGTGGTGCAGTGCGAGCACGGTCGCGATCGACTCGACCGCGCCGGCCGCGCCGAGCAGATGACCGATCATCGACTTCGGCGCGGTGGCGACCGCGTGGTCGGCCTCCTTGCCGAGCGCCTGCCGGATCGCCAGCGACTCGGCGATGTCGCCCTGCGGGGTCGAGGTGGCATGCGCGTTGATGTGGAAGATGTCGGCCGGGGTCAGGTCGCCCTCGGCCAGCGCCCGCTCCATCGCCCGGCGCGCGCCAGAGCCGGTCGGGTCGGGCTGCGCGATGTCGTGCCCGTCCGCGGAGATGCCCGCGCCGGCGAGCTCGGCGTAGATCTTCGCGCCGCGCGCCTTGGCGTGCTCGTACGACTCCAGCACCAGGATCCCGGCGCCCTCACCGAGCAGGAACCCGTCCCGGTCCACGTCCCACGGCCGCGATGCCTTCTCCGGCTCGTCGTTCCGCTTGCTCAGCGCCATCATCTGCCCGAAGGCGGCCAGCGGCAACGCCATGATCGCGCCCTCGGTCCCACCGGCCAGTACGACGTCCGCGCGGCCGAGCCGGATCTGGTCCAGCCCCAGGGCGATCGCCTCGTTGCCGGAGGCACAGGCCGAGACCGGGGTGTGGACGCCGGCCTTGGCGCCGAACTCCAGGCTCACGTACGCGGCGGACGAGTTCGGCATCAGCATCGGGATCGCCAGCGGCGACACCCGGCGCGGGTTGCTCTTCAGCGCGTCGTAGTTGGCCAGCGTGGTGTGCAGGCCACCGATGCCGGAGGCAACGGCGACACCGAGGCGCTCCTTGTCCAGCCCGGAATCCTCAAGCCCCGCGTCGGCCCAGGCCTCGCGGGCGGCGACGACGGCGAACTGCGCGTTGCGGTCGAGCCGGCGGGCCTTGACCCGTTCGATCACCTCGGTCGGCTCGACCGCGGCCGGGGCCGCGATCTGGACCGCCAGGTTCTG
This sequence comes from Kribbella sp. NPDC023972, assembly GCF_040639075.1. Taxonomy (NCBI): domain Bacteria; kingdom Bacillati; phylum Actinomycetota; class Actinomycetes; order Propionibacteriales; family Kribbellaceae; genus Kribbella; species Kribbella sp. NPDC023972. The sequence goes on along the minus strand of NZ_JBEZZH010000001.1, from coordinate 803,852 downwards.
CACCCACTCGTCGGTCAGCCGCCGCGCGCCGGAGCGGCCGGCCAGCAGCCCTTCCCAGGTGCTGGGCACGTCACCCCCGAGCGGGGTGGTCGCTCCGAGCCCGGTAATCACGACTCGGGTCTTCGACATCTTCTACCTCATTCTTCGGTGTACGGAGATCGGCGAGCGAGGGGTGGTCTGCCACCGTGCTCACCGGACGTGCGGTCCGGTGAGCATCGGCCAGCACATGCGGGGGCTTGGTCAGCCGTTCTGGGCGCGCTCGATGAACGCGACCGCGTCACCAACGGTCTTCAGGTTCTTCACCTCGTCGTCGGGGATCTTCACGTCGAACTTCTCCTCGGCGGCCACCACGACCTCCACCATGGAGAGGGAGTCGACGTCGAGGTCGTCGGTGAAGGACTTGTCCAGCTGGACGTCCTCGACCGGGATGCCGGCGATCTCGTTCACGATCTCGGCGAGGCTGGAACGGATCTCTTCGGTGCTGGCCATCAGTTCGTTTCCCTTTCGGATTCTCTTGCTTGCAACGACCGGGGCCGGCCACCTGAGCCGCCCCGGACAACTATGGGCTACGGGACCCGGATCACCTGAGCGGCGTACACGAGGCCGGCGCCGAAGCCGATGATGAGGGCGAGGTCGCCGCTCTTCGCCTCGCCACTGTCGCGCATCGCGGTGAGCGCGAGCGGGATCGACGCGGCCGACGTGTTGCCCTGCCGCTCGATGTCGCGGGCCACCTTGACATGCTCGGGCAGCTTGAGCGCCCGCCGCATCGCGTCGGTGATCCGCATGTTCGCCTGGTGCGGCACGAACAGGTCGAGATCCTCGGCCTTCACGCCGGCGACGTCGAGCGCCTGCTGCGCGGTCTTCGCCATCTCGAACGACGCCCACCGGAACACCGGGTTGCCGTCCATCCGCAGGTGCGGCCAGTTGTAGCTGCCCGCCGCCTCCTGCCAGGACTCCTTCTGGCTGATCACCTGGTACTGCGTACCGTCGGAGCCCCACACCACCGGGCCGATGCCCGGCTCGTCGGCCGGCCCGACCACCGCGGCACCGGCTCCGTCGGCGAAGATGAACGCCGTACCCCGGTCGGTCCGGTCGGTCAGGTCGCTGAGCCGCTCGACGCCGATCGCCAGCACGTACTTCGCGCTGCCGCCGCGGACCAAGTCGTTGGCCATCGCGATGCCGTAGCAGAAGCCCGCACAGGCGGCGGAGATGTCGAAGGCGGCCGCTGTCGGGGCGCCCACCTCGACCGCGATCCGGGTCGCGATCGCCGGGGTCTGGTACAGGTGCGTGACGGTGGCGACCACGACGCAGCCGATCTGGGCCGGCTCGATCCCGGCGTCCTTCAGCGCGTCCTTGGCGGCGTTCACCGACATCATCAGGACCGTCTCGTCGTCGTCGGCCCAGCGCCGCTCCTTGATCCCGGACCGAGTCTGGATCCACTCGTCACTGGAGTCGATGTGCTCCAGGATCTCCGAGTTCGGCACCACCCGGCGCGGCCGGTACGACCCAATGCCAAGCACACCGGCGTACGCCGCACCACTCGACGGGGTGATCGTGGTCATGAAGTCACTCCGTTCGGGTGCAGGCGGACCAGCGGTTGACCCGGGGCGACCGGGTCGCCTTCCTCGACCAGCCACTCGACCACGATGCCGCCGTGCGGCGCGGAGACCTCGAGCTCGTCGCGCAGGCTCTTCACCTTCGCGACCACCTCGCCGGCCTCGACCGTGTCACCGGCCTCGCGGGCGGTCTGCCCGGAGCGGCTGAAGGTGCCCTTCATCGGCGCGACCAGCAGCCGCCAGGTCGGCGACGCGTCGATCTCGGACGGGCTGCCGTGCTTCTCGGCGAACGCGCGGGCGTCGTCGAGCTGGTCCGGCGTCTTCAGCGCGAACGTCTCGACGCCCTTGAGCGCCCGCCGCGCGATGCCGGTCAGGGTGCCGGCCGGCGGCAGCTCCAGGATGCCGGTCACCTGCAGGTCGGCCATCGTCTCCATGCACAGGTCCCAGCGGACCGGCGAGTTGACCTGGGTGACGAGGCGGTTCAGCACGTCGCGGCCGTCGTGCACGACCTGGCCGTCGCGGTTCGAGATCAGCCGGGTCCGTGGGTCGTGCGTGCTGATCGCGGTCGCGTACTTCGCCAGCGTCTGGACCGCGGGCTCCATGTGCCTGGTGTGGAACGCGCCGGCCACGGACAGCGGGATCAGCCGGGCCTTCGCCGGCGGGTCGGCGGCCAGCGCGGCCAGCTCGTCGACCGTGCCGGCGGCGACGATCTGGCCGGGGCCGTTGTCGTTCGCGGCGGTCAGGCCGTGCTCGGCGAGCTTGGCCAGGATCTCGTCCCGGTCGCCGCCCAGGACGGCGGTCATCGAGGTGGCGGTCAGCGCTGAGGCGGCGGCCATCGCCTTGCCGCGCTCACGGACCAGCACCATCGCCTGCTCGGCACTCAGTACGCCGGTGCCGGCCGCGGCCGCGATCTCACCGACGCTGTGCCCGGCGACGGCGCCGACCTTGGTGAACGCGTCGGCCGGGTGCGGGAACACGGCCAGCGCGGCCAGCATGCTGGACGCGACCAGCAGCGGCTGCGCGATCGCGGTGTCCCGGATCGTGTCCGCGTCGGCCTTGGTGCCGTAGTGGGCGAGGTCGAGGCCGGCCACCGCGGAGAGCCAGTTGAGCCGGCTCTCGAACGCGGGATCTTCCAGCCACGGCTCGAGGAATCCTGGGGTCTGGGCACCCTGACCGGGCGCGACGATGACGAGCACGTGACAACTCTCCCCGAGCCGGGCCGTCCGTGGGCCGGAAAGCAGCACGAATTCTACCGGGCCGACTTTGTGGGAATCCTACAAAACCGTACTCCCCGGCTCCGGGTTGAGCAGGCGGCCCAAGGCCAGTGCGACACGAAGTGTGAAAGCGTCTCGGGGGTTCGGTGGCGAGTAGCCCGTGATCTCGCCCACACGCTTCAGCCTGTACCGGACGGTATTGGGGTGGATGAACATCGCCCGGGCGGTCGCCTCGATCGATCCACCCGAGTCCAGGTACGTCGAGACCGTGTCGAGCAGCACGCCATCGCCTATGGTGAGCGGGCCGTAGACGTCGGAGGCCAACTGACGACGCGCGTGGCCGTCTCCGGACAGTGATCGCTCCGGCAGCAGCTCGTCGGCCTGCACCGGTCGCGGCGCCCCCGGCCAGGCGGGCACCGCGCGGAGTCCGGCGATCGCCGCGCGAGCGGACGTCACCGCCGCCATCAGGTCTTTCACCACCGGTCCGACGACGATCGGGCCGGGTCCAAACCATTGGGCCAGGTTTTGTGCGATCTCAACAGGTTTACTCGTACCACCGAGTACTATCACCAGCCGGTCGCCCTGCATCGCGCACAGCGCGTCAGCGCCCGCCTCCCGGGCCGCGTGCCGGACCACGTCGGCCACGTTGGCGCTGCCGGGCTCGGAGTCCGGTGCGCGCCCGACGACCACGGCCACTTCCGTCGACCCCGTCGTACCGGATCCGGTCCAGCCGAGGGCGGAGGCCCGGGAGCGGACGGATTCGTCGGCCTCGCCGCGGATCACCGAGTCGACCACCAGGGCCTCGAGCCGGGCGTCCCAGGCGCCACGCATCTCCGCGGCCTGGGCGTAGACGGTGGCGGCGGCGAACGCGACCTCGCGGGCGTAGCGCTGCATCGCCTCCCGGACCACCGGTACGTCGTCCGGCGGGAGCAGGTCGCCGATGGTGTTCTCGATCATCTCGATCGTGGTCCGGAGCAGCTCGACGGTCTGGTGCAGCGAGATCACCCGGGTGAACTCGCGCGGCGCGGAGCCGAACATCCGGGTCGGCATCGACGAGTGCGCCTCGGGGTCGCGGAACCAGTCCACGAACGCGGTGATACCGGACTGCGCAACCAGCCCGATCCAGGACCGATCCTGCGCGGACAGCTTGCCGAACCAGGGCAGCTGCTCGTCCATCGCGGCCATCGCGGCAGTGGCCAGCGCACCGGTCGCGCCCTGCAACCGCTCCGCCCGGGCCAGGTGCCCTTTAGGCCGTTTCGTCACGTGTCGACAGTAGCCGCGGACCGCCACGCCATCACAATTGCACGACGTCGACCGACGCCCACGTGGGGTGATCGCCGTCCGCTTGATTGTGATGGCCTGGCGGTCCGCCCTGCGATGATGGGGCGCATGACGGATAACGCAGGTGTGGCCGACGCGGTCGCGGCGCTGCGGGCGATCGGGTACTACCTCGAGCGTGACCGGCAGCCGACGCACCGGGTGAAGGCGTACCGGCGGGCGGCCGACACGATCGCGGCGCTCCCACCGGCCGAGGTACGGGCCCGCCGCCGGGCCGGGACGCTGACCGAGCTGCCCGGGATCGGGCCGAAGACCGAGGCCGTCATCGTCGAGGCGATGGACGGCAGCACGCCGTCGTACCTGGTCAAGCTGGAGCAGGCCGCGGGTGAGCTCACCACGGCCGGTACGGCGATGCGCGCCGAGCTGAAGGCGGATCTGCACCTGCACTCGGAGTGGTCCGACGGCGGCAGTCCGATCGAGGAGATGGCGCGTACGGCGCACCGCCTCGGGCACAAGTACATGGCGCTGACCGACCACTCGGGCCGGCTGACTGTCGCCAACGGACTGTCTCGCGAACGCCGGCTGCAGCAGCTCGAGGTGGTCGCCGAGCTGAACAAGAAGCTGGCCGACGAGCTGGACGGGTTCACCATCCTGAACGGTATCGAGGTCGACATCCTCGAGGACGGCTCGCTCGACTGCGACTCCGAGATCCTGGCCCGGCTGGACGTCGTCGTCGCCAGTGTCCACTCGAAGCTGCGGATGGCGGCCGGGCCGATGACCGAGCGGATGGTCCGGGCGATCGCGAACCCGCACGTCGACGTACTCGGTCACTGCACCGGCCGGCTGATCACGGGTGGCCGCGGGACCCGGCCGGAGTCCGAGTTCGATGCCGAGGTGGTGTTCGAGGCGTGCCGCCAGTTCGGCACCGCGGTCGAGATCAACTCCCGCCCGGAGCGGCTGGACCCGCCGAAGCGGCTGTTGTCGCTCGCGGTCGAGATGGACTGCCTGTTCGCCATCGACACCGACGCGCACGCACCGGGCCAGCTCGACTGGCAGGTCTACGGCTGTGAACGCGCCGAGGACTGCGGCGTCACTCCTGACCGCGTCGTCAACACCTGGGACCAGGACAAGCTCCGCGAGTGGGCCAACTAGGCGGTGTCTGACGATCAGTGCTGACGTGCCGCGTGCCGGGCGACACGGGCACGGTTGCCGCAGGACTGTTTGCACCATTGCTGTTTGCCGTGGCTCTGGACGAAGTACCGGACGCAACGCGGTGCCTGGCAACTGCGCAGGCGAACTGCCAGCGGGCCGGTGAGGAAGTCGGTCACGGCCAGCGCGAGAGAGCCGAGGACCAGCTGTTCACCTCGGCTGGTGGAGGTACGGCGTACCTCCACCGATCCGCTGCTCACGTCGACCTCGTGGGTCAACCCCAGCCCGGCGATCGCTTCGGTCAGGAGCCGGCCGGCTGTCGCCGTGGTCATCAGCTTCGCAGTATCCGCACGGCTGGGAGGTGCGGGGGACACCGTCGCGGCAAAGGCGGCGCGGGCGGCACGGCGGAGTTCTCGCACCTTCGCGGCGTCGACGCGTGCTGCGGGCCAGCGTGCCTCGATCCAGGCCGCGACGTGCTCGTCCGCCTCGAAGTCGTCGGCGACGCCGCCCTGGCCGTCATGCCGGATCGTGCTGACGAGGGCCAGCGCGAGCTCGCCGTCGGCGCCGCTGTCGAGAACTACGTTCTGCATGCAGACACACTAACGGATATTCTGATTTATGCATTAGGGTCCCGGTCATGATCTTCACCGTCCTCCACCTCAGTGACCCGCATCTGACCGAAGACCCCGCGACGAGCGCTCGGCTGCGTCAGGTGCTCGACCTGCCCGCATCACGCCGGCCGGACGCGGTCGTCGTCACCGGAGACATCGCCGATCACGGGCTGCCGACGGAGTACGACGCATTCGCCAAGACGATGGCGGGTCAGCCGCCGTGGCTCGCCGTACCGGGGAATCACGACGATCCGGCGACGCTGCGTGCGGTGCTCGGACAGGACGAGTGCCCGGTGCTCGACGTCGGGCCGGTGCGGGTGATCGGGCTCGACGTCACCGTGCCTGGTGAGGACCATGGCTTCCTCCGCTCCGACACCGCGGACCGCGTCGTGGCGGCAGCGGCGGGCGCGGAGCGGGTGATCCTGGCCTTCCACCAGCCGCCGGTCCGGATCGGGCATGCGTACGTCGACACGATGCCGCTCACCAACCCCGAAGCGCTGGTCGCGCTCACCCGCCGCCTGCCGCAGGTGATCGCGATTTTCTGCGGACACGTACACACCGCGCTGGCGTCCTCGCTCGATGGCATCCCGGTGCTTGGCGCGCCGGGCATCGTGTCGAGTCTCGGGCTCGACCCGGACCGGCGCCCGCTGACACTGCGGGACGTGCCGCCCGGCCTGGCGCTGCATCGGATCGCCGCGGACGGCAGCCTCACCACAACCTTTCACCCCGGCGGATGACATCGGCGTATCGTGCGAAGCGCGTTGCGGCAGCGGAAGGATGGGACTCGTGAGCGACCTGGAGAAGGACCCCGCTGAGGTTGTCTGTGTCGGCGGCGACGGTGGACCCGTGCTGGAGTTCCTCGAGCCTCGCGAGGTCGTCCTCGGCCGGACGACCAAGGTACGGCGGTTGCTGCCGAACAAGAACCGCCGGATGGTCGGTGCGTGGTGCTTCGTCGATCACTACGGGCCCGACGACCTGACCCGTCGCGTCGACTCGTACGACGTACCAGGGGAGCGGGGAATGCAGGTTCCGCCGCATCCGCACACGAGCCTGCAGACGGTGAGCTGGCTGTTCGAGGGCGAGATCGAGCACCGCGACAGCGTCGGCTCGCACGCGATGGTCCGGCCGGGTGAGCTCAACATCATGACCGCGGGCAACGGGATCGCGCACTCCGAGGTTTCGACTCCGACCGCGCCGCCGATGCTGCACGGCGCCCAGTTATGGGTCGCGCTGCCCGACTCCGTGCGTACGACGGTGCCGCCCGCCTTCAACGCGTACGCCGACCTGCCGACGATCGACTTCGACGGCGCCCGGGCCACGGTCATGATCGGCACCGTCGCCGGGGTCACCTCACCCGCCCCGGCGTACACGCCACTCGTAGGGGCCGACATCACCATCGAACCCGGTCGCACCCTGACAGTGCCACTCACGCCTTCGAACGAGTACGCCGTACTGATCGTGGACGGATCGCTCAGCGTCGGAGACCTGACGCCGGGCTTCGGCGAGATGGTGTACCTCGGCGACGGCCGCGACTCCGTCCAGTTGGTTGCCGCGGACAACGGTGCGCGGCTCCTCCTGCTCGGCGGCGAACCGTTCGAAGAGCAGTTGGTCATGTGGTGGAACTTCATCGGCCGCAGCCACGAGGAGATCGTCGCCGCGCGCGAAGCCTGGCAGGAGGCGATCGCCGCCGGCGGCACCGGCCGCTTCCCGATGGTGACCGGCTACGACGGCGACCCGCTGTCGGCGCCCGCGCTGCCCGCTACCGCGTTGAAACCAAGGCCGCGGGCGCGCTGACCCGGCGGCGGTAATAGGCCCAGGTGAGGACCAGCAGCGATGGGCCCCAGAGCTGGAGCGGGGCATAGCAGCCGATCATCAGGACGGCCCAGCCGGTGCCGGCGAACGGCAGGAAGTCGTCGCTGAACACGTCGCGGAAGCCGTAGGACCAGATCGCGATCAGCGCCAGCGCTCCCAGGATCGCCGGGACGATCGCGGCGTACGGGTGGACGCGGCGGCCGCCGATGAACGGGAGCCAGCGGGGCGCGACCTCACCCCAGGGCTTGACCAGGCCGAACGCGATCAGCGCGACCGCCTCGGAGAACAGCGACAGGAAGACGACGTAGATCTTCCCGCCGGTGCTGTCCAGGTAGATCGGGTGGCCGGCGTCGTCGAGCATGCCCATCGAGGAGCCCGCGACCAGCCCGAGCCGCCACAGGCCGGAAGGCAGCGTCATGAGCGGGATCGCGTGGGCCAGCAGGTAGGCCCACCGGGGAACAGGTCGCTCAGTCGTTTTCACACTCCCGAGCATTTCAACGTGCGGCCCGGCCGACCTCACCCGTGAGAGTGAACCGGCTCCCTCCCGAGAGCGTTTCAGAGCAGGTCGTGGTCCCGGGCGTACGCGGCCGCGGCGGTGCGGGAGGGTACGGCGAGCTTGGTGAAGATGTTGGTCAGGTGCCGCGCCACGGTCTTGTCGCTGAGCACCAGCCGGTTCGCGATCTCGGTATTGCTGTTGCCTGAAGCAACCAAGCGCAGGACCTCCAGCTCGCGCGCGGTCAGCCCGCCGGCCGTGTCGCGGTGCAGCAGCTTCTCGGCCTCCTGCCGGGCCGGCACTGCGCCCAGCTCCTCGAAGGTCCGGACCGCCGATGTCAGCTCGGCGGTCGCGGAGTCCTCGTCACCGAGGAGCCGGAACGCCCGTCCGACCAGCACCTTCGACCGGGCGACCTCGTACGGCGCCTGCAGCCCACCCCACAGCTGCATCGCCACCCGAGCATGCGGCAACGCCCTGTCCGGGTCACCACTCTCCAAGGCAACCAGAGCCAGGCAGTACGCCGCCATCGCCCGCAGGCCGGTACATCCGAAGCTGTCCGCGATCCCACTCAGTTCCGCCGCGGCCGACGCGGCGTCGTCGACGTGCGCACCCGCCAGGAACACTTCCGTGGCGGCCGACAGCAACCGTGACCGCTGCACCGGGCCACCGGCCTCGGCCAGCAACCGTCGGATGGCGGCGACAGCCATCGGTGTGCGGCCACGAGCCAGCAGCAGCAGTGCACGACCTGGCTGGGGCTCGTGGCCGTAGGTCGCCGCCCGCTCGTAGACGCTCTCGGCCGAGGCATACTCGCCACGGACGCGCAGGATGTCGCCGCACTCGCTCAACGCCAGGCCCGCGGCGGCGTCCGCTCCCGAAGCCGCGTAGCGGCGGCATGCCTGGTCGAACTCGGTCAGCGCCGGTCCGAAAGCTCCGTGCAGTCGCAGGATCTGACCGCGATGTACGGCGCATTGGCCGGTGTACGGCACCAGGTCCGGCTGACTGTCGCACCAGCGGGTCAGCGCTGTGGTCCACGCTGATGCGCGGTCGAAGTCGAGCACCTCCTGGCAGCCCTCGATCATCGCGCAGTACACGTTGCCCGCGACGATCGGCGACACCTCGCCGGCCGCGACGCCGACCATCGCCTCGTCCATCAGGGCGAGCCCCTCCGGCACTCGTCCCTGGTACACCCGCAGCCGGCCTTGACAGATCAGGCCCTCCGCCACCAGATCGGGGTCGGCGAACCGGCGCCCCACCGTCGTGATCTCGTCGGCGGTTCGTTCCGCACCGGCGATGTCGCCCTGAGCCAGGTGCCGGAAGAACTCGTGCAGGCGGAGGTACCCCCGCTCCACAACCTCCTCGGGATGGTCGGCCAGCAGTCGCTCGGCCCGCGCGGTCCAGCCGCTGGCGACGGCCATCTCACCCCGGAGGCTGAGCACCATGGCAAGCCAGAAGGCGAACCGGACCGCTCCCGGGACGTCGCCCTGGTCGACTTGTAGGCGGTATCCGCGCTGGAATGCACGGATACACGCGTCGTGGTCACCGATCAGGTACGCCGCCGTGCCGAGGGCCATCAGGTCGGCCGCGCCGAGGCCGGCCGAGCGTGATGCGCCCTCGGTCAGGTCGGCTGCGGTCAGGCGGTCGTACGCGACCGCCCAGTCCCGCCGCTCGAACGCACGACGCGCTCGCTCCAGATCGTCGACGATCCCCATCACTCGCGCCCCCTACTGGCGAGGATGCGCCCCGGATCAGGCAGCGGCAAGACTCCGAACGGATCGGCTCGCGATCCGCTTGGCGACGTACGCCGCATCCCGCCCGACACCCGGCAGCACCATCGAACTGAAGGCGAACTGGAAGGACAGACCGCAGAAGAACAAGCCCGGTGCGGCCGTGACCACTCCCCGTTCCTCGACCGGCCAGCCGTCCGCCCCGATCACCGGCAGCCGGATCCAGTCGAAGACCTGCTTGAACCCGGTCGCCCACACCACGTTGGCCACGTCCAGCACGCGGTCGTCACCGAGCACCGGGCACCCGTCGCGGACCCCGGTGACCCGGTCGTGGACCCGCTCGACCCCTCGCGCGAGCAGGTCCTCCCGCTTCACCCGGAGCATCGGGCCGCCGTGGAACCGGAGCTCCTCCTTGGCCTTCCGGCCGATCGGGGTCCGCCGGGTGACCACGTGCTTGCCGACGAACAGGAAGATCGGGAAGAAGACGTGCGCCCCTGGGCTGTCCAGCCGGACCGGGATCTGGCCCGGATCCCGGCCGCACAGGATGGTCGGGTGGCTGGTCGCGACCTCGTAGGCGATGTCCGTCCCCGAGTGCGAGCCGCCGACGACCAGCACCGGCCCGTCCTTCAGCTGCTCGGGCCGGCGGTACTCGCTCGAGTGCAGCTGACGGATGGCCGGGTCGAGATCGACGGCGAAGTCCGGCAGGTACGGCGTCTTGCCGAAGGTGCCGGTGGCAACCACCACGTTGTCGGCGTGGATGGTCCCGGTGCTCGTGGTCACGACGTACCGGCCGTCCTGCGACTCGAGCTTCTCGACCCGGGTGCTTCCCCGCACCGGGAGCTCGAAGCGGTCGGCGTACGACGCCAGGTAGTCTGCGACCTCTTCCTTGGTCGGGTACGACCAGGGCGTGCCGGGGAAGGGCATCCCCGGCAGGCCGTCGTACTTCCGCGGGGTGTAGAGCCGCAGCGTGTCCCACTGCGCCCGCCACTGGTCGCCGATCCGGGCGTTGCCGTCCAGGATCAGGAACGGCCGGCCGCGCTTGCGCAGGTGGTAGCCGGTGACCAGTCCGGCCTGGCCGGCGCCGATGATGACGGTCTCGACACTTTCGGTGTTCATGCGAGCCTCCGCTCGGTGCGTACGACGCCGTGCGGGCCGGTGCGGTAGCGCAACCACCACAGCAGCATCAGCGCGGACGTCACGACGTAGAAGCCGTGCAGGGCCCAGATCGGTCCCGGCGGCAGGTGCACCACGTAGATGCAGTGGACGGCGTTGCCGACGTTCGCGAGCACCAGGTTCGCCGGGCTGTACGACCTGAGGTCGCGGGTCCGGATCGCCTTGATCACCATCGGCAGAGCACTCGACGCGAACAGGATGGTGGACACCGTCCCCGCGAGAAGAGCAACGCTTACGTCAGTCATGTTCCTGACGGTAGGTAGCCGGCCTTACCCTTCGCGTCGGACAGAATGCGCAACCTGCGTACGCCGGTCCCTACGTGGTTTGTCGTAGGCAGCGAAAAGCCGCTCGCCCCGAGGCCGGGGGAGCGGCTTTCCGATGAGCGGTCGGCGTCAGGCGCCGGCGCCCTCCTGCTTCACGCCGGCGACCGCCGTCGGGTCGTCGATGCGGTACTTGCGGGCCGCCTCGGCGGCGACCTCCGGCTTGACGTCACCGCGCTTGGCCAGGATCTCCAAGGTGGCGACGACGATCGACTCGGCGTCCACGTGGAAGTGGCGCCGGGCCGCTGCCCGGGTGTCGGCCAGGCCCCAGCCGTCGGTCCCGAGCGAGGTGTAGTCGTTCGGCACCCAGCGGGAGATCTGGTCCTGCACCGACCGCATGAAGTCGCTGACCGCGACGACCGGGCCCTTGGTGTCCTTCAGTTGCTCGGTCACGAACGGCACCTGCTCCGGCTCGTCCGGGTGCAGCAGGTTGTGCTCCTCGGCCGCGATCGCGTCCCGGCGCAGCTCGTTCCACGACGTGACCGACCAGATGTCGGCGGCGACGGAGTAGTCCTCGGCCAGGATCTGCTGCGCCTTGCGCACCCACGGCAGCGCGACACCGGACCCGAGCAGCTGCACCCGCGGTACGTCGTCGCCCTCGGCCGTCTCGTACTCGCTGAAGCGGTACATGCCCTTCAGCAGCGCCTGGACGTCGAGACCCTCCGGCTCGGCGGGCTGCGGGACGGGCTCGTTGTAGACGGTGAGGTAGTAGAACACGTCCTCGCCGTACGGCTTGTCCTCGTCCAGGCCGTAGCCGTACATCCGGCGCAGGCCGTCCTTCACGATGTACGCGACCTCGTAGGCGAAGCCCGGGTCGTAGTGCACCGCGGCCGGGTTGCTCGAGGCGAGCAGCGGCGAGTGACCGTCGGCGTGCTGCAGGCCCTCACCGGTCAGCGTGGTCCGGCCGGCCGTCGCGCCGACCAGGAAACCGCGGCCGAGCTGGTCGCCGAACGCCCAGAGCGAGTCACCGGTCCGCTGGAACCCGAACATCGAGTAGAAGATGTAGAACGGGATCATCGGCTCGCCGTGCGTGGCGTACGCCGTACCGGCCGCGATCATCGAGCCCATCGCACCGGCCTCGCTGATGCCCTCGTGCAGCAGCTGACCCTGCTTGGACTCCTTGTACGACAGCAGCAGGTTGCGGTCGACCGCCTCGTACTGCTGCCCCTGCGGCGAGTAGATCTTCGCCGTCGGGAACATCGAGTCCATCCCGAAGGTGCGGTACTCGTCCGGGGCGATCGGCACGATCCGGTGGCCGATCTCGGAGTCCTTCATCAGGTCGCGGAACAGCCGGACCAGCGCCATCGTGGTCGCCACCGGTGCGTTGCTGCCCTTGGACAGCGGCTTGTACACGTCGTCGCCAGGCAGCTTCAGCGACGTCTTCGGCGTCACCCGGCGCTCCGGCAGCGAACCGCCGAGCTGCTGGCGCCGCTCCATCATGTACTGGTACTCCGGCGAGTCCTTGCCGGGGTGGAAGTACGGCGGGTTGTACGCGTCCTCGAGGTCCTTGTCCTCGATCGGCAGGTAGAGCCGGTCCCGGAACGCCTTCAGGTCGTCCGAGGTCAGCTTCTTCATCTGGTGGGTCGCGTTGCGGCCCTCCAGCGCCTCGATCGTCCAGCCCTTGATGGTCTGGGCCAGAATCACCGTCGGCTGCCCGACGTGCTCGGTCGCGCTCTTGAACGCGGCGTACACCTTGCGGTAGTCGTGACCGCCGCGCGGCAGCTTGCGCAGGTCCTCGTCGGACAGGTTGCGGACCATCGCCTGCAGCCGCTGGTCACCGCCGAAGAAGTTGTTCCGGATGTACTCACCGGACTCGACCGAGTAGGTCTGGAACTGGCCGTCCGGCGTGGTGTTCATCTTGTGCACCAGCACGCCGTCGTGGTCCTGCGCCAGCAGGTTGTCCCACTCCCGGCCCCAGATCACCTTGATCACGTTCCAGCCGGCGCCGCGGAAGAACGCCTCCAGCTCCTGGATCACCTTGCCGTTGCCACGGACCGGGCCGTCCAGCTGCTGCAGGTTGCAGTTGATCACGAAGGTGAGGTTGTCCAGCTCCTCGCGGGCGGCCAGGCCGATCGCGCCGAGCGACTCCGGCTCACCCATCTCACCGTCGCCGAGGAACGCCCAGACGTGCTGCTGGCTGGTGTCCTTGATGCCGCGGTGGTGCAGGTACCGGTTGAAGCGGGCCTGGTAGATCGAGTTCAGCGCGGCCAGTCCCATCGAGACGGTCGGGAACTCCCAGAAGTCCGGCATCAGCCGGGGGTGCGGGTACGACGACAGGCCGTTGTGCGGGCCGCGGGAGACCTCCTGGCGGAAGCCGTCCAGCTGGTCCGCGGACAGCCGGCCCTCGAGGAAGGCACGCGCGTACATACCGGGGGAGGCGTGGCCCTGGATGAAGACCTGGTCGCCGCCGCCGGGATGGTCCTTGCCGCGGAAGAAGTGGTTGAAGCCGACCTCGTACAGGCTGGCCGCGGACTGGTAGGTGGCGATGTGGCCGCCGACCTCGAGGCCCTTGCGGTTGGCCTTGCTCACCATCACCGCGGCGTTCCACCGGATGAAGGCCCGGATCCGCCGCTCGATGTGCTCGTCACCGGGGAACCACGGCTCCCGCTCGGGCGGGATCGAGTTGATGTAGTCGGTGCTCCGCAGCGCGGGCACCCCGACCTGTCGCTCCCGGGCTCGCTCGATCAGTTTGAGCATCAGGTAGCGCGCTCGCGCCTTGCCCCGTTCGTCCAGGACGGCGTCGAGCGATTCGACCCACTCCCGCGTCTCGTCGGGGTCGATGTCGGGGAGCTGGGTGGGCATCCCCTCGGTGATGATGGCTGGTGGTTCGTGTCCGGAAGCCACGGTGTCCTGCCGTTCTCTCTGGTTGCTCTTCCCCGCAATCCTGTCACCTGTTCGGAATGCGTTCTACTTCGCCTTCCACAGGGGGCCGATTCCGGTCGCCCGCGCGTGATCTGAGCGGACACGGACAGTCCCCGGCACGCGGATACCGGACACGTCACGGAACCCTCGTGCATACTTGCGCGACGCGGTAGGCCACGATGGACTATCGCTACTGACGCCTACCCCCGGGCAAGCGGGGACCACGGAGGAGGACACGTGAGCGCGACCGCGGACCACGCGGACGGCAAGAGCGGTGTGCCGAACACGGCTTCCCGGCTCGGCCTGGAGCCCGGCTGGATCGTGCAGGAGATCGGGTACGACGACGACTGCGACGACGAGCTGCGCGACGCGATCCGGGAGATCACCGGTGAAGAGTTCGTCGACGAGGACACCGATGAGGTCGTGGACGTCGTCCTGCTCTGGTTCCGGGAGGACGACGGCGACCTGGTCGACGCCTTTTTCGACATCCTGACGGACCTGAAGGCCGGCGGCGTGGTGTGGCTGCTGACCCCCAAGGTTGGCCGGGACGGGTACGTCGACGCCAGCGACATCGCCGAAGCCGCACCGACGGCGGGACTGGCCACCACGAGCAGCCTGACCGTCTCCGACGATTGGTCGGCTACCAAGCTGGTGGTGCCCAAGTCGGCCCGCGGCCGGTGACCGTCCGGTGACCCCTGCCATCGGCAGCCGGGCACCGGACTTCAGCGCCCGGAACCAGTACGGCGAACACGTCCGGCTGGCGGACTTCCGCGGCCGGCGGGACGTCGTACTGGTCTTCTACCCGTACGCCTTCAGCGGGGTGTGCACGAGTGAGCTGACCGCATTGCGAGACAGGCCCGACCTGCTCGCGGCAGCGGAGTTCCTGGCGATCTCGTGCGACCCGATGTTCACGCTACGGGCGTACGCGGACGCCCAGAAGCTCGGGTTCGGCCTGCTCACCGACTTCTGGCCACACGGTGCGATCGCGTCGTCGTACGGCGTGTTCGACTCCGACCGCGGCTGCGCCGTCCGGGGCACGTTCGTCGTGGACCGGACCGGTGTGATCCGCTGGTCGGTCGTCAACGCGATTCCCGAGGCACGCGACCCGGACGACTACGCGGCGGCCCTGACCAAGTTGGGTATCGATCTCGGGTAGACTGCGCCGGTCGTTGGATCCGGGCGAATAGCTCAGCGGTAGAGCGCTTCCCTTACAAGGAAGATGTCGGGGGTTCGATCCCCTCTTCGCCCACGAGTTCGTGGTTGAGGTATGCCCGCGGAGAGCGCGGGCCGGGCTCACTCGTCGTGCCCTCTGGGGGTGCAACCCCCAGACCCCGCCCGGCGGGGCTCCGCCCCCGGACCCCCACTGTGGCTGGTGCTTGTTCATTCGCGGCCCGCCGCTGTGGCTGGCGCCGCCCCGATCACCGCGGTCCACCGCCCTGTCCGGCGCCATTTCGACCCTCGCCTGACCGCCTCGTGGTGACTGAGCCCATCACTTACTTTTTGGTCAGTACCTGACAAAATAGTTGGTACTTGTCAGGAGGCAGGCGACGTTTCAGGCTCTTGGTCATGTTTGAGAACAGCTACACGCCCGTGAGTGTCATTGGACTGGGGGCGATGGGGGCCGCGTTGGCTGGGGCCTTTGTTGGGGCCGGATATCCGACCACCGTTTGGAACAGGACGGCGGCGAAAGCCGAGGCGTTGGTTGCCAAGGGTGGTCGGCAGGCGGCGACGGTTGAAGATGCGGTTGCGGCGAGCCCGCTGGTCATTGCCTGTCTGACCACGTATGACGACACGCTTGAAGTCCTGGAGCCGGCTGCTGAACAACTCGAGGGGCGGGCCCTGGTCACCTTGAACAGCGGCTCGCCGGCCGGAGCCCGGCAGATGGCCGCGTGGGCCACGAGCAACGGCGCCCGGTTCCTTGGCGGGGCGGTCAAGAACGTGCCGTCGGCTGTGGGTGGCGCCGACACCTTGCTGTACTACGGCGGCGACCGGAGCGTCTTCGACGAGTTCGAGACGACCCTGAAGGTGCTCGGCGGCGACACCGTCCACCTCGGCGACGAACCCGACCTCGCCGCCCTCTACGAGATGGCAGTGGGCGGCACCCTGCTTCCGGCACTCGTCGGTTTCTTCCAGGGTGCCGCCGCCGTACAGGCCCGCGGGCTGCCAGCGAGCACGCTGGTGCCTTACACCATCAAGTGGCTGGAGATGATCGGCTCCGTGCTGCCGGCGTTCGCTCGCGAGATCGACACCGGCGACTACACCGAGCCGGAGTCGAGCGTGAACCTGTTCCTTGCGGGCGCCGCCCACGACGAGGAACTCGGCAAGGAAGCGAACCTCGACGTGTCCTGGCAGCGCCCTCTGCACGAACTCCTCGAGCGAGCTGTTGCCGCCGGCTACGGCGACCACAGCATCTCGGCCCTGACCGAGGTCCTCAAGAAGCCCACCGGTGGCCAGGTCGTCAGCTGAAGCAGTTCACAGCGGCGGGACCGGGATCTCGAAATGGACGGCGGGGCTGTAACGGGGGTCGGTGCGGCCGTCGTGGACCTCGGTGGCGATGCTGCGCCAGAAGGGCTCGGCGCCTTCGACGGATGCGTTGGTGTGGAGGTAGATGACGTCGTACCCGGGCGTCTCGGCGACGAACCGGCAGGCGAGGTCGACCAGCGCTCGGGCGAGGCCGTGGCGGCGGTGGGCGGGGCGGACGTAGACGCGGAAGATCTGGGCGGTCGTGCCGGACGGATACCGCTCGGCGATCCAGGGCGCGTGCGGCGGGCTTTTCGGGCCGTCCGCGCGTACGGCGGCCGTGCCGACCACCTCGTCGTCCAGTACGGCGACGAACAGCCGCTGTCGCGGATCGTCGAAGTACGCCCGGCCCGGATCGACGACGTCGGCGTGCCAGCGGGGAACGTACCCGTGCCCGAACACGTGGTAGAAGGTGTCGAGCATCACCGAGCGCGCACCGTCGATGTCCTCCCGCCGGGCGGTCCGGACGACGTACGGGCCGAGCTTCTGTTCATCCGGTGGGGTCAAGGCACTCCTCCAGAGTCGCGGCGGCCACCAAGGCGCGCGTGACCGGGTGGGATGGGTCGGCAAGGACTGCGGTTGTCGTGCCCTGCTCGACGATCCGGCCGGCGTCCATCACCGCCACCTGACGGGCGAGCGCGGCGACGACTGCGAAGTCATGCGTGATCACGACGAGCGCGCAACCGGTCGTCTCCTGAAGCTTCCGCAGTACGGCGATGAGCTCGGTCTGCGCGACGGTGTCGAGCGCGGAGGTGATCTCGTCGCAGATCAGCAGGTCGGGTTCAGCCATGAGCGCACGTACGAGCGCCGCCCGCTGCAGCTCACCACCGGACAGGGACTTGGGCAGCCGCCGAGCGGTCGCTTCACTGATGCCGAGTCGGGCCAGCTCGTCGAGGGCTCGGCGATGAGAGTCTGCGTGGCCGCGTAGGCGTTCGGCCGTCCGGGCCACTTGGTCGAGCACCGGGACGAACTCGTTGAACGAGGCGCGGGCGTCCTGGTGGACGTACTGGACGCGTGCCAGCTGCTCACGCGACCGTCTGCGCAGCAGGGGAGACAGCCGCGTTGGACGGGCGCGTATGCGGTCGGCGTGGTCGCCGTGGTCGCCGTGGTCGTCGGAGTAGGGATGGTCGCCGGAGTTGGCGTGGTTGGCGCTGAGTAGGAGCTCGCCGCTGCGGTATGGGTGCAGTCCGGCGATGCACCGGGCCAGCGTGGTCTTGCCGCTGCCCGACCGTCCGACGACGGCGAGGGTGTCACCCGCGTTGATCGTGACCGCGACCTCGTGCAACGTGTCGACGCGACGATGGCCTGCGGTCAGTCGGCGTACCTCCAGGATCGGCGGTCCTGAGGCTCTCTGTTCATGCGGTTGTTGGCGCGAGACCGCGGGCAGTTCGTTGTCGACAATCGCACCACTGCTCATCACCAGGACGTGGTCGGCGAGGCGGCGAACCAGGTCGAGGTCGTGGGTGAGGAGCAGGATGGCGATGCCTTGCTCGGCGATCGATCGGAGTTCGTCGATGAGGCCCGCGCGGATGAGCGCGTCCTGGCCGGTGGTGGGTTCGTCCGCGATCAGGACCTTCGGGCGGCCGACCAATTCGTGGGCGAGTACGACGCGTTGCTGCTGGCCACCCGAGAGCTGATGTGGATACCGGCGCAGCAGTTGCTCGCCGTCAGGGAGTTGAGCCTGTCGCAACGCTTCCAGGACTCGTTCGCGGACCTCGTTGCGCGGCACATGCAGCCGGGCGATCTCCCGCAGTACGCCGCCTATCCGCCGTACCGGATTCAACGCGGACGAAGGCTGTTGCGGCATGTAGCCGACTGGCCCGTCGATCCACACCTCTCCGGTGACGGCCGCGCCGGCCGGTTTCTCGCCGAGCAGTGCGAGGGCCGTGGTGGTCTTGCCGCTGCCGGATGCGCCGACCACCGCCGTGATGCTGCCCGCGGTCAGGCTGAACGAGACATTGTCGACAATCGAACGATCCTTGATTCGGACAGTCAGATTGTGGACCTTGACGACGGTCACGGAGTCTCCCTGCGCAGGATGCGGTCGAAGGTGAGGTTCACGCCGATGGCCAGCATCACGATCAGCAACGCGGGTACGACGACCGCCCACGGCTGCACGAAGAGGCCGCCGCGATTCCGGTCCACCATCGCGGCCCAGTCGCTGGCCTGCGGTGAGATACCGACGCCGAGGAAGCTGGCGGAGGCGACGAGGTAGGTCGCGCCGGTGAACCGCGTACCCAGGTCGGCCGCGAGAGTACGGCGCATCGACCGGGCGACGTACCCGAGACCGATGCGGATCCGGCTCTCGCCCTGGAGCCGCATCGCCTCGACGGCCGGCCGCGCGGACAACGCGAGCGCGGCGGCGCGGCTGATCCGGACCACGTCGGGAACGTTGATCAGGGCAACGACCGCGATCAGCACCAACGGCGAATGCGGCGCGATCGAGACGAGCAACAACAGCATCAGCATCGACGGCACCGCGAGCAGCAGATCCAGCGGCCGCATCAGCACCTCGTCGAGCCCCCGGCTCCGGGTCATACCCGCGATCAGCCCAAGCGGTACGGCGATCAGGTACGTGCACAAGGTCGCCGCCACAGCCACCAGAATCAGCGACCGCCCACCCAGCAACACCTCGTTCCACACATCCCGCCCGACGAAATCCGTCCCGAACCAATGCCCGCCCGCCAGGCTGAACGGCACCTCCTTCGCGGTGTCGCCGGACGCGAAGAGTGGGCCGAGAAGCGCAAGCACGAGTGGTACTGCGACTAACATCGCCGGTGCGAGATACGTCCGCGCAGTCCTCATCGCCCGGCCTCCGCCGCGGGTGCGAGTGCGCGGGCCGCCACGTCGGCCAGGAGGTTGACCAGGACTGTGGTGGTTGCCAGTACGACCGCGAGGCCCTGCACGACCGGGAGGTCGCGGGCGGCGACGGCGTCGGCGAGTGTTGTTCCGAGGCCGGGGATGACGAAGATCGCCTCGATCACGATCACGCCGCCGACCAGCCAGTCGACCGTTCGCGCGAGTTGCTGCACCGACGGCGCGACCGCGTTCGGCAACGCATGCAGCAGCCGGATGCGGATTGCTGACAATCCGATCCGCTGCACATGCCGGACGTAGTCCGACCGTTGCGCGTCGATCATCCCGGCCCGGATCAGCCGGCTCAGTGAGCAGATCGGCCGCAGCAACAGCACGAACACGGGCAGGACGAGTACGGCGGGATTACTACTCAGCGCCGTACCGACGGCCGTCGGTGGAAACCACCCGAGCTGCACCGCGAACACCGTGACGACAAGGATTCCCATCGCGAACTCCGGCGCCGAGTACAACCCAAGCGTGGTCCCGGTGATGACCCGGTCCAGCCGACCACCTTCGCGATGCGCCGCGACGACCCCCAGCCCCACCGACAACGGGATCAGCAGAACCAACGTCAACCCAGCCAGCAACACCGTCGGCCCGGCTGCCGTGCCGATGATGTCCACCACCGCACGCGGACCGACCAACGACTGACCGAAGTCACCATGCAGCGCCGCGACCAGCCATTCACCCAGCCGATGCCACGCGGACTCGTTCAGACCAAGGCGTTCCCGCAGCGCCGCGATGATCGCCGGATCCGGGTTGTCCCCGGCAATCGTCACCGCCGCATCTCCCGGCAACGCCTCGGTCAGAAAGAACATCCCCGCCATCACTACGAGCACTTGAACGACACCGAGCAGCAAGCGATTGGCGACGTACTGGATCACGCCAACCAGACCTTGTCGAAGCGCGCCCAGTCCAACGTGTTCGCCGGAGCCTTGTCGTCGACGCCTCGGACATTGGGGCTGGAGGCAACGTTCCAGTCCGAGACGCCCCACCACAGGAAGCCGCCCTGGTCGAACAGTTGCTCCTGCATGCGCACGTACAGGTCGGCGCGCTTCGTCTCGTCGGTAGTCGACTGGGCGTCGTAGTACAGCTTGTCGAAGTCCGGCCGCCGCCACTGGGTGTTGTTGGTCGTCGAGGTTGTCAGCAATCGCTGGGAGATGTGCGACTCCAGCGGCATCGCGCCGGACCGGTAGCTGGCCAGTACGCCGTTCTTCGCGATGTCGGCCCAGTAGGTGTCCTTGTTGCCGAGCTTGACGTTCAGCTTCAGCCCGATCGCCCGGGCCTGGTCGCTGATCGCCAGTGCGGCCTCCTTGAGCCCGGTCGACGCGTCCGACGTGTCGAAGTCGATCGTCAGACCTTCGGCGCCGGCCTTCTTCAGCAGCGACTTGGCCCGATCCAGATCCTGACCGCGCTGCGCCAGACTGCCGGCGTAGTACCGGTAGTTCTTGCCGTAGAGATCGTTGCCCAGCTCACCCGATCCGTGCAGCACGGACCGGATCAGTTCCTCCCGGTCGACGAGGTGGAACAGGGCTTGCCGCAGTTCCGGCTGGTTGAACGGCGGCCGGTCGACCTTCATCGCGAGCCCGTGGAAGTTGCTCAACGGCAGCCGGTGGATCTGCACGGTCTTCTCGTGCGTACGGGCGCTGGTCGGCGTGAGATCGTGCGCGTACTCGACCTGCTTGCCGAGCAGCGCGTTGACCCGAGCAGCCTCGTCGTTGCTGATCACGAGGTGCAATTCGTCCAGGTACGGCGCACCGTCCCAGTACTCGGGGTTGCGCTCGGCCACGAAACTCCGGCCGGGCTCGAACGAGCGGAACTTGAACGGACCCGACCCGACCGGCTTGGCCAGGTCCGGCGTGCCGCCGGGGACGATGTACGTCCCGAGCGTGGCCAGCGCGTTCGGGAACTCGCCGTACGGGCGCTTGAGCCGGAACTCGATCGTGCGGTCGCCCATCGCGCGGCTGCTGGCGAGGTCGATGACCGACAGCGCCGACTTCGCCCGCCGGGTCGACCCCGGCTCGACGATCCGCGCGAAGCTCGCCAGTACGTCGGCAGGCCGCACCGGCCGCCCGTCGTGGAAGGTCGCCTGGCGCAGCGTGATCCGCCAGGTGCGGAGGTCGGCACTCGGCTCCCACTTCTCCGCGAGCCGCGGCTGCGGCGCCATGTCGGAGCCGTAGTCGGCGAGTTTGTCGAACAACGCCTTCGCCCGGGCGATCTCGACGTACAGGTTGCTCTGGTGCGGATCGAGCACCTCGGCCGCGCCGCCGCCCGAGAACGCGGCCCGCAACTGTCCGCCGGACCGCGGTTGGCCCCCGCTCTGGACGGGACCGCTGCCGCCGGCACACCCGGGCAGTACGGCAACCGCCGCCCCGGCCGAGGCAAGACCGAGGAACCGTCGACGGCTCAACGACGAACTGGACATGACGGGACCTCACTCCTCGGGCGGACAACAGACAGTCGAAAACGATAATGGTTTTCAATTCCTGGAGACAACTCCGGCCTCGGGAAGCGATTCCGGTGATCGGACGATGCCCGGCGACGGCGTACCCGGTGACGGTCATGCTCGTCGGGCTGGGTGACGGCGGGCGCCGGAATTCTTAACCGTCGGCTGCCGAGATCGGACTCCTCCAGGGCAGGGTGCGGCTGGTAGGGTTCACGGCTGTCGGTCGGCACGATGACGTACCGGGTCCACCCGGTCACGGCATCATTCCGGCAGACGGAAAACGGGGCTTCTGTCGGTGAGAGCGAGACGGGTCTGCCCTGAGCCCGGCTCCGTCCAGTTGGGGAGGCGCGTGTCCGTGGGTCGCCAACCGGCCACCGCTGTCCCGGTGATGTGTCGGCCTACGCACCCGCTCGACGCCGTACCGGCTCTTCTCGTGGTGGTGGCATCGGCGTGGTGAGAAGCGGTGTGGACCGGCCGGCGATCAGCACCGGACCGGCCCTGATGATTCCGGCCGGGTACCCGCGTGACCTGCCGAGCGCGTTGCTGCGGGCCGCCCGCGACTTCGGTGGCGCCGGCGTGGTCGAGATCGGTCCGGACGGCCGCGAGACCAAGCTCGACTTCCCGACCCTGCTCGAGCTCGCCGCGCGCATCCTGGCCGGCTTGCGGGCGAACGGCGTACGCGCCGGTGATCCCGCGGTCGTGCACTGCACCGAGCCGGTCGGCTTCTTCGCCGCGTTCTGGGCCTGCACGCTCGGCGGTATCCGCCCGCTGCTGATGGCGCCGAGCCCCAACGGCGACCGGACCGAGGAAGGTCGCGAACGGCTCCGCAAGGTGACCGACCTGCTCGGCTGGACTGTGCTGATCGGCCGCCCGTCCGACCTGCCGAACGACCTCGGCCTGCCCGTCCTCGACCCCGACGCGCTGGCCGGTCACGAGCCGACGTCCGAGTTCCACCGCCCCGCCGCGGACGACGTCGCCGTACTGATGATGTCGTCGGGGACCAGCACCGGTACGCCGAAGATCGTGCAGCTGACGCATCGCGGGCTGGTCGAGTTCGCCGCCGGTACGCCGGCCATGCTGCCGGTCCGGCCGGGACAGACGACGCTCAACTGGCTGCCGCTGGACCAGAGCGGCGCGTTCCTGCTGTACCACCTGCTGCCCGTGTTCACCGGGTGCACGAACATCCACGTCAACACGGACTGGGTGCTGGCGAACCCGCTGCGCTGGCTGGACCTGATGGACCAGCACCGGGTCAACCACTCCTGGTCGCCGAACTTCGGCTACCGCCTCGCCACCAAGGCCATCGCGAGCGAGCCGGACCGGCATTGGGACCTGTCCGCGCTGCGCAGCCTCGTCAGCGGTGGTGAGCAGATCACCGTGCCGGTGATGACCGAGTTCCTCCGGCTGACGAACCGCTTCGGCGTCGTACCGGAGACCTTCGTCGCGGCGTGGGGGATGACCGAGACCGTCACCGGGATCACGTTCGCGCGACCCGGCCTGACGCCGAACGTGCACCGCGTCCGGATCCCGCCGACCGGAGTCGTCGAGTGGGTCGACCAGCGCCCGTCGACCGGCAAGGTCGCGGTCGCGCGGCCGGGCAAGGCGCGAGCCGAGGCGCCAGGCGTGCTCAGCCTGGTGTCGGTCGGTGCGCCGGCGCCGGGGACGACCGTACGCATCGTCGCACCCAACGGCGCGGTCCTGCCGGAAGGCCGGATCGGGCAGTTGCAGGTTGCTTCCGCGCGGGTGACACCGGGGTACCTGGGCAACCTGGAGGCCGACCGGGCCGCGTTCCCGATCGGCAACTGGCCGGTCCGCAAGTGGCTCGCGACCGGCGACCAGGGCTTCATCACCGGCGGGCAGGTGGTCATCACCGGCCGGGACAGCGAACGCATCATCATGTCCGGCAAGCTGTACTACGCCCACGACATCGAGACGGTCGCCTCGTCAGTGGTCGGTGCCGAACACGGCCTGATCGCGGCCTGCGGGGTCGCGGACGTGGAGACGGGCACCGACCGGCTGGTCGTGTTCTACGCGCTGACCCCGGAGTCGGTTCCAGGCATGGACCAGGCGATCCGCAGCCTGATCCAGGGCCGCCTCGGCCTCCAGGCGGAGGTCGTCGGCGTACCGCGCCGCGACTTCCCGACCACCCCCGGCGGCAAGATCCTGCGCCCCCTCCTACGCCAACGCTGGATCGACGGCACCCTCGAAACCTCCGCCACCCCGTACGTCGAACCAGCAGGCGCGAGTTCCTACTCCGGCCCAGCCGGCGAAGGCCCGCACGCCAACATCGCCGACACCCTCATCTCAGTCGAGGAGGACGCCAGCGAGCGCACCACCGAACTCCCGGTAGTCCGCCTGGCGTGGAAACGCACCCTCCAACAATCCATCCCCACCCCGCCCCAACGCCCCACCCTGGGTGCCCCCCACCATCCAACCCCCGAGCCGCCAGCCGACCCCGCCGCCGCAGCCACCCCCAACGCGACACCCGAATCGGGGCCAGCCGTCGAGCCCGGGGATGCGGTCGAATCCGGGGCAGCTGAACCGGGCGCGGAAGCCGAATCCCGGTCGGCGGTCGAAGCCGGGGCGGCAGCTGAGCCGGGCGCGGAAGCCGAATCCGGGTCGGCGGTCGAGTCCGGGGGTGCTGGTGAGGTCGAACACGACTCCGACGCCTACTTCGACAGCACCGCCTTCACCCGCCAACCGGCCGACACCCAACCACCCACCGACTCCGAAACCACCACCGAACTCCGCCGCGTAGACGTCAGCACCCCAGCCACCCCCACCGCAACGGAGCCCACCCCCAACCCCGCATCCGACGCAGCTCCCACCTCGCCCACCGACGCACCAGCAACCCCTCACCCAGGCTCGGCCGTCGATCAGCCGACGGATGTCCTCGCGCCCGTGGAGCAAGAGCAGTTCGCCGCCGACGCACCGGCAGGCGCTCATCCAGGTTCGGCCGTCGAGCAGGCGACGGATGTCGTCGCGCCCGTGGAGCAGGAGCAGCCCGACAGTGCGGCCGCCCTCGACGCACCGGCAGCCGCTCACCCAGGCTCGGCCGTAGAGCAGCCGACGGACGTCGTCGCGCCCCCGGACCAGGAGCAGCCCGCCCCCGACGCGGCCGCAGCCATCCACTCAGACTCGGCTGCCGAGCAGCCGACGGAGGCCGTCGCGCCCGCAGACCACGAGCAGCCCGGCCCCGACGCGGCCGCCGAAGCTCCGGCGGCCATCCGCCCAGACTCGGCTCCCGAGCAGCCGACGGAGGCCGTCGCGCCCGCAGACCACGAGCAGCCCGCCGCCGACGCACTGGCAGGCGCTCGGCCAGCTTCGGCCGTCGAGCAGCCGACGGACGGCGTCCAGTCCGCGGACCAGGAGCAGCCCGCACCTGCTGAGCAGGCCGCAGAAGTCACGCCGGCCACACAGCTCGAGCCTTCTGCGGAGGCTTCCCAGACTGCTGGGCTTGCAGCCGAGCTAGCCGAGGCTGAGGAACAAACCGCCCACGCGGCCCAGCCGGAGGACAGCTCCGAGCCTGAGCCCATGTCCGAGGTCGCGGCCGACGGCGGTTCCGTCACACCTGGGCCGAGCGAGCAAACCGCACAGGAAGCTGAGCAGGTCGCCCAGCCCGAGGCGGCGCCGGAGGACAGCTCCGGGGCTGAGGCCATGCCCGAGGTCGCGGGCCACGGCGGTTCCGTCACACCTGGGCCGAGCGAGCAAACCGCACAGGAAGCTGCGCAGGTCGCCGAGCCCGAGGCGGCGCCGGAGGACAGCTCCGGGGCTGAGGCCATGCCCGAGGTCGCGGGCCACGGCGGTTCCGTCACATCTGGGCCGAGCGAGCAAACCGCTGCGCAGGTCGCCCAGCCCGAGGCGGCGCCGGAGGAGATCGCTCCAACCTCCACAACCGAACCCACTCCCGAGCCCAGCCCTGCCGCCGAGCCGGACACCACCACCTCCGAGCCTGAGCTGAGCCCCGAGCCCGAGTTGAGCGCCGAGCCCGAGCTGTCCTCCCCGCCTGGGGGCGCCGCCGAGCCGGACACCCCCTCTGAGTCCGAGATTGCCTCTGAGCGCGCGGTCGGCTCGCCCGGAGTCGAGGAGTCTGCGACGGAGGAGTCAGCGGCCGAGGAGTCAGCAACCGAGCTGGATGGTTCGGGCGACACCGTCGTACGGGCGGAGTCTGAGGACGCTGCCGGGCCGGATGGGCACTCCGAGGCAGAGGTCGCCGCTGAGCGTGTGGTCGACTCACCGGCGGGTGAGGAGTCCGCGGCCGAGCTGGATGCTTCGGGCGACAGCGTCGTACGGGCGGACTCTGAGGGCGCTCCCGGGGAGGACGGGCCCTCCGAGGCAGAGCTCGTCGCCGAGCGGTTGGTCGACTCACCGGCGGGCGAGGAGTCCGCGGCTGAGCTGGATGCTTCGGGCGACACCGTCGTACCGGCAGAGCTTGAGGGCACCGACGGGTCGGATGCGTCGGGTGACGGCTTACCGGCTGAGTCTGAGCGCGACACCGAGTTGGAGTCGCCGGGGGGCACCGCTGGACGGGTGGAGTCTGAGGTGACCGGCGGGGCGGATGGGCCGTCCGAGGCCGCTTCCGAACCTGACGTTGACTCGTCTGCGGCCGGGGAGCCTGTTGCCGAGGTAGATGCGCCGGGCGAGGTCGTCGTACCGGCGGGGGCTGAGGACACCTCCGAGTTGGAGGCGCCGTCCGGGTCCGACGCGGCCGCGGAGGCTGCGGTCGACTCGGTGGCGGCTGAGACGCCCGCCGCTGAGCTGGATGTGCCGCCCGAGCACGAGCTTGTCTCGGAGCCTGCGGTCGAATCGCCTGCGGCCGGGGAGTCCGTCGCCGAGTTGGGTGCGCCGGGTGACGTCGTCGTATCGGCAGAGGCCGACGGTGCTGAGGCCGCCGCTCCCGAGCCGGGCGAGGAGGCCGCAGGGAAGGCTGCGCCGGTTGCTGGGATTGGGTCGTCTGCGGAGATGGAGCGGACCGCCGAGGCTGAGCTCGCTGTCGATGGTGAGTCGGCTCCGGGGTCTGAGGTTGTCGAAGCTGGGCCGGAGGGTGATTCCGCGTCTGCGGAAGATGAGGCCGCCGTGGAGGCGGGTGCGCAGGCTGCGGGTCGGGTGGCTGAGGCTGGCGAGACCGTGCTGGCCGCCGTGCCCGCCGAGGAAGTTGCGCGGGTGGCTGCCGAGGGCGCGAGCAAGCCTGGGGACACGACCGAAATCGTGGCTGCGGAGCGTGTGCCTGGCGGCAAGCCGGTGGGTCGCAAGGTGGGGGTTGTTGAGCCGGTTGCGGTCGTGGGGTTGGCTGGGCGGTTCCCGGGGGCTGAGTCGTTGGAGCAGTTCTGGGACAACCTGGTTGGCGGGGTGGAGAGTATCCGCCGGTTCACGCCCGATGAGGTGAGCCAGGCGGGTGGGCACCCGGATGACGGCATGGTTGCAGTGAGTGGGGCGCTCGATCATGTGGAGGCGTTCGACGCGAAGTTCTTCGGTCTCAGTGATCGTGAGGCCGCGTTGATGGATCCGGCTCAGCGGTTGTTCCTCGAGGTGTGTTACCAGGCGCTCGAGCACGGTGGGTACGCCGGTACCACCAGCCGCGTCGGTGTGTTCGCCGGCTCCGGCATGAACCTCTACACCCGGCAGAACCAGTCACGCGACTCACTCGCCACCCGGGTCGCGTACCGGCTCGGTCTCACCGGCCCGGCGATCGGCGTACAGTCCGCGTGGTCGTCCTCACTCGTCGCCGTGCATCTCGCCTGCCAGGCTCTGAGATCGGGTGACGCGGATCTCGCGCTCGCCGGTGCGGCCGCCGTACAGGTGCCTCAGGCAACGGGTTATCACCCGGCGCCGGAGTCGATCCTGTCGCCGAGCGGGCGCCTGCGCGCCTTCGACGCCAACGCTGACGGCACGGTTGGTGGTAACGGCGTGGCCGCCGTACTGCTCAAGCGCCTCGACCAGGCGGTGGCCGAAGGTGACACCGTGTACGCCGTCATCCGCGGTACGGCGGTCAGCAGCGAGGACGCGCCCGCGGGCAACCAGGTCGAACTGCTCGAGCGTGCTCTCGAGCGGGCCGGGTTCGCGGCCGACTCGCTGAGCTACATCGAGGCCAACGCGATCGGCAGCGCGACCGCGGACTCGGCCGAGGTGAAGGCGCTGACCACTGCGCTGCGCCGGCACACGGACAAGGTAGGGTTCTGCACGATCGGCTCGGTCAAGCCGAACATCGGCCATCTGGACAGCGCCGCGGGGATGGCCGGCCTGATCAAGACCATCCTGATGCTGCAGCACCGGATGCTGGTCCCGACGATCAACTACACCGAGCCGAATCCGCAGCTCGACCTCGACGGCAGCCCGTTCGTCATCGGTACCGAGGTCCGCGACTGGGCGGTGCCCGACGGCAGTACGACGTTGCGCGCCGGCGTCAGCGCACTCGATGCCGGCGGCACCAATGCGCACGTGATCCTGGAGGAGGCGCCGCGGCAGGTCCGCCGTGGCGACGACGGACCGGTCGTCCTGCCGCTGTCCGCACCCGACCTGGATGCTCTCGCCGACCTGGTCGAGCTGTACCGCACTGACCTCGGTCACGGTACTGGTCACCGCCTCATCGACCTCGCTGGTACGGCGGCACTCGGCCGACCGGCGTACCGTCACCGCATCGCGGTCGCGGGCTCGTCGGAGGCTGATCTGGTCGATGCACTCGCCACCGCCCAAGCAGCCGAGGTGCCGCGAGGCGGACCCGGCCCATTGGGGTACGCCTTCACCGGACAGGGTGCTGCACGCCGTGGCATGGCTGCTGGGCTGGCAGCCCGCTTCCCGGTGTTCCGGTCGGTGCTGGACGAGTGCGACCGCGTGTACGCCGAGGAGTTCGGTGGCAGCCTGCTTGAGTTGTTGCTGACCCCTGCTGGTACGTCGGAAGGTGTCTGGCCGACGGAGACCGCGCAGCCGGCCCTGTTCGCGTTTGAGCTTGCGTTGGCGCGGTTGTGGCAGTCGTTCGGCGTGCAGCCTGCACTGGTGGTCGGTCACAGCGTGGGGGAGTACGCCGCTCTGTGCGTGGCGGGTGCGTTGTCGCTGGCGGACGGCGTACGGCTGACAGCCAAGCGTGGCGAGCTCATGCAGCGTGGCACCGTGCCGGGCGCGATGGTTGCCGTACGGGCGGATGCCGATCGGGTCCGTGAGCTGGCGCAGACGCCCGGTGTGGAGATTGCCGCAGGCAACGGTCCGCAGTCGTTCGTGCTGACCGGGTCCGAGGTGATCGTCGGGCAGTTGGCCGCGCAGCTTGATCAGTTGCAGGTCGCGTGGCAGCGGCTCGATGTCGACCGGGCCTTCCACAGTTCGCTGGTGGACCCGATCCTGGCGGACTTCGCGGCGATCGTCGGTGAGATCACGCTGAAGCCGTTGCATACGCCGATGGTGTCGAGCTGGTCCGGTGATCTGCTCGAGTCGGGGACCGTTCTGGACAGCGACTACCTGGTCGGGCAGCTGCGCCAGCCGGTGCTGTTCGGCGACGCGGTCGAGGCGGTGACGGCGGCTGGGTGCCGGCGATTCATCGAGCTCGGGCCGGACGCCGTACTGAGTCCTGCCGGCCGCCGGATCGCGCCGAACAGCACGTGGATCCCGGCGCAGCGGCTCGGACAGGATCCGGTGCTGGCGACCATGAACGGTCTGGCCGAGCTGTACGAGCAGGGCACCGAGATCGCATGGTCCAAGGTGTACGCCCACAGCGGCCGGGTGCCGTTGCCGACGTATCCGTTCCGCCGGGTGGATCACCCGTTCGATACCTCTGCAGCTGTCACCGAAGGTGCCGATGCTGGTCGGGTTGATGCCAGCCGGCCGAAGGTGTTCGAGCGTGCGGCGCGGGCGCAAACCGCGGTCTTCGAGCCTGCGAGCGGCACGGGCCCTGCGGTGAAGAAGATTCCGCTGGATCCGCCGGTCGAGTCGGAGCCGGGCGAGGCTGTGTGGTCCGACGAAGCCGAGGGCGAGGCGGGAGAGCAGTCGCCGTTCGCGCTGCCGGCCGAGACGCATCAGGTGGACGCGGACTACCTGGCGCGGGCGGGTTCGTTGTCGGGTGACGAGATTTCTGCAGAGCGGTATCGCGAGTCGCTCGACGCGGTCCTTGATCTGACCTGCGAGGAGCTGTCGCTCGATCCGTACGACCTCACCGTCGACCACACGTTCGCCGAGCTTGGCGCCAACCCTGGGTCGATGGCTCCTGTCATCGAGCAGATCAACGCGCGTTTTGCGGTCAGACTCACGCCCGAGGATCTCTTTGGCAGCTACACCACGCCGCACAAGCTTGCCACCGCGGTCGCCGTTCAGGCTTCGAAGCCCGGCGCGACCGGAGCTGTCGAGGACGCAGAAGTTGCTGGAGGCGCCGAAGGGGCGCCGGCTGTGGTTGAAGGTTCGGATGTTGTTGCCGAGGGCACCGAATCTTCTGCTGAGGCCGGTGATGCCCGGGCTGCCCTGGCGAGGTTGGGGTCGGGGCTTGCCGAGTTGGCTGCGAAGGTCGACGAGGCAGCCGCGGCGACCAGCGAAGCCGAGCTTCCCGGGTCGGGCATGGCGGCGCTCATGTCCCAGCAGCTCCGGGTGGCCGGACAGCTGGTCGACGGCGTCACCAAGCTGATGCTCGAGCAACTGGCGCTCCTCAATGAACCCCCGGCTGCTGGGCTGCAGGAGGCCGACGGGGCGTCGAACCCGACCACGGCTGCGGAGAATGCCGCCGCCGAGCCTGCAAAGCCGACCGCCGCCGCGGAGGACGCTGACGAGCCTGCAATGCCGACCGCCGCCGCGGAAGAGGCCGGGGACGACCTGGCACAGCCGACCGCCGCTGCAGAGGATGCCGGGGACGGCGTGGCTCCAGCCGCCGAGCTGGTGAAGCCGTCCACTGCCGAGGAGGAAGACGACGAGCTGACTTCCGCCGCCGAGCTGTCTGACCCAGCGGTAGAGGTGCAAGCCGAAGCCGGTGAGCAGGCCGATGCCGGGGAGCGCCCGGATGAACAGCCTGCCCATGAACCGGCGGCAGGCTCAACCGAGTCCGACGGCGAGTCGGCGGATCGGTCCGATGAGGGTGCGCGGGAGGTGTCGCCGGAGGAGTTGGAGGTGCGGCGGCGGGACTTTGCGTACTGGGATGTGGCGTTGGCGGGGGCGGAGCCGTTGGTGTTGCCGCCGGATCGGCCGACCGGCAACGAGGATGTTGCTTCGGTCAAGCAGGAGCTGGAGAGCGAGCTCGGAGACGCGGTTTTCACCTTCAGCCGGGAGCGCAAGGTCGGTCCGCTGATGGTGATGCTTGCGGCGGTCGGTACGGTGCTCGGCCGGTTCGCGGCGCAGGACGACGTGACGATCGGGACCGCGCTGATCCGGCCGAAGGGCGACACCTCGACGACGCCGCTGCGGCCGCTTCCGATCCGGATCGACCTGTCCGGCGAGCCTGATCTGGGTGAGCTGGCGCACCGGGTTCACGACGTCACGACCGGCGCGTTCGACCACGCCGGCATCGATCTCGCCGTACTGCAACGGGACCCGCTGTTCCAGGTGCTGGTGGAGTTCGAGGACGGCGACGAGGACCTGCCGGACCACCTCGACCTGCGGCTGCGGCTGACCCATCACGGTGCCGGCATCACGTGTACGGCGGACTACCGTGCCGGCCTGTTCGAGCAGAGCACCATCGATCGCCTGCTGGCCTATCTGGAAGCCGTACTACGTCGTGCGACCACCCAGCCGCACCTGCGCCTGCCCGACCTGATGCTGCCGATCGAGTCCGACCTCGAGTCCTTGCGCGAGCTGGAGGGTGACTTCGACCCCGCCGGTCCGATCGGCCGGGTACGGCGGAACGCGGTGGTGGCCGGTGAGCTCAGCGGACTGCACACGCTGTTCGAGCAGCAGGTCGCCCGGACGCCCGACGCGATCGCATTGATCCAGGGCAAGCGGGAGTTGACGTACGCCGAACTCGACCGCCGGTCCAATGCGGTCGCGTGGCAACTCGTCGACCTCGGCGTCAAGCCCGGCCAGTTGGTCGCCGTACGTGTTGCCCGAGGCACCGAACTCGTGATCGCGGTGCTCGCCGTCCTGAAGTCCGGTGCGGCCTACCTGCCGCTGGATCCCGGCGTACCGGAGTCGCGGTGGGCGTTCATGATCGGGGACTCGTCCGCGGTCGCGTTGGTCGGCGACGACGCGGCGCTGGCGGATCGGCTCGGGGTGCGGCTGGTCCCGGTCGCGGCACCGGCCGGCGACGCGCGGGCCGAACAGGCGCCGCCGGTACGGTCGGCCGCGGATGATGTTGCCTACTGCATCTATACGTCGGACTCGAAGGGGAACCCGAAGGGCGTGCTGGTGCCGCACCGCGGGCCGGTCAACCTGGTCCGGCACTACCTGCGCACCCGGAGTTCGCTGCGGACGCTGCAGTGGACGTCGTTCGGTTTCGACGTCCATGTGCAGGAGATGTTCACCGCGCTCGCGTCGGGTGCTCCGCTGGTACTGATCGGCGAGGACGACCGGTACGACCCGGACGCGGTGATCGCGGCGCTACGGGATCACCAGGTCGAGCGGCTGTTCATGGCGTTCAGCCCGTTGACGGCGTTGCTCGCGACCATGCGCCGGCTGCCGGAACTGCCCGCGCTGCGGGAGATCGTCGCGGGCGGTGAGGCGATGGTGCTGACGCACAAGGTGCGCGACTTCCTCGACGCACATCCGGACTGCCGGCTGTTCAACGAGTACGGACCGGTGGAGGCCTCCATCGTCACCACGATCCACGAGGTCGACCCGGCCGAGGACCGGCCCTCGATCGGCCGCCCGATCGAGGGTGCCGTCGTACGACTGCTGGACGAGACGCTTCGCCCGCTTCCGATCGGGGCGGTCGGGGAGATCCACCTCGGCGGCGCGGCCGTTGCCCAGGGCTACATCGGGCGGCCGGAGGAGACCGAGCGCGCGTTCGTGCCGGACCCGGGTCACCCCGGCGGGCGGTTGTACCGCAGTCGCGACCTCGGCCGCTGGCGTCCGGACGGGACGCTGGAGTACCTCGGTCGCGCGGACGATCAAGTGAAGATCCGCGGTCACCGGGTCGAGCCGGGTGAGACCGAGCACGTCCTGGCCGATCAGCCGGGTGTCATCGACGCGGTGGTGATCGCGTGTGCGGACCTGGCGGGTGACACCTGCCTGCTCGGGTACGTCGTACTCGAGGACAGCGACCCCGCCGTGCTGGCGCGGCTGATGCTTGACCTGGGCAAGGAGTTGCCGATCTACCTGGTCCCGGCCGACCTGATCCCGATCGAGGAGCTTCCCCTCGACGACAACGGCCGCCTGGACCGCACCCGCCTGCCCGAACCCGAGTGGCTCAAGCCCTAGGCGGTGTCTGATGATCCCCCGCCGAGGCCGTCAGTTCTGCACCGGGGACGGGGGGTTGTGTCGATGACAGCCCTCCCGCAGTCACCGGCCCACCGTCCACGGGGCAGAACCCGCGTCGATCCTCATCCCTCCCGAGGATCGATCGCACTCCCGCGCCCCGGAACAGCGATGAGGCGCTGATCACGCAGACGAGCAGGGAGTAGACCGCGAGCGCCGAACCGGCCGTGGATCCGACGCTGCCCGGACCACTTGCGTTCCCACCGGTTGCGGACCCCAGCGCCACCACGGCAGTGACCACGACGAGCGCGATCAGCGGTCCGGTCCAGCCGAGCACGCCCATCCGGAGCGCGTGCCCGTCGTCGACCTGCCCACCGGAACCCGAGCCGGTGCCCGGAGGAGAACCCGGGCGAAGACCGGTGCCGGCTCCCGGTGAGCAGGCCGCGGCCGCGCCGGCGACGATTGCGGCGGGCACCGAGCCGGCGAGGGCTCGTCCGCGCAGGCAACCGTGCAGGGCGGCAACGCCGCACGCGGCGGCGACGTTCAGCAACAAGAGTCGATCGGCGCCAACCGGACCGATCGCGCCGTGGACAACGGCGTACAGGTCGACTGGAACGATGACCGCCGCGGCACCCACGGCCACGACCTGGAACAGTCGTGGCCGTCGGACCGACGTACGAAGGAGCTGGTGGCGCGACGTCGTCGAGACGACCACGGCGCCGAAGAAGAGGGTGAAGAGCAGGAATGCCGCGACGTCCATCAGGACCGATCCCCCTGGGTCGAGCGTTGCCCCGGACAACGCTGGCGGACGTTGCTACCTCACCTGACGTACTGCGATGCGATGGCGGCGGAGAGTTGCCTCTCCGCCGCGCTTCGCCTTCCACCGGTCCAGGCCCCCTGACCGGCCGTTTCGGTCAGTCCGAGCCCCCTGACCGACCTTGGATGACGTGCCCCCACCCCATCCATCCGTTGCATCGGGTACGACGGCCCGGTCGTTACACCTCACGGGGAAATTCGGTTAAACCTGCGCAAAGGTGCGCAGGACTCCCTTTTCCGCACGACGTACCTGTGCGTAAGCCCTGTGGCGGCATCAGCGGATGCTCGACCAGGCCTGATGGGCGGCGCCGAGCAGGCCGGCGTTGTTCAGCTGGGCGGGTTCGACCGTCAGGTCGGTGACAAAAGGGAGTTGGGCGAGGCGCTTGACCCAGGCCTCGACGGGGTCGAACAGGATCGGTCCGGCCTTGGAGACCCCGCCGCCGATGACCACGGTGGTGAGGTCGACGGTGACCGCGGTCGCCACGATGCCGGCGGCCAGCGCCTGCGCTCCGTCGTCGAAGGCCGCCAGCGCGAGCTCGTCACCGGCGGCCGCGTCGGCGGCCAGTACGGTGGCGTCCACGTCCTCGTCGGTCCGCCAGCCGCGACGCTTGGCGCGGGCGACCATCCTCGGTCCGCTCGCGTACGCCTCGACGCACCCGAACGACCCGCATGCACACGCCTCGCCGTCGAGGTCCACCACCACATGACCGATGTGCGCGGCGTTACCCGACTGACCGATCAGCGGCTTGCCGTCCACGACCAGCCCACCGCCGACGCCGGTCGACACCACGATGCCGAGCAGCGTGTCGACGCCCCGCCCGGCCCCGGTCCAGAACTCACCCAGCGCGAAGCAGTGTCCGTCCACGCCCAGCGTCACCGGTACGTCGCCGACCAGCGCGCGCACCCGGTCGACCAGCGGGAAGTTCCGCCAGCCGGAGATGTTCACCGGTGACACCAGCCCGTGCTGCTGGTCCAGCGGCCCGGCCGAACCTATCCCCACTGCGAGCGGCCTGGCCTCGCCGCGGACGCGGTCGATCAGCTCCGCGAGCGCGGCGAAGACCTGATCCGCGTCGCCGACCGGGGTGAGGATCCGGTCCTCGGTGACGATCCGGCCGTCCGCGGACACGAGAGCGGCGGCCATCTTCGTCCCGCCGATGTCGATCCCGAGAACCGTCCCTCCGGGCCCGGAATCTATCCCGGAATCACTCACTGCAACGTCGCTCATCGTCCCCCCGTCAGTGCCGGTGCAGGTTGTCAGGTTGATTGCTGTCGCCCGGATGCTCGAGCCCTCGGACGAGCTGTACCCGCTCGTACATGGCCGCGTTCAGCCAGCGCGCGAACGCCTCCAGCCGAGCGCTCTGCAGCAACTCGCGATGCCAGCCCGCGACCGGTACGCCGGGGTCCGCCGGCAGCTCCTCACCGAGTACGTCGGCCGCGTACGCCAACTGCTCAGCCGGAATCCGCACGTCCGCGGTCACCAGCGCGGCCACCCGCCGTACTGCCTCCGAACCGGCAAGCGCCGCGGCCGTGATCGACCCGACCGCAATAGCCGTCGCCACCCCGATCGGATCGGTCTCGACGCTGCCCAGCGACTCGGCCTCGGGCGCCACGTCCCGCGCTCCGCCCGACGTCGCGGGTGCGGCGTCCTGCGGCCGGGGTGCGGCGTCCTGCGGTTGGGGTACGGCGTTTGCGCGGCGGCGGAGCTCGTCGAGGCAGAGTTGCTCGGTCAGGACGACTTGCGCAACCCAGCGGGTGAGCTGGCGGCCCTCACGGCTGTCCGGGCGGGGGAGCACGCAGGAGGCGTCGCCGGACCGCAGTACCGCGAGCCGCTCGTCGAGCAGCTCGCGGGCCAGAGGTTCACCGTTCAGGTAGGCCATCACCTCCGGTGGAGCGACCGGCGCCCGGCTGTGCCCGTGCGCTTCCCCCGGCCCGTGCTCGTGCGGATCCGCGTGCCCGTGCGCGGCCGCGTGCTCGTGGCCGTGGCCGATGGTGAGGGCGGGTGTCACTGGATCTCCAGGCGGACTGTCGGCGCGTACTGTGCGCGGCCGAACCACATCACCTTCGGCAGCACCCAGGCATGCGCCGGTGTCGCATCCGCCGGCGCCTGTACCGGCACCGGCACCGTGACCGACGACTTCGGCGGTACGACGACCAGCCGCACCGGCTCGGGCAACCACGACCATGTCCCGTACGGCGAGGCAAGCTGCAGCTCAGCGCGGATCTCCGACGAGGTGTTGTTCGTGAATTCCAGCTCGAGCGTCTCCGACGTGCCCGGAGACAGACGCAGGTCCTGGGTCGAGGGGGTCACGGTCAGACCGGTCGGTCGTCCTGGCTGGCCCTCGGCCGCACCCGCTCCGTGGTCCGGCTGCTCGGTCGGCGGCATGCCGAATCCGAGGGTTGCGGTGAGCTCAGGGCTCTCACCGACGAAGACGGTGACGACGTCCTCGACCGCCGTGACGCCGGCGCCACCGGCGAGCTCGTCGGTCTTGGTGAGCACGCGGGCGGCGACGAAGTACTGGCCGGGCTCGCAGGTCTCCGGTGGGTTCACGTACGCGAGGTGGCGAACGTACCCGCCCGGTTCGAGCCGCAGTTGACGATCTGATTGATCAGTCGTCCACCCGTCCGGGAGCTGGATTGTCAGCAATCCTTCGGCAGCGGTGTCGGCGTACTGGTTCGCGATCACCATCGAGAGCTCGAACGGTTTGCCGGCGGTCCGCGCGACGGTGGGGGACACCGACAGGCTGACCGGGAGGAACCCCATCTGCGCGGGACCGCGGTTGTGCAGCCAGTAGCGCGCGTACGTCGGCTGGGCCAGCTCACCTGGTTGACCCAGTACGGCGGGGTTCGCGGCTGCTGCACCGTCGAGGCTCAGTACGAAGGTGTCGACTGCCGAGCCGGCCAGGTCGACAGTGAAGTTGCCGTCGGCAACCTCGATCGGGGCGGCCGCATTCTCCAGCAGGTCGGCGTGGTGGGCGCCGGTGATCGGCAGGGCTGAGGTGACGGTCGCCGTCGCCCCCAGACCCGTCGCCTCGATCAACCGCAGGGTCACGCCGTCGCGCGGGTCGGCCGGGACTCCCGACCCGCGGGCGATCGGGTTGCCGGCGGGCTTCAGCGTGGAGACGAGGACGTCGCGCTCCGGGCTGACCTGGAGCAGCGAGTGGGTCGCCGGCAGGGTGCCGTCGTGGGCGGTGGTGGTTGCCGCGAGCAACGGTGACGTGAACTCCTGGCCGCGGCTCGGCAACTGCTGCGCGCGCCAGTCGCCCTCGCCGGTTGTCAACGCGTACCGGAACTCGTGGGTCCAGTGCTGCAACTGGAACGCCGAGCCGTCCGGCGCCGACCGACGCGGAGGATCGATCCAGATCCCGGACGGCCATCCGGTACACGACCGCATCAGCGACGCATGCAACGCTCCGGAAGCATCGACCGCAAACCCAGGCAGCCCGTACGTCAGCAACGCGACGGTCCGATCCTCGAAGTCCTCGATCACCCCATCACCGCGAACAATCGCGGTCACCCGTGCCCCGCCGAGCTCAGCCACAGCCGCGGCCACCGAGTCCGGGGTGGGCAGCACGAGGGCCGGAATCGCCCGCACATCCCGCACATCCGCGTTCGGCTGCCAAACCTCGGCCAGTGCGGTGCGGGGTGGGACGAACGCCGCGGTGTCGCCCGGGACCTCTTCAGCGAGCAACGAAGAAGCGGCGCCGACGAGAATGCGGAGGTCGGGAAGGTTGGAGTCCACTTTCAGGTGGCCGTAGCGGGAGCCGCCGACCAGGGAAGTGGTTGCGGTGACGCCTACCCGGGCCAGGGCCACGACCAGGTCGCGGACGTCGGCTGGGTCTGAGTCGTCGGGTACGACGATCTCCGCGACCGCCACCGGCCGGGTGCCGATCTGGTGGCCTGAGGCATCCAATAGGTCGATGCGGGCGGTGGAACCCAGGCCGAACCAGGTGTTGGCCGGGTTGTCCAGGGTCCACGGAGCTTGGGCGCTGTCGACGTCGATGAGGCCGAAGCCGCGGCCGACGACCGCCCCGGCCACCTCGCTCAGCGGCAATGCGCCCGGCACGTCGGCCGGGAACTTGACCCGGACCAGGCGGTCCGACTGGGCGTGGTCGAGGATCCGGGTGGTGAACTCGATCCGGTCGAGGCCGTCGTACACCGTGACGACCGCTTCGTACGAGATTTCGTCGACCTCCCCGCGGCTGACGATCCGGCTGCCGAGCGGACCCGTCTGCGTGAACACCTTCGCCGGCGCCTCACTCGAGCCGACCACCGGACCCGACGGGATCAGGTGCCACGGACCCTCGCCGAAGCGCGGGTGGTCGGGGTACTCCTCGTACACCCGCAGTTCGTTGCCGAGCCCCTTCAAGACCTGTCGACCGGTTCGCTTGTCGACAATCTGACTGATCCCACCACCGCGCGACGGATCCACCGTCACCCGGAAGAACTCGTTGTCGACCGACTCACGATCATCGGCCGGACCCCAAGACGCCGCACCCGAGGAAGCCGCATCCGAGGAGGCCGCATCCGAGGAGGCCGCATCCGGAGGAGCCGCGTCCGGGGACGCCGCGCCGCCGATCAGCGCGTAGGTCCGCCACCCCAGCGACGGCACCGCAGTAGCCAGGAAGGTGACCTTGTCACCCTCGACCACAGCCGGCACGTCGACACCAGCATCGTCGACAATCCGCCAGGCACCATCCGAAGGCAGTTGCACGGTGACCAGGTCGGTCCGCGTGAACGACAGCGTGTTCGTGACGACCACCGCATGCTCTCCGAAGACCGACGTGTCGATCTGTGCCGCGAACGCCTCCAGCGACGCCGTCCGCGCGGCATCCGAAAGATCGTGCGCCTCGCGCCACCCGGTGACGAGGTCGATATAGACCTGGTCCGACTCCGACCCGGTGATCGCGTCGTGGTGCGCGCCGTAC
Organism: Kribbella sp. NPDC023972; assembly: GCF_040639075.1. Lineage (NCBI taxonomy): Bacteria > Bacillati > Actinomycetota > Actinomycetes > Propionibacteriales > Kribbellaceae > Kribbella > Kribbella sp. NPDC023972. The sequence goes on along the minus strand of NZ_JBEZZH010000001.1, from coordinate 764,781 downwards.
GCGAGCTGCCGCCAGACCTTGTCCAGCGAGGCTTCGGCGAACCGGCCGAGCCCGAGCAGGTCGGCGTACGTGCCCAGCTTCTCGGCGTCGACCGCGGCCACCTCGGCGGCACGCTGGGCCTGCTTGGTGTCGATGTACGACACGTCTTTGCCGGTGTAGATCGGGTTCATGTCGCGCGACTGCGGTGACGGCCGGCGCCCGGTCTCGGCGAGCTCGGCCCGGACCCGGTCCATGAAGTGTTTCGTCGTACCGCAGATGAACTTCGGCCAAGCGTAGCGAGCGTTCCAGTCGTGGTGCAGCGCGGTGATCCAGTTGTTCGGAGGGGTGTAGTCACCGCCGACGGGCAGCAGTGTGTTGCGGGTCGCGGCCACCGTCTTCAGAACCGCGAACAGCTGGTACGCCGTGTCGCCCGCCGCCTCGACACTCGGCGCGTGCTGAAGGTCCCAGCCCGGACCGTAGTGGTCCGGCATGTAGTGCGTCAGTACGCCGTCCCCGCTCGGGCTGATCCACTCGAACTCGCTGTGGAACTGCATGACCGTCGCAGTCCCGGCCTTCGGGTCGCCCCAGGCCTGTCGCAGTGGCCCCCACTGGTGGAACGGGCCACGTGCCCACGCGGATCCGGTCAGCCCGGCCTTGGCCAGGTAGCCGGGGAACTGGGGGTCGTGGCCGAACACGTCCAGCTGCCACGCGTTCTGCGGGTCGCCGCCGAGGATGTCGCGCTGGTACCCGACGCCGTACACGATGTTGCGAATGGTCGTCTCCGCGCCGGTCAGGTTCGTGTTCGGCTCGTTGTAGGTGCCGCCGATGATCTCGACCCGGCCCTCCGCGATCAGCCGGCGCAGGACCGCCCGGTTCTCCGGGAAGGTGTCGAAGTACGGCTTGAGGTAGTCGAGCTCGGCCAGCACGAAGCAGTACGCCGGATCGCGCAGCGCGAGCTTGAGGTGCGCGTCGACCAGGCTGAACGCGTTGTGCGTGTAGACGGGCCGCGTGGTGCCGTCCGGGCCCTGCAGGTCCCAGCTCGTCGTGTACGCCGCCTGCGTGTTCCACCAGACCGGGTCGTAGTGGAAGTGCGACACCATGACCATCGTCCAGCCCGGCTCGGCGATCACCACCGTGCCGCTGTCCGACGCCACGTCCACACCATCCGCCGAAACGGTCACGGTCGCGTCGATGGTCGCGCCGTACTGCGTGCGCACCCCGTCTGCGACCGACAAGGGGACCTCGATCCGGATCTGGCCGTCGCCCGGCGGGACGTCCGCCGTACCCGAAACGCCGTCTCCCGCGATCCGCACGGACAGGGCGCCATCGCCGGTGGAACGGCTCAGTTCCACCCGCAACAGCTGGCGGGGATCGTCGTCGCTGCCGGCGAACAACTCGGGCGAGGAGACGTGAGTGATCTGTACGGTCACGGTGTCGGGCTCCGTCGAGAGCGGTCAAGGTCGAGAGACAACGTTATCCGTAGTCGGCCCGGACAGCGAGGGGTCAATCTCAGGAATCCGCCACAAAGCCGCAGGTCCACGCTCAATATCAGCTCCCCAGCAGCTTGACAACGATCGCACTGACACCATCAGCCGGGGCTGATTATTAGCTGTCCGTGACGGCCAACCTGGGCGGGTCGGGTGGCGCTTTCCCGCCCGGGAGGAGAAGGTGTGGGGATGAGTGACGAGCTGGATCGTGATGCCGCCGGTGCGCTGATCGTCGGCTTCGACGGGACCACCGCCCCGGACGACCTGCGCCGCGCGGTCGCGGCCGGCCTCGGCGCGGTCATCCTGTTCACCCGCAACGTCGCCGACGCCGAGCAGGTCGCCGCCCTGACCGCGACGCTGCGGGCCGAACGGCCGGACCTGGTGATCGCGATCGACCACGAGGGCGGCGAGTTCAGCCACCTCGCGCCGGCCAACCCGTGGCCGCTGGCCTCACCCCGGATCCTCGGCGACCTCGACGACGTCGACCTGACCCGCGCCTCGGCCCGGGACGCCGCCGCCACGCTGGCGGGTCTCGGTATCGACCTGATGCTCGCGCCATCGGTTGACGTGAACAGCAACCCGGCGAACCCGATCATCTCCACCCGCTCGTTCGGCACCACGCCGGACGTCGTCTCGCGGCATGGCGTCGCGTTCGTCGAGGGTGTCCACGAGGCCGGTATCGCCGCCTGCCCGAAACACTTCCCCGGCCACGGCGATGTCACCGTGGACTCTCACCTCGACCTGCCCCGGGTCGACCGCTCGATCGCGGAGGTGACCGAGGTCGAGCTGGCGCCGTTCAAGGCCACGATCGCGGCCGGCGCCGACGTGATCATGAGCGCCCACATCGTCTTCTCCGCGTACGACGACCAGCCGGCCACCCTCTCGCATCGCATTCTCACCGGACTGCTCCGGGACGAGCTCGGCTTCACCGGTGTGATCACCACCGACGCCCTCGAGATGCAGGCGATCACCAAGACCCGGTCGATCGAGGACGCGGCGGTCGGGTCGATCCGGGCCGGCGCCGACCTCGCCATGGTCGCCGTCGCCACCGCCGACCCGCGGGCTCTCACCGCCGGCCTGGTCGGTGCCGTAGGCAACGGTTCGCTCGACGCGCAGCGGCTCGCCGAGGCCGCCGGCCGGGTCCGCACCCTTGCCACGACGCTGCGGAACCGGACCCGGCAGCCAGGTCTCGACGGCGCCCCGATCCGCGAGGCCGCCACCCGCGTGGTGGCAAGCCAGACCCTGCCCGCGCTCGGATCCCGGCCGTACGTCGTCGACCTGGCCCAAGGCCTGCACCCGGCCTGGAACCCTTATTTCAGTGGGCTTCCGGAGATCTTCGGCCGAATCGCACCCGGCTCGGACGGAGTGGTCCTGCGCGGCGAGCAGCGGCTGCTCGACGGCGCCGGCTCACAGCCCGACGGCGCCATCGCCCGCGCTGCGGCGGCCGCGGCCGGTCGCCCGTTGGTGATCGCGGTGCAGGACGCCGTACGTACGCCGTGGATGCGTGAGGCGCTGACCGCCCTGCTGCAGAACCGCGGCGAGGACACCGTCGTGCTGTGCACCGGCATACCCGAGGATCGCGCGCTCGTCCCCGAAGGTTTCACCACGGGTACGACGTCCGGCCGCAACCTGATCGTCCTCGAAGCGATCGCCAGGGCCCTTACCCGGGACGGCAGCTGAGGCTCAGGTCGAGGGCGTTCTGCTCGACGTAGTTGAGCGCGTGGCGGACGGCGCCGACGGACACGATCGCATCGCCGAGGGATGAGACGGCGACGCGTGGCGGCGTACTGGTGAAGCCGGCCAGTTGCTGCTCGATCTCGGGGAGCAGCGACTTGGCCGCGTCGGCGACCGCGCCGCCGAGCACGACCAGTTCGGGATTGAACAGGATGCCGAGCGTGGCGACCACCCGGGCGGTCCGGGCGGAGACGTGCTGGAGGATCTCCAGCGCGACCGCGTCGCCGGCGTCCGCGGCGGTGAAGACCAACTCGGCGGTGACCGGCCGGTCACCGCACAGGGCTCGCAGTGCCGTCGGCACGGCCGGGTCGGCGACGGCCGCGGCGCCGCGTTCGCGGGCGATCCGGGCGATGCCGTGGGTGTCGCCGACGCCCTCGACGAGCTTGAGGTAGACCATCTCGCCGGCGCCGCCGCGGCTGCCGTGCAGCAGCCGACCGGAGTCCATCAGCCCGGAGCCGAACCGTTCACTGGCCAGCAGTACGGCGAGGTCGTCGACGTTGCGGCCCTCGCCACGCCAGTGTTCGCCAAGGGTGGCCAGGTTGGCGTCGTTCTCCAGCAACACCGGCCAGCCGTGCAGCTCGGTCAGCCGCCGGCCCATGCCCGCGTCGAAGCGGCGCCAGAACTCGTCATCGGCCAGGATGTTGCCACCCCGGTCGACCGGCGCGGCGACACCGGCTCCCGCGGCGAGCACCTGCGCGTCGGACACCTGCGCGGTCTCGAGGGCCTCGACGACCGTCTCGTGCACGATCTCGGTCCGCTCGGCCGCGGTCGAGTCACCGGACACCGAGCGCACCGCCTTGGCCACCGTCTCGCCCCGCAGGTCGGTGACCAGCACGGTGGTCTTGCCCGCGCCGATGTCGATCCCGAGCACGTAGCCGGCCCGGCTGTTGAACTCGAACCGGCGCGACGGCCGGCCGACCGCCGTGTCGTCCCGGCCGGGGTCGTGCTCGATCACCCAGCCCATCGAGATCAGGTCATTGCAGACCGCGTGCACGGTCGCGCGGGTCAGGCCGGTGGCCTCGATCAGGCCGGTTCCTGTCATCACCCCGGCCTTGGAGAGCACGCCGAGTAGCTTGCCGGCGTTGACCCGGCGCAGCATCGGCGGCGTCGCCGTGGGTGGAGTGGCGGCTGGTTTCGCCATGAAACCCCCTTGACCTGTCGTGGAACCGAAGCGCAGAATACTGCAGAATCTAAATTTAGAGTGTATATAAATCAGCGGGCAACATTGCCGCAACCGCCTGGAAACCCCCTGCACCCGCGCCTGCCGACCCAAGTGAGGCCTTCTTGACCAGCACGCAGCCGACGATCGACCGAGACTGGTGGCGCCAGGCCGTCGTCTACCAGATCTACCCGCGCAGCTTCGCCGATGCCAACGGCGACGGTGTCGGAGACCTTCAGGGCATCATCAGCCGCGTTCCGTACCTCACGTCCCTGGGTATCGACGCGGTCTGGCTGAGCCCGTTTTACCCCTCCGCCCTGGCCGACGGCGGGTACGACGTCGACGACTACCGCAACGTGGACCCGCGGCTCGGGACCCTCGACGACTTCGACGAGCTGGTCAGCGCGCTGCACGACGCGGGGATCAGGCTGATCGTCGACATCGTCCCGAACCACACGTCCAACCGGCACGAGTGGTTCGTCGAGGCGCTGGCCGCCGACAGGGGAGCGCCGGCCCGGGACCGGTACATCTTCCGTGAAGGCGAGGGTGACCAGCCGCCGTCGGACTGGGACTCGGTCTTCGGCGGTTCCGCGTGGGCCCAGGTCGAGGACGGGCAGTGGTACCTGCACCTGTTCGCGGCCGAGCAGCCGGACCTGAACTGGGAGCACCCGGAGGTCCGCGCGGACTTCCTGCAGACGCTGCGGTTCTGGTCGGACCGCGGGGTCGACGGCTTCCGTGTGGACGTCGCGCACGCACTGGTGAAGGACCTGTCGGAGCCGTTCCCGTCGAAGACCACACTGCCTCGGCAGTCGGAGTCGAACGGTGCGCATCCGCTCTGGGACCAGGACGGCGTCCACGAGATCTACCGCGAGTGGCGCAAGGTCCTGAACGAGTACGACCCGCCCCGGTCCGCGGTGGCCGAGGCGTTCGTGCCGGCCGCGCGCCGGGCCCGCTACGCGAGCGCGGACGGGCTCGGGCAGGCGTTCAACTTCGACCTGCTGCAGGCCGACTTCGAGTACGAGAAGTTCCGCCAGGTGATCGAGGACAACCTCGCGCTGGCCGAGCAGAACGGCTCGTCGTCGACCTGGGTCTTCTCCAACCACGACGTCGTCCGGCACGCCACCCGGTACGGCCTGCCGAAGGACCCGTCCGGCAGCTGGCAGGACGGAAAGGCCTGGCTGCTCAGCAACGGGACCGAGCCGACGGTCGACGTCGAGCTCGGCCTCCGGCGGGCGCGCGCTGCGGTGCTGCTGATGCTGGCGCTGCCGGGCTCGGCGTACCTGTACCAGGGTGAGGAGCTGGGGCTGCAGGAGGTCGGCGAGCTGCCGGCGGCGAACCTGCAGGACCCTGCGTACTTCCGGTCGAAGGGTGCGGAGAAGGGCCGCGACGGCTGCCGGGTGCCGATCCCGTGGACCGTCGGCGGGCTGTCGTTCGGCTTCGGCTCGGGCGGTTCGCACCTGGTCCAGCCGAAGTGGTTCGGCGCCTACTCGGTCGAGGCGCAGGAGGGCGATCCGGACTCGACCCTCAGCCTCTACCGCAAGGCCCTTGCCGTACGACGTGGACTCCAGACCGGCAACTCGCTCAGCTGGGTCGACGGCGTCGACGAGGTCCTGCACTTCACCCGCCCCGGCGGCTGGCAGTCCATCACCAACTTCGGTGCCGCCCCGGTCGAGCTTCCCGAGGCCGCCGTGGTCCTGTCCAGCAGCCCGCTCGAGGGCGAGAAGCTGCCGGGAGACACCACCGCCTGGCTGATCTAGGTCTCCACAGGCACGTTCCGGTCATCGAGGCCGTCGGCAACGGCCGCCGCGTTGGCCCGAACGAACCGCCGGAACGAGTTGTGCCGGAGGCGGCGGGCGGCTGTCGCCGGCACATCGGCACCGGCGGACGTGGTTGTGGCGGGGGCACCGGGCGGTTGCCCCCGTCACAATCCCTGGAGGTGAAAGGATAGTGCCGTGACTCCGAGGCTCGCAGATGTGCTGTCCGTACTCGACCGCCTGTACGACCCGGCGTGGGCGGAGAGTTGGGACGCGGTCGGACTGGTGACCGGCGATCCGGAGCAGCCGGTACGGCGGATCCTGTTCGCGGTCGACCCGATGCGAGCCGTCGTGGACGAAGCCATCGCCGGTGACTTCGACCTCCTCGTCACTCACCATCCGCTCCTGCTGCGCGGGGTCAGCAGTGTCGCGGCGACCACGCCGAAGGGTCGCGTCGTCCACGACCTGATCAAGAGCGACACGGCTCTGCACGTCTGCCACACCAACGCCGACAACGCCAATCCAGGTGTCAGCGACGCACTCGCAGCCGCTCTCGGTCTGCGGGACACCCGCCCGTTGAAGGCCCTGCCGGCGGACCCCACGGACAAGCTCGTCGTGTTCGTGCCGGTCGAGGAGACGCAGGCGATGCTCGACGCGCTGTCCAAGGCGGGCGCGGGCCACATCGGGGACTACGAACGGGCCGCGTGGAGCGGGACCGGCGAAGGGACGTTCCGTCCGCTCGCGGGCGCCAACCCGACCATCGGACAGGTCGGCGACATCGAGGTGGTCGCGGAGAACCGGCTCGAGATGCTCATGCCGCGCCGGAACCGCCGGGCCGTCGTCGAGGCGCTGAAGGCGGCCCACTCCTACGAAGAGCCGGCCTTCGACATCTACGAGCTGGCCCCTGAGCCGAGTGAACGTGGCGGCGGGCGGGTCGGCGTACTCGGGGAGCCCTTGCCGCTGGAGGACTTCGCCCGCCTGGTCGCCGAGAACCTGCCGCGGACGAAGCACGGCGTACGAGTGTCGGGAGATCCCGGGCGCATCATCGAGACCGTCGCGGTGGTCGGGGGAGCGGGCGACTCGGAGTTCGACCGGGTTCGCGCCGCCGGTGTCGACGCCTATGTCACCGCGGACCTTCGGCACCACCCCGCGACCGAGGCTCGGGCGTACGACGAGGGGCCCGCGCTGGTCGATGTCGCGCACTGGGCCAGCGAGTGGCCGTGGCTGCGCGACGCTGACAAGCTGCTGCGGGCGGAGCTGGCCGGTGACGTGGAGACGCACATTTCCACCATCTGCACGGACGCCTGGACGCTCCGCGTCGATCAGGATCCGCAGAGCTGAGCCGCAGCCTCCCTAGGGTGAGCCGCTGAAGTCCCGGCTCGGCTTGTTCTCGCTCCTGCTCATCGCACTGACCGGCTGTGTCTCGATCGGGGAGTCAGACCGCTCGGCCAGTCCGGCGCCGCTGCCGTCTCCGCTGCCGAAGGCAGTGCATCCGGCCACGGCCAAGCCCGCGGACCGCGACCAGAGTCGAGTGGTCGCTGCCCTAACCCAGGTCGACGCTTGCGCGTTGCTGGACAGAGCGAAGGCGAAGGCACCGGGCTTCGCGGTTGGTGACCGGCTTCGTCGTACGGCGCCGCACGAGTGCCGGATCGAGCACCGGAGCGCATGGGTTCGGGTCGAGCTCGGCGTCCGCGACCTCTCCCGGTCCGACAGCGCGCTGCGCACCCTGGCCGGAGTCAAGGCCTACGTGAAGCGGGACGAGACCTCCTGTGAGGTCCGCCTTCCGGTGTCGTTCCAGTACTCGATCAGCTTCTACGGTCATTGGCCGGACAAGAGCACCCAGGCCGGCTGCCCAACGGTCGAGGCGTTCGCGACTGCCGCCGTACCAGTGTTGCGTCGGCCGAGCCCGGCGAAGGTGCCGCTCGCAGGTTGGAGCGGATGCGCGGCCTTGGGGAAGCTCCTCGGCCGATCCACCGGCCGCTTCGAGCTGGGCAGCTACCCGACGAACAACGTGGATGGTTGCGGCGACTTGTCCGAGGGACGGCGACTCGTCGACGTCAGCCTTGGCTACGGCTCGGACCTGAAGCTCTCGGACTTCGGCAAGACCATCCGCCTCGGCACACGGACAGCCGGCATCACGTACGGCGACAGCCAGTGCTGGCTGACGTGGAACCAAGGTCCCTCCGCGCAGCCGGATCCGCGCGAGAAATGGGTGCAGATCGTTCTCCGCGCGCCGAACTGTGGGACCACCAAGCGGCTGGCGATCAGAATGTCCGCTCTCCTCGACGGGCCGGTGTCGGCCGGACCCAAACCGCAGGCACCGCTGCTGCTGGGGCCGACCGATCCTGACTCGGACCGGCCAGGCGCCTGCGTCGATCTGCCGGTCGCCCAGTCACAGACGCCCTGTGAGGCGTACCACCCGGTGCAACCGCCGAACGGTGCGGTTGAGGTCTATCGGCACGGGAGCCAGGACGGCAACGTCGTGTGCGCGATCAGCCAGGACGCCGTACGGCGTGTGCTCGGCGCCGGATTCCGTCCGGTCGTTGAGGGCGCCGCGTGTGTTTACGTGGAGCCGAGCAACGCGCTTCAGGTCCGCGTCGTTGTGACCGACCATAAGACGGGTGAGGGCGTGTCACTGCGCAAGGTCGAACTGGCCGGTCGGCAGGTCCTGATCTCGACGCTGCGCCAGAGCGAGGACAGCAAGCTGGTCACCCTGCGGGCCGAGGACAGCACGGGCGTGGTGCTGCTCATCCAGTGCACCTTCAGCCGACCGCGTCGGAGTGGCGACCTGGACACCAGCCGCGAGGCCCAGCTCGAACCACTCGCCGAGCGGATCCTCGAACAGTCCTTCTGACCACCCCCCGGGTTGTGGCGGCGAGGCAGTAGCGTGGAGACTCTCACAACTGAAGCTGAAGCGTGATCTAAGGAGCCGACTCTGAACGCCGAGCCCGCTGTCCAACGCCGGTTGCTGGACCTGCAGGAACTCGACCTGCAGCTGGATCAGGTCGCCCACAAACGCAAGTCGCTGCCCGAGCACAAGACCCTGGCCGAGCTGGCCGCGGAGAAGTCGGTGGTCGACCGCGAGCTCGTCAGCGCCGACACCGAGGTCAGTGACCTGCAGCGGGAGCAGAAGAAGGCCGACAGCGACGTCGAGCAGGTGCGGCAGCGCAAGGCTCGCAACCAGCAGCGGCTCGACTCCGGTCAGGTCACCTCGCCGAAGGACCTGGAGAACCTGCAGCACGAGATCGGTTCGCTGGACCGGCGGATCTCCGACCTCGAGGACGCCGAGCTTGAGGTGATGGAGAAGCTGGAGGCGGCCGAGGCGGTCCAGGCCGACCTGCGTGCCCGGGCCGAGGCGTTCGCCGGCCGGCAGGCCGAGCTGGAGGCCACCCGCGACGGCGCGCTGAAGGAGCTCGACGAGCAGCGCGCGGAGCTCGGTGACAAGCGGGCCGCGGTCGCCGCCGAGCTCCCGGACGCGCTCGTCACGCTGTACCAGCGACTCCGCGAGCACAACGGCGGGATCGGCGCCGCGCCGCTGGTCGGCAAGCGGTGCATGGGCTGCCGGATGGAGCTGGCGCCGTCGGACCTCACCCGGTTCAAGGCCGCCGCGCCGGACGCCGTACTGCGTTGTGAAGAGTGCGGCCGGATCCTGGTGCGTACGTCGGAGAGCGCGGTATGACGTACCAGCACGTGATCGTCGAAGCTGATGGTGGGTCGCGTGGGAATCCGGGGCCGGCGGCGTACGGCGCGCTGGTCCGGGATCCGGTGACCGGCGAGGTGATCGCGCAGAGCGGGAAGACGCTCGGCATCGCGACCAACAACGTCGCCGAGTACTCCGGTTTGATCGCCGGGCTGGAGCTGGCCGCGGAGTACGCCCCGGAGGCCTCGATCGAGGTCCGGATGGACTCCAAGCTGGTGATCGAGCAGATGGCCGGCCGCTGGAAGATCAAGCACCCGGACCTGCAGCCGCTGGCGATCAAGGCGCAGGGCCTGGCCCCGTTCGGCACCGAGTGGACATGGGTGCCGCGGGCGCAGAACGCGGCGGCCGACGCGCTCGCCAACATGGCGCTGGACGGCGTACCGATCCCGTTGACGCCGGTGGCCACCGTACCGGGGCCGGCGGTGCCGAAGGAACCGTCGGATCTGCAGAAGGCGTTGCAGGGTTGGGGTCCGCAGGCCGAGCCGCCGACGCAGCTGATCTTCCTGCGGCACGGCGAGACCCCGCACACCGTGGAGAAGCGGTTCTCCGGATCCGGTGGCGACGATCCAGGCCTCAGCGACACCGGACGGGCGCAGGCTCACGCGGCGTCGGAGTACCTGTCCCGGATCGGTGGCGTGGACGCGATCGTCGTGTCCCCGATGCGACGGACGCGCCAGACGGCAGAGATCGTCGCGGCCGGTCTCGGGCTCGAGCCGATCGTCGACGACGGCTGGCGGGAGGTGTCGTTCGGCGACTGGGACGGGCACACGTTCGCCGAGATCCAGCAGAAGTGGCCGGACGCGATGAACGCCTGGCTCGAGTCCACCGCGGTCGCGCCGCCCGGCGGGGAGTCCTTCGACCTGTGTGCCCGGCGGGCCCGGTCCGCACGGGATGGGTTGCTGGCCAAGTACCCGGGCAAGACGGTCGTCGTCGTCACCCATGTCACGCCGATCAAGCTGATGGTCCGGGCGGTGCTGCAGGCCCCGATGTCGTCGCTGTTCCGGATGGAGTTGCGCCCGGCAACGTTGACCGAGATCCACTGGTACGCCGACGGCCTCGCGTCCCTGCGATCCTTCAACGTGCAACCGTCGCTAGGCTGAGGTCCAGCGAACCCGAGAAGGACATTCCCACCCCCTCCTTGGTTATTCTCCCCCTAGCGCACAGAGTGCGGGTGGCCGAAAGAGACGGGGTGTACTGGTGCCGTTGCAGAGGGTTCACTTTGCCGAAGACGTGCCGGAGGTCTTCCGGGCGTCGCTGCAGGACATCCGGCGTGAGCTCGACGTACCGGCCGAGTTCCCGCCCGAGGTGGTCGCCGCGGCGCTGCGGGCGGCGAAGAATCCTCGCCTGCCCGAGCTGGACCGTACCGACATCGACTTCGTCACCATCGACCCGCCGGACTCGATGGATCTCGATCAGGCGCTGCACATCGAGCGGAACGGCGACGGGTACACGGTCCACTACGCGATCGCCGACGTGGCCGCGTTCGTCCAGCCGGGTGACCCGATCGACGTCGAGGCACGCCGCCGCGGTGAGACCCTCTACGCGCCGGACAAGCGCACCCCGCTGCATCCGCCGGAGCTGTCCGAGGGCGCTGCGTCGCTGCTCCCCGACGAGGTCCGTCCCGCGGTGTTGTGGACGATCTCGGTCGACGCGACCGGCGAAGGGACCCAGGTCGTCTGCGAGCGCGCGCTGGTGAAGTCGCGCGCCAAGCTCAACTACGCCGGGGTGCAGAAGGACCTCGACGCCGGCAATGCCTCCGAGTCGCTGCAGTTGCTCCGCGAGGTCGGCAGGCTTCGTGAGCAGCGTGAGCTCGAGCGCGGTGGCGTCAACCTGCCGATCCCGGACCAGGAGGTCGTCACCTCCAACCACGGCTGGGGTCTGGAGTTCCGCGCGCCGCTCCCGGTCGAGGGCTGGAACGCGCAGATCTCGCTGCTCACCGGGATGGCCGCCGCGCAGCTGATGATGGGCGGCGGGATCGGCATCCTCCGGACATTGCCCGAGTCGCACGACGACCTGCGACGCAAGCTGGGGAACGTCGCCAAGGCACTCGGGATCATGTGGCCGGACGAGACGTCGTACGCCGCCTTCATCCACGGACTGGATCCGAAGGTGCCGGCACACGCGGCGATGCTCGCGGCGTGCACGGTGCTGTTCCGCGGCGCGGGGTACACCGCGTTCTCGGGTGAGGTGCCGCGGCGGCCCCAGCACGCGGCGATGAAGGCGGAGTACGCGCACGTCACCGCGCCGCTGCGGCGGCTGGTGGATCGCTGGACCGGCGAGATCTGCGTGGCGCTGTCCGCGGGCGCCGAAGTGCCCGGGTGGGTGCGTGAGTCGATGGACGAGATCCCGAAGATCATGGACGACGCCGATCGCCGGGCCAACGCCTACGAGCGCTCGATCGTCGGCATGGTCGAGGCCGGGCTGGTGGCCGACCAGGTCGGGTCCGTGTTCGACGGTGTCATCACCGAGGTCGACCAGCGCGACGACACCCGCGGCATCGTCGTGCTGTCCACGTTGGCAATCGAGGGCCGGATCACCGGTACGACGCCCCTGCCGCTGGGTCAGCCGGTCCGCGTCAAACTCGTCGAAGCCGACATCGCCAAGCGCGTGGTCGCCTTCGAACTCGTCTCCTAGCCAGCCCGGCTCCTGGTTGCTCCCTCTCCCAGCTACTCCCTCTCCTAGCTGATCCCGAGGCTTGGCTGGTCCCGACTCCTAGGTGGCGCTGTCCGAGGTGGTCCTGGATTCTCCCAGGTAGTCCTCGACCGCTCTGGTCGTGCGCTCGAGGTCGCCGGTCGCCAGCAGGTCCAGCAGGGCGCCGCGGAGCATGGCCAGTACGGCGGTACGGCGTGCCTCCGCCTCGGCGGTGCCGGGATCGGGCTGACTCGCCTTGAGCAGGTCGAGCCAGTCGTCCACGGTCGAGCGGCCGTAGTCCGCCCATGGACCCTCCGGCGCGACCAATGAGCGCCCGTACGCCTCGACCCAGAACTTCATCAACGGTCGCCGTCCGGGCGCGGCCAGCCATGTCCAGAGCTCCCGGGCGACCACCGTCAGCCCGGGTGGTTCGTCGTACTGGGCGTCGAGCTGTCGCAGCAGTTCGAGCTCGTCGACGCGGGCGCGGGCGAGCAGGGCACGGATCAGGCCGTCCTTGCTGCCGAACAGGAACAGCAGCACCCGCGGGCTGGAGCCGATCGCGGTTGCGAGCGGGCGCAGCGACAGGTCGGCCAGTCCGTGGGTGAGCGAGTATGCGTAGGCACGCTCGAGCAGTTCCTGCTGACGCGCGGACGGGACTGGCTTCTCGGACGGGGCTGGCTTCGTGGTCGGCACCCCGCTAGTATCGCTTACTGAAACACTCGGTTCAGTAGATTGGGTAGGGTTGATGCCGAAACTGATCAGGAAGCTGGGGGAGCCGGGCGATCTCGGCTGGGTGGTGCAGTCACATGCGGAGGTCTACGCGGCCGAGTACGGCTGGGGTCTGCCGTACGAGGTGTTGATCCTGCAGATCGTCTCGGCGTACGCGAGCGAGCACGACGACTCACGTGAGGCCGCCTGGATCGCGGAGGTGGACGGCGAGCGGGCCGGCAGCATTTTCTGCGTGCGTGGCCCGGATGAGGCCACCGCTCAGCTCCGGCTGCTCCTGGTGACTCCGCAGGCGCGCGGGCTCGGCCTCGGCGCCGAACTGGTCGACACCTGCCTGGCCTTCGCCCGCGAGGCCGGTTACAAGCGGATGGTGCTGTGGACGAACGATCCACTCGTCGCGGCCCGGCACGTCTATCTCGCTCGTGGTTTCCGCCTCACGGCTTCCGAGCAGCACACCATGTGGGGGGAGAGCCTGGTCGGCCAGACGTACGAGCTCGACCTCTAGCGCTTCCTGCCGCACGGGACGCGACCTAGGTGCTGCAGGCGGGAGCGCCCGGGGACGGGACGCGGTAGATCGCGTGGGCGAGGAACGTGGAGATGTAGCCGTTCTGGACACGGAGGGCATGACGGGGGCCCGCGCTGCCCAGTGGAAGGTATTTCCGCAGCGGCATCGCGAGGTAGTAGGCGCCGTAGTCGGTGAAGTTGTAGTGGCGTGTGCCGGGGATCGTGGCGCACCACGACGCACCAGTGCTTGCTTTGAGCAACGAGAGGCTGCGGTCGCGGTCCTCGTCGCCGCGAGCGTCCGGGCCGCAGACGCCGGTGATGCACGAGTCGTCGGCACCGAGCAGCAGGATCGGCGCGTGCACGCCCTTCGTCACCGCGTCACCGTACGGGACGCCGTCCAGGTCCACCGCCGCCGCACACCGGTTCGCCATCCGGCACGCCTCCAGCGCCGCCGCGCCGCCGAACGAGTGACCGATGTACGCCGTACCGACGCCTGACTCGACGCTGTTCGGCAGTTGCTTGGCGACCATCGTGCCGGCGAAGCGGGCGTCGGCGGCCCAGAGCCCGACGAGGTGATCGCCCTGCTTCTCCAGATCCTCGGGCTTGGCCGCCTCCGTGCTCTCGACCTTCTGGCCATCCAGCACGGTGAGGTCAGCGCTGTACGTCGGCGTCACGCCGGCCACCAGGTAGCCGTGACTGGCGAGATCCTCGGCCAGGCTGGCGTACATCGGTGCCGACAGCCCCAGCCCCGGCATCAGTACGACGACCGGGAACCGTCCAGGCGCGACCGCAGCTCGATCGAACGCCGGATCCTTCAGACTGTCGAACGGCCCCTGAAAGACCGAGGCCGGCCCATTCACCTGCAAGTCGCTCCACAACCCGGGCGCGTACTGCACCTTGCGCCCTGTCGTCTCCTTGGCCACCGGGTACCAAAGCCACACCGACAACTTCCGCGGCCCCTCGCCGTACGGATCCCGACGAACTGTGTCAGTCCACTCGAACGTCCGCCGCCCAACCAGGTGATCGCCGGTCGGCTCAGGCAACGCCGTCGGCTCCGACCGCTTGACCATCACCCAGCCCACATACCCGCACCCGGCGACCAGCACAAACAACACGAGAATCACAATCCCCGTACGCACCCGCCGCACCCCTCTACCCGCCATACCCCAAGCCTCCCACCAGGTGGGCCCTCTCTGCTGATCCCTCGCCTACTGCGCGCACCCCGCGCCTGCTCGCGGCGGGGCATCACAGACACGGCCCTGGTGGCTGGTGCTGCGGTCGGGTCAGGGCCAGGCAACAGATAGCTCGCGCGGGTTTCCCGACCCAGGCCTGGCCGACAACGTGCCGGTGCAGGCGTCCGAGCGGCCGAGCTGACCACATGCCCGGTCTAGGCGTCCGACGTCAGCCTGCCTGACCATGTGCCTGGTGCAGGCGTCCGAGCGTGGCTGCGGGGCCGGTCAACGCCTTGGCCGCAGCATGCGCGAGGAGATCGCGGCAGGCTGCGGCTCGGGCGTCGCGGGCCGCAAGCGAAGTTGCCCGCGACAGACCGCAGTTCCGACTTCGGCTCCGACGTCACAGGTCGGGCCGAGGGCGCCTGCAGTGGCGTTACGGGCCGCGGGTGAAGTCGGCGATCAGGCCTGGGACCGCGCTGTCGAACCCTGAGATGTCGAGCATTCCCGGGTCCGACGGGTCGGCGATCGTGCTGCCGGTTGCGGTCATCGCGACCACGACCAGCCGGGCGTCGATCCCCATCTCCCGCCGGTACCGCTGGAGCGCCTGGTGCGGGTGGATCTCCCCGTGCCAGGTCTCGTTGTCGGTGTAGATCACGAACGTGTCGACAGCGATCTTCCGCCGCAGCGCGTACTGCATCGGCAGCGAGCAGTCCGTCCCGCCGAACGGCAGCCCGGACACCGCCCGGATGGCGTCGTCCAGCCGCTGCCGCGGGCTGATTGCGAGCCGGGTCAGCTCGGAGCGCCGGTAGTCGCCCTTGCTGGTGAACCCGACGAGCTCGTACGACGACTCGGTCGCCGCCGTGACCAGCGCCAGCGCCGCCGACGCCTCCCGGCACGTGATCGGCAGCCCCGACACCCCCGCCGTCATCGACCCCGACACGTCGAGCGCCAGCAGCAGCCGCTTCCCGGTCGGCTCGACCGCGTCGTACGCCGCGTAGAACGCCGCATCGAGTGCGTCCACGATCGGCTGTGACGGTGTCCACGTCTGCCCACCCCGCACTCCGCGTCCCGACGAATAGGTGCGCTGGGCAACGAGAACGTTGACCGGGTGCACCCGTGCCTTCTTCAGGCGTCCGGCGTCGGCGAGCTGCCCGGCCACGATCGGAGTCCAGGAGCCGAGCGGATCGAGCAGACCCAGCCGGGTGAGGCGGGGAAGCTGCCGGATCAGCGCGGTCTGCGGCAGACCGTTCGCGAGCAGGACGTCCCAGACCTTCGGCTCGTTCAGGAACCGGTCCGGGATCATCTCCCATGACAGCCCCGGGTTGAGCGCGATGACGTCGACCACCTCGGTGACGTCGGTCGATGCCTGAACGCGCTCGAACGCGGTCACCAGAGGCAGTCCGGACAGGTCGGCCGCACGACCATGGACCCAGTCGAACAGCTCCCGTCGTACCGGCTCTGTGGTCACCGGATGCGAGAGCCGCAGCAGATCCGCATGCGACCAGCCGTCCCGCTGGCGGTACTTCAGCACCTGGTATGCGATCGCGTCGACGTCACGGTCCGGGCCGACGTACCAGTTCCCGATCGCACGCCGGGTGCCGCGGCCCCAGCCGCCGAATTGCTGAAGGTACCCGACGAACTGGAACAGGTGCGTCCCGGTCCGAGCGACCAGCGGTACGGCGGCCAGCGCGGCGCGACGGCCGTCGTCGTCGCCCAGCTTGGCCGCGGCCGCGAGGGCGAACAGCGCCGGGTTCTGCTTGGGTGCGCGGCCGGTCAGAGAGATGTCCAGTACGGCGGCCACGACGTCGGCCGCACGCGTCCTCGCCAGCTCGACGACGACTCCGGCGTTGTCCCGGGTGAGTTCACGCTCGGAGGCGTAGTACGTGCCTCCCGTGGTGCCGAGCGTGAGGAACCGGTGCAACCGGGCGAGGTCGTCCAGCACGAAGGCGTAGCCGCCGGCGCGGTTCTGCCGCTGCCGTGGGTCGGCCTGCTCGTGCTGAGGCGTCTGCCGGGTGCTGATCAGAGCCAGCGGGTCGTTGGACATCCCTTTCTCCTGTCGTCGGTGCATGAAAAAGACAGGCCTGGGCGGACGTGTTGTGCCGACCGGCGTTTAGCTGCTCTAGCCAGCTGAGCTACGCCGAACCGAAGCCCGGCGGCGGGACTCGAACCCGCGACCCGCCCATTAGGAGTGGTAACCGATTGGCTCCGGCCCGTCCAGGCCTGTCTTGTCCAAGAATGTAACGCGTTTCGGCCTTGGACCACCAACGATTTCCAGAGCTGTGGACAAGGGAACGGGCCGGTCTGTAAGCCGGATTCTGTAGTCGGCGACCATCCATCTACGGTGACCGTTGCCGGGCACCTCCAGCGGCCTACCCGCGAGCTCGGGCGGGCAGCCCTCGAACGCTCGCGCGGACGGTGGTTGCCCACCGCCCTTCTTGGCCTTGCTCCACGTGGGGTTTACCGAGCCTCCGCAGTCACCTGCGGAGCTGGTGGTCTCTTACACCACCCTTTCACCCTCACCCGCACTCCGATGAACCAAGGATTCACCGAAGCCGCTGGCGGTTTGCTTTCTGTGGCACTGTCCCGCGGGTTGCCCCGGGTGGGTGTTACCCACCACGCTGCCCTGTGGAGTCCGGACTTTCCTCGGCGCCCCCACCAGGGGACGACGCGATCGCCCGACCGACCCGTTCCGCTTTCAGGATACGGCTTCGGCGGTCACATCACGAACGGAGTGAGTGATCGAGGACTTCTGGCCACCGGCCGTCTGCACCACGTAGATACGGGCGTACGTCGACTACCGCGTCGAGGTTCAGCGGACCGTAGATGTGCGGAAAGCTGATGCCGATCGCATCCAGGTCCTCGTCACACAGCGCTGACACCAGGCGCTCGGTGTCGATCACCAGCAGACACA
Organism: Kribbella sp. NPDC023972; assembly: GCF_040639075.1. NCBI lineage: Bacteria > Bacillati > Actinomycetota > Actinomycetes > Propionibacteriales > Kribbellaceae > Kribbella > Kribbella sp. NPDC023972. Next base: position 747,024 of record NZ_JBEZZH010000001.1, on the reverse strand, counting down.
GCGGCTCCTCGACGTCGTCGTACACGAAGTTCGCCACCATGCCCACCTGCTCCGGCCGGGCCGCGTGGATGAACGTCGCCCCGTCGTCGAGGCTCTTGCCTCGCGTCGACCACCGGTAACTGCCCGCCTGCTTGGCGGCTTCCCACTGGTCCGGAAACGCGAGGTGCAGAATCGTCGCCATGCCCACAGGTTAGTGCCGCACCCGTCTGCCTCGGCGGATCATCGGAGCAGTGTCCGCACGAAGGATCGGGTGGTGTCACCCAGCCGCCGCCGCGGGTCGTCGTACACCCGCTCCAGGACTGCGAGTCCACGCGTGGTGGCGACCACCAGGCGTGCGGCTTCCCGTGGCTTCAGGACCAGGTCGGCACCGTCCAAGGCCTGGAAGACCAGTTCTTCCAGATCATCCAGGAGTTTGCGTACGGCGCGCCGTACCGGCTCGGCACCGGCTTCGACGGCAGTCCGGGTCGACAGACACCCGCGGGATGGCGATCCGCTGATGATCGACTCGATGCAGTAGTCGAAGAACCTGAGCAAACGGATGCGCGAATCACGTCCTTTCAGTGCGGCCTCGGCGCCGTCCAGGAAGGACGCGGCGAACTGGTCGAACGCCTTCAGGAAGATCTGCTCCTTGCCGCCGTAGGCGTGGTAGAGCGAGCCGCGCTGTACGCCGGTGCCAGCCGCGAGATCCAGCATCGTGGTCCGCTGGAAGCCGTGGTCCCAGAACACCTCGAGCGCCTGCCGGAGCGCCGTCTCCTCGTCGAACTGGCGGACACCGGCCATCAGCCGCCGACCACCCTGGCCGCCGAGCGCTCCACCCAGTTGTGGGCGAGCTTGCCGTCGCGCACCTCCCACACTGCCGTCCCAGTGAAGGTGATCGGGGCACCGATCGCGGCGGAGGGCAGGTAACCGTTGTTCGTCCCGCTGACCCGCCAGCGCGATGCGACCCTGGTCCCGGCGGCGTTCTCGAACGTCTCCACGACGTCGAGCCGCAGGTCAGGGAGCTCGGCCAGTAAAGCCCGGATCCAGGCCTTGAACGCGTCCCGGCCGACGATGTCGTCCCCGGCGGTGGTGATCACGAAATCCGGTACGACGAACCGGTCGACGGCTTCCGGGTCGTGCTCGTTCCAGACCTGTTGCCAGAAGGCCTCCACGATCTCACTCGCTGTCATGTGTCGCTCCGGTGACGATGATGTTTGACAGTCGTGTCAAACATAGCAGGCCGTGCTCACGGGTGAACTAAGGTGCTCGGCATGGCGAAGGATGAGAGCACCGAGCCCACGTCAGAGGCGGCGACCGAGGAGCAGAAGCCTGCGGCGGTCACGACCCCTGCCGACGATCTGGTGTCGACGCAGCACGTGCTGCCGATCGGCCGGAAGAAGCTGAACTACACCGCCACCACCGGGCGCATCGTGCTGCGGCAGGAGGTGCTGACCGAGGGGAAGTTCGACGGGCACAAGCCGAAGGCGGAGGTGTTCCTGACCGCCTACACGCTGGATGACGCCGATGCCGCCGATCGGCCGGTCACGTTCGCCTTCAATGGTGGCCCGGGGTCGTCGAGCATCTGGCTGCACCTCGGCCTGCTGGGTCCGCGCCGGGTCGTGTCCGGTGACGCCGGCGAGCTCGCGCCCCCGCCGTACGGGCTGGTGGACAACACCGAGTCACTGTTGCAGCACAGCGACCTCGTCTTCATCGACCCGGTGGCGACGGGCTACTCGCGCGCCGTCGAGGGGGAGAAGCCCGGCGACTACCACGGCTTCACCCGCGACCTGGAGTCCGTCGGCGAGGTGATCCGGCTGTGGACATCGCGCAACGGCCGGTGGATGTCCCCGAAGTTCCTGGCCGGCGAGTCGTACGGTACGACCCGCGCCGCCGGGCTGGCCGCGCACCTGCAGGAGCGGTACGGCATGTATCTGAACGGGGTGATGCTGATCTCCGCAGCACTCGAGTTCGGCACCCTCGACTTCACCCCGGGCAACGACCTGCCGTACACCCTGTTCCTGCCGTCGTACGCCGCCATCGCCCACTACCACGGCCTGATCCCGGACCGGTCGCTGGACGAGGTGCTCGCGGACGCGGAGCGGTTCGCGGCCGGGCGCTACCCGAATGCGCTTGCCCAGGGCAATCGGATCCCGGCCGACTACCGGGCCGAGGTGGTCACCCGGCTGGCGTCGCTGACCGGGCTGTCCGAGGACTACCTCGACCGGGTGAACCTGCGGATCGAGCACATGCGCTTCTTCGCCGAGCTGCTGCGGTCACGCCGCCAGGTGATCGGCCGGCTGGACGGCCGCTTCACCGGCTGGGACGCGGACTACGCCGGGGAGACTCCTGGCAAGGATCCGTCGTTCAGCGCGATCATCGGGCCGTACACCGCCGCGCTGAACCATTACGTGCGGGTGGAGCTGGAGTACAAGAACGACCTGCCCTACGAGATCCTGAACATGGACGCGGCGAAGAACTGGTCCTTCAAGGAGTTCGAAGGACAGCAGATCACGGTCGCCGAGAAGCTCGCCGAAGCCATGCGGGTCAACCCGCACCTCAAGGTCCACGTGGCCTCCGGGCACTACGACGGCGCCACGCCGTACTTCGCGACCGATCACACGCTGGCTCGCCTGCAGATCCCGTCCGACCTGGTCGGCAACATCGAGACGAAGTACTACCCGGCGGGTCACATGATGTACATCCACGAACCGTCGCGCCTGCAGCAGTCGGAGGACCTGGCAGCCTTCATCAGCTCAGCCTCCAACCGATGACTGAGTTCGAGGCAGTCACCTCGCAGTACCTGGAGCTGATCGACGACGCCTTGCCGGGCTTGGTGAGCGGGTTCTATCTGACTGGTTCGATCCCGCTCGACGACTACCATCCGGGCCGCAGCGACATCGACGGCGTGGTGGTCGTGTCCGAGCCGGTGACGGACCCGGAGATCGTTCGAGCGGTACACGAGAAGTTGCCCGAGCGGCCGTACTTCGATGTCACCTACCTGACCGCATCCGCGCTGGCCGCGCCACCAGATCGCAGTACGCCGGTTGTGTACACGATCGATGGTCAGTTCCGGGATCCTGCCACCGCGGGCACGGTGACACCGGTGCTGTGGTCGGAACTCGCGCGGCAGTCGATCGCCGTACGAGCGGTGGACGGCTTGGCAGTGCACGACGATCACCAGGCGCTGGTCGACCACACCCGCGCGAACCTCACGTCGTACTGGGAGCCGATGCTCGATCGGCTGGAGCAGCGCGCGGCCGAACTGCCAGACGATCAGGTCCTCGACGGCTGGATCATCCCCTGGTACGTCCTCGGCATTCCGCGCCTGCACGCACTCCTTGCCACTGGCAACATCATTTCCAAGACGGCCGCCCGTCAGCATGGTGCTGCGGCTTTCCCGTCGTACGCCGACCTCTGCACCCGAGCCATCAACCACCGTGCGGGGGCGCTCGGGGAGTTCACCGTCGCCGACGCGACACCGACGGTCGCCTTCGGCCGGGCCGTTATCGCTTCCGCCCGCCAGCTCTGATGCTGCGCTCGTCCGCCCTGCGGGTCCCCTCGACCTGACCCCGGCGCCGAGCGGCGTCGTACTGCATCCGCCGTCTCCGGACGAATCGTCGAGCTTGGCCGGTTGTGCTTCGCGTCGTACGAACGGGGCTCGCATCGTTCACCGCAGCCGAGGCAGTCGAAGACATCAGGCTCAGCTTCGTCGGGGGGTACGGCCCGCTGAACCTCAGCATCAGCCGGCTCGCGACCGCGGGGGACGGACCTGATCGGCGCCATCCTGGTGGTCGATCAAGCACCGTGGCCGGACACTCCGGATGGACCGTTCATCCTCGACCTGTTCACCGCAACAGTCTGGCGTCGGCATGGTGTCGCCCGCGCTCCTTACCGATAGCCTTGGATGCACCACCGGCCGAGCCAGCCTGCGTGTTGCCGAGGGCAATCATCCGGCCCGCCGGCTGTACGACTCTTGCGAACTCATCCCCTGGCCGTAGCCGCTGTCAACACCTTCTGGTCCCTTGTGGATAACCTGACACTCTCGGCAGGGGGTGGATTCCCTTTGAAATAAAGGGGTTCTGGCTTTGGAAACTGTCGGTGGGGGTGTCTAGAGTTGTCGGCATGGAACTTCTGGGCGAGCGGCCGGTGTGGTCGATGAGCGGCAGCGAGATGCTGTCGGCTCTCGACCAGCTGGATGCTGAGCTCGCCCGCCGACAGACCTACCGCCTCCACCTGATCGCCGCCCTTGAAACCATCGGCTACGCCAAAGAGATCGGCGCCCACGACACCGCCCGCCTCCTAGCCTTCCGCTACCGCCTCGACAGCGCCGAAGCCCACCGCGACGTCCGCCTGGCCCGCTCCCTCCCCAAATACCCCACCGTCTCCGCAGCCCTCCCCAACACCACCCCCACAACCTCCACCGAATCGAACAGTCCGTCCGCCAACACCCTGCCCGCCGACGCCCCTGCCGCCGACGCACCTGTTGCTGCCGCGTGTGCCGCCGACGCGCGTTGCGCCGATGCGTCTGCCACCGCTGCCCATGACGCCGACGCATCTGTCGCCGACGCACCTTCCGGCGACGCAGTTGCATCCGACACACTTCCCGCCGACGCACCTGACGCCGACGCACCTGACGCCGACGCGTGTGGCGCCGACGCGCCTGTGGGCGACGCGCCCGTCGCCGACGCACCTGCCGGCGACGCAGTTGCATCCGACCCACTTCCCGCCGAGGTGCCTGCCGCCGGCGCGTGTGGCGCCGACGCGCCTGTGGGCGACGCGCCCGTCGCCGACGCACCTGCCGGCGACGCAGCTGCATCCGACCCACTTCCCGGCGAGGTGCCTGCCGCCGGTGCGCCTGTTGGCGACGCACCTCGCGGTGACGCGCCTCGCGCCGGTGCGCGGCCCCTGCGCCCGGCTCAGGCCCAGGCCATCGTGTGGGCACTGGACCGCGTCGCCTCCCGAGTCCCACCGCACCACCTCGCGGTCGCCGAGGAACAACTGGTCGGGCTTGCCGCCCACCTGTCACCCGGCCAGCTCCGCAAGGCCGGCAAGGAAATCGGCGACCTCCTCGACAGCGACGGCCCCGAACCCGACGAACACAAGGCCTACGCCCGCGAGTCCCTCACCCTGTCCACCGCCGAGAACGGCGTCAAATTCCGCGGCTTCCTGGCCAACGAGAACGCCGAACTCCTCCGCACCCTCACCCACACCGGCGCCCGCCCCCACAAAACCATCGACGGCGACCCGGACCCCCGCCCCCGCGACAAGCGCCAAGCCGACGCACTCACCGCCGCCTTGACCATCGCCGCAGCCGCCACCGACACCACCTTCCACGCACCCCACCCGTCGACCCTCACCCGACCCGCCACCAACCCCACACCCGGCAACCCCGCCACGCACCCCACGACCGCCGACCCCGCCACCTCGGCCGCGAACGCGAACGCGAACGGGAGCGGGAGCGGGAACGTCGGCACGCACCCCACGGCCGCCGACCCCGCCACCTCGGCCGCGGCCGCGAACGGGAACGGGAACGGGAACGCCGGCACACACACCACGACCGCGACCACCTCGGACGCCGCCCCCACAACCGCGAGCGACGGCACCACGCAGGCCAACCCCGCGACCGCGACCCACGACCACCGCACCCACTCCGCGGCCCAACCCACCACCAACGCTGGGAACTGGTTGCCGGGCTTCGGTGCGAAGGCCAACATCACCGTCACCATCGACTACAACGACCTGAAGACCGCCACCGCCCACGCCACCGGTCAGTTGGTGTACGGCGACGCCCTCTCAGCGGCCGCGATCCGCCGCCTCGCCTGCGACGCCAACATCATCCCACTCGTCCTCGGCTCGAACTCCGAACCACTCGATGTCGGCCGCTCCGAACGCCTGGTCAACCGCGCCATGCGCCGCGCCCTCAACGCCCGCGACAAAGGCTGCGTCGTCTGCGGCGCCCCACCCATCCACTGCGACGCCCACCACATGCGCTCCTGGATCGACGGCGGCCCCACCGCCATCACCAACCTGGTCCTCCTCTGCCGCCGCCACCACATCGACCTCCACGCCGGCCACTGGACCATCACCATCACCAACGGCACCGTCCACGTCTCCCGCCCCACCTGGGCCGACCCACCCACCACCCGCCACCCAAACCCACCCCACGCCCACAAGCCCGGTCAACCACCTACCACCCGCTCAGAACCGGACGCCGGCACAGAGCCGGGCGCTCGCGCGCCGGATGCACAGCAGCCGGGGGCTGCGGCACAGCCGGATCTCGCATTGCAGCCGGGGGCTCCGGCACAGCCGGATCTCGCAATGCAACCGGGGGCTCCGGCACAGCCGGATCTCGCAATGCAACCGGGGGCTCCGGCACAGCCGGATCTCGCAATGCAACCGGCGGCTCCGGCACACCCGGATCTCGCAACGCAGCCGGAGGCTCCGGCACAGCCGGATGTCGCCGTACAAGCGGAGGCTCCCACACAGCCGGGCGTAGTAATGCAGTCGGGGGCTGCGGCACACCCGGTTGTCGCATTGCAGCCGGGGGCTCCGGCACAGCCGGATCTCGCAATGCGACCGGGGGCTCCGGCACAGCCGGATCTCGCAACGCAGCCGGAGGCTCCGGCACAGCCGGATGTCGCCGTACAAGCGGAGGCTCCCACACAGCCGGGCGTAGTAATGCAGTCGGG
>NZ_JBEZZH010000001.1:633541-740257 GCF_040639075.1 Kribbella sp. NPDC023972 | reverse complement strand
GGGCTGCGGCACACCCGGTTGTCGCGATGCAGTCGGGGGCTGCGGCACAGCCGGTTGTCGCCGTACAAGCGGAGGCTCCCACACAGCCGGGCGTAGTAGTGCAGTCGGAGGTATCCGCACGGTCGGGTGTCGTGGTGCGGGCGGACGCTGCTGTAGCACCGGACGCGGCTGTTAGACCGGACCGCACCAACTCTCAGCAGGTGGACGCGGCACTTGATGGTGATGCTTCCGTGGAGGGTGCGGCGTTGCAGGGTGGTTGTGCGCCGCCGGAGAGCGGCGCGATGGCGGGTGATGTGCCGACATCGCGTGTCGCGTCGGGCGTTCGCAGCGGCGCTGGGCAACCCTCCTCCGGTCCACGCCGATCGACGTCGGACGCTGCTGCACGCCTGGATCCCTGGGGTGATGCCTCGACTTCCGAGCAGGACTCACGCCCCAGCAAGGTGCTCGCCAACGAGGCGACGTACCAGGAGGCGGCTAGCTTCGCGGTTTGGGGCCGGACAGCGACGACGTCTAGCCCGAGCGAGACTGTCGCCGGTGTGGCGCCACCCTGGGCTCGATGGGGAACTACGCGGCTTGATCGGTGGGACGTCGCCACGCTCCACACTGAGTCCCCGGAGCGCGTCCCAAGCGCGGAGGACACGGCAAAACTGCCACAGTGAGCGTCATCGGCCGTGCCGGGACGATGAGTGTGATCGGCGTCCCCTCGATGTTTCCTCGCGCCAGCGAGACTTACCGGTGCCGGGTGCGCAGCGGATGTCGGTGAGCCCGATCCGCACTGGAGTACGTCGGCTCCTCCGCAAACTGTTCCGGTGCGCGATCCGCAGCGCGTTATCCTCGCCCGCCTGAGCAATCACCGCTTGATCGCGCCCGGATGCCGGCGCAGGATCCTCATCACCATCCGAAGTCGGCTCGCCAGCATCGCGCGGCTCGAGAAGCCTGCGACGTACGCGCCGCCGCCTGCTCGTCGCACGCTACCCCCCCCGACCGTGGTCGATCGCGGTCGCCTGGCGTCGCGCGCTGCGGCGGCATGGTGGTTTGGTCGTGGCCGTGGTCGCGTTGGTGCCGTTGGTGTCGCGGCGAAGCGGAGGTGTGCGTGGTGGTGCCCGATCTGCCGCCTACCTGGGTTGCTGGACGCCGACGTCGCGCCGATGCAGCTGAGCAGGTTGGAGCCGTCTGCGTCGCGGTTGGGTGGTTCGTTGCGCGCTACCGCCCGAACGCGGACGGATCGCTGCCGTCGCGTCGTCGTCGCAACGTCGGCGGAGTTGTGGGGCTTGGTTGTGCTGCGGATGCCGCGGTGCGGTGGGCAGTGGTCGTGCGGTGGGTGCTGGGGAGAGAAGTTGTTCGGGGGACTGCTTTGTCGTCGTACGCTCGGAACTCGGGAGTCCGTCGCGAATGAGGTGCGGCCGTCTGGTAGTGCCGGTTCGGTACCTCGCCTCACTTGACTACTTGCTAATAGCAACAACATCTGCACGCCTTGGCCGTTTAGCGCACTGCAGCTGTTTCTGCCGTACAGCTATTACGGGCCGTCGGGCGACGACCGGGGAGCATCCCGTCCAGTTCTTCACGCCCAGGCCGGCCGACGGGCACCTTCGGGCGGGGTGTGCGTCTCATCGATCAGCGCCCAGAGCCCCAGTGCGCCTCCGCCTAAAGCTTGCCCGGCAGCGGGACCGTCCAGAGCCCTGCCGCGATTCGGAGAGGGCGAGGTCACGCCGCGACGGCGGTTCTTGTTGGGGGATGTTCAGGTGAGGTGCAGGCGGAAGCCTTTTAGGGGGCGGTGGGGGAGGGAGGCGTAGAAGTCTTCGGCGGTGTCGGTGACCAGGTCTATGCGTTGGGCGCCGGTGAGGGGAGCGGCGTACTCGAGGAGGGCTTGGCCGATGCCTTGGCGGCGGTGGGATCGGCTGACGGCCATCATCGACAGGTGGGCCTGGATGTGGCCGTCGCTTTGGAGGTAGGCGAAACCTACGACCTGGGCGTCGTCGAGGGCGACGACGGTGGTGACGCCGGGGGCGGTGAAGACGGAGTGGGCCCGCGCAGGGTCGGACGGGAGGCTCGGCCAGTCCTCTGCCTCGCACAGAGCGAGCACGCCCTGCAGGTGGGCTTGCTCGTACTGCGTGATGTTCATGGCAGCGAGACGGCGGACTCGGCCTGCCCGCATCGCGTCATGGTCACGGGAGGGTGGGGACGGCGTCGGCTTCCTCGTGCTGGGGTGGCCGTCACGAGCGGGTGAGGATTGAACCGGCTTGCCCGTGCTGGGGTGGTCGTCACGGGAGGGTGAGGACTTCGGCGCCGGTGTCGGTGACCAGGAGGGTGTGTTCGAACTGGGCGGTGATGGACTTGTCCTTGGTGGTGGCGGTCCAGCCGTCGTCCCAGAGGTCGTACTCGTAGGTGCCGAGGGTGAGCATCGGTTCGATCGTGAACGTCATCCCGGGCTCGATCAGGTCGTCGAAACGCTCGTCGTCGTAGTGCGGGATGATCAGGCCGGAGTGGAACGACGTTGCGATGCCGTGGCCGGTGAAGTCGCGGACGACGCCGTACCCGAATCGTTTGGCGTAGGACTCGATCACGCGGCCGATGATGCTGACCCGGCGGCCTGGCTTGACCGCCTTGATGCCGCGGTTCAGCGCCTCGTGGGTGCGCTCGACGAGCAGCCGAACCTCCTCGTCCACGTCGCCGACGAGGAAGGTGGCGTTGGTGTCGCCGTGTACACCGTCCAGGTACGCCGTGATGTCGACGTTGACGATGTCGCCGTCCTCGAGCGGGCGGTCGTCGGGGATGCCGTGGCAGATCACCTCGTTGACCGAGGTGCACAGCGACTTCGGGTAGCCGCGGTAGCCGAGGGTCGACGGGTACGCACCGCGCTCGATCAGGTACTCGTGGCCGATCGCGTCCAGCTCGTCGGTGGTCACGCCGGGCTTCGCGGCCGCGCCGACCGCCTGCAGCGCCTGGGCGGCGAGTTTGCTCGCGACCCGCATTCTGTCGACGATCTCCGGCGCCGTGACGTAGGAACCGTCGTACGGCGTCGGGGCCGGCTTCCCGACGTATTCGGGACGCGGGATGGACGCAGGGACTTCGCGGCGCGGCGAGATGATGCCGGGAGTGAGAGGCGACATGGTGGGAACATTGTAGTGAGCTGCGACAAGACTCTAGGGAGGCGGTCATCCAGATGAGCGACGATCACAGCAACGAGTGGTACTACAACGTGAAGACCGGCAAGGTCGAGCCGTACCAGGGGGAGAAGGCCGGCGACCGGCTCGGTCCCTACAACTCACCGGAAGAAGCCGCCCGCGCCCTCGAAAAAGTCCAGGAACGCAACGAGGCCTGGGAGAACGACCCCAGGTGGAACGACGACTGAAACCCGCCGGCAAAGCCGCTGCGCGGTTTGTTGTGCGGTGGGGAATCGCGCCTGGGTGTTGCGGGGTCAGTCGCCGCGCGGGTTGTCTGGGGGTGGCGGCAGCGGATGAGTACGCCGGTGCGTGGCTTGGTGAGGAGACCTCGGTCGGCGGCGCAGAGTCAGCCGGAGCGTGCCTTGGTGAGGTGGAAGACCTCGACCAGGCGGCGCGGGAGTCAGCCGGTCCGTGGCTTGGCTGCACGAGCGGCGAGCGGCGAGCGGCGACTGCGTGGTGCGGAGCAGCTGTTGGGTGATGGGGCGGGGTTGGTGTGATGGGGGACGGCGGAGGGGCTGAACAAGGTTGAGGGGCGCCACCGGTGGTGGTGCCCCTCAGTGTGTTTGTCGAGGTTGACGGCGGGTCGCCGGTTCAGCGGGTGACTCGGCGGGCCGCGGTCTTGCGGGCCGGGGCCGTGCGGGCCGGAGACTTCTTGGCTGCGACCTTGCGTGCGGGTGCCTTCTTCGCGGCGGTCCGCTTCGCCGGCGCCTTCTTGGCGGCGGTCTTCTTGGTCGCGGTCGCCTTCTTGGCGACCGTCTTCTTCGCCGTGGTCGTCTTCTTGGCCGCGGTCTTCTTGGCCGCCGCCGTGGTCCGCTTCGCCGGCGCCTTCTTCGCGACGGTCTTCTTGGCGGTCGCCCGCTTGGCCGGAGCCTTCTTCGCGACCGTCTTCTTCGCCGTCGTCTTCTTTGCGGCGGCGGTCTTCTTCGCAGCAGTTGTCTTCTTCGCTGCGGTCTTCTTGGCGGGCGCCTTGGCGGCGCTGCTCTTCACTGGCGCCTTCTTTGCCGCACTCACCTTCTTCGTCACTGTCTTCTTCGCTGCGCTGACCTTGCGTGCGGTCGTCGTCTTCGCCGCGCTGGCCTTCTTGGCGACAGTCTTCTTGGCGGGAGAAGCCTTTTTGGCTGTCGCCTTCCCTGCGGCTGCCTTCTTGGCTGGCACTCTGCCTCCTTGGTGCGGCTGAGGAAAACCACGGTGGATTCCTCGTCGTCATGATGATGACAACACTTGGTGGCTACGTAAAGCACCCGAAACGTCTTCAGGTTAAGGCGTCCTGGCCGCCAGATGGCGCGGAAATGGCGAAAATCCTTGTGCAGAAGGGATTCCGTCGCGCTAAGAGGATGCCCGACGGGCTCAAGAATTTCTTGGCGACACGCGCACAAAGTTCGTGTCGAACCGCGCTTTCGGGGAGTGTTGTCCTCGGCAACGGCCTGCGACCGAGACCTGATGAGGACCGATGAAGAGCGCTCGAGACGACCTCGGGAACGCGTGATGACAGAGCATGCCGACGACCTCGGCAACGTCGTGACGTTGCCTGCGGACGTACGTCGTGTGGTCAGCATCGTGCCCTCGTTGACGGAGTCGATCGCCACGACGCACGTGCACTTGCTGGTCGGCGCGACGGATTGGTGCACGCATCCGCGAGAGCTCGACGTGACGCGTGTGCGAGGTACGAAGAATCCTGATCTCGATCTCATCCGCAGCCTCGAACCCGATGTCGTCGTCGCGAACGCCGAAGAGAATCGGGCCGTCGATCTCGACGTGTTGCGGACACTGGGAATCGCGGTCTGGACCACCTCGCCGACCACCGTCGATGAATCACTCGACTCACTCGAGCGGATGCTGTCCGCGATCACCGGAGAGGTTCCGGCTTGGTTGGAAGAAGCGCGCGTCGAGTGGAGTACGCCGTACATCGGAAAGCGCCGGCCGGCTGTCGTACCGATCTGGCGCAGGCCGTGGATGGCATTGGGTCGCGACACGTTCGCGGGTGATGTGTTGGCGCGGATCGGGATCGACAACGTGCTGAGCGATTCCGGTGAACGCTATCCGCGGATCGACGTCGAGGCGTTACCCGATCACGATCTCGTCGTACTGCCGGATGAGCCTTTTCCGTTTTCACCGGACGATGGGCCGGAGGCATTTGTGCGACCGGCCAAGTGTGTGTCCGGCCGGCATCTAACCTGGTACGGGCCATCGCTGGTGGAGGCGCGCGACGTACTCACCGCGCAGCTGCGATCCTGACCGGACGGCGGCAGTGATGTGCGACACGGTGACTGCTGCGTCAGCTGGACGCTTAGGTTTGCCTCACCTACACTCGCAGCGTGCCGTCGATGAAGGCGAAGAAGAAATGCTGCAAGGACAAGCCGAGGTGCAAGAAGTGCCCGGTGGTCCTCAAGCGGCTGGCTGATGCCGGCTGCGCGGAGCGGCTCGATCGCGTGCACTACATCGTCGACAAGAAGATCAAGAAGAAGGTCCTCAAGGAGGCCCGCAGCCGCTGAGCCGGGTGCTCAGGACGCCATGGCGGTGGTCAGGACGCGCGGCGCAGGGTGATGGCGTCGGCGGCTTGGCGGAGCAGGCCGGGGATGGTGATGTGGGCGGCCTGGCCGGTCGCCTCGAGGTCGTCGGCGTACCACCAGCCGTGGGCGCTGATCGTCTCCAGCTCGAGCTGCTCCTGGTTCGCGAACGTCACGTCGACGCCGTCCACCCCGACCGCGAAGAACGTCTGGTGCTGGATGATCGGGCACCCGCCCCACTCGAACTCGATCGTGTTCGTCGCCACCGGCGTACCGAGCGCCTCCATCGGCAGGTGGATGCCGACCTCTTCCCGCAGCTCCCGGCTGGCCGCTTCCGCGACTGTCTCGCCGGCTTCCACGCCGCCGCCGATGGTGAACCAGTACGGCGTCTGTGGCTTCAGCGGATCCCAGCCGTGCAGCAACAGCACCTTGCCGTCCGGTCGGACCGGCAGGACGCGGGCCGTCGTACGTCGGACGACGGTGCCAGGTGGGGGCAGACGAGGATCGCTCACACCACAAAACGCTAGACGAGGAAGGGCAATCGGCGTCGGGTGATGCGGCGCGTCTCACAGTAGTTGCCGGTGACACCGGGTGGGAGCATCGAAGTATGACGGCAACGATCGGCTTGGGACTGGCGGCACTCGGACGGCCCGGATACATCAACCTCGGACACGACCGGGATCTGCCGCCGGGCCGCGCGATCGAGGATCTGAGAGCGCGGACACATGAGCTTCTCGAGCGGGCCTGGCAAGGCGGTGTTCGGTACTTCGACGCCGCGCGTTCGTACGGTCTTGCCGAGGTGTTCCTCGGTGAGTGGCTGACGCCGGAGCGACGCGACGAACTCACCATCGGGTCCAAGTGGGGTTACACGTACGTCGCCGACTGGCGGCACGACGCGGACACGCATGAGGTGAAGGACCACTCGCTGGCGACGTTCGAACGGCAGTGGCCCGAGACCCTTCAAGCGCTTGGCGGAGCTCCCGACTTCTACCTGGTGCACAGTCTCACCTCGGACAGTCCCGCGCTCGGCGACGCGAAGCTGCTGGATCGTCTCCGTGAACTGGCGGACGACGGCGTACGCGTCGGATTGTCGACAAGCGGACCACACCAGGCCGAGACCCTGCGTCAGGCCCTGCAACTGAACGGACCGTTCACCGCCGTGCAGTCGACCTGGAACGTGCTGGAGACCTCCGCCGGCGCGGCGCTGCAGGAGGCGCACGACGCGGGTTGGTTCGTCGTGGTCAAGGAAGCCGTCGCCAACGGACGCTTGACCGCGAAGGCCGGCGAGACGCCATTCAACGTGTTCGCTCGTCGGCACGGCATCGCGCCCGATGCGCTCGCGATCGGGGCCGCCGTTGCCCAGCCGTGGGCCGACGTCGTACTCAGCGGGGCGAGCACGGCCGAGCAACTCGAGAGCAACCTCGCGTATCGCGTCGACGGACCGCTCGACGAGTTCGTGCAGCAGCCCGACGAGTACTGGACCGAACGGTCCGCCCTTCCGTGGATCTAGCTGTTGCGGGGGACTTCGCCGACCAGGGCCCTTTCCATCCGTAGCGCCTGCAGGGTGTCGAGCTCGCGATCGATGTCGCGTCTCTTGGCTTCGAGACGCTCAACTTCCTGGGCGAGCAACTGCTCCATGACGCCTGTGCGCTCCTCGGGTGGGGCCTCCAGGCATGGGAGCAGTTCGTTGATGGTGGCGCTGCGCAGGCCGGCAGCGAACAGGTGCTGGATCATGACGACCCGCTCGACCATGGAGCTGTCGAAGTCGCGCCACCCGCCAGGGGTGCGCTCGGAGCGGATGAGCCCGTGCTCCTCGTAGTACCGCAGGGACCGGGTGCTGACGCCACTGGCGTCCGCCAGCTCACCGATGCGCATGACAGAGACCTCCTGAGGCTGACCGCTGGCTCCCATTCTTGCAGTTGACACCGGTGTGAAGTTCCACGATCCAGGGGCCGCACCCACCAGGGGTGCCTTGTGGAACCGGAGGCGCCATGACTGCTCAGATCCATGTGTGGTCGGACTACGTCTGCCCGTTCTGCCTGATCGCCGACGAGGTGATCGAGCGCGCGATCACCGACCGTCCCGATGTCGAGGTCGTCCACCACGCTCACGAGCTTCGTCCCCATCCGGCGCCCACTCTTCGACCGGAGGACCCGTACCTACCTGACATCTGGCAGCGTGCCGTGTACCCGATGGCACGCCGCCACGAGGTGCCGATGGGGTTGCCGACCATCTCGCCGCAGCCATACACCGAGCTGGCCTTCCGTGGCGCCCAGTACGCCTTGGAGCAGAGACGCGCCGATGTCTACCACCGTCGCGTCATGACGGCGTTCTTCCGCGAGAACCTCGACATCGGGGACCGCGTGATCCTGGCCCGCCTGGCTGAGGAGGCGGGACTCGACCCGGCCGCCTACGCCGCAGCCCTCGACGATCAGGAGTACGCCGAGCGACACCGGCAGGCGCTCGCCGAGTCGGCGCGGATGGACATCACCGTCGTACCCACGATCATCATCGGCGCCCGACGCATCGAAGGCGTCGCCGCCGAAGGCGTGATCCGCCGAGCCCTGCACGAAGCGTCTGCCGCATGACCGCGGACCTGACCCGGCTCGAGGACCTGATGGCCCACGCCCGACCCGCAACGCTCCGACCTCACCACCGCCCGTAACTCCACCTCGACAAAGGACACCCGCCATGCACTGGCTCTACCTCGGCATTGCCGTCGTCTTTGAGATCACCGTCGCCATCTCCGCCGGCAAGGCCCAGGGCTTCACCCGACCTGCCTGGACCACTGCCACACTGGTCAGCGGTGGCATCGCCACCTACCTCCTGAGCCTGGCGCTTCTGACCTTCGAGGTCGGCGTCGGCTACGCAATCTGGACCTCCGTCGCCGGTGTCGGGATCGTCGTCCTCGGCGCCCTCCTCTTCGGCCAACGTCTCGACTGGCACAAGCTCCTCGGCATCGCCGCCGTCATCGCTGGAGTCGTCGGCCTCCAGCTCAGCGGAGCAGTGTGATCCCTCAGGACGCCAACCCCGCACCACGCCACCTTGCCGAAATCGTTCACGAGGAAGGAACTCACATGTCCAGCGATACCGCCACCACCGACAGGAACGTCACCGCCCGGAGCGACCGAGCACGAGCATGGCTCGTCCTCCTCCTCGCCGGAGCCTTCGAAGTCGGCTACGCCCTCTCCGTGGGAGGCAGCCAAGGCTTCACTGTGCTCTCCTGGTCGCTCGTCGCGGTCGTCTTCTTCCTTCTGACGCTCTTCGCCCTGAGCCTCGCCCTCCGCACCATCGACGTAGGCATCGGCTACGCCGTCTGGGCCGGCATCGGCGCCATCGGAGCCGCACTGCTCGGCCCTGTCTTCTTCGGCGAGACCCTCACCCCGGTCAAGGCCTTCTGGCTCACGGTGATTATCGTCGGCGTCGTCTGGCTCAAGCTCTCCGACCGCCCCCGAACGAACGCAGACCGAGCGGCCTGCCCACCCTTGACAACTACGGGGCCGCTGGCCGACGGCTATGGCTCAGACGCAGCGGGAGAGCAGACGGAGAGTACGCCACGATGACCCACGCCAACGGCCCTAGCTAGAAGGTGTGCTCGTCCGCCGGGAACGCTCCGGAGGCGACCTCGGCCGCATACGTTGTGGCCGCGGACGTGAGGATGCCGCGGAGGTCGGCGTACTGCTTCACGAAGCGGGGCATCGTTCCTGATCGCATGCCGGCCATGTCCTGCCAGACGAGTACCTGCGCGTCGGTGTCCCGGCCCGCGCCGATGCCGATGGTCGGGATCGTGACCCGCTTGGTGATCTCGGCGGCGACGTCGCCCGGCACCATCTCGAGGACGACGGAGAACGCGCCCGCGTCGGCCAGCGCGATCGCGTCGTCGATCAGCCCGGCCGCCTGGTCGCCACGACCCTGGACCCGGTAGCCGCCGATGCTGTGCTCACTTTGCGGTGTGAAGCCGATGTGCGCCATCACCGGGATGCCGGACTGGGTCAGTTTCTCCACCATCGGTACGACGGTCCGGCCACCCTCGAGCTTGACCGCGTGCACGCCCGCTTCCTTCATGAACCGTACGGCGGTGTGGAACGCCTGCTCTGGGGACGCCTGGTACGAACCGAACGGCAGGTCCGCGACGACCAGCGCCCGCTCGACCGCACCGGCGACCGCGCGGGCCAACGGCATCAGCTCGTCGACGGTGACGCGCAGGGTCGTCTCGTAGCCGAAGACGTTGTTCGCGGCGGAGTCGCCGACCAGCAGCACCGGGATGCCGGCCTGGTCGAAGATCTCGGCGGTGTACTGGTCGTACGCCGTCAGCATCGCCCACTTCTCGCCACGGTTCTTCATGTCGCGGAGGTGGTGGATGCGGTAGCGGCGTGGCCGCTTGCTGCCCTCGGCAGGACCCGCGGCCGAGAGCGCCGAGCCCTGGGACACGCCGGCTGCTGAATCTTCGGCAGGAACCTGAGCAGTGACCGGCGCGGGGGAGGAGCTGCTCGCCTCGGCCTGCGCTGCGGCGGCTTGCGCTGCGGCGGCCTGCGCCCGGCGAGCGCGGTGCGATCCGGTGTGCTCGTTCGGCACCTGGCTCGGCGCGTCCTGCTGGACGTCCGCGCGTCGCCGCGCGCCGATCCGCTTGGGTTCTTCGCTCACCGAGGTGTTGCTCTCGTACTCCGCACTCGGGTCGGACGGGTAGCCCTTGTCCGACTGGCTTTCGGACTCCTGCGCGTGGTTGCCCTCCAGCATCTCCGGCAGGTACGCCGTGATCGTCGGTGCGTCCACGCCGTAGTTGCCTTGTGGTGGGCTCGCAGGAGCCGACGCGGGCCGTGGGTTCGGTGGCTGCTGCGGCTGCTGGCTCTGCGGCTGCGCGGGTGCCTGCGGAGGTGTCGGCGGCTGGCTCGGTGGCTGCTGCGGAGTCACGCCGTTGTTCTGACCGGGCGCAGGTGCGGGGGCAGGTCCGCTCCAGTTGGCGTTGCTGGTCCCGTTCGAGCTGCGCGGGGCCGGCGCGTGCTGGGTCAGACCGTTGTTGCCGGCCTGTGGAGGCGCGGGCGGACGTTGCTGTGGTGCACTAAGTGCTTGCGGCTGACGGTTCGGCGGTACGCCGTTGCTGCCCGGACCGAACGGGCTCGGCCGGCCCTGCTGCTGCGGCGGCGGGCCTACCGGCGTTTGCTGCGGTTGCTGTGGTCGGAACGGGCTCTGCTCCTGGTACGGCGCCGGCCCGAAGGGCGACTCCTCAGCACGTGCCTGCTCACCACGCCCAACCTCGGCACGACCGGGCTCACCACGTCCCGCTTCACCACGACCAGGCTCACCGCGACCAGCCTCGCGTCCGGGCTCACCTCGACCAGGCTCACCTCGACCGACTTCGCGTCCGGCCTCACCACGGCCGGGCTCGCGTCCAGGTTCGCCGTAGTACTCAGGCCGCTGCTGTTCGCCGTACGGCGGCTGCTGTGGCCGCGGCAGGTCGCCGTATCGCTGCTGTGGTTGCTGTGCGGGCGGGGGTGGCGGTCCCGGCAGGTACGGCGGCTTCGGGACGTACGGCTGCTGGGGCACCGGGCCGCGTTCGTAAGCCCTGGGGGCGTTCGGCAACGATGGCGACGGGTCGAGACCGAGACCGTTGGGCCGGTCCCGCCAGGTGTCGTCGCCGTAATCCGAGCGGCGGCGCTCCTCGGTTGTCCGGCTCTTCGGTCCGGTCCCGTACGGCGACGGCAGTTCGTCGTCGTCCTGGGTACCGGCCGACAGGAAGTTGTCAGCCATGGCTTCATCGTCCCACCGTTGCGGAGGGTGAGCGCTACCGCCTGCGGCTGAGCGATCGCTCACATCGTCGGCTGGCAGGCCGGAGCGGTCCGGGGGCTCCTCGGAGGTGCCCCACGGGGGTTCGGAGGTCGGGCGGTACCGCCAGGAATCAGTCAGTGCTCTCCGCCACCTTCCGTGCGTCCTCACCAGTCGCCGGTGTGTCCCGGCTGTCGTTCACGTGCGCCGCCTTGCGGGCGTCCTCACGCCATGCGTTCGTGATCGGCAGCCGGCGGTCCCGGCCGAAGGCCTTGTGGGTGATCTTCGGACCCGGCGGGAACTGCCGCCGCTTGTACTCCGCCCGGTCGACCAGCTGGATCACCTTGCTCACCAGCGCGGTGTCGAACCCGGCCGCCACCAGCTCGGCGCTGCCGCGGTCCAGCTCGACGTAGTCGTCCAGCATGTCGTCGAGCAGGTCGTACGGCGGCAGCGAGTCGGTGTCCTGCTGACCCGGCCGCAGCTCCGCCGACGGCGGCTTGGCGATCGAGTTCTCCGGGATCGGTGGCTGCTGGCCGCGCGCCTTCGCGTCGGCGTTGCGCCACTTCGCCAGCCGCCAGACCACCGTCTTCGGGACGTCCTTCAGCGGCGCGTACCCGCCGACCGCGTCACCGTAGATGGTCGAGTAACCCACGGACAGCTCGGACTTGTTGCCGCAGGCAAGCACCAGGTGACCGTCGGCGTTCGACAGGCCCATCCAGATCACCGCCCGGACCCGTGCCTGCAGGTTCTCCTCGGCCAGGCCGGTCAGGCCGAGGGTGTCGATGAACGGCTGCACCATCGGCTGGATCGGGATCACCCGGTAGTTCAGGCCGGTCCGCGCGGCCAGCTCGGCGGCGTCGTCGCGGGAGTGGTCGCTGGAGTACACACTCGGGTTGGAGATGCCGAACACGTGCTCGGGCCCGACCGCGTCACAGGCGATCGCGGCGACCAGCGACGAGTCGATGCCGCCGGACAGCCCGAGCAGGACCGACTTGAAGCCGTTCTTCTGCACGTAGTCGCGCAGTCCGGTCACGATCGCGCCGTACATCTCGGCCTCGTCGGCGAGCCGGGGCGCGACGGCCGCGGCCATCGGCTCGTACGTCGGCAGGGTCTCGTCGTGAATGACCGTGTGGACGATGTCGATGCCTTCGTGCGTCCCGGCCGGCGTACCGGTCGGTGCGGGCAGGTCGAGGTCGACCACCATGCTGCCCTGCTCGAACTGCGGCGCGCGGGCGAACACCTTGCCCTCGGCATCGGCGATCAGCGAGTCACCGTCGAAGACGAGCTCGTCCTGGCCGCCGACCAGGTTGACGTAGGCCAGCGAGCAGCCGGCCTCGCGGGCCCGGCGGCTGACCAGCTCGCCGCGGACATCGTCCTTGTTGGCCTCGTACGGCGAACTGTTCACCACCAGGAGCAGACCGACGCCGGCGGCCTTGGTCACCGCGACCGGACCGCCGTCCTGCCAGAGGTCCTCGCAGATGACCAGCGCGACATCGACGCCGTGGATCCGGACCACCTGGAGAGTGCTGCCGGGGACGAAGTGCCGGAACTCGTCGAAGACGCCGTAGTTCGGCAGGTGGTGCTTGACCGCGCTGGTGACGACGCGGCCCTGGTGGATCACGGCGGCGCAGTTCGTCGGGGAGCCCTTCGGGCGGCCGAGCCGGTCCACGCCCATCGCCGTACCGGTCGCGCGGTCGAGGTAGCCGCAGACCACCACGATGTCGCCGAGGCCCTCGTCGGCGAGCCGGGTGGCGAGGTCGTGGATGCGGGCCTGCGACGCGTCCACGAACGACGCCCGCAGGGCCAGGTCCTCGACCGGGTAGCCGGTCAGCGCGAGCTCCGGGAAGGCCACCACGTGCGCACCCCGCTCGACGGCGTTGCGGGTCCACGCGACGATCTTCTCGGCGTTCCCGTCGATGTCACCGACGGTCACATTGAGCTGAGCGAGAGCAACCCGAAGCTGAGGCACGGGAGCACATTACTGGTTCGTTGGCTCGAACCCACCCCCGATGTACTTCTTGATCAAACCCAGGTTCGCCTCGACCGGATCCATCGCGTCCACAGTCAGCCTGCTCGTGGGTCAGCGGCGGGTACTCGGCCCGCATCCGTTGCACGTGATCCCAGCTCACTTCGTGCCACCCGGGAATACCCCGGACCCTCCCTTCCACCCGCCGCCGATGCTCGGCTTCATCAGTACAAACACACTCGACAACGAACAGCCGGGTCTCGAAGCGAGCCGCCATCAGCTGCCACCGCTCGGCGACCTCGTCGTTGATCAACGCGTCCACGATGGCCGACTGGCCGAACATGAGCTGGCGCTTGACCAGCGTCTCGAGCAGGTCGTAGTACATCGCCAGGAACGCCGGCCTGCTCAGTCCGTCGAGTACGCCGTGCGGCTTCAACGCGCCGAGTAGCCAGTCGCCCGCGAAGACCGGGAAGCCGGTTCGCTTGCCCAGTCGTTCAGCGAGCGAGGTCTTTCCCGCACCCGGCAGTCCGGTGAAGGTGATGACGGTCATCGGCCGGTGGTGATCAGGTCGAAAGTCCGATGGCTCATTCCAACGACAGTAGCGACGAAGGTTCCAGTCGTCGCTGACTTTCGGTGGATGTGCCGGGGTTCGGGTGACCGATTCACTGAGGGGTATGACAGTTCAGGGTGGGCCGACGGGGTTGAGTGAGCGGGCGCTGGGCCCGGATCTTGCTCGGGGGTTCATGCTGCTGTTCATCGCGTTGGCGAACTCGCACTACTTCGTGCACGGCGCTTCGATCTTCGGTGGGTTCCCGATGGACGGGTCGGCGGTGGACCGGGTGGTGGGCTTCCTGATCTCGACGCTGGTCGACGGACGGGCGTTCCCGATGTTCGGGCTGCTGTTCGGGTACGGCGTCGCGCAGATCGTCCGGCGGCAGCGCGAGGCCGGGAAGGAGTGGCGGCCGATCCGCAAACTGCTCCGGCGGCGCAGTCTGGTGCTGGTCGTACTCGGCTTCCTGCACGCGATGCTGCTCTACATCGGCGACATCCTCGCGGCGTACGGCGTACTCCTCTTCCTCGGCGTCTGGGCGCTGCGCTGGAAGGACCGCTGGCTGTTCATCGTGGCCGCGTTCGTGCTGGTGATCTCGTCGTTGCCGAGTGACGACTCGCTCTCGACCGCGACCGACGCCGCCGACCCCTCGATGCTGCCGCAGAACCTGCTCGACCAGTTCGCCGACCGGATCGTCGTCCAGCCGTTCATCGCGCTGCTCGGCCCGATCGGGTTCATCACGCCGTTCCTGATCGGCCTGTGGGCCGGACGCCGCCGCATCCTCGAACGCCCGGCCGAGCACCTCACCCTGCTGCGGTCGACCGCAATCGTCGGTATCACCATCGCGATCGCCGGCGCCCTTCCGGTGTCGCTGGTCGTGGGCGGCGTGATCCCCCGGCCGGGCGACCCCACGCTCTCCATCATCGGCCCGCTGCACGACACGTCCGGCGTACTCGGCGGCTTCGGGTACGCCGCGCTGATCGTGCTGATCGCCATGCGCCTCAGCGATCGCCAGGGCCGGATCACTCTGGCGATCGCCGCGGCCGGTCAGCGGTCCCTGACCTGTTACCTGGCTCAGTCCGTGGTCTGGGCCGTCGTGTTCACGCCGTACCTGCTCGACCTGTCCCGCACTCTCAGCACGACCACGACGGCACTTCTCGCCGTCGCGACCTGGCTGGCGACTGTCCTGCTGGCCGAGCGGATGCGGCGGGCCGGCTATCGGGGACCTTTCGAGATCCTGATCCGGCGGTTCACTTATCAACCCAGTACGGCGGCCACTCGGTCGCGCAGTTCGGGGAGCCGGGCGTAGAAGACGTTGCCCGGGCACTGGGTCGCGTTGTAGTCGCGGTGGCCGACGATCGCCACGTGCGGATCGAGGCCGTACGTCGTACACAGCCAGGCACACGTCAGTACGGACATGTCGAACAGCGCGACCGGTACGTTGACGCTGGTGTAGAGGCCCTCGTGTTCGATGCCGATTGTGTGGCTGTTGTGGTTGGCCGTCTGGGCGCCGAGGACGTTCTGCCGGTTGTTGATCGCCGACAGGGACTTGCTGCGGCCCTCCATCAGGTAGCCGCCGCGGCTGATGGTCAACTGCTGGCCGGAGTCGATCCAGCCGTTCTTGTCCATGTGCAGGTCCTGGATCCAGTGCGAGACCTTGTACGCCGCCGAGAGCGAGTAGTCGGTGACGTTCGGGCTCGCGGTGTGGTGGATGACGATGTGATCGGGCTTGCCGATCACCTGGGTGGCGGACCGGGGCGGCCGGGCGGACCACTCGGTGCGGGTGTAGCAGCGCGGTGCCGGGGCGGCGTGCGCAGCTGTGGTGGGGAGGGCGACGCCACCGAGCAGCACGCCACCGGCGGCAGCGCCGCGGATGAGGGTGCGCCGGGACATCCGGGCAGGTTGGATATTTTCTGGGGCGGTCATGTCTTGGAAAATTCCCTACGAACGACCTGGTGAAACCGTCTGGTCTAATGGCGGGCGTGACGAGAGGGCAGGGGGCGTCGGGGGACGTCCGGCTGGGACGGGCCGGCAAGGGGCTGCGAGTGCTCGTGGCCGTGGTTGGCATCGGGCTGCTGATCAACGGGTCGGTGCGGGCCACGGACGATGCCTGGCCGTTCGGTCCGATGTCGCAGTACGCGATGTCGGTGCCGGACGACGCGTCGATCACCTACACCCGGATCAGCGCGCAGACCGACGCCGGTACGACGGTCGACGTACCGCTGAACATCGAAGGCGCCGGGGTCGCCCGGGCCGAGATCGAGGCGCGGACCGGTGAGATCGTCAAGGACCCGTCGCTGCTGCAGCAGGTCGCGGACGGATGGGCGAGGAAGCACCCGGACGAGCCGAAGTACGTGAAACTCGAGCTGATCCGCGACACCACCCAACTGGTCAAGGGTCGCGTCGAAGGGCCGCCCACTTCCGAGGTGCTCGCCACTTGGCAGGTGCCGCGATGAGCGCCCTGAACTGGTTCACGCCGACGATCGCGCTGGCACGGGTCGCGTGGTTGCGGACTGTCCTCTATCTGTTCGTCATCCTCGACATGCACGCGTTCGTCCGCGACACCCGGCTCAAGGGCGAGCACCCCGGCCTGTACCAGCCGTTGCTGCTGGCCCGCATCTTCGACCTGCCCAAGCCGTCGGTCGCGAACACCACCACCCTGTACGTCGTCCTGATCGTGGCCTGCCTGATCGGCGCGATGAACTACTTCCCGCGGATCGCCGGCTGGATCGTGGCGCCGGCGTTCACCTGGTGGGTCCTGATCGGGATGAGCGACGGCAAGGTCGACCACGACCACCTGGCCCTGGTGATCGCACTCTGGGTGCTTCCGACGGTCAAGGCCGGCAAGCGTGGTCTGGCGGCGTACGGCGATCAGACCAGGTCGGAGGCGGCCGGGTGGGCGATCCGGTGTGTGCAGATCTGCGTGATCGCGACGTACTTCCTGTCCGCCGTGGCCAAGCTGCGGAGTGCCGGCTGGGCGCTGACCTGGCCGGGCAGCGCCGTCCTGACGTGGGCGATCGTACGGCGGCCGCACCCGGTCGGAGAGTGGTTGCTGCAACACCCGTGGATGCTGCAGGTGATGCAGTGGATCGGCTTCATCGCGGAGTGCCTGTCGCCGGTGATCCTGTGGCTCAAGGGGCGCTGGCAGTTGCTCGGGGCGCTGTTCTTCATCGGTTTCCATCTCGCCAACACCGCGATCCTGCTGATCCACTTCCTGCCGACGGTGGTGTGCTGGCTGGCGTTCGCGCCGCTGGAGCGGATCGTGCCCTGGTTCCAGCGGCGGCGTGGGTCGGACCGCGACGCCGGAGAGGCGTCAGATCGCAACCCCGGCGAGGCGTCAGACCGCGACGCCGGAGAGGCCGAAGACCAGGCCGAAGAGGGCCGGCAGGCCAAGGAGCAGGCCGGCGCGTAGCCGGAACCGCCGTCCGCCCGGTCCGGGGGTGCGGACCACGCGGGACAGCACGGCGCCGGCGTACCCGAAGACGAGTGCGGCGAGCAGGATCTGCTGGGTCGGCAGGTCGGCGTTGTGGTGGGTCAGTCCGAGCGTGACCAGACCGGTGCAGCAGAACGCGCACATGCCGAACCCGAGCTCAGGAACCGGCAGCCAGCGCCGGCCCAGCACGTCCCGTTCGGCCGGCCGCTTGCCCCGGACCGACTGGACGAACCGCCCGGTGCTGAGCAGCAGATCACTGACACAGAGGATCGCGGCCACGAGGAGGGCGACCCGGAAGATCGTCTGCACCCGGCATACCTTAGCCGCGCCAGGGCCCTGATCGGCGCGATGTCCGCATCGGCACGTAACGTCTGCTTAACAGACCAGAGGCAGACTGGTGAGAGCCCTGGTCGAAAAGCAGGCTGAGCGAAAGGTGGACTGATGGACAAGCAGCAGGAGTTCGTACTGCGCGCGCTCGAGGAGCGCGACGTACGGTTCGTGCGGCTCTGGTTCACCGACGTGCTCGGGTTCCTGAAGTCGGTGGCGGTGGCGCCGGCCGAGCTGGAGGGCGCGTTCGCGGAGGGGATCGGCTTCGACGGCTCCGCCATCGAGGGGTTCGCCCGGGTGACCGAGGCGGACATGCTGGCCAAGCCGGACCCGTCGACCTTCCAGATCCTGCCGTGGCGGGGCGAGACGATGGGCACCGCGCGGATGTTCTGCGACATCAACATGCCGGACGGGTCCGCGTCGTTCGCCGACCCGCGGTACGTGCTGAAGCGGACGCTGTCGAAGGCGGCCGACCTCGGGTTCACCTTCTACACCCACCCCGAGATCGAGTTCTACCTGTTCAAGTCGCTCACCGGCGAGCCGGGCACGAAGCTCGAGCCGGTGGACTCGTCCGGGTACTTCGACCACACCCCGCAGGGCATCGGCAACGACTTCCGCCGCGAGGCGATCACGATGCTGGAGTCGATGGGCATCTCGGTCGAGTTCAGCCACCACGAGGGCGGTCCGGGCCAGCAGGAGATCGACCTGCGGTACGCCGACGCGCTCACCACCGCGGACAACATCATGACGTTCCGGGTGGTGGTGAAGGAGGTGGCGCTGAGCCAGGGCATCAACGCCTCGTTCATGCCCAAGCCGCTGAGCGACCAGCCCGGGTCCGGGATGCACACGCACATGTCGCTGTTCGAGGGGGACCGGAACGCGTTCTTCGAGGGCGGCGCGCAGTACCAGTTGTCCAAGACCGGCCGCGCCTTCATCGCCGGCCTGCTGCAGCACGCGGCCGAGATCACCGCGGTGACGAACCAGTGGGTGAACTCCTACAAGCGGCTCGCCGTCGGTGACGAGGCGCCGTCGTTCATCTCCTGGGGGCACAACAACCGGTCCGCGCTCGTCCGGGTGCCGATGTACAAGCCGCACAAGGGCCAGTCGAGCCGGGTCGAGTTCCGCTCGCTCGACTCCGCGGCGAACCCGTACCTCGCCTTCGCCCTGATGCTGGCCGCCGGCCTGAAGGGCATCGAGGAGGGGTACGAGCTGCCCCGCGAGGTCGAGGACGACGTCTGGTCGCTGACCTCGCGCGAACGCAAGGCCCTCGGCATCAAGCCGCTGCCGGGCAGCCTGGCCGAGGCCATCAGCGCGATGGAGGAGAGCGAACTGGTCGCCGAGACTCTCGGCGAGCACGTCTTCGACTTCTTCCTCCGCAACAAGCGCGCCGAATGGCAGGACTACCGCCGCCAGGTCACCCCCTTCGAGCTGAACAAGCTCCTGCCGGTGCTCTGACCGACCGGCACGCTGAGGATGCGGACCGGTTGCCGCGAGGTTGCGGCGATCCGGTCGAGGACCGGGAGTCCGTTGCTGACGGCACCGATGAGGGTGAAGGTCTTCGGCAGGTCCGTTGTCGGGCGGGCGACGCCGCCGGTGTCTTGTGTTCAGAGGTTGGCGAGTTGGTCGTCGGAGGCGTGCTTCGGGGTCCAGCGCGCGGCCGCGGTCGAGTGCCGGTACGGCGGATCGATCGAGATCGGCGTGGTGAGGTCGGCCGGCGGCGCCTCGGCGGGTGGAAGTATCGGCGAGCCGTCCGGGGCCAGGGCGTGCGCCTCCTCGACGGTGAGCAGGCCGACCGGGCGGGTCCCTTCGGTGATCACCACGATGCAGCCGGGGATCACCTGCTGGGCCCGATGTCCCTTCGCCGGCACCAGCAGGCCCTCGGCCTGGGTGCGCCAGGCGCCCGGCGCGAAGCGGCGTAACGCGATCCCGGCCTGGCCGTCATCCGCCGTCCGCGGTGGGAGGTAGGCGGTGGCTGTGTAGTCGTAGTCGTAGTCCGGCTCAGGCGGGCCGGACACTCGCCCACCCTGCTGGGGCGTCAACCAGACCACCGTGCCCCGAACAGCGAGCGACCCCGTCATCATGACCATGGACAGTCATCATGCCGACTACAGAGCGAATCCGCTACACGACACCGTGTACTGGCCGCAATCTGCTCGCGACCCGGCTGAGACGCGCTGCCGACCTTGAGAACCGCTCGACCATATTTCGTGAGGAAAAATGGTTGGTGAGTGCTCAAGGTGGAGCCGGCGATGGGGTTGGGTAGCCTGCAGGCGTGGCTGAGGTACGGAGGGGGTCTTGGGAGGGGCGGCTGGTCCGGCTCGGCTTCGCCGATCCGCAGCGGGCCGGCGTGATGCTCGAGCAGCTGGACCGGCTCGATTCGCCCAGTCCGATGGCCAGCGAGCAGCTGATCACCGCGCTGTCCGAGTCGGCGGATCCCGATCTCGCGCTACAAGGTCTCTGCGGTCTGGTCGAGGCGCTGCAGCGCAACCAGTACGACGTCGCCGCGTTCGCCCGCACACTCGAGGTGGACGACGACTTCCGGCGCCGGCTCGTGTCCGTGCTCGGTGCGAGTGAGGCGCTCG
Source organism: Kribbella sp. NPDC023972 (assembly GCF_040639075.1). Taxonomy (NCBI): domain Bacteria; kingdom Bacillati; phylum Actinomycetota; class Actinomycetes; order Propionibacteriales; family Kribbellaceae; genus Kribbella; species Kribbella sp. NPDC023972. The sequence continues at coordinate 719,965 of NZ_JBEZZH010000001.1, read as the reverse complement.
GCCGGCATCTCGGCGTCCATCCGCGCCACTGGTACGACCTGGCCGATCCGGCGTTGGCCGGCGTACGCCCGTCCGTGGAGGATGTCGCGGCCAAGCTCGCCACCGCTGTCGACGCGCCCAACCCGGTCGACGCCTTGCGGGTCGAGTATCGCCGGCTCCTGCTCAGGCTCGCGGCGCGGGATCTCGCCGAAGGACTGCTCGTCGACGAGGTGGCCGCCGTACTGGCCGATCTCGCCGGGGGAGCGCTGGAGACCGCGCTGCACATCGCCCGCAACGAGTACTTCGGCGCGCACCCGGGTGCCGCCGACTGCCGGCTCGCGATCATTGCCATGGGCAAGTGTGGCGGCCGCGAGCTCAACTACGTCAGCGATGTCGACGTCCTGTTCGTCGCCGAACCCCACGACGGCGAGCCCGAGGCGCCGGCCCTCAAGACCGCGACCCAGCTCGCCGCCGCCACCATGCGCATCTGCTCGGCCCACACCGCCGAAGGCACGCTCTGGCCGGTCGATGCCGCACTGCGTCCCGAAGGCCGGTCCGGCCCGCTCGTCCGCACCCTCGAGAGCCACCTCGCGTACTACCAGCGCTGGGCCAAGACCTGGGAGTTCCAGGCGCTGCTCAAGGCCCGCCCGGTCGCGGGCGATCCGAATCTCGGTCAGCGGTACGCCGAGAAGACCGCGGAGCTGGTGTGGTCGGCCGCGGACCGGCCCGGGTTCGTCGACGACGTCCAGGCGATGCGGCGTCGCGTGGTCGACCACATCCCGGCCGCCGACGTCGATCGCCAGCTCAAGCTCGGCCCTGGCGGTCTGCGCGACGTGGAGTTCGCCGTACAGCTTCTGCAGCTCGTGCACGGCCGCAGTGACGAGGCGGTCCACAGCGGTACGACGCTCGTCGCGCTGGAGTCGCTCACCACCAACGGGTACGTCGGTCGCAGCGACGGCGCCGTTCTGGCCGACGCGTATCGGTTCCTGCGGTCGATGGAGCATCGCATCCAGCTGTACCGGTTGCGCCGTACCCATCAGGTCCCTGAGCAGGAAGCGGACCTGCGCAGGCTCGGGCGGTCGCTCGGGTTCACGAAGAACCCGGTCGCCGGTCTGACCGCGGCCTGGAAGAAGCACGCGCTCGAGGTACGGCGACTGCACGAGAAGCTGTTCTACCGTCCACTGCTCGCGGCCGTCGCGCGGATCCCCGGCGTGGAGGTGCGGCTGACGCCAGAGGCGGCCAAGCAGCGGCTCACCGCGCTCGGGTACGCCGATCCGTCCTCGGCGCTGAGGCATATCGAGGCGTTGTCCGAAGGGGTGTCGCGACGGTCGTCGATCCAGAAGGCGTTGCTGCCGGCGATGCTCGGCTGGTTCGCGGAGTCGCCTGATCCCGATGCCGGGCTGCTCGCGTTCCGGACCATCTCGGACACGCTCGGCTCGACGCCGTGGTACCTGCGCCAGTTGCGCGACGAGGGCGCGTCCGCCGAACGACTCGCCCATCTGCTCGCGAGTGGCCGGTACGCCGTCGACCTGCTGCAACGTGCACCGGAAGCGACCGCGATGCTCGCCGACGAACGTGAACTCGTGCCGAGGACGCTGGAGGGTCTGCTGTCCGAGATGTCCGCGGCCGCCCGCCGGCAGGAGCAGCCCGAGGCGGCGGTGGCGGCGATCCGGGCGGTACGGCGCCGCGAGCTCTTCCGGGTGGCCGCGGCGGACCTGTCCGGCGTGCTGGACGTCGCGACGGTCGGTGAGGCACTGACCACGATCTCCGTAGGGACACTGACCACCGCGCTCGAGGTGGCCCGGCGTGCCGTCGCCAAGGGCGAGTCCGAGCCGACCCGGATGTCGATCGTCGCGATGGGGCGGTTCGGCGGCCACGAGCTCGGGTACGGCAGCGACGCGGACGTGATGTTCGTCCACGATCCGGTGCCGGGCGCCGACGAGAAGGCCGCGACCGATTTCGCCACCCAGGCCGCCACCGAGTTGCGCCGGCTGCTGGCGTTGCCCGGCTCCGATCCGGCCGTGCAGGTCGACGCGGACCTGCGTCCGGAAGGTCGTCAGGGTCCCTTGGTCCGGACATTGGCGTCGTACGAGTCCTACTACGCGCGCTGGTCGGCGGTGTGGGAGGCGCAAGCGTTGTTGCGGGCGGATCCGCTGTGCGGGGACGCCGACCTGTGCGAGGCGTTCCGTGGACTGATCGATCCGCTGCGCTACCCGACGAACGGGGTCAGCGAACGCGATGTGATGGAGATCCGCCGGATCAAGGCGCGGGTGGACGCCGAACGCCTGCCGCGTGGCGCCGACCGGAGCACGCACACCAAGCTCGGCCGCGGCGGCCTGGCCGACATCGAGTGGACCGTGCAACTGCTGCAGCTGCGCGAGGCGAACCGAGTGCCTGGTCTACGTACGACGCGCACCCTCGCCGCCCTGGAAGCCGCCGTGCAGGCCGATCTGATCGAGGCGACGGACGCGGACACGTTGCGGGTCGCGTGGGAGCTCGCGACCCGGGTCCGCAACGCGATCATGCTCGTCCGCGCCCGCCCGGGTGACTCCCTGCCCCGCGATCCCCGCGACCTCGCCGCGGTCGCCCACATCTGCGGCTACCCACCGGGCGAGTCCGGCCGCTTCTCCGACGACTACCTTCGCATCACCCGCCGAGCCCACAACACCGTCGCTCATCTCTTCTGGGACGACTAATAGGATCGTGCTGGTGGAGACGGTGAATCAGGTCAGGCAAGCGGGGGTCTTCAGCCACGTCCGGCGGAGTGTCCGGATGACGGTTGGACAGAAGCGTGTCTGGGAAACGCAGTGGCCGTCGCTGGGGCGAAAGCTGGAGGAGTTGCCTCCGGGTGCGGTGGATCTGGCCGATTGGTTCGGGCGGGAAGCGCCCACTGTGCTGGAGATCGGGTCGGGGATGGGTGACGCGACCGCTCAGCTCGCGGTGGCGGCCCCGGAGGTGAACCACCTGGCGGCCGAGGTGTATCCGGCGGGTCTGGGCCAGCTGATGCTGTGGGTGGAGAAGTACGACCTCGACAACGTCCGGCTGCTGCAGGGCGATGCGCTCGACTTCCTGCGTGATCACGTCGCGCCGGGCGCGCTGGCCGGCGTACGGATCTACTTCCCGGACCCCTGGCCGAAGAAGCGGCACCACAAGCGGCGCCTGGTCACCCCGCCGTTCGTCGCCCTGGTGGCCTCCCGCCTGCAACCCGGCGGAACGTTGCACTTGGCAACGGACTGGGCGGACTACGCGGAGCGGATGCTCGAGGTGTGCGAGGCCGAGCCGCTGCTGCGCAACCAGTACGACGGCTGGGCCCCGCGACCCGAGTGGCGTCCGGTCACCAAGTTCGAGTCGCGCGCGCAGGCCGAGGGCCGCGTCTGCCGCGACCTGCTCTACACGAAGGTCACGCCGAACGGCTCGTGAAGGCCCACAGCCCGGCCGGCACCGTGTAGATGGTGTAACCGTCCTCGTACGACGCCTCACCCGCGAACGGAGCCGGTACGGCGGTGACGTCCGACGCGGCCGCGGACGGTACGTGGACCTCGGCCGTCGTACCCACTGGGACCTGCACGTCCAGCGACAGCACCCGGCTCACCTGCTTCCAGGTCACCGAGACCCGGCCGCGGATCGTATCGGTGCGGATCGCCGCCGAGCCCACCTCGCCGCGCGCGTCCGGCCGGACCAGGATCCGCTGCCAGCCCGCGTCGAGGTTGCGCAGCCCGGCGACGTTCTCGAACACCCACTGGACGACGGTGCCCTGGAAGTAGTGGTTCCGCGACCGCGAGTCCTCCTCCCACTTCTCCCACATCGTGTCCGCGCCGAGGTCGAACCAGTAGCCCCAGCTCGGGTACGTCCGCTGCAACGCGACCTTTGTCGCCGCGTCGGCGTACCCATGTGCGGTCAGCACCGGTAGCAGTACGCCGACGCCGAGACAGCCGGTGTTCAGGTGGAATCCACGCGCCTCGACGTCAGCGGCCAGGTTGGCGGCCACCCGCGGAACCAACTCGTCCGGAACCATTCCGAACGCCAGCGGCACGGCGTTGGACGTCTGCCGGTAGTCCGGGTCGTCACCGGACCTGTAGACCCCGGCCTCGCGATCCAGGAACGCACGGTTGAGTCCGTCTGACAGTTCTGCCGCAGCCTTGCGGTAGTCATGAGGCTTGCCGATCAGGTCGCCGATCTCCGCGGCCGCGATCAGCGCCCGGTAGAGGTACGCCGTACCCGTGAGCCGACGGTCCTCCGGGGCCGGGCCGCTGCCGAAGCCGGGCGGGAGCCAGTCGCCCAGCACGCTGACGGACAGTCCGTCCTCGACCCGGCCGAGCTCCCAGGACAGGTAGCGGGTGAGTGATTCCCAGTGCTCGTGCAGCAGCCGCTTGTCGGCGTACCAGCGATACATCTCGCGCAGCAGGAACGGGTAGACGGTCGGCCACTCGGTGGCGGGGGAGAGGTCGGTGAACCCCCAGCCGCTGGTCGGGACGATCACCGGCAACTGACCGGACTCGGCCTGGCTGTCCCGGATGTCACCCAGCCACTTGGTGAAGAACCGGGCCAGGTCGAGGCTCGCCAGCATGGTCGGCCCGCCGACCTGAGCATCACCGGTCCATCCGTTCTTCTCCATGAACGGTGTGTCGGTCGGGATGCCGTGCAGGTTGTTCAGAATGGTCCGGCGCATCGCCTGGTCGAACTGTTCGTACGACGACTGCGTCGAGGAGAAGCGGGTCACCGCGGCGACGTCGGAATGAACCACTCGCATCAGTACGTCGGGCCTGCTGGACGTTCCTTCGACCTGGACGTAGCGGAAACCCTTGTAGGAGAAGCGCGGCTCCCACTCCTCGACACCGTTGCCGGCGGCAATGTACTCGTCGCGTTGGATGCGATCACCCTCGACGTGCACGTTGACTGCCACCACGTTGCCGTCGGCAACCGTCTCGCCGTGGGTCAGGCTGATCACGGTGCCGGTGCCGGCGGTCACGCTGAGCTTGGTCCAGCCGGCCGTGGTGCGCCCGAAGTCGACGATCCACACCCCGGTCCGGACCTCGGTCACCTCGACCGGCTCGACGGTCTCGATCACCCGGATCGGCTCGTGCGCCTGCGCGCTCAGTCGTCCCTTGGGTGCGTCGACTTCCACGGCCGCCTGCCAGGACGAGTCGTCGAAGCCAGCCGTGTCCCACCCGAGGAGGGCGCGGCGGGCGTCGTACGTCTCGCCGGTGTAGAGGTCGTTGGAGACGGTCGGGCCGCCGGTGATGCGCCACGACTCGTCCGACACCACCTCGGCCGTCCGGCCGTCGTCGTACTCGATGACCAGGCGGGCGAGCAGGCGCGGCTCGGAAGTCCAAGGTGCCTGATGCCAGCGCCAGGCGTTCGGGGTGGTCAATCCGAAGAATCCACGACCGAGCTCGGCGCCGACCACGTTGTCGCCCGACCGCAACAGGTTGGCGACATCGTGCGTGACACAGAGCACAGTGTGGTCGTAATCGGTGAAGCCGGGATCGAGTACGGCGTCACTCACTTGCTGACCGTTGAGCCGCAGGTCGGCGTACCCGAGACCGCTCGCGTACAGCCGGGCTCGCTTCACCGTGCCGTCGACGGTGAAGGCTCGCCGGAGGAGCGGAGCGCTGTCGGTGGAGCCGCCGATCCAGCGTGCGGTGCCGAAGCCTTCGTCGAGGAGTGCGGTCTCGAACCATTCCGGATCAGCCCACTCACCCCCGCGACCCAGGCTGTCCCACAGGCGGACGGTCCAGTGGTACCGCGTGCGTGGCTTCAGCGACGGGCCGTCGTACTCGATGCCGAAGCTTCGCGAGGACGACACCTTGCCGGAATCCCACACATCGCCCAGCTCCGGTGCGGAACCGACGAGGATCTGGTACGCCGTCTGCGTCGCGCCGTAGCCGGGGGCGGTGGGGATCCAGCTCAGCCGGGGCCGGGTGACGTCGGTGCCCAGTGGACGGACGGCGTACTCGGTCTTCAGGGTTTCGGCCTTCAGTGGACCACCAGGCGTCCAGCCGTCCGGCAGTGCGTGCATCAGGCGGCTCCTCCGGCTCATCGATACCCCGAGGACCGTAGGCAGGCGCACGCCGCCCTTTCAACACTCTGACCAGAACTGGCAACACTCTGACCACGACTGGCCGACCGTCTCACAGAGAGAATTGTTGTCTCAGATCGTGAAACCTGAGCATCTTGCTCGACTTTGTCCGCTTTCATGGAGGCATGCAGGTCACCTCGAACGCACCCGGCGACGCCCTCACGCGTCGTCGGCATGTCGACCTGCTGCGGGTGAACTCAGCGAGCTGTTGACCTTCGGCGCACCACTTCGGTCCCGTCCAACCCCTCCTCGCCCGAAGGAACAGTTCTGTGCGTCGTCTTGTCCTGATCGCCTTGCTGGGTTCCGTCGCCCAGCTCGTCGACGGCACCCTCGGTATGGCCTACGGCGTCACCGCCACCACGGCCCTGCTGATCACCGGCATCTCGCCCGCCGTCGCGTCCGCCTCCGTCCACCTCGCCGAGGTGGGGACCACTCTCGCCTCCGGTCTGTCGCACTGGCGGTTCGGTAACGTCGACTGGCGCGTGGTCGCCCTGATCGGCGTCCCCGGCGGTGTTGGCGCCTTCGCCGGCGCGACCTTCCTTTCCAGCCTGTCGACCGAGTCGGCCTCGTCGTGGGTGGCCGCCTTGCTGCTCCTGCTCGGCTTCTACATCCTCGCTCGCTTCGCCACCGGCAAGGTGCGGGCCGTGCTGGAAGGGCGACCGGCCGGGAAGTTCCTCGGCCCGCTCGGCCTGGTGGCCGGTTTCATCGACGCCACCGGCGGCGGTGGCTGGGGTCCAGTCGCGACCTCGACGCTGCTCAGCAGCGGCAAGCTGGAGCCGCGCCGCACGGTCGGTTCGGTGAGCGCGGCGGAGTTCATCGTCTCGGTCGCCGCCAGCATCGGCTTCCTGTTCGGGCTCGGCAAGGCGAACCTGCCGTACGGCATCGTCGCCGCGCTGCTCATCGGTGGCGTCCTCGCGGCGCCACTGGCCGCGTGGCTGGTCTCCCGGCTGGCAACCCGCTGGCTCGGCGTCGGCGTTGGCCTGGTGCTGATCCTGACCAACGCCCGCACCCTGCTGAAGGGCCTCGGCGTCGCCGAGGGTCCGCGCTACCTCGTGTACGGCGTGTTGGTCGCAGCGTGGGCCGCGGTCCTCGCCTACAGCGTCCACACCACCGGCCGCCGGGCCGACGCCCGCGCTGAGCGCGAACTCGAGCTCGAGACCGTCTGACCTCCCCGCACCTTCCTGCGGTTCCTCCGCCCGCGGCCGTTCCGGCCGTCCACACCTCAAAGGTCTGCTACGCATGCCCAGAATTCGTCCTGCCCGTCTGCTTGCCGCGTCCGCCGCGGTCCTGTCCCTGGTCGCCGCCATGGCCGGCTGCTCTCGCGCGGAGGGCAACGACACTCCGCCCGCCGCCACCGACAAGGGCCCCGCCGCCGAGCTGCGGCTCGGCTACTTCCCGAACGTCACCCACGCCGCCGCCCTGGTCGGCCTCGACAAGGGCCTGTTCACCAAGGAACTCGGCAGTACGAAGCTGGTGCCGACCAAGTTCAACGCCGGCCCGGAGGCCGTCGGCGCACTGCTCGGTGGCTCGCTGGACGCCTCCTTCATCGGCTCCGGCCCGGCGATCAACGCGTACGCAAAGTCCAACGGCGAGGCGGTCCGGCTGATCGCCGGTGCGACGTCCGGCGGTGCGCAGCTGGTGGTGAAGCCGACCATCACCAAGGCGGAGGACCTGATCGGCAAGACGGTGGTGACTCCGCAGCTCGGCAACACCCAGGACGTCTCGCTGAAGAAGTGGCTGGCCGAGAAGAACCTGACCGGCAAGGTCAAGGTCACCAACCTGGAGAACGCGCAGACGCTCGACGCGTTCAAGAAGGGTGACGTGGACGCGGCCTGGCTGCCCGAGCCGTGGTCGTCTCGACTGGTCCTGGACGCCGGTGCCAAGGTGCTGCTGGACGAGGCGACGCTGTGGCCGGACGGCAAGTTCCCGACCACCGTGCTGATCGTGCGGACGCAGTTCCTGCAGGAGCACCCGGAGACCGTGAAGGCGCTGCTCACCGGCCTGGTCGCGGCCATCGACTTCGCCACCACCGACAAGGCGGCTGCGAAGACCGAGGTGAACGCGCAGCTCAAGGAGCTGACCGGCAAGGCGCTGAAGCCGGCCGTCATCGACCGGGCCTTCGACAACATCCAGATCACCGCGGACCCGATCGCGTCGACGTTCCCGCAGCTGGCCAAGGACCAGGTCACTGCGGGGATCGCCAAGGAGGCGCCGGCCGTTGCCGGGTTCGCCGACCTCGGGCCGCTGAACGACGTACTGGGCAAGGCAGGAAAGCCGGCCGTCGACGCGGCCGGTCTGGACTCGAAGTAGCCGGGAGGCCACATGACCATGACAGTCGAGGTCGAGCAGAGTGTGGTGCGGCCGGTGCGGTTCCATCAGGTCGGCAAAGCTTTCGGACACGGACGCAACGCGGTCGTGGCGCTGGAGCAGGTCGATCTCGAGGTGGCGGCCGGTGAGTTCGTCTGCCTGCTCGGTGCGTCCGGTTGTGGCAAGACGACGCTGCTCAACCTGGTGGCCGGCCTCGACAAGCCGACCAGCGGGCGGATCGAGCTGAGCTCGTCGCGGCCGGCGGTCGTGTTCCAGGAGGCCGCACTGATGCCCTGGCTGACGGCCGCCGGGAACGTCGAGCTGCCGCTGCGGATGGCCGGCGTACCGAAGGCTGCACGTCGTACCAAGGCCGCCGAGCTGCTGGAGCTCGTCCGTCTCGCAGGACTCGGTGACAAGCGGCCGCACGAGCTGTCCGGCGGTATGCGCCAGCGGGTCGCGCTGGCGCGGGCGCTCGCCTCCACCGACGACCACACCGGCGCCAACGCGGCCAAGCCGTCTCTGCTGCTGATGGACGAGCCGTTCTCTGCCCTGGACGCGATCACGCGGGATGTACTGCAGGGGGAGCTGTTGAGGATCTGGCGTGCGACCGGTACGGCGATCCTGTTCGTGACCCACGACGTACGTGAGGCCGTGCGGCTCGGGCAGCGCGTCGTACTGCTGTCCTCGCGGCCCGGTCGGGTCGTGCGGCAGTGGGATGTCGACGGTCTGACCGGAGCGGACGAGGCCGGAGCGGTGGATGAGATCAACGGGGCGCTGCGGAAGGTGATCAGCAGTCATGCCGCGGCCTGACGTCCAGGAGGACCTGTACGACGCTGAGTCGGTCGAAGCCGGCCTGGACGCGCTGGACACGCCGGTCAACGCCCGCGAGGGCTCACTGGCTCGGCGGATCGCCGGACGGGTGCTGCCGCCCGTCGTCGCGATCGCCCTGTTGGTGGCGGTTTGGCAGGCGCTCTGGGCGGCCGCGTTCTGGCCGGAGTTCAAGCTGCCGGCGCCGGTCGATGTGTGGGGCCAGATCTGGCAACTGGTGACGACGGGGGAGATCCTCGAGCTGTTCTGGGTGTCGGTGCACCGGGCTGTCATCGGCTTCGCGATCTCGCTGCTGATCGCGGTGCCGCTCGGCCTGGCCATCGCGAACATCTCCGTCGTACGGCGGGGAATCGGTCCGCTGGTGTCCGGCCTGCAGAGCCTGCCGTCGGTGGCTTGGGTACCGGCGGCGATCCTGTGGTTCGGGCTGAACGACCGGGCGATCTACTGGGTCGTGCTGCTGGGCGCGGTTCCGTCGATCGCGAACGGGCTGGTGTCCGGTCTGGACCAGGTGCCGCCGATCCTGCCGCGGGTCGGGAAGGCGCTCGGTGCCGGACAGCTCAGTGGGATCCGGTACATCCTGCTGCCGGCCGCGCTGCCCGGGTTCCTGGGCGGGCTGAAACAGGGCTGGGCGTTCTCGTGGCGGTCGCTGATGGCCGCGGAGCTGATCGCGACCTCGCCGGAGCTCGGCGAGGGGCTCGGCCAGTTCCTGCACAACGGGATGTCGCTGTCGGACATCTCGATGGTGTTCGCCGGCATCCTGCTGATCTTCGTCGTCGGCGTCGGGATCGAGCTGCTGGTGTTCCGGCCGCTGGAGAACTCCGTGCTGCGTGCTCGTGGTCTGACCGTCACCGCCCGCTGACCTGGTTACGGGTTGGCCACCGGCGGCCCGCAGGTGCGGCGCGTTCGGGATCGCGCCGTACTGTTGGAGCGTGGTTCGATTCCTGCCGTTCCTGATCAGCCTGGCGCTCAGCGTGTACGCGCTGTTCTCCTGCATCCAGACGCCCGACGAGGACGTGCCGCACCTGCCGAAGCTGGTGTGGATCGTCCTGATCGTGTTCGTCCCGTTCGTCGGGCCGATCGTCTGGCTGCTCATGCTCCGCACCCAGCCCGGCCGCGACCGCGGCCGGCGCGACGGCGTCGCCGGACCGCCGAAGCCGGCCAGCCGGCCGGTCGCGCCGGACGACGATCCGGACTTCCTCAAGTCCCTCGACCGCTACCGCGACCCGCGGACGACGGCGAAACCGCCCGCGCAGCCGCCGGCGGACCAGCCCCAGGACCCGGCGCAGCCCAAGGACTCGGCGCCGCCCAAGGACCAGGGCAGCAAGGGCAAGGGCGGCAGGGCCAAGGACAAGGCCATGGACAAGGCCACGGACCCGGAACCTGACAAGCCGGCCGAGGAGACGCCGTCGGAGTCCGACGACGGCAAACCGTGAGCCGGTTCCAGAACACGCCTGACGTCAGCCGTTGAGGCCGAGGTCAGGCGTGCTCTTGTCCGAAGGCTCGGGAGGTTCAGGCCGACTTTCGGTGCTCGGGCAGGAGGGTGTTGTCGCGCTCGGACTCCGTGGTGCCGCCCCAGACGCCGTACGGCTCACCGACCGAGAGGGCGTGCTGACGGCACTCGGGCTGGACCGGGCAGGTACCGCAGAGCGACTTGGCCACCATCTCGCGGGCGCGTTTGCGCACGCCACGCTCCGATTCGGGAGAGAAGAACAGCTCCGGGTTGACATCGCGGCAAGCCGCTTGTGACTGCCAGTCCCACAGATCCATGAGCGGGCGGGGTAGGCGAGGCATCCCTCTCGACATGGCAACCTCCTTGACTCACCGTGAGCGCGGACGGGCGCTCGGTGAAAACTATGCTCAACTCACAGCGAGTTCAACCCTTGTTTTTTCGAACTTCGGTCCATTCGTTATCGGCACGTGCCGTCGCCGGCCGTAATCAGGCCGTGTTCACGCGAGGACCATGTTCACCTCATCACCGCGTGTGACATGAGTCACTCGGTGGTTTCAGGCCAGTACGGCGCCGAGAACGGCGGCCAGCAAACCGGCGCCGAGGTTGAGTACGACGTTCAGCAACGCTTTGCCGCGATGACCGGATCCGGCCAGCGCGGTCGTCTCGGCGGCGAACGTGCTGTACGTCGTGAACGCGCCGCAGAACCCGACCCCGACGAGGAGCGTCGTGGTCCGATCGGTCACTCCGGTGAGCAACCCGAGCACGAAACTGCCCAGGATGTTGACGGTGAAGGTTCCCCACGGCAGTGCTGGTGGTGTGCTGGTGCGCAACCACCGGCTGACCATGTGCTTGTCCACCAGGAACCGCAGGGGAGCGCCGACGGCGGCGCCCAGCGCGACGAGCAGGACGTTCATCGCGGCCGCCCGGCCCACTCGCCGACCGATGCCGCGAGCAACGCTGCCGCGAGGGTCCCGAAGAAGTAGACGAGGGCAACGACCACGTGATCGGGCAGGAGTTTCTCGGTGTCGACGGCAAACGTCGAGAAGGTGGTGAAGCCGCCGAGGATCCCGGTGCCGAGGAACGGCCGGAGCAACGGATGCGCTCGCGGGGTCAACCGCGCCAGCAGGACGCCGATCACGAAGCAGCCGAGCACATTCGTCGCGAAGGTTGCCCAGGGAAACTCGCCCGGGCCGTGCGGGAAGGCCTCAGCGAGCCCGTAGCGGGCCAGTGAGCCGATGATCCCGCCGAGCGCCACGACGCCCAGGACTCGGGTCAGTCCAGGCTGTGCCATGGATGAGTTCGCTCCGCTCACTCATGTGACATCGTCTGCTGGATCGTAGCGGTAGTACTCGTGCGCGCCGTGCGCCGTACCCGTCTCGCCGGTGAGCGCCCGGATCACCATCGCGTGCGTGATCGCGAGGACAGGTCCGTCCGTGCTCGCGGTGTGCCGGCCCAGCGCGGCCCGGGCCCGCTCGCGCACCCGGGAGAGCGGCTCCCAGGGTCGCTGGATGCCTTCCGGCCACTCACCGCCGTACGCCTCGAACTCCGCCTGAGCGGCCCGTACGTCGGCCACGCCGCGCCACGACCCGGTGTGGTCCGGCATCCAGTCGCGCAGGTCGTACTCGACCTTGACGCCGAGGGCGAGCCGGTGGCCGATGATCGCGGCGCTGTGCAGCGCCCTGGTGAACGGCGAGCTGACCAGGTACGTCGCTCCGATGCCGCTGAGCAGGTCCGCGAGTTCCTCGGCCTGTTTGGCGCCGACCGCGGTGAGCGGGGCGGTGTCGGCCGCCGGCCCCGGCAGGCCCCGGGCGTCGACCGGCTCGTAGTCCGGTTCTCCGTGCCGGACCAGGTAGATCTGCGTCACGGGCATGTTCTACCGGAGATGGCGAGCGCCCGCCCAGCCGCGGGCGTGGCCGCCCGGCTGAGGGTCGGCGATCGAGGTAGGCGGACGAACCTGGTGGAGCTCGTCGAACAGGCTGGTCCTGGTCGGCTGCTCGATCCAGCGGACTTCGGTGGCGCCCTGGTGACCATGCACGGCGAGCACCGAGTCGAGGTCCGGCCAGACCGCAGTGGCCGGGTTGTCACCGCGCCAGCGCAGCACTACCGATCCGTCGGTGAATTCACAACCCTCGGCGACCACGCCGGTGCCGGAGACGCCGCTCGGGTCGTGATAGCGCACCAGTTCGAAGGTCCGCGGCGTCACCGTCCGGCCCCGTGCCGGCGGTCACCGAGCAGAACCTGTACCCCGAGCGGACCTGCCACCGTCACTGCACCCCTCATCGTCTCGACCCGTTGTTGCAGCCTCAACGACGGCAGCCCGTCGGTGGTTACTGACGAGCAACGCGGCGGCGCATGAAGATTCGCTCGGCCGGGTCCAGACCGAACGCGGTCTCCTCGGCCCGGAGCTCGACCAGACCGGGCGTGAGTTCCCGCATCTCCACGAAGCCGAGCCGGGCGTAGTACGGCCCGTTCCAGGGCACGCTGCGGAAGGTGCTGAGGGTGAGCGCCGGCAAGCCTTGCCCGGCCGCCCACGACTCCACGTGGTCGATCAGTGCGCGACCGAGACCCCTGCCCTGGTGGTCCGGATGGACGCTGACCTGCTCGATGTGCGCCGCGCCGTCCACGAGCTTGACCAGGACGTATCCGGACGGCCGGTCGGCGGAGTCGGCTGTTACCCAGAGCCGGCCCTCCGCCAGGAAGTGCTCGAACACTTCCAGCGCGGGTGGCGGGTGCTCCGCGATGTCGGTCATGCCGATGGTGCGGAAGAGGACTCCGGCGGCGACCTCGAGGGACTGCAGCAGCGGCAGCTCGTCCAGCTGCGGAGGGCGGATGTTCACGCGATGAGACAACCAGGTCCGCGTCGTGGTTGCCACTGCAATTCGCGGGGGTGCTATCGTCGTTCTCGTGAAGCGCAGCTATTGGCGATTTTTTGAGTGGCCGGCCCTGGTGCCGGGTGACTCAGCCGCCTGCTGACGCCCAACCGAACACACCAGAGCCGGCCCGAAGGCAAGGACATGAGTCCTTGCCTTTTCTCGTTCCCGCCGGCGCTGCGACCTCGATGTCGACTGCCGGCAGAAAGGTCCCAGCATCATCATGAACACCCTCCCGAAGCAGGCAGCCCAGGCAGCTCAGGCGGCCGTCGTCGACCGGCGGATCGAGAAGACCGTCCCGCTGATCACGCCGCTCGCCCTGCACGACGAGTTGCCCCTCGGCGATGCCCTCGCGCAGCGCGTGGTCGACGGTCGCCAAGCGGTCAGCGACGTACTGAACGGCGTGGACGACCGCCTGCTGGTCGTCGTCGGGCCGTGCTCGGTGCACGACGCGCAGGCTGCGCTCGAGTACGCCGAACGCCTTCGACCGGTGGCCGAGCGACTGTCCGACGGCCTGCTGCTGGCGATGCGCGTGTACTTCGAGAAGCCGCGCTCGACCCTGGGCTGGAAGGGCCTGATCAACGACCCGGGTCTGGACGGCTCCGGTGACGTGAACCGTGGGCTGCGCACGGCCCGCCAGTTGCTGCTGCAGGTTCTCGAACTCGGCCTCCCGGTCGGCTGCGAGTTCCTCGACCCGATCACGCCGCAGTACATCGCCGACACCGTCGGGTGGGGTGCGATCGGCGCGCGCACCGTCGAGAGCCAGGTCCACCGGCAGTTGTCGTCGGGCCTGTCGATGCCGATCGGCATGAAGAACCGCCCGGACGGCAGCATCGGTACGGCGGTCGACGCGATCAAGGCCGCCTCCGTGCCGCACGTGTTCACCGGTATCGACCACGACGGTGCCCCCGCGATCCTGCACACCCGCGGCAACCCGGACTGTCACCTGGTACTGCGGGGATCCGACAGCGGACCGAACTACGACGCGGAGTCCGTCGCCGATGCGATGGAACTGCTGCGCAAGGCCGACCTGCAGGAGCGCGCGGTCATCGACGCCAGTCACGGCAACAGCCGCAAGGATCACCGCCGTCAGCCCGTCGTCACGGCGGAGATCGGCCGACAGGTGGCGGCCGGCAACAACGCGATCGTCGGTGTGATGCTGGAGTCCTTCCTGGTCGAGGGTCGCCAGGAACTGGACCCGACCCGGGAGCTCACCTACGGCCAGTCGATCACCGACGCCTGCATGGGCTGGGAGACGACGGAGTCGGTGCTGGAGGGACTGCGCGCGGCGGCGCTGGAGCGTCGTACCGGGAGGAGCGCAAGTTAGGCTCTCGCCATGGCTTCCGGACGGGATCGGCCGCTGCCGACCAGCAAGGACGTCGCCGCGCTCGCAGGTGTTTCGCAGAGCACGGTTTCGTACGTCCTGAGCGGCAAGCGGCCGATCTCGGCGGAGACGCGGCAGCGCGTCGAGGATGCGATCGCCGAGCTGACCTATCAGCCCAACGCCGGCGCCCGGGCGCTTCGTGGACGGCGTACGAACGTCGTCGCGCTGGTGGTCCGGTTTTAGGGGCACACCGACGTACCGGACACGATCCCGTACATCGACACGGTGGTCGAGGAGGCCAGGCAACGGGACTTCGACGTCATCCCGGTCACTGCCGGGGACGGCCGGAGGAGCTGATCCGGCTGGCCCGCCGGTCAATCTGCGATGCCATCGTGCTGATGGACATCCGCAAGCGGGACGGGCGGGTGGCGACGGCGGCGAACCTGGGCGTGCCCGTCGTGCTGATCGGGACCACGCAGGACAATCACGGACTCGACTCGGTCGACTACGACGCCCGCCGCGCCGGTGCTTCGTTGGTGGCGGAGCTGGTGGACACCGGGCATCGCCGTGCCGTCCTGATCGGGGAGAAGCCGCAGAAGCAACGGGAGTTCTTCTTTGCCGGTGAGTTCCATCGCGGAGTGGCTCGTGCGGCCAAGGCCTCCGGTCTCGAGCTGGTGGAGCTGCATCGATGCCCGACGGATCGATCCGGCGCAGCAGCCGGCCCGGTAAGGAGCCGCTGAGGCTCTACAACACCCCGTGGCTGGCGCACTTCTTCGTGGATCAGTTCAGGCTCTTCGGCGAGTACGACGACCTCGATCTCGCCGCGCGGCTGCTGGAATCCAGTTACGCGCTGGGTGTCGCCAGTCATCTTTCGATCGGGCATGCGGAGGCCGTCGACGCGGTGGTGGCTGAGTCTGCTCGCCGCGGCGTACGACGTGCAACCCGATGATCGCGTGCTCGCCGCGCTGCGCACCGCGGTCGGCTGGCTCCGCGCGTTCGGTGCTCCGCAGCCGCACGTCCGGCTCCGCGACTGGTCGACTTCAGCACCGAAGGCGACGCGACCTGCGCGTTCGTCATGCCCAGTTGCGTCGACGGCCGTCCGGCCCACCGCGCCGACCCGCTCGCCAACGACCAGGACTGGGCGCTCGCGTTGCTGCTGCGATCGGACGGTTGTTCACCTGCTGGCCGTGCGGTGGCTACAGGACGGTCCTAGTGTCCCGGGCATGACTGAGATTTCTCGGCGCCTGGTGTTGGGGGCGGCGGCCGGGGGAGTGGCGGCTTCGCTGCTTCCCCCGTCGCTGCACTCGGCGATGGCGCAACCCGTGCGGCGCGGTGGTCTGCGGGCGATCGAGCACGTGATCGTGCTGATGCAGGAGAACCGTTCCTTCGACCACTACTACGGGACGCTCCGCGGTGTGCGCGGGTACGGCGACCGCCAGCCGCTGCGACTGCGCAACGGCAAGAGCGTGTTCCACCAGCCGAAGGCCGGCGGTGGTGAGGTGCTGCCGTTCTCGATCCGGAAGGCCGCGGCGGACGCGGGCCGGAACGCGGACGACATCCAGTACCTCGGCGACCTTCCGCACGGGTTCAACGACGCAACCCAGGCCTGGGGCAACGGCTGGAACGACGACTGGATCCAGGCCAAGACGGCGGCCACGATGACCCACTACGAGCGTCGCGACATCCCGCTGCAGTACGAGCTCGCCGAGACCTTCACGATCTGCGACGCCTACCATTGCTCCGTCAACGGCTCCACCAATCCGAACCGCAACTATCTCTGGTCCGGAACGACGGGTTACGAGCCTGGTACGACGCAACGGGCGGTGACGAACGCGGCGTACTCCTACGACCACAAGGGCTACGACTGGACGTCGTACCCGGAGCGGCTCGAGCAGGCCGGGGTGTCGTGGCAGATCTACCAGGAGTGGGACAACTTCACCGACAACGCGGTCGAGTACTTCAAGACCTTCAAGGAGCTCGGGCACCGGATCCTGGCGTCCGTACCGGGTGGCTACCGGACCACCGAGGAGTTCTACGACAAGCTCTTCGCGAAGACGCCGGCCGAGCGGACCGAGGCGCTGAAGCAGTTGCAGGCGGCAGTCGCCAAGCAGCCCGCGAAGGATCAGCAGCTGTTCTACCGGGCGATGTACCGGTCCGAGCCGGAGTCGCTGATCCCTCGGCTGCGTGCCGACATCAAGGCCGGCAAGCTCCCGCAGGTCAGCTGGCTGGTGCCGTCCGCGGTCGACTCCGAGCACCCCAGCGTGTCCACCCCGGTGGGCAGCGCGAACCTCGTCTACGACCTGCTCGACGCGGTCGCCTCGGACCCGGAGACCTGGTCCAAGACCGTGCTGCTCATCAACTTCGACGAGAACGACGGGTACTTCGACCACGTCCCGCCGCCGGTCGCGCCGCGGCCGTCGTCGGGTGCGGGCGACGACTGGTACGACGGCCGGCCGATCGGCCTCGGTCCGCGGGTACCGATGACCATCGTCTCGCCCTGGTCGGTCGGCGGGCACGTCAACTCGCAGGTGTTCGACCACACGTCGGTGATCCGCTTCCTGGAGCGTTGGACCGGCGTCCACGAATCGAACATCAGCAGCTGGCGCCGGACCGCCTGTGGCGACCTCACCTCGGCGTTCGACTTCGGTCGCGGCTACCAGCAACCGTCGGTGGACGCGCCCGGTCCGGTACCGGCGCCGATCGCACGATGGAAGCCGACGCCGCCGGCCGACCAGGCCGTGCCGCGGCAGGAGCCCGGCCACCGGCCGGCCCGCGCTCTGCCTTACCAGCCGTCGGTCTCGGGCTTTGTTGCCGATGGCAAGCTGACGTTGGCCCTCGGCAACCAGGGCACCGAGTCGGCGCACTTCGCGATCTACTCCTACGGCGGTGAACTGCCCGCTCCGGAGCATGTCGACGTACGGCGGGAACGCGTCGAGACGATCGCGGTCGACGGGCCGTACGAGTTCGCCGTCCAGGGGCCGAACCGGTTCTCGGTCGAGCTGGCCGGGACGGCGGACGGCGCCGCGGCCGGTCTCGACATCCGCGCTCGCCGGGACGGAAGCTCGCTCGAGCTTTCGTTGGTGAACACGTCGCGGAAGCCGCTGACCTTGAAGGTGAAGGCCCGCGGCTACGTCAGCAGGACGGTGATGGTGGAGCTGCGCGGCAAGCAGACGCGTGAGCTGTCCTGGCCGACCGACCACGGCTGGTACGACGTCGAGGTCACGGCCGCCGAGGACACGTCGTACCGCCGCCGCCTGACCGGCCACCTGGAGACCGGCAAGCCGAGCGTCACCGGCTGATCCGTTGCGTCCGAAGAACTGGACAACCGTTTCGCCACTTCTTCGGACGCAAGAGGGTCAGCAGCCGCACGATTCGCGGTGCATGATCTCGGCCGGGAGGCGGATCGCTTGGGGTGGGGCGCCCGGGTCGTTCATCCTGCGGAGCAGGAGTTGGACGGCTCGGGCGCCGATCGCCGCACTCGGCTGGGCGACCGTCGTGAGGCCGGGGCTGAACAGGTCGGCCCAGGCGAAGTCGTCGAAGGCGGCGACGGCCAGGTCGCGCGGCACCTTCACACCGGCGGCACGGAACGCGGCGAGGGCGCCGATGGTCATGTTGTTGTTCGCGGCGAACACCGCGGTCGGCGGCTCGGGCAGGTCGAGCAACTCCCAGGCCGCCTTCCGGCCGCCCTCGCTGCTCGACGAACCATCGCGGATCAGCGCGGGATCGACCGGCAGGTTGGCCCGCTGATGCGCGAGGTGGTAGCCGCGCAGCCGTTCGCTGCTGGTCGACAATCCGGGGATGCCGGTGACCATGCCGATCCGGGTGTGGCCGAGCGAGATCAGGTGGTCGATGACGGCGGCGGTGGCGGCTTCGTTCTCCACGCCGACCTGGTCCACGCGCAACTCGGGGTCGATCCGGTCCACCACGACGTACGGGATCGGGTGGTCGCGCAGCAACGGCAGGGTCAGGTCGCGCCAGCCGTCGGCGGGGGCGATCACCAGTCCTTCGATGTGGTGGGCGAGCAGGTTCGCGATCGCCGCCGACTCGTGCCGGGCATCGTCGCGGGTGTCGACGATGATCAGGTTCAGGCCGGCCCGGGTCGCCTCGCCGTCGATCCCCTGGATCAGCTCGACCCAGTACGGGTTCGAGGCCGCGGTGATGGCCAGGCCGATGGTCTGGTTCGACCCGGCCGCCAGCGAGCGCGCGGTCGGGTGGTGCTGGTAGCCGAGCACGCGCATCGCGTGGTGCACCCGTTCGCGGGTCTTCGGCGCGACCAGGCGGGTGCCGTTCACGACGTGCGAGACCGTACTCACCGACACTCCGGCGGCGCGGGCGACCTCGGTCATCGTGACCATCCGTCGAATCGTCGTCGCCCAGTGTGCTTTGCGCAAGGCTTTGCGCAAAGCCAGTCAGAAACGTCCTGGCCGGTCTAGCTTCACCTCTCAGACCTGCGCCCGGGTCTTCTGCCCGGGCCTGTTGAGTCCCGGGAGGCAGACCCGATGAGAAGAACCGTCCCCGCCATCCTGCTCGCATCCGCGCTGCTGTGTACGGCGGCCTGCACGCAGACCAAGTCCGGCAGTGCCAGCTCGGACAGCGGCGGGCCGATCAAGATCGGCCTGGTCACCAAGACCGACACCAACCCGTACTTCGTCAAGCTGCGCGAGTCGGCCAAGGCCCACGCGACCGAGCAGGGCGCCGAACTGATCGCGGTGGCCGGCAAGTTCGACGGCGACAACGAGGGCCAGGTGGCCGCGATCGAGAACCTGGTCCAGCAAGGGGTGAAGGGGATCCTGATCACGCCGAGCAACTCGACCGGCATCCTCGGCGCGCTCAAGCAGGCCAAGGAGAAGGGCGTGCTGGTGATCGCCCTGGACACCGAGACCGACCCGAAGGACGCGGTCGACGCGACCTACGCGACGAACAACGTGACCGCCGGCGAGCTGCAGGGCAAGTACATCAAGGCCACACTCGGTACGACGCCGCCGAAGCTGCTGCTGATGGACGGCACACCGGGCGGGACGGTCGACGAGCAGCGGCATCGTGGGTTCCTGCAGGGGATGGGACTGAAGGACGGTGATCCGGCGATCCTCGGTGCGGCGCCGACCAACGGTGACCAGAACAAGGCGCAGGCGGCGATGGAGAACCTGCTGCAGCGGAACTCGTCCGTCAACGCCGTCTACACGCTGAACGAACCCGCTGCGCGCGGCGCGGTCGCGGCACTGACCGCGAAGGGCATGGCGGGCAAGGTCGCGGTCGGCTCGATCGACGGTGGCTGCCAGGGGGTGGCGGACGTGAAGGCGGGCAAGTACCTGGCCACGGTCATGCAGTTCCCGAAGAAGATGGCCGAGCAGGGTGTGGACGCGGTGGTCGCCTTCGCCAAGGAGGGCAAGAAGCCCTCTGGGTTCCAGGACACCGGCGCCCAGCTGATCACCGACAAACCCCTGCCTGGCCTGGAAAGCAAAGACACCGCCTGGGGCGCCCAGAACTGCTGGGGCTGAGCCATGACGCTGACTGATGAGCGGGCGACGGTGCCACCGTCGCTCAGAAACCGTTCCGCGGAAGCCTTCCTGCACAATCCTGCGCTCGGGCCGCTTGCCGCTCTGATCGTCGCGATGGTCGTGTTCTCGGTGACGACCAGCACGTTTCTGACCGTCGACAACCTGTCGTTGGTGGTGCAGCAGTCGTTGGTCGTCGCGACGTTGGCGCTGGGGCAGACGCTGATCGTGCTGACCAGCGGGATCGACCTGGCCAACGCGGCGATCATGGTGCTGGGGACGATGGTGCTGGCTCGGCTGGTGACGGAGGGCAGTCCGTCCGTCGTCGCCTTGCTGGTCGGGTTTGTGGTCTGTGCGCTGCTCGGTGCGATCTCCGGTGGCCTGGTCACCTGGCTCAACCTTCCGCCGTTCATCGTGACGCTCGGCATGCTGACCGTCGTACTGGCGGCCGGGCGGCTGTACTCCGGCGGCAACTCCTGGCCGGTCACCGACTCGCTGCTCGGTGTCCTCGGCGAAGGCGGCTACCTGTTCGGCCAGGTCAAGGTCACGCACGGGATGACGCTGGCCGTGGTGATGTTCGCGGTCACCTGGTACGCGCTCACCCGGACCGCCTGGGGCCGCCATGTGTATGCCCTCGGCAACGATCCGGAGGCGGCCCGGCTGACCGGTATCCACGTCGGCCGGACCCGGTTCAGTGTCTACCTGATCGCCGGCGTGATCTACGCGTTCGCGGCCTGGCAGGCGCTCGGCCGGATCCCGAACGCGGACCCGAACGCCTTCCAGACCGGCAACCTGGACAGCATCACCGCGGTCGTGATCGGCGGCACCAGCCTGTTCGGCGGCCGCGGCAGCGTGATGGGCACGGTGGTCGGTGCGCTGATCGTCGCCGTACTGCGCAGCGGCCTCACCCAGGCCGGGATCGACAGCCTGTACCAGGACGTCGCGACCGGTGTCCTGGTGATCGCCGCCGTCGCCTTCGACCAGATCGTCCGCAGGAGGTCCCGATGAGTGCTCCAGCCCTGCAGGCCCGCGGCCTGGTGAAGCGGTACGGCCGGGTGACTGCCATCGACGGCGCCGACTTCGACCTGTACGGCGGGGAAGTGCTGGCCGTGGTCGGCGACAACGGCGCCGGCAAGTCGAGTCTGATCAAGGCGTTGTCGGGTGCGCTGATCCCGGACGAGGGCACGATCCTGCTCGACGGCCAGGAGGCGCGCTTCCACTCACCGCTCGACGCCCGGCACGCCGGGATCGAGACCGTGCACCAGACCCTGGCACTGGCCCCGGCGATGGATATCGCGACCAACCTCTTCCTCGGCCGCGAGGTACGCCGTACCGGACCGCTGGGATCGGTGTTCCGGTTGCTCGACCGGACCGCGATGCGGCAGCAGGCTCAGGAGCAACTCGATGCCCTCGGCATCGAAACCGTGCAGCACATCGGCCAGCTGGTGGAGACGTTGTCGGGTGGTCAGCGGCAGGCGGTGGCGGTCGCGCGGGCGGCGATGTTCGGCCGCCGGATGGTGATCATGGACGAGCCGACCGCGGCCCTCGGCGTCAAGGAGTCCCGCCAGGTGCTCGACCTGATCCGGCGGATCCGCGACCGGGGTCTGCCGGTGGTGCTGATCAGCCATGACATGCCGCAGGTGTTCGAGATCGCCGACCGCATCCACGTCCATCGGCTCGGCCGGCGAGTCGCCGTGGTAAGGCCGTCCGACGCGTCGATGAGCCAGGTCGTCTCGCTGATGACCGGTGCGCTGCGACCAGGCGACGAGGGCGCTCCACCGAATCTGCTGGACTAGCGGGCGATGGCCGCCGTCCGGGCCTTGGTGACGGTGATCAGGTCTGCCGGGGCCAGGCCGAGGTCGAGGCCGCGGCGGCCGCCGGAGACGTAGACGGTGTCGTGGTCGGTGGCGGTCTCGTCGATCACGGTCGGGAGGGCGCGCTTCTGGCCGATCGGGCTGATACCGCCGACCACGTACCCGGTGATGCGTTCGGCGGCGGCCGGGTCGGCCATCACCGCCTTCTTCCCACCGGCGGCGGCCGCGATCGCCTTCAGATCGAGCTGCTTGTCCACCGGTACGACGCCGACGGTCAGCTTGCCGTCGACCTCGACCAGCAGGGTCTTGAACACCTGCTCCGGCGCGAGCCCGAGCGCCTCGGCCGCCTCCAGCCCGAACGACTTGGCGGCCGGGTCGTGGTCGTAGGTGTGCGCGGTGAACTCGACCTTCGCCTTCGTCAACGCCACCGTCGCCGGCGTCCCCTGACTCTGCTTGCTCTTAGCCACCCGGCGAGCTTAGACGGTGTCTGATGGTCCCCCGCCTACTGCGCGGCACTCGGCACGGCACCTCGCCGCACTGGAGCAAAGGTCATGATGGATCCGCATCGAGACCCTCGCTCCAGCACGCCGAGCTACCGCACCGAGCACCTGCTCGCGACGGCGCTGGACCATCAGACACCGCCTAGTCCGGCGGGCACCAGCCGAACGCAGCAGTGGCCGGGAGTCGGGACGAGGCGGGCTTCGTACGAGGTGTCGAGCGTGCTGACCAGGCCGGCCAGCAAGTGCAGGTTCATCCCACAGACCAGTTGCGGCTGGTCGGCGGCGATCCGCTGGAACGGGCAGTTGGCGAGCGCGATGCCGCCCTTGCCGGGACGGGGCTCGAAGCCGTGGGCCTTCAGGATCTGGGTCACCGAACCGCTGCCGGCCGTACGGCCGAGGGATTCGCCGTACGCCCGGGCGCGACGGTTCACGGCCTCGCGGGGTGAACCGCCGGAGACCTCGGCGTCCTCGACGGCGGCGGCGAGGAGGCGGCCGGCGACTGCGTACTGACGCTCGGGAAGGGTGAGATCGATCTCACGATCAGAGCGATGGTAGAGCTTCGCCGGCCGTCCGGCGCCGGGCCCGCTGCGCCCGGAGCGGCGCTCGTAGCAGGTCGCGAGCAGGCCTTCCTCGGTCAGCTTGTCCAGGTGGAACGCAACGGTCGTCCGCGGGATGTCGAGCGCGGTCGCGGCCTCGTCCCGACTCACCGGTCCCGGCTGCGTGACGACGTACTCGTACAGGCGGCGCCGCGTCGGCTCCTCGAGGACGGCGATCGCCTGAACCTGTGCGTCCCAGGACGTATCCACGGGATGATTCTATCGACAACATCGGTTGGTAGAACAGTATGATGGCAGTTCGTTGACCCCTCAGGAGTGTGCAGATGGCGATTTCGGCCGATCTCGAGTCCGTCCCCCTTCACATCGTCGCCGGCCGGTCGGAGATCGATCTCCCCGCCGCCCAGCGTGCGGTCGCGGACCTGCTGGTAGCGCTCGGGCGTGACCCGCGCAGCGCGCACCTCGCGGACACCCCGCGCCGGGTGGCGCACGCGTACGCCGAGATGCTGACACCGCGGGAGTTCGCACTGACCACGTTCCCGAACGACGAGGGGTACGACGAGCTCGTCCTGGCCAAGGACATCCCGGTGCAGTCGCTGTGCGAGCACCACCTGCTGCCGTTCCACGGCGTCGCGCATGTCGGCTACCTGCCGGGGGAGCGGATCCTCGGACTCTCGAAGCTGGCCCGGGTCGTGGAGTTGTTCGCGCGCGACTTCCAGGTGCAGGAGCGGTTGACGAAGCAGGTCGCCGACTGGCTGCAGGACCACCTCGAGCCGAAGGGCGTCGGCGTGGTGATCGAGGCCGAGCACCAGTGCATGTCGTTGCGCGGTGTCCGTGCCACCGGCTCTCGCACCGTGACGTCGTCGCTGCACGGCATCCTGCGCGAGAACCCCAGCTCCCGCCAGGAGTTCTTCGCCCTGACCGGCCTGACCCCGTAGCTCGCGACTGGGCGCGGCCCGGTGCCGAGTGTCAGGCGTTGGCCACCGCCGGCGAGTGGCGATGGGTGTGGCGTCCGGTGGCGAGGACGTGGGCGACTTCGCCGGGCAGCAGGTCGGTGCCGGGGACCGGCTCCATCTCGGAGACGTCGAGCCAGCGGACGACGGTGGCGCCGCGGTGGCCGTGGACGGCGAGGATGGAGTCGAGGTCCGGCCAGACGGCCGTGGACGGGTTCGCGCCGTGCCAGCGCAGCGCGACCGAGCCGTCGGTGAAGACGCACCCTTCCGCGACGATGCCGGTACCGGAGACTCCGCTGATGTCGGTGTAGCGCACGAGTTCGAAGGTTTGGGGTTTCACCGGCGGACCTCGCCGAACTGCCCTGGACGGTCGAAACTGTGGTGGCCTGGTCGGTCGGAACTTCGTTGGCCTGAGGGTGCTCCCATGGTCCTTTCCCCGTGGTCGGCGTGGGTGGGCGATCGCCACAAACCGGGGGACAATACGGACTGTCAGCGGGGAAGGACGGTCTGTAGCGACTGATCTTCTCAAAACAAGCTAGAACCATTCCGGCCAGCGCGCCAGCCCCTCTTTCCGCGTGTCTTGGTCTTCGATCCAGCCCAGGCGGCGGAAACGCGCTCAACTCCTGACAAATAGGTGGGTTCCTGGGCATTCAAAAAAGTGGTTCCGGGCTTTCGGCGTGATCGAATACGGAAGTGATTCTGACCCTTGCCACCGACCTCGCCGGAGTCGGCGCGTCCGCGAGCGATTTCGGCTTCCTGCTGCACAAGAACCCGGCGCGACCGCAGAGCATCGAGATCACCGGTGGTACGGCGCACGTCTTCTACCCGGAAGCGACAGACGATCGGTGTACGGCGGCCGTCCTGCTCGAGATCGATCCGATCGCACTGGTGCGGTCAGGCCGGGGCAAGGCGTCGGAAGGATTCACCCTCGGGCAGTACGTGAACGATCGCCCGTACGCCGCGTCCAGCCTGCTCGCGGTAGCGCTCGGCAAGCTTTTCCGGACCGCGATGAACGGCCGCTGTGACGCCCGGCCCGAGCTCGCCGCCCGGGCGATCCCGCTCGAGATCCACGTCCCGGCGCTTCCGTGCAGCGGCGGCGCAGCGCTGGCCGAGCGCATGTTCGCCCCGCTCGGCTGGAACGTCGATGCTCGTCCGGTGCCGCTCGACCCAGAGATCCCCGCGTGGGGTCCGTCCCGGTACGTCGACCTGCGGCTGACCGGCGTACTCCGGCTGGCCGACGCGCTCAACCACCTCTACGTGATGCTGCCGGTCCTGGATGACGCCAAGCACTACTGGGTCGGTCCGGACGAGGTCGACAAGCTCGTGCGAGCCGGCGAGGGCTGGCTCGGTGCGCACCCGGACAAGGAGCTGATCTCGCGCCGCTATCTCGCCCACCGTCGCTACCTCGCCGACTCCGCCCTCGAACGCCTGGCCGAGGCGGACGGGGTGGCCGAGCCGGAGGTCGCATCGGAGGAGGGCCCGGTGTCGCTGGCCGTCGAGCGCCGGACGTCGGTAGCCGCCGTACTGAAGGAGCTCGGAGCGCGCCGGATCGCGGACCTGGGGTGTGGTGAGGGCGCCCTGGTCGGTGAACTCCTGAAGGACCCGATGGTCGGCGAGCTGGTCGCCACCGATGTCTCCGCTCGCGCGCTGATCAGCGCGAAACGACGGCTCCACTACGACGACCTCCCGGACCGCCAGCGGGACCGCCTTCGCTTCCTCCAGTCGTCCGTCACGTACGCCGACCATCGCCTGGCCGGCCTGGACGCCGCCGTCCTGATGGAGGTGATCGAGCACGTCGACCCGCCACGCCTCCCGGCGCTGGCCAAGGCCGTGTTCCAGACCGCCCGCCCAGGTGCTGTCGTCGTCACCACCCCGAACAGCGAGTACAACGTGCGCTTCGACTCTCTCCCCGCGGGCACCTTCCGCCACCCCGACCACCGCTTCGAATGGACCCGCCCGGAGTTCGCCCACTGGGCGAGCCAAGTAGCCGACATGTACGGCTATTCAGTGGAATTCCGTCCCGTCGGTGCGGTGGATCCGGAGGTGGGTCCGCCGACCCAGCTGGCTCTCTTCAAGCTCCGGGAGAAGGTGACCAACTGATGGCGGCGATCCAGGTCCCGGCGCTTTCTCTGGTCGTTCTGGTGGGTGCCAGCGGGTCGGGGAAGTCGACGTTTGCGCGGAAGCATTTCTTGCGGACTGAAGTGGTTTCCAGCGACTTCTGTCGTGGGTTGGTGTCTGATGACGAGAACGATCAGGCGGCGACCAAG
Source organism: Kribbella sp. NPDC023972 (assembly GCF_040639075.1). NCBI lineage: Bacteria > Bacillati > Actinomycetota > Actinomycetes > Propionibacteriales > Kribbellaceae > Kribbella > Kribbella sp. NPDC023972. The sequence goes on along the minus strand of NZ_JBEZZH010000001.1, from coordinate 693,545 downwards.
GATGCGTTCGAGGTGCTGCACTTCATCGCGGGGAAGCGTCTTGCGGCCGGCCGGCTGACGGTGGTCGACGCGACGAACGTGCAACCGGAGGCGCGGAAGGAGCTGGTCGCGCTGGCGCGTGAGTACGACGTGTTGCCGGTGGCGATCGTTCTGGATCCACCTGAGCGGGTGTGTGTCGAGCGCAACGAGCAGCGGCCGGACCGGCAGTTCGGTGCGAACGTGATCGCGCGGCAGCGGTCGCAGCTCAAGCGCGGTCTGCGCAGCCTGAAGCGCGAGGGTTTCCGCACTGTGCACGTGCTGGACAGCGTCGAGGAGATCGATGCCGTCAGCATCGAAAGAACCCGGCTCTTCAACGACCTGACCGATCAGACCGGCCCGTTCGACATCGTCGGCGACGTCCACGGCTGCCGTGCCGAGCTGGAGCAGCTGCTCGTCGATCTCGGCTACAACGTCCACCGCGACGAGGCCGGCCGTGCGATCGACGCCGTACACCCGGATCGTCGCGCGGTCTTCGTCGGCGACCTGGTCGACCGCGGTCCGGACACTCCCGGCGTCCTGCGTCTGGTCATGGGAATGGTTGCCAACGGCCACGCTTACTGCGTACCGGGCAACCACGAGGACAAGTTGCTCAAGGCCCTGAGAGGCCGCAACGTCAAGATCAGCCACGGTCTCGAGACCACCCTCGAGCAGTTGACCGCGGAGCCGCCGGAGTTCCGCGACGCCGTCGAGACGTTCATCGACGGCCTGATCTCGCACTACGTGTTCGATGGCGGGCGGCTGGTCGTATCGCACGCCGGCCTGGTCGAGCGGATGCACGGCCGTGCGTCCGGACGGGTCCGTTCGTTCTGCCTGTACGGCGAGACGACCGGTGAGACGGACGAGTTCGGTCTGCCGGTCCGTTACCCGTGGGCGAACGAGTACCGCGGTCGCGCCATGGTCGTTTACGGGCACACTCCGACTCCGGAGCCGGAGTGGATCAACAACACGATCTGCCTCGACACCGGCTGTGTCTTCGGCGGATCGCTGACCGCGTTGCGCTATCCGGAGCGCGAGCTGGTCTCGGTCCAGGCCGCCGCGGAGTACTACCCGCCGGCCAAGCCGTTGCACGTGGCAACCGCGCCGGCCCGCGAGCCCGACGTACTCGAACTGACCGATGTCACCGGCCGGCGGGTGATCGAGACCGCGACGCACGGCCGGCTCAGCATCCGGGCGGAGCAGGCGGGTGCGGCGCTGGAGGTGATGAGCCGGTTCGCGATCGACCCGCGGTTCCTGCTGTACCTGCCGCCGACGATGAGCCCGGTCGCCACCTCACCGGTACCTGGGGTGCTCGAGCATCCGCTGCAGGCGTTCGAAACCTACCGCGCGCAAGGGGTGAGCGAGCTCGTGTGCGAGGAGAAGCACATGGGGTCGCGCGCGGTCGTGCTGCTGACCCGCGACGACGACGTTGCCGAGAAGCGCTTCGGCCTGGCCGGTCGCGGTGCCATCCACACGCGTACCGGTCGGTCGTTCTTCGACGCCCCGCTCACGGACGAGCTGCTGCTTCGGCTGCGGAGGGTCGTCGTCGAGGCCGGGGTCTTCGACGAGCTGGACACTTCCTGGCTCCTGCTCGACGCGGAGCTGCTGCCGTGGAGCGCCAAGGCCGAAGACCTGCTCCGAAACCAGTACGCCGCTGTCGGTGCGGCCGCGCGTACGTCGTTGCCAGCGGCAACCGCGGCGTTGGAGGCGGCGGTCGCGGCCGGCCTCGAGGTGGGTGATCAGCTGGCCCGGATCCAGCGGCGTACGGTGAATGCTGCGCGCTTCACCGAAGCGTATCGACGGTACTGCTGGCCGACTGCTGGGCTCGAAGGGGTTCGGCTGGCGCCCTTCCAGGTGCTCGCGTCGGAGGGGACGACGTACCAGGATCGGCCGCATGCGTGGCACCTCGGGATCGCCGACCGGCTGGTGGCCGTTGATCCGTCGCTGATCACGCCGACGCGGCGGCTGTTTGTCGACGCAGGCGACTGGGATGCCGGGGTCGCCTGGTGGGAAGAGCTCACCGGGGCTGGCGGCGAGGGGATGGTGGTGAAGCCGGCCGCCAACCTGACCCGGACGGCGAAGGGGCTGGCCCAGCCGGGGCTGAAGGTGCGCGGACAGGAGTACCTGCGCCTGATCTACGGCCCCGACTACACCGAGCCGGCCAACTTCGACCGCCTCCGCGATCGCAACCTCGGTCACAAGCGCTCCCTGGCCCTGCGCGAGTACGCCCTCGGCCTGGAAGCCCTGGATCGAGCCGCCCGGGGTGAGCCGTTGTGGCGCATCCACGAGTGCGTCTTTGCCGTCCTGGCCCTCGAGTCAGAGCCGGTGGACCCCCGCCTGTAACCGTCCATGCACAGAGCGCAAGTTGTCTCCGACGTGTAAACGTCTTCCGGAATCTCTTGGCAAGGTGTGACATTGCACTTAGGGTCTGTGCAATGTCACACGGTACTGGAGCGGTTGGATGAGTGGAGCGGTGCGGACGAGTTCGGGCGTGGTTGCGCCGGTGGGTGAGGTGGAGCTGACCGGTGGGCTGCTGGGCGAGTGGCAGCGGCGGAATCGGGAGGCGACGATCCCGCACTCGCTCGGGGAGTTGCGGAAGGCGGGGAACCTGGACAACCTCCGCCGGCTGGCGGACCCGTCGGTCGGGACGTATCGCGGGCGGTACCCGTTCCTGGACACCGACCTCTACAAGACCCTCGAAGGTCTCGCCTACGAGATCGGCCGCGACGACGCGCCGGCCGGAGCACGCGAGTTCTTCGACGAGGTGGTCGGGCTTCTCGAGCAGGCCCAGGCCGAGGACGGCTACCTGAACTCGTACTTCCAGGACCCGGACCAGCCCAAGCAGCCGTGGTCCGACCTCGGCTGGGGACACGAGCTCTACAACCTCGGCCACCTGATCCAGGCCGCCGTCGCGGCCAATCGCCGACTGGGCGACAGTCGACTGCTGACCATCGCCATCCGATTCGCGGATCTCGTCGTCCGGAAGTTCGGCAAGGGTGGCGAGGAGGTGGTGGACGGGCACCCCGAGGTCGAGATGGCGCTGGTCGAGTTGTATCGAGAAACCGGCACCGAGGACTATCTGACGCAGGCGCAACTGTTCGTCGAGCGTCGCGGCCAGGGGAAGCTGAAGCACACGATCTTTCCGGCCGAGTACTTCCAGGACAACGCGCCGTTCCGTGAGCTCCCGTCCGTCACAGGTCACGCCGTACGGATGGCGTATCTCGCCGCCGGTGCCGCGGACGTCCACCTCGAGACCGGCGACCCGACGCTGCTCGAAGCCTTGGAGCGGTTGTGGGACGACATGGTCGCGACCAAGCTGTACTTCACCGGGGGACTGGGCAGCCGGCACTCCGACGAGGCGATCGGTGACCGCTACGAGTTGCCGTCCGAGCGCGCGTACGCCGAGACGTGTGCCGCGATCGCGACGATGCAGTGGGCATGGCGGATGTTCCTCGCGACGGGCAAGGCGTCCTACCTGGATGTCTACGAGACTGTGCTCTACAACGCTTATGGCGTTGGGCTTTCGGCCGACGGTACGGCGTTCTTCTACGACAACCCGTTGCAGCGGCGGCCGGACCACGAGCAGCGCTCCGGTGCGGAGAGCGGCGGGGAGCCGTTGCGGCGGTCGTGGTTCGGCTGCCCGTGCTGCCCGCCGAACATCGTCCGCTGGATGTCCGAACTCCAGGACCACATCGCCGCACAGCGTTCCGACACGCTCTACCTGGGTTTGTACGGCGATGCACGCATCAGCACCGGCGCCCTGGCCGTAACCGTCCAGACCAACTACCCGTGGGACGGCGAAGTCACGATCACCATCGACAAGGCGCCGCAGGAGGAGCAGGCGATCGCCCTGCGCATACCGAGCTGGTGCACAGATGCCGAGGTCGACGGCGCGGCCGTGCGCGACGGCTGGGCCGTGGTGCGGCGGCGATTCGTTGTCGGAGACGTCGTTCGGTTGACGTTGCCGATGGCACCTAGGGCGCATGGGTCGCATCCGTACCTGGATGCCACCCGAGGTGCGATCGCTGTCGCCCGGGGGCCGCTTGTCTATTGCGTTGAGCAACAAGATTCGGCCGCGGCGGTCGACGATCTGTTGCTGACACCTGGTGCGGTTGGCCAAGCCACAGCACACGAGCAGGCGATCGCCGGAGTGGATGCCGTCGTACTCGAGCTGACGAGTGCGGTGGCGCCGTCGCCGGCTCATGAACTTTATCCCGTGATCACTGATCACCAAGACCAGACCGCCATCAGGGAAGTGCCGGTGACACTCGTCCCGTACTTCCTCTGGGGCAACCGTGAGGCACAGGCCATGCGTGTATGGCTGCGCGCCGCGAACTGAAAGAAGGCAGATGAAGAGATCGGCACTAGTGGGGCTCGTGCTGTCCGGCGCGCTGGCGGTCAGCGCCTGCTCCGGTGGCGGCGCGACCGATGCGGCCGAGTCGGCCGGGCCGGGTGGCAAGGCCGCGCAGGGCGGAACACTCCAAGTGCTCGCGAACGCGGGCTTCTCCCACCTCGACCCGGCTCGGGGATTCGACGGTGGTGTCAACAACTTCTACCGGCTGATCTACCGGACCCTGACCACGCAGGGCGCCGCACCCGGTGCCGAGGGCACCAAGATCGTGGCCGACCTGGCCACTGACACCGGCAAGCCGTCCGACGGCGGCAAGACCTGGACCTTCACGCTGAAGGACGGGCTGTTCTTCGAGACCGGTGCGCCGATCACCAGCGCGGACGTGAAGTGGGGCGTGTCCCGGGCCTGGGACCCCGAGCTCGGCATCGGGTCGCCGTACGCGAAGCAGATCATCGACGCGCCGGCCAACTACCAGGGCCCGTACAAGTCGGGTGAGTTGCCGACCATCCAGACACCGGACGCGAAGACCATCGTCTTCCACCTGAAGAAGCCCTACGCCGACTTCGGCAGCGTGGTCGCGCAGAACTCCTTCGTGCCGGTTCCGAAGGGCCAGGGCGCGGGCAACCAACTGGACAGCAAGCCGATCGCATCCGGTCCGTACAAGCTGGCCGAGTACAAGCCGGGCGCCTCGCTCAAGCTGGTCCGCAACGACAAGTGGGACAAGAAGACCGACGATGTCCGGGCCGCGAACCCGGACGCGTTCCAGTGGACGTTCGGGCTCGACCCGGCCACCATCGACGAGCGGATGATCGCCGGCCAGGGCACCGACGTCGACGCGATCGCCGGCACCGTCCAGGCCGCGAGTGTGGCCCGGATCCAGACCCCACAGCTCAAGCAGCGCACGATGACCGGCCTCGGCGGCTGTACGACGTACATGGGTCTGAACACCACCAAGAAGCCACTGAACGACGTCCGCGTCCGGCAGGCGATCAACCTCGCGATCAACAAGCAGACGGTGCGCGACGCGGTCGGCGGCTCCACGCTCGCCGAGATCGCCACCAGCATCCAGCCGCCGACGGTGGCCGGCCGGGTGGACTACGACCCGTATCCGAGCCCGGATCACAAGGGTGACATCGAGAAGGCCCGCGCGCTGCTCACCGAGGCCGGTGTGGCGGACGGCTTCACGCTGACCCTGGACTCCCGGACCCAGCCGAAGATGCAGGCGATGTCGGTGGCGGTCCAGCAGGCGCTGGAGCCGTTGAAGATCACCGTCAAGATCAACCCGATCGACACCTCGACGTACTACGAGGTGATCGGTACGCCGTCGCAGCAGAAGGACATGGCCATCACCGGCTGGTGCCCGGACTGGCCGTCCGGCGCGACCTTCCTGCCGCCGCTGTTCGACGGCCGCAACATCACCGCCAAGGGCAACTCGAACCTGTCCCAGCTGAACGACAAGGGCGTCAACGCCAAGATCGACGAGATCGCCGCGATGACCGACGTGACCGCGGCGAACAAGGCGTACGGCGAGCTGGACAAGCAGATCATGGAGCTCGCGCCGGTCGTCCCGCTGCTGTACGAGAAGGTGCTGATGCTGGTCGGCGGCAACATCGCCGGCGCCTACCTGCACGACGGGTTCTCCGGCGGCATCGACCTGGTCTCGGTCGGTCTCGCGGACGCCGGGAAGTAGCCGATGACTGCGACCCCGACCTTGCTCGAGATCGAGGAGGTGGGGACCCCGGCTGCGGCCGGCGGTCCCCCGACCTCGGGCCGGCGGATCCTCACCACGATCACCCGGGACAAGGGCGCGCTGGCGTGCCTGCTGTTCCTGGCGATCGTGGTCCTGATGGCGGTCGCCGCGCCGCTGATCACCAAGCTCAGCGGCTGGGGGCCGTACGAGTTCGACTCGGCCGCGATCAACTCCGACCTCGGCGGCGTACCGCAAGGCGCGCTCGGCGGGATCAGCGGGAACCACTGGTTCGGTGTCGAGCCGCAGAACGGCCGCGACCTGTTCGCCCGGATCGTGTACGGCGCCCGGGTCTCGATCACGATCTCGTTGTCGGCGACGCTGCTGACCGGGATCCTCGGTGTCGTCCTCGGCATGCTGGCCGGGTTCTACCGCGGCTGGGTCGACCAGGTGATCTCGCGGCTGATGGACTTCCTGATGGCGTTCCCGGCGCTGATCTTCATGATCGCGATCCTCTCGTCGCTGCCGGCCGGGAACCGTCCGGTGCTCCTGGTCGTGGTGATCAGCGCGTTCGGCTGGCCGTACCTGGCCCGGGTGATCCGCGGGCAGACGATGACGCTGGCCAACCGGGAGTTCGTCGAGGCGGCCCGGGCGTCCGGTGCGAAGGACGTCCAGGTGGTGTTCCGGGAGATCCTGCCGAACCTGCGCGGCTCGATCATCGTGATGACCACGCTGGCCATTCCCGGCTACATCGGCACCGAGGCCGGTCTGTCCTTCCTCGGCGTCGGTGTCTCGCCGCCGACCGCGTCCTGGGGCCAGATGATCTCGAGCTCGGTGAGCTGGTACTCGGTCGACCCGATGTTCTTCGCGATCCCGGGCACGTTCCTGTTCCTGACTGTCCTCTCGCTGACGGTGCTCGGTGACAAGATTCGCTCGGTCGTCGACCAGGGGGAGGCCGCCGCGTGACTGTGCTTTTGGCCGGGCCTTCGGCGCCGGCGGGGTCATGGGGCTTTGACTCCCGGCCTTCCCTCGTCGCTCCAGTCGCTTCGCTCCCTCCGCTCCTCAGTCCAGGCCGGGAGGCCCCATGACCCGGTACGTGGTTGTACGGATAGGTGGGGTGGTGTTGATCCTGCTGGCCGTGTGCCTGTTCACCTATCTGATCTTCTTCAAGCTCTCCCCGGATCCCGCGGTGATGATCTGCGGCAAGACCTGTACGCCGGAACGCATCGACTCGATCCGCGCCGTGCTCGGTCTCAACCAGCCGATCCTGACCCAGTTCTGGGAGTTCCTGCAGGGCATCTTCGTCGGCCGCGACTACGGCTCGGTGCACTGCTCGGCGCCCTGTCTCGGCTACAGCTTCCAGACCAACGAGTCGGTGTGGGCGATGATCACCGCCCGCCTCCCCGTCAGTGTCACGGTCGCTGTCGGCGCCGCCGTACTGTGGCTGCTCGCCGGTGTGATCGGCGGTCTGATCAGTGCGATCCGGCAAGGCACCTGGTGGGACCGTACGGCGATGGCCCTCGCGCTCGGCGGGGTGAGTGTGCCGAACTACGTGCTCGCGCTGGTGCTCCAGTTCGTGCTGGTGGTGAAGCTGCAGATCCTGCCGTTCCCGTCGGCGCCCGCGTTCGCTGACAACCCGATGCTGTGGTTCGAGTCGTACTTGATGCCGTGGACCGTGCTGGCCGTCGGTTACGCCTGTCTGTACGCGCGATTGACCCGGGCCAACGTGATCGACACGCTCGGCGAGAACTACTACCGGGCCGCCCGGGCCAAGGGGTTGAGCCGGCCGCTGATCCTGCGCCGGCATGCGCTCAGGCCGGCGCTGACGCCGATCACCACGATCTTCGGGATGGACTTCGCCGGCCTGCTCGGCGGTGCGCTGATCACTGAAACCGTGTTCGGGCTGAACGGGATCGGCAAGATGGCGGCCGACTCGATCGCGAAGAACGACCAGCCGGTGATCATGGCGGTCACCCTGCTGGCCGCGTTCTTCGTTGTCATCGGCAACGTCGTGGTCGATCTGGTGTACACAGCCCTTGACCCCAGAGTGCGGGTGACAACGTCATGAGGGACGAACTGTTTGTGGTGGAGGACCTCACGGTCACGTTGCCGACCAGCCGTGGTCCGGTGGACGTGGTGAAGAACGTGTCCTTCACGGTCGGCCGGGACGAGACGCTCGGCATCGTGGGTGAGTCCGGGTCGGGCAAGTCGATGACGGCGCTCGCCGTACTCGGGCTGCTTCCCCGGGGCGCGCGGACCACGGGGAGCATCCGGCTGGACGGAGCGGAGTTGCTCGGGCGGACCGACCGGGAGCTGCAGTCGGTGCGCGGCAACTCGATCTCGATGGTGTTCCAGGACCCGTTGTCGTCGCTGAATCCCTACTACACCGTGGGGTTGCAGATCGAGGAGATGTACCGGGCGCACCGGGGTGGTTCGCGCCGCGCGGCCCGGCGGGTGGCGATCGAAGGGCTGGAACGGGTCGGCATCCCCGACCCGGGCCGGCGGGTCGACCACTACCCGCACCAGTTCTCCGGTGGCCAACGGCAACGAATCATGATCGCGATGGCGTTGTGCTGCTCGCCGTCGCTGCTGATCGCGGACGAGCCGACGACCGCACTCGACGTCACCGTGCAGGCGCAGATCCTGGAGCTGATGGCCGAACTGCAGTCGACCACCGGCACCGGGATGATCTTCATCACCCACGACCTGGCGGTGATCAGCTCGATCGCCCAGCGGGTGCTGGTGATGTGCGCCGGCGACGCGGTCGAGTACGGCACGGCCGAGCAGGTGTTCTCGGCGCCGCGGCACGAGTACACGCGGGCGCTGCTGGACGCCGTACCGAGGATCGACGACGAGGTGCCGTCCGAAAGTAGGGCAGTATGAGTTTGCTCGAGGTGCGCGGGGTGACCAAGCAGTTCGTCACCCGGGGCGAAGGGGTGATGGCGCGCAAGGCGGCGTTCACCGCGGTCGACGACGTCAGCTTCGACGTCGAGCTGGGCGAGACGCTGGCGATCGTGGGGGAGTCGGGGAGTGGGAAGTCGACCACGGCCCGAATCGCGGCCCGGCTGCTGGAACCGACCAGCGGGACGGTCGAGTTCGACGGGCAGGACGTGACGCATGCCAGGGGCAAGGATCTGGTCCGGTTCCGGAACAACGTGCAGGTGGTGTTCCAGGACCCGTTCTCGTCGCTGAACCCGCGGTACACGGTCGAGCGGATCGTCACCGCGCCGCTGACGTACCAAGGCATCGCGCCGAAGGGTGGCCGGCGGGCGTTCGCGCAGGAGCTGATGGAGCGGGTCGGGCTGAATCCGGACCACTGCCAGCGGTACCCGGCGCAGTTCTCCGGCGGCCAGGCGCAGCGGATCGGGATCGCCCGGGCGCTCGCGGTGAACCCAAAGCTGGTGATCTGCGACGAGGCGGTGTCCGCGCTCGACGTGTCGATCCAGGCCCAGGTCCTGGAACTGCTGATGCGGCTGCAGCGGGAGAGCGGGTTCAGCTACATCTTCATCGCGCACGACCTGGCCGTCGTACGGCAGATCTCCCAGCGCGTCGCAGTGATGAACAAGGGCAGAATAGTCGAGCTGGGGTCACGCGATCAGGTGTTCGGCGAGCCCCGCGACGACTACACGAAGACGCTGCTGGCCGCCGTACCCCGGATCAACCCGGAATGGGATCGGAAGCGTCTGGCGCGGGCGAAGGGGGCTCAATGACTGTATTGATGCCACGCCTCCGGCGCGGCGGGTCATGGGGCTGGAACTCCCGGCCTTCCCTCGTCGCTCCAGTCGCTTCGCTCCCTCCGCTCCTCAGTCCAGGCCGGGAGGCCCCATGACCAGCTACACCATCCCGGGGATGCACGTCCGGGAGCACACGGTCGAGGTCCCGTTGGACTGGTCCGCGGCCGACGGCGCACGGATCAGTGTGTTCGCGCGCGAGTTGGTCGACCCAGTGCGCAAGGACGACGACCTGCCGTGTCTGCTGTTCCTGCAGGGCGGGCCGGGTGGCAAGGGGCCGCGTCCGGTCGAGCCGTCCGGATGGATCGGGCAGGCGCTGAAGACCTATCGGGTCATCCTGTTGGACCAAAGAGGCACCGGCCGGAGTACGCCGATCTCCGGGCGGCGGATGGCGTCGTTCGCCACCGCCGAGGAGGGCGCGGACTACCTGGCCTGCTTCCGCGCCGACTCGATCGTCCGGGATGCCGAGCACTTGCGTACGACAGTCTTCGGCGGCGGGAAGTGGTCGACGCTGGGACAGAGCTACGGCGGATTCCTCACGCTGACGTACCTCTCGCAGGCGCCGGAGGGTTTGACCGCCTGCTACGTGACCGGTGGGCTGGCCTCGATCGACCCGTCGGCGGCCGAGGTATATCGGCGTACGTATCCGCGTGTGGCCGCGAAGAACCGCGAGTTCTACCGGCGCTACCCGCAGCACGTCGAGACGGTCGGGGCGATCGCGGACCGGCTGGCGGCGTCCGACGTACGGCTGCCGGATGGTGACAGGCTGACCGTACGGCGCTTCCAGTCGCTCGGGATCGACTTCGGGATGAAGCCCGGGTACGAGCGGATGCACTGGCTGGTCGACGAGGCGTTCGACTCCGGCGAACTGTCGGAGACGTTCCTGAGTCAGGTGATGGCTCGGTCGTCGTACGCCGACGGGCCGTTGTTCGCGGCGTTGCAGGAGAGCATCTTCGGGTCCGGCCCCGGCGCCACGGGGTGGGCGGCGGAGGCGGAGCGCGCGCTGCATCCGGAGTTCGCCGAAGAGGCTCGGCCGCTGCTGTTCACCGGCGAGATGATGTACCCCTGGATGTTCGCGGAGATCCGGGTCCTGCGTCCTTTCCAGGCGGCCGTGGAGGTGCTGGCGGCGCGTCCGCAGTGGTCGCCGTTGTACGACGTGGACCGGTTGGCGGCGAACGACGTACCGGTGGCTGCGGCGGTGTACTTCGACGACATGTACGTCGACTCGGGGCTGCAACTGGACACGGCCGCGCGGGTGGGGAACCTGCAGGCCTGGGTGACGAACGAGTACGAGCACGACGGGCTCTCGTCGGACCGGGTGTTCCGCCGGTTGACCGAGTTGGTCCGGTCGGTGGGCGGCGGCGTACGGGCGGGTTGACCATTCTGTCCGACGGTTGGTGCCTCACAATGGGGCCGACGATGCGGGGAGGGGAGTGAGCGGATGTCGGCCGATTCGATCGGGCCGCTACCGAGTGTGCGGCGGCTGAAGCAGCGGGAGAACCTGCGCGACAGCGTGGCCAACGCGCTGCGGGCGGCGGTGATCTCCGGCGAGCTGGTGCCGGGCGAGGTGTACTCGGCGCCGATGCTCGGCGCGCGGTTCGGGGTGTCCGCGACGCCGGTGCGGGAGGCGATGCTCGACCTGGTCCGCGAGGGCCTGGTGATCTCGCTGCGGAACAAGGGTTTCCGGGTCACCGAGATGTCCGACGACGACCTCGACAACCTGGCCTCGTTGCGGCAGCTGATCGAGCCGCCGACGATCCGGGACGTCGTACCGGTGATCCCGGTGGAGGACTTCCCCCGGCTGCGGGCGCTGGCCCAGGACATCGTGGTCGCGGCCGAGGCGGGGGACCTGATCGCCTACATCGAGGCGGACCGGGTCTTCCACGTCACGCTGCTCGCGTACTCCGGAAACCAGAAGCTGGTCGACGTGGTGTCCGACCTGCGGTCGCAGACCCGCCTGCTCGGCCTCACCCCACTGGTCGAGAGCGGCCGCCTGGTGCAGTCCGCCGCCGAGCACCACGAACTGATGGACCTGGTCGAGGCCCGAGACGCCGAAGGCGCCGAACAACTCATGCGCCGCCACATCAGCCACGTCCGCGGCCTCTGGGCCAGCAACCCGGAGCACTGAGCCCGAGCACTGAGCCCCGAGGCCGGGTTCGGGTAGGCGGCTGAGGTGACGCGTGCTCGGGGAAGGCGAGTGTGGTGACGCGTGCTCGGGTAAAGCGGATGTGGTGACGTGTGATGCAGTGGGACGACTGGGGGCCGCGCCCCCACAGTCCCCTTACTGGAGTACGCGTGACCACAGTCCCCGTACCGGAGCACGCATCACCCCAGTCCTCTTACTGGAGCACGCTAGTTGAGGTTGAGGGCCTGCGCTGCGGCGGCTGCGGCGGGGGAGCCGTAGGCGGAGGCGAGGCGGGTCAGGAAGGTGGGGCGGTCGAGGGTGTACTCCTGGGTGCCGACGGTTTCGAGGACCGTGGTGGCCAGGGTGCAGCCGATCTGTGCGGCGGCTTCGTGGTCGAGCCCGGCTGCGCGGCCGGTGAGGTAGCCGGCCCGGAAGGCGTCACCGCCGCCGGTGGGGTCGACCAGGTTCGGGGCCGGGACGGCCGGGACCTTGGCCAGGATGCCGGCGGTGTTCTCGATCACCACGCCGTCACCGCCGTGAGTGGTGACGCGGACGCCGACCCGCTCCAGGATCTCGTCGTGGCTCCAACCGGTCTTCTGCACCATCAGGCCGGCTTCGTACTCGTTGGTGAACAGGTACTCCGCACCCTCGACGAGGCGCTTGATCTCCTCGCCCTCCATCCGGGCCAGCTGCTGGGACGGGTCGGCGGCGATGGCGATCCCGTTCGCCTTCGCCAGCTCGGTGTGCTTGAGCATCCCTGCCGGGTCGTCCGCGCCGATCAGCACCAGGTCGATCCCACCGGTCGCGGCGTGGATCGCACCGAGGTCGAGCTCTCGCGCCTCGGCCATCGCACCGGTGTAGAACGAGGCGATCTGGTTCGCGTCCAGGTCCGTCGTACAGGTGAACCGGGCGGTGTGTACGTTCTGGCACACACGGACGTGGGACACGTCCACGCCGGCTTCGGTGAGCGCGGCGCCGTACTCGGCGAAGTCGGCGCCGACCGAGCCGACCAGCAGCGAGGGCTGGCCGAGCTGGGCCATCCCGTAGCAGATGTTCGCGCCGACGCCGCCGCGGTGGACGACCAGCTCGTCGACCAGGAACGACAGCGAGACCTTGTGCATCTGTTCCTCGAGGAACTGGTCCTTGAACCGCCCCGGGAACGTCATCAGGATGTCGGTCGCGATCGAACCGGCGACGGCGATGCGCATGGGGGATGCTCCTCGGTGGGGTGGGTGTGCGGCGTTCGAGCAACCCATAGAGACTACAGGCGACCGATCTAATACACAGAAGGCGGGAATTTCGATGGGGAACCAGGTACTCGTCACCGACGAGCTGCACGATTACATGGTCGAGCACGGGATGCCGCTGGACGACATCGCCGCCGATCTGGTGGCGGAGACCCAGCAGCTGGGCGACGTGTCCGTGATGCTGACCACCGCCGACCAGGCGGCGCTTCTGACCACGCTCACCCGCCTGATCTCCGCGCGCCGCGCGGTCGAGATCGGTACCTTCACCGGGTTCTCCGCGCTCGCGATCGCCCGCGGGCTGCCGGACGACGGACAGCTGATCTGCCTCGACGCGAGCGAGGAGTGGACCTCGATCGCCCGCCGGTACTGGGAGCGCGCCGGGGTCGCCGCGAAGATCGAGCTGCGGATCGGCGACGGGCACGAGCTGGTGGCCGCGCTGGACGGCTCGTTCGACCTGGCCTTCGTGGACGCGGACAAGCCCGGGTACATCGACTACTTCGAGCGACTGGTGCCGCTGATCCGGCCGAACGGGCTGATGCTGTTCGACAACACGCTGGCCGGCGGCCGCGTGGTCGGTCAGCACTCGCAGGACCCGGTCGAGCGCAAGGAGTTCAACGCGCACATCGCCAAGGACGACCGCGTCGACGTGGTCATCCTCGGGATCGGCGACGGACTGACCTTGGTCCGCAAGAAGTGAGCAAGGCCGCGGCTCGGTTGAGCGTGAAGGAGTTGCAGCACAAGTACGGCGACCGGCCGGTGATCGAAGGTCTGACCTTCACCCTGGCCGCCGGTGAGGCGGTCGCACTGGTCGGGCCGAATGGCGCCGGCAAGACGACCGTACTCAAGTGCATCGTCGGCTCGGCGGATCCGGCGGCGGGCACGATCCTGCTCGAAGGTCTGCCGATCGACGAGCGTGCGGACGCCGTACGACGAGACGTCGCCACCCTGCTCGACGACCTCGACTTCTTCCCGGACCTGACCGCGGCCGAACACCTCGACCTGCTCGCTCGCGCCCACGGGAACCCGTCGCCGGAAGACCTCGTCGACACGCTGCTCGACGACATCGGCCTGCTGCCCGCCGCCGACCAGCTGCCGGGTTCGCTGTCCTCGGGTCAGCGCCGCCGCCTCGCACTGGCGACGGCGCTGGTCCGGCCGCGCAAGCTGATGGTCCTCGACGAACCCGAAGCGCGGCTGGACACCGACGGCGTGCAGTGGTTGTCGGATCGCCTCATCGAGGAGAAGAAGGCCGGTACGTCGATCCTGTTCGCCAGCCACGACCCGGCCCTGGTCGAAGCCGTCGCCGACTCCGTCGTCACCCTCACCCCGCTGCCATGAGCTTCCTGGTGAGGTCTGCTTCATGAGCTCAGCTGACGGGCCGGTCGTCTTCGACCCGGCCGACTTCGGTGCGATCCCGACGTCCCGCTCGCTCCGCGCCTGGATGCGGACCACCCGGCGCCGCCACGCCGACCGTTCCTTCTGGCAGATTTTCGAAGACGTCTACCTGGTCCTGTTCACCCTCGCCATGGCGGGCGCGTCCGGCGGCAACCTGCTGCGGCAGCTCAACGAGAACGCCGCCCGGTGCATGTCATGGTCCTGCATGGAGCTGGCGTACTACCTGCCCTGGATCCTCGTGCCGTTGCTGGTGGCAACGACGCTTCGGGTCCTGTTGAGCGTCGGCCCGGTGTCCGCGTCGCGGGCAGCAGGTTTCTGGCTGCTGGCCACTCCGGTCGATCGGACGGCTCTGCTCCGGCCGACGTACCGGGTGATGATCGCCGTCGTGGCCGTGACCGGTCTGCTGGTCTCAGTGATCGCCTGGACCCTGCTCGGCTGGCCGTTGATGGGGATCGGGGAGGCGTCGGTGCTGACGGCCTCGTTGCTGGTGTGCGTGGCCTGCCTGACGGTGTGGGCGCAGCAATCTTCCGTGCGTACCAGGTGGACGCTCTGGATCGCCGATCTGCTGCTGATTGTCGCTGCGATCCCGGCGGTGTGGCTGGCGACCCGAGCCGAGCCGGACCAGGTCCAGGGCGCGAATGTCGTGATCGCCCAGTGGGGTCCGGTCGAGCCGGACACGTTGCTCACACTCGAGCAGGTGCGTCTGCTGGTGATCGGGCTGGTGTGCCTGGTCGTCGTCCTGGCGATCGTGGTCGTCACCGGGCGAACCCTCGCCAAGCTGAGCCGGACGACGGTCATCGCCGGTGGGGAACTGCTGGCCGGTCTGGCCGGGGCCGCGAGCAGCCTGGACATCAGCATGCTCGCCGACGTGGTCGCGGGCCGGCACTGGCGGTTGAAGGGCCGCGCTCGGTCCCGGCGGGGTCTGGGGTCGCGGGGCGCCGCTCTGGTGCACCGGGAGTTCCTGCGGATCCTGCGGTGGCCGCGACGGCTGGTGATCGGGTTCGCCCTGCTGGTCGTCCCGTACGCCATCGCGGGTGCCGGCTTCCACGTGCTCGTGCCGGTCGCGGCCGGGTTCGCCGGGTTTGCCGCGGTACGGCCGTTGATGGACGGTCTGCGGTCGGTGTGCCGGTCGACCGGGCTAGCGCGGGCGCTCGGCATGGACCTGCGCGAGCTGCGCGTGATCATGGCCGTCGTGCCGGGGCTCTTCGCCGCCTTGTGGACTCTGCTCGCCCTTCCGGCGCTGGGCAACGGTCCGGTGGCTTTCGCCGTTGCGGCCGGCATCATCTCCGGCGCCGTCCGGCAGGCCTCCGCGCGACCTCCGTCGTACGCGGGGCCCTTGGTCGCCTCCCCGATGGGCGCGATCCCGCCCGGCATGTTCTCCCAACCGATCCGCGGCTTCGACCTCCTGCTGCTCTGTCTCGTCCCGGCCCTCCTCAACCTCAGCTCGATCTGGATCCTGGCCATCCCCGCCTTCGTCCTCGCGGTGATGTTCGCCGTACGCCCGAAGACGGACTAGAGCTCGTGGGCGAGCCACTTGCGCTCGATCTCCGCGGGCAGGTCGACGTCGTGCTGTCTCGCCGTACCGCTCCGACAGCTCCGTGATGTCCACTGGGTTACCCAACCACCAGGCACCGACACAGAATGGGTGGATGGATGCGGTGGGATGGTTGCTGGAGTCTGAGGAGCCGGCGGTGCGGGGGATGGCCCGGCGGGACCTGCTGGGGGAGCCGCATGGTGAGGATGTGCTGAGTGGGGCGAAGGTGCGGGCCTTGCTGACCGACGCCTGCGCGGACAAGCGGGCCTATCGGAAGTGGACCGGGGCGCACTGGCGGATTGTTTCGTTGGTGGAGCTGGAGGTGCCGGCGGGGGAGCCGCGGGCGGTGGCGGCTGCGGAGTACGACCTGGCCGAGGTGATGCGGTCGCTGCAGTACGGCGTGAGCGTCGTGGACGGGCTCGTACGGCGGTGTGGGTCGATCGAGGGGAACACGCTCGGGGCGTGCAGCCGGCTGGGGATGGCGGGCGATCCGCGGGTACAGCAGCTGGCGGAAGGGCTGCTGGAGTGGCAGTGGCCTGACGGCGGTTGGAACTGCGACCGCAGCGCTTCAGGCCGGCGTTCGTCGTTCCACGAGACGCATGCGGCCGCGTGGGGGCTGCACGAGTACTACCGAGCTACCGGCGACACGGCCGCTCGCGATGCCGCCGTACGGGCTGGGGAATTGTTCCTGGAGCACCGCGTGTTCCGCAGCCTGTCGACCGGCGAGGTGATCAACAAGAGGTGGTTGCGGCCGAGCTATCCGCCGTACTGGCACTACGACATCCTGCAAGCGTTGCTGGTGTTGTCGCGGCTCGGGCTGGTGACCGACGAGCGGGCCGGTGACGCGCTCGACGAGCTGGAGCGGCAGCGGCACGCCGACGGGCTCTGGTACGCCGGACGGCAGTGGTGGAACCCGCCTGGCAGCGACCGTACGCCGGACGTCGTCGACTGGGGCCGCAGCGGGCCGAACGAGCTGATCACCCTCAACGCCCTGCGGGTACTGAAGGCCGCAGGACATTGAAGGTTGCTTTGAGCAACTGGGTTGACGGCTACCGCTTGGGCTCGGGGTTGGGCTCTGGGTCGGCGCCGGACTCCGGCTGCGCATCCGGCGCTCCATCCGGAGTTACGGGGGTCGCGGCGGCATCGACCGGTGCGCTTCCGTCGGCGGCTGGTGCGCTGCCGTCGGTGCCCGATGCGCCGTCCGGTGCGGTGTCGACGGTTGGCATCGGTTCGGGCTCCGGGAGCAGGAGGTCGGGCTCGGTGCCGGGGTCGGGCTCCGGCTGCGGGTCCGGGGCGGGCTTCGGCTCGGTGTTCGTCGGGAAGTTGTCGGGTGCGGTCGCCCAGACCGCGGCGGCGGCGCGCTGGGCGTCGGCGGCGTCGGTCTGGCGCTCGTAGTTCTTGATGTCGAGCGCGTACGCCCTCACCACCGCGGAGAGGTCGCGGCGCAGTTGCCGGTGCACCCAGAGCGCGTAGGCCTGGCTGCGGGCCTCGATGAAGTTCTTCAGTTCCTGCATCTGGGCGGGGGTCATGTCGTCCTCCGAGGAAGTCGGGGTGAAGTCGCCGCGGGCGATCGCGGCCCGGGCGGCCGGGCCGGGACAGTCGGTGCCGTCCGGCCGGACCGCGGAGTGCGGCCGGATCGCCGTACCGCGGGGGAAGAGTCGGCGGAAGTCGGCGATCACTCCGCGGGTGGTCGCCTTCATCGCGGCGGTCGGCTGCTCGCCGGTGACCAGGATCAGCAGCACCGCGCCGTACCGCTCGTTCAGATCAGCGTTGCCGTTGGCGCCGGACTGGACGCGCAACCCGCGCAGCGTCCAGGCCCGGCCGGCCTGGTCGACGGCGACCTGGTACGCGATATCCGACCAGCCACGGTCGTCCATGTGGAAGTCCTGCCACCCGCGCAGCGCCGACGCCACCGCCGTCTGGCTGTGGATGGGTCTCGTCGACCCGGTCCCGGGCCAGTGGATCACCGCGCCCTGGACCCGGGAGACCGTCAGGTTGCCCGGCCCCCCGTTCGGCGGTCGCGCATTCCAGGCGGACCGCGGCAAATATACGACCATCAGCGCTCCCTCACTTGCCTCACTGAGCACCTACCCGTCCCTGGCACTCGGTAATCAACCGATCACACTCAGAATGCGGTCCAAGTGATTCACACTCCCTGGCGCGGCAAGCTCATCCCATCAGCCCAAGGGGCCAGCCGGCCGTCAGGATCCGTTCTTCAGCAGCGGGAGGAGTTGGTCGCCGATGCGGACGATCTCGTCGCGGTACGGCGTATCCGAGAGGATGAAGTGGGTGATGCCGAGATCCTGGTACCTGCGGAGCGACTTGGCGACGTCGTCGGCCGAGCCGACGAGCCACGTCGTACCGGCACCGCCACCGCCGTACTTGCCGGGCGCTGTGTAGAGGTTGTCGTCGAGCACCTCGCCCCGCTCGGCCAGGTCCAGCAGCCGTTGCTGCCCGACCGCTTTGAACCACCGGCGATCACGCGAGCCCTGAGCCTCGGCCAGCTGCGCGACCTTCGCCTCCGCGTCGGCCCAGGCCTCCTCGGTGGTGTCGCGGACGAGCGTGGTGATCCGCAGCCCGAACTCGAGCGGGGGATGCTCACGCCCGAGCTCAGACTCCAAGGCGCGGAGCTTGCCGACCCGCTCGGCGATCCCGTCCAGCGGCTCACCCCAGAACAACTGCACATCAGCCTCGGTCGCGGCGACCCGCTGGGCGGCGTCGGACGCGCCGCCGAAGTACAGCCGCGGATGCAGCCTTCCCTCGCGTACGACGGGACGCGTCGCGACCGTGGATCCGGTGACCGAGAAGTACTCGCCGTCGTAGGTCACGTCCTCCTCGGTCCACAACCGCCGTACCAACTGCAGGAACTCCTTCGTCCGCGCATACCGCTGTGGCTGGTCGCCCTCGCTGTCGCCGTACGCCGCCAGGTTGTCCTGCCCGGACACGATGTTGATCAGCACCCGCCCGCCGGTGAGCTGGTCGAGCGTCGACGCCGCCGACGCGAAGTGTGCCGGCTGCCAGTAGCCCGGCCGGATCGCGATCAACGGCTGGAAGGTCGTCGTACGCGCGGCCAGCGCCGTAGCCACCGTGAACGTGTCAGGCCGCCCCCACCCCGTCCCGATCAAGGCCCCACCCCAGCCGTGGTCCTCGGTGAGACCGGCCAGCTCAGTCAACCGCTCCAAGCTGTTGTGCCCCTGCCCGGCGTCGTCTCCCCGATGCCCGGGATCGACCTGGTTCGGGATGTACCACAGCACCTCAACACTCATCAGCAGGAACCTTTCAGGCGGACGAACAGTCCAAAAGACTGTATTCCACCTGACCTACTAGACTTTGACCGTCTCACTCGCCGGAAACGGCGAGAGCCGCATCCACCAGGTGGATGCGGCTCTTCGGGAAGTTGGTGAACTCAGACTGAGCGGACTCAGAGATAGCTGTCCGGCACCGGCCCAAGAACATCCACGTTGCATCGGGCCGCGATCTCGTCCAGCAGTTCCGGCGTCGCCGAGCCGGTTGCTTCTGCTTCGGCCAACTCCTCGAAATACTGGACCATGGCAGCAGGCGAAAAGAAGTTCAGCTTCTTACCAGGGCCCGCTGAAACGACCTTGAACGTGTGGGGCGTGTCTCGCGGTACGTAGACAAACGTTCCGGGCGGACACAGAGTTTGCTCCTCCTCGATGAACATCAGGTATTCGCCCTCGAGCACAAAGAACGCCTCGGCGGCATCACGATGAAGGTGGAGTGGGGGACCGAACTCCGGCGGCTCACTTTGCGTCTGCAGCAGAGTGAACTGGCCAGCTGTCTGCGCAGATGTTGCCAGGACTACGGCCTCGAAGTTGCCCAGATCGAGATGCCGGCCCTGGCCAGGAGGAACGATGAATGCCCCGCTCATGCTGGCCATGATTCTCCTGGCGCGTGTTTATTGCAACCAGCAGTAGACGGTTACACAGCAGGTACCGGGTCAACACAAAACGGCGGCAAACCGGGAGTAACGTCGAAATGACGTTTGCCCAGGTCGGCCGCCGTTTTGCGGTGCGCTTCAGCAGGTCAGCGCACTACGCCGCTCAGACGTCGTAGTAGAGCTCGAACTCGTGCGGGTGGGGGCGGAGCTGGATCGGGGCGATTTCCTGCTCGCGCTTCAGGTCGATCCAGGTCTCGATCAGGTCGGAGGTGAACACGTCACCCTCGAGCAGGAAGGCGTGGTCGGCCTCGAGCGAGTCGATCACGGCCGGCAGCGAGGTCGGGACCTGGGCGATGCCGGCGTGCTCCTCCGGCGGCAGCTCGTACAGGTCCTTGTCGACCGGGTCGGCCGGCTCGATCTTGTTGCGGATACCGTCCAGGCCGGCCAGCAGCTGGGCCGAGAAGGCCAGGTACGGGTTGGCCGACGGGTCGGGGCAGCGGAACTCGATCCGCTTCGCCTTCGGGTTCGAGCCGGTGATCGGGATCCGGATACAGGCCGACCGGTTGCGCTGCGAGTAAACCAGGTTGACCGGCGCCTCGAAGCCCGGGACCAGGCGGTGGTAGGAGTTCACCGTCGGGTTGGTGAAGGCCAGCAGCGACGGGGCGTGCTTCAGCAGGCCGCCGATGTACCAGCGGGCCACGTCGGACAAGCCGCCGTACCCGGACTCGTCGTAGAACAGCGCCTCGCCGTTGGAGAACAGCGACTGGTGGCAGTGCATACCCGAGCCGTTGTCACCGAAGATCGGCTTCGGCATGAAGGTCGCGGTCTTGCCGGCCGCCCAGGCGGTGTTCTTGACGATGTACTTGAACTTCTGCAGGTTGTCCGCGGTCTTCAGCAGCTCGTCGAAGCGGAAGTTGATCTCCGCCTGACCCGCGGTGCCGACCTCGTGGTGGGCGCGCTCGACCAGCAGACCGGACTTCTCCAGGTTCAGCGTGATCTGGTCGCGCAGGTCGCCGAAGTGGTCGGTCGGCGCGACCGGGAAGTAGCCACCCTTGTAGCGGACCTTGTAGCCGCGGTTGCCGCCGTCCTCGACGCGGCCGGTGTTCCAGGCGCCGGCCACCGAGTCGATCGAGTAGTAGCCGGAGTTCTGCTTGGTCTCGAACCGGACGTCGTCGAAGACGTAGAACTCGGCCTCGGGCGCGAAGAACGCGGTGTCCGCGATGCCGGTCGACTTCAGGTACTCCTGCGCCTTGCGGGCGATGTTGCGCGGGTCGCGGCTGTAGGCCTCGCCGGTCAGCGGGTCGTGCACGAAGAAGTTGATCGCCAGCGTCTTCGTCCCGCGGAACGTGTCGAGGAAGGCGGTGGTCGGGTCGGGCAGCAGCTTCATGTCCGATTCGTGGATCTGCTGGAACCCGCGTACCGACGAACCGTCGAACATCAGGCCCTCTTCGAAGACCTCGGGGCCGAACGACGACACGGGGACGGTGAAGTGCTGCATGATGCCCGGCAGGTCAGAGAACCGGACATCGATGATCTCGATGCCCTCGTCCTTGACGTAGGCGAGCAGCTCCTCAGCGCTGGAAAACATTCGTACTCCTCGGGGTGGCTCAGAGATTGATCTGAACGTAGGGCCTGCCGGTTTCCCGGCCATGACCCCAATGTTTCGCGGATGTTACGCCCAGCGTGTCCGCGCTGACCCACTGGTGTACGCCGGTTACGGCCTGAGATCTCCCGATCCGCTGTGATCGGTGCCCGGCCGTGTCCGTAGGCTAGCCATCATGGCATCATCCGCGCAGCCTGGCACAGGACCCACCGAAGAATTCCGGTTTCCGGGCAATCGGCTCGGGCTGCCCGAGCAGGGTCCGGGATCGGTGTCCGGCTGGGGTCGCCGGATCCTCGCGCTGCTGCTGGACTGGCTGATCGCCGGCCTGGTCGCGTCCGCGATCACGTCCAAGCCGATGTGGGCGGGCGGCAACGACTACAACACCTCCCAGCTGGTCACGTTCTTCGCGATGAGCGCGATCCTGACCGGTCTGGTCGGCAGCACCATCGGTCACCGCGTCTGCGGCCTCCGGGTGGTCCCGGTCCGCGGCACCAAGACCGACACGGTTCCGCCGGGCCTGATCGCCGGCGTGATCCGATCCCTGCTGATCTGCCTGCTCCTCCCCGCCGTCGTCTACGACCGCGACCGCCGGGGCCTCCACGACCGCGCCGCCAAAACAGTCGTCGTCCACCGCTGATCCACCGATACGTCGTACGGCGTACGCCGTACCGAGGTCACCGCCTGGTCAGGCGTAGCTGGACGTCGTCGAGGTAGTTGGTGCGGAAGCCGGCCTCGGAGTAGGCGAGGTAGAACTCCCACATGCGGCGGAAGGTGTCGTCGAAGCCGAGCTGGGCGATGGCGGGCCAGCGGTCGATGAAGCGGTTGCGCCAGATCCGCAGGGTGCGGGCATAGTCCGGGCCAAGGTGGCGGAGCACCTCGGTGCGCAGCCCGGTGTGCTGGGCGGTGATCTCCTCGATCACCTTGATCGACGGGATCAGGCCGCCGGGAAAGATGTACTTCTGCACCCAGGTGAACGTGTTCCGGGTGGCCAGCATCCGCTCGTGCGGCATCACGATCGCCTGGACGACGCCGACCCCGCCGGGCGCCAGCCGCCGCTCGATCGCGTCGAAGTAGACCGGCCAGTACTTCTCGCCGACCGCCTCGATCATCTCCACACTCAGTACGGCGTCGAACTCGCCGATCTGGTCGCGGTAGTCGCGCAGCGCGACCTGCACCCGGTCGCCCACACCGGCCTCGGCGATCTTGCGCTGCGCCAGCAGCGCCTGCTGCGAGGCGATCGTGATCGCGGTGACCCAAGCACCCCGCTGCGCCGCGCGGATCGCGAGGCTCGCCCAGCCGCAGCCGATGTCCAGCACCCGCGATCCGGACACCACCCCGGCCGCGTCGAGGATGGCGTCGAGCTTGTTCAGCTGGGCCTGGGTCAGTTCGTCGTACGACGCCGTCGCGAGATCCGCCGTGGCGGATGGACCGAAGTAGGCCGCCGAGTAGGTCAGGGTCGGGTCGAGGAACTCGGAGAACATCGCGTTGCTCAGGTCGTAGTGACGGCTGACGTTCTCCCGGGCGCCGGCCCGGTCGTTGTCCTGGTCGCCCGGCTGCGACCGGGTGACCAGCCACCGCAGCGACTGGGCCCACTTCGGCAGCAGGTGCCGGGTCTCCTCGTTGCTGAACCGCTCGGCGAACGGGACCAGCAGGTCGGCCAGGTCGGTCCCGGGCTCGGGATCCCAGTCACCGGCCAGGTACGCCTCGCCGAACCCGGACCCGGCGTCCTGCCCGAGCCGGTCGAGGAAGGCCGCGCTCCGGTGCACCCGCATCGCGGGGCCGCCCAGGCCGTACGAGCGGTTGTTGTCCAGATGGATCGTGGCCGGCAGGTCCTTCGCGATCAGACGGATCGCGGCCATCGCGCCGGCCCGGCGGACCGGGTTCGACCGCGGCCGGGCCAGGCTGGGCCAGGTCTCGGCCACCGGCTGGTGTACCCGCGCCGGCAAGAGATCCGTCATGTACGTCTACCTCGTGTCTCGATCTGTCCTGGTCGCACCCTAAGGCCCAGAGCCCACCCCCCAGCGCGACACGAAGGCACACCCGTGCCACGTCACGACAGATCAACTGCTCAGCGGCTGCCGAGTTACCGGCGTCTCACTCAGAGAGAGCTCGCTGGCCGAAGATCAACTGGTTGCCGTCCGGATCCTCCGCCCGGGCGACCCGCTCACCCGACGCCCTCGGGCGGGAACCGGTAGTGCACCTCGCCACCGAGTACGTCCCGGTAGAACGGCAGCAGCCGCTCCAGGTCATCAGTCGTCACGATCGGAAAGACGTCGTCGACGCCCATCTGTCGCCCTCCTCGCTCGAAAACGGTGTCATCCGCTTGACGAACGAGGACGGGCCGATTCGACCGGCCGGCTCAGCGGCCCTTCATCGCCTGCCGGGCGCCCTTGAGGCTGGTCGGGACCGGGCCCTTGGGCATCGGCACCTGCGGGCGGACGGCGTCCAGCGCCTTGAGCCGCTGCAGCAGGTCGGTGATCTCGGACGGCTGCAGCACGGCCGGAAGCTTCATCACGTGCTTGGTCAGCTTGCGGATGTCGACCTCGTCCTCGCCCTGACCGGCGACGATCTGGATCACCGGCGCGCCGCCGGCGACCCGGCTGTGCTTCTTACCCTCGGCCTGGAGCAGGTTCTTCACCCGGCTCGGCTGGCCCTCACCGACGAGCACGATGCCCGGCCGGCCGACCACCCGGTGCACGATGTCGGCGTTCTTGGTGACCGCGACCGCGGGCGTCACGTTCCAGCCGCGGCGCAGCGTCTGCAGCGCCGACGCGGCCGCGCCGGCCTGGCCCTCGATCTGGCTGTACGCCGCCTTCTCGACCCGGCGGCCGAAGATGATCGTGGTGGCCAGGAAGGCGAGCGCCACACCCAGCGGCAGCCACACGAGCAGCGGCCCGACCAGGAAGGCGAGCGCGACGAACACGGCGACGACGCCGAGGAAGATCCCGGCGAGCACCAGTCCGATCTTCGGGTCGGACTTCTTGGTCAGCTGGTAAGCCGACCGGATCTGCTTGAGCCGGCTGGTCTTCTCGGCGGGCGCGTCGTTCTTGGCCATCTCTACCTTTGTCCGTGTTCTCTTATGCGTCCTGTTGCGCCGCGGAGGTCATCCGCGACTCCACAGCCTGACGGTACAGCCGACCGGCCCGGTACGACGAACGCACCAGCGGCCCGGACATCACTCCGGCGAAACCGATCGCCTCGGCCTCGTCCTTCAGCTCCACGAACTCCTCGGGCCTGACCCACCGCTCGACCGGGTGGTGCCGCACCGAGGGGCGCAGGTACTGGGTGATGGTGATGATCTCGCAGCCGGCCGCATGCAGGTCGCGCAGCGCCTGGCTGACCTCCTCGCGGGTCTCACCCATGCCGAGGATCAGGTTCGACTTGGTCACCAGTCCGTAGTCGCGGGCCTGGGTGATCACGTCCAGCGAGCGCTCGTACCGGAACCCGGGCCGGATCCGGCGGAAGATCCGCGGCACCGTCTCCACGTTGTGCGCGAACACCTCGGGCCGGGACGAGAACACCTCGGCCAGCTGCTCGGGTACGGCGTTGAAGTCGGGCGCGAGCATCTCCACCCCGGTGCCGGGGTTGAGCTCGTGGATCTGGCGGATCGTCTCGGCGTAGAGCCAGGCGCCGCCGTCGTCCAGGTCGTCGCGGGCCACCCCGGTCACGGTCGCGTAGCGCAGGCCCATGGTCCGGACCGACTCGGCGACGCGGCGCGGCTCGTCGCGGTCCAGCGCCTCCGGCTTGCCGGTGTCGATCTGGCAGAAGTCACACCGCCGGGTGCACTGGTCGCCACCGATCAGGAAGGTCGCCTCGCGGTCCTCCCAGCATTCGAAGATGTTCGGGCAGCCGGCTTCCTGGCACACCGTGTGCAGCTGCTCGGATTTCACCAGCTTCTGCAACGCCTGGTATTCCGGGCCCATCTTCGCCCGGGTCTTGATCCACTCGGGTTTGCGCTCGATCGGGGTCTCCGCGTTGCGCACCTCGAGCCTGAGCAGTTTCCGTCCTTCTGGGGCGATCGTCACGCCCACCAGGGTACGCGGCCCGGTTCGGCCGCCCCCAGCCCGTAGGCTGATGAGCTATGTCGACTACGGCCGAGTCCCCGGCGGAACGGCGTACTGGGGAAGTGAAGGTGTCCGAGCCGGGGACACCGCCTGCGACCGGCACGACCGTCCGGGGCTGGCTCCGGCCCGGGCCGACGGCCAAGCAGCACCAGCACGACCTGTTGCTCGGGCTGGGCATGGCGGTCACGGGGGTGATCGGCACCGAGTTGGCGCGCGGCGTCGCGCCGGACCCGGTCAGCCTCGGCATCGGCGGCGTCGAACCGTACGTACTGAGTGCGGCAGTCGCGCTGCCGCTGTGCTTCCGGCGCCGCTGGCCGATCCCGGTGCTGCTCATCGTTTCCGTGCTGTTCGTCGTTGCCGGTGAACGCTCCACCTTCGCCTTCGTCGGCAACCTGGTCACCCAGGCGACCCAGTTCATGGCGATCTACACGGCGGCCGCCTGGGCCCGGGACCGCCGGTTGATGAAGGCCGCGGTGGGGATCGTCTTCATCGGGATGTTCAGCTGGCTCGTCCTCACTTTCGGCCGGGCGGTGCAGAACGACGAGATCAAAGGCGCCAACGACGCCCTGCTGTCGCCGTACGTGTCCAGTGTCATCCTGACGCTCGCGCTGAACGTCCTCTACTTCTTCGGCGCCTACTTCTGGGGCCGTACGGCGTGGGGGACGGCCCGGCAGCGGTACGAGCTGGAGCAGCAGGCGGCCGAGCTCGCCTCCCAGCAGGAGGCCAACGCCCGTCGAGCCGTGATCGACGAGCGGCTGCGGATCTCGCGCGAGCTGCACGACGTCGTCGCCCACCACATCAGCAGTATCGGCGTCCAGGCCGGCGGTGCCCGGCGGGTGATGGACTCCGACCCGGACGCGGCCAAGAACGCGTTGACCGTGATCGAGAACTCCAGCCGTACCGCGGTGAACGAGATGCGCCAGCTCCTCGGCATGCTCCGCGCGGCCGACCCCGACCTCGATGCCGAGTCGCCGGCCACGAAGGCACCGCAGGCCGGTGCCGACCGGCTGCCCGCGCTGATCGCGGACGTGAACGGCGAGGGCTTGTCGGTCGGCTTCCACCAGATCGGCCAGCCGCTCCAGCTGCCGGAGACGGTCTCGGTCTCGGTCTACCGGATCGCCCAGGAAGCGCTGACCAACGTACGGCGCCACTCGACCGCACGCAGTGCCCATATCACGCTGCGTTACCTCGGCGAATCGGTCGAGCTCGAGGTGATCGACGACGGCCGGCCGAAGCACGCGCCGGTCGGCAGCCGGCTCGGTCACGTCGGGGTCCGTGAGAGGGTCGGTCTCCTCGGCGGCGAGACCGAGATCGGCCCGCGCCCGGTCGGCGGCTTCCGGGTCCGGGTCCGGATCCCGCTCGACCCGCAGAACCGCCCGCTGACCAAGGAGGAGACCCGTTCGTGAACGAGCGCAGCGAGTTCACCATCAAGCACAGCCTGACTTGTGCCTCGTCGGCGCCCGCAGCGAAGCGAGGACGCCGATGAGCTTGGCACCGATGCGCGTGCTGTTGGTGGACGACCAGGATCTGGTCCGGGCCGGTTTCCGGATGATCCTGTCGGTCGAGCCGGAGATCGAGGTGGTCGGCGAGGCCGCGGACGGGGAGAAGGCGATCGAGCTCGCCCTCGCGCTGCGGCCGGACGTCGTACTGATGGATGTCCAGATGCCCGGGATGGACGGGATCACCGCGACCCAGCGCATCGTCGCGGAGGACGCCGGCAAGGTCGTCATCCTGACCACGTTCGACCGGGACGACTATCTGTTCGAGTCGCTCGGCGCCGGCGCGAGTGGGTTCCTGCTGAAGAACACCGCGCCGGAGGACCTGGTCGACGCGATCCAGGTGGTGCACTCCGGTCACGCCCTGCTCGCCCCTGAGGTGACCCGGCGGGTCATCAAGCGGTTCACCGGCGGTGGCGAGCGCGTCTACCGCCCTGACCTGCTCGAGGAGCTGACCGACCGCGAACGCGAGGTTCTCGGCCTGATCGCGCGCGGCCTCACCAACACCGAGATCGCCAGCCAGCTCTACGTCGGCGAGGCCACCGTCAAGACCCATGTCTCCCGGGTCCTGCTCAAACTCGGCCTCCGCGACCGGGTCCAGGCCGTCGTCTTCGCCTACGAATGCGGCCTCGTGACCCCGGGCGACGACCCAGCCAGCTGATTCGCGCGTACCAACGCCAGCGCCGCGATCAGTACTGCGACACCCGCGACAGGACAGACCGGCTGGTTGTGACGGTCACAAGTCGCTCGGCTGTCCTGTCTTAGCTGACGACGGGTCACCAGCGGGGTGCCCCGGGGACAGGAGAGTGGCTGTGAAGATCGTGGTGATCGGTGGCACGGGGCTGATCGGTTCGAAGCTGGTACGGCGGTTCGAGGCGCACGGACACGAGGTCGTCGCGGCGTCCCCGAACACCGGAGTGAACACCCTCACCGGCGAGGGTCTGGCCGAGGCGATGGCGGGTGCCTCGGTGGTGGTCGACGTGTCGAACTCGCCATCATTCGAGCCACAGGCGGTGCTGGACTTCTTCACCACCTCCACCTCGAACCAGTTGGCCGCGGAGGCCGCCGCCGGTGTCGGCCACCACGTCGCGGTGTCGATCGTGGGCACCGAGCGGCTGCCGGAGAACGGCTACTTCAAGGCCAAGCTGGCTCAGGAAGACCTGATCAGGAAGTCCGGGATCCCGTACTCGCTGGTCCACGCGACCCAGTTCTTCGAGTTCGTCAAGGCCATCGCGGACTCCGGCGCCCAGGAGGACGGCGTACACATGGCGCCCGTGTCGTTCCAGCCGATGGCGGGTGACGATGTGGCCGACCAGGTCGCCAAGACCGCGGTCGGTGAGCCGCTGAACGGACGCAGGGACATCGCCGGGCCGGACCGCTACCGGATGGACGAGTTCTTCCGCAAGGCACTCGCCGAGCTCGGCGACAAGCGTGAGGTCGTCACCGATCCGCACGCGACGTACTTCGGTTCCGAGTTGGTCGAGGACTCGCTGGTCCCGATCGGCGAGGCGACCCTCGGCCGGATCCACTACGGCGAGTGGAACCCGTCATGAGCGGCGACTTCCTGCACGAGCTCCAGTCCGAGGTCGAGGCGGACCTGAGCATGGTCGAGTCCAGCCACCCCGAGGAGGCGGCGATGCTGCCGCCCAGCGAGTGGACGACCGACCCCGCCGAGGTCGAGCGCGAGGAGATCGGCCTGCGCAGCCTGCTCGGCGCCGTCGAGACCATGGAGGGCGACTCCGCCAGCTGAACGTCCCCGGGTCGGCCCCCGAGGTGATGCCAGGTCCGCCGTGCGGATGACGTGGGTGATCACCCTGGGGGCCGACGTCTGTGTGGGCACCCTGTCACTAACTTTGAACCACTTCCGAGCGGAAGCGGTCGGGTGTGGGCCTGGCTGAGGGGGCCGAGGTGACAGGGAACGGTGACGGATGCTGAGGGTGGCTGGGCTGACCCGGCGATTCGGCGACCAACTGGCGCTGGACGACGTGAGTTTCGACGTCGTGCCAGGGCGGATGACCGGGTTCGTCGGGGCGAACGGGGCCGGAAAGACGACGACGATGCGGATCATCCTCGGCGTGCTGGCCGCGACCGCGGGTGAGGTGCGGTGGCACGACGGGCCGCTGACGCACGACGTACGGCGTGACTTCGGTTACATGCCGGAGGAGCGCGGCCTGTACCCGAAGATGAAGATCCGCGACCAGCTCGTGTTCTTCGGCCGGCTGCACGGGCTCGACCCGCTCCGGGCGGCCGAGCGGACCGACAAGTTGCTCGAGCGACTCGGGCTCAGCCAGCGGGCGACCGACGTACTGGAGACCCTGTCGCTCGGCAACCAGCAGCGGGTGCAGATCGCCGCGGCGCTGGTGCACGAGCCGATCGCGCTGGTGCTGGACGAGCCGTTCAGCGGTCTCGACCCGCTCGCGGTCGACGCGATGGTGGACCTGCTTCGCGAGGAGGTCACGCCGGAGGTGCCGGTGCTGTTCTCCAGTCACCAGCTCGAACTGGTCGAACGGCTCTGCGACGATCTCGTCGTACTGTCCCGCGGCAAAGTCGTTGCCGCCGGCCCCGTTGCCGAGCTGGCCGCCGGGCCGTCGCTGACGTACAAGCTGGTGGTGGACGGCGACGCCGGCTGGTTGCGCGATATCCGCGGCATCCAGGTCCGTGATGTGGCCGCCGGTACGGCGCTCTTCGACGTCGAGGACGACGGTGCCGCGCAACTGGTTCTTCAGCAGGCGATCAGCCGCGGACCGGTCCTGGAGTTCGGGCCGGAGCGGGTGGCACTGAGTGACGTCTTCCGGGAGGCGACCCGATGAACGACCGGACCCTTGACCGGCCATGGCTGCTGATCGCCGAGCGGGAGATCACCACCAAGCTTCGGGACAAGACCTTCCTCGGATCGACCGCGGTGATGCTGGTGCTCGTCCTGGCCGCGGTGGTCATCCCGGCGCTGCTCGTGGGGAACAGCGGCCCTGACAAGCTCGCCGTGGTCGACGACGCCGGCGCCACGATCGTCCAGCAGGCGTCCACGACAAGGGGAGGCGACGGCTACGAGGTCACCCGCGCGGCGGATCGCCCTGCGGCCGAGAGGCTCGTCACCGACGGCGAGGTGAAGGCGGCGTTGCTGCCCGGCGCCGACGGATACGTCGTACTCGGCAAGGACACCGTCGACTCCGGGCTCGAGAGCGCGCTGCGGGAGGCCGCGGCCACGGTCGGAATGGAGCAGAATGCGGCGCGGGCCGGCCTGACACCAGCCGAGCTGCGGGCCGGGACGAAGGTGGAGCTGCAGTTGCTGAAGCCCGGACCACTGCCGGACGTGGTGGCCCGCTTCGTCAACATCGGCCTCGCACTGGTGTTCTACATGACCGCGCTCGGCTTCGGCATGATGATCGCGCAGAGCGTCGTCCAGGAGAAGGAGAGCCGGGTCGTCGAGATCCTGGCCGCCGCCGTACCGATCCGGTCGCTGCTGTGGGGGAAGGTGCTCGGCAACACCGCGCTGGCGCTGTCGCAGATCGTGGTGATCGCGGGGGCGTCGGTGATCGGCCTGGTCGCGACCGATCAGCTCGGCATCCTGCAGGTGGTCGCGCCGGTGGCCGGCTGGTTCGTGGTGTTCTTCGTCCTCGGCTTCGTCGCGCTGGCCGGGCTGTGGGCCGTGGCCGGATCGCTGGCCACCCGGCAGGAGGACCTCGGGTCGACCACGCTACCGGGCCAGATGATCCTGATGATCCCGTTCTTCTTCTCGGTGTTCGCCGGATCGTCGGCCAAGACGGTGGCCTCGTTCGTGCCGATCGCGTCGTCG
This sequence comes from Kribbella sp. NPDC023972, assembly GCF_040639075.1. Taxonomy (NCBI): domain Bacteria; kingdom Bacillati; phylum Actinomycetota; class Actinomycetes; order Propionibacteriales; family Kribbellaceae; genus Kribbella; species Kribbella sp. NPDC023972. The sequence continues at coordinate 662,609 of NZ_JBEZZH010000001.1, read as the reverse complement.
ATGGCGATGCCCGGGCGGATGCTGACCGAGAAGGTGCCGGTCTGGCAGCCGCTGCTCGCGGTCGCGATCCTGCTCGCCGCCACGGTCCTGATCGTCCGCCTCGGCGCCCGGCTCTACGAGCGCACCCTGCTCCAGACCGGCCGCAGGCTCGGCTACCGCGAGGCACTGGCGCTCGAACCGTCATGATCTATCGTCGCGGCCGGGGTGGGCGTTACACAGTTCGCCCCGGCTGAGACGAAACCGCAACAGTTGATAACTGTGTGCTGTGTGCAGACCTGGACTACGGTCTCCACGCATGAAGGTCGAGCTGCGCCACTTGCGGGTGATGGTCCTGGTGGCAGAAGCGGGGTCCGTCGGGCGGGCCGCCCGTTGGCTCAAGGTCAGCCAGCCGAGCCTGACCGCGCAGCTCAAGCGGATCGAGGCCGCGTTCGGCGGCGAGTTGTTCGAGCGCTCCCGCACCGGCGTCACCCCCACCGCACTCGGCCGGTACGCCGTTGATCGCGCCCGGGCGATCCTGGTCGACGTCGACCACCTGTCCGCGACCGTGTCGGCGATGACCGCGGTCGATTCCAGCGCCGTACGACTCGGCGGGTTCCCGACCGCGCCGATGTCCGGCATCGCCTCCCGGCTGCGCGACCACGGGGAGATCGAGCAGGTGAGCATCGAGGTGGAGTGGTCAACCAGCGTGCTGCTGCAGCAGTTGGAGAGCGGACGGCTCGACTTCGCGCTGTTGCGGGAGTTCCCCGGCTTCGAGCTGCGGATGCCGAGCGGAGTCGAGGCCTGCACAGTGGTCGAGTCCGAGTCGGCGTACGTCGTGATGGCCGCCGACCACCCGTTGGCCGTGGCGTCACGGCACCGCGGCGAGATCGAGCTCTCCGCGTTGTCGGGGGAGGAGTGGATCGGGGAGCCGCCGGACGACAGCGGGTTCCACGTGCTCTTCCGGGCGGCGTGCGAGCAGGCCGGATTCCAGCCGAAGGTGGAGCACCACTCCGTGGACACCTCGGTACTGATGGGGTTCGTGACGAGTGGCCAGGGCGTCGCGCTGATCTCACCGACGTCGTACCGGATGCTCTCCAGCGACGTCACCACGCGGACCTTGGTGGGCGACCCGATCCACCGCCGGTTGATGCTGGCGTGGAGCACGGACTCGCCGCGGGCGCAGATGGCACCGGACGTGCTGCAGATGGCCACCGCGGCGTACGACGAAGCCTTCGCCGAACACGCCCGCCGGGACCAGGTCCAGCGCATGCACGTCGCCTGACCAGGGCGACCAGGCCCAACGCCTGCACGTGGCCTGATCACCGCGACGAGGTCCAATGCACGCACGTGGCTCCATCACCGCGACCAGGTCCAATGCACGCACGTGGCTCCATCACCGCGACGAGGTCCAATGTACGTACGTGGCTCCATCACCGCGACGAGGTCGAACGCATGCAGGTCGCCCGATCACCGCGACCAGGTCGAACGCATGCACGTGACCTGATCGTGGCGACCTATAACTGACGCCTAGGTCTTCTAACTCAAGCGGCGGTCTTCGAGTTCATGCGCTGGCGGGGCGGATGCTCACCTGCGGCGGGTTCTCGAACGCGCTGATGTAGAACTCCCCGGTGTCCTCCGGGTCCTCCATCCGCTCCCGGTACTGCTGCCCCACCTGTTCCTTCGCCCCAGGAACCGGCGCTGCCTCCGTCTTGTCCTGCTGATCCTTCTGCTCGCCAGCGTCACCCGGCCTGACAACCGTCTGCTCGTCCTCCGCCGCAGCCGTCGCCTGCTGCTGGGGCTGTGTCGGCGTGGGCTCCGGTGCGGCGACCGGCTGCTGGTCTTCGGCTCCGGCGGGTGCTTCCGGCGTGTCCTGCTCCGCCGCCTTGGCAACAGGCTGGCCTTCCGCCCCGGCAACCTGCTGCGGCTCGGCGGGCTGAGGCTGCACCGGCTGCTGTTCTTGCGGGGGAGTAGGCACCTGCTCGGTCTCGCCCGCATCGACCGGCACCTGGGTCGTCTCGTCGCGGTCGGTCGGCACCAGCACCGTCTCGTCGGCAGAGTCGTTGCCCTCGGCATCGACACCGGGGAACTGTGCCGTCTGCTCCGGTGCCGAGGCCGGGAACTGCGCGGTCTGCTCGTCCGCCTGACTCCGCGGCCGGACCGGCTCCGGGTCCTCGTCGAACAAGTCGTCGTACCGGCTGCTGTGCCCGAACGAACCGCCGTACCCGCTCTCGGCCGGATAGGTGCTCCCGGCAACCGGGTACACCGCCGCGGCCTCGGCCTCCTGCTGCGCCTGCGCGGCTTCCTGCTCACGCTGCAGCCGCTCGACCTCCGCGCGCTGCCGCCGCCGGCGCTGCACACTGCGCACGATCAGCTGGATCGCGTAGACCAGCGAGATCACCGTCAGGATCGGTACGAGGCCGTTCAGCGTGTACTGCTTCGACCCCTCGATCATCCCGGTGGTCACGCCGGGGACGTCGTTGAGGAAGTTGGTCGTCCGGTTCGGGATCCAGTGCCAGCAGTAGACCAGCGTGCCGAACGCAACGAACGCCCCGAGCGCGCCGGCGCCGGAGAAGTACGAGACCACCGTCCAGAAGATCAGCGCTCCGATGCCGAAGGCAAGCGCCATCTCCTTCGCATTCAGCTCGACACCGCCAGGCGCGGCGAGGACGCCGAACACCGCCGGCCCAGCCAGTGCGACCGCAACCCCGAGCAAGAACCCAAGAAATTTGGACACACCACCACGGTAGCGGCGTTGTGCCGTCACACCCCGCAGACACTTCGCAACCGCCCGAGAGCTGAATAGCTGACCCATCGCAGACCCCGGCGGGCAATCGCTTGCTCAAGAGCGTCTCGTTCGACCGCGCCTGCACCAACAGCCCGATGTGCGTCCGTCGCGGCTGTCAGTTGATCGCCGGGCAGTACCTGCACAGATCGGGGCCTGAGACAACGGTGTCATCCCCGCCCCGGCTTCCGCTCGCGGGGAGATCACCTGCGTGATGACTGGACCGTGATCGCCGGGGCGCACGCACTTCAACGAAGGTCGAACTCTTTGCCCGGCAGCCGCAGTACGTCGAGCGCCGTGAGGCTCACCGACTCCATGGTCTGCGGAATGCTGTCCAAGGGCGCCGCCAGGTCGACCCCCTCCACGACCGCACCTGCTCGGCGAACCACTTGCTGTTCCGCCCGCCACCGCATCCGACATCCACAACCCGCGATCCGTCCAGGCTTCCCAGCAACCCACGCTCGTGCCAGTCCACCAACGGCTCCTCCGGGAGGTCTGTAGCCAACGGATGGCCGGCCCGCGCCAGCATCTCGCTGCAGAACCCGGCGGCCCCGGGACGCGCTCGATCCCCGCGCTCGCTGGCCGCTACAACCCGATCCAGGATGTCCAGTAGGTGCTCGACGGTGTGAATCGCTCGGCGCGCACCTCAGACGGTGAGGCCGTAGGTGATAGCCGACGGGGGCTCCTCGTGGTCGATGTCGGGGGAGCGCTCGTACTCCTCCCAGGCAAGCATCCGGCCGAGATGGCGCCGTACCGGCTCGAGCACCTCGGTCACCGGCACATCCCGCCCGAGCTCCCTCGACAGCGTGGTCACATCGGCGTCCGAGATCCCACACGGCACGATCCGGTCGAACCAGCCCAGGTCGTTGTCACAGTTCAGCGCGAACCCGTGCATCGTCACTTTCTGCGCGACCCGGATCCCGATCGCCGCGATCTTCCGCTCCCGGCCGCGATCGTCCGCCGCCACCCAGACCCCGCTCCGTCCCTTGACCCGCCCGGTCCTCACCCCGAGCTCGGCGCAGACCGCGATCAGCGCTTCCTCCAGCCGGCGGACGTAGTCCACGACGTACACATGTGAGGCCAGCTTCACGATCGGGTAGCCCACCAGCTGTCCCGGACCGTGCCAGGTGATCTTCCCGCCGCGGTCGACGTCCACCACCGGCGTCCCGTCGAGCGGTCGTTCGTGCGGCTCGGTCCGCTTGCCCGCCGTGTAGACGGGCGGGTGCTCCAGCAGGATGACCGTGTCCGGACCAGTGCCCTCGGCAACTTCCGCGTGCAGGCGGCGCTGCTCGGCCCACGCGGTCTCGTAGTCCACCGCGCCGGCACCGAACCCGGCCTCCACAAAGCTGATTTCCCTCACGTCCTCGAGTGTATGCGTCCCGCCCACTCGCCATTCGCCGCCGTCCACAGCCCACCGCCGTACGACGTTCGCGCCGGGCTGCCTGTGGAAAACTTCCGGGGCGATCGCGGCGATTCGTGCAGTCTCTAGGGCATGGCACTCGAAGACATCGCCGGCTACAGCTTGCGCCGGAGGCTCGGGTCCGGATCGGCCGGCACCGTCTGGCTGGTTCGCGACCGCGCTTCCGGCCGCAACGCCGTGCTCAAACGCGTCCCGATCACCGCGATCTCACACCCGGAGGAGCTTCGTGAACACCTCAGCATCCTGCAACGCATCGACCATCCACACCTCGCGCGCCTCCAGGAGCTCCGCGAGACCGGCACCGAGTGGCTCCTCATCAGCCAGTACGTCGTCGCCGGCACGCTCAGCGCACTACTCGGCCGCCGCGGACCACTCACCTCCGGCGAACTCGTCACACTCCTGACCCCACTCGCCGAAGCCCTCGACTACCTCCACCGCACCGGCCTCACCCACGGCCGCGTAACCCCCGCCAACATCATGTTCGACGCCGACGGCCGCCCAGTCCTGACCGACGCCGGCCTCCACGCCCATCACGCCACCGCTCCGTCTGACGACCTGACCTCCCTCGCCACCGTCGCCCACCACGCAGGCGGCGACCCCACCGTCTTCACCCCCGGCCTCTTCTCCACCACCCACAACCTCCTCACCATCGCCACCCCAACCCCAATCAACCTCGCCTTCACCGAGGACTCCACCCCGCCCAGCGCCCCGAATACCCCACCCCGCCGCAAGCCCACGCCCACCGACGACCCGATCGAACATTCCCGCACGCCCCTGCCCCCACCTCCACCCGCACCAACCACGCCAGCATTCCTACGCCCCACCCCACCCAAACCACCCGCCCCCGCCACCCCACGATCCGCCAAACCCGCCCGCCGCAAACCCTTCCGCCCCAACCGAGCCCGCCCCTCTCCACCCCAATCCAACCCCCTCACCCGCCTCACTCCCCGTGCCCCCGCAACCGACCCGGCCATCCCCTCCACTATCGGCACACGCTCGCATCTCCCCAATGATCCGGACGCAGGTGCGGCGGCTGCGGGCACGATCCCGGGGATCGGCGCACCACGGCATCACCCGGATGATTCGGGCGCAGGCGTCCCGGCGGCGCACACGACACCAACCGTCGGCACACGCCCGCATCTCTCAAATGATCGGGGCGATGCGAGTTCTCCCGCGAGCGATGTCTGGGGCGGGGGATTCAGTCGGCCGAGTGCGACGCGCGCTGGCCGACGTCGGAGTCGGCGTCGAAGCTGGCCTCGTGCCTCGCGTCGCGGCTGGCGCCGACGGAACGCGCGCTGGAGCCGCTTCATGCGGCCGATTCACAGTGCGGGTACGTCCCAGACGCCGACAAGCAGAACACCGAGCTCAGATTCAGCCGCGAGGACCAGAGGAGGTCGACGCTACGGGTTCTGGCATCCGGCGTACGGCGTACTGGCGGCAGTCGGCGTCGGGGCGGTAGTCGTGCTCGTCCTCGGCCGGCTCACAGTCGGTGCCCTGGACAGCCCCGCCGGCACAGCAGCAGCCGCCGATCGCGCCAGACAATCACCGTCGCCAATCCCACCGTCACAGAGTCCTACGATATTCCCACCACCACCGACCACGCCAACGCAACCACCACCCACAGCGCGGGAGTGGACCCGAACGCTACAGGCGCTCGACGCCCAACGCGCACAAGCGTTCTGGACCCTCGACCTCGCGCTGCTCGACACCATCTACGTACCTGGCACCGAACCGTGGGCAGCCGATCGCGCGCTCCTGTCGACGTACCGCAAACACCAGATCCGCGTCCGGGGTCTACAGATCCGCATCGACAAAACCACCATCGAGAGCCAAACCCCGTCAACCGTTGTCCTACGCACCGTCGACCACCTGACTGCGGGTCAAGCAGTAGACCGCACCGGCACGACAACCCCGCTTCCATCCGGCACCCCCTCAACCCGCCGAATCACCCTCACCAGCACCCCGAGCACCCCGACCCGAAGCCCACCTACCTGGCGAATCACCGCCATCACCTCCGCCTGACCACCAGCCGTACGCGCTGACCGTGCGGTGCCGGGTGCTTGAGGCGATAGCCCGGTGGAGTGTTTGAGGTGGGGGCTGTCGTCGAGTGCGAGCCGGGTGCTGGACGCCTGGGTGCTGACGCCCGGCTCCTGCAGTCGCGCAGCCCGCGCCGTCGCGGGTGGACGAGTCGATCGCGGAGGACCGCAGCATCTTGTCGGATAACCAGGTCGGCGTTCTTCGAATGCTGTTGCTCGAAGCCGGGGTCAGTAGCCGTTACGGCGATTGGTAGAGCATCTGCGCACGGCTCTCATGCGGGGAGCCCGGGCCACCGTCAGTGGTCGGTGGTGAGGTCGGTGATGATGACGTCGATTCCGTCCGTGCCGAAGGGTGGATCGATTGGGCCGAGGAGGTCGGTGAAGACCCGGTAGGCGGTGGTTCGGATCTGGGCGGCGAGGTCGTGGAGGTCCTGGCCGTACACGGTAACGACATCAAGCACGGCGCCGGAGCAGGTGTCGCCGTCGATGATCAGCTGGACCCGCTCCAGTTCGCAGCGGAGTTCGGCGATGGCTTTGCGGAGCGCGCTGATCAACACGTGGTCGGTTATCAACAGCGTGGCGCCGTTGTCAGCCGCGGCGCGGATCGGGCGCGACCGCCGGGTGATGGTCCGGAGTCGTTGCTTGATGGTGGCGGAGATGTCGATCCAGCCTGGTTCGGCGTGGGTGCGGGCCGCGTGGGCGGCGCGGCTCAGAACATCGTCGGTCATCGCCAGGCCTCCAACCGGTGTTGCAGCCCGACTCGAGCGCGGGCGAGCTGACCGCGGACCACGGTGGGGGTGGTGTTCAGCACGATGGCGATCTCGGCGTAGCTCATCTGCTCGACCTCGCGGAGCAACCAGACGGACCGCTGAAGCCAGGGCAGTTCGGCCAAGGCCGCGCCGAGTGCGTCGAGCAGTCCGGCCTGGACGGCCTGCCCCGCCGGGTCCGTGCCGGGCGCGGGCAGGTCGGCGAGCGTGGTCTCCTCGACCGGGATGGCGCGTTTCTTACGGAACAGGTCGACGGCCTTGCGGCCGGTGATGGTGAACAGCCACGTCCGCAGCGGGGCGTCGCCGCGGAAGTCGGGCAGGGCTTTCCAGGCCGCGACAAAGGCATCCTGGACCACCTCCTCAGCGTCGCCCCGGTCGTTGAGCATACGGCGGGCGTAGCGGAACATCGACGGTCCGTGCCGGTCGATGATCGTGGCGAAGGCCTCGAGATCGCCTAGCGCCGCAGCGCGCCGGAGCGTGTCGTCGCCCGGCACTGCCCAGGCTTCCGCTTCGGCATGGCCAGCGCGTCGAGGAGGGGGAGTGACCCCGTTCACACAATGATTCAAACGGATCGTCGCGGGACGAGAAAGTTTCCGCGGGTCGCTGCGTGAGGTTCCGGCCGGCCGCCTCGTCCAACCAGGCGAGAGACCAGATCAGGACAGGAAAGAAGGTCAGCCGATGACCGAGACCAGGGCCAGCACAGACGCCGTGAAGACCTCCGGTGAGAAGGCAGTTGGTGCCAGCAGCGGCGGAGCGCTGGGCAGCGAGCACGGTAGGACCACTATCGCTGACACCGTGGTGTCGAAGATCGCCGGGATCGCGACCCGCGAGGTGGACGGGGTGCACAATCTCGGCGGCGGTACGGCGCGTGCGGTGGGGATGCTGCGGGAACGGATCCCGGGATCGCGGACGAACATGTCCCAGGGGGTCGGGGTCGAGGTCGGAGAGAGCCAGGCCGCGATCGATCTCGCGATCGTGGTGGAGTACGGCGTCAGCATCGCCGACCTCGCCCAAGGCATCCGGCGCAACGTGATCGAGGCGGTTGAGCGGATGACCGGGCTGGAGGTCACCGAGGTGAATATCGCCGTCAACGACATCCACCTCGAGGGCGACGACGAAGGCGACAGCGGCGAGGCCGAGGTCGTGGCGGAGCGCCGGGTCCAGTGACCCCTGCCGACGCATCCGAGCTGTCCGGGCAGATCGCCGCCGCCGCCCGGTCGGTGGAGGGTGTCGCGGACCTGCACGGTGGGATGTTCGGCGAGATCGGGACCTACCTTCCCGGCGGCCGGGTTGCCGGCATCCGGATCGCCGGCGGGCGGGTCGATGTCCACGTCACGCTCTATTGGGACTACCCCGTCCGCGCCACCGCCGACGCCGTCCGATCCGCGGTCGAGCCGTTGGTCGACCAGCCGGTATATGTGACGGTCGAAGACCTCGTGGAGCGGCGTCCAGAGGAATTCCAGCGTGCGGGTGACCCGCCCGTTGCCGGGCCGCCAGTCTCGCGCCGGTCGGGCGCTGAGCACCCCTGGAAGGAGAATTCATGAACACCTCTGTGGTTGGCCTGTTTGCCGGGCTGCTCGTCGCCGTCGCGGCCGCAGCCGGCGGGTTCATCGGCTTCCTACTCGCCCTGGTTCTGGGTGCGGCTGGTTTCGCCGTCGGCATGTTCGCCGACGGCGGATCGAAGCCCTTCGACGACTTGATGTCGCGCCGCGGGCGTGGCTGACACATCCACTGACATGAGCACCTCGGCATCGGCGGGTCCGCCGGCAGCAGTGGCGGCAGCCTCAGGCGACCTGGTGCCGAGCCGGTCCGCCGGCGTGGCTGTTGACAGCGGCCAGCGGGGCCACTTGGAGATCAGTTCCCGAGTAGTGGAACGCATCGCCGAGGTTGCCGCCCTGCGGGTGGGCGCGGTGGTGCGGCAGCCGGCTACCTTCGGCCGCAGCCTACCGAACGCCACCGCGAAGGTGGCAGGTCAACATGTCCGGCTGGACGTGGACGTCGTCGCGCGCTGGGGTCGGCCGCTGCCCGAGACCGCCGCTGCTGTCCGATCGCTGGTGGCCGAACACGTCTCCGAGCTGACCGGGCTTGTCGTCGATGCGGTCGCGGTTGACGTCGTGGCCTTCGCGACCGACCCGAGTGCGCCTGCGTTGACCGGCGCGCGAGACGAGGAAGACAGATGAACAACGGACTTGCCAAGCGGCCGGTCGGCACCGCCTCCGCCGCGCCGGTCGGGGTTTTGGCCGCGGTGGCCTGTGTCGCACTCGGTGTGGTCGGCGTCCGTGACTCTCTGCAGGCCGCCGGCGCAGTGAGCGGACCATCGTGGACCGGATGGCTGGCCGGCAAACTCGAGACCGTCCAACCGGGTGACTGGATGATCCCGGCCGGCGTCCTCGCCGTCGTTGCCGGGCTGTTGTTCCTGGTCGCAGCAGTGAAACCGCGCCGAGCCACTCACGTCGCTGTCGGCCAGGACGGCGTCTGGATCCGGCGCCGCGACATCGCCCGTCTGGCCGCCGAATCCGCGGAGTCGGTGGACTCCGTCATCTCGGCCACCGCCAAGTCCCGGCGGAGGACGGTGCAGATCACGGTCCGGGCCACTGGGGACACCGGCCGGGTCGCCACTGATCTGGATATCACCCTCGGTGAACGGCTCGCCGTCTTGTCGCCACCGCCGCGGATCCGCAGGCGGGTCGTCGAGGAGCACTGAGATGGGACGTGGAGTGGTCGCGGTGGACCGGGTGGCCGCATTCGTGCTCGGCGTCGGGCTCATCGCGCTTGGTGCCGCCGCCCTCGGATGGCGGTTCGACCTCATCCCCGACGCACCCGCGCGCTTGCGGTTCGGCTGGCTACGCGACATCACCCAGACCGCGTGGTGGCCCTGGGCAACAGGCGCTGCCGGGGTGCTCCTGGTGCTGATCGGCCTGATCTGGCTGATCAGGCACTTCCGCAGCCGCGGTGTCGGCCGGCTGCAGCTGGTGGGCAGCGACCGCACCGGGCGGCTCACCGCCGACGCGAACGCCGCCGCCACCGCGGCCGGACAGAAACTCACTCAAACCGCTGGCGTGCGCAGCTCCACCGGACGGGTGGTCTCCGACCGGGGCCAGCTCGTCGCCGAATTGAACCTCACGATCGAACCGACCGCCGACCTTGGCACGGTCCAAGCCGCGGCCGAACAGGCCAGCCACGATCTGCACCGCATCGTCGGACGCGACGACCTCCACCACCGTGTCAATCTCCACGTTGCCCGACACGAGGAAACCTCAGCCCGCGTGCGTTAGCGCCACGACCGGCGCAACCCGGACAACGTATCGATGGCGGGTTGTTTGATGACTGGCGGGTTGCAGCACGCCAGCGGTCAAACAACCCGCGAGCGGCTGAGGTTGGTCGGCGCTGTCAGTGGCTGAGGTGGCTGGGAGCGGTGTCAGTGGCTCAAAGCGGCGGAGATTGCTGATTGGGCGGTGGGGTGGTGGAAGGTGAAGGCGGTGGACTGGAGGCGGGTGGGAAGGGCTCGGTTGCTGCCGAGGAGTTCCCAGGCGAATTCGCCGAGGACGGTTTTCACCAGGAAGGCCGGGACGGGGATGAGGGCGGGGCGATGCAGGGCCGTGGCCAGGGCTTCGGTGAGTTCCTGGTTGGTGGTGGGGTTGGGGAGGGTGACGTTGACGGGGCCGCTGAGCGCGTCATGTTCGGCGACGTGGCGGACGGCTCGGAGCCAGTCGGTGAGGGAGACGACGGGGAAGTACTGAGTGCCAGGCCCGAGGCGACCGCCGAGGCCGAGGCGGAAGGGGAGGGAGAGGAGCCGGAAGGCGGGGGCGTTGCGGTCCAGGACGACGCCGGTGCGGAGGGCGGCGACGCGGCAGCCGGCGGCGCGGGCTGGTTCCAGGGCGCCTTCCCAGACGCGGACGACCTCGGCGAGGAAGCCGTCGCCGAGTTCGGAGTCCTCGGTGATTGTGCGGTCGCCGCAGTCGAGGCCGTAGCCGCCGACGCCGCTCTGCGTGATCACGACCGGCCGCTGGTCGAGTTGCGCGGCGGCCGCTGCCAAGGTGGACGTCGTACTGACGCGGCTCTCACGGAGGATCCGGCGGTACGCCGGGGTCCACGGGCGGCCGATGTTCGCGCCGGCCAGATTGACCAGGACGTCGGGGTCGCCGAGGGCGGCCGGGTCCAGGTCACCGCGGGCCGGGTCCCAGCGGACTTCGTTCGAGTCGGACGGGGTACGGCGGACCAGGCGAATGACCTGGTGTCCATTGGCGGACAGGTCGCGCGCGAGCGCCGTACCGAGGAAGCCGGAGGCGCCGGCGAGCACGTACTTCATCCTGCTTCTGCTCCTTGATCGTCCTGGCGGCGCTGTACCCGGGCGGAAAACCGAAACGGCGCCGGGCCCGTCCAGAAGTGTGGACGGACGCCGGCGCCGGATTGCGGATCAGACGTCGAACTGGGCCTCTTCGAGGCGCTGCTTGACGGCGGTCAGGTAGCGGGCCGCGTCGGCACCGTCGACCAGGCGGTGGTCGTAGGTGAGGGCCAGGTACACCATCTGCCGGATCGCGATCGTCTCGCCGAGCTCCGGGTGGGTGATGACGACCGGGCGCTTGACGACGGCGCCGGTGCCGAGCATTCCGACCTGGGGCTGGTTCAGGATCGGGGTGTCGAACAGGGCGCCGCGGCTGCCGGTGTTGGTGATGGTGAAGGTGCCGCCGGCCATCTCGTCAGGGAGCACCTTGTTGGTGCGGGTGCGCTCGGCGAGGTCGGCGATCTTCTTCGCCAGACCGGCGATGTTCAGGTCGCCGGCGTTGTGTACGACCGGGACCATCAGGCCCTTCTCCACGTCCACCGCGATGCCCAGGTGCTCGGCGGCGTGGTACGTGATCTCGCCCTTCTCCTCGTCGATCGAGGCGTTGAGCTTCGGGTACTGCTTCAGCGCGTCGACCGCGGCCTGCGCGAAGAACGGCAGGAAGGACAGCTTGACGCCCTCGCGGGCCTCGAACTCGGCCTTCTTCGCGTTCCGCAGCTTCGCGATCTCGGTGACGTCGACCTCGACCACGGTGGTCAGCTGGGCCGAGACCTTCAGCGAGTTGACCATATGGGTCGCGATCGCCTTGCGGATGCGGCTCATTTTCTCGGTGGTGCCGCGCAGGGGGCTGATCTGGGCGGGCTTGGCGGCCGGGGCGGCCGCGGCCGGTGCTGCTGCCGGGGCTGCGGCGGCGGCCTTCTGGGCCTCGGCGGCGGCGATCACGTCCTGCTTGCGGATGCGACCGCCCACGCCGGTGCCCTGTACGGCGTTGAGGTCGACCTGGTGCTCGGCCGCGAGCTTGCGAACCAGCGGGGTGACGTAGTTCGGGCCTTCGGAAACGGCGCCGTTGGGGGAGGCTTGGGCGGGGGCAGGTGCGGATGCGGCCGGAGTGGAGACGGACGGAGCCTGGGCCGTGGTGGAGGCTGCCTGCGGGGCAGGAGCCTGGGCGGCCGGGGCCTGCGGGGCGGGAGCCTGGGCTGCCGGGGCCTGCGGGGCAGGGGCCTGTGCGGCCGGGGCCTGGGCGTTCTGCGGTGCCGGGGTCTGAGCCGGAGCCTCAGCCTGGGCTGGGGCCTCGGCCTGGGCGGCGGGGGCCGACTCGGCGGGGGCCTGGGCCGGGGCGGAGGAAGCCGGGGCGGCATCGGCGGAGCCGACGATGGCCAGTTCGGCGCCGACCTCGACGGTCTCGTCCTCGGCGACCTTGATCTCCAGGAGCTTGCCGGCGACGGGCGAGGGGATCTCGGTGTCGACCTTGTCGGTGGAGACCTCCAGCAGCGGCTCGTCGACGGCTACGTCGTCGCCGACCTGCTTGAGCCAGCGCGTCACGGTGCCCTCGGTGACGCTCTCACCGAGCGCCGGGAGGGTGACCGGCGTACCGTTCGACTGGCCGCCGGCTGGAGCTGGCGACTGGGCCTGCTCCGCGGGAGCCTCCTGAGCCGGGGCCTCCTGAGCCGGGGCGACCTCCTGAGCCGGGGCAGCCTCCTGAGCCGGGGCAGCCTGGTGAGCCGGCGCGGCCTGCTCGGCCGGGGCCTCCTGCGCGGGGGCGGCCTGCTCGGCGGGGGCCTCCTGAGCCTGGGCGGACTGGTCGGCCGCAGGCTGCTGGGCGGAGCCGGAGCTTTCGCCGGCGTCGCCGATGACGGCCAGTTCGGCACCGACCTCGACGGTCTCGTCCTCGGCGGCCTTGATCTCGAGCAGGGTGCCGGCCACCGGCGAGGGGATCTCGGTGTCGACCTTGTCGGTCGAGACCTCCAGCAGGGGTTCGTCGACGGCAACCGTGTCGCCGACCTGCTTGAGCCAGCGGGTGACGGTTCCTTCGGTGACGCTCTCCCCGAGGGCCGGCAGGGATACAGAGGTCGGCATGACGGTGGTTGCTCCTTCGTCTGATCGGTCGAGTGTCAGCCTACGGTGCCGCCGGCGCGAGCGGGATCCGGGTCACAGCGGACACGCACGCCCCGACGGCCTCAAACCTACTCGGGCGGCCCAGTGGGCCGCTCGTCGTCTCAATCGTGGAAATGCAGCGGCTTCCCGGCGAGGGCCAGGTGGGCCTCGCCGAGAGCCTCGTTCTGGGTCGGGTGGGCGTGTACCAGCGGCGCGACGTCGGCCGGGTACGCCTCCCAGTTGTAGATCAGCTGGGCCTCGCCGATCAGCTCGCCGACGCGGGAGCCGACCATGTGCAGGCCGACCACGGCGCCGTCCTTGGCCCGGACCAGCTTGACGAACCCGGCGGTCTTCAGGATCTGGCTCTTCCCGTTCCCGCCGAGGTTGTAGTTCAGGATGTCGACGTCGCCGTACTTGGCCCGGGCCTGCTCCTCGGTCAGCCCGACCGACGCGACCTCCGGCTCGGAATACGTCACCCGCGGGATCCCGGCCTCGTCGATCGGCGTCGGGTTCAGCCCGGCGATGTGCTCCGCGACGAAGATGCCCTGCTGGAAGCCGCGGTGCGCGAGTTGCAGCCCGGGCACGATGTCGCCGACCGCGTACACCCCCGGCACACTGGTCTGCAGCGTCGAGTCGACGGTGACGAACCCGCGGTCGAGCGCGACCCCGGCCTCTTCGTACCCGAGGCCGGCGGTGTTCGGCCCGCGGCCGACCGCGACCAGCAGCAGCTCGGCCTCGATCACTTCGCCACCGGCGACGGTGACGCGTACCCCGGAGTCCGTCGTCGAGACAGACTCGAACGGGGTGGACGTCTTGAAGGCGATCTTCCGCTTCCGGAACGCCCGCTCCAGCGTCTTGCTGCAGTCCTCGTCCTCGGACGGGACCAGCCGCGGCAGCGCCTCGACAATGGTCACCTTGGTGCCGAACGAGGTCCACGCGCTGGCGAACTCGACGCCGATCACACCGCCGCCGAGCACCACCGCGGACTCCGGCACCCGGTCCAGCGTCAGCGCGTGCTCGCTGGCGATCACCCGGTGCCCGTCCAGCTCCAGCCCGGGCAGCGAGCGCGAGTACGAGCCGGACGCGAGCACGACGTTCTTGCCCGTGTACGTCGTACCGCCCACCTCGACAGTGGTCGGGGAAGAGAGCCGGCCCTCGCCCTCGATCACGGTGATGCCGCGGGCCTTGAGCTGACCCTTCAGACCCTTGAACAGCCGGTCGACGACGCCGTCCTTGTACTTGTTCACGCCGCCCATGTCGACACCCTCGAGTGTCGTCCGGACACCGAACTGCTCACCCTCGCGAGCGGAGTCGGCGACCTCGGCGGCGTGCAGCAGCGCCTTGGTCGGGATGCAGCCGCGGTGCAGGCAGGTGCCACCGACCTTGTCCTTCTCCACCAGGGCCACGGACAGGCCGAGGGTGGCGGCGCGTAGTGCGGCGGCGTACCCACCACTGCCGCCGCCGAGAATCACCAGGTCGTACGTCGTGCCAGTGTCAGTCACAGGTTCCTCCGTGTCCGTCGGGTCGGCGGGCGGGCCCCGGATCGCGGTTCCGGCCCGGCGTCATCTTTTCACCGATGCGGCCGGGCGCCACCCCCGGGCCGGTCGGAACCGTTACGCGGGATTTCGGCGGACAGTTGCGGCGATAGGGGACACTTGCCCCATGAAGTGGTTCGGTCGCCGGCAGAAGCCGGGCACGATGCGCCGTTCGGAAAGCCCCGACCAGGCGCACCTGCGGGAGTTCGCCCAAACCCGCCAAGGCGTTGAGGGATTCGTCGAGCCGCGCACCGCGGTCACCGACTACACCCTGCTGCTGGTCGCCATCGACGGCGAGTGGACCCGGCGACGGGTCCCCTCGGTCGAGTGGGCGCACACCTTCGCCAACAAGCTGGGCATCCCGTCGTACGACGCCGCCGTGGTCGGCTACCCGCCCCGGATGCGTGAGTACAACGCCCGGATGAAGAAGAACGGCCTGAGCTGACCGAGCTCACCCCGACCCGCCGCTGACCCTCGCAGACGGCCGGCCGGCGGGCGCGAACAAGCGGCCGACGTGAGCCAGGCGGTCAGCCTGGCCGGCGAAGTGGTCAGCCGGCCGAGGCGGCCAGTTCCACCAGCGTGCGTACGGCGTACCCGGTACCGCCGGCCGGGGTGTAGCCGTTGGCGCTGCCCTCGTTGAAGGCCGGGCCGGCCACGTCGAGGTGGACCCAGTCGATGCCGTCGGCAACGAAGTCGCCGAGGAACGCGGCCGCGGCCAGCGCGCCGCCCCACGGCTCGCCGGTGATGTTGGCCAGGTCGGCGACCTTCGAGTGCGACTTCAGCTTGTCCAGCATCTCGGCCGGGATCGGCAGCGGCCACATCGCCTCGCCGGCCGCGATCGCGGCGTCCACCACCCGGTCGCGGGCGGTGTCGGTGTTCGCGAACGCGCCGGCCACCTTGGTGCCCAGGGCAACGACGCAGGCGCCGGTCAGGGTGGCCACGTCGACGATCAGGTCCGGCTGGTCCTCGCACGCGCGGACCAGCGCGTCACCGAGGACGAGCCGGCCCTCGGCGTCGGTGTTCAGCACCTCGACGGTCGTGCCGCCGTACATGGTGAGTACGTCGGACGGCCGCGCGGCCGAGCCGGACGGCATGTTCTCGGCCATCGCGGCGTACGTGGTCACCTGCACCGGCAGGCCGAGCCGGGCGATCGCGACGGTGGCGCCGATCACCGCGGCGGCCCCGGCCATGTCGGCCTTCATGCTGACCATCCCGCTGGCGGTCTTCAGCGACAGGCCGCCGGAGTCGAAGGTGATGCCCTTGCCGACGAAGGCCAGGTGGGTGACCGGCTTCTTCGGCGTGTAGCTGATCCGGATCAGCCGCGGCGGGTTGGCCGAGCCTTGGCCGACGCCGAGGATGCCGCCGTACCCGCCCTTGGCCAGGGCCTTCTCGTCGAGCACCTCGACCTTGACGCCGTACTCCTTGCCGAGGTCGGCCGCCTGCGTAGCGAAGTCGGCCGGGTTCAGGTCCGACGGTGGGGTGTTGACCCAGTCGCGCACCTGGCGGACCGCGTCGGCGGTGACCTCGGCCCGCTCGAGCGCGGCCTTGGCCTCCTTGTTCCGGGCCAGGTCGGTCAGCACCGTCAGATTGCCCGGCTCGTCGGTGGAACCATCCGAGGACTTGTACGCCGTGAACGAGTACCGGCCGAGCAGCGCGCCCTCGGCGATCGCGCGGATGCAGTCGGCGTCCGGCGTCGGCAGGGCGAAGGCGACCGACTGGGAGGTCTTGGCGGCGCGGATGCCGGCGCCGGCCGCGGTCCGAAGGTCCTCGGTCTTCAGCGCACCGTCGGGCGCCTCGCCGAGACCGACCGCGATCAGGTTGGCCGACTTGCCCGGCTTCGGCCCGGGCACCTTGGTGACCTCGCCGGCCTTGCCGGTGGCGCCGAGACCCGACAGCACCTCCACCAGGTTCCCGCCGTATGCGGCGTTCAGCGACTCGGTGCCGGCCGGCAGGGCGACACCGCCGCCGACCTTGACCACGCCGATGACCACGGCGTCGGTCCGGACACCGGCCGCATCGGACTTGCTCAGGGTGATGGTGCTCACGAAAATCTCAGTCCTCCTTGACCGGCGGGAGACGGGCCGGTCGTGACGGTACGTGAATGCTGCCTCCGCATGCTACGCGTCGGGTAGTTTCCCCTCCATGACCGAGTCGCCTGAGTTGAAGAAGTCGCCACTGCACGAGCGCCATGTCGCCCTCGGCGCGAAGTTCGCCGAGTTCGGTGGATGGGAAATGCCGTTGGAGTACTCCGGTGTCGTCGCCGAGCACACCGCGGTGCGCACCTCCGTCGGTGTCTTCGACGTGAGTCACCTGGGCAAGGCGACGGTCAAGGGGCCGGGCGCGGCGGCGTACGTCAACTCCTGCCTGACCAACGACCTTGCCAAGATCGCTCCCGGCCAGGCGCAGTACACGTTGTGCTGCAACGAGCGTGGGGGAGTGGTCGACGACCTGATCGCCTACCTGCACGCGGATGACGACGTGTTCCTGATCCCGAACGCGGCCAACACCGCCGAGGTGGTCCGGCTGCTGCAGGCGGACGCGCCGGACGGCGTGGTGGTGACCAACACTCACGACGACTACGCGATCCTCGCCGTCCAGGGGACCAACAGCGACGAGGTGGTGAGTGCGATCGGCCTGCCGACCGGGCACGACTACATGTCGTTCGCGACCGCGGACTTCTCCGGTACGCCGGTCGTCGTCTGCCGGACCGGTTACACGGGTGAGCGCGGGTACGAGCTCGTCGTACCGAACGAGGCGGCGGTCGCCGTGTTCGACGCGCTGCTCGAGGCCGGGGCGCCGTACGAGATCGTGCCGGCCGGGCTGGGCGCGCGGGACACGCTGCGGACCGAGATGGGCTACCCGCTGCACGGCCAGGACATCTCGCCGGACATCACGCCGGTGCAGGCGCGGTCCGGCTGGGCGGTCGGCTGGAAGAAGGAGCACTTCTGGGGTGACGAGGCGCTCCGGGCGGAGAAGGAGCGAGGTCCGGCCCGGATCCTGCGCGGCCTGCGTGCCGTCGGCCGCGGCATTCCGCGCCCGCACATGACGGTGCTGGGCTCGGCCGGCACCGCGCTCGGCGAGGTCACCTCCGGCACCTTCTCGCCGACACTGAAGAAGGGCATCGCCCTGGCTCTGCTCGACGCGACGATCAAGGAAGGCGACCAGGTCGTCGTCGACATCCGCGGCCGCCGGGAGACGTTCGACGTGGTCAAGCCGCCGTTCGTCACCGTGCACGTCCGCGAGAGCTGATGACGCCGTGGGGGCGGCAGCCGTCACCACCGCCCCCACCGTCACCACTCCCAGGTCGCGCGCGCCGCGTTCTTCATCGGTCCCCATCGGTCGGCCGATGCACGCGATCCACCTGGCGCCCCGGACGAGTCCGGGGCGGTCCGCCAACGCGATCGGCCGGGCCCGGCTGAACGTCCCGCGAGGCAAACCGATGAGGCCCGCCGCATCCTCGACGAGATGATCCGCGACACCGTTGGCGGCGGCTTCGCTGGAGACTGGACCGGTTAATGAACACTGAGCGTGACCATCACTGCGAGATGGATTTGATCACGCTCTGTCAAAAGGTGGCACAAAATGGACGCTGGCGGGCCTGTGCCGACGCTTTTCGCGACTGATCGGTTGCGCAGAGTGAAAGTTCTGGGCAAATGTTCCTGTCCGGTACTCGTTCCGGTAACGATTTGTGCACTGGTTCCCAACGCCGCTGGTTTGGGGTCACGGCGTCGGGCAGGCTAGCGCGCGGCTGTGGCGGACCCGGTCGTCAACTGGATTTGACCCGAGCCCATCACCAGCCGAGGCTCTACCCGATCTACAGATCGTGGCTGGACCCCTGGACGAATCTGGCTGACAGAGCTGAACAGAGCTGACGGAGCGCGAATGAGTATCGGTTCACCCGACTCGACAGTTGGTGTCGAGGACCACCCGGCGTCGGCAGAGCCGGTTCGGGACTCCGCCGTCCCGCACGGCAAATCTCCGACCCGGATCGCGATGGACCGGCTCCGCAAGGACAAGGTCGCTGTCACCTGCGCCGCCATCGTGCTGTTCTTCATCCTGCTGGCGATCTTCGCGCCGCTGCTGGCCAAGATCGAGGGTGGCGACATCGGCACCTTCCACCCCGAACTGGTCGACGAGTACGGGTTCCCGACCATCGCGGCGAACGCCGAGCACTGGTTCGGCGTCGAGCCGAAGACCGGCCGGGACAACTTCGCCCGCTGGGTGTACGGCGCCCGCCCGTCGCTGATCGTCGCCTTCACCGCGACCGCGTTCGGCACCATCGTCGGTGTCGTGATGGGTCTGCTGGCCGGCTTCCTCGGCGGTTGGGTCGACCGGATCATCTCCTGGGTCATCGACTTCGTCCTCAGCCTGCCGTACCTGCTGTTCGCGATCGCGATGGTTCCGATCGTGGAGAGCATGCGCGGTGGGTCCTTCAACCTCTCGCCGGACGAGCAGGCGTCGACCAGGTTCTTCGTGCTGATCTTCGTGCTCTCGTTCTTCGGCTGGGCCGGCCTGGCCCGGATCATTCGCGGCGAGGTGCTGTCCCTGCGTGAGCGCGAGTTCGTGCTCGCGGCGAAGGCGATCGGGGTGCCGACCCGGCAGGTGCTGTTCAAGGAACTGCTGCCGAACCTGGTCGCGCCGATCGTGATCTCGGCGTCGCTGTCGCTGCCGGCGTACGTGACCGCCGAAGCCGGTCTGTCCTTTCTCGGTGTGGGTCTGATCGAGCCGATCCCGTCATGGGGTCAGACGATCGCCACCGCCACCAACTGGTTCAAGGCGGATCCGCTGTACCTGTGGCTCCCGGTGCTGGGCATCACAGCTTTGGTGCTGTCGCTCGCCCTGCTCGGTGACGCCGTACGCGACGCCTTCGACCCCAAGACTCGCCGGTAGCCCGGCGTTGCCCCAGCGGCAGAAAAGGAGAAACACAACACATGCAGTGGAAACGGATCACCGCTGTTGCGGCGACGGTCATGCTGGCCGCCGTGGCCTGTGGCAGCCCGTCGTCGAACAACAACACCGGCGACAACACGGGCGACGCGGGCACGGCCCAGGAGAAGGCCACCGACGCAACGCTGAAGGGCCCGGCGCCGGAGGTCGAGGGTGCCAAGAAGGGCGGCACCATCTCCGTCCTGTCCGACGTCACGCCTGACACCCTGGACCCGACGAACATCTACTTCACCGACGGAAACCAGATCGGCAAGCTGATGTACCGCGCGCTGACGCAGTACAAGCTTGACGACAAGACCCAGAAGCCGATCCTGGTTCCGGACCTCGCCGAGGACCTGGGCACCAAGTCCGCCGACGGCCTGACCTGGACGTTCAAGCTCAAGCAGGGCATCAAGTACATGGACGGTTCGCCGGTGAAGGCGGCCGACTACGCGTACGCGATCAAGCGGTCCTTCGCGCACGACCTGTACGACGCCGGCCCGACGTACCAGAACCAGTTCTTCAAGGACGGCGACAAGTACAAGGGCCCGTACGCGAGCGGCGACAACTACGCCGGCGTCGAGACCCCGGATGAGAGCACCCTGATCATCCACCTGGCGAGGAAGTTCGACGACCTGCCGTTCTACGCGGCGTTCCCGATGTTCACGCCGATCCCGAAGGCGAAGGACACCAAGAAGAGCTACGACCTGAAGCCGATGGCGACCGGTCCGTACATGGTGGACTCGTACAACCCGGGCACGCAGCTGAAGCTGAAGAAGAACCCGAACTGGGACCCGAACACCGACCCGGTGCGGCACCAGTACCCGGACGCCTGGGACTTCAAGTTCGGTCAGGACACCCTGAAGGTGCAGCGCCAGGTGCTGGCCAGCTCGGGTCCGGACGCGAACGCGATGAACTACTCCGACCTGGACGCCAGCCTCATCCCTGAGGTCAAGGACAAGAGCCAGATCGTCACCGGTCCGCAGCCGTGCACCACGGTCTGGGGCCTGGACACCCGGAAGATCCCGATGGAGGTCCGGCAGCTGATCGCCAAGGGCTACCCGTTCGACACCTGGCGCAAGGTGGCCGGCCTGACCCCGGAGAGCGCGATCCCGGCTTCGACGATCCTGCCGCCGGCCGTTCCCGGCTACGAGAAGTACGAGCTGCCGGGTCTGACCGGTAAGGGCAAGGGCGCGGAGGACCCGGCGGTCGCCGAGGAGATCAAGGCGAAGCTGAAGGAACTCGGCAAGGAGAACTTCGAGCTCAGCTGGTACTACTCCAACGACGACAAGATCGCCACTCAGGTCAACCAGCTGCGGACCCAGGTCTTCACCGCCGCGGGCTTCAAGGTCAAGGCGATCGGTGTGCCGAAGGCCAAGATCCGCACCATGCGGAACGACCCGGCTGCTCCGGTCAACATCGGTCAGGGCCCGTCGGGTTGGTGCTCGGACTGGCCGTCCGGCACCAGCTGGTACGCCGTTCTGTTCCGGTCCGACGCGGTCGAGCTGAGCAACAGCATCGGCATGCTGCAGGACAAGACCCTGGACGCCGAGATCGACCGCGTCGGAGCGCTCAGCCCGGATGAGCAGCTCAAGGAGTGGATGAAGGTCGACAAGCAGATCCTGGAGAAGTACCTGCCGCTGATCCCGCTGTACTACAGCGCCAGCTACTACCCGATCGGCAAGAACCTCGGTCACGTCGTCAACGACCCGACCCAGGGCCTGCCGGAGTTCACCTCGATGTACCTGAAGCAGCCCTGATCCGGACTGCCGCAGTACCTAGCAGTCTGATCATCTGATGGTGGGGTGGTGACCGGACCTCGGTTCGGTCACCACCCCGATCGGTGAGGAGAAACCCTCGTGCTCTACTTCGTGGCGCGCCGGCTGGTGAGCGCGCTCAGCGTCGTGCTGGTCACGCTGATCGCGACCTTCACGTTGTTCTTCGTCGCCCCGACCGACCCGGCCGCGGCGATCTGTGGTGATCGCAACTGCACAACAGAGCGATACAACGAGATCAAGGAAAATCTGCACCTCGACCGGCCCAAGGTGCAGCAGTTCGCCGAGTACACGGCGGGCATCGTCGCCGGGCGGACCTTCGAGACGGCCGGCGTGAAGCAGCATTGCAGCGTGCCCTGCCTGGGTTACTCCTTCAAGAACGACCGGCCGGTCACCGACATGCTGAAGGACCGGCTGCCGGTCACGGTCTCGCTGGTCGCCGGGTATGCGGTGATGGTTCTCACCATTGGTGTCTTCGTGGGCTCGATGGCTGCGAAGAGACGCGGCACCCTGGGCGACCGCGCGCTGATGAGCAGCACGCTGATCCTGAGCTCGGTGCCGTACTACATCGTCGCTTTGATGGTCTCGCTGTACCTGACGATCCTGTACCCGATCCTGCCGCGCGGTGGTTACACGCCGTTCTCGGACAATCCGGGGGCCTGGTTCGCCGGCCTGCTGACACCCTGGCTGGTGCTCGGCGTCTACAACTGCACGCAGTACGCCCGGTACTCGCGCGGCTCGATGGTGGAGGCGCTGAGCGAGGACTACATCCGGACCGCCCGGGCCAAGGGCCTGTCGGACCGCCAGGTGACGTACAAGCACGCGCTGCGCTCCGGGATGATCCCGGTCATCACGATCTTCGGCCTCGACATCGCCGGCAGCCTGGCCGGCGCGATCTTCACCGAACGGATCTTCGACCTGCCGGGGCTGGGGAACCTCGTGCTGGAGAGCCTGAACAACTACGACCTGCCGGTGATCATGGGCACCGTCCTGGTCGCCTCGGCCATCCTCGTCGCGATGAACTTCCTCGTCGACATCGGCTACAGCCTGATCGACCCGCGGGTGAGGCTCTCGTGACCACACCAGCCAACGAGGGGAAGGACCTCCAGGAAACCATGGCCGGAACAGGTGCGCCCACGCCGGAAGCAGCCGCCGGTGCGACGACTGCCGAGAGCAGGCGTGGTCCGTCGATCGCGACCCGCGAGCGCCGGCAGGGATCGATCAATCCCAGTGGCGAGACGCCGTACCTGGTGGTCAAGGACCTGACCGTGAAGTTCCCGACCGCCGACGGCCTGGTCAGCGCGGTGAACGGGCTGAGCTACTCCGTTCCGCTCGGCCGCACGCTGGCGATCGTGGGTGAGTCCGGCTCCGGCAAGTCGGTGTCGAGTATGGCCGTGATGGGCCTGCACGACCGCAAGCGGACCCAGATCACCGGCTCGATCACGCTCGGCGGCGACGAGATCGTCGGCCTGTCCGAGAACGACCTGATGAAGGTCCGCGGCGACGCCGTCGCGATGGTCTTCCAGGACCCGCAGTCCTCCCTGCACCCGCTCTACCCGGTCGGCAACCAGATCGTGGAGGCGTACCGGGTGCACCACAAGGTCAGCAAGGACGTCGCGAAGAAGCGCGCCCTGGAGATGCTTGACCTGGTCGGCATCCCGAACCCGCAGCGCCGCTTCTCGCAGTACCCGCACGAGTTCTCCGGCGGCATGCGGCAGCGCGCGATGATCGCGATGGGCCTGGTCAACGACCCGAAGCTGGTCATCGCCGACGAGCCGACCACAGCGCTCGACGTGACCGTGCAGGCGCAGATCCTGGACCTGCTGAACAACCTGCAGAAGGAGTTCGGCTCCGCGATCGTGCTGATCACCCACGACCTGGGCGTGGTCGCCGAGATGGCCGACGACGTGCTGGTGATGTACGCCGGCCGCTGCGTCGAGTACGGCACCGCCGAGGACGTGCTGGCCCGGCCGCGGATGCCGTACACCTGGGGCCTGCTCGAGTCGATCCCGACCGTGTCGGCGGCGAGTGAGCGGCTGCGCCCGATCAAGGGCCTGCCGCCGAGCCTGCTGAACCTGCCCACCGGCTGTTCCTTCAACCCGCGCTGCCCGTACAAGGACCGGGTGAAGGGCGAGCGCTGCACCACCGATCTGCCCGAGCTGCTGCCGGTCGACGGCGCCGGTGCCCACACGTCCCGTTGCCACCTGCACGACAAGGCCTCGATCTACGAGGCCGAGGTCGAGCCGAGACTGGGCTGACAGGGGGCTGAGGAGAGAGATGAGCGACAACGTGCGCACGGTCGACACCGCCGCGGGGACCCCGCTGCTCGAGGTCCGCGACCTGAAGATGCACTTCCCGATCAAGGAAGCCGCCGGCCTGGGCCGGACCAAGAAGGTCGTCCAGGCCGTCGACGGGGTGAGTTTCGACCTGAAGGCCGGCGAGAGCCTGGGCCTGGTCGGCGAGTCCGGCTGCGGCAAGTCGACCACCGGGCGGATGATCACCCGGCTGCTGACCCCGACCGCCGGTCAGATCCGGTTCAAGGGCACCGACATCGCGCAGCTGAAGGAGCGGGACCTGCGTCCGTTCCGTCGCCAGCTGCAGATCGTCTTCCAGGACCCGTACAGCTCGCTGAACCCCCGGCAGACGGTCAGCAACATCATCAGTACGCCGCTGCGCGTGCACAACCTGGTCAAGCGGGGCAAGGAGCTCGACCGGGTCCAGGAGCTGCTGGAGCGGGTCGGCCTCAACCCCGAGCACCACAACCGCTACCCGAACGAGTTCTCCGGCGGCCAGCGGCAGCGCATCGGGATCGCCCGGGCGCTCGCCGTGGAGCCCGAGGTGATCATCGCCGACGAACCGGTGTCCGCGCTGGACGTGTCCATCCAGGCCCAGGTGATGAACCTGCTGGAGGACCTGCGCCGCGACCTCGGGATCGCGTTCGTGTTCATCGCCCACGACCTCGGCGTGGTCCGGCACTTCTGTGACCAGGTCGCGGTGATGTACCTGGGCAAGATCGTCGAGCAAGGGCCGCGCGAGCAGATCTACGGCGCTCCGCAGCACCCGTACACGCAGGCGCTGCTGTCCGCCGCTCCCGACCTCGGCACGATCCGGGGCGTTCCGCCGAAGGAGCGGATCCGGCTGGTCGGCGACGTACCTTCGCCGATCGACCCGCCGAGCGGCTGCCGCTTCCGGACCCGCTGCTGGAAGGCGGAGGACATCTGCGCCACCCAGGAGCCCCCGCTCGAGCCCAAGCCGCAGTCCACCCCGGGCCACACCGCCGCCTGTCACTTCGCGGAGCCCAAGGCGGACCTGACCGCCGCCACCGCCTGACATACCTCGTCAAGAACTGCTCCCCGGTAGTCGGGACTGATGAACTCAGTTCCAGCTACCGGGGAGCAGTTTTATGTCTACGCGCAGGTCCGGGTCAGAGGGTCCTGCCGCCGCCCTTGCCGGGGGTGGGACGGAACCGGGTGTCCGCCGCGTCCTCGAACCGGCCCTCGCTGAGTGCGGACTTGGCCGCCTCCATGGTCTCCGGCGAGCCGTCAGTCCCGACCGCCTGGTCGACGATCCGCTTCTCCTGCGCCGCGTAGGCTCCTACGCCGTCAAACGCGGCCCGCCACGCTTCGTTGTCCCTCTCGTTAGCCACTGCTTCCCTTTCCACGCTGCGATACGGCCCCGATACGGCCGTCGTTCTGAGCCCGCCATGCTGGCACGGCAGCGGGACCAGGCCGGGGTATGCCTAGTGCAGTGTTGGGTAGGTCACACTGGGCTCCTCGCTCATGCGTGCTGTTCGCCGTGTTTGAGTTGGTCGCGTTCCTGTGCGAAGCGGACCGACTCGAACGCGACCAGCCCGGCCAGCAGGGCAGCGAGTACGCCGAGTTGCCCGAGCGCCGGCACCTTCGCCACCAGCGGTACGGCGACCAGCGCGAGACCAGCCGTGATCAGCCGGGAAACCCCGACCTTGTGCATCGTCCGCCACTTGAAGCCGACGTGGCCGAGCAGGTAAATCACGACCCCGCCGAACAGCGCATACAGGCCAATGCCCTTCAGTGGGTCGTCGAGGTGGTGATGCTCGGTGTCACCGACGTACTCGAGCACCTTCTTCAGGCCGAGGGCGAGCAGGATGATCCCCGCCATCATCGGGAAATGCCAGAAGGTGTACGCGTCCCGGGCGAGTGCCGTCCGGGTCTCCTCCGGTTCGGAAGCCAGCGCGTGCTCGCCATAGTGCACGGTCGCGTCGAAATAGATCCACCACATGGCGGACGACACAGCCAGGCCGAGCACGGACGCGATCAGGATCGGCCAGGAGATCGGCAGATCGGTGACACCGACGCCGATGGCCACGATCGACTCGCCGAGCGCGATGATGACGATCAGTCCGTGCCGTTCGGCGAAGTGCGAGGCGGAGTGAAACCGCCAGCCGTGCGCGTCGATCAGGTACGTGCCGCCGTAGTCCACCGCCAGCGCGGCCGCCCACAGCACCGTCTGAGTGCGGCCGTCGTACTGCGAAGCGACCACCAGCAGCGCGCTGGCGCCGAGCATCGACCCGGCGAAGCGGATCAGAGTACGGCGCAACTGCTGGTCTCCCTCGGCGATCAGCCAGAAGAGCACCAGGTGCAGCGTGCGGAAAGCGAAGTAGGCACCGGCGATCACCACCGGCCCGGGCAGACCACCCGGAAGGTCGCCGAACGCCTCCGGGATGGCCAGGGCGATCAGGAACATCGCGGCCATCGCGGCCAGCATCACGCCACGGACAGCGCCCTCGTCGGCCTTGACCAGGTTGCACAACCAGGAGAAGCCGATCCAGCTCCACCACAGCAAGCCGGTCAGCAACAGACCGCGCAGTACGCCGTGCCAGCTCAGATCGTGTGCCATCAGTGCGGTGATCTGCGTCAGCGCGAACACGAACACCAGATCGAAGAACAACTCCAGCGGAGTGACCGTGTGTCGCTCACCGGTTTTCGCCACCCTGATGGGCCTTCTGGACATCATGTCGCACATCCTGCCACCCGATTGGGCTGCGGATTGGAACGGCGGGCCCCCACCTGGTCAGGGTCAGGGGAGGGCCCGCCGGCTCTAGGCCCGCCCGTGGGCCTGGCGGCTGCGGCGGCTGAGGGAGTCGATGGTGACGGCGATCAGCAGGACGCCGGCGGTCACCATGTAGCGGACGCTGGAGTCGAGACTGAGCAGGGCGAGGCCGTTGGAGATCGACATGATCACCAGGGCACCGAGGAGAGCGGAGTACGCCGAACCACGGCCGCCGAACAGGCTGGTACCGCCGATCACGGCCGCGGCGATCGCGTTCAGATTGGTGTCGGCGCCGCCGCTGCTCTGGTTCACCGCGACCAGCCGGGCGGCGGCGAGCAGACCGCCGACGGCGGCGAAGGTGGAGCAGGCCGCGAACACGGACAGGTAGATCATCCGGACGTTGATACCGGCCCGCCGGGCGGCCTCCACGTTGCCACCGACCGCGACGACGGACCGCCCCCAGCGCGTACGCCGGATGGCGAGATCGGTGGCCACCACCAGCCCGAGGAACAGCAGGAACATCGACGACACCCCGCGGTCGCCGTTCAGGATGATCACCGGGATGAGCAGGACGACGGCGAGTGCACCGGCCTTGACCGCGATGATCGAGTTGGGTGCCGCCGACAACCCGGCCGCGATGCGGGCGCCTCTGCCGCGCAGCCGGGTCAGCACGTACACCGCGACGACCACCGCGACCAGCCCGTAGGCCAGCGCGGGGGAGAGGAAGCTGCGGGTGGCGAAACCGACGAGCGCGGAGTCGAAGGGCAGGTTCAGCGAACCCTCCTTGCCGAGCACCAGCAGCTGAAGACCGAGGAAGCCGAGCAGACCGGCCAGCGTGATGACGAAACTCGGTACGCCGAACCGCGTGTAGAGCGCGCCGTAGAACAAGCCGATCACCAGGCCGAGCACGACGCCGGCCAGCAGCGACAACGCGAGCGGCCAGCCCTGATTGACGAACGTGACCCCGAGTACGGCGGCCGACAGGCCACTGACCGAACCGACCGACAGGTCGATCTCACCCAGCAGCAGGACCAGGACGATGCCGATGGCAATCACCCCGACCGAGGTGGTCTGCAGGGTCAGGTTGACCAGGTTGCGGCTGGACAGGAACGAGCCGTTCGCGATCTGGAAGACCGCCCAGATGATGATCAGGCCGACCACCACCGGTACCGAGCCGAGGTCGCCGGAGCGGAGCCGGGCGGTGAAGGCCGAAACGGCGCCGCTGACGCCGTGGCTGGCGATCAGCCGCTCGTCCTGCAGGTCGGCCGGCAGCTCGGCGTTCGTGCCGTTCCCGTTCCCGGTGGCCGGGCGTGGGGTGTCCTGCGGCCGGACCTCTGATCCGTGCAGCGTCATGATGCGGTCCCCTCCTCACGGGTCCGGCGCGCTGCGCGCTCGGAGACCGCGTTGTCCGTCGCGCCGGTGATGGCGGCGATGATGTCCTGCGTCTTGGTCTCGCTGACCACGAAGACGCCGTTGTTGCGGCCCAGACGCAGTACGGCGACCCGGTCGGCCACCGCCATCACGTCGGCCATGTTGTGGCTGATCAGGATCACCGCGAGACCCCGCTCGCGCAGCCGCTCGACCAGGTTGAGGACCTCGGCGGTCTGAGCCACGCCGAGGGCCGCGGTCGGCTCGTCCAGCATCACCACTTTGGGCTGGCCGAGCAGTGAACGGGCGATCGCGACGGTCTGCCGCTGCCCGCCGGACAGGCTGGCCACCGGGATCCGGACCGACGGGATCTTCGCCGACAGCTGGCGGAGCAGCTCCCAGGACGAGCGTTCCATCTCGACCTCGTCGAGCACCCGGCCCCTGCGCAGCTCGCGGCCGAGGTACAGGTTCGCGACCACGTCGAGGTTGTCGCACAGGGCCAGGTCCTGGAAGACCGTGGCGATCCCGAGCTGCTGCGCCTCGGCCGGACTGCCGACCCGTACCTCCCGGCCGTCGAACACCATCGAGCCGTCGTCCGCGGTGTAGACGCCGGCGATCGTCTTCACCAGCGTCGACTTGCCGGCGCCGTTGTCGCCGACCAGGGCCATCACCTCACCGGCGCGAACGTCCAGCTCGATGTTCTTCAGGGCCTGGACCGCGCCGAAGCGCTTGGAGATGCCCCGCAGGGACAGCACCGTGGCGGTGCCGACCGGGGCGGGGGCGGGGGTGGGGCCAACTGATGGTGTGACAGTCACTCGATCAGCCTCCTGGGCTTTGTGTTCAGGCCATGATCCCGGCGAGCCGGCGCCCGGGACACCCTTCCGTGGTTCCGGAACCTGGGCCGCCGATCGGCTCCGGGACCCGGGGTGTCCGGTATGGCGGACGGGCTTCGGTGCGGGCGTCGTACCGGAGCTGACCCGGCTCGACAACGTGGCCGTCCTGGTCGATCCCGCCGCCCGGCGAGCGGCTCTGACGTGACCGGCGGCGTCGCGAACCGGCATCCGTCAGTCGGG
>NZ_JBEZZH010000001.1:46811-633531 GCF_040639075.1 Kribbella sp. NPDC023972 | reverse complement strand
CTGCGCCACCGAGATCGCGAGCACACCGGGGTTGCGGAAGGTGGCCGAGCTGACCGCTCCTCACAGCGGGGCAACGCCCGGGTGGGTCAGCTGAGGCCGGCCGCGGTGCAGGCGGCGGCGAAGGACGCGGTACAGATGTCGGTCACCTTGTAGATGTTGTCCTTCACCACGGTGTCCTTGATGTTGTCCTTGGTCACCGCGACCGGGTCGAGGATCGTCGACGGTACGCCGTTCTTGTCCGTGGTCGACTCGGGCTTGTTGGCGTTGGCCAACGCCACCGCGCCCTTGGCGGCCGCCTCGGCCTGCGGCTTGACCGCCTTGTAGATGGTCATCGCCTGGTCACCGGCAACGATCCGCTGGATCGCGGCCAGCTCGGAGTCCTGACCGGTCACCGGCGGCAGCGGCGTGACGCCACCACCCTTGAGCGCAGCGATCGCGCCACCCGCCGTACCGTCGTTGGCCGCGTACACACCGACCAGGCCGTTCTTGATCGCGCTGAGCTGGCCCTCCATCCAGGCCTGTGCCTTGTCCGGGCTCCAGTCCGGGGTGTCGAACTCGGCGGCGATCTTGTAGCCGCTGGAGTCGAGCACGCTGTGCGCGCCCTTCTTGAAGTCGGCCGCGTTCGGGTCGGTCGGCGAGCCGTTGATCATGGCCAGGTTGCCGGACGTCTTGCCGGCCTCCTTGAGGGCGTCCACCAGGGTCTGCGCCTGAAGCTTGCCGACCGCCTCGTTCTCGAACGAGACGTAGTAGTCGGCCTTCTCGATGAATCGGTCGTACGCCACGACCGGGACGTTCTGGCCCTTGGCGGAGGCGACCACCGCGGAGGCGGCCTTGCCGTCGACCGGGTCGAGGACGAGGACGTGCGCACCCTGGGTAAGAGCGGCCTCGGCCTGCTGTTGCTGCTTGGCCGCGTCCTGATCGGCGTTGCTGTAAATCAACTCGCAGTTGGCGCAGGCCGCCTTGAGCGCCTCGGTGAACAGGGGCCGGTCGAGCGCCTCGTAACGGGTCGTCTTCGACTCGGGCAGCAGCAGCGCGATCTTCTTGGCCTCGCCGGAGCCTCCGGCGGCGGGTTCGTCCGACCCGCAGGCCACCAGGGACAGAGCGAGGGCCGAGACGGTCAGACCGAGCCCGGCGAGACGAGTTGGAGAGACGAACATGTGGCGGCTCCTTGACGTGATGGCCCGAGTAGGCCTGACGGAAGTCAAGCCCCCGCAGCCTTTGACGTCAAGACTTGAATTCAAGAAATAGACATATTCGCGTGACAAAGGTCCCGGGGCGGCAGCAGGCGCACGCCGTCGCATGTTTCCGGCAGCCTGCCGGTGGCGGCTGACCGGCCGGTCGTCGTCGACCGTGCGGCGGGTTGCTGCACCACTGGCGGCCTACAACACGCCAGCGGTCAAACAACCCGCGCCCCGGGAGGCGTAGCAGGTCCCGATGGCACGCTGTTGCACCGCTGGCGGGTTACAACAGGCCAGCGGTCAGACAACCCGCTACCGGCCTGGGAGGCGGGCGGTTGGTCAGGCGGGGGAGGCGATGGATTTGGTGGCTTGGGTGTGGCTGAGGACGGAGGCCAGGTGGATGGCGCCGACGATGTCGGCGTCGTCGCCGAGTTGGGCTCGGCGGAGCTCGACGGTGGCGGCGGCGCTGGGGATGGCGCAGCGGTCCAGGGCCTCGCGGAGCGGGTCCAGGATCAGCTCGCCGGCCTCCGCCATCAGCCCGCCGACGACGATCACCTCGGGGTTCAGCAGGTTCACCAGCCCCGCCACCGCAACCCCGACCCGGCGGCCCGCGTCCTCGATCACCCGGCGGCAGCCGAGATCGTCCTGCAGGGCCCGGCTGACGATGTCCTTCAGCCGGAGCGGTCCGTGCGACGCGGCCAGGCTGTTGATCAGTGCCCGGGACCCGACGAAGGTGTCCAGGCAGCCCCGGTTCCCACACCGGCAGACCGGCCCGTTCTCGTCGATGGTGACGTGCCCGATCTCGCCCGCCGTACCGGCCGAGCCGCGGAACACTTCACCGTCGAGCACGATCCCCGCGCCCACGCCGTACGAGAACTTCAGGTAGCAGCCGTGCCGGACGCCCCGCAGCGCGCCGTTGCGGAGCTCGCCGAGGGCGGCCAGGTTCGCGGTGTTGTCGAGCGCGACCGGCGCCCGGAGGTGCCCGGCCATCGCCTCGGTGACGTTGACGCCGCGCCAGCCCGGCAGGACCGCATCCGAGCCGGCTTCCCCGCTGACCGAGTCGACCGGCGCGGGCAGCCCGAAGCCGATCGCGGCGATGTCCTCGACGCCGGAGCTGACCGTCTCGGCCAGGTCGGCGAGTAGGCGGGCGGCGCGCTCCATCCCGTCGTCGGCGACGTGGTCGGCCTGCAACGGCATCAACTGCTGGGCCAGGATCTCGCGAGACTCGTCGGCGATCGCGACCCGGACGTCACGCTCGCCGAAGGCCACCCCGGCGAGCAGGCCGCCGCCGGACGCGAGGGACACGAGTACGGCGCGACGACCGTTGCGAATGCTGCGAGACAGGCCGACCATGCCGGCCTGGTCGAGCTCGCGGACCATGTTCGACACGGTCGCGGCGGACAGGCCGGAGGCCGCGGCGATCTCGACCTGGGTCAGCGGGCCGTGCTGCCGGACGACCCCCAGAACGCGCTCACGGTTGGCTTCACGCAACGAAGCCTGCGACCCAGGCGCCGGACGAGTTGCGTTCATTACATAAACATAACGGATCGCGCGGCCCCAACCGCGTCACACCGCGAAACAACCCTCAAGTTCATCTCCAACCTCGCCGTCCCGCTGCCCACTCGACCCGTCACCGTGACAGTAATGCACCACCAACCCCACCAGCACCAACCCACCCCGCGCCGACCCGCCAAACCCCTCGCCATCCCGAGCCGAGGTTCTCCATCGCCACCTTCCACCGAGTCGTCGATCCTGGCGCGCCCGGCAAACGCCTACCACCGCCAAACCCACGACTCGACGAACATCGGCCGGTCAGCCCCACCCGTCCGCCCAGAGCCTCCGGTTCGGGGGTTCTCGTCGGTGGGACCCGCCGAGTTGTCGATTCTGGTCCGTGGCAAACGCTGTCCCTCGCCGAAATCGACGATTCGACGCTCGACGACTCATGGGCCGGCGGCCTCGCGGTCGGTCGACCGCCGCCGTTGCGTGGTGGTCCTCGTGGGTGCCCCAGCCGAACCGTCGATTCTGGTTCGCGGCGAGCGCTGTCCGTCGCCGAAGTCGCCGACTCGACGAGCGCTGGCCTGCCGGGCTCGCGGTCCGCCTCTGGTCGTGGTCTCGTGGGCGGTCCCGCCGAGTCGTGGATTCTGGTTCGCGACAAGCGCCGTCCCTCGCCGAAATCGACGACTCGACGACTCGGCGACCATGGTCCGGCGGGCTCGCGGTCCGGCGACCGCCTCTGGTTCGTGGTCTCGTGGGCGGTCCCGCCGAGTTGTGGATTCTGGTTCGCGACAAGCGCCGTCCGTCGCCGGATTCGACGATTCGACGACTCGACGAGCATGCGCCGGCGGACTCGCGGTCCGGCGACCGTCTCTGGCTGGTGGTCTCGTGAGCGGTCCCGCCGAGTTGTGGATTGTGGTTCGCGGCGAGCGCTGTTCGGCGCCGAAGTCGACTACTCGACGAGCAGGGGCCCGGCGGTCTCGCCGTCCGTCGGCGGCCTCTGGGCGGCGGTCCTCGTGGACGAGCGCGGGCCGGGGCAGGGTCAGGTGGTGAGGGCTAGGGCGAGGAGTGTGGTGGGGAGGGTTAGTTCGATGGCGGCGCCTAGGACGTCGCCGGTGGTGCCGCCGAGGGCGGTGCGGGCTCGGCGGGTGGTGAGGAGGCTGACTACGAGGGCTAGGAGTACGGCGGTTGCGGTGCCGGCGAGGAGTTCTCCGTCGATCGAGCTGACCTGGTCGAAGGTGAGTGGGGCGCCGCCGGGCGGGATGATCGGGGTGCTGAGCCAGGCGAGCATGAGAGCTGCGGCCAGTACGGCGAGCGTCGTGACGACGGCTGTGAGTGGGCGAACGGTGGCGGCGACGGTCGCGCCGAGGCCGTCGGGCCTGGCCGGCGGGATCGTGGTGCGGCAGGTCCAGGGGAGTGTCAGGCGGCTGGCAGTGGTCGCGATCAGGACTGCTTGCCAGCCGAAGCCAGCTTGAACACAAGCCGTGAGAGCCGCGACGTCGAGCAGCAGGACCGCGGTGATCGCGACGACGCCGAACGGCCCGATGTCGCTCTGCTTCATGATCCGGAGCATGGTCGCGCGATCGCGCCGACTCCCGAGCGCATCCGCGAAGTCAGCCAGCCCGTCCAGATGCAGCGCGCCCGAAAGCACGACCAACACCAGAACGCCGAGCACCGCCGCGAGCAGGTCCGCATCCGGCCGCAAGAACTGCGCAACCGCAACAACCCCACCCGAGATCCCACCGAGCAACACCCCGACGAACGGCGCGAGAACCATCGCCCGCCCACCGACCATCCGATCAACCCGCGATGGCATCACGGCCGGCAACACACTCAACGTCCCCATCGCCAGCCACAACCCGTCCCCCCACCCGCCACCACGCGAAGGCCCAGCCCTCTCGCTCTCCGCCCGGGAAGCCCCACTCCCGCCCACTCCCGGAGACCCGCTGCCGCTTGGTGGGGCGGGTTCGTAACCGCCTGGTCCGGTGGGCCCGCTGTCGTTTGGTGGAGTGGTCTCGCCTCCGCGCGCACCGGACGGTCCGCTGCCGTCTGGTCCGGGAGGCTCACTCCCGAGCACTCCGGAAGTCCCGCTCCCGGACGACCCGGCGGGCAGGCTCTCGCCTGGCCCGGTCGACCCGCTCTCGCCTGGTGTGGTGGGCGCGCTGCCGCCTGGTCCGGTGGGTTCACTCCCGCCTGGTCCGGTGGGTGTGCTCTCGTTCGGGCCGCGGAGTTCACTCCCGCGCGGTCCGGGGGATCCATCAGCGCTCGTGCCGGGGGATCCACCAGCGCCCGTGCCGGGAGACCCGCTCTGGCCCGTGGTGGGAGACCCGCTGCCGCCTGGTCCGATGGGGTCGCTTTCGGGTGGAGTGGTGGAGTCGCTCTGGCCTGGTTCGGTGGGGTCCGGGTCGGGGTTGGAGGGGGTGTGGGGGGTCATGTGAGGGGGAGGGTTCGGCCGGCGATGGTCCAGAGGGCGGTGGTGGAGCGGAGGGAGATGGTGGTGTTCAGGCGGCCCATGAGGTCGCGGAAGAGGCGGGTGCCGGGGTCGGCGGGGACGACGCCGGAGCCGATGTCGTTGCTTACGGCAACCACGGTGCGGGGGGTGCGCGACCATGCTTCGGCGAGTTGGGAGATCTCCTGGTCGACCAGCTCGGCTCGGCTCAGGTCGGACCAGATGTCGAGGGTGTCCATGGTTCGGGACAGCCAGAGAGTCAGGCAGTCGATCAGCATCGGGGGGCCGGGGGAGTCGAGCAGTGGGACCAGGTCGATCGTTTCGGCGAGGCCCCATGACGGTGGTCGGCGGGCGCGGTGTTTGGCGATGCGGTCGGCCCACTCCGGGTCGGACGAGCCGTCTCCGCCGGTTGCGACGTACAGGACCTCGGGCTCGGCGGCCAGCAGTCGCTCGGCGGCGACCGATTTGCCCGACCGGGCGCCGCCCAGGATCAACGTCCGCTGTTCAGGCATCGTCCCTCCTCGACTCGAACACCACTGGTACGTCGAAGGCCGCCTTCCGCGCAGTACGACGGAAAGCCGTCAGCACCGGCCGTCCGAGCGCCAGCACCAGTACGGCGCACAGCACGCCACGCGGAATGTCCCACCCCAGCGACGTCGCGATCACGAACAGGAAGTACCGATGCAGGTTATCGGCCAACGCGTCACCCGGGACGAACGAGAAGTCACTGCCGAACGTCGCGTACGGCCAGAACCACAGGTTCATCACCACGCCGTACAGCACCCCCGCCACGAGCGAGTACGCCGCCAGCATCAACAACTCGAGTCGCCCACTCACCCGCGGCAGCAGGCCGGCCAGGCACCCGACCCACGCACACGCGAACATCTGGAACGGCATCCACGGCCCGACCCCACCGCTGATCATCGCGCCACCCAGCAGCGACACAGCCCCCAGCACGAAGCCGAATCCAGCACCGAACGCCCGACCCGCCAGCACCAGCAGGAAGAACCCAGGCTCCAGGCCAGCGGTACCCGGGCCGAGTGCACGCAGCGCGGCCCCGACAGCCGCCAGCATCCCCAGCAGCGAGATCACCTTGGCGTCGATCCCCGACTCGGACAGCTCAGCCAGTACGACGGCCACCAGCAACGGCAGCAGCAACACGAACAGCCACGGCGCGTCGGTGGTGTGCCCGATCGCCGACTCACCCGCCTGATCGGTCTGCCACAGCAACGGCCACCCGAAGGCCAGCACCCCCACCAAAGAGGCGACCACGAGCGCCGCGGTACTCCGCGGCTTCAGCCGCAGGAGGTTGAGGGATTTGGTGGTGGGGGTGGGCGCGGCGGTACTCCGCGGCTTCAGCCGCAGGAGATTGAAGGACTTGGTGGCGGGGGTCGCAGTACTCCGCGGCTTCCACCGCGACCTCAGGCGAAGCGGGTTCACGATGCTCGTTCCAGGGCGGTGGCGACCTCTCCCACGGTCAGGAAAGGCAACGGGGCAAGGATCTTCGCCACCTGTGGCGCGAACGCCGGCGACCCGGCGATGACCGTCGCCGTCTCGCCGTCACTCACTAGTTCGCCCTCAGCCAGCACCAGCACCCGCGTGGCGACCTCGGCCACCATCTCCACGTCATGCGTCGACAGCACCACCGCATGACCCGCGGCCGCCAGCTCCCGCAGGATCTCCACCAGCCGCCGCTTGGCGCCGTAGTCCAACCCGCGCGTCGGCTCGTCCAGCAGCAACAGCGGCGGGGCGCTGCACAGTACGACGGCCAGCGCCAAGCACAACCGTTGTCCCTCGGACAGGTCACGCGGATGCATCCCGAGATCCACGTCCGGTGCTAGCCGATTCAGTAGCGCCAGGCAACTACCCGCCGGCACCTGGAAATCGGCATCAGCCGCAGCACACTCCTCAGCCACCGTGGCCGCGTACAGCAGGTCCGCCGGCTCCTGCGGCACCAGTCCGACCGCCTTGACCAGCTTGGACGGTCGCGTACGACGTGGGTCCACTCCAGCTGCCGACGCCGTACCCGATCGAGGTGTCACGATCCCCACCAACGCGTTGAGCAGCGTGGACTTGCCCGCACCGTTGCGCCCCATGAGCGCGACGACCTCACCGGCTCTGATGCTCAGCGACACCCCACGGAGCGCGGTCACGCTCCCGTAGCCGACCACGAGATCGCGGCAGCTTGCCAGCTCATCACCAGTGACGGCAACGGGTCGGAGCGGCGCAACCTCACCCAGCCGGCTCCGCAATGAGACCGCAGCCCGCCGTGCATCCCGCACTGACAGCGGCAGAGGGGACCACCCCGCAAGACGTCCCAGCTCCACCACAGGCGGTGCGACGGGTGCAGTCACCATCCGCTCGGCCGGCAGTCCAGTAGAAACAGCAGCCGAACCACCCGGTACTTCGATCACCCGGTCGGCGTACTGGATCACCCGCTCGAGGCGATGCTCAGCCATCACCACGGTGACGCCCAGATCGTGCACCAGCCGTTGCAACGTGGCCAGCACCTCTTCAGCGGCTTGCGGGTCCAGTGCCGATGTCGGCTCGTCCAGCACGAGCACAGCAGGATGAGAGGTGAGTGCCGCGCCGATAGCGGTCCGCTGTCGTTGGCCGCCGGACAGCGACGTCAAGGCCCGGTCCCGTACGTCGGCGAGCCCGAGCAGGTCCAGCGTCTCCTCGACACGGCGTCGCATCACGTCGGGTGGCACCCCGAGCGACTCCATGGTGTACGCGAGCTCGTCCTCGACTGTGTCGGTGACGAACCCGGCCATCGGATCCTGACCGACCATGCCGACCACATCGGCCAGATCACGCGGGCGGTACTCCCGCGTGTCCCGCCCGTTGACGAGCACGCGGCCGGCCAGCGTGCCTCCGGTGAAGTGCGGCACCAGACCGTTGATCGCCCGCAGCAGCGTGGACTTCCCAGAGCCGGTCCGCCCAATCACAAGCGCCAGCTCACCTTCGGGCACCGTGAAGCTCACGTCCTGCAGAGCAGGCGCGTCAGCACTGTCATAGGTCATCGTCACTCGGTCGAACTCGATCACGCGACCACCAGCTCACGTCGACGAGCCTGCAACGGCGGTGCAGCCACCGCAGGAGCAAGCCCGATCAGTACGCCGACCACCGGCAGCAGTGGAACGGGTGGCACCACCAGCGGACCCGCCAACACCAGACCGTCAACACCAAGGACTGCGGCGGTGATCATCGCGGCAGCAGCCAGAGCACCTGCACCGACGACCAGCCACTCCGGCAGTGCCCACGGGTCCGGCCGGTACCGCGTCCTCGTGACCCGCTGGCGGCCGATCGCCATCGCGCTCACAGCCAGCAGCAGTCCCACCACCAACGCTCCAGCGGCGAAGGGGAACGCCATGGAGTCGGTCAGCAAGGCGTAGACGCCGAGCAGGATGCCGAGTAGCCCCAACAGCACGCACACCCCGGTGATCCGGCGCTGACGTCGTGGGACCTGCGCCGTACGGCCGTAGCCGCGGGAGTCCATCGCGGCGGCGAGCTCCACCGAGCGGTCCAAGGCGCCCTCCAGTACGGGCATGGCCGTCGTACGGAAGGAACCGCGGGTGCGGCCGCGCAACCGGCGGGCGGCGCGGATACGGCGGGCGTCGGTCACCAGCTGCGGTGCGAAGGTCAGTGCGACCACGCAGGCCACACCCATCTCGTACAGGGCCCCAGGCAACGACTTGAGCAGTCGCCGTGGACTCGCCAGTGCGTTGGCCGCGCCGATGCAGCACAGCATCACGGCCAGTTGGCCGCCGTCGTACAGCGCGGTGACCAGTGCGTCAGCGGTGACCTCGCCGCCGAGCTTGACGCCGTTTGCCCAATCCGGCAAGGGAATCTGGGGCAGGGTGAACAGCAACGTGTTGCCCTGCGAACGCGTCGACAGCAACGCCTGCAGCACCACCCGGATGCCGATGACCATCAGGCCGAGCTTGAGGAACGCGGCGTAGCTGTGGGCCCAGGGAGCGTCGCTGCGCCGGGCCGACACCACGAAGCCGGTCACCACGAGGATCAGCACCAGCAGTACCGGGTTGCGCGTCCTGCTGGCGGCCACAGCCATGCCCAACGCCCACAACCACCAGGCCCCCGGGTGGAGAGCCCGGGGGAGGGTGAGGTGATGGACAGTACGCACCTAGCTCTGCTGACTCGAGCGGCGGCGGCTGAGCAGCAAACCGCCACCGCCCAGTACGACGACCGCCACCGCGGCGACGATGATGCCGGTCCACGGGGCACTGTCGTCATCCGACTCCGAAGCCGCGGGCGCCGGGGCAGCAGTGGAGCCCACGGCCGGCTTGATCTCCGGAGTCACGGACTCGTCGGTCGCCGGGACCTGGATGTTCTTCACCTGGTCGCCGCAGCCCTTGGACGGGTAGCCCGCGATACCGCAGGTCAGCCCCTTCTCGATCCGGACCGGTCCGGCCGCGGCCAGGATCTTCGCCCCGGTCGCCGGCACGTCCGTGACCACACACGTCCCGGTGGCCGGACCCGGCGTCTCACCGCTGGGTGCGTCTTCCGGCGTACCCGGGTCGACCACCAGAGCCACCCGCTTCTTGCCTGACTCGGCCGGAGTCTTGCCGCAGATCGCCTCGAAGTCGCCCGCTGCCCGGGGCACTCGGGGCTTGGCGCCCCCGACGGCGTACCGCCAACCCTCCACGGCCCCGTCGGCCGGTACGACGACGTCGGCACCCTTCTGCGCGAAGACCCACTGGCCTCCGCTCCACTGGTAGTAACCCCAGAAGCGGTAACCGTCCTCGGCCTGGGCGGTGCTGGCGACGGTCCCCGCCAGCAGGAGACCCGCCAGCAGGCTGAGGACCAGTCGTACGGTCCGTTGTGCAGTCATGTCGTGTCCTCGATCGGGCCGGAGCCCGGTGGAGGAAGTCCCGCCTGCACAGGCAGGGAGGGGCTCCACCCGCGGACCACGGCGGGTAGTTGAGCCTGTCTGCCTGTGTCACAGTGTTCCGGCTCGCCACCAGAGGTGGCCTACGGTTGCGGGTCAGCGCCGGACTTGGACCGGCTTCCCTGTGACACAGGAGTGGGTTCAGCCGCAGCTTAACAAGGAAGTCCCCCGCTGGCGGCAATGCTTGACGCTGGCGACGCCCAGGCACGCAGCGATGCACGCACCTGGACGCCGCCATCGTTCAAGCACCGCCGCCAGCGGGGCACTAACCCGTACGACGCCGCGCAGGACGTCGTACGGGTTCCGGGGACGCCCTTTTACTCCTGGGCGGCGAGGCTCATCGGGCCGTAGACCTCGCGGCCGTCCTCGAGCAGGAAGACCTGGCCGACACCACGCTCGGCGAGGTCGCGCCAGGTCTCGCCCAGCCAGCTCTCCGCGTCACCCTGGGCGGAGAACTCGGCCCCGCCGACCTCGCCCGGGTCGACGATGGCGCCGGATGCGGTCTCGAACCGCCAGCTCCAGCTCATGAGCCCGGCCGGGTCTGCGGCGCGTTCTGCGTGGTCTTGGCCGGGTCGCGCTCGACGATGCTGCCCAGCGTCTCGTCGATCCGCTTCAGCAGGCTCTCCTCCAGCCTCACGCCGGCGGCCTTCACGTTCTCCACCACCTGCTCGGGCCGGGAGGCGCCGATGATGGCCGAGGAGACGTTCGGGTTCTGCAGCACCCAGGCGACGGCGAGCTGGGCCAGCGAGAGGCCGGCCTCGTCGGCGAGCGGCTTCAGCTCCTGCACCCGGGTCAGCACGTCGTCGGTGAGGAACCGCTTGACGAAGTTCGACCCGTTCTCGTCGGTGGCGCGGGAGCCCTCGGGTGGCTGCTGACCGGGCAGGTACTTACCCGTCAGCACACCCTGCGCGATCGGCGAGAACACCACCTGGCCGATACCGAGCTCCTCCGACGCCGGCACCACCTCGGCCTCGATCACCCGCCAGAGCATGCTGTACTGCGGCTGGTTGGACACGAACGGGATGCGCAGTTCACGGGCCAGCCGGTGACCCTCCTGCAACTGCTCAGCGGTCCACTCCGACACGCCGATGTAGAGCGCCTTGCCGGCCCGGACGACGTCGGCAAAGGCCTCCATCGTCTCCTCCAGCGGCGTCTCGGTGTCGAACCGGTGCGCCTGGTACACGTCGACGTAGTCGGTCTTCAGTCGCTTCAGCGACCCGTTGATCGACTCGTGGATGTGCTTGCGGGACAGGCCGACGTCGTTCGGTCCGCCGGGGCCGGTCGGCCAGTACACCTTGGTGAGGATCTCCAGCGACTCGCGCCGCTCGCCCTCCAGTGCCTCGCCGAGGACCACCTCGGCCTTGGTGTTGGCGTAGACGTCGGCCGTGTCGAACGTGGTGATGCCGGCGTCCAGTGCCGCCCGCACACACGCCTTGGCCTGATCGTTCTCCACCTGGGAACCGTGCGTCAGCCAGTTCCCGTACGAGATCTCGCTGACCTTCAAACCACTGTTGCCGAGATAGCGGAAGTCCATACCCCCGACCCTACTGGCCCCGGCCCAGTCGACGCGCCCACGGTCTCAGCTCGGCTTCTCGCCGCGCTTCACCATCGGCTTGGGCAGCCGCCAGCGGCGCATCTGCATGGTCCGGCGGACGGCGTAGAACCCGATGCCCTTGGTGGACTCGTTCGGGAACTTCGCCCCGACCGCCTTCTTCAGGCCGGCGGTGAGCAGGAACCAGTCCGCGGCGATCAGCAGGATCATCACCAGGAAGAGCAGGTTGACCATGCCGGCCAGCCATGGGAAGGCCGGCGAGAAGACCACGCCGAGCAGCGACACCACCAGCAGGACCGGCAGCGCGAACTCCATCACCGAGTACCGGGCGTCCACGTAGTCGCGGGCGAACCGCCGGACCGGCCCCTTGTCGGCGGCGGGCAGGTACCGGTCGTCGCCGGTGCGCATCGCCTCCTGCATCTTGACCCGCTCGGCCCGGACCTTCTCCCGCCGGTACGCCGCCGCCTCCTTGCGGTTGCGCGGTTTCTTCAGCGCGGCCTTCCGGGCGGCCTCGGCCTCCTTGCGGGTCGGCGTGGGGCGTCCCTTACCGCCCGGCTTGCCCTGGGGTTCGGCGGGTACGGTGGTAGCTGTCTCAGACTTGGTACGACGGAACACGGGGTCTGAACCTCATTCGGCAGGGCTGGTCGCGACTCGGGGTGGTCCCCGGACCTGACCACTACTTTATCGGGGCCGGTCCTGATGGTGTGGTGACCCGTGTGGACATAGGGTGGTTGACGCACGCCGGGTCGACTCGCCGGCACAGAAGGGGTACGGATATCGATGAGCATCTTCAAGCGGATGTCGACGATCTTCAAGGCCAAGGCGAACACCGCCCTGGACAAGGCCGAAGATCCTCGCGAAACCCTTGACTACTCGTATCAGAAGCAGCTGGAGCTGTTGCAGAAGGTGCGGCGGGGCGTGGCCGACGTGGCCACCAGCAGGAAGCGGGTGGAGTTGCAGGCCTCCCAGCTGCAGTCCCAGTCGCAGAAGCTGCAGGAACAGGCCCAGAAGGCGCTCTCGATGGGCCGTGAGGACCTGGCCCGCGAGGCCCTGACCCGCAAGTCGGGCCTGCAGGGCCAGATCGAGGACCTGCAGACCCAGCACGCCCAGCTGCAGGGCGAGGAGGAGAAGCTGACGCTCGCCTCCCAGCGACTGCAGGCCAAGGTCGAGTCGTTCCGGACCCGCAAG
This sequence comes from Kribbella sp. NPDC023972, assembly GCF_040639075.1. NCBI lineage: Bacteria > Bacillati > Actinomycetota > Actinomycetes > Propionibacteriales > Kribbellaceae > Kribbella > Kribbella sp. NPDC023972. Next base: position 620,761 of record NZ_JBEZZH010000001.1, on the reverse strand, counting down.
GAGACCATCAAGGCCACCTACACGGCGGCCGAGGCGCAGACCCGGATCAACGAGGCTTTCTCCGGCATCTCCGAGGAGATGAGCGATGTCGGCCTGGCGGTCCAGCGGGCCGAGGACAAGACCCAGCAGATGCAGGCCCGGGCCGGTGCCATCGACGAGCTGCTTGCCTCCGGCGCCCTCGACGACGCCAGCGGCACCAGCAAGGACAACATCACGCTGGAGCTGGAGCGGATGTCGTCCAACTCGGACGTGGAGAGCGAGCTGGCGGCGATGAAGTCCCAGCTGTCCGGCGGCAGCGCCCCCAAGGAGTTGGCCGGCGACAACACGCAGGGAACCGCCCAGGTACAGCAGCCCACGCAGCAGCCGGCCGCGGAGCCGGTGCGACCTCAGGACGGAGACGCTCGATGATCGTTCGCATCATGAGTGAGGGCCAGTGGCGGTTGGCCGACGAGAAGCTGGACGAGCTCAACAAGGTTGACGGCGAGCTGGAGAAGGCCGTGTCGGCCGGCGACGAGGACGCCTTCAAGACCGCGTTCGCCGCACTGCTGGACTTCGTTCGCTCGGGTGAGAAGGTGCCGGACGACGAACTGCACGACTCGGACGCGATCCTGCCGCCGAGCGACAGCTCGCTGGCCGAGATGCGTGAACTGATCAGCGGCGACGGCCTGATCGCCGGCTGACCGGCGACACCCCGATCGGCGCCCCGACCCGGCGGCCGGTCACAGACAGTAGCCGAAGCGAGACCCTCGGACTCCAAAAGACGGGCGCCGGGGGTCTTTGTCTGCCCTGGGGGGTGCGCCCGGGTAAACACTCGCGGTTGCTATGTCCGAGACCGCAATGACGTAGTACTGTCGAGATCACGCCGTTGTGGGGGCGGCGTTCATCGAAGTTCGTGACGGGGAGTAGTTGGGTCACGGGTTTCGGATTCACCTGTGGGGGGTGACTGTGCGTGACCGAATTCGTCGTGTCCGAGGAGTTGGCCGAACCGGCCGACGTAGGTTCGGCGCCGTCGGGGGATCGACGCCGGCCGATCTGGGTTGTTCCGGACGAGATCCCGGCGATCCTGCCGCGGGCGGTCCGGCTGACCGAGCCGCGCTGGGTGGCGAAGTACCGCTGGGCGGCGCTCGGCGGGGACCTCGCCGCCGCGCTGATCGGTGGATCGCTGGCGCTCGTCGCCCGGTTCGGTGCCCAGATCAACATCGGCTACTTCCTGCTCGGCGCCGTCCTGCCGATCGCCTGGCTGGCCTGTGTGGCGCTGGAACGCGGTTATGAGGCCCGGTACTTCGGCACCGGGCCGGAGGAGTTCCGCTCGATCATCAGGGCCGCGGTGGCACTGACCGCGCTGGTCGCGGTCACGTCGTACGCGATCAAGCTCGAGGTCGCCCGTGGTTTCGTCGTTCTGGCCGTGCCGATGACCTGCCTGGCGGCGATGGTGGCCCGCTGGTTGCTGCATCGCAGCATCTCCCGGCGGCGGTTCGCCGGCCAGTGCATGCGCCGGGTGCTCGTTGTCGGGCGCAACGACCAGGTGACCACGCTGCGGCGGCACCTGGAGGAGCGGCCGGCCGACGGGTACGTCGTGGTCGCCAGGTGCTTGCCACGCGGTGACGCGTTCGAGGAGCCCGAGCCCGAGCGGCTCGGCCGGACCGAGATGGACATCCTGGCCGCGGTCGACCAGTTCGAGGTCGACGTGGTCGCGGTGGCCGCCGACCCGGAGCTGGCCGGACACTTGCTGCGCAAGCTGTCCTGGGCGCTCGAGCAGCGCGGTATCGACCTGATCGTCTCGCCTGGCATCGTCGAGGTCGCCGGCCCGCGGATCTCGATCCGCCCGGTCGCCGGCCTGTCGCTGCTGCATTTGGAGCGGCCGTCGGTGAGCGGCGGGCCGCACCTGCTGAAGAGCATCTTCGACCGAGTGGTCGGCTGCCTGATGCTGCTCGGCGTCGCGCCGATCCTGCTCGTCACCGCGCTGCTGGTGAAAATCAGCAGCCGGGGACCGGTGTTGTTCCGGCAGACCCGGGTGGGTCGCGGCGGACAACCCTTCCAGATGCTGAAGTTCCGCACGATGGTCGCCGACGCAGAGGCGCGCCAGGGTGAGCTGCACGCGCTGAACGAAGGCAACGGGGTGCTGTTCAAGCTCCGTGACGATCCCCGGGTGACCCGGGTCGGCAAGTATCTGCGGCGTTTCTCGATCGACGAGTTGCCACAACTGGTGAACGTGCTCCGGGGCGACATGTCGCTGGTGGGGCCACGGCCACCACTGCCGGCGGAGGTGGAGCGATACGCCATCGACGACACGCGGCGGATGCTCGTGAAGCCCGGGCTGACCGGCCTCTGGCAGGTCAGCGGGCGTAGCGATCTGACGTGGGAGGAGTCGATGCGGCTCGACCTGCGGTACGCCGACAACTGGTCGATCGCGCTGGACCTGCTCATTTTGTGGAAGACCGCTCGTGCCGTGCTGGGGAGCGACGGCGCGTACTAGGCGGTGGTGCGTTTGTGGGGATGTGTATTCCCGAGGGGGGAATCCGTGACTGTAGTAATGGAAAGGTCGGCCGTTGCCAGATCCGACGCCGCGACGCTGGTGGTCCAGGCCGCGGTCGGGGACCAGGGGGCGTGGAGCCGGTTGGTCGACCACTATGCGCGACTCGTCTGGGCGGTGACCCGCAGCTTCCGCCTGAGCGACAGCGACGCGGCTGACGTCTCTCAGGTGGTCTGGCTGCGGTTGCTCGAACACATCAACCGCGTCGATCCCGAGCGGGTCGGCGCCTGGCTGGTCGTCACCACGCGCCGGGAATGCCTGCGGGTACTGGCGTTCCGCAAGCGCGTGCTGCTGACCTACGAGGCAACGGCGTTCGAGGCGGTAGCCGGCAACCAGCCCGAGCCGGACGCCGTCCTGCTCGCCGGTGAGCGTGCGGACGACGTACGGCGGGCGCTCGAGAGCCTGCCGGACCGGTGGCAGCAACTGCTCGGCATGCTGATGGCCGACCCGCCGATGCCGTACGCCGTGATCTCGGAGACGCTTGGGCTGCCGGTCGGCAGCATCGGGCCGATGCGCGGCCGGTGCCTGGACAAGCTCCGGGTGCTCCTCGACGGCTAGCTGTGATGTCCAGGGAGGTTGTCCTGGGGTTTGGTGAGTCGGCGAGTCGTTGAGGACTGATGAAGGCCTCCGGTTGTGAAGTGCAGCTGTCGAGTCACCGCTTCACGAACCAGGAGGCCTTCGTGTCCCACGCTGATGCCCAGTTGACCCCGCGCGCACGTCTCTGCGGTTGGCGCGGCTGATCGTCGAGCAGGGCTGGAGTGCTCCGGCGGCCGCGAAAATGTTCATGGTCGCACCGAAGACGGCGCGCAAGTGGTCCAGGCCTGATCACCGACCCCACAGTGCCATCGCAGGCCAACCACCCATCACCCGACTGACCAACCTCCCTGGACATCACAGCTAGCTGTAGCAGCACCCGACGACGGACGATCTCGGCCCCTGCCCCAAAGCGAGGCCTCTGGAGGTTCGACAGCCTCCAGCGGCCTGCGCCGCCGCGTTGACGCACATCTGCCGCGCATGGGGGACCTAGAGAGGAACCCAGGCGGTACGGACTGGCAGGTGCCCCGCCGAAGGCCAGCGCACGACGAAGGTGGTCAGATGCGGCCGCATCCAGGTCATCGTCCGGCCCTGCGACCACAGGATCGCGAACGGGCCGCGCACGCCGGGCATGTGTGACTCCACCACGACCGGGCCGTCCGGGCTGACCTTGAGGTCGACGGTGAGCAGTCTGTCACCGCTGGTCGTGACCTCGACGGTGCAGCCGTACCCGGCGAACCGGAGCCGGCGTACCGGAAGCTGCGCCCCGTCCACGGTGTCGACCAGGCTGTCGAACACCAGGTCGAGCACTGCGACGTCCCAGTCGTGGTCGAGGTAGGCCGCGCGGCCCACGGCCGCGACCTTCTCTACCCGGCCGTCGCAGTCGGCGCCAGGCTCACCAGGTCCGCGCAACATCAGCGACCTCCCGGTGTGATGATCTTGACCACGCTGTCCTTGTCCTGGCCGTACGGAGCGCCCTGCCAGGTCGCCCAGCTCACCGAGTTTCCCTGGCCGTGGACCACGAAGCGCCACGGGCCCGCGTAGGTGTTGCTGTAGAACCGGTTGCCCTGCTTGAACGTGATCCAGTTCTGGATCGCATCCTTGTGATACGGCGAGTTCTTCCAGGCCGGGTACGTTCCCCAGTTCGAGAACAGGGCGTTGTAGCCGCAGCCGGTTTGGGCCCTGCAGTTTCCGGCCATCTTGTCCGGATCGAGCGAGAACAGGTTGTCGTGCACCCGGACGTTCTTGGTCTTCCAGCGGCAGTCGTCCTTGTACGGCTCTTTGTGAAGGTTCAGCTCGGTGCAGCTGCCGGCCGTGACGGTGGGGTTCACCAAGGTGTTGGCGTGGGTACTGGTGTTGGCCGGCGAGCCGGAGAAACGGTCCGCGTTCTCCCACAGGATCACGCCGGACCAATTGTCGATGAACAGGTTCTCGGTGATCTCGAACGTCTGGTTGTACGGCCCTGGCACCCGGCTGTCACTACCGGACTCGGACACGTACAGCGCGCCGGTCGGGAAGCCCTGGACCCTCGGGCCTGCCTCCCAGCCGTTACGGACAAACGTGTTGCCGCGGATCATCGCGTTGTAGCTGGTTTCGTAGATGATGCCCTGGGCGCTGTTGTCGGACAGGTAGTTGTTCTCGAACAGGAACCCGACGCTGTTCGTGTCCACCCAAAGACCGACGCCCTTGTTGTCATGTACCCAGTTGTTCTTGACGACGCCCTTGCTGGTCTTCCAGAACTTGCCACCGCCGGTGCAACCGCAACCCGGCCGGACGGCCTCCCAGTCGTCGGTGTTGTTCTCGGAGATCTCGTTACCGTCGAGGGTGATGTCGGAGACGTTGTGCGGGTTGTACGAGTTGAAGCCGTACTGGCCGTTGTGCGTCAGGCAGTTGCCTCGCAGCACGTTCCGGCTACCGACCATCACGCCGGCGCCCGTGTTGTTCTGGATCGTGTTGTGCGCGACCACCCAGCCCGTCGCCGAGTCGTGGTTCACCACCCCCTCGTCGCTGTGGGTGCCGCGGCCGCCGAAGTTCTGGATGGTGAGGTTCTTCACCGTGACGTTGATTCCGTAGCCCGTGAACGCGTAGCGGTTCTCCCGGGCACCGTCCAGGATCGCCCCGGGCGCGCCGATATAGGTGTTGCCGTCCTTCGGATTCACCTGGCTGAACTCCCCGGCGCCCAGAACGTGGACGCCAGGGGCCAACCAGAACGTCGTACCGCTGGGGTTCGTCCTGGTCAGGTCGTCGAGCTGCTGCGTGGTGCTCACCGTGACCGCGCCGGCCGGCGCGGAGGCCGGACCGGCGAGCACCGCGACGTTGCCGCACACCTTGGCGGGCGGCGTCTGCGGAGCCCGCGCCGGCGGTGCGGAGGTGGCGGCCGACGACCCTACCCGCGGCGTCTGCGCATGGTTGTACTGTTGATCGCCGAGGCGCACGATCGTGACCGTGGCGACGACGGCGAGGACGAGCGCACAAACCACCAGAACGGGTCTGCGTCGGTACCACACGCGATGCTCCATTTGTGTTCCTCATCCAGGGGCCTGGGCGGGGGGGCGATCTTTCTCGTTCTGGGGTGGGGACCGCAGGATGTTCATCGCGGAGCCGCACGGGTGGATGCTTGATAGACGAGCGACGCGGCCAGCGTGAGCTCGAGCAGGTACGGCGAGGCCTCGCTGAGCCCGCTCTCGGTGAAGGACGCGACCACGCAGTACGCGACCAGGAAGAGTGCGAGAGCACGGTGTGGGCCCTGCGGCCGGAACCATGCGGCGGCCAGGACGAACACCACGAGCGTGATGCTGATCCCGACCCCGACCAGGCCGGCGTCGTAGTACGTGCCGAGCCAGTTGCTGTCGATCGGCAAGCCGTGGAACGACTTGTTGGACAGGCCGAGACCGAAGAGAGTCTCGAACGTCGATCGTGGCTCGGCCAGGATCAACTCCCAGACCGCCCGGCGACCGGTCAGCGCCGCCACATCCTCGGAGTCCTGCCCACGGGCCAGCCAGGTCGTCACCACCGAGCCGAGCGTGACCGCTCCGACGGTGAAGACGCCGACCCCGATCGCGAGGAACCTCCGGGCCCGGGTCCGCGCGGTGAACAGGCTCAGCCCGGCGATGAGTACGCCGGCCAGGAGCGCGACCAGCGCGGTCCGGGTGTGGGTCAGCAGCAGCACCGGGACGGCCACCAGCACGCTGGCCAGTGCGACACCACGTCTGAGCAGCCCGGACAGCCACAGCACTACCGTCAGGCCGGTCGCCACCGCGGCGTAGTGCCCGACCTGGGTCGGCGGGATGGGCCAGATGGCGCCATGCAGCCGATTGTCGGTCATCGCGAGTCCGGGTGCGGCCAGCAAGCCGAGGACGACAGAGCCGAGGATGAACCACAGCACGATCAGGTGGGTGCGCACCAGCAGCAGGTCGCGCCTGGTCCACCACGGAGTCAGCAGCCACAGCACCATCGCGAACGTGAGCAGCCGCCCCGCCCGGAACAGTGCACCGAACAGGAACTCCGCCCGGACACTGGCCAGCCACGCCTCCGACGCCAGCAGGAGGAGCAGGAAGATGAAGACAGTGCGCCGGACCTGGACCGGCCGGTTGACCGTCAGGACCAGCATCAGGGCCGCGACCAGCGACGCCTGAGCGATGAGCTTGCCGAGCATGCCCGGGATCGGGAGCAGGTGCGGTGAGCCGGGAAAAAACGTCATCACGTTCAGGACCAGCAGGCCCCAGACCAGTTGGACCCGGCGACGCCTGCGGACTTCGGGCGTAACCACCCGCCGGGTCGGCCGGAGGCCGATCCGGGTCACCAGTCGTTCGCTCAGCCCGATGCTCATCCACGTCCTCGCTTCGCTCCGGGCGCGGATGAGGCACGAGGTGTGCTGTGCCTCGTGATGAACTCACTCCGGTCGTTCATCGGCCGAAGATCTCGACGTCGACGCGGGCCGGAGCAGCCTCGGCCTGGGCGACGCCCACGCTCTCGTCGGTGCGGTCCGGGCGAAGCACCACGGCGGTGTCGATCTCCAGTCCGGCCAGTCGCAGCATCTCTCCGGTGGCCTGAACCTTGGCGGTGGTCGAGCGTCCCGCGGTCACCACGACGGCAGCGTGCGACGCCCAGGTGTTCAGGTGGTCCGCGCCCAGCTCCGGCGTCAGCGTGGCGAGGCTGAGTACGACGTCCGCGACCTCCCAGGCGGCGTCGAGCGCGAGATCCCCGGTGCTTTCGGGTCGGCTTGTCTCGCTCGGGCGCAGGTAGCTGCCCTGGGCCGGACCGCCGTCGGGGTCGGGGAGGTGTACGTCGATCCGCCGGCCCGGCTCGCTGAACCGCGACTCGCGGGTGCCCGGCACCTTGACGCCGAGCATCCGCGCGAGCAGCCGCGTTCCGCTGAGGTCGGCCACCAGGACGTGCTTGCCCTCCTCGGCCAGCGACACCGCCAGCGAGGCGACCACCAGGGCGCAGGTGCGGACGTCGTCGACGCTGACCAGGGCGGTGGCCGGGATGGGCCGCTCGCCCCAGAAGATGCGCTGGGCGAGGTGCTGCACCATCAGCCGGACCTCCGGGTTCCGCCGCTGGGCCGCGCGCAGGTAGCGCGGGAACGGCAGCAACCGCCAGCGAGACGGCCGAGGGCTGCTCAGCCGGACCCGGGCGCCCAGCGCGCCGGCGATGTCCTGCCGCTTCCACAACCGGTCGGAGATCAGCGCCCGGACGATGACGAAGGCGAGCCCCAGGAACAGCCCGGCGATCAGCCCGGTGCCGGCATTGATCGCCAGCGTCCCCTCGGCCGACACCGGAACCGGCGCGGCCAGGTCGAGGATCCGGCTGCTGTTCATCCGGGAGGCCTGGAACTCCTGGTCCAGCATCTGCTGCCGGACGTACTGCACCCGCTCCCGGGCGATACCGAGCCGAGCCATCGCCGGGCTGTTCGGCCGCTTCGGGGCGTCCGGGTCGTCGCCGGTTGCGCGCACCGCCGCTTCCGCGACGGACAGCGCGGACTGGGCCGCGGCCAGATCACGATCCAGCGGGTCGCCCTGCAGTGCGATCTGCTCCTTGCGGAAGATCAGGAACACCTGAGCGATGACCGTCGCCTGCTTGTTGGCCTGGTCGGTCGTCTTCGCACGGACCGTGACCTCCAGCACCCGGTCGGTCGAGGCGGTCGCGGTGTACCGCTTCAGCAGCTCATCGGGAGTCTCGGGCAGCTTGAGCAGCTCGATCACCCGCTGTGCGACCGTGTGCGTGGTCGCCAGGCTGACGTCGGTGGCCATCGCCTTGGTCGGGTCCTCACCGTCGCGGTGGGTCACCAGCAGCCGGGCCGCCGACACCTGCGACTGCGGCAGGACGTAGGTCGACCCCAGACCGCCGAGCAGTCCGACTGCGGCGAGGATCAGCCAGATGCGCCGGTGCCGGCGCAGGGCGTCGCGGAGGAACCGGAACGTGACCAGGCTGTCCGGCGGGAAAGCCTTCGTCGGTTCACTGACGAACAGGCCGTCGTCGTCGGTCCAGCCGGGATCGGTGGCACCTCGCTCGTTGTACGGCTGGTTGCTCATTTGGTCCTCCTCGCGGTGGTACCGGTGAGGAGAGTGGGCAGCCGCGAGCCGGGGCGCAGCGATTGCGAGACGCGGCCGATGGTGCGGTCGGACGGGTCCGGATCGGTGACGACCAGTCCGTCGATGGTGCGGCCGTCGGCCGCGGCCGCGACGGCCAGCCGGGCCAGTTCCTCGGCCGTGACCGTGCCGGCCGACAGAGCGATGATCGTGTTGGTGGTGCGGGTGGTACCGGCCAGGCGCGGGGCGTCCCGGTCGACAACGACCAGATGGATGTCCAGGGCAACCTTTCCGGACGGCTCCTGGTGCGTGTCGACCACGATCGAGGTGGGGATGCCGATCGAGGTCGCGAGCGCGGCCAGCTGCGGACCGAGCGGCAGCGCCTTGTCGTCGTCAGCGAACGAGACGACCGTCAGCGACGGTTGAGCTCCGCCCCGCACATCCAGGCCGAGGTGGTGCAGCGTCTTGCGCAGGCTCCAAGCCTCGACCGCGGTTGGCGAGTAGTGCTCCAGTAGATAGGCCCAGTCCGACACGTCGGTCGCCCGGTACGACGAGACCGACCCCAGCACGGGCAGGCCGACCGCGTCGGCGATCTCGTCCCGCAGCCGGAGCCGCCGGTCACCGCGCTCCTTGGCCAGCACACCGATCGAGCCCACGACGGCGCCGACCAGCGCACCGAGCAGACCCCAGATTCCCAGATGGACCGCCAGGCTGCCGCCCCGTGCGGTCGTCGCCTGCTCCAGCACGCGCGCCCCCGTCTTCTTCCCCAGGTCGCCGGGCAATACCTGGTCGGTCGTGATGAAGACCAGGTAGACCTCGGCGACCGCGTTCGCCAGCAGCATCGACTGCGCGGCCGACGTGCCCTTGGCGTCGATCTTGATCACGTCATCGGTCACCGCTGTGACCTTGACCCGGTCCCGCGCCACCTTGGTGGACAGCGCCGGGCTCAGGTTCTGGCCGGCGCTCTTCAGCACCGGTTCGCTCTTGGCGATGAAGACCTGGGTCTCGATGCTCTGCGTGCCCTCGGGCTTGTCCGGGTCCGCCGCCGGCGGCGGCGGTGGCAGGACGACGAGTGACGTGGCCGTGTACAACGGCGGCACCAGCAGGCCGTAGCCCACGCCGCCGAGCAGGCCTACGAGCGCCACCCCGGCGACGATGAGGCGGTGCCGCCGGATGGCACGCCAGGATCTCTTGACGTCGAGCTGCTGTGCACTCACGTCTCCACCTCGCTTCGCTCGGTTGCGACGTGAGCGCTGGCACTGCTCTGCTTGTCTGTTCGCTCGCTGCGCTCGCTCACAGGCCCCTCCCCGATCGGTTCGCAGTAATAGAGGGGCGGAAACGAAGGCTGATACAGCTGGCTCCGGTCAAGACCGGAATTGGAAACTGCTGACCGCGGGGGAATCCGGCCCGAGGACGCCGGAGCCGACCAAAGTGGTGATCGGCACCTTGCGCCCGAATCGCGGTGAGTACCAGCCGAGCAACGGGTCGTCACCACCGCAGTGCGCGGCCCAGCTCAACCCGGCCGGCAACGCGACGACGGCGGCCCCGTTCGGCCACTTCAACCGCCCGGTCGCACCGTCCAGTTCGGCCGCCACGTCCGGCCCGAGATGCCAAGCGATCCGGACATCAGCTGTCCCGTCCAGCCGGTCCTCCACCCGCAGCACGCCATCCTCCAGTACGGCGGTGCGCCGGTGCGTGATCGGTGTCTCGCCGGACTGGTAGCCGTCGTGCTCGGCGTCCCAGGTCATCACGTCACCATCGGCGGCAAAACGCCGTACGCGTCCCGTCGCGCCGCGCAGCCACAGGAACGGGCCGCCCCAGACGGACTGCTCGGCGCCGGCGACCTCGACGGTGTTGTGGGCGATCGTCGAGCGGAAGTAGTTCCGCCACTGTTCCTCGCCGTGGTAGCAGTACGTTCCCGGGTCGGCGAGGATGTCGACGCCGCCGACCCGGACCTCGAGGGACAGCGCGTCGCAGTGGGCGTGGGCCGCGATGGACAGGAAGCCGTGCGGACCGGCGTCACACCGGCACCAGATCTCCGGCCCGGCGTCGCGACTGCGCAGGATCGTGATCCCGGCGTCGGTGAAGTGATCCGGGCGCCGCGCCGGACGATGAGGCTGGGTGCCGCTGACAAGACTTCCGGCCAGTACGGCGGTCGTCGTCAGCGGACTCGACGGCCACCAATCGGCGCGACCGACCACCGCGGCGCCGAGCGACAGGAACGCCGACCAGCTGTGCACATCGGGTGGATCGAGGACGAGCACCATGCCTTCGTCGTCGTCACCCTGGCGCGGTGGGCGCAGCGTGCTGTCCACCATCGCCGCGGCCACATCGACGGTCCGGGTCAGCAGCGACCAGGTCTGCTGACTGAGTGGATGACCGGCGTTGTCCGCCTCCAGAGCGGCGTACAGGCCGAGCTCGGAGACGAACCGGTGGTAGTCGGTCGCGAGTTCGCGGTTGACGCCGGACGGGAAGGTGTTGGCGTCCAGTTGTTTCTCCAGCAACTCGGCCGCGTCCGCACGCCACTTGTCGCTCTGGGCGAACCAGGGGAACGCGCAGGCTCCCACCAACTGGCCGGCCGCCTCGGCGATCACATGGTTGTTCGCCGACGAGCCATGGCTCTGGAACGCGGCCAGGTAGCGCTGGTGCCAGTACAGCTGCCGCAACGCCGGCTCGTTGTGCTCGAAGAGCGCGGTGACCGCCGGCCAGTCGTCCAGCAGCCGCCGGATCCAGGCCCAGCTGATCAGCCGGATCCCGATCTCGATCCCGCTGGCCCAGTGCACACCGGACAGGAACGGGTTCGACCGCCACCAGTCGTTCAGGTGGTCGGCGACCCGGTCGGCGTACGCGTCGTCGTGGGTCAGGTGCCAGGCCGCGGCGAGCTGGGTCAGGTGATGGTGCCGGGACAACTCCCAGACCTGCTTGATGTTCCCGACCAGCTCTTCGTTGCGATGGTTGAGCCGGAACGTGTACTCCGACGGATCCGAACTCCGGCCGGTGACCGGGTCGCGGAACCAGTCCGGCGCCTTCAGATCGGTCCGGTCGACGCCGAGCACCTCCAGGTTCCCGGCCATGATCGCGTCGGCGGCCCCGATCACCGCCCGGCGCGCCTCCTCCGGTACGCCGTCAGCCGCGTGCGGAGGCAACGTCGCCGGGAACGTCAGGTCGCCGCGCAGCGGCAGCTGGGTCTTGGCGTCCTGCCCGGGCCGGACCTGCTGATAGGCCCAGGCAGTACGCCGTACGTGGTCGCGGGTGCGCCAGACCAGCTCGGTGGGGGACATCCGGCGTACGCGACGGACGTACCAGCCCAGCGGCTGGCGGCTCATACGTTCCCCTGACCGGGGCGGTGGGGCGGGGACAGAATGTGCTCAGCTTTGCCACTGGCGAGGCTCTTGTCGACGGCGATGGTCGCGCGGGTCGTCGCGACCAGCGAGTCGAACGAAATCGGCATCGGGCCGCCGGACTTCACCGCTCGGACGAACCGCTCCAGCTCGACCCGCTGGCCCTTGTCGGTGCCGCGGGCCTTGCGGGTGGACGGCTTCCGGCCGGTCCACACCGAGGCGCTCTGGAAGTTGTCCAGCCGGCCGTTGCGGCCGCCGCCGGTGATGTCCAGCGTCTCCTTCGGGAACCGGGAGTTGCCGCCGCCGACATAGCTGATCGTGCCGACCGAGCCGTTCGCGAACCGCAGGCTGACGATCACGTCGCCGGCGTCCGGTCCGGGTACGGCGTACACCTCGGTGGGCAGGCTGTCGAGCCACCAGCTCAACGTGTCGATGAAGTGGCCGCCCTCACCGGCGAACCGGCTGCCTTCCTTGTCCTGGTCGAGGTACCAGCTGGACGGGTCCAGCCGGCCGGCGTTCACCAGGTAGCGCAGCGAGGACCCGCCGCCCGGCGTGCCGAACCGGTCGCGCAGATCGGTCAGCAGCGGGGCGAACCTGCGGTTGAACCCGACCATCAGCCGATCGTTGCCGGTAGCATCCACCGTCGCGACGATCCGGTCCAGATCCTCGTCGGTCAACGCCAACGGCTTCTCGACGAACACCGCCTTGCCGGTCTCGAGCGCCCGGCAGGCAAGGTCGGCGTGGGTGCTGTGCCGGGTGACGACGAAAATCGCGTCCAGGCTCTCGTCGGTCAGCACCGCGTTGGCATCCGTCGCGATCTGCTCGAACCCGAACCGCCGCTGAGCATTCGCTGCTGACAACGACTTGTTGGTGGCGACGTGGGCCAGCACCGCGTCATCGTTCTTCTGCAGATGAGGCAGCAGCATGCTCGATGCGTAGTTGCCGGCACCCACGAACCCAAGCCGAACAGATCCAGTGGTCGGACTTGCCGGTCGCGCCACCGACGTTGTGTGCGGTGCGGTTTCCTGCAGAGGAACGTCCGGGTACTCGAACAAGAACCCGACACCCGGGAACGCACCCGACGACAACTGCTGGTAGACCTCCGTCGCGTCCGCGATGGGGAAGACTCTTGCGACCAGGGAGCCGACGTCGATCTGTTCGCGGGCGATCAGGTCGATGAAGCATTCGAGGTTGCGGCGTTCGGTCCAGCGGACGTACCCGGCGGGGTAGTCGATTCCCTCGAGCTCGTAGCGGTCGTCGTACCGGCCCGGCCCGTAGGAGCGGGAGAAGCGGACATCGAGTTCCTTGTCGTAGTACGCGTTCCACGGGAGGTCGAGCCTGGTCTTGCCGATGTCGACCACCCGGGCCCGGTCACGGGCCAGTCGTGCGGCCGTCTCGACCGGGCCGTTGGAGTGACCGCCGGCCGCGAGCAGGATGTGGTCCGCGCCCAGGCCGTTCGATGCCTCCAGCAACGACCGCTCCAGGGCGGCGACTCCCGCCTCGTCGGCCGACGAGCAGTGCAGGGCGCCGGCCTTCTCCGCCATCCGGCCCCGGTCCTCGACCGTGTCGATCCCGAACACCCGGACGCCGGCCGCGACCAGCAGCCGTACCACCAGTTGCCCGACCAGGCCGAGCCCGATCACCACCGCGGTGTCGCCGAGCTGCACCTCCGACTGACGTACGCCGTGCATCGCGATCGCACCGACCGTCGAGAACGCGGCCTGCTCCGGCGGTACGCCGTCCGGCACCGGAACGCACAGGTTGACCGGCACCCAGTTGTACTCCGCGTGCAAGGCGAACTCGTTGCCCGCGGCCGCGACCAGCTGCCCGACACTGAACTCCTCGGCACCGGCGCCGACCTCCACCACCACACCGCACAGCGAGTACCCCAGCGGCGTGTACGAGTCGAGCTTGTTCATCACCTTCTTGTAGGTGTTGAGCGCTCCCTGCTGGGCGACCGAGTCCAGCACCTTCCGGACCTGGTCCGGCCGCGCGCGAGCCTTGCCGAGCATCGACAGCTTGGCCTCGCCGACCTTCATCAGCTCGGTCCCGGTCGAGATCAGCGAGTAGAGCGAGCGGACCAGCACGCCACCCGGCGCACAGGTGGGCGCAGGGACGTCGAGAACCGCCAGCTCACCGGACTTGTAGTTCTGTGCAACCTGTTTCATGTCGTCCTTCAGAGTGAGGTGATGGTGACGCCCGAGGCGCGCATGTGGCGGGTCCAGGTCTCCAGAGTCAAGAGCTGCCAGATCTGCTTCGAGTAGTCCTGCCGTCCGGCCCGCTCGTCGTCGACCAGGCGCTGGACGGCCGGCTGCTGGAGGAAGCCGCTGCCGACCAGCTCGCCGCGCAGCAGCACGTCGTCCACGAGCTCGCGCAGGTCGTTGCGGACCCAGGCCCGCAGCGGTGCGCTGAACGACGCCTTCGGCCGGTAGATGATCTCCTTCGGCAACCAGGCCTCGGCCGCCTTCTTCAGCGCGAGCTTGCCCTGCCGCCGGTGGATCTTGTCGCTGCCCGGGATGGAGAACGCCGCCCGCGCGACGATCGGGTCCACGAACGGCGTCCGGACCTCGGTGGACGCGGCCATGCTGGACCGGTCGGTGTAGGCCAGGTTCAGGCCGGGCAGGAACATCCGCGCGTCGGCCAGGCACATCCGGTTCACGTGATCGTCGAGCGTGGTGTCGTGGTAGATGTCGCTGTGCTCGGCGATCAGCTTGCCGACGTACGGCTCGAGGTCCGGACTCAGCAGGCCGGCCAGTTCGTCGGCGTCGTACATCGTGTAGCTGCGCCGGAACGCGGCCTCCTCGGGCAGGTCCGCGAAGGTGAGGAACCGCTTCGCCCAGCGTGCGTACCGCAGCCCGCGTCCGTTCGCGGTGACCGGCAGCCGCCGTACGGCGGGACCGACGAGACCGTTGCGCAACACGCCTGGGAGTCGCTGGTACTGCGCTCCCATCACACAGGCGAGGTGTTTGCGGTAGCCGCCGAACAGCTCGTCGGCGCCCATACCGGACAGCAGGACCTTGACCCCGGCGTCGCGGGCGGCGTCGCACATCAGCAGCGTGTTGATCGCGGCCGGGTCGCCGATCGGCTCGTCCAGGATGTCGACGATCCGGGGGAGCAGGCCGACCACGTCGGGTGCGATCTCGATCTCGTGCAGGTCGATGCCGAACTGCTGCGCCACCTTCCGGGCGTAGATCGCGTCGTCCGGCATCGCCTCCAGCCGCTGGTCCTGCGCCCGGAAGGTGATCGTGTACGAGTCGATGCCCGGGTCGAGCCGCTTGGCCAGCACCGTGACCAGGCTGGAATCGAGACCACCGCTGAGGAACGTCGACACTCCGACGTCGGCGACCAGGTGGGCGGCGACCGATTCCTCGAGCACCGAGCGCAGGTCGGCGGGCGGCCCGGCGGCCGCCTCGGTGGCGACTTCGGTCACCCGCCAGTACGTCTCGTGCCGGCTGGTGCCGTCCGGCCGGAACTCGGCCCACGAACCCGGCGGCAGCTTCTCCACGCCCTCGATCGCGCAGCGCTGCTCGGGCAGCCAGTAGTAGAGCATCGACGCGATCAGCGCGCCGGGATCGGTGCGCAGCTCAGGACCGATCGCGGTGACCAGGGCCTTCAGCTCCGACGCGAAGATGACCCCGCCGTGCCGGCGGAGGAAGTACAGCGGCTTGATGCCGAGCGGGTCGCGGGCCAGGAACAGGCTGCCACTGTCCTCGTCCAGCATCGCGAACGCGAACATGCCGCGGAACCGCGACAGCGCCGCCGGACCCCAGCGGCGCCACGCCTCCAGCACCACCTCGGTGTCGGAGTGCGTGCGGAACGCGACACCGGACCGGGCCAGCTCGGCCCGCAGTTCCTTGTAGTTGTAGAGCTCGCCGTTGTAGCTGATGGTCAGGCCGCGCTTGCTGAACGGCTGGTCCGCGCCCGAGGACAGGTCGATGATCGACAACCGGCGATGGGCCAAGTACGCCCGGACTTCGTCGTCCTCGAACCGGTACACACCCTCGGCGTCCGGACCGCGGTGTGCGATCCGGACGTTCATCGTCTCGGCCAGGGCGAGACCGTCGTGCTGCTGGTAACAACCGGCGATGCCGCACACGTCAGGACCCCGCAGCCTGCGGGAAGCGCCTGGCCACACTCGAGTGACCGGTGAGCTGGTCGTACACCTCGAGGTAGGCCGTCCGCTGGTGGTTCCAGGCGAGCACCTGCTCGACCCGTTCGCGACCGAGCCGGGCCATCCGGCGGCGGCGTACCTCGTCGTCCAGCAGGTCGACGATGGCCTGGCCGTACTTCGTCACGTCGTTCGGCTCGACGTACACCGCGGCGTCGGCGGCCGACACCTTGGTCTCGATCAGGTCGAACGCGACGACCGGCAACTCGAACGCCATGTACTCCATCGTCTTGTTCATCGTGGAGACGTCGTTGAGCGGATTCTTCGGGTCTGGCGACAGCCCGAGGTCGGCCGTCGACATCACTGTGCGGACCGTCTCGTCCGGCACCCGGCCGGTGAACTCGACATGGTCGGCCAGACCCAGCTCGTCCCGCAGCGCGACCGCCTCGTCGAAGGCGTCGCCGCCACCCATCAGGGTGAACGCGATATCCGTCCGGCCGAGCTTGTTGACGATCACGTCCGCCGAGCGGACGACGATGTCGACCCCGTCCTGCGGACCCATCACGCCGATGTAGGTGACCAGGTAGCGGTGACCGCGCCGAACCGACTCGTCGGCCTGGCCCCGGCGCAGCTTGTCCGGATCCGGCCCGGTGCGTACGACGGTCACGTCGTGGTTGGCCTTGCCGCTGCGGGTGATCGCGATGTGACGGTACGAGTCGTTCGTCGAGATGACGTGGTCGGCCGTGCGGTGCGTCCGCCGCTCCAGCCAGCGCAGTCCCTTGTACGCCGGGCTCGTCGTACCGCCGAAGCGGGACTGGAACAGCTCCGGGCACAGGTCGTGGTGGTCGAACACGAACCGGGTCCGGTCGAGGCGGCGCAACAGCATCCCGATCGGCCAGAAGATGTCCGGCGGGTTGCACGCCTGCAGCACCTTGAACTTGCCGGCCTTCCGGGCCCGCAGCACCAGCCGCAGCGTCATCAGGAACGAGTAGGCGTACTCCGCGACGAAGCTGAGCCTGCTGCCGCCCGGCGCGTACGCCTTGTACTTGTGCACGGTGACACCGTCGAGCACCTGGTACGACGGATCGCCCGGGCCCTTCGGACACACCACCGTCACGTCGTACCCAGAGGCCGTCAGGGCCTGGCACTCCAGCCAGACCCGGCGGTCGAACGGAACCCACAGGTTCTGGATGATGATGAGGACGCGGGGACCGCTCACCAGGCCACTCCTTCGTATCCGGGCAGCGCCTCGACCTCGGCGCCGAGCCGGCCGGTCAGGTCGATGGTGCGGGCCGGCGGGGTGGTGAGCAGCGCGCTGACGGCCGCGGGGTCGGTGGCCGAGACCAGCGCCACGTCGGCGCCTCGCAGCGCCTCGATGGCGTCGGCGGTCAGCACGCGCTGCAGGTGCGGCAGCTTGGACCGCACGTGCCGCAGGTTGGCGCCGACCAGGCGGCTCGGGTTCACGATCGCGTCGTAGATGCGAAGGTTGTAGCCCTTGCCGATCAGCCGCTCGGCCAGTTCGACACTCGGGCTCTCCCGCAGGTCGTCCGTCGCGGTCTTGAAGCTCAGGCCGAGCAACGCGACCTCACGGCCCGGTCCGGCCACGACCCGGTCGACCACGTCGCGGACGGTCAGCTCGTTGGTCGCGAGCGTGCCGGCCAGCAGCGGCAGGTCGGTGTCCTTGACCCGGGCCAGCTGCAGCACCGAGCGCAGGTCCTTCGGCAGGCACGAGCCGCCGAACGCGAACCCCGGCCGCAGGTAGTACGGCGAGATGTTGAGGGTGGTGTCCTGGACGAACAGCCGCATGACCTCGCGCGAGTCCACGCCGTAGTGCCGAAAGATGCGCCCCATCTCGTTCGCGAACGAGACCTTGGTCGCGTGAAACGCGTTGCACGCGTACTTGAGCGCCTCCGCGGTCCGTACATCGACCACCTGCACCTCGGCCGGGAGGAAGCTGAACAGGTCGATCAGGGCGGTACCGACCCACGGGTTCCTGGTGCCGACCACGACGAACGGCGGGTCGTAGAAATCGGCCAGCCCGGACCCCTCCCGCAGGAACTCCGGGCACATCGCCGTACCGAAGCTGAAGTCGCCGGAGGCGGGCACCTCGGCCAGCACCTGCTCGACGACCTCGTCGACGGTGCCCGGCGGGACGGTGCTGCGGACGACGATGCTGTGGAAACCGGAGGCCGGCGGATCGACCACCCCGGCCGTTTCCGCGATGTCGCGGATCGCGCGCCGGATGTAGGTCAGGTCGGTACTGCCGCTGGGAGTCGACGGCGTTCCCACACAGATCAGGGAGACGTCCGCTCCGTCCAGGGCCGGTCGCGGATCGGTGGTCGCGTGCAGTCTGCCCGCGGTCACCCCCGCCGCTACCAGCTCGTCCAGCCCCGGCTCGACCACCGGGCTGTGCCCCTCGGTGATCGGACCGACCTTGGCGATGTCGACATCGACCCCCCAGACGTCGTGGCCGTTGGCGGCCAGACACGCCGCCGTCACCGACCCCACGTAGCCCAAGCCGAATACGGCAACCTTCATAACGCCCCCCAATTGAGCGTGGAACCCCCAGTGCTGCTGTCAGCCCTCTATGGAGCGACCACCAGGCGGCGCTGATACACCGGAATTCCCCGAATCGAATCCCGGGCCGATGTATCAGGGGGCCCGCTCGGTGATCTTTTCTAGCGACGACAGCCGAGCGGAGGAGCAGGCGGATGAGAGTGCTGGTCACGGGGGATCGGGGTTACATCGGGGCGGTGATGGTGCCGTTCCTGCGGGCTGCCGGCCACCAGGTGGACGGGCTGGACACCGGGCTCTACGAGGGCTGTGACCTGCTCGGCGGCCCGGACCCGATCGGTTCCCGCGCGCCGCGCGACATGCGCGACGTCGGCCCGGCCGAGCTCGAGGGGTACGACGCGGTCGTCTGCCTGGCCGCGTTGTCGAACGACCCGCTCGGCCACCTGAACCGCGAGGCGACGTACTCGGTCAACCTGGACGGCACGCTCAGAGTCGCCCGGGCGGCCAAGGACGCCGGGATCGAGCGGTTCCTGTTCGCCTCCTCCTGCAGCCTGTACGGCGCGGCCGGCTCCGAGGCGGTCGCGGAGGACGGCGAGCTGTTCCCGGTCACGCCGTACGGCGAGACCAAGGCGCTGGCCGAGAAGGAGCTGTCCACGCTCGCCGACGACAACTTCAGCCCCACCTATCTGCGCAACGCGACCGCGTACGGCGCCTCCACCCGGCTCCGGCTGGACATCGTGGTGAACAACCTGACCGCGCTCGCGATGACGAGCGGCCAGATCCGGCTGCAGAGCGACGGGACGCCGTGGCGGCCGCTGGTCCACATCGAGGACATCAGCCGGGCGTTCCTGACGGTGCTCGAGTCGCCCCGGAAAGTGATCCACGACCAGGCGTTCAACGTCGGCCGGCCCGAGGACGTGGTCCAGGTCCGCGACATCGCCGAGATGGTCCGCGACGCCATCCCCGGCTCGACCCTGTCGATCGCCGACGGCGCCGGTCCGGACCTGCGCAACTACAAGGTCGACTTCAGCAAGCTGAACGACACCTTCCCCGACCTGCGGCTGCAGTGGACGGTGCGCAAAGGCGTCGACGAGCTGGCCGCCGCGTACGAGCGGCACGGCCTGACCCAGGCCGACTTCGACTCCGCGCAGTTCGTCCGGCTGCGCCGGATCCAGCAACTGCGGTCGGCGGGCCTGGTCGACGACCAGCTGCGGCGGCTGACCGATGACCAGTTCCCGGGCCCGGGGGCGCCAGCCTTCATCGCAACCAACACAGTCGAGGAGAAGCACTGATGGGGGAATCAGTCGGCTGCCGCCTGTGTGGCGAGCCTTTGACCCGTACGTTCGTCGACCTGGGGATGTCGCCGCCGTGCGAGAGCTACCTGCGGGCCGACCAGCTCGACAGCGGTGAGACGTTCTACCCGCTGAACGTTCGCATCTGTGACAACTGCCTGCTCGTGCAGCTGCCGGCGTACGTCGCGGCCGAGGACGTGTTCACCGACTACGCCTACTTCTCGTCGTACTCGACCAGCTGGGTGGAGCACGCCCGGCGGTTCGTGGTGGACATGCAGGACCGGCTCGGGCTCGGGCCGGACAGCCTGGTGGTCGAGGCCGCCAGCAACGACGGCTACCTGCTCCAGCACGCGGTCGCGCTCGGCATCCCAGTGCTGGGCATCGAGCCGGCCGCGAACATCGCCGCGGTCGCCAACGAGAAGGGCATCCGGACCGAGAGCTACTTCCTCGGTGAGGCGACCGGCACCGACGCCGCGGCCCGGTACGGCAAGGCCGACCTGGTGGTCGGCAACAACGTGTTCGCGCACGTGCCGGACATCATCGACTTCGCCAAGGGCCTGCGGGCGCTGGTGAAGGACGACGGCCTGGTGTCGCTGGAGTTCCCGCATCTGCTCCGGCTGATCGAGGGCCGCCAGTACGACACGATCTACCACGAGCACTACTCGTACCTGACCTTGAAGACCGCCGCGGCCGCGCTGGAGAAGGCCGGCCTGAAGGTGGTCGACGTACAGGAGCTGGTCAGCCACGGCGGGTCGTTGCGCCTGATGTCGCAGCCGGCCGAAACGGCGGGGGAGCCGTCCGAGCTGGTGCTCAAGGTCCTGAAGGACGAAGAGGACGCCGGGCTGCACACCGTCGAGGGGCACGCCGGGTTCGCCAAGGACGTGTTCGCGATCAAGGCGGACCTGGTCAGCTTCCTGGTCAGCGCCGCCCGGGCCGGCAAGTCGGTCGCCGGGTACGGCGCCCCCGGCAAGGGCAACACGCTGCTGAACCACTGCGGGATCCGCGAGGACCTGCTGCCGTTCACGGTCGACCGCAGCCCGTACAAGCACGGCCTGTTCCTGCCCGGTACGCACATCCCGATCCACCCGCCGGAGCGGCTGGCCGAGGCGCGCCCGGACTACATCGTGATCCTGCCGTGGAACCTGCGCGAGGAGATCGTCCACCAGTTGGCCTACGCACGGGAGTGGGGCGCGAAGTTCGTCGTACCCATCCCGCGCCTCGAAGTGATCTGAAGACGGGGAGGGAAAAAGCAATGAAGGTCGTGATCTTCTGTGGGGGGTTCGGGCTGCGGATGCGCAGCGGGGTGGACTCCGCACCGAAACCGATGATGACGATCGGCGACCGGCCGGTCCTGTGGCACGTGATGCGCTACTACGCGCACTTCGGCCACACCGAGTTCATCCTCTGCCTGGGGTTCGGCGGCTCGGCGGTCAAGGAGTACTTCCTGCGCTACGAGGAGACGGTTTCCAACAACTTCGTGATGACCAAGGGCGGGCAGCGGATCGAGCTGCTCGACTCCGACATCAGCGAGTGGAAGATCACCTTCGTCGACACCGGCATCGACACCTCCATCGGCGAACGCCTGCGCCGGGTCCGGCCGTACCTGGAGGACGACGACGTCTTCCTGGCCAACTACGGCGACGTGCTGACCGACGCGCCGATGGACAAGATCGTCGACCACGTGATCACCAGCGACATCACCGCCAGCCTGCTCGCGGTCCCGCCGCAGGCGTCGTTCCACGTCGTCGAGTTCGGCACCGACTCGCGGATCACCGGCCTGCGGTCGGCCGCCGACCTGAACGTCTGGATCAACGGCGGGTACTTCGTGCTCAAGAAGGACATCTTCGACGTCCTGCACGAGGACGAGGACCTGGTCGGCGACGCGTTCCCGCGGCTGGCCGCGATGAGGAAGCTGGAGGCGATCCCGCACCACGGGTTCTGGGCGCCGATGGACACGCTCAAGGAACGCAGCCAGCTCGAGGAGCTGTACCGGTCCGGGAAGAAGCCGTGGGCGCTCTGGTCGCACCAGACTCGCGAGCAGAACGGCCTGGTTGTCGACAAGGCGGGCCTCGGCGGCCCGGTAGCGGTGGCGCTCTGATGCTCTCGTTCCAGCTCGGCCTGATCGACGGACCTGTCCACCTGGTTGCCCTCGGCGCCCATCCGGACGACATCGAGATCGGCTGCGGCGGCACGCTGCTGAAGCTGGCCGACTCGGTGCCGGAGCTGTCCGCCGAGTTCGTGATCGCGACCGGTACGCCGTTGCGCCTGGAGGAGGCCCGCCGCGCGGCGGAGCTGTTCCTGCCGGACTGCGAGGTGACCGTCACGTCGGCCGAGCTGCCGGACGGCCGGCTGCCGGCGTACTGGAACCAGACCAAGGAGTTGCTCGAGGCAACGGCTCGGGGCGGCCGCCGGCCGGACCTGGTGCTCGCGCCGAGCAAGACCGACGCGCACCAGGACCACCGGCTGATCGCCGAGCTGGCGCCGACGGTCTGGCGCAACCACCTGGTGCTGCACTACGAGATCCCCAAGTGGGACGGCGACGTCAGCCGGCCGTGCCTGTACGTCGAACTGTCCGAGGAGCAGCTCCGCGAGAAGGTCGCGCTGCTGCACAAGGCCTACCCGTCCCAGGTCGCGCACAACTGGTTCGACGAAGAGGTGTTCGCCGGGCTGGCCCGGCTGCGCGGAATGGAGTGCCGGGCGAAGTACGCCGAGGCGTTCACGACTGCGAAGGCGGTTCTCACGTGGTGATCCTCATGTGCCGCGGGTGCGACCGATGAAGGCGACACGGGTCGAGGCGATCGCCGGCGCATACCTTTTCGAGCCCATGCCGCACGTCGACGAGCGCGGATTCTTCGCCCGGACCTTCGACGCCGATGTGGCGCGCTCAGTCGGGATCGACCCCGGCGCTTTTGTCCAGGACAGCCTGTCGCGCTCGGCAAAAGGTGTGCTGCGTGGCATGCATCTGCGCTCCGGCGCAGGTGAAGCGAAGCTGGTTCGCTGCTCATACGGTGCGGTGCTGGACGTGATCGTCGATCTGCGGCCGGAATCCCCGACGTTCTTGAACAAGGCCAGCTTCACCCTTACCGGTGACAGTCAGCGTTCGCTTTACGTTCCGGCGGGATGTGCGCATGGGTTCCAGGCGCTCAGCGAGCCGGCAGATGTGTCCTACCGCATCGATCGCCGGCACGAGCCGTCCGAGGATGTCGCGATCGCCTACGACGACCCAGACCTCGCGATCGCCTGGCCGCTGCCGGTCAGTTTGCGATCCGGCCGGGACGCCGAGGCGGGCTCGCTCGCCGACGCCCTCGCGCTGATTCGCGGTGCCCGGACAGAACGGAGCAACCGATGACCCACCAGCAAGCGAAACACCGAAGGAGGCGGAGCATGGCACATATCGCGTCGATCTCTCAGCTCCAGACCCCGCAGCGGGCATCCGTGAACTGCGGAACTGCGAAGGCGGTTCTCACGTGGTGACCTTCACTTGCCGCGGGTGCGGGTCGAAAGACACCGCGCGCGTGGTCGACCTCGGGGCGCAGCCGTGCGCCGACCACTTTCCGCCGGTGGCCACCGCCGGCGAGGACCCGCGCTGGCCGCTCGAGCTGTGGCTGTGCCGGTCCTGCACACTGGTCCAGCTGGGCCCGGTGGAGCCGCAGTTGCCGGAGCCGCCGCTGGCGATCGAGTCGGCGACCAGCCTGGCGCACGCCGAGACCTCGGTAAAGGAGATCCTGCGCGACCACCCGGAGATCGCCGGCGGGGTCGTGCACGAGTTCGCCAGCCACCACGGCGGCTCCTGGCTCGGCCACCTGCGCGCGGCCGGCTGCCGGACCACCGAGGGCGACGAGCGCGCCGACCTGGTCGTCGACGTGCACGGCATCGCGCACGAGCCGGTGGTCGGGGAAATGCTCAGGCTCCGCGCAGACCGGCTGGCCCCATCCGGATTGCTGGTGCTGGAGTTCCACCACCTGCTTCCGCTGGTCGAGGGCAACCAGTTCGACACCATCCGGCACGGCCACTGGTCGTACCTGTCGCTGGGCGCGGTGGTTCGGCTGGCCGCGATCCACGAACTGGTCGTGGTGTCGGTCCGCGAGGTCAACCTGTTCGGCGGCAGCCTGCAGGTGATGCTGCGGCACGAGTCCGCGGGGATCGGCGCCGACGACTCGGTCCGCGAGGTGCTGGCCCGCGAGGCGGCCGCCGGCATCGACGCCGAGCCGCGCCTGACCACCCTGCACGAGCACGCCGTCACCGCCGCAACCGCGCTGCACGACATGCTCGCCGGCTACCAGGCGGACGGCCGCAGCGTCGTCGCGTATGGCGCACCGTCGAAGGCGCCCGTCCTCCTCGACCTGGCGAAGGTGGGGCCCGACCTGTTGCCGTTCACCGTCGACGCGTCACCGGCCAAGCACGGCCGCCGGATCCCTGGCAGCGGCGTACCGATCCGGTCGATCGACGACCTGCGCGCCGCGCGGCCGGACGTCGTCCTCGTGCTGACCTGGGACATCGTCGATGAGGTGATGTCCCAGCTCGAGGCCGACGGCGCTGGTTGGGGCGCCACCTACGTCGTGCCTCTGCCAGAGCCACACCCCGTAACAACCGCGGATGCTGTAAACGACGCCGGGAGGCGGTAACAATGGGCCAAGCAGGAGTTCTGCTCGACCGGGACGGCACGATCATCGTCGACCACGGCTACGTGGGAACAGTTGACCGAGTTGAGTTCATCGAGGGGTCGATCGAGGCGATCGCCGCGCTCAACCGGGCCGGCATCCCGGTAGCGGTGGTTACCAACCAGTCCGGCGTCGCTCGCGGCCTCTACGGGATCGAAGACGTCCAACAGGTGCACAAGCACATGATCGCCGAGCTGGCCCGTAAGGGCGGGCACATCGATCTCTGGTTGTTCTGCCCCTACCATCCCGACGGCACTGTCGAGTCCTTCGCCCGCGCCAGCGCCGATCGTAAGCCGGCCGCAGGGATGGCCCTGGCCGCGGCTGAGGCGCTCGACCTGGACCTTTCGGCGTCTTGGGTGGTGGGCGACAGCAGCGCCGACATCGGCCTGGCCAGGTCTGTCGGAGCATGTCCGGTGCACATTGGCCGACCAGGTGCGGCCGAGCCAGGGGTGACTTCGTACCAAGACCTCACGGCCGCGGTCGAGTTCATCCTCGGGCAACACGCCGCCAACGGTGCCAACTGCACCGGCCAGGACACCGGTCGGCCTCGGTTCCCGGCGCATCGGTTCGATCGAGCCGACGCATACGGTGGCGAGTACGTCACCGAACTCTCCCGCGCATTCGGCACCGTCGACCTGCCTCAGCTCCACCGAGCCGCCGAGATCCTGCTGGCCGCCCACCACCGCGATGCGGCGGTTTTCGCCTGCGGGAACGGCGGGTCGGCATCCATCGCCAACCACCTGCAATGCGATCACGTGAAGGGCGTCCGCACCGGCACCGATCTCAACACCCGGGTGTACAGCCTCAGCACCAACGTCGAGCTGTTCAGCGCGATCGCCAACGACATCGGGTACGACGCTGTCTTCGAGTACCAGCTGCAGTCGCAGGCACGCGCGGGCGACGTGCTCATTGTCATCTCGTCATCGGGCCGGTCGCCCAACATCGTCCGGGCCCTGGAGTGGGCGAATGCCAACGGCCTGTCGACGATCGCGCTCACGGGCTTCGACGGCGAGCCGGCGCGTTCCCTGAGCACGGTCTCGGTCCACGTCGACACCGGCAACTACGGGATCATCGAGGACGCGCACCAGGCCTGCATGCACCTGCTGGCGCAGTACGTGCGCCAGTCCCGGATGGCCGAGACCGAGGTCGCGGCGCATGTCTTCTGAATCGATGCGGGTTGCGATCAACCTGCTCACCGACGATCCGGCCAATCCGTCGGGTGCGCACTGGTTCTGGACCCGCATCATTCCCGAGATGGCCAAGCGGCTCACCGAGGACGAGCAGATCCACTTGCTGGTGAGCCCGAAGTCGCGACCGATGCACGAGGGCTACGGGCCGAACGTGCACTACATCATGTTTCCCTGGTCGAACGAGCGCCAATGGCCACGGACATTGAGCGAGCACCTCTACTCCCCGCTGCGGCTGCCGCCCGCGGGTATCGACGTGTTCAACACCTTGATGGCGCCTCTGGTCAAGCCGGCTCGGTCGCTCGTCATTCACTTCAAGACCATGCACGCCTATACGGCTCCGGAATCACTGCGCCCGGCGGCGCGGCTGTACCGGCGGATGAACTATCCCCGGTCGGCCCGGGTAGCCGACGCGATCATCATCAACTCGCACAGCCTGCGGCAGGAGGTGCTGCGATACCTCGACGTTGACCCGGCGAAACTGCACCTGATCCCGGAGGCGGTGGATCACGATCTGTTCCACCCCGGTGACCGCGACGACGCTTCTCGCCTGGTGAGCGAGAGGTACGGCGTCGCCAAGCCCTTCGTGCTGTTCGTGTCATCGCTCTGGCCGTACAAGAACTGCGCGGGCCTGCTTCGCGCTTTCGCGGCGGCCAGGTCGGAGCTCGGCGGCCGACAGCTCGTCCTGGTCGGCGCCGGCCGTGATGTGGAGCACGTCACCGAGCTGCGCGCCCTCGCCGATGAGCTCGGCATCGCCGGCGACATCGTGTGGGTCGGCGGCGTGCCGCTGGAGGAGACGGTCCACTTCTACCGGGCCGCCGATGTCTTCGTGTACCCGTCCTTCAGCGAGACCTTCGGCCTGCCCCTGCTCGAGGCGATGGCATCCGCGTGCCCTGTGGTCACCTCGAACACCAGCGCGATGCCGGAGACGGCCGGTGGCGCGGCGCTGCTCGCGGACCCCCGCGAACCCGAGGCGATCGCCGGTGCCATCGTCGAGGCGTGTGGCGCCGAGGGCGATCGGCTGCGCAGCTGCGGACCCCTGCGGGCGCGCGAGTTCACCTGGGCGGCAACGGCCGAGCGCACCCTGGCCGTGTACCGCGAGGTCCATGCTCGGCGACGTGACCACCGATGACAGAACGCAAGCAGCTTGACAGCCTGACGGGCCTGCGCATCCTGGCGGCGGTCTGGGTCATGCTCCATCACTTCCGTTCGGACACGCCAACACGAACATGGGAGTTTCCGCTGGTCGACCGATTCATCGTGCAAGGCATGTACGTCGACGATGACGCACGCCTGGTGGGGAGCGACCGCCTCACCAAACATCGCGGTCGACACCACACATTTCGCACCGGTTGCGCGAGCTCCTCGGCGCAGACCTGACCGGCTGACCGATATGAAGGAGCTTCCCATCATGCTCGAGCCGCCAGGCTCACGTGTGATTCAACGTGCACCGCGACATCCACAGCTGAAGCGACCACCTGAGCAGCGCCACACCCGCGCCACCGACCCCTGCCGCTGCCGCTTCGCCAGCCGATCCGGCTGGTGGCGGTTCTCGCTCAAACCGGCCGAAGTATCCCGGTGAGGTGGTAAATGGCGGCACATGGTTTGACCCGCTTCATGAGTACTGTCCGCAGCGGAGCTCGAGGGCGGGCAAGGCTTCCACGTGGCAGGTTGTGGATCGCAATCCTGGGCTTGCTGGGCTCGCTCGCGATAGCCGCGGCAGTCGCTGGGGACACCAGATCGCATAGGGGCGCGCTCGCGGTCGGCGATCAGCTCGCCGAGTGCCGAACCGACCCCGACGGCCACTGCTGGGTGAAACATTCGCTGAGCGTGGCTCCCACCAGGGTGCAGGTGACCCCGCTCCGCACGAAGAACGATCAGCCCTACCAGCTCTCCGTCGTACCGGGCTCGGAGCGCGTAGATCGGTTCCAGGTCCGCGCGGTGCTGCCGGACGGCCAGCCGAATTCCAGCAGCATGATCCGGTTCTCCTGGACATATGACGACCCGCCGATCTCCCAACCCCGGGCGTCGACCACGGTGGCGCCTACGACGGCTCCCACGGCCGCGCCGACCTCTTCGGCGTCGCCGCCGGCCAGTAACCCGGCCCGGGTTTGCGACACCGCCGAGCTCAATGCTGGCCCAACCACCCCGCCGACGGGCGCAGTAGCCATTGCGGCCGGCGACAACAGCGCCGTCGACTTCGGCCGCGCCGGCACCACGTACTGGTTCGCATCCGGCACACACACCCTCGGCTCGGACCAGTTCTCGCAGATCACCCCAGGGGACGGCGCGACATTCGTGGGCGCGCCCGGTGCGGTGCTCGACGGCCGGCGGATCAACCGGTATGCCTTCACCCAGCACGCCAAGAACGTGACGATCCGCTATCTGACGATCCGGGGCTTCGTGGCGCCCAACGACGAGGGCGTGGTCAATCATGACTCCGGCAACGGCTGGCTGATCGAGCACAACACCATAACCGGCAACGAGGGTGCCGCGCTGATGGCCGGCGCAGGTCAGCGGGTTCTCCGGAACTGCCTGAAGGACAACGGCCAGTACGGCATGAACGCATTCCAGGCCGGCAACGGCATCACCGGTCTCGTGGTGGACGGCAACGAGTTCGTCGGCAACAACACCGGCGACTGGGAAACCAAGAATCCGGGATGCGGCTGCACCGGGGCCATGAAGTTCTGGGCGGTGAACGGCGCGACGGTCCGGAACAACTGGATCCACAACAACCACGGCTCGGGTGTCTGGGCGGACACCAACAACAACGACTTCCTCGTCGAGAACAACCTCATCGAGGGCAACGATGGGATGGGGATCTTCTACGAGATCTCCTACAACGCGATCATTCGCGGCAACACGCTGCGAAACAACGCCTGGGTCGTTGGCCGTGAGTTCGCCAACCGCGGCGACAACTTCCCGATCGGCGCGATCTACCTGTCCGAGGCCGGTGGCGACTCACGGTTGCCGGCCCGCACGGCCTCGATAGATATCACCGCAAACATCTTCGAGAACAACTGGGGCGGCGTCGTGGCGTGGGAGAACGCCGACCGGTTCTGCAACAGCCCGGTCTCGGTGACTGCCGACTGCACCCTGGTCGTCGGTCCGCAGAACCTCGCGAAATGCTCGCAGCCCGCGATCGCGACCGAGCCGCTGTTCTCGGACTGCCGGTGGAAGACCCAACACCTCGACATCCACCACAACAAGTTCGTCTTCGACCCGGCCAAGGTCGCCGGTGGCTGCGCCGTCGCGTACTGCGGGCGGTCGGCGTTGTTCGCCAACTTCGGCACTGTCCCGAACTGGTCGCCCTACAAGGCCAGGGCGGTGCAGGAACTGATCACTTTCAAGAACGACAACAAGTGGCATGACAACACCTACGTCGGTCCGTGGCAGTTCGTGCCCTACGAGACCGGCCGGGTCATGGCACTCGCCCAGTGGCAGACCGCCCCATACTCGCAGGATGCCGGGTCCTCGGGATAGCGGTGGGCCCGCGGTCCTCGCAGGCACCCACCACCTGTGTCTGCAAGATCGGGACCGGTACCGCACGAACCCCGCTCTGCGTCCACGTCATCGCATCATCTGAGCTGGACGGACGGCGCGGGATTCGCCGGGCACTTTCTCGGCCTCGGGTGTATCAGAACGACCGCGCGGCGCTCTTATGGCCAGAACGCAGGACTGCTCGATACATGATCGATGCCATTGGGGGGCGCGATGAAGGTTGCCGTACGGCGTCGAGCGGCCATTCGTGCTCTTCGTCTCGTCGTTGTGGCCCTACAAGAACTGCGACGGCCTGCTTGGCGCGTTCGCGCTGGCCGAGACGGCAGGCCGCGCCTTGCTGCGGCCGCTCGGCCTGGCCCGCGCGGCGGAGTGCTCCTGGGCGCGCACGGGGAGCAGACCCTCGCGGTCTACCGCGAGGTCCATCGCGCCGGAGAGCGGGTGCGCGCATGAGGATCCTGGTGACAGGCGGGGCCGGCTTCATCGGCTCGCACACCTGCGACCGCCTGGTCGCCGAGGGCCACGACGTCGTGGTGCTCGATGCGCTCACGGCGCCGGTGCACCGTGACGGGCGCCCGTCGTACCTGACTCCCGGAGCCGACCTCTACGTCGGTGACGTGCGCAACCGTGAGCTGCTCGCCAACCTGCTGCGGCGTTGTGACGCAGTGTTCCATTTCGCCGCCTACCAGGACTACCTGACCGACTTCTCCCGGTTCACTGACGTCAACGTCACCTCGACCGCGCTGATCTTCGAGATCGCCGTGGCCGAGGGCCTGGATCTCCAGCGCGTGGTGGTGGCGTCCTCGCAGTCCGCCATGGGTGAGGGCCTCTACCACTGCCCGAAGGACGGCGACCAGACGCCGGGCATGCGGCTCGAGTCCGCGCTGCGCCGAGGGCAGTGGGAGATCCCGTGCCCGCAGTGCGGCGGCGAGCTCGAGCTACGGCGGACGCCCGAGACCGTGTCCAACCCGCAGAACGCCTACGGCATGTCCAAGTACGGCGAGGAGATGGTCGCGCTGAACCTCGGGCGCCGCTACGACATCCCGACGGTTGCGGTGCGCTACAGCATCGTGCAGGGGGCTCGCCAGTCGGTCTACAACGCCTACTCCGGGGCGTGCCGAATCTTCTGCCTCCACTACCTGCTCGGTAGCGCCC
The DNA here is from genome assembly GCF_040639075.1 of Kribbella sp. NPDC023972. Classification (NCBI taxonomy): domain Bacteria; kingdom Bacillati; phylum Actinomycetota; class Actinomycetes; order Propionibacteriales; family Kribbellaceae; genus Kribbella; species Kribbella sp. NPDC023972. The sequence continues at coordinate 590,407 of NZ_JBEZZH010000001.1, read as the reverse complement.
CCGCGCTCTACGAGGACGGCATGGCCGTCCGCGACTACGTCAACATCCACGACGTCGTAGACGCCAACCTCCTCGCGCTGGATGACAAGCGGGCCGCAGGCAGGGCGTTCAACGTCGGCGGCGGCACGCCGTACACGACCACAGAGTTCGCGGACGTCGTCCGGCGCCAGTACGGCTCGGACAAGGCGGGTGTGGTCAGCGGGGAGTACCGCTTCGGCGACACCCGCCACATCATCTCCGACCTCGCTGCACTGGAGGAACTCGGCTGGAAGCCGCGGCGCACGCCCGTCGACTCGGTCGCCGAGTACGCGGACTGGCTCGAGGGAATGCCGGGGCTCGATGAGATCCTCGCTGAGGCAGACGCCAAGATGCGTGCGCTCGGAGTCGTGCGGCAGGTGGAGTCGTGAAGGCGTTCGTGCTGGCCGCCGGCCTGGGCACTCGCCTCCGCCCGCTCACCGACCGGGTGCCGAAGTGCCTGGTCGAGGTCGGCGGACGTCCCATGCTGGATCACTGGCTCGATGCGCTCGCGTCGGCGGGCGTCGACGACGTACTGGTCAACGTGCACCACCTGCACGAGAAGGTCGAGAAACACGTCGCGGCCCGCGCCGGCCGGCCCCCGTTCGTGCGCGTGGTGCACGAGCCCGAGCTGCTCGGCAGTGCCGGGACGCTGCGCGCGAACAGGGACTTCGTGGCCGGTGAGTCCCACTTCCTGGCGATCTATGCGGACAACCTGACGACCTTCGACATCGGGCAGCTGGTGGACGCGCATCGCGCCGCTCCGTCGCTCGCCACGATCGCCGTGTTCCATGCACCGCGTCCTGAGCAGTGCGGGATCGTCGAGGTCCAGGACGGACTGGTCGTCGGCTTCGAGGAGAAGCCCGCGCACCCACGGAGCGACCTGGCGAATGCCGGTCTGTACGTCTTCGACGCCGCCGTGCTCGGCCTCATCGAGGGAGACCCGCCTGTCGACGTCGGCCGGCACCTGTTGCCCCAGCTGGTCGGCCGTTCCCGGGTCGTGGACGTGGGAGACGCCTTCTTTGTCGACGTCGGAACCCCAGAAGCGCTCGAGCAGGCACGCCGACGCTGGCCACGAGGCGCAGAACGATGATCATCACCCAGACGCCGCTGCGCATCGGCCTCGTCGGCGGCGGCACTGATCTGCCGGGCTACTATCGCGAGCACGGTGGCCGGGTGCTCAACGCCGCGATCGACAAGTACGTGTACGTCGTGGTGAAGCAGCGCTTCGACGACGACATCTACATCAACTACTCCCGCAAGGAGATCGTCAGCCGGGTCGCCGACGTGCAGCACGACCTCGTCCGGGAGGCCTTGCACATGGCCGGCATCCGCGGTGGTGTCGAGATCACCACCCTCGCCGACATCCCGTCGACCGGTTCCGGCCTGGGATCCTCCTCGTCGGTGACCGTGGGCCTGCTGCACGCCCTGTTCGCCTACCAGGGCGTACAAGTGTCCGCCGAGGAGTTGGCCGACCGCGCCTGCAACATCGAGATCCAACGCTGTGGAAAGCCGATCGGCAAGCAGGACCAGTACGCCGCGGCGTACGGCGGCATCTGCGACCTGCGGTTCGGTCCGGGCGACCAGGTCATGGTGGATCCGATCCGGTTGCGTCCGGAGTTGCACCGCGCCCTCCAGTCCGAGCTGATGCTCTTCTACACCGGCATCACGCGGAGCGCGGACAAGATCCTCAAGGAGCAGTCGGCGAACGTCGCTGACCGCCTCGCGCAGCTGGACCTGTTGAAGATGCTGGCCGGCGAGGCCGCCGACGGCCTGCGCAGGGGAGAGACCGAGGCGGTGGGGCTGGCCCTGGGGAAGAGCTGGCAGGCCAAGCGCGAGCTGGCCAGTGGCGTGAGCAGCTCCGCACTCGACCAGGCAGTCGACGCCGTGCTCGGCGCAGGAGCGACGGGCGCCAAGATCGCCGGGGCCGGCGGCGGCGGGTTCGTCCTGGTCTGCTGCCCGGTCGAGTACCAAGCCGCCGTCCGACGCGCGGTTCCCGAGCTGAAGGAGTTGCCCATCAAGATCGACCCCCACGGGTCTCGCGTGATCTTCAACGTACACCGAGACATCTGGGCCTGAGGGGGCAACTGTGCACACACCTGCTCGCCTGAGGCTCGGCGCCTGGCGACGGCATGGCACCACGCACCGACTGGGTTGGGGCCTCGCCGACCAGGCGGTGTCCAGCCTCACCAACTTCTTGGTCGTCATCTTGGTGGCTCGAGCGGTCGGCCCGAGCGGGTTCGGCATCTTCAGCCTGGTCTACGTGACCTACGGCGTCGCTCTCAACGTCTCGCGGGGCCTGGCCACCGATCCACTGGTGGTGCGCTACAGCGGCGTCTCGACCGACTGCTGGCGTCGTGCCGTGCGCAACGCCGCTGGTACCGCGCTCACCGTCGGATGCGTCATGGGTGCCGGTTGCGCGGCGCTGGGCCTCGTCTTGGGGGGTTCCCTCGGGGCAGCCTTCCTCGTCCTCGGCGTTGTGCTGCCCGGGTTGTTGCTGCAGGACAGCTGGAGGTACGCCTTTTTCGCGTCCGGACAGGGACGCAAGTCGTTCACCAACGACCTTGCGTGGGGGCTGGCACTGGTCCCGCTGATCGTCCTTGCCAGCCACGAGGGCGGAGTGCCCTGGTTCGTGTTCGCGTGGGGAGTAGCCGGTGGCGTCGCCGCACTCCTGGGCATCTTCCAGGCCAGGGTCCTTCCGCGCCCGACCGGGACGCGGATGTGGCTCACCCAGCAGCGCGAACTGGGGTCTCGCTACCTCGTCGAGAACGTGAGCATGAGCACGGTGAGCCAGCTGCGCTTCTTCAGCGTGGGAGCGATCGCGGGGTTGTCGGCCGTCGGCGAGGTGAAGGCCGCCGAGGTCCTGCTCGGGCCCTGGCTCGCGGTCCTGCAGGGCCTCAGCCTGGTTGCCGTTCCCGAAGCCGCACGGATGCTGCGCCGCTCGCTCCGCGCGTTTGTCGTCTTCTGCACGGCGCTGGCGATCGTGCAAGCCGTGGGCGTCGCCCTCTGGGGGCTGACGATCATGTTCCTGGTACCCGATGCGCTCGGTACCCGCCTGCTCGGCTCCCTGTGGGACCCGGCCGTGGCGCTCATGCTCCCCACCACCTTGGCCTTCATGGGCATCGGCTTCTGGAACGGCGCGGCTGCCGGTCTCCGAGGACTGGCCGCAGCCCCCAGGAGCCTGCGCGCCACGTTGATCTGCGCGTGCCTCTATCTGGTCGGAGGTGTCGGGGGCGGCGTCGCCGGCGGTGCACTCGGATCTGCCTGGGGTGTGGCCGCGGCGACCATGATCGGCACCGCCGTCTGGTGGTGGCAGTTCCGTGCCGGCCTCCGTGATCGCCGGCAAACGGACGCGGTGCCCGGCCTGACGGAGGCTGGACCAACCATCCCGACCGCATCTTCCGCACCGATCCCAACACGACCATGAAAGCGAGACCATCGTGACCGACAAACCAAGGCTCAGTATCGGGCTTCCCGTGTACAACGGGCGGCGCTATCTCGGCGAGGCGCTCGATTCATTGCTCGCTCAGAGTTTCACCAACTTCGAGCTGATCATCTCGGACAATGCCTCGACGGACGACACCCAAGAGATCTGCCGCCGGTACGCGGCCGAGGACCGGCGGATCAGGTACATTCGCCAACCTCGCAACATCGGCGCCAACCCGAACCACAACTTCCTCGTCCGCGAGGCCCGTGGGGAGTACTTCAAGTTTGCCGCCCACGACGACCTGTACGGCCGCGACCTGCTCGCTCGTTGTGTTGCGGCCCTCGATGCACACCCGGACGTTGTGCTCAGCCATGCGGACATGGCCATCATCGACGAAACCGGGACGCTCGTCCGGCGATACGAGTACACCCTGGCCACCGGCTCGGCGGACGCCAAGGAACGTTTTCGGAGCCTGGTCGTCACCGATGGCGCGGACGACGAGTACGGCGTGATCAGGACCGATGTGCTGCGAAGCATCCGCCCCAAGGACAGCTATCACCACTCCGGCCGACCGTGGATCGCCGAGCTCGCGTTCCGTGGTCGCTTCCACCAGGTCCCCGAGCTGTTGTACTTCCGGCGTGATCACCCCGACCGCGGCGACCGAAGGCCGTCCATACCTGCGGTGTGCGCCAATCTGGACCCACGCCGGGCCGGCCAGACAACCACTCGGCTGCTCGCCGAGTACGGGTGGCGATACCTCGAGGCCATCGCCCGAGCACCGCTGTCCCGCGGTGATCGGCTGGCCTGCTACCGGATTCTCGTATCCCATTTGACAAGAAGCGGATTCCACCGGGTGATCAGCCGAAATGGCGACCCGTTGTTCGTGGCGAGCCCACCGAAGACACCGGGCGATGCGACGTTCAAGGCCGCAGGAGGAGCTACCACGTCATGACCACAACAACGCAGTCGGGTGATTCCATGTCCGGTTCTCTGAGAGCAGGCGACCTTGTGCGGGTTCGCAGCAGGGAGGAGATCCTGGCGACTCTGGATGCCGACGGAAGGCTCGACGGGCAGCCGTTCATGCCCGAAATGCTGGAGTTCGCGGGCCGCGAGCTACCGGTGGACAAGATCGCCCACAAGACCTGCGACACGATCAACCGGCCTTCGACCGGTCTGCGCCGACTCGATCAAACGGTGCACCTCACCGATGCCCGCTGCGACGGAAGCGCCCATGGCGGCTGCCAGGCCGGTTGCCTGCTGTTCTGGCGGGAGGAGTGGTTGGAGACACCCGAAGGTGTCCCGCTTCGAGCGCGGCAGCCCGGATCGAACCCGGTGGCCACCGAGCAGACCCTGGTCGACGACACTGTCGCCGGAGTCGCCGATGACGGCGCGACGCTGTATCGCTGCGCCGCGACGGAAGTCGGGCGTGCTTCCAGCCCGCTGCCCAGCTATCTGCCCGGGCAGTACGTCGAGGACGTGCGATCGCGCAACTTCAGCGCGCTGTTCGTGATCCGCGGCCTGCTCATCCTGATGTTCAACAAGTTCCAGGCTTTGAGCCGTAAGCTCCCACGCCAACTGCGCATCGCCGATGGCCTCCCGTACCCGTTCTTCAAGGGCACCGGTCCGGGGCCCAAACCCGAGCCTTTGCGGCTGCAACCTGGCGAGCTGGTCGAGGTGAAGAGCAAGGAAGAGATCATGGCCGCGCTTGGCCCGAACAGCAAGAATCGAGGTCTCATCTTCGACGGCGAGATGCTGCCATTTTGCGGACGTCGGGCTCGGGTTCTGAAGTCGGTCGACAAGATCATCGAGGAGCACACCGGCCGAATGCTCCACCTTCGCGACTGCGTCATTCTCGATCAAGTCACCTGTGTGGGCAGATACCATCGATTCTGCCCTCGGGCAATTCACACCTATTGGCGCGAAGCGTGGTTGCGCAGAGTTGACGAGTAACGACTCGAAAGACATTGTCGTGTACACCGGCGTGGCCGGCGGCGCCGAACAACCTGATGGCGTTCTAGCCGCGATGGTTCGGTGCGGCCATCGAGAACAACAGTGGCGAATACAACTACTACCTGGTGAACATGTGGCGCAGCCGGGGGTGCCGGCCGGCGACGTCAGGGCCGGTCAGCCGGCCGGGTCGGCCAGACGGTCAGTGTGGTGAGCTGCGCCCGTCTCGGCAGTGTCACCGCGGCAACGACCAGCTCGCCCAGGTCCTCCGGCTGGATGAGCGCGTCCGGCGTGTAAGGACGCCCCTCGCCGGCGAAGATTCGCTCCTGCCGAGTGGTGGCCGTCCTGCCCACGTGCAGGCTCGTGACCCGAACGCCGTCAGGATTCACCTCGGCCCGGAGGCTGTCGGCGACCGCCCGCATCGCATACTGGGTCGCCGCGAACTGACCTACGCCGGCGCCGGCGGACAGGCCCTGGCTGGAGTTGACGAACACTACGTCGCCACCGTCACGGACGAGCATTGGCAGCACGGCCTGAGTGAGCCGGTACGGCATGCGGAGGTTGGCCTGGTACTGGGCGTCGAGATCGTCCACGCTCGATGCGCCAATTTCACCGCGCAGATAGATACCGGCCGAGTGGACAAGCACATCCAGACCGCCATGCGCGGTCTCGACGAGTTCGACGAGCTGCTCGATGCGGCCGGCCTCGGTGAGGTCGCACGCCAGCGCGACGATCGGTCTGTCGTGGGCTTCGACGGCGCTGACCGTGTCAGCAAGTCGGCTTTCGTCGCGGCCGACCACGCACAGGGCGGCTCCAGCTGCGGCGAGCGCGACCGCGATCGCCCGACCGATGTCGCCGCTGGCGCCGGTGACCATCGCCGCGCGCCCATCAAGGGCCTTTGTGGACTGCATTTCGTCCCTCGTGGCGTCGTCGGCATGGGTATGGGAAGAAAACTGCGGTCAAAGATAGGTACCTTGGCCGAGTTCGCGGAACACAGTTCTTCGCGGGGTGAATGACAGGTTGACGCCGCCGCTAGAATTCATGCTTTGTTCATCTCGCCAAATCGCAAGAACCCTTCCCCATTTCCTGGCTACCTGGTCAGATTCCCACGAAGAGCAATACGGCACATGATCAGTTGTCAATCCTGCCGATTGAGGGCCAACGGGCACGGATCGTTCGGTAATCCAGGGAACTTGACTACTTCCGGCGATCTTGTAGATCTTGATAGAACTGTAATCTATTACGATCGCCGGCGCAATCGCCAATCTGCACCTGAGATAGACCGGTTTGCGCTTTGGCGCCGCCGGTGCTGGTCTAGACTTGGAATAGCTGAATGTCAGGGAATGGAAACAGCCAGTGAATACGCCGAGAAGTGATCGGTCCGTCGCTGCCTGTCAGAGCGCGCGCTCATCGAAGATCGATCAAGCCGGTCTCCCGTCGCTACGCTTGATGTGTAACGTTTTCGGGCGCCACCGGGATTTGCAGGTAGAGTGGGGTACTTAAGCTCATGTTGCTTTAAGGACCCGGGGGGCACCAATGCATTCTGTGTACTTCGATGCGCCGGTCAGTGACGACGAGCGCCGGGAGAAGTTGTACGACGGCGATCTGTTCGTCTACTCGCCGCGCCCGTCGACGCTGGCGCTGACCGAGTTCGCCGGCGAGATGGCCAGGCAGGCGTTCGCACCGCTGGACCCGGAGACCGCGCAGTTCGACATGACGGTCGAGGACTACGCCGCGCTGCTCGCTGAGCTGAAGCCGCGGTTCATCCACCACCCGGAGTCGAAGCGGCTGATCCAGGAGATGCTGGTCGACCTCGGCTGCGACCCGGAGCAGGTGTACTTCGACGTGCCGCGGATGCGCAGCTCGACGTCGGACGACTACCTGACCACCGGCATCGCGTTCGCGTTCCACCCGCATCGCGACACCTGGTACTCCGCGCCGTATCAGCAGCTGAACTGGTGGCTGCCGATCTTCCCGATTACCGCGGAGAACGGGCTCGCCTTCCACCCGAAGTACTGGCAGACGCCGGTGAAGAACAGCTCGCGGGTCTACAACTACGCCGAGTGGAACGCGACCAGCCGGAAGATCGCCGCCACCCAGATCGGCACCGACACCCGCGTGCAGCCAGTGCCGGAGGAAGAGGTCGAGCTGGTGCCGCAGATCCGGCCGATCTGCAAGCCGGGCGGGATCATCCTGTTCTCCGGCGCCCAGCTGCACTCCAGCGTGCCGAACACCTCGGGGCGGACGCGGTTCAGCATCGACCTGCGGACCGTGCACCTCGGTGACGCGGTAGCGGGCCGGTCGGCGCCGAACATCGACTCCCAGTGCACGGGTACGACGATGGGCGACTACCTGCGGGTCAGCGACCTGGAACACGTCCCCGCGGACGTGGTCGCCGCTTACGACACTCCGGCCCGCGCGGTCGTGTGAGTTCTCCGGCCGGCGTCAGCGCGGCGCCGGCCGGCCCATCCTGATCCTGACCAGCCGGTCGGTGACCGAGGCGGTCAGCGGTATCACGAGCAGCGCGCAACCGAACCCACCAAGAGCGTCGGTCGGGTAATGGGCGGACAGGGCGATCTGCGCCCAGGCCATCAGGCCGCCGCCGACCACGGCGGCGGCGAGCACGATCGCCGTGCCCGTCATCGGGCCGGCGTGCAGCAGGTCGGCCAGCAGCAGGCCAAGGACGATCGCGGCCGCCGTGACCGCCGCGGTGTGCCCGCTCGGGTACGACAGGAAGTTGTCGTGGATGCGCCGATCCACGATCGGCTTGAGGACGCTGGTCAGCAGGCTGGTCGCGACGACGCCCACGGCGGCCATGGCGGCCAGAGCCCGGCGCCTCGCTAGCAGGCAGATCGCGACGACAGCCAGGACCATCAGGGCCCGGCCGACAGGTTCGCCGAGCCAGTCGAGCTTCCACGCGATCGCCGCCGGCTCGCCGACGGCCTGCTGCACCGATGCGTCCAGCGCGCTTGCCTTGCTGCTGCCGGCGAACAGCACTGCCGGTACGGCGACCAGGACGGTGCCGAGAATCGCGATGCCGACCGCAGGCCGGCGAAGCGCGGGGACGAGGGCAGGTCGCACAGCCGCACGCGGCCGCACAGTGTCCTTCACCGGATCGTCCGTCATCAGCCTCCCGCCCCTCGCAAATTCTATCCACAGCAGCCGGGTTTCCGTGCGTGTGACCCCGCGCGCGTAGTAATGTTCGGTGACTCACTGCCTACGCGCGGGTTAACAAGGACACCCTGCACGCCATGTCGGACACTTAGAGTGACAGGGTGGTAGCGGGAGGGAACGGGGGGCCGCTGTGAGCGGAGTAGAGGTGCGTGATGCGGTTGATGGCCGCCAGTCACTGTGGGTAGTGCCGCACGAGGTGCCGGCGATCGTTCCGCTGCCGTCGCGGTCGACCGAGCCGCGCTGGGTCGGTGTCTATCGCTGGGCCGCCGTCGGTGGTGACCTGCTGGCCGCGATGCTCGGTGTCTCGATCGCGCTGCTGACTCGGTTCGGCTACCACGTCGGCAGCGGCTATCTGATCGTGAGCAGTGTGCTCCCGCTGGCCTGGGTGGGTGCGGTGGCCCTGTCGAGGGGTTACGACCGCCGCTACTTCGGCGCCGGTCCGGACGAGTTCCGGTCGCTGCTGCGCTCCGGTGTCGGGCTCACCGCCGCTGTCGCGATGGCGTCGTACGTGACCAAGACCGAGATCGCCCGCGGCTTCGTCGTACTGGCGATTCCGGTGATGGTTGGATCGGCGCTGGTGCTGCGGTACGCCCTGCGGAAGGACCTGCACCGGCATCGGCTCCGAGGGCGCTGCATGCATCGGGTTCTCGTGGTCGGGCGCAGTGCCCCGGCCGCAACCTTGTGTGAGCACCTGGAGAGCCGCCCGAGCGACGGGTTCCGCGTGGTGGCGACCTGCCGGCCGCGCGGCGACGGGCACCCGACCGGGCCGATGCAGCCTGACGAGCTGGCCGAGCCGGACATCCTGGCCGCGGCCGATCGGCACGCGGTGGAGGCGGTCGCGATCGCGACCGACCCGGAGCTGGCCGGGCAGTCGCTGCGGCGGCTGTCGTGGGCGCTGGAGCAGCGCGGCATCGAGCTGATCGTGTCGCCGGGCATCATCGAGGTCGCGGGACCGCGGATCTCCGTGCGCCCGGTCGCCGGGCTGTCCCTGCTGCACCTGGAGCGGCCGTCGGTGAGCGGCGGCCCGCACCTGATGAAGGCGGTCTTCGACCGCGTCCTCGCGCTCAGCATGATCGTCGTACTGGCGCCGCTGCTGCTCGGCCTGGCCGTCGCGGTCCGGCTGTCCAGCCCGGGCCCGGTGCTCTTCCGGCAGCAACGGGTCGGGCGCGCGGGTGTCGAGTTCACCATGCTGAAGTTCCGCAGCATGTACGCCGACGCCGAGCAGCGGCTCGGAGACCTGTACGCGCTGAGCGACGGCAACGGCGTCATCTTCAAGTTGCGTGACGACCCGCGGATGACACCGCTCGGCCGATGGATCCGCCGCTTCTCGCTCGACGAGCTGCCGCAGCTGTTCAACGTGCTGCGCGGCGACATGTCCCTGGTCGGCCCGCGGCCGCCGTTGTCGGAAGAGGTCGCGCTGTACGCCGCGGACGACTCCCGCCGGATGCTGGTCAAGCCCGGTATCACCGGCCTGTGGCAGGTGAGCGGCCGCAGCGACCTGTCGTGGGACGAGTCGGTCCGGCTCGACCTGCGGTACGTCGACAACTGGTCGATGACGCTCGACCTGCTGATTCTCTGGAAGACCGTACGCGCGGTGATCTACGGCGCAGGAGCGTACTGATGGACCTTCATGCACCCGTCTACGTGGCCGGCCATCGTGGCCTGGTCGGCTCGGCGATCTGGCGCTGGCTCGAGGCGGCCGGCTACCAGCACCTGATCGGCGCCTCGTCGTCCGAGCTGGACCTGCGGGACCGGGCGGCGACGTTCGCCTTCCTGCGCGAGCACCGGCCTGCCGTGGTGATCGACGCCGCGGCCCGGGTGGGCGGCATCCTGGCGAACCGGGACCACCCGACCGAGTTCCTCAGCGACAACCTGCGCATCCAGGTGAACCTGATGGACGCCGCGCTGGAGGTGCGCACGCCACGGCTGTTGTTCCTCGGCTCGTCGTGCATCTATCCGAAGTACGCCGAGCAGCCGATCCGCGAGTCGAGTCTGCTGACCGGTGAGCTCGAGCCGACCAATGACGCGTACGCGATCGCCAAGATCGCCGGCATCATGCAGGTCCAGGCCGTCCGGCGGCAGTACGGGCTGCGGTGGATCTCGGCGATGCCGACCAACCTGTACGGGCCGAACGACAACTTCGACCCGACCAGCTCGCACGTGCTGCCGGCGTTGATCCGGCGGTTCGACGACGCTCGCCGAGAAGGCGCGCCCGAGGTGGTGCTGTGGGGGAGCGGTACGCCGCGCCGCGAGTTCCTGCACGTGGACGACCTGGCCGACGCGTGCCTGCACCTGCTGGAGCACTACGACGAGCCGGAGCCGATCAACGTCGGTGTCGGCGCGGACGTGACGATCCGCGAGCTGGCCGAGCTGGTGGCCCGCGTCGTCGGGTATACCGGTGCCATCAGCAACGATCTGTCCAAGCCGGACGGCACCCCGCGCAAGCTGCTCGACGTGAGCCGGCTGAACGCGCTCGGGTGGAAGCCGTCCATCGACCTCGCAGCCGGTGTCGCCGCCACGTACGCCTGGTACCGGTCGCACCGAGAGCAGGCATCGTGAAGAAGGCGTTCGTCACCGGGATCACCGGCCAGGACGGTTCGTACCTGACCGAGTTGCTGCTGGCCAAGGGCTACGAGGTGCACGGCCTGATCCGCCGCGCTTCGACGTTCAACACGAACCGGATCGACCACCTGTACGAGGGTCCGCAGGCTGAGGACAAGCGGTTGTTCCTGCACTACGGCGACCTGACCGACGGATCGCGCCTGGTCACGTTGCTGGCGTCGATCCAGCCGGCCGAGGTGTACCACCTGGCCGCGCAGAGCCATGTCCGGGTGTCGTTCGACGAGCCGGAGTACACCGGTGACACCACCGGGATGGGGACGACGCGGTTGCTCGAGGCGATCCGGATGATCGGGCTGGACTGCCGGTTCTACCAGGCCAGCTCGTCGGAGATGTTCGGCGCGACCCCACCCCCGCAGAACGAGGAGACCCCGTTCTACCCGCGGTCGCCGTACGGCGCGGCGAAGCTCTACGGGTACTGGATGACCCGGAACTACCGCGAGGCGTACGACATGTTCGCCGTGAACGGGATCCTGTTCAACCACGAGAGCCCGCGCCGGGGCGAGACGTTCGTGACCCGCAAGATCACCCGCGCGGTGGCCCGGATCAAGCTCGGCCTGGACGAGCGGCTGTACCTGGGCAACCTGGACGCCTGCCGCGACTGGGGCTACGCCCCGGAGTACGTCGAAGGCATGTGGCGGATGCTGCAGCACGACACCCCGTCGGACTACGTGATCGCGACTGGGACGTCGTACTCGGTCAAGGACTTCGTCTCGCTCGCCTTCGAGCACGCCGGGATGGACTGGGAGAAGTACGTCGACTACGACGCGCGGTACGAGCGTCCGACCGAGGTGGACTCGCTGATCGGGGACGCGTCCAAAGCCAACTCCGAGCTCGGCTGGAAAGCCCAGGTCCACGTGCCCGAGCTGGTCGGGATCATGGTCGACGCAGACCTGGCCGCGCTAACCCAGGAGGACTGACATGCAGACTGAGCTTTTGGCCGGGCCTTCGGCGCCGGCGTGGTCATGGGGCCTTGGCTCCCGGCCTTCCCTCGTCGCTTCAGTCGCTTCGCTCCCTACGCTCCTCGGTCCAGGCCGGGAGGCCCCATGACCCGGGTCGACGTACTCGGCGTGCACGTGAGCGTCACGAACCTGGACGAGACGGTCGAGACGTTCGCGCGCTGGATCGACGGCGGCGAACGGCAGTTGGTCTGCGTGTCGGACATGAACTCGCTGCTGCACGCGAGCGCCGATGATCAGCTGACCAAGGTGTTCAACACCTCCGGTCTCACCGTGCCCGACGGCATGCCGTTGGTGTGGGCGGGCCGGAAGGCCGGCTTCGAGCGGATGGGTCGGGTCGCCGGACCGGACCTGCTCGAGCGGGTGATGGCCGAAGCGGCCGACCGTGGCTGGACGCAGTACTTCTACGGCGGTGCCGAGGGTGTCGCCGAGGAGCTGCGCGACACCTTCCGGGAGCGTCACCCCGCGTTGAAGGTCGTCGGTGTGCACTGTCCGCCGTACCGGCCGCTGACCGAGGCAGAGGACGCCGCGGTGGTGGCGGAGCTGAACTCGGCCAAGCCGGACATCATCTGGGTCGGGCTCGGCGCGCCGAAGCAGGAGCGCTGGATGGCCGAGCACCGGGATCGGCTGGATGCCGCGATCCTGATCGGCGTCGGCGCCGCGTTCGACTTCCACACCGGCCGGCTGGACCGGGCACCGCTGTGGATGCAGCGAGCCGGCCTCGAGTGGAGCTACCGGCTCTACAAGGAGCCCAAGCGCCTGTGGCGCCGATACGTGCTGGGCATTCCCCGCTTCCTCGTGGGCGTCCTCCGCAACCCACCGAAGCCTGTCTCATAGAGTGCTGTCGTGAAGTTCCCCCGGCGGCCGAAGCTCCGGCGACTGGCCGGACCGGCCGGCCGGGCGAGCTGGGGGTTGGCTGACCAGGCACTGTCCAGCCTGAGCAACCTCGCCGTCGGCGTGGTCGTCGCACGCTCCAGCACGGTCGCCGACTTCGGTGTCTACGCGCTCGCCTTCGGCGGTTACACGATCGCGCTCAACGTCTCCCGGGCCATTTCGACCGAGCCGCTTGCCGTCCGCTACTCCGGTGAGCGCGACCCGGCCTGGCAACGAGCGGTCCGAGCGGGTACGGCGACCGCCCTGTTGTGCGGGTTCCTCGGACTGCTGGCCGGGCTGGCGATCGCGGCGTTCCCGGGCGTGCCGTCGAGGGGGGTGCTGATCGCGTTCGCGGTGACGATGCCGGGGTTGCTGCTGCAGGACGCGTGGCGCTGGGCCTTCTTCGTCGTCGGCGAGGGACGACGGGCGTTCGTCAACGACTTGATCTGGCTGCTGGCCATGCTCGCGATCTTCGGCGGGCTGTATCTGAGCGGTACGGCGTCCGCGTTCTCGCTGACGTTGGGCTGGGGACTCGGCGCGGTGATCGCGGCGGTGGCCGGGCGGTTCCAGGCGGGTGTGTCACCGCGGCGGCAGCTCATCCGCGAGTGGGTGCAGACGCACCGGGACCTCACCCCGAAGTACATGGGGGAGATGCTCGCGGTGTCCGGCACGATCCAGGTCTACATGCTCGGCATCACGGCCGTCGCCGGTCTTGCCGCGACGGCCGGTATCCGCGGTGCGCAGGTCCTGCTCGGCCCGGTGAACGTGCTCAACCAGGGCATCCGGATGATCTCGGTCCCGGAGGCCGCTCGCGCTCTCCGCCACTCCTACCGCCGCCTGTGGCTGGTAGGCCTGGCCATCTCCCTCGGCGTCGGCGCGGGCGCACTCGCTTGGGGCGCCGTCTTCCTGCTGCTGCCCGAGGTCGTCGGCGAGCAACTCCTCGGCCCCGGGGTGTGGGCGCAGGCCAGCACGGTCATGGTGCCGGTGATCCTGCTGCAGGCCTTCGGCGCCTCCAACGCGGGCGCCTTCGCGATCATCCGAGCCCTGGCGGCAGCCACCCGGGGTCTCCGGGTCCGCCTCGTCTCCTCGGTCGTCCTGATCACCTGCGGCGTCGGAGGCGCCTACCTGGGCGGCCCGAGAGGCGCCGCCTGGGGTCTGGCCTGCGCCTCCTTCTGCACCCTGCTGCTCTGGTGGAACGAGGCACACCGCGCCATCGCCGCCCACCGCCGTACGAACTGACCTGACGTCGCACGGGTCAACCCCGTGGACCGTGGGTTGCACCCGCGGGTTCTGACGGCCAAAGCCACCATCTCGGGGGTCAGCCCCCGGGGACGCGGCGGTCTCACGCCGTACGGCGGGATCGCGCGAACGTGGCCTGGATTCGTGCAGCGGTCTGTGCAGGGCGGTCGAGGTCAGCCCAGGTTGTCCGCACCACCGCGAGCCCGATCGCGCGCAGTCGGTCCTCCCGGTGCTTCTCCCGAATCAGTACATCGCCGACGGCTCCGCGGTACTTCATCATTCCGTCGAACTCGACGACGGTGTCGTACTCCGGGAAGGCGAAGTCGACTCGGCCGATGATGCCGTTGCGGTCGCGATAGACGACCTGGAGCTCCGGCGCCGGCAGACCATGATTGTGCATGAGGACGCGGAGGCGGGATTCTCCGACCGACTCCGCCTGGCTGTCGGCGAAACGCATCGCGGCCCGGGCGGTAGCACTTCCCGGCCAGAACTCGGTCAGCCGAAGCAGCCGGTGCACCTCGTGTGCTTCCATCCCGTGATCGCGCAGCGCGGTGTCTGCGACGACCACGGCCGCTTCGAACGACGTCGTACAGGCGGTTTCGACGACGGCCCGAGGCAAGGCGGTCACCGTCAAGCCTCCGATCTCGGTGAGGTCGTCGGGGGACAGCCTGCCGCGGTGATATCGAAGCCCCGCGACCGGACCGCTGTGCCTGCGCTCGTCCAGTCGGCTCAGGTGTACCTCCGAGAGGTCGAGTCCCCACAACCCCAATCCGTGCAGGACGAGGGACGACTGGTGGCTGACGGCAACAGCTCCGGGTCGCATCGCGTTCATCACGGCGTACGCCGAGCGCCGATGCCGGGCCAACTCTCGGTCCCAGGGAGCCAACCAGCTCAGATCGAGCGCTTCGGCGTACTGTCCGTAGCGCACGCGCTCCCATCGCCCGGCCCGGACCCGGTCGCGGATTCCCTGCGGCGTGTACCCGCAGGCGAGCGCCTGCGCCCGGCTGAACACGCCCCCCTGTCCGGCGGCTACCACTGTGAGCATCGGATTCACCCGACAAGGATCGTCCATGGCACCCACGCGATGACAGCCAACAACGCGCTCCTGTGGACAACTGCCCGACCGTCTCAGGGGTCAACCCCAGGGATCGTGGGTTGCGCGACCGGATTCCTCGTCCGCAAGCCACGATCCGCGGGGTTGACCCCTGAGATGTGAGTGTGTGCCGGTTACGGCACTTTCACACTGACGGACGGGCCCCTCATGATGTTGCGGCCGTCATGGACCTCGATGTGGTACGTGACCGTCTGCCCGCTCTTCACGCCGGTGTCGGTCACCGTGTAGGACTTCCGCGGCTCCCAGAAGTACGACATGTACCTGAAGGACCCGATGTTCGTCGTACCGCGGAACACGTTGTAGGTGAGCGAGATGTTGTCCAGGTCGTACGAGTCGGCGAACCTCACCGTCACCTTGTCGGCCGCCGGCACCAGCGTCGGAGCCTTCGGTACGGCGGGAGCCGCGCCGCCCGGTGCGTTGGTGAACCGGGTCAGGCCGCGCTGCGGCTTGCCGTTGACGTTCAGGAAGTCACCGCCGACCCAGAGGTCGGTGGTGGTTCCGGCCATCGCCAGCGGGCCGACCTTGGTGGTGCTGCTCTGGTCGGCGTCGGTGTTCGGGAACCAGGGGCCGATCTTGCCGTTGATGGCGCTCTCGACCAGCAGGTAGTGCGTCCCGGTGCCGTCGCCGAACGCGCCACTGTCACTGCAGTTGTGCGCGTGCGAGCCCTTGTAGACCCAGTTGCCGATCGCCTTGATCGCCTCGGTCGCGCCGAGGCAGTTGTTCTTCCAGAGCAGCTTGCCGGTGCTGACCTGGGCGGCCAGGACGCCGTCGTAGCAGCCGCTGCCGTCACCGCCGTTGGAGACGTACACGTTGTCGCCGAGGGTGTCGATGTCCTTCACCCGGGTGGTGCAGGACAGGGTCGGCTTCGGGATCGCCGCCGCGGCCGGGAACGAGTACGCCGCCCCGGTGGTGTTGTTCGTCATCGCCAGCGAGTAGTGATCCTTGCCGTTGATGGTGCTGAACGGGCCACCGACGAAGACCCGGGTGCCGTTGTCGGACACGTCGATCGCGTACACCTCGTCGTTGGCGTTCGGGTTCCACGGCAGCAGGTCGCCCTGGATCAGCCGGACCGCGCCGAGGTGGTTGCGGACGGCGCCGTCGATCCGGCCGAACGCGCCGCCGATGAACACGCTGTTGCCGTAGATGGCCAGCGCCTTGACCCGGGCCGAGACGACCGGGTCCCAGGCCGCGACCAGCTTGCCGGTGGTGACCGAGAACATCGCGATCTTGCTGCGCTTGATGCCGTTCACGGTGGTGAAGTCGCCACCGATCACCACCCAGTTGCCGTCCGGGCTGGTGGCGATGCTGTAGACCGGGCCGTTCAGCGTCGGCGCGAACGCCGTCGGCGCCCCGGTGCTGCGGTTGAACGCGGCGATGTAGGTACGGACGGCTTCCCCCTGGCCGGCCGGCTTACCTGGCTGCCGGATCTTCGTGAACAGACCACCCGCGAACACCGTGTTGCCGCTGATCGCGAGCGCGTTCACGCTGTTGTTGGTCTGCCACGACGTCTGCTTGATGGCCGAAACGGCCGAAGCGAAGCCCGGCGTCGCCGCCTCCACCGGCGGTCCGGACGGGATCAGCGCGGCGGCGACCACGGCCGCGGCGGTGACGAGGGCCAGTACATACTTCTTCATCAATGTCCTTTGGACTGGGCGGATCAGTCGTTGGGCGGGCGTGCCTCACTGCACGGCCCCAGCGGACATTAGCGCTGAGTGAGGTCGACCGGAAGCCGACCTCACGCGCGCGTTATGACTTTGTGCTGCAGTTCTCAGACTCTCAGCGTTCACCGTGCCGCGTAGTGAGCCTGCACCTGGGCAGGGCTGAGCGCGTACGGGTAGACCGCGGCCTCGTCGATGCCCATTCCGGTCTGGGTCGCTCCGCCGCCCGGCCAGGCGCTGGTGTTGTCGTACCCGACCCGCCACCAGCCGTAGTACAGCGACGCCGATCCGACAGTCGCGCTCCCGGCCGGTGCGCCGTCGACGTACAGCTTCATCGCGCCGTTGTCGTAGGTGCCGACCACGTGGTGCCACTGGCCGTTGTTCTTGCCCGAGGTGCTGGTCAGCGTGCGCTGGGCGCCGTCGTTCACCCCGAACACGATCGAGCCGTTGGTGCGCATGTAGAGCATCCGGTCACCGCCGCCACCGCTGTTGCCGGTCTTGGAGTTGCCGAAACCGATGATCCGGCCGCCGCGGAAAAGTCCGCTCTGCTTGACCCATGCCTCGACCGTGAACTGCTGCGGCATGCTGTACGCCTTCTCGCCGACCATCCGGCCACTGCTCGAGCTGATCGTCATGGCCGTGTTGCCGGCGATCGCCCCGGTGCTGCCCAGCGTCACCCCGGTGTACGTCCCGTTGTTGCTCTGCCCGGACGAGTCCACCGAGGCCGTCGTACCGGCTGCCTCACCCAGCCGCCAGTACGCCTGCGGCCCGTCGGAGCTGATGATCTGGTCGTACGCCGTCGACGGCGTGCTGGCGACCGTGAGCGGGTCGGAGTAGTTGCCGCGGATCGTCGTACTGCCGTCGGTCACCTCGACCCTGTAGTTGGTCACCTCTCCAGGGGTCACCGCGGTGTCGGTGAAGTGCAGCCAGGGCCGGTCCCACGGCGTCGACTTGGCGGTCCAGGTCGCGATGGTGACGTTGCTGAACCCCTTCAGCAGCCTGTACGTCAGAGTGCTGTCGTCGTTGTCCACCACGGTCGGGAAGTGGATCTGCACCACACCCGGCTCGACGCTGTAGGGGAGCAGCTTGGCCGGCTTGGCCGGCGCGGCACCCGGGCCCGCGTTGGTGAACCGGGTCAGGCCCTGCTGGCCGACGCCGTTCGTGGTGGTGAAGTCGCCGCCGACCCAGAGGTCGTCGCCGCCGGTCGCGAAGGCGAGCGGGCCGACCTCGGTGGGCGGGCCGGCGTTCGTGTTCGGGAACCACGGGCCGAGTGAGCCGTCGGTCAGGTTCTCGGTCAGCAGGAAGCGGTAGCCGAAGCCCTGCGGGAAGCCGCCGGCGCCTTGGTTCGCGCAGTCGTGCGCGTGCGAGCCCTTGTAGAGCCAGCCGTTGACGACCTTGATCGTCTCGGTGGCGCCGAGGCACTGGTTCTTCCACTTCAGCGTGTTGGTGCCGATGTCCACCGCCCAGGTGCCGTCGAAGCAGCCGCCGCCGTCACCGCCGTTGCCGAAGTACACGGTGTCGCCGCTGGCGTCGATCGCCTTCACCCGCGTGGTGCAGGAGCCGTTCGGCGGCGGTACGGCGGACGCCCCGGGGAACGGCAGTACGCCGCCGCTCACCGGGTCGAGGCTGGTCACGGTGTTCTGGTTGGTGCCGTTGACCGTGCTGAACTGACCGCCCGCGTACACCTTGGAGCCGTTGTCGGCGACGTCCACGGCGTACACGTCGCCGTTCACCGCGGGGGCCCAGGGCAACAGGGTGCCCAGGTCGGCGGTGACCGCGGCCAGCCGGAGCCGTTCGAGGTTGTTGACCAGGCCGAACGAGCCGCCGAAGTAGACGGTGCCGCCGGAGACCGAGATCGTCTTGACCCGGTACGAGACCGAGGGCTTCCAGTTCGAGACCAGTGCGCCGGTGGCGGTGTCGAAGGCCGCGATCCGGTTCCGGGTCACGCCGTTGACGGTGGTGAAGTCACCGCCGATGAAGATCCGCGAGCCGTCGGCGCTTGCGGCCACGGCGTACACCTGGCCGTCGAGGACCGGGCTGAACGACGTGACCAGGTCGCCGGTGGTGGCGTCGAATGCGGCCAGATAGGCCTGTGCGACCTCGTTGGTCCCGACCGCGGCACCCGGCGGGCGAACGCTGGTGAACCGGCCGCCGACGTACGCCTTGCCGGCCGCGACGGCGATTCCCTGCACACTGGCGTTGGTCTGCCAGGTCGGACTGCTGGTGGCCGACAGCGAGGCCTCGATGCTCTGCGCGGGCGGTGCGAGCACCAGCACCGACGACGTGGCGATGAGAGCGCCCACTATCCCCAGACGCGCGAACAGCCATCTCTTCTTCATCCTGCGGTGTCCCCCCTCGGACTGACCCGATCCTGGTTCTCCAGATCCCCCCGGAGAACCCCCGAGAACAGATTAGGCCACACAGAGAGACCATTTGGCCACCCCGCGCCTCGAGACCGTATCCTGAGTTGTTGGCTCAGAGGAAGTGAGGACTGGATGGAACCGGGCACTGTGGTCTGGCGGGAGACCGCTCAGTCACTGCTGCGGCAGAAGTGGCTGATTCTGGGCTGCATCCTGCTCGGGCTCGTCGGCGCCTCCGTCTTCGCCCTGTCCCAGACCGAGCGCTGGACGGCGTCCAGCCAGCTGGTGATCGGCCCCGCCGTACCGCCCGCCCTGGTCGGGAAATTGCAGACCAGCTCGGACAAAACCGGCCCACTCGGGATGGACCTCCCGGCCGAGACCCAGGCCCGCGTGATGGCCAGCCCGACCCTGCTGCGCAGTGTGGCCAAGGCGCTCGGGATGCCGACCACCGACCGGACCATCCAGGACCTGGCCGCGGTGACCCGGGTCAAGGCGGTCACCGACAACGCCTACCTGGTCACCACCGACGGCCCGACCTCCTCGGAAGCGGTACGGCGAGCCAACGCGATCGCGACGATCTACCTCAAGCAGCGCAACGACGAGGCCAAGGTGCTGCTGACCACCCTGGCCAGCCAGGCGCAGGACCGGTCGAAGACGGCCACTCAGCAGTCCCGCAGCCTGGTCAGCCAGATCGACGAGGCGGTCCAGCGCGGCGACTCGCAGACCGCGGCCGCGCTGCGCGACCAGCGCGTCGGCCTCGCCACCGAGGCACGCCAGGCGGCGGACGACGCCGCCGCGATGCTCAAGGCCCTGACCGCGGTCGGCACCGGCAGCGAGCTGGTCACCCCGGCCACCACGGACACCGCGACCTCGTCCCCGATGGTTGCCCGCGACATCCTGGTCGGCGGCATCCTCGGTCTGGTGCTCGGCTTCGGTCTGGCCCTGCTCCGGTCCCACTTGACGCCGTACATCCTGACCCGCGACCAGGCGGCCCGGGCGGCGAGCTCGCCGGTGATCGCGGCTTCCGAGGGCAACCGCCGGCGGCTCTGGCACCGCGCGGCCCCCGAGCTTCCGCAGTACGAGATCACCGCCCTCGGGGCCGAGGCGAGCGGTGCGCTGGCCCGGCGCGAGCTGAACCCCCGGGCCTTCGCCGGCGGCGGTCCCGGTGCGCTGCTCGTGGTCTCCGCCTCACCGACACCCAACTCGGCGGGTATCGCGCTCGCGATGGCCGAGGCCAACGCGCGCGACGGTCGCGAGACCCTGCTGGTCCTGGCCGACGTCGAGGGTACGCCGGTCCTGCCGCATGTGACCGGGCATGAGGGCCTGACCGACCTGGTGCACGAGTCGGCCGCGACCCGGGGGATCCGGGCCCGGAAGCTGTTCCGGCCGGGGACGGTCGCCGATCTGTATGTCCTGCCGCCCGGTCTGAACCACGAGGAGACGGCCGAGGCGGTCGGGCCGTCGCTGGTGCCGGGCATCGTGGCGGACCTGCCGCCCGGGTACTCCGTGGTGATTCACGGACCGGCCGCGGTCGGCCGGCACGGGATCACGCCACTGGCCGCCGCCGTGGATGCGTCCGTCCTGGTAGTACAGGTGGGCCACGACAAGGAGATGGATGTCGCCCGGCTCACCGGAGCCCTGCACTTCGCGGGCGCGCCGGTGCTGGGCGTCGTACTGATCGGGGCGTCGGCACATGACGAGACGCTGGGCATCCCGCTGAACTTCAAGCCGGTCGAGTCGGCCGCTCCACCGATTCGCTGACTGTGTCGACGTACCAGCTGGCGCGGCCGGTGCCGGGGACCGTCCAGGAGGTCCAGAAGCCGGCCTGGTTCTGGCTGATGCTGTGGTGCCTGTTCGTGCTCGGTGTCCAGCCGTGGTCGTCCCGCGTGGCCGCGCCACAGGGGACCGCAGAATCGACGAACAGCATGATGAAGGGTCTACTGCTGGGCGCGATCTTCCTGATCGCGCTGGCGGCGACCAGGCCCGGGTTCCGGACCCGGGTCAACCCGGCGATCAGTCTGTACGTGCTGTACGTGATGTTCGCGACCGCGACCGCGTTCCTGCTGGCCGAGCCGATGGGGCCGCTGATGCGGCTGGCCCGGTTCCTGATCGGGTTGGTGCTGATCTTTCTGCTCTGGCGGCCGCTGATACGGGTCCCGGAACGGCTGATCCGGGCTCATCTGTGGGCGCATCTGTTGCTCGCGACAACAGTCGTGGCGAGCCTGGCGTACGCGCCGAGCCAGGCCTGGCGGCCGCTGCGTTCGCTGGGCGACGGGTACCGGCTGCAAGGTGTCATCATCCCGATGCTGCCGCCGCGCGTCGGTGAGGTCGGGGCGATCCTGCTCGGGCTGGCGCTGATCGGGTTCGTCTGCAAGAAGTTGTCGTTCGTTCCGGCCGCCGGTCTGATCGGGTTGGGCGTCGTACTGGTCGCGGCCAGCCGGACTCGAACCTCGGCGGCGGCGATCGCCTTCGGGCTGGTGCTCGCGCTGATCCTGACCCGGAAGACCTGGGTCGGGCGGCTGGTGAGTCTCGGGGTGCCGGCGTTGATCGGGGTCGCGTTCCTGACGATCGGGTCGTTGCACACGTGGTTGTTGCGCGGTCAGGGGACGCAGCAGATCAGCTCGCTCAGCGGCCGCACGACCAGCTGGCAGGCGGTGCTGGACGAGCAGGTGTCGCTGCAGACGGCGATCATCGGCCACGGCCTGGGCAACAAACGGGTCCTGCTACGGCGCGGTGAAGGCGACATCGACGTGATGGCGATCGACAACAGCTGGCTCGGCCTCTACTGGGAGACCGGTCTGGCCGCCGTCACCATCGTCGGCATCGCGCTGATCGTCGCCTGGATCTCGGTCCTGCGCGCCCCCACGCCGTACGTCAAAGCCTGCGGCACGCTCCTGCTCGGCTACATCACCGCCGCGTCCCTGAACGAAAGCGGCCTCTCCGACCTCAGCTCGATGACCGTGCACCTCCTGGTAGCCGCCGCCGTCTGCGACGCCGACCGAATACGCCACCGAGCCAGATCCTCCGCAGGCTAGGCCGGGTCTGACGGTTCAGCGCCGTAGCGCGCCGACCGCCCGGCCCCGAGGCGGGGGCTTGAACAGGTACTGGTGGGCTGGGACAGGTTATTCACTGTGCGGGCCCACCAGAAGGTGTTCGAGGCCCCGTCAGCTGGTGATGGAGTCCTGGTCGAAGCCGGCTTGTTGCCATTCGGTCCAGGTGAGGGTTTTGCCGCGGTAGGCGAAGCGATCGGCCGGGTTGCCGGTGATCTGGTAGCTGTTGCGGCGGAAGATGATGGCGCCGGTTTTGGTCGGGGAGCCCTTGTTCTCGACCACGCCGGTGGTGGCGGTGGCGTCATCCATCACGACGAGGTTGCCTTCGATCACCACGTCGGCGAGCACGTACGCGCCGCGCGGACCGTCGCCGCGGGTGCGGGACTGGATCGAGATGCCGTTGCGGTTGCCCTTGACCAGGTTGCCGCGGACATCCACGCCGGCCGACGTGTTCACGTTGATCCCGCCGCCGTCCCACAGGCTTCCGCCGGAACCCCGGCCGGTGCCGAACCCGTTGCCCTCAACAACGTTCTGCTCGATCACCGCCTGGTAGCTGATCTCGTACCGGATCCCGTCCGCGGCGTTGTCCCGGATCCGGTTGCCGATGATCCGCCGGTCGTACTCGGCGATGTCACTCCACATCCCGATCCCGCGGTTGGCCACGATGTCGTTGCCCGACACCTCACCCGACGACCGGGTCGACTTGATCCCGCCGGACTCCCAGTCGGCGATCCAGAACCCGTCGGTGTTGTTCCGGGTGACCAGGTTCGCGGTGATCCGTACGCCGGCCGACTTGTACTGCCCGATGCCCAGTTGCCCGTTGTTGGCGACCGTGTTCCGGCTCAGCTCAGCCCGATCGCCTTCGGTGACCATGATCCCGACCGCGTGGTTCCAGCGGACCTCGTTCGCGGTCACCGTCCAGCCCGGGCCGACCTGCAGCGCCCCGCCCTGCGGCCGGCTCGCGAAGTGCTCGATGGTCAGCCCGGTCACCGTGACCTTGGCCGCGGACTTCTCGATCGCGGTCGGAGTCCGGGACATCTCGACGTCACGGTCGCCCGGGTCGTCGGCGACGTACACGGCGTTGGTGTCGTAGTCGCCGTAGAACGTCCCCGGCTTGACCTGCTCCAGACTCATCACCCGGGTCAGATGCTTGCCGTCGACAAACACTTGCTCACCGCGCTGGCACGGTTTGGTCTTGTTGTCCTCGCACTGCCCTTTGAGCTCGTACGGCGCCGGCAGCACCCCACGCACGACCCACCGGTCGCCGTCCCGCTTCCACCCGCCCAATCGCACTGACCCGGACAGTACGACGCCCGGCCCGCCCGCCAGCGTGTCACCCGTCCGCGGCCGGATCGCCCGGCTGATCCGATGCACCCCTTTGGCGAAGCAAAAGGTCGTCCCGGCCGGCTGTGCGTCAATCACCTGCTGCGGATCGGTTCCCGCCGGGATCGCGACACCTTGGCACGCTTTCGCCGTACGCGGCCCTGTCGGCCCCAGCGCCGCGGCGGCCGCAGCCGGAGGAGCGGTAGGAACCGTCACCGTCGTCGTGGCGGACGGCGCCGACGGTTGACCCGAGCTCTCCCCGCCCGAGTCCGTGCACCCAGCCAGCAACAACACCAATGCAGCGCCGGCCGCGACGATCCGCGGACGCACCCATCTCCCAGCCACAGCCGACGACCATTCCTCTCGAGCGGACGGATTGCCGGAGACTACCGCTCACCAGGGTGACAAGCGGCCGCCAGTGTCGGGACCTGAGACAGGAAGTGGGGACTTGGCAAAGGTTATTTCAGGTCTCAACTCCCCAGATGATGTCTCAGGTCCGGGCGCCGGTCAGGTAGGTGTCGCGAGCGAGGTTGTAGGCGAGGTCTTGGGCGACGCGGAAGGCGTCGTCCTCGTCCAGGCGGTGCTGGACGACGAGGTTGGCCAGGTAGCCGGCGTCGATGCGGCGGGCCAGGTCATGGCGGGCGGGGATGGAGAGGTAGGCGCGGGTGTCGTCGACGAAGCCGGAGGTGTTGTAGAAGCCGGCGGTCTCGGTGACCAGCTCGCGGAAGCGGCGCATCCCGTCCGGGCTGTCGAGGAACCACCACGGCGCCCCGAGCCGCACTGCGGAGTACACGCCGGCCAGCGGCGCCAGCTCCCGCGAGTAGACGGTCTCGTCAACGGTGAACAGCACCAGCCGGAAACCGTCCGCATGCCCGAACCGCTCCAGCAGCGGCTGCAACGACCGGGTGAACTCGGCCGCCACCGGGATGTCATGCCCCTTGTCCGGCCCGTACGTCGAGTGGATCGCCGGATCGTGATCCCGCAGTACGCCGGGATGCAGCTGCATCACCAAACCGTCCTCGGCCGACATCACCGCCGACTGATACAGCATGTGCCCGGCGAACGCGCTCGCATCCACCGCCGACACTTCACCCTTCAACGCGCTCGCGTAGATCCGCGCACCCTCGTCATCGGACAGCGGGATCGCGGCCGCACTCAGGTGCCCGTGGTCGGTCGCCCGCGCACCCGCCTCGACGAAGGCCTGCCGCCGCTTCCGGATCGCCTCCAGATACCCGTCGTACGTCGAGGTGTCCACGTCGGCCAACGCACCGAGCTGCTGAACGAGCTCGCTCCAGTCCGGACGATCCAGGTGTACGACGGCGTCCGGGCGGAAGGTCGGGATCACCCGGCCGGGCAGATCCGCGGCCACCTTCGCATGCTGGGCCAGGTCGTCGGTGGCCGCGTCGGTGGTGGAGATCAGCTCGATCGCGAACTTGTCGAGCAGGGCCCGGGGCCGGAAGTCGGGCTCGGCGAGCCGCGCGGAGATCTGGTCGTACAGCTCGTCAGCGGTCTCCGCCGACGGGTGGGTGGTGACTCCGAGGACCTCGGCGAACTCGTGCTCCAGCCAGTACCGGCTCGGGGTGGCCAGGAAGAGGTGCCAGTTCGCGCAGAACTCGCGCCAGATCTCCCGCGGGTCGGCGGCCGGGGCGCCGTCGCGGCGGGGGAGGCCGAGGCGCTCGGGGGAGACGCCCTGTGAGATCAGCATCCGGGTGACGTAGTGGTCCGGGATCACCAGCAGCTCGGCCGGGTTGCCGAACGGCGCGTCGGTGGCGAACAACGAGATGTCGACGTGCCCGTGCAGGCAGAGCAGCGGCAGGTCCTTCGTCGACGCGTGGATCCGCCGGGCGAGGTCACGTGCCTCGCCGGCGGGCAGAGCGCGGTCCGGATGAGGCTGCAGTGCCTTCGGCATGGGTCCTCCGTGAGGGGTCGGCTGCAACGATTGTTGCAAAGGATTGCAGCCGCTCGACTGTCGCACAAGTCCTTGTCCACAAGGCGATTCCCCCAGCGATCCACGGCCCGGCCCAGAGACCTTGACACGCCACTGAAACCGATTGCAGACTCAAGCCTGACCTGGAAGGAGGTGACACCATGCCCGCGACGATCCGTGACGTGGCGCGGCTGGCGGGCGTGTCGCCGTCCACCGTGTCCCGCGCGCTCTCGATGCCGGAGATGGTCAACTCGGCCACCCGGGCCCGGGTCGCCGCCGCGGTCGAGCAGCTCGGCTACCAGCCGAACCGGGCCGCCCGCGGCCTGATCACCGGCCGGACCGGCAACATCGGTCTGGTCGTGCCCGACCTCGCCAATCCGTTCTTCGCGAGCGTCGCCAAGGGCGTCCAGGCACGCGCCCGCCGGTACGACGTCGCCGTCTTCGTCGCGGACACCGACGAGGACGCCGCCGCCGAGGTCGGTCTGGTGCGTGCACTGGCCAAACAGGTCGACGGGCTGATCCTGTGCTCACCCCGCGCGAGCGACGCCGACCTGTCCGCGATCGCCACGGAGACGAA
Source organism: Kribbella sp. NPDC023972 (assembly GCF_040639075.1). Lineage (NCBI taxonomy): Bacteria > Bacillati > Actinomycetota > Actinomycetes > Propionibacteriales > Kribbellaceae > Kribbella > Kribbella sp. NPDC023972. Next base: position 564,145 of record NZ_JBEZZH010000001.1, on the reverse strand, counting down.
CGTCGTACTGGTGAACCGCACGGCCGAGGGCGTTCCCGGCATCAGCTACGACAACGAGGAGGGAATGCAGCAAGCGGTCGCCCACCTCGTGGCGCTCGGCCATCGCCGGATCGCCTGGGTCGGTGGACCGGTCACCTCGTGGTCGACGCAGCACCGCAGCATCGGCCTCAGCAACGCCCTGTACGACCACGGCGCTGAACTGGCGCGGGTCGGCAGCTTCGCCCCGACGTACGAAGGCGGTATGGCGGCGGCGGACCAAGCCGTCGCCACCGGTGCCACCGCTGTGGTCACCTACAACGACCTGGTCGCGATCGGGCTGCTGGCCCGATTGCACGCACGGGGAATCTCGGTGCCCGGCGACCTCAGCGTGGTCGGCATCGACGACATCGCCATGTCCCGGATGGCCAGGCCCGCCCTGACCACCGTCCGGCTGCCGAAGCAGGAGGCCGGCCGGATCGCGGTGGAACTGCTGCTGGCCGTCCTCGACGACCCGGACACTGCCGTCGCCACCCGCGACACGTTGCACGGCGAGCTCATCGTCCGCGACTCCACCGGCCCCGCACCAAAGCCCTGATCAACCCCAGACAGCCCGCCGGCCCGCCTTGATTCAGCGCAGACATCCGAAGCTCGTGTCAAGGAAGAACCAGATAAATGAAAGGTGTCCTCGCTTGAGCAGGCTCAGTCTCACCAACCTCCCCGTCGCCCCCGCGGTCGAACCGCGGGCGCTCTCGGTCGGCATCGTCCACCTCGGGCTGGGCGCGTTCCACCGGGCGCACCAGGCCGTGGTCACCGAGCGGGCCGCCGTGGTCAGTGGAGACACCCGGTGGGGGATCACCGGGGTGAGCCAGCGCTCGGCGACGGTCCGGGATCAACTCGCACCCCAGGACGGCCTGTACGCCGTCCTCGAGCGAGGACTGGGTGACCCGTCGGTGCAGGTGATCGGCAGCATCCGCGAGGTGCTGACCGCACCCGAGGACCCGGAGGCCGTGGTCGCGCGGATCGCCGATCCGGCCGTGTCCGTGGTGACGCTGACGGTCACGGAGAAGGGGTACCGAGCCGCCGGCGCCGGGCTCGATCTCGACGACCCCGAGATCCAGGCCGACCTGACCGGTCGTCCGCCGCGGACGGTCGTCGGGCAGCTGGCCGCCGGGATCGCGCGCCGGGTCGAGCCGCTGACGATCGTCTCGTGTGACAACCTGGTTGCCAACGGCCCCTTCCTGCGCAGGCTGGTGCGGGAGTACTTCGAGGCGCTCGGCGAGATGCCCGACGTCTTCGAGGCGACCCGCTTCCCGGCCAGCATGGTCGACCGGATCGTGCCGGCCACGACCGAGGCCGATCGGGACGAGACCGCTCGGCTGCTCGGCGTACGCGATGAAGCGGTCGTGGTCGCGGAGCCGTTCCTGCAGTGGGTGATCGAGGACGACTTCGCCGGCGACCGACCGGCCTGGGAGCAGGCCGGTGCCGTCCTCACCCAGGACGTCGCGCCGTGGGAGCAGGCCAAGCTGCGGATGCTGAACGCGACCCACTCGATGCTCGCCTATCTGGGCGCCCTGCGCGGCTACGAGACGATCGCCGAAGCGGTCCGCGACGACGAACTCTCGGCCCTCGCCCGCGCGCTGATGACCGAGGACGTCGTCCCGACGCTGACCCCGCCCGACGGCTTGGACCTGTCCGAGTACGGCGCCAGCGTGCTCGAGCGCTTCGCCAATCCCGCGCTGAAGCACCGTACGACCCAGGTCGCGATGGACGGCTCGGTCAAGCTGCCGGTCCGGATGCTCGGCACGGTCCGCGACCGCCTGGCCGCCGGTGCCGAGCCGCGCGTGATCTCGCTGGCGGTCGCCGCCTGGATGGTCTATGTCCTGAAGACCCCGACTGTGGACGACCCGCAGGCGGGCCGGCTGAAGGCCGCCCTGGCAGGCGCCTCCGAGCCGGCCGCCGTGGTCGACGCACTCCTCGGGGTCGACTCCGTCTTCACCGCGGAGTTGCGCGACTCAACGATCTTCCGCGAGCTGCTGATCGAGCACGTCAGCGCACTGACTTCCGGGCGGTGAACGTGCTGTCTGCGTCCTGGCCGGTCTTGCTCCACTCCGCGGCCGTGTACCACTGCCCGGTCTTCTGGAACCGCTCGGCGGTGAGGCTGTCCAGGATGTAGGAGTTGCCCTTCAGCGTCACCTCGCCGGCCGGGATGACGGCGCCGGGGTTCTGCACCATGCCGGTCGCGGTGGTGCCGCCCTTCATGGTGACCTGGTTGCCGGAGACAACGACGTCCCGGAGCACGTTCAGCCCCCACGGGCCCGAGCCACGGGTCCGGGACTGGATCGAGATACCGTTCACGTTGTCCGCGACCACGTTGTTGCGGACCTGCACGTTCGACGACGTGTTGACGTTGATCCCGCCGCCGTCCCACAGCGACTTGCCCGATCCCCGCCCGGTGCCGAGACCGTTGCCAGTGATCTTGTTGTCCTCGATCACGCCGTTGCGGCCGATCTCGTAGCGGATCCCGTCGGCCGCGTTGTCGACGATCTGGTTCGAGTTGAACGTGCGGCCGTCGTCGTACGCGTCACTCCACAGGCCGACCCCGCGGTTGGCCTTGATCAGGTTGCCGGTCACCCAGCCGCCGTTCGACCAGGTCGTCTTGATCCCGCCGGACTCCCAGTCGGCGATCCAGAAGCCGTCGGTGTTGTTGTAGCTGACCTCGTTGGCCGAAATCGTGCCGCGCAAGGTGCTGTGCTGCCCGACGCCGAGCTGGCCGTTGTGGTGGATCAGGTTCTTCTCCAGTACGGCGCCGTCGGCGTTGACCAGCATCGCCCCGACCGCGTGGTTCCAGCGGATGTCGTTGGCGTACACACTCCAGCCCAGCCCGAGCTGGATCGCTCCCCCTTGCGGCGGGGTGGCGAAGTGCTCGATCGTCAGGCCTCGTACTGTCACGTTGTTCGCACTGGACTGGATCGCCTGCTCGGTCTTCGACATCTCCACCGAGCGCCCGGCCGGATTGTCGCCAAGGTAGACCGCGTTCGCCGTGTAGTCGGCGTAGAAGGTGCCGGGAGCGACCTTGTCGCGGGCGGCGACCCGGGTCAGGTGCTTCCCGTCGAGGAAGACCTGCTCACGCAGGTAGCAGATGTTCGCGACGTTGTCCTCACACTGGCCGGTCTGCCCGTACGCCGGCGGCAGCACGCCGGTGGTCACCCAGTCCCCGTCAGACCCGGACCACTTGGTCAGCTGGATCGAGCCGGTCAGTACGGCGCCCTGATCGCTGGCCAGCACCTGGTCGGACTTCGGGCGGATGGTCTGCCCGATCCGGTGCAGGCCCGCGGCGAAGCAGAACGTCGTACCGTTCGGCGCGTGGTCGACAATCTCTGCCGCGTCCTGGTCGGGCGTGATCGTGACGCCGGTACAAGCGGGTGCGTACGCCGGCCCGACCTCGAGCTCACCCGAGGGGACCGGCGGCGGTGTGGGGGTCGGCGGCTGGTCGTCCGGGAGGAGGCCGGAGATCAGCTCCGGCGGGCCGTCGTCCAGCACGGGGGAGCCCATGGCCGGCGCGGTCATCCGGGCCAGGGCAATGGTGCCTGCTGCAACTATCGCGACAATGACGGTAGGTGTCTTCACTACGGAGCCTCCGGGGGACGCACCCCCCGTGGCGCGACTTCGCCACAGCAGACTACTACTTCAGGTAGTCATTACAACACACTCCGGCACAAAAAGTTGCGCGCGGCATCGAGTCAGTTCGCCAGGAAGCTGCCGATCGTGTCCAGGCCGGCCTGCCGCCAGCCCGCCGCGGTCAGCTTGGTGCCGAACCGGGCGAACCGCTGCGCGCCGAGCGCGTCCAGCACGTACTTGTTGCCGCTGAACACGACCTGGCCGGCCGGCACCTCGGCACCGGAGTTCTGCACCATGCCGGTGCTCTGGCTGCCGCCGGTCATCTCGATGGTGTTCCCGGTGATCCGGACGCCGCGCAGCACGTACGTGCCCCACGGCCCGGTGCCACGGGTCCGGGACTGGATCGAGACGCCGTTGACGTTGCCCGACACAACGTTGTTCCGCACCGTCACGTTCGCCGAGGTGTTGACGTTGACGCCGCCGCCGTCCCACAGCGACGTACCCGAGCCGCGCCCGGTGCCGAAACCGTTGCCGCTGATAGTGTTGTTCTCGATCGTGCCGTTGCGGCTGATCTCGTAGCGGATCCCGTCGGCGGCGTTGCCGATGATCTTGTTGCCGCTGATCACCCGGCCGTCGTCGGCCACGTCGGCCCACATCCCGACACCCTTGTTCTGCTTGATCAGGTTGCCGCTGACGGTGCCGGACGAGCGGGTCGACTTGATCCCACCGGACTCCCAGTCGGCGATCCAGAACCCGTCGGTATTGTTGCCGGTGATCACGTTGCGGGTCACGGTGGCGGCGGCCGAGGCGTACTGGCCGAGGCCGAGCTGGCCGTTGTTGCGGATCAGGTTCTTCTCCACCCGGGTGTTGTTCGCCTCGACCAGCATCACGCCGACCGCGTGGTTCCAGCGGACGTCGTTCGCGGTCACCTTCCAGCCGGGGCCGGAGACGAGCGCGCCGGCCTGCGGTGCGCTGGCGAAGTGCTCGATGGTCAGGCCCCGGACGACCACACCGGGCGCGCCGGACTCGATCGCGGTCTTCGTCTTCGACATCTCGACCGCACGCCCGGCCGGGTTGGTGCCCAGGTAGATCGCGTTCGCGGCGTAGTCGGCATAGAAGGTGCCGGCCTTCACCGCGGCCAGGCTGGCCACCCGGGTCAGGTGATCGCCGTCGACGAAGACCTGCTCACGCAGGTGGCAGATGTTCGCCTTGTTGTCCTCGCACTGCCCGCTCATCCCGTACGCCGCCGGCAGCGCACCACGGACCACCCAGGTCGCGCCGGACCTGGCCCAGCCGGTCAACGGCACCGATCCGGTCAGTACGGCGCGTTGCGCGCTGGCCAGTGTGGTGTTCGCCTTCGGCCGGATCGTGTCGGTGATCCGGTGAAGACCGGCCGCGAAGCAGAACGTCGTACCGGCGGGCTTGGAGTTCACGATCGACTGCGCGTTCTGGCCGGGTTTGATCACCACTCCGCTGCAGGGTCCGGCGACGGACGGCCCCGCGTCGGCCTCGTCCGCGGCTGGGACGGTCGGCGCTTCGGTGGTGGCCGTGGTCGTCGGTGGGGGCGTCGGCTTCGGCTTGGGGGAGGGAGTCGTCCTTTTCGAAGGCGCGGTGGTGACGGGTGCCTTGGGCGGGACAGTCGCCGCCGGGGCCTTGGAGGCACGGTGCGAGGGGATGGCCTCCGAGGGCGCCGGTTCGCTGACGGCGCGTGACTTCACGGCGTCTGTCGCGTTCTTCTGGTTGGCGATGACCGGCAGCGCTGCTGTAACAAAGGCAAGCGCAGCGGCGATAAGCACTGGGAACCACAGCTTCCTCAAAGGTGCACCCTCCGGGTGAGGTGGCCCTGGTCGACGTCAGTCCGGAAGCAAACCAGGTGTAGCCACCGCGAGACTTAAGGTAGTGCCATGCGGGTCGCCATGTTGCACAATCGTTACCGGACGGGTCAACCCAGTGGCGAGAACACCGTCGTCGCGCAGACGGTTGATTTGTTGCGTAACTCAGGACATGAGCTCGACCTGTACGTCCGGAACAGTGACGATATCGCCCGGATGGGCCGAAAAGATCGCACACTGTTACCATTTCGCTCCGTTTGGTCATTTTCTGCCGAACGCGATTTAACACTTCTCTTGCAGGAGCAGCGGCCCGATGTGGTGCACGTCCACAACACCTTCCCGCTGTTCAGCGCGTCGGTGCTGCGAGCGGCGTACCGACTGGACCTGCCGGTGGTGGCGACGCTGCACAACTTCCGGCTGATGTGTGCCAACGCGGTCCTTCAGCGCGACGGGCGGCCGTGCGAATCCTGCGTCGGCAGGCTTCCGTGGTCCGGCGTACGGCACAGCTGCTATCGCGAGTCGCGCGTGCAGACGCTGCCGCTGGCGACCAGCATCGGTGTCCACCACAAGCTCCGCACCTGGCAGCGGTACGTCACCACGCTGGTCGCGCCGTCGGAGTTCGTCCGCGGCCGGTACGTCGCGGGTGGCTTCGACCCCGAGCAGATCGTGGTGAAACCGCACGCGGTGCCGCACTCCGGTGCGGTGCGCGAAGGCGCCGGCGACGCGGTCGTGTTCCTTGGACGGCTGGTGGAGGACAAAGGGTTCGCGGACCTGCTGCGGGCGTGGGATTCCTCGCTCGGCAAGCTGATCGTGATCGGCGACGGCCCGCTGCGGGCCGAGGCGGAGGCACGGGCCTCGGCGGACCCCTCGATTCAGGTGAAAGGTCAACTACCGTGGACCGAGGGAATGGAGGTTCTCCGGTCCGCGCGCGTCGCCGTCGTACCGGCGCGTTCGTATGAGACGTTCGGTCTCGTGGTGGTGGAGTCGTTCGCGCACGGGGTGCCCGTGGTCGCGTCCCGGCTGGGTGCTCTGGCGGAGCTGGTCGATGACGGCGAGACCGGGGCGCTCACCGAGCCCGGCGACCCGGAAGGGCTGCGGAAGGCGCTCAGGTTGGTGAGCGATCCCGTCACTTCGGTAGCCTTCGGCGACCGAGCCCGACAGGTCTACCTCGACCGCTTCACCCCGGAGCACGACGTCGTGGCCACGGAGAGGATCTACACCGATGCGATCGCCCGGCACGCGGACCGCGGCCGGACCCGTCGCGGACGCAGGGCGGGCCCTGACCACGACGCTTGACGGTGAGAAAACAAGGGATAGGGTCAGGGAGGACGTGGGGGTCACGTGGGGGAACAGCTTTTACTGGGGGACGGCTTGTCACGGATCGGATTTCTGGCCGGGGTCTTCGACCTCTTCCACGTCGGGCATCTCGACGTGCTCGGACGGGCCACGCAGGCGTGTGACCGACTGGTGGTGGGCGTGCTGACCGACGACTGGGCGATCAACGCCTGGGGTGCGCGGCCGTTCGTGCCGCTGGTCGAGCGGGCCCAGCTCCTCGAGCACCTGCGCTGTGTCGACGAGGTGATCGTGGTGGACGACGTTCGGTCCGAGTGGCTGACCGGCGTACTGGGGGTACAGACCGTGTTCGCTGCCAGTGGTACCGACGGCGTGCTCGGCGTCGACGAGCTCGACGGGGTTCCGGCCCAGCTCGTCAGCGTCCTGCCGGCCGGCCGGGCTTCCCGCAGCCCGATCCTGCGCGCCGCGATCGACCAGCGCCAGTCGCGCAGCTCCGTCGCATGACGGTGCTATTGGCCGGGCCTTCGGCGCCGGCGGGGTCATGGGGCTTTTACTCCCGCCCTTCCGTCGTCGCTTCAGTCGCTTCGCTCCCTACGCTCCTCAGTCCAGGGCGGGAGGCCCCATGACCTCGCTGTTGGATGTCGTTGGGGAGCTGTCCCGTGCGCAGAAACCTTCGGCAGGGACTCCGGCGTACTCGCGGTTCGTCAACCGCCGGATCGGCCGGGTGTTCGCCGCCGCCGCGTTCCTGGTTGGGCGTACGCCGAACCAGGTGAGTCTGGCGTCCGGATTCTGCTCGCTGGTCGGCATTGTGCTGGTCGCGACCGTCCGGCCGTCGGTGACGCTTGCTGTGGCGGTGACCGCTTTGCTGTTGCTCGGGTACGGGCTCGACTCCGCGGACGGTCAGTTGGCTCGGCTGCGCGGGGGCGGGTCGCCGTTGGGTGAGTGGCTCGACCACATGATCGACGCGGTCAAGATCGTGCTGCTGCACAGCGCCGTACTGATCTCGTTCTACCGCTTCGATGCCTTCAGCAACGAGTTGGTGCTGCTCGTCCCGCTCGGCTACGTCTGCATGTCCTCGGTGCTGTTCTTCGGGCTGATCCTGATCGACCAGCTCCGCCGGCGGCACGGCGGCGTACCGAAACCCAACGAGCGGGGCGATTCCGTGGTCAAGTCGTTGCTCATCGCACCGACCGACTACGGCGTACTGTGCCTGGTCTTCCTGACCTTCGCCTGGCCGTCGGTGTTCGCCGTGCTGTACGGCGCGCTGCTCGCGGCGAACCTGCTGTTCCTGGGCGCGGCGATCGCCAAGTGGTACCGGGAGATGGCGCTGCTGGCGCCGGGGGTGCGCGGCTGATGGGCATCGTCGGGTACGCGCCGGGTGTGTACGACATGTTCCACATCGGTCACCTGAACATCCTGCGCCGGGCCCGCGAGCACTGCGACCACCTGATCGCCGGCGTGGTCGAGGACGACGTGGTGACCCGGATCAAGGGCCGGCCGCCGGTGGTCCCGCACGACGAGCGGATGGAGGTCGTCCGGGCCTTCGGCCTGGTCGACGAGGTGGTCTGCGACTGGTCCAGCGACAAGTTCGAGATGTGGAAGCAGTTGCGGTACGACGTCCTGTTCAAAGGTGACGACTGGAAGGGCACCGAGAAGGGGGCGAGACTCGAGAGACTACTCGGGGAGGTCGGTGCAAGCGTGCACTACTTCCCGTACACCGCCTCCACCTCGAGCACGGATCTGCGCAGGTTGCTGGAGGGGATGGGCTGATGTCGATCCGGCCGAAGGTCCTGCTCAGCGCCTACGCGTGCCGGCCGAAGGGCGGGTCGGAGCCGGGTGCCGGCTGGGCCTGGGCGAAGGCGGCCGCGCGCGACCACGACGTATGGTTGCTGACTCGCGGCAAGTTCGCGCACGAGATCGCCGAGGAGCTGGCCATCCGGCCGGTTCCGTCGCTGACCGTTGTACCGCTGGAGCTGCCCGACTGGGTGCTCAAGCTGCGGCGCCGGCCGGCCGACGTGTACTGGTACTACCCGCTCTGGCAAGGGCTGGCCCGGCGGACGGCGCGGCGGCTGCACGCGGAGCATTCGTTCGATGTCATCCATCACCTCACCTTCGCGGTCGACTGGATGTCGGCGGGTGTGGTCGAGCCGTCGTCGGCCAAGGTGATCTGGGGACCGGTCGGCGGGTCGACCACCGCGCCGTTGTCGATGGCGCACTGGCTCGGGCCGCGTGGCGTGACGGCCGAGCTGGTACGGCGTACGTACACCGGAATCCGGCGTCAGCTGACCGGGCGGAAGCTTGCCCAGAGCGCCGACCTGATGATTGCCCAGAACAACGATGTCGCCGAGGTGTTCCGCGGGTACGCGCGGGAGATCGTGGTGCAGCCGAATGTGGCGATCCGGCGGTTCACCGCGTCCGGTCCGTACGAAACCTTTGGTGCCCCTGGCATCAAGACCGCCTTGTTCGTCGGAAGATTGATCCCGTGGAAGGGCGTGCTGCTCGCGATCAGCGCGCTGGCGCGGCCGGAGGCGGCAAACTGGGAGCTGCGAATCATCGGCGACGGCCCGGAGTGGGGACGCGCCGAGCGGCTCGCCGAGGAGTTGGGTGTCCGCGACCGGGTCGAGTTCATGGGCCAGCTGCCACGTGAGGACGTACTGGCCGCGATGTTCCGCGCGGACGCCTTGCTGGCCCCCGCGTTGCGCGAGGCCGCCGGCTGGGCGGTGACCGAGGCGTTGGCCTCGGGCTGCCCCGTCGTCTGCCTCGACCGCGGCGGCCCAGCCGTCATCGTCGGCCCCGGCGAGGGCGTCGCCGTCCCCTGGCGCGGCGACGTAGTAGGCGAACTAGCCCGCGGCCTGTCCTCCCTCCAAGGCCGCATCACCCCCGTCGACCGCTGGGGCCCAGACCGCCTCCCCACCCTCCTGTCCACCTGGTACGCCCCAGCCCGCGTCCTCCACTGACAAGACCCGCCTGCCCAGCCACCCCTAGGGCCTCGGCAGGGCGTCCAGTCGGGCTGGTGCGGAGCCCGCGGCCGGCCAGTCGGCTGGTGTGGTTTCCCGGATCAGCTCGGTTCGAGGGATGCCGCCGTACCAAGTGGTCAGTCGCGGGCGGTTTTGCCGGGGAGGGCGAGCATGCGGTCGAGGGCCAGTTTGGCGTTCTTCTCGGTGTCGGGGTCGACCTTGATCGGGTTGACGACGTGGCCGGCGACCAGGTTTTCCAGCGCCCAGACGAAGTGCGGCAGATCGATCCGGTTCATCGTCGCGCAGTAGCAGACCGTCTTGTCCAGGAAGACGATGTTCTTGTCGGTGTGCTGCTTGGCCAGTCGCTGCACCAGGTTGAGCTCGGTGCCGACTGCCCACGACGTACCAGGCTCCGCGGTCTCGAGTGTCTTGATGATGTACTCCGTCGAGCCGACCAGGTCCGCCTTGGTGACGACCTCGTGCCGGCACTCGGGGTGGACGATCACGTTGACGCCGGGGACGCGCGCCCGTACGTCGTCCACGGACGCGGCGGTGAAGCGGCCGTGTACCGAGCAGTGCCCGCGCCACAGGATCATCTTCGCCGCCGCCAGCTGCTCGCGGGTGAGCCCGCCGCCCGGCTTGTGCGGGTCGTACACCACGCAGTCGTCCAGGCTCAGGCCCATCTTCAGTACGGCGGTGTTGCGGCCGAGGTGCTGGTCGGGCAGGAACAACACCTTCTCGCCCTGCTCGAACGCCCACTCGAGCGCGGTGTCCGCGTTGCTCGACGTACACACCGCCCCGCCGTTGCGGCCGCAGAACGCCTTGATGTCGGCGCTCGAGTTCATGTACGTGACAGGCACGGTCACGTCCGCGACGCCCGCGTCGGCGAGCGCGTCCCAGGCCGCCTCGACCTGCTGGATGCGCGCCATGTCGGCCATCGAGCAGCCGGCCGCGAGATCCGGCAGGATCACCGTCTGCTGGTCGTTGGTCAGGATGTCGGCCGATTCGGCCATGAAGTGCACACCGCAGAACACGATGTACGGCGCATCCGGCCGGGCCGCGGCGTCCCGGGCCAGCTTGAACGAGTCCCCGGTGACGTCGGCGAACTGGATCACTTCGTCGCGCTGGTAGTGGTGCCCGAGCACGAACACCTGGTCACCGAGCGCCGCCTTCGCCTTCAGCGCCCGCTCCACCAGATCCGGGTCAGACGCCGGCGGCAGCGCACCGGGGCACTCGACCCCCCGCTCCGAGTGAGGGTCGGTGTTCTGTCCCAGAAACAGCAGAGGAAGGGCCTTAGGACCATCCGCAGTAGTCGTCACGTCAACCATCGTCCCATGTCGTGACCCCTCACCCACGTGGTACGCGTCACTGCCCAGACTGTGAAATCGTTACTCTCCGAGAGTGAAGATCGCAGGCTTGCTCTTGGCCGCCGGCGCCGGCCGCCGCATGGGGACCCCCAAGGCCCTCGTCCGCGACCCGGAGGGCTTGGCTTGGGTAGTCCGCGCCACGCGCCTGCTTGTCGCGGCCGGTTGCAGTCCAGTCGTGGTCGTCACCGGAGCTTCCGCTCAGCAGGTGGCGTCAGAGCTGGCCAGCGAGCCGGTCGAGCCTGTCAAGGCACTGGACTGGGAGGAGGGCATGGGTGCCTCGCTCCGAGCCGGTCTGACGAAGGTGCAGGACGACACCAGCGCTGTAGCAGCCCTCGTCGTACCCGTTGATCTGCCTGGACTGACTTTGGACGTCGTACGACGTGTGGCGGCTCGCGCGGATCGGTCAGCACTCGTGCGCGCCATGTACGACGGGAAGCCCGGGCACCCGGTGCTGCTTGGGCGCGAGCACTGGGACGGCGTGATTGCTACCGCGGTCGGGGATCAGGGTGCTCGGGCCTATCTCGAGCAGCACCCGCCGATCGAGGTCGAGTGCGGCGACCTTGCCGACGGAGCGGATGTGGACAGGGTCGAGGATCTGCCCGAGGGGCATCGGATCGGCTGAGGCTTGGCAACCCGGGCGGGCGGGGTGATGCTGAGCAGATGAACGCCGTCGGCTCCGCGGCAGAGCTCGCCGAGCGTCTGCGCGGGACCGGGTATCTCGCCGACGACGGCTTGGCCACCGTCGGCTACCTCGCGCTCGCCCTGCACCGCCCGCTGCTGCTCGAAGGCGAACCAGGCACCGGCAAGACCTCCCTCGCCGCGGCGATCGCCGAAGCGCTCGGCCTCCAGTTGATCCGGCTGCAGTGCTACGAGGGCATCGACGCGACCCAGGCGCTCTATGACTGGGACTTCCCACGCCAGATCCTGCATCTGCGCACGGTGGAGGCGACGAGTGACGGTGCTGCGACCGAAGAGGTCGAGAAGTCCTTGTTCGACGAGCGGTTCCTGCTCGCCCGCCCGGTCCTGCGAGCGTTGCGGGAAAGTCCCGCCGTACTGCTGGTGGACGAGATCGACCGCGCCGACGACGAGTTCGAGGCGTTCTTGCTCGAGGTGCTGTCGACCCACGAGGTGACGATCCCCGAGCTCGGCACGATCACCGCGGAGGTCCCGCCGATCGTCGTACTCACCTCGAACCGGACCCGTGAGGTCCACGACGCGTTGAAGCGCCGCTGCCTCTACCACTGGATCGACCATCCCGGTCTGGCCCGTGAGGTCGAGATCGTGCGGACACGGCTGCCGGAGGTCTCCCACCGGCTGGCCGAGCAGGTGGCACGCTCCGTGCAGCGGATGCGCGAGCTCGACCTGCTCAAGCCGCCTGGTGTCGCGGAGACCCTCGACTGGGCTCGGGCGCTCGACGCGCTCGGCACGGACACGCTCGACGTCGAGACCGCGGCTGCGACGCTGGGTGCGGTGCTCAAGTACCGGGAGGACACCGACCGGGTTCGGGAGTCCCTGGACCGGCTGCTGGCGAGCTGAGGGCGACCATGACCGCACCAGACCTCGCCTTGGCCGGCTTCGCATCCGCACTCCGGCACGCGGGCCTGGCTGTCACCGCCGACCGAGTTCACCTGTTCCTACAAGCAGTCGCCACACTCGACGCCGCTGTCACCGCCGATGTCTACTGGGCGGGCCGGGCTGCCCTGTGCAGTGGGCCCGACGATACGGGCCGGTACGACGAGGTGTTCGCCGCCTGGTTCTCCGGTGTTCCCGCGAGGGGGACAGGTCGCCGTACTACTACGCAGGCCACGATGCAGGCGGCCCTCGATGCCGACGACGGTGCCGAGGGCAAGGACAGCGACCGGTCGCTCACCGTCTCCGCGAGTACGACGGAAGTCCTGCGGCACCGCGACGTCGCCGAACTGTCCGCACGCGACCGGGCCGAGCTGGCCAGGCTGTTCGGGACACTCCGCCCGCGGGTACCGGTCCGCCGCGCGGCCCGGCGACGGCCGTCGCATCGGGGTGACATCGACCCGCGGCGGACGTTGCGCGCCCAGTTGCGCCAGGTCGGCGAGCCCGCTCGTGTCCTGTACCGCCGACGCGGCACGAGACCTCGCCGCGTCGTCCTGCTCGTCGATGTGTCTGGCTCGATGCGTCCGTACGCCGACAGCCTGCTGCGACTCGCTCACACGCTCGTCCAGGCGGCGCCGCGGTCGGTGGAGGTCTTCACCATCGGCACTCGGCTGACCCGCGTCACCCCGGCGCTGCGTCACCGCGACCCTGACTTCGCGCTGCGGTTGGCCGGCGACGTCGTACCCGACTGGTCGGGAGGCACGCGACTCGGGGAAGTGCTGAAGGTCTTCCTGGATCGCTGGGGTCAGCGCGGGACTGCGCGCCGGGCCGTCGTGGTGGTGTGCAGCGACGGGTGGGAGCGAGGCGACACGACGCTGCTCGGCGCACAGTTGCAACGCCTGGCCGGCTTGGCACACCGGGTGGTCTGGCTCAACCCGCATCGAGGCAAGCCCGGGTACCTGCCCGTGCAGGCGGGGATCGTCGCCGTACTGCCGCATCTGGACGACCTCGTCGCGGGGCACAGCCTGGCCAGCTTTGCGGATCTCCTGAAGGTGGTGGCCGATGCGTGAGGTGCTCGAACGGTTGATGGAGTGGTGGAACGCCGGGGAGCCGGTTGCCATGGGGACCGTTGTGGCGACGTTCGAGTCCGCGCCGCGGCCGCCTGGTGCGGTCATGCTGGTCGGGCCCGACGGCGAGGCGGTCGGCAGTGTCTCGGGTGGTTGCGTCGAGGGAGCCGTCTACCAACTCGGTGAGGAGATCCTGGAGTCCGGCGAGCCAGTGCTCCAGCGGTACGGCGTAAGCGACGAGTCAGCGTTCGCCGTCGGGCTCACGTGTGGCGGCATCATCGACATCTTCGTCGAGCGGGTGGACAGGACGTCGTACCCATGGTTGGAGGAGGTGGCCTCCGACATCGTGGCGGGTCGTCCGGTGGCGGTGGCGACAGTGGTCGCGCATCCGGATCCGGCGCGGGTGGGGATGCGGTTGGTGGTACGGCCCGAAGGTCAGCCGACGGCAGGAGGCCTTGGGTCCGAACGGGCAGACGACGCGGTCGCCGATGACGCGCGCGGGCTGCTGGCGGCCGGGCGAACCGAGACGCTGGAGTATGGGCCGGAGGGGCAACGCCGGGGGGAGGGGATGAGGGTGTTCGTGTCCTCGTACGCGCCGGTGCCGCGGCTGCTCGTCTTCGGCGCGATCGACTTCGCCGCCGCGGTGGCGAAGCTCGGCGCCTTCCTCGGTTATCGAGTGACCGTGTGCGATGCGCGTGGGGTGTTCGCGACCGCCTCGCGGTTCCCGTCCGCAGATGAGGTGGTTGTCGACTGGCCGCATCGGTATGTCGCGGCCGAGGCCGAGGCTGGGCGGATCGATGGGCGAACTGTCATCTGCGTGCTCACCCACGACCCGAAGTTCGACGTCCCGCTGCTGGAGGTCGCACTGCGACTGCCCGAGCTCGGCTACATCGGTGCGATGGGTTCGCGCCGTACCCACGACGACCGCCTGAAGCGCCTCCGCGAGGCCGGCCTCACCGACTCCGAGATCGCCCGCCTGTCCAGCCCGATCGGCCTCGATCTCGGCGCCCGCACCCCCGAGGAAACCGCCGTCAGCATCGCAGCCGAAATCATCGCGCTGCGCTGGGGCGGCGCGGGCAACCGGCTGACGACACAGGCCGGTCCGATCCACCATTGATCCGATGTCTTGTGGTCCAGATCACACGAGAGCAGGATCAGAAGCACGGCGGTTGCTCACTTCTGGAGGCGGGGCGATGACCCGGATCACGGTGAAAGTCGACGGAAGCAGCTACACGGACGACGTGGAGCCGCGCACGCTGCTGGTGCACTACCTGCGCGAGCAGCTGGGAAAGACGGGGACCGTGGTCGGCTGCGACACCGGCAACTGCGGCGCGTGCACGGTCCACCTCGACGGGCGCAGTGTGAAGTCCTGCTCGATGCTCGCGGCCCAGGCCGACGGGCACGAGGTCACAACCATCGAGGGACTCGCGACCGACGGGCAATTGCACCCGATGCAGCAGGCCTTCCACGAGAACCACGCCTTGCAGTGCGGCTACTGCACGCCCGGCATGATCATGCAGTCGATCGACCTGCTGGCCGACAATCCGAACCCGACCGAGGAAGAGATCCGTCACGGGCTCGAGGGCAACCTCTGCCGTTGCACCGGCTACCAGAACATCGTCAAGGCCGTTCGCGCCGCCGCCGCGGGAGGTGCGCGATGACCGCCACCGAGGAACGTCCGGCCGCCGAGGTCGGCAGCCCGCGCCGCCGCAAGGAGGATGCGCGCCTGATCACCGGCCGGACCCGCTGGACCGACAACCTCGTACTGCCCGGCATGCTGCATCTCGCGATGGTCCGCAGCCCGTTCGCGCACGCGCGGATCACCGGGATCGACACCGAGTCCGCACGAGCGGCTTCCGGCGTGGTCGCCGTACTGACCGGAGCAGACCTCGCCGAGGAGCAGGGCGGCCTGCCGTTCGCCTGGACGGCAACGCCGGAGCAGAAGCAGCCGAACCACCCGTCCGTCGCCGTGGACACGGTGAACTTCGCCGGTGAGATCGTCGCCGTCGTCGTGGCCCGGTCCGCGGCCGAGGCGAGCGACGCGGCCGATCTGGTCGACGTGGACTACGAGGAGCTTCCGGCCGCGCTCGACCTGAAGGCGGCCGCCGCCGACGAGGTGCTCGCGCATCCCGACCTCGGCACCAACGTGTCGGCGACGTTCGTCTACGACTCGGCCGAAGCGGGCAATGGCGGTGAGGTCGAGGCCGCGATCGCGGCGGCGCGCGACGGCGGCATCGTGATCGAACGCGAGTTCCGCCAGCAGCGGCTGATCCCGGCGTTCATGGAGCCGCGGTCGATCGTGGCCGACCCCACCGGCGAGCAGTTGACGATCTGGTCGTCCACCCAGGTGCCGCACTTCGTCAAGATCTTCCTCTCGTTGGTGCTCGGCATCCCGGAGCACAAGATCCGCGTGATCGCCCCCGATGTCGGCGGTGGCTTCGGCGGCAAGCTTCAACTCACCCCGGAGGAGGTGCTGACAGTCATCGCGGCCCGGCACACGGGCAAGCCCTGCAAGTACACGGAGAGCCGGTCCGAGTCGATGATGGTCGCGCACCACGGTCGCGACCAGTGGCAGAACCTCACGCTCGCCGCCGACCGTGATGGCACCGTCAGAGGGCTGAAGGTCGAGTTGCTCGTGGACATGGGGGCATACCTCGGCCTGGTCACGGCCGGCATCCCGATCCTCGGTGCTTTCATGTACAACGGCATCTACAAGTTCCCGGCGTACCGCCTGTCCTGCACCAACGTCTTCACGAACAAGACCTGGACCGACGCGTATCGCGGGGCCGGGCGGCCGGAGGCGACCTTCGCGGTCGAGCGGCTGATGGACGAGCTGGCCGCCGAGGTCGGCGTCGACCCGTTGGAAATCCGCGAGAAGAACTGGATCAAGCACGACGAGTTCCCGTTCACCACCGTCGCCGGGCTGGAGTACGACTCCGGCGACTACGAGGCCGCGACGGCGAAGGCCAAGGAGCTGTTCGGGTACGACGATCTGCGGGCCGAGCAGCAGAAGCGGCGCGAGGCGGGCGATCCGGTCCAGCTCGGCATCGGGATCTCGACGTACACCGAGATGTGCGGGCTGGCGCCGTCGCGCTGGCTCGGCTCCATGGGCTACGTCGGCGGCGGCTGGGAGCACGCGTCGATCCGGATGCTGCCCACCGGAAAGGTCGAGGTGATCGCCGGGACCAGTCCGCACGGCCAGGGCCACGAGACGGCGTGGAGCCAGATCGTGGCGGACCGGCTGGGCGTGCCGTTCGACGACATCGAGGTTTTGCACGGCGACACCCAGATCGCGGCCCGGGGCCTCGACACCTACGGCTCGCGATCGCTGACGGTCGGCGCAATGGCGGTACTGGCGGCGGCCGACAAGGTGATCGAGCAGGCCCGGCCGCTGGCCGCGCAGTTGCTCGAGGCAAGCACCAGCGACGTCGAGTTCAGCGGCGGCCGGTTCCGGGTGAAGGGCACCGAGGCCGGCATGGGGATCGGTGACCTGGCCTTCGCGGTCTTCCAGGGCCACAAGCTGGGGGCCGCGGCGCAGCGGTCCCTCGATGCCGACGCGACGATGGACCCGGACACCTTCTCGTTCCCGCACGGCACCCACCTGTGCGCGGTCGAGGTCGACACCGAGACCGGCGCGGCGACGATCCGCTCGTACGTGAGCGTCGACGACGTGGGCAACGTCGTCAACCCACTGATCGTCGAGGGGCAGGTGCACGGCGGTATCGCCCAGGGCGTTGCGCAGGCGCTCTTCGAGGAAGCGGTGCACGACGAGACCGGCACCTTGATCACCGGGTCGTTCGACCAGTACCTGGTCCCATCGGCGCCTGATCTGCCACCGTTCGTGACGGAACGCACCGAGACCCCGGCGACGACGAACCAGCTCGGCGTGAAAGGTGTCGGCGAGGCGGGGACGATCGCCTCGACACCGGCCGTGGTGAACGCCGTGATCGACGCGGTCCGCCACCTCGGTGTGTCGGACATCCAGATGCCGTGCACGCCGTACCGGGTCTGGAAGGCCCTTCAGGAAGGGGCGGGCTCATGATCCCCGCGGCTTTCGAGTACTTCACACCGACATCGGTGGATGAGGCGGTCGCTCTGCTCCGCGAGCACTCCGATGCGAAGGTGCTGGCCGGCGGTCAGAGCCTGCTGCCCGTGCTGCGGCTGCGGCTGGCGGCGCCGGAGACGATTGTCGACATCGGCCGGATCGACGAACTGCGCGGGGTGCGTGACGACGGTGACGCGCTGGTGATCGGTGCGATGACGCCGCACAGTTCGATCCAGTCCGATCCGCTGATCGGTGAGCACGCCACACTGATTTCGTTGGCGGCGGCAACGATCGCGGATCCGCAGGTTCGGCATCTCGGGACGTTCGGTGGATCGCTGGCGCATGCCGATCCGGCGGGTGACCTCCCCGCGGTGGCCGTCGCGCTGGACGCGTCGTTCGTGATCGCCGGCCCGGACGGCCGCCGTACCGTCGCCGCTGCCGACTTCTTCGAGGGCGCCTTCACCACGACGCTCGCCGAGGACGAACTGCTGGTCGAGGTGCGGGTGCCGAAATACACCGGGTGGGGCGCGCACTACGAGAAGTTCAACCGGGTCGCGCAGCAGTGGTCGATCGTCGCCGTCGCGGCCGCGGTCCGGCTGAACGGCGACTCCATCGCGGAGGCTCGGGTCGCCCTCACCAACATGGGTTCGACGCCGATCCGGGCGATCGCGGTCGAGGACGTGCTGATCGGCCGCCCGGCGACCGTCGAGGCCATCCGGGAGGCCGCGGCCCGCGCGCCCGACGGGACGTCGCCGGTGTCCGACCTCAACGGTGACGCTGACTACCGCAGGCACTTGGCGTCGGTGCTGACCCGGCGTGCGGTGCTGGCCGCAGCAGGTACCGGATGAAGCTCGAGCACCAGTTCGTCGTACCGGCTCCGGTCGAGGAGGCGTGGGCCGCGTTCAACGACCTCGAACGGGTGGTGCCGTGTTTCCCCGGCGCCACCCTGACGTCGTACGACGGTGATGACTTCACCGGGGCGTGCAAGGTCAAGCTCGGGCCGGTATCGCTGCAGTACGCGGGGAGCGGGACATTCGTCGAACGCGACCCGGCGGACCATCACGCGGTGGTCGAGGCCAAGGGCAAGGACAAGCGCGGCAACAGCACGGCGTCTGTCCGCGTGATCACCCACCTCGCCGCAACCGGAGACGCCGCCACCGCGGTAACCGTACAAACCGACCTCACGGTTACCGGCCGGCCCGCCCAATTCGGTCGCGGCCTCATCCAAGACGTCTCGGACCACCTCCTGGCCCAGTTCGTCACCTGCCTGACCACCGAACTCTCCACCCAACCCCCAGCCACTGAGCCCACATCTCAAGCCCCACCCGCAGCCGAACCCGCCGGCCCCGCCTCGACCGAACCCACCACTCCGGCCGGCCCCGGTGAGCCATCGACGCTGGACCTGGGGTCCGCGCTCGTACCAGCCCTCGTCCGGCGCGCCCGCCCGTACCTCATCGGCGCCGTACTCGCACTCCTCATCCGCCGCCTAATTCGCCGCTGACAACGCCTGCCGACACAGGTGATCGGCCGCGCGCGTGGTTTCGGGCAAGCGGTACCGGGGCGCGAGGTGGAGCACATGCCGTACTGCGGTCGGGAGGGTGACGCGGTGCCCGATGGACACGTAGATCGGGTTCACGTCGTTCTGTGTGCGGACGACCGCGCCGACAACCTGATTGTCGACAATCAGATCGGCGACGTCACCGCGGCGCGGTCCGGGGTCGGCATGCGTGCCGATGTACGCCGTCTTCGCGGCGCCGATCGTCGGCATGCCAGTCAGCACACCGAGATGGCATGCGAGCCCGAACCGCCGCGGATGGGCCAGGCCCTGCCCATCGCAGACCAGTAGATCGGGCGTGGTCTGAAGGCGTCCCAACGCCTCCAGCAGCCCCGGAATCTCCCGGAACGCGAACAAGCCCGGCACATAAGGAAACGTCGTCTCCCCGAGCACGACTGCCCGGTCCACCTCGGCCAACGTCTCCCAGTCGAGTACGACGACCGCAGCCGCCAGGCGATCCCCGTCGTACGCGACATCGAGCCCGGCGACGTACCGCGGTCGTTCGTCGACATCCGTAGTGTCGACGAGCCCGCGCAGTTGCTCCTGAACGGCGATCGCCTCAGTGGGTGTGCTCGGCCAATGCATCCACGCACCGTATCCATCCGTGCCCCGCGGCCGAACGGGTCATAGAGCGGCCGGATGGGTCATGAGGCGCTTCGGCGGGTGCGTCTGTACTTTGCGGCGCGGGCGCGGTTCTGGCAGGTGACTGAGCAGAAGCGCCGCCGCCCGGCGGGGGAACTGTCGATGTAGACATCCGCGCAGCCGCCGTCGACGCAGATCCCGAGACGATCGGGATCCTCATCGCACAACTGCGCACGCAGGGCCAGCAGGGCCGTGGCCAGCAGCGCGTCATCAGCGTCCACCCACCACGTCGGCTTGATTTCGCCGTCAGCGACCGCGAGGTCAGGCCGTACGTCGACACGCGCCAGCAAGCCGGAGACGGCCGCGACGCGGGCCGTCGTACCCGCCGCGGCGAAGACCTCGAAGATCGTTTCGGCGAAACCGACCAGATCGGCGTCCGTCAGTACGTCGCCCACCGCGGCCGGAACGCCGGCCCGGCCAACGTGGTCGCCGAGCGGCGGCACCTCCGACCTCGCCCCCGCCCGGCGCGGCTCGACCCCCCAGCCGTTGACCAACTCGACCAAGGTGCCGAGCGGCATCGGCTCCACCTGCACTCGCACCGCACCAACATAACGCGTTGACCGCCGTTAACGCGTTGCACCTCGCACCAAGCTGCCATAACGTGATGAATCCGAGGATCACGTGACGGCATGGGAGGATCGATGACGGCGCGGATGCGGGACGTCGCCCAGCGGGCCGGTGTCTCGGTGAAGACCGTCTCCAACGTCCTCAACCACTATCCGCACGTCACGCCGGAGACCCGGGCGCGGGTCGATGCCGCGATCGCCGAGCTCGACTATCGCCCCAACCTCGGCGCCCGTTCATTGCGTAAGGGTCGCTGCGGCGTGATCGCGCTGGTGATTCCCGATCTCGCCGTGCAGTACTTCGCCGGGCTCGCCGGAGCCGTCGGTCGGGCGGCGAAGAAGCGTGGCGTCGCCGTACTGATCGAGCAGACGGACGGCCACGGCGCTGCGGAAGACCTCGCCCTCGACGGTCTTCGTGACCGGCTGGTCGACGGGGTTCTTCTGTGGCCGACGGCGCCCACGGGTACGGCGGCGGACCCGAGCAGGCCGGTGGTCCTGTTGGGGGAGGGGCGTGCGGATCTCGCCTGCGATCGGGTCTCGATCGGGCGCGAGCTGTCGCTGATGCCCGATCCCAGTGAGCATGAGGCGTTCGCCGACGAGGCGGTGGGCCTTCTGCTCGACCGCGTTGCCGGCGTCGGTCCGCCCGAACAACGCCACGTCGTCATCCAGGCGATTCGGGCGAGGGAAGCCAACGGAGGTCGGGCGCGATGGCGGGGCAGTCCATCGGACCACCGCGACTACGTCGGGTCACCCTGGGGCGGCCCGCCGGTCGGCGACTCGCTCTGTTGATGCGGCAGCGGTCGGGATCGATGGACGACGGTGGCTACTCGGGGTCGAATCGGGGCGGTCCATCGGGCGGCCATTCGACCAGTTCGATGCGGTAGCCGTCGGGATCGATGAGCCAGGACGTCTTCGGGCCTTCGGGGCCGCCGGGATATTCCACTGCTCCCAACTGCAGGCCGGCCTCGGTCAGGCGCTCGATGGTCTCGCTCAGCGACTCGACCTCGATCGCGAAGTGCTCGAAGCCGCCGATCTCCACCTTGCCGTCGCCGGGCCGGTGTACCAGCTCGAGCGACACCGCGTTCTCGCCGGGAAGCTTCAGCCAGACCAGGCTCGAGCCGTCGTCGAACGGCACGGTGGCGAGTTCGGTGTATCCCACAGTCCGGTAGAAGGCGAGCGAACGCTCGAGGTCGCTCACCCGGTACGCGAACAGGATTGTCTTCATGGCTGCCGATCCAACTGCCCCGCGCCGAGACGAGTCAACGGACCAGGTGCCAGTCGACCTCGAACTGCTCGATCACCGCGTGCGCAATGGTCGGGGTCGACACCCTCGATCGCGGGGTTGTGGGAGAGGATGTCGCCATGCGAGTGCTGATTGCGCCGGACAAGTTCGCGGGAACGCTGACCGCCGTGGAGGCGGCGGCCGCCATCGAGGAAGGCTGGCGGCGGCGGGACCCCGACGCGGAGGTGCTGGTCGCGCCGATGGCGGACGGCGGCCCCGGCTTCATCGACGTACTGTCGGCTGTCGTCGACGGCACCCTGCTGTCGGTCACCGTACGCGGACCGCTCGGCGAGGACACCCCGGCGACCGTGCTGCTCGCGGGCGAGACGGCGTACGTCGAAACCGCACAGGCCTGCGGGTTGCACCTGGTCGAGCCGAAGCAGCGCCGGCCGGAGGACGCGACGACGTACGGCGTGGGCCAGCTGATCGCCGCCGCGGTGGATGCCGGTGCGAAGCGGATCATCCTCGGGCTCGGAGGGTCCGGGACGAACGACGCCGGTGCCGGCATGCTGGCAGCGCTCGGTGCGACCGCCGCCGGGGGCCGCCTCGACGCCGGGGCGGCCGGGCTGGCGGCGCTGACCGAGGTCGATCTGGAGCCGGCCCGGACGCGGATGGCCGGGATCGAGTTCGTCGCGGCGAGTGACGTGGAGAACCCGATGCTCGGCCTGCGGGGCGCGACCAACGTCTTCGGTACGCAGAAGGGGATTGTCGACAATCGGAAACCTGAGGTGGACGGCTGGCTCACGCACTTCGCGGAGCTGGCGGACCGCAAGACCGCCGACAAGAAGGGTGCGGGCGCGGCCGGTGGACTCGGTTACGCACTGTTGCTGCTCGGCGCCGAACGGGTGTCCGGGATCGATCTCGTCGCGGAGCTGACCGGACTGAAGGAAAAGGCGTCCCGGGTCGATCTGGTGCTGAGTGGTGAAGGTGCCTTCGACTTCCAGTCCCGCGACGGCAAGGTGATCGCCGGGGTCGCGAAGGTGGCCAACGACGCGATGCGGCCCTGCGTCGTACTGGCCGGGAAGGTCCTGATCGGGTCCCGCGAGATGCGCACGATGGGCGTCGAGTCGGCGTACTCGCTGGTCGACGCGGTGGGCGAGGCGCAGGCGTTCGCCGACCCGCACGGCTCCCTGGCCGCCGTCGCGGAGCGTGTCGCCCGGACCTGGGCCCGCTGACGACCGGCCCACGACGGGGGATGTGGGGTCGAAACGGCGTCCGGTGAGCGAGGCAGGTAGTTGATCCGGGAAATTGATGTGCGACCATGGGAATGGTTCCGGATCGACGGTTGTTGGCCCGGAATGACAGCGGACTTTCCGCGCGCGGCTGCCTGACCACCAGCAGCCGGGCGCTCACGAGATGACTGGAGTCAGGAATGACTGAAGCGCAGACCGAGCAGGCCGTCGCCACGGGTGTGATCCTCACCGACGGGGCCGCCGCCAAGGTGAAGGCGCTGCTCGAGCAGGAAGGCCGCGACGACCTCGCGCTGCGGGTCGCCGTACAGCCGGGTGGTTGCTCCGGGCTGCGGTACCAGCTGTTCTTCGACGAGCGTCAGCTCGACGGCGACGTGGTGGCCGACTTCGACGGTGTGAGCGTCGTGACCGACCGGATGAGCGCGCCGTACCTGAAGGGCGCCTCGATCGACTTCGTCGACACCATCGAGAAGCAGGGCTTCACCATCGACAACCCGAACGCCACCGGCTCCTGCGCCTGCGGCGACTCGTTCAACTGACGTACGCCGACAGCCCCGCTCCTCACCCGAGGAGCGGGGCTGTCGCACGCCGCGGCGTCGACCTTGGCCCGGTCTTGATGGCGGCTTGTTGCACCGACTGCGGGTTACAGCACGTCAGGCGTCAAACAACCTGCTGGTCAGTGGGCCGAGGCTCCTTCGCGGGCGCGCTTCGGCAGCAGCCAGGTGACCGCGAAGCTCACCACGAACAGGCCGATCGCGACCAGCACCGTGTTCTTGGTGGCGCCGAGGAAGGCGTGGTCAGGCAGTAGCTGGAAGAAGATCGTGCCGATCACCGCGACCCCGATCGCCCCGCCGAACTGCTGCATCGCTGTCAGTACGCCGGACGCCGACCCCGCGGCCTGATCCTCGACCGAGGCCAGGATGATGTCGAACAACGGCGCGAACACGAGCCCCGCACCGATCCCGGTGGCCAGGGTCGCCGGAACCAGGTTCCAGATCGTCGTCGCGTCGCCGTACGTGTGCAGGGTGAACCACACGCCGCCCATCGCCAGGGTCATCACGATCACGCCGAGTTGGAGCGCCTTGCGGCCGAGCTTCGGCGCGAGCAGTCCGCCGGACAGCGGCGCGCCGATGGCGATCCCTAGGGAGAAGGGCACCATCGCGAGACCGGCCTTCAACGGGCTGTAGTGCAGGCCGAGCTGGGTGAACAGGTTGAACACCAGCATGAAACCGGACATCGCCAGGAAGAACGTGGTGATCACGCCGAGGCCGGCGACGTACCCGCGGCTCCGGAACAGCGACGGGTCGATGACCGGGTTGCCGGAACGGCGCTCGCGCCAGCCGAACAGGGCGAACACCGGTACGGACGCGGTCAACATCAGGATTGTCCACAACGGCCAGCCGAGCTCACGGCCCTGGACGAGCGGATAGATCAGCAGCCCGGATGCCAGGCTGACCAGGATCACGCCGACCGCGTCGAGTCGGGAGGCGCCCGGCGTCTTCACCTCGGGCATGAAGCGGAGCGCGCCGAACAGGGCGAGCACACCGATCGGGATGTTGATGAAGAAGATCATCCGCCAGCCCGCGTCGAACCAGTTCGCGTCGATCAGCACACCGGCGATGATCGGTCCGGCGACGGCCGACAATCCCATCACCGGGCCGAACATCGCGAAGGCCTTGCCGATCTCATCCGGCGGGAAGACCGCCTTCAGAATCGCGAACCCCTGCGGGATCATCACCGCCCCGAGCAGACCCTGCGCGACCCGGCTGCCGATCAACAGTTCCGGCGAGGTGGCGAACCCGCAGAGCGCGGAGGCGACGGTAAACCCGAGCGCCCCGATCAGGAACAGTCGCCGCCGCCCGACGAGATCGCCAAGCCGGCCAAAACTGATCAGCCCGATCGCGAACGCCAGCGTGTAGCCCGCCAGCATCCACTGCATCGCCGACTCCGACCCACCCAGTTCGCCCCGGATCGACGGCGCCGCAATGTTGACAATCGTCGCGTCGACAAGATCCATGATCTCGGCCACGAGCACAGTCGCCAGCACAATCCAGCGCCAGCGGTACGGCGTACGCGCACCGCCAGCCGAATCCGCCGGACCGTCCACACCTGACCCGGACGACCCCAGGACACCGACCCCGGCCGACGTCGACCCATCGGCCGTGGCTGATCCGGACGATCCCGGCGCACCGACGTGGGTAGGGGTTGACGGGCTTGGTGTCGGTGGAGCGCCGGGGTTTGGCGTGGTGGGTGGGGTGGGGGGTTCGGGGGAGGTAGTGGTCGAGGTGCTCATCATGGGCTCCAGATGTTTCGAACGGTGTTCGTTGACGAACACTGTTCTAACGACGAACGGTGTTCCTGTCAAGTACGGTGTTCGCTACAGTGGGGGCCATGACACAGTCGCCGTGGCAGCCGATCACTCCCGCGAAGCCCGCGCGCTCGCCGAAGGAACCGCTCACTCGGGATCGGATTGTCGACGCGGCGATGCGGTTGCTGGTCGAGCAGGGGTACGACGCGGTCTCGATGCGCAAGGTCGCCCAGGCGCTCGGTACCGGACCCGCATCGCTCTACGCCCACGTCGCGAACAAGAAGGAGCTCGACCAACTCCTCGTCGACCGCGCGGCACAGGACATGAAGCTCCCGGAGAACCCGGATCCGGACCGCTGGCAGGAGCAGTTGAAGGACGCGATGCGCGAGATGCTCCGCGTGATGCGAGCGAATCCCGGTGTCGCCCGGGCCGCGATCGGTCAGGTCCCGCTAGGCGAGCGGGCCATGCTCAGCACCGAGCGAATCCTCGCCATCCTGAAGGCCGGCAACCTCCCCGACCAAGCGGCCGCGTGGGCGGTCGACCTGATCCCGCTGTACGTCACCGCCGTCTCTTTCGAGGAGACAGTGCAAGGCGCCGCGGGCTGGAGCAAGGAAGACGTCGAACGCTTCGTCGCCGGCCTCCGCTCCTACTTCGAGTCCCTCCCACCCGACCGCTTCCCCCTCACCATCGCCCTCGCCGGCGCCATGACCGCCGGCTCCGCTGGCGACGAACGCTTCGAATTCGGCCTGACAGTCCTCACCGCCGGCCTAGCCTCCCTAGCCACCCCCACCTAACCCACCCACCCCCCGACAGAGTCGTGCGTACAAACATCCCCGGTGGCAGTCGAGGACAGAAGCTGTCCGGTTCTCCGTCTAGCGTTGCTCGTGTTCAGCAGCGAGTGGAGGAGATCAGATGCCGATTCCCGAGGGATATACGACCGTGACGCCGTGGATCATCGGGCCGGACACGGATGGGTTGATGGACTGGTTGACGCGGGCGTTCGGAGCCGAGGAGATCGATCGGGTGGTGGGTCCGGACGGGCGGATCGGGCACGCGGAAATGCGGGTCGGGAACGCGATCGTGATGATGTTCGACGCCAGGCCGGAGTGGCCGGCGACGCCCGCTTTCCTTCGCCTGTACGTCGACGACGCGGAGGCCGTGCACGCACAGGCGGTCGCGGCGGGCGGGACGTCGGTGACCGAGGTGACGCATCTGTTCTTCGGCGACACGGTGGGACGGGTGCGGGACCCGTTCGGCAATCTCTACTGGATCCAGACCCGGATCGAAGAGGTGTCCGAGCAGGAGATGATGGAGCGCTTGGCGGATCCCGAGTTCACCCGCCGGATGGAGTACGTCCAAGGCGCCGACTTCTTCCCCGGCCGCGACTGACCGCCGCCCCCGCCGCCTTCACGACAAGGCACCGAGCCGGCGTCAGGCCGATGGGGGCGCTTGGACCACCGGCAGCGCGGGGGGAGGTGGTGTGGGCGGGTTAGGTGAGTAGGCGGAGGGCGGTGAGGGTATAGGTGCGGGCTGCGGTGACGAGGTCGGTGATGGGGACGGATTCGTCGGCTCGGTGGGCTTGGCTGGTGACTGAGCCGGGGCCGAGGACGACGACAGGCACGCCGAGGTCGCGGGCGACGTACCCACCGTCGCAGGCGGCGGTCCAACCGGCGAGAGGGAGATCAGGGCCGCCGGCATCGATCCGGGCTGTTTCGACCACTTGTACGAGTTCTGCGTCAGCAGCTGTTTCGAAGGCGGGCATCTCCATCGGCATCTCGAGTTCGACGGACAATCCGCGGTCCTCGAGTCGCAACGCCGCCACGCGGGAACGCAGGTCGTCGAGTACGGCGGCCGGCGACTCGCCAGGCAGTAGCCGTCGATCCGCGACGATCACGCATTCGGCCGGCACGATGGAACCGCCCGTACCGCCGTTGATCTGCCCAACGCTCCAGGTCGCGGGGCCGAGCAGGGGATGGGGATCGGCAGCCAGTTCGGTGTGCAACCGTTCGATCTCGGCGACCACGGCGGCGGCTCCGTAGATCGCGTTGGCGCCGTCGTCCGGATTGCCGGCATGACAAGCCCGGCCGTGGATCGCGATCCGCAGATACGAATCACCCCGCGCCGCAATGATTGTCTGCACATCGGTCGGCTCAGCCGTGATACAGCCAACAAACCCCGCGTCCACCGCACCACGAGACTCCACACCACCACGAGCATCCGCGTCGCCGCGTGCGTCGATCCGTCCGGGCCCGTCCGCGCTGGCGGGACTGTTGCCGGTGCGAGGTGTGGTGCGGCGGGTTTGGGCGACGTAGGCGCGGATGCCTTTGCCGGTCTCTTCCTCGTCCACTACGGCGGCTAGTTCGACGGGGCCGCTCAAGTTGGTGCCGCGTAGCGCGGCCAGTGCGATCAGGGCGGCGGCGAGGCCGCCCTTCATGTCTGACGCGCCACGGCCGTAGATGCGGCCGTCCTTCACGATCCCGCCGTACGGATCCGTCGTCCAGCCGTCACCGACCGGTACGACGTCCGTGTGCCCGAGGATCAACAGACCGGGACCGTTGCCCCCGGCAACCTTGATGCTGAGGTTGTCCCGGCCGGGTTCGACCGGTGAGGTCACCACCTCGAGCCCGAGCTCGCGCGCCGCCGCGGCGAGTACGGCGACGGTCGCGGCCTCCTCGCCGGGTGGGTTCTGCCCGGTCGCCTGCAGCAACTGGCAGGTGACCCGCACCAGCAGCTCTTCGTCGATCCGATCGAGGACGTCCTGTTCGGCGGGGGTCATGAACATCCAGCCTAGGGCGCAGAACCTCGGCGAGCTGGCGGACCGGCGAGCTAAAGGCCCTTGCGGAAGCCTTCTCGCCAGGACGCGTAGCCCGGTTGCCAGTTGAAGGTTGCCTTGGCCAACGTGTTGTCGACGCCCCGGATGGTGGTGAAGGCGGCGACGCCGGCGTCGCCGACGGCCAGGCGGGCCAGCCAGGTGGGGATGTGGCGCGGGGGCTTGGCGCCCAGGATGCGGGCGAATTCCGGCAGCCAGACCGCCGCGGGCGCCGGGTCGTCGTCCGCGATCTGGTAGATGCCGGTGGCATCGCTCTCGATCGCCTTCACCGTCGCGTCGGCCGCGTCGTCGTAGTGGATGAACGACCACACGCCGGCGCCGTCGCCGATCAGGGGGAGTTTGCGCTTCCGGATCAGTTCGACGATCGAGCCGCCCTGACCGATGTCGCCGGTCGGTCCGTAGAAGCTGGCGTACCGCAGCGCGATGCCCTCGATCCCGTCGGCGTTGGTGACGGCCGACTCGAGGTATTTGATCCCGGCCATCGTCTGCCGCTGCGCGGGCACCGGGTCGGGGTCGAGCGGATCCGCCTCGGTCTTGGTCGCGGATCCGCCGTGTTGCAAGTTCCAGCCGGCGTACGACTGGACGACGAACCGTCGTACGCCGGCAGCCTGGGAGGCGGCGAGCAGGTTGTCGGTGCCTTCGGTGCGGAGCCGGTTCGTCAGCGCGAAGCTCTGGTCGAACCGCTTGAGGTCGATACCGCCCTTGAGGGCCGTCATCTGGTGTACGACGACCTCCGGCCGGACCGAGTCGACCGCGGACTTCACCGCGGCGGCGTCGAGGCCGTCCGCCAGCACCACGTCGGCACCCTGCGCCCGTACGCCGGCCGCACCGGACTCGGACCGGATCATCCCGGTCACCTCGTGCCCGGCCGCGACCAGCTTCGGTACCAGTGACCGGCCCAGTCCGCCGGTCGCACCTGCCACCAAGACCTTCATCTCAGTTCCTCCGTCGTCTGTTGTGACAACCCGGAGGACACGCGCCGACATCAGCCTGTGACAGTGACGACGGTCACGTCTTAATGGTAATGATTGTCGTATGCAAACTATGAGTAGCTGGCTCGAGCGGTGGGACGCTGTCCTGGCCGGACACTTCCCGGGCCGGGACCAGGAGTTCGAGCTCGCCCTCACCGTGATCCAGCGGCTCGTCGGTAGGCCGAAGAAACTCGTGGACCTCGCCTGCGGACCGGGTTCACTGGCGCTCCGGGCGGCCCGGCGATTCCCGGAGGCCGAGATTCTGGGCGTGGACCTGGACCCGGTGCTGCTGGAGATCGCGCGCGGCGCGGCCGGATCCGAGCGGGTGCGGTTCGTCGACGGCGATCTGCTCGATCCCGGCTGGAGCCGGCCGTTGGGGGAGGTCGATGTCATCTGTGCCACTGCCGCGCTGCACTACCTGGATCCGGCTGAGCTGCCTAGGCTGGCGGGCATTCTTGCCGACGGCGTTCGGGTCGATGGTGTTGTGCTGATCTCGGACACGTTCCGCATCGGGGTTCCCCGGCTGGACTCGATGGTTGGCGACCTGCGCCGGCGCGCACTTTCGGCGCACGAAACCGCGGCGCACGAGGGGGAGACCTGGTCCTCGTGGTGGTCGGCCGTCGCAGCCGAACCTGCCTTCGCGGACCTGCTCCGGCTCCGCGACCAGCGGCTCGGCTCCGGCTACGAAGGTCTTACCGCCACCCTTGACGAGGCCGTCGAGACCCTTCGGCAAGCCGGTTTCGCCGAGGTCGCGCCGATTCGTCAGGACGTCGGTAACTTCCTGCTCGTCGCGATCCGCTGACAACCGGGCGTACGACGACCGGCCCGAACTGATGTGGATCGGGCATCCGACGGACCAGAGGCATCTGTGAGTCAGGACCTGTTGAGGATCGGGGGATCGGGGGTGCGGCGCGGAGTTGCCGTGATCGGGGTGGAAGCTCAGGCGGTTGAGGTGACGGTGAAGGTGGTTGGACCGAAGGAGACGTTGAGGTTGACAGCGATAGTCATCTGGCCGTCGGCAGTGCGGCAGGCTGCGGACGCGACGAACGGGGTCTCGAGCCATCTGAAGGTGGCGACGAACGCGTCGCCTTCGGCGTAGGCGCTGGTGACGATGCGCTGGCCCGGCTCGGTGACGGCATCGCGCGACACGCCCGGAATCCTCTGCTCGCGCCAGCCGCCGGGTGCGCAGACGATCTCGTACGAACCATGTGATCCCTGCTCGACCTCGGCGAAGGTGAAGGTCCCGGTCCCGTCCGGATCCAGCCGGACCGCGCTCAGGCCGGCTTCGTTCGCCGCGAAGCGGTAGGTGTGTCCGTCACCGCCCGTCGGCGATGGACCACTTGGTGGCGGCAGCTCCAGCCGGTCCGGCTTGGTAACCGGGGTGACCTCTTTGCCTTCGAGGACGGGAAGGAGGTGGTCCCACACCGTGTCCAAGACCGCCTGCATGTCGAACGTCGCGCCGGTCAGGATGAGCGCGGCGTCGTACTCCGGGAAGATCAGGCAGAACTGGCCGAACGCGCCGTCGCCACGGTAGGTGTTGTGCCGGCCGCGCCAGAACTGGAAGCCGTACCCCTGCTGCCAGTCCGGATTCGCCTCGTTGTCGTTGGGCACCTGCTTCGACGTCGCGGCCTCGAACCACTCGGCCGGGACCAGCTGCTTGCCCTCCCACACACCGCGCTGCAGCAACAGCTGCCCGAAACGGGCCAGCGACTCGGTGTTCAGGCTCAGCCCCCAGCCGCCGGTGGTGATCCCCTCCTTCGATACCTGCCAGGTCGCCTCCGAAGCGCCGAGCGGCTCGAACAGCCGCGGCCGCAGGTAGTCCAGCAGGGTCTCACCGGTCAGCCGCTGCAGGATCGCGGACAGCACGTACGTCGCGCCGCTGTTGTAGACGAACACCGTGCCCGGCTCGTGCTCGACGTCGAGACCGAGGAAGACCTTCACCATCCGGCGGTCCCGGCTGAGCGCCTCGACGGTGTCCTTGCTGTGCCCGGTCGTCATGGTGAGCAGGTGCCGGACCGTCATCGCGGCCAGGTGGTCGCTGATCGTCTCCGGCAGTTCGTCGGGGCCGAAGAACGAGACCACCGTGTCGTCGAGCGACAGCAGGCCGGCGTCGATCGCCAGCCCGACGGCAGTCGAGGTGAAGCTCTTCGACACCGAGAACAACATGTGCGGGTCGGTCAGCCGGTACGGCGACCAGGCGTCCTCGAGGACGACGTGACCGTGCCGCAGCAGCATCACGGTCTGGATCTCCTGGCCGGACGAGTCGAGCGCGCCGACGAAGGCGTCGAGCGCGGCACCGGATAGTCCCTGGTCCTGTGGGGTACTCCGTGGAAGGCTGCTCATTCCCCGCACGTTATCCGCTGGAACGGACAGAAAACTTGGAAAGTCCACAACCGGCCCCGTCGAGACGGGCCGCGGTGATCCTGAACCCCACGAAGGTGCTGGATGTCGACGAGTTCCGCCGTACGGTCGACGCCGCGCTGACCGAGCGTGGGTTCGACGACTCGCTCTGGCTGGAGACGACCGTGGACGACGCCGGATCGACGATGGCCAAGCGGGCGATCGAGGAGACGGTCGACCTGGTCGTGGTGGCCGGCGGGGACGGCACCGTGCGGGTGGTCTGCGCCGAGCTGGCGAGGAGCGGGATCCCGGTGGCGGTGCTGCCGGCCGGGACAGGCAACCTGCTGGCCCGCAACCTCGGCATCTCGCTGGATCTCGAGGTCGCCCTGGCCGAGCTGCTCGGTGGCGGCGAGCAGCGGATTGACAGCGTCCAGATCGAGGGGGACGAGCTGCCGACCGACCGGTTCGTCGTGATGGCGGGCCTGGGGCTCGACGCCGCGATCATCGCGGACGCTCCCGACGAGCTGAAGAAACGGGTCGGCTGGGCCGCGTACGTCGTGGCGACGCTGAAGAACCTCAACCATCCCTTCGTCCGGGTCGAGATCATCGTGGACGATCGTCCGCCGGTACGACGCCGCGCGCGGACCGTGGTGATCGGCAACGTCGGGACCCTGCAGGCGAACATCCCGCTGCTGCCGAACGCCGTACCGGACGACGGGCTGATCGACGCCGTCGTGCTCGCGCCACGGAGGATCACCCAGTGGCCCCGGCTCGCGGCGAGCCTGGTGGTGAAACCGTTGCGCGAGCGCCACGTCCAGCGGTTCACCGGCCAGCGGATCCAGGTCACCGCGGCGAAGGTGGTACGACGGCAACTGGACGGTGACACGATCGCGGACGGTCGCACGTTGAGTGCGTCGGTCGATCCGTCAGCCCTGGTCGTCCGGGTGCCGTGACCGCTGCAGGTCTTCGCCGACCCCTGGTCTGACGCCGCCGAAAGCAACTCGCCTGGCACAGTGACCACATGCAGAAGCTTCTCGCCTCCATGGTGCAAGACGGCGCGGCCGGGGTGCTGCTCCACTTCCGATCCCCCGAGCAAACCTGGATCGGCTCGACCGGCGTCGCCGAGCTCGGCACAGATCGTCCGGTCGATCCCGACGGCTGGTTCCGGGCCGGCAGCATCACGAAGACCTTCACCGCTGTTGTCGTCCTGCAACTGGTGGGAGAGGGCAAGCTGCGGTTGGAGGCGCCCGCCAGAGACTGGCTGCCGAAGGTGCCGGCGGGGATCAGCGTGCGGCAGCTGCTCAATCACACGAGCGGGCTCTACAACTACACCGACGACCTGCCCGAGCCGGCCGGCATCGTCCGTGACCGCTACCTGCACCGCGATCCGGAGGAGTCGCTGGCGGTGGGCTTGGCGAAGCCGTTGCTGTTCGAGCCGGGAAGCTCGTGGTCCTACTCGAACACCAACTACGTCGCCCTCGGCCTGCTGATCGAGGCAGTGACGGGCAATGCGTACGGCGACGAGGTGCGCGAGCGGATCCTGCGGCCGCTGGAACTCGAGCGAACCCTGCTGCCAGGCGACGACGCGAACCTGCCTGAGCCTCATGCGCACGCATACCTGCCCGTCGACGGCGAGCTGGTGGATCTGGCGCGGTTCAACGCCTCGCAGGCATGGGCCGCCGGCGAGGTGGTGTCGACGGCTGCCGACCTCAATCGGTTCTATGCGGCGGTGCTCGGTGGCGAACTACTCGCGGCGGCCGAGCAGGACGCGATCCTGACCGCCGTACCGGTGGATGACTCCTTCGGGTACGGGCTCGGCATCGAGCGGCGCCGGCTGCCCGGTGGACGGATCGTCTGGGGACACACCGGTGGGATCTTCGGCTATCTGACCCTCAGCTATCACTCCCCGGATCTTTCCCACCAGTTGACCTTGTCCCGCACTGGCACAAGTCGGGAGGAACCGGAGACCGGCCAGGTGCTGGCCGGTCTCCTTGGCTGACTACTTCTGCACCAGTACGGCGACCGTGCGGGCCGGCACGGTGACGGTGCCGGTCGCGGGGGTCCAGGTTGTTTGCTTGACGACCGGGTCCGAGCCGCTGGCCTGGATTGGGGACAGGGACAGGTTGGCGCCGGTCAGGCCCGGGATCTGCTGGGTGACGGCCGAGCCGGTGGAGTTGAAGACGACCAAGACGCCCTTCAGCGCCGGGTCGACGTCGGGGCCGACGGTGTCGTCGATGCGCATCGTGATGACGCCGGGGGTCGCACCGCTCACGGGGAAGCTGAGCTTGGTGTTGATCAGGTCGGCGGAGCCCAGGCGGAACAGCGGTGTGGAGAAGCGGAGCTTCAGGAGGTCGGCGGCGGCTGTCGAAGCCGTCGTCACGTCCGCCGCGGTGGGCTTGAGGGCCGGGTTGGCCAGCAGCGGCTTCATGAACGGCCACTTGGCCTCGTTGTCCGGTTTGGGCGGCAGGCCGTGGCCGAAGCCGTTGTCGGCACCGGTCCAGTCGAGCATGTTGAACCAGTCGCCGGAGTCGTACGAGTTCCGGTCCAGCGACTTGCTCCGCAGCAGATCCGCACCCGCGTGCCAGAACGACGGGGTCTGCGCCAGCGCGGTCGTTGCCAGCGACACCGTGTTCATCCGGATCCGGTCCGGCATGGTCAGTGCTGTCGGCAACTTGTACGTCAGTGCGTCCCACAACGTCTCGTTGTCATGGGCATCGACGTACGTGACCACCTCGTCCGGCCGGTCGGCGTACCCGGCCGGCGAACCGTTGTAGTCGACGCCGTCACCCCGCACGACGGCACCCGTCTCGGCGGAGCGGAACGAGAATCCCCGCAGGTTGGCGGCCAGTCCGAGCTGGACCAGGTCGGTGTCGTGGGCGAGGCGCTTCGCGCGATCGGCCGGGGAGCCGTTGACGGGGTCACCGTTCGGGTCGCTCGCGGCGCCGGAGCCGAAGCCCTGGATCCGCGGGTTCTCGTCGAACGGGCCACCGCCGCGCACGCCGTCGCGCAGCCGGTCGGAGAACGTGCCGATACCGGTGCCGCCGAGGTTGCCCTGCCGGGCCTGGACGAACCGCGCGTCGTTCGCGACCTCGCCGAAGTTCCAGCCCTCGCCGTAGACGTAGACGCTCTTGCCGTCCACGCCGTCCTTGGCCAGGGTGAGCTGGTCGAGGGCTGCCCGGACCTTGAGCATGTTCGCCTTGCTGTGGTGACCCATCAGGTCGAAGCGGAAGCCGTCCACGCGGTAGTTGCGGGCCCAGCTGACGGTGCCGTCGACCATGATCTTCTCGGCCATCGCGTGCTCGGTGGCGATGTTGCTGCAGCAGGTCGACGTCTCCACCTTGCCGGTCGCGTTCAGCCGCTGGTAGTAGCCGGGCACGACCTTGTCCAGCACGGATGTCGGCGCCTGGCCGGCTGACGGCGTGTGGTTGAAGACCTGGTCCAGTACGACGCGCAGCCCGGACTTGTGCAGTCCGCCGACCATCGTGCGGAACTCGGCGACCCGGGCCAGACCGTCGCGTTGGGTCGCGTAGGAACCCTCTGGCGCGAGCCAGTGGAATGGGTCATAACCCCAGTTGAAGCCGTCCTTCGCCGCGACCGCGGTGACACAAGCCTGCTGCTGCTCGGAATCGGGCGCGAAGGACTTGAGGTCGCAGGCCGGTGATTGCTGGCCGGTCTCCGGGATCGACGCGATGTCGAAGGTCGGCAACAGGTGGACCGTGTTCAGCCCGGCCGCCGCGAGGGCCCGCAGATGTTTGGTGCCGTTGCCTTCGTCGGCGAAGGCAAGGTACGTGCCACGGTGTGCGGCCGGCACAGTGGTGTCGTTGACGGAGAAGTCGCGGACGTGCAGTTCGTAGATCGTCGAGTCGACCGCCCGGGCCAGTTTCGGCGACGGCGTCTTCGACCACAACGCCGGCTTGCCGGCCGGATCGGCGAGGTCGACCGCGACCGAATGCGTCGAGTCGGTGGTGAGTGCGAGCGAGTACGGATCGGTGACGACGTTCATCTCCACCTTGCCGGTCGACGGCGCGAACACGGTCACCTGATA
This sequence comes from Kribbella sp. NPDC023972, assembly GCF_040639075.1. NCBI lineage: Bacteria > Bacillati > Actinomycetota > Actinomycetes > Propionibacteriales > Kribbellaceae > Kribbella > Kribbella sp. NPDC023972. The sequence goes on along the minus strand of NZ_JBEZZH010000001.1, from coordinate 528,692 downwards.
GCGGTACGCCGCGTTCTTCCACGACCGTGGACCGTTCACGAACCAGGAGCCGTCGTCGTTGCGCCGCATGGGGATCGTCTGCGATCCGACAATCAGATTGACCTTTTGTGCGGTCGGCGCCCAGAGCGTGAACCGCGGCGCCCCGCCTTGCCACGTCACGCCGTACGAGCGGTTCGTCGCCGAGGCGCCGTACAGGTCGTCGAGAACGCCGGGGATCTGTACGCCGGTCGCGTCGATCAGGCGTCCGGCGTCGTCGTACCGCGCCAGTCCGAGTTGTCCGGTCAGGATCTTGCGGGCATCGGCCTGGCCGAGCCGTAAGGCCGTATAGCCCTTCAGCGCCGGGAACTTCGCGAGCACGGCCGGTGGTATCCCGGCAGCGTCGTAGCGGAGGCCGGTCGACGTACCGCCGATGTCGTCCGCGTCGACCTTGAGTGAGCCGTCGTACGACCAGTGCAGCCGCCAGCGGAAGTGCTCCGGATGGGCGACCGCTGGTACGGCGAGGAGGTCCTTGCCGACCCAGTACGCCTTGGCCTGGCTGAGGTCCGGCTGGGCGCCCGGCGTCGACGTCGTGACGGTCAGCATGTGAGTCGCAAGGACGTAGGAGAAGGTGACGACCAGCCCCTCCGCCGGCACCGTGATCGGAATGTTGTTGGCCGGGTAGCTCTCGTCCCAGGACAAGTTGTGCGCAACCTTCGCCTCATAGCTGCCCGCTCCGATCTCGCTCGTCGACCACGTGTACGTGCCGTCGCCGTCCTGGTCCGTCAGCCAGGGTCGCATGCAGGCGGGGTCCCAGTCGGTGGGGCAACCCAGCTCGGACTGGAAGGTGCCCGGCACGGTGATGATCGGCCCCTCGGCAGTCGACGTGACGTAGTGGCGGCCGTGCTCGTAGTAGAAGCTGACCGGTCCGTTCGGTGCCGTGTAGGAGATGTTGGCACCGTTCTGGTTGCCGCCGGCACCGTAGTTCTCGTCCCACGTCTTGTTGATCGCGGCCTTGTAGGCGTGCTCACCGGCCGGGATCGTGTACTTGCCTTTCCAGACCTTGTCCTTCGGGTCCAGCGTCAACTGCGCCTGGTCGCAGTCCGGCGACCAGTCAGCCGGGCAGCCCATCTCACTGTTGTGGTCGCCGGGCACGCTGACGTTGGCCGGCTGTACGACCGGTCCGGTCCCGCCGCCACCCCCACCCGGCTTCGGTGCGTCGCCGACCACGCCGTACGACCCCGACACCGAGTAGTTGCCGGACACATCCTTCAGGACGGCGCGGTACTCGAGCAGGGTGCCCTTCGGCAGGCCGGACACGTCCTGGAACACCCGGTACGGCGCGTTGTCGTCGGAGCCGAGTCGCTGCCAGGCCGTCGTACCCACGGGCCGGTAGCCGAAGGTGACGGTCACCGGAGTGTTCTCCGGCACCTCTGCACCGATCTCGGCGCGCCCACCGACCGTCGCACCAAGCTCCGGCGAGCTCATGTGGACCGCGGGCGCTTTGGTCCGGTGCGGGACCTTGCTGGTCGCCTGGTACACGGTCACGGACAACGGCGCCTGGTTGACCACGACCCTGCCTTCGCGGTCCGTCTTGAGCGGCTTCGAGCCGCCGTAGACCGGCTTCAACCAGGTGTTCGGTCCGTACGTCGGGACGGTTGCCGACTGTGCGGTTGTCGCGTTGTTGGCAATCACCAGGTACTCGACGTTGTCGTTGCCGAGCCTGCTGAACGCGTACAGTCCGCCCGAGTTCGACGAGTAGCGGTGGATCTGGCGGCCGTCGGCGAGCGCCGGGTGCTGCGCCCGGAGCTTCTGCAACGCCGCGATGTGCTTGTACATCGGCGCGTTGACGTCGTACCGGTCCTGGCTGCCGATGGTCGTCGTGCCGGTGCCGTCGACGATCTCGTCGTCCTTGTAGTCGGTGGTCTGGGTTGCGAACATGTCCTGGCGCGCACCCTTGTCTCCACCGGCGCCGGTGAAGCCCTGCTCGTCGCCGTAGTAGATGACCGGCTGGCCGCGGGTCAGGAACATCAGCGAGTGCGCCAGCTTGTCGCGCGCCAGCAACTCCTGCCCGGACGCGCCGGCCTGCTTGAGGAACGTGCCGACCCGGCCCATGTCGTGGTTGCCGAGGAAGGTCGGCAGTTGGTACGCGTTCGAGTCCGCATCGGTGTAGTAGTCGTCTGCGGCGTAGAAGTCGCGCAGCTTCGTGCTCGGGTCGCCCTTGGCGAAGGCGACCGCGTTCTGCTGGAAGCCGAAGTCGAGCGTCGCCTGCAACGCACCCTGGGTGGTGTACGTCGACATGAACTTCGGATCGGCGTCGAAGACCTCACCGAACATGAAGAAGTCCTCCGATCCGGCACCGCGAGCGGCGGCCAGGATCGCCGGCGAGAACTTCTGCCAGAACTCCATGTTGACGTGCTTGACGGTGTCGATCCGGAACCCGTCGATACCGAACTCGGCCCACGCCTTGTAGACGTCGATCATCCCGTCCCGCACCTTGGGCTGCTCGGTGAACAGGTCGTCCAGCCCGACGAAATCGCCGTACTCCGCCGATTCACCGGCGAAGGTGGAGTCGCCGCGGTTGTGGTACAGCGTCGGGTCGTTCAGCCAGGCAGGCACCTTCACGGTCTCGTCGGCCGGGGTCCGGAACACCGGGACGTTCGGGAACGACACGTTCTTGTCCAGCGGCGGGAACGTGTCACCTGCCGCGTAGTCCTTGTCGTCGAACACGTTGCCGGAGGCATCCTTGTACGGCGACGTGGACTTCGGGATGTAACCGTACTGGCCGGACTGGTAGGCGATCACGTCCGCGGTGTGGTTGGTGATGATGTCGAAGAAGACCTTCATCCCCTTGCCGTGGGCGAGGCTGATCAGCTTCTTCATGTCCGCGTTGGTGCCCAGGTGCGGGTCGATCTGGGTGAAGTCGGTGATCCAGTAGCCGTGGTACCCGGCGCTGACGTCGTTGCCGGCGCCCTGGACCGGACGGTTCTTGAACGACGGCGTGAGCCAGATGGACGTCGTACCGAGGGACTTGATGTAGTCGAGCTTCTGGATCACACCGGTCAGATCGCCGCCGTGGTAGAAGCCCTTGTCCGTCGGGTCGAGGCCGGTGGCGAGGCGATCACCGGTCAGTCCGCCGGCGTCGTTGGACGGGTCCCCGTTCGCGAACCGGTCCGCCATCACGAAGTAGAACCGTTCCTTCGTGAGGTCCTCCCGCAGACTCGGCGTCGACAACGCTTTGTCCGCCGGAGTCACCGCCGGACCCGCGAGGTCGACCGGCTTCACGGTGACGACGTGGCTGGTGTCGTCATAGCTGAAGGAGAGCTTGGCCGGTCCCTCGATCCGCAGCGGGATGTTCGGCCCGTTCAGTACGCCGCCGGCGCCGTAGTTCTCGTCCCAGCTGCCGTTGACGGTCACCTTGAACTCGTACGACCCGGCCGGCACGCCGAACACCTTCGCGTACGGCGCCGCCGCACCGAGACTCGTCGCCGTACACGCCGGATCCCAGTCACCCGGGCACCCCAGCTCGCTCTGCAGCGACCCCGCCAGCGTGATCACCCGATCGGCCGCCGGCCGGGCCGGCGCGGGTGCCGCCGTACCCAGTCCGAGTACCACCACCGCCGCCGCGGTGAACCCCGCCGTCCATCGCCTGAACCCGCGCATCACGGTCCCCTCCCGTAGATCGTGGGCGTGACGCTAACCCGCGACCCTTCACCGTGAGGAGGGCTGGAACGTCACGGTCAGGTCACGAGGTCGGGCAGCGTGGTCTCGATCGGTGTGTGCAGGACGGTGGTGGCGTCGTCGTCGTACGGGGTCGGCTCGGCGTTGAGGATGACCAGGGGTTTGCCGGCGGCCAGGGCGATGTCGCAGAGGCCGGCGGCGGGGTAGACCTGCAAGGAGGTGCCGACGGCCAGGAACAGCTCCGCGGCTTCGGTGGCGGCGACGGCGGCGTCGAGGACGCGCTGGTCGAGCGATTGGCCGAACGAGATCGTGGCGGACTTGAGGATGCCGCCGCACACCTCACAGGCGGGGTCTTCGTCGCCGGCCTCGAGGCGGGGGAGTACGTCGGCCATCGGGATCCGGCGGCTGCATTCGAGGCAGTCCACGTACCAGACCGTGCCGTGCAGTTCGTGGACGATCTCCGGCGACGAGCCCGCCTTCTGGTGCAGGCCGTCGACGTTCTGGGTGATCAGGCCGGTCAGGCGGCCCTGGCGTTCGAGCTCGACCAGCGCGAGGTGACCCGGGTTCGGCTCGGCGGTCCACGCGGGCGCGGCCAGGCGGAGCTTCCAGGCCTCGACCCGGACCGCACGGGAGGCGACGTACTCGTCGATGTCGAACATCGCCTGCGCGGCCGGGTTCTTCGTCCACAGCCCCTGCGGACCGCGGAAGTCGGGGATGCCGGACGCGGTGGAGATCCCGGCTCCGGTCAGCACGGCGATGTGCTCAGCGTCGATCACGCCTCAGACGTTAGCTTTCCATTCCGGAGCCAGCACGGACATGACGATCGAGTCGACCCATTCGCCGTCCCAGTACAGATCGTCGCGGAGGCGGCCCTCGACCACGAAGCCGGCCTTCTCGTACGCACGCTGCGCCCGTGGGTTGAACGCGTACACCCCGAGGCTGATCCGGTGCAGGCCGATCTCCTCGATGCCGTAGCCGACGATCAGCCGGGTGGCCTCGGTACCGAGCCCACGCCCCTGGCCGGACGGGCCGATCAGGATCCGGAAGTTGCAGGACCGGTTGTCCGGATCCCACTCGTTCAGCACCGCCTCGCCGACGGTCTCCCCGGTCGCCTTGTCCACGATCGCCAGATCGAGCCGGTCGGTCTGGTCATTGCGGGTCCGGTACCACTGCCGGGCCTGCTCCTCACCGATGTCCCCACGGCTCCCGGTGAACCTGATCACATCCGGGTCGGCCATCGCGACAGCCAGCGCGTCGTAGTCGCCCTCGTCCACCGGCCGCAGGATCACGAGCTCGCCGGTCAACGTCGGCTTGTGGGAGAAGTCGGTCACGGTCCGCAGTCTGCCAACCGGATCGTCTCCGGGGCGAGCGGATTTAGCTCAGTCTTCGTACGACGAAGCGCGGGGCGTCGGCGGAGACGAGTTCCTGGTTGCGGAGGCGGCACCAGGCGGGGATGTCGGTGGCGGCGGCCGGGTCGTCGGCGAGGACAGTGATGGTGTCGCCGACGTCGATGGCCGGCAACAGCTTCGCCAGCTTGATCACGGGAAGTGGGCAGAGCAGGCCGAGACAGTCGAGCTCGGTGTTCACAGGCCCACCTCCGCACGGATCCGCTGCACGATCCCTGGCAGCACAGTCGCGAACCGGTCGATGTCGCCGTACGTCGTGGATCGGCCGAGTGAGACGCGGACGTTGCCATGGGTGAGGACCCCCATCGCCGCCAGGACGTGTGACGGTCGCAACGTGCTCGACGTACAGGCCGAACCGCTGGAGACCGAGAAGCCCGCCGCGTCCAGGGCTGTGACGAGTGCCTCGCCGTCGACGTACAGACAGGAGAAGGTGAGGATGTGCGGCAACCGGTCGTCCGGGTCGCCGACCACCTCGACATCGGGGATATCGGCGGCGACCCTGTGCCGGAGCTCGTCGATCCAGGCCCGATGCTGCTTGTTCAACTGTGCAGCCTCAGCCTGGCGAGCCTGCAGGGCGGCCGCCGCCGCGAGGGTGTTCGGGACGTCCGGGAACCCGGGGGAGAGGCCGTCCTCCCGCTCGTCCATCGGCCAGGCCGGCGCCAGCCGCGTGCCTTTACGGACGGCGAGCAGCCCCACGCCCGCCGGTCCACCCCACTTGTGCGCACTCGCGGCCAGCGCCGACCACCCGGCCGGTACAGCGTCGTGCCCGATCGAAGCGGCCGCGTCGACGAACAGAGGTACGTCGCCGCACGCCTCGGCCGCTGCCTCGATCGGCTGCCGCGTGCCAACCTCATGATTGGCAGACTGCAGGGCCGCCACCGCGACTCCCGGTCCGCGTACTGCGTCGGTGAACGCGTCCAGGTCGACCCGTCCGACCGTGTCCACGCCGACCTCCACACCTATCTGACCCGCGGTGTGCAGTACGGCGGAATGCTCGACCGCACTGTGGACGACCGCCGTACCGACGCGCTTGCGGGCGGCCGTGAGCGCGGTCAGCCCGGCGTGGATGGCCGCCGTACCGGAGGTGGTCAGGAAGAGCTCGTCGGGCCGCACGCCGACCGCGTCCGCGAGGACCGCCCGGGCGTTGTCCAGCAGCAGCCGCGCGGTCCGCCCCTCGTGGTGCAACCGGACCGGATCCGCCCAGCCCGAATCGACTGCCGACAGCAACATCTCCCGCGCTGCCGGATGCAACGACTCGGCCGACGCCGCGTCCAGATACCCACGCTCACTCACCCTCAAAACGCTAAGCCCTACCTATGCGCGGGAGCCGAAGGGGTGTCCAGTAGTGTTTGGTCGTCAGTCTCACTTGGGAAGGGAAAGGCGCCCCGTGGGTTCGAACGGCACGCCCGGAGTGGACGAGCGCGCGGCAGGTCTTGCCGGCGCCACACGTCCGGCGAAGCGACGCCTGCTGGTCGGTACGGGAGTGGTGCTCGGCACCCTGCTGCTGACCGGTTGTTCGTCGGCGACCACTGAGCAGTGGAAACGACTCGGTCTCCCCGAGGGCGCATCGGACCGGACCGAGGCCGTCCGAAGCCTCTGGATCGGCGCCTGGATCGCTGCCCTGATCGTCGGCGTGATGGTCTGGGCCCTGATCCTGTACGTCGTCGTGCGGTACCGCAAGCGCAGCGAGGACGCGCCGAAGCAGGTCCGGTACAACCTGCCGCTCGAGGTGCTCTACACGCTGGCGCCGTTCGCCATCATCGGTGTGCTCTTCTACTACACCGTCGAGCACGGCAACCAGATCACCGCGATGTCGGACACCCCGCAGCACACCGTCAACGTGGTGGGCCAGCAGTGGCAGTGGACCTTCAACTACAAGGAGACGGTCGACGGGCAGGAGGGCGTCTGGGAGACCGGCACCCTGGAGAAGCCCGCCGAGCTCTGGCTGCCGGTGAACGAGTCGGTCAAGTTCGACCTGACCTCACAAGACGTGATCCACTCCTTCTGGGTGCCGTCGTTCTACTTCAAGCTCGACGTCATCCCCGGCCGGACCAACAAGTTCGAGCTGACCCCGACCAAGACCGGGACCTTCGCCGGCAAGTGCGCCGAGCTCTGCGGGCTCTACCACAGCCGGATGGTCTTCTCCGTCAAGGTGGTCACCCGCGCCGAGTACGACGCACACCTGCGTGAGCTGGCCGCCAAGGGCCAGACCGGCGCCGCCACCGGTGGCCAGGACGCCACCACCATTCCTGGCCATGGGTCAGAGGAGGGCGAGAAGTGACCGACTTCGCCGAGCGCACCGGTGCCATCGGTGCGACCACTACCGCTCTGCCCCGGGCGCGTACCAAGGGCCAACTCGCGGTCAAGTGGCTCACCACCACCGACCACAAGCTGATCGGGCACATGTACCTGATCACCTCGTTCGCGTTCTTCCTGATCGGCGGCGTGATGGCGCTGGTCATCCGCGCCGAGCTGGCCAAGCCGGGCCTGCAGATCGTGAACGAGGAGGTCTACAACCAGCTCTTCACCATGCACGGCACGATCATGCTGCTGCTGTTCGCGACGCCGCTGTTCGTCGGGTTCGCCAACGTGATCATGCCGGTCCAGATCGGCGCCCCGGACGTCGCCTTCCCGCGGCTGAACATGTTCAGCTTCTGGCTGTTCCTGTTCGGCGGCCTGATCACCATCAGCGGCTTCTTCACCCCGGGCGGCGCGGCCGACTTCGGCTGGTTCGCCTACGCGCCGCTGTCGAACGCGGTCCGCTCGCCGGGCGTCGGCGGTGACCTGTGGATCATGGGCCTGTGGATGGCCGGTCTGGGCACCATCCTCGGTGCGGTCAACTTCGTCACCACGATCATCACCATGCGGGCGCCGGGGATGACGATGTTCCGGATGCCGATCTTCGTCTGGAACATCCTGGTCACCTCGATCCTGGTGCTGATCGCGTTCCCGATCCTGGCCGGCGCGCTGCTGATGCTGGAGGCGGATCGGGCCTTGGGGGCTCACGTCTTCGACGCCGCGAACGGCGGGCCGCTGTTGTGGCAGCACCTGTTCTGGTTCTTCGGGCACCCCGAGGTCTACATCATCGCGTTGCCGTTCTTCGGCATCATCACCGAGATCCTGCCCGTGTTCAGCCGCAAACCGGTCTTCGGCTACATCGGCCTGGTCTGCGCGACGCTCGGTATCGCGGTGCTGTCCGTGGCGGTCTGGGCGCACCACATGTTCGTCACCGGTGCGGTGAACCTGCCGTTCTTCTCCTTCATGACGTTCCTGATCGCGGTCCCGACCGGGGTGAAGTTCTTCAACTGGATCGGCACCATGTGGGGCGGATCGGTGTCGTTCGACACCCCGATGCTGTGGTCGGTGGGCTTCTTGACCACCTTCCTCTTCGGCGGTCTGACCGGCATCATCCTGGCCTCGCCGGCGCTGGACTACCAGCTGTCCGACTCCTACTTCGTGGTGGCGCACTTCCACTACGTCGTCTTCGGCACGGTGGTGTTCGCGATGTTCGCCGGGTTCTACTTCTGGTGGCCGAAGATGACCGGCCGGATGCTCGACGAGAAGCTCGGCAAGCTGCACTTCTGGCTGCTGTTCATCGGGTTCCACACCACGTTCCTGGTGCAGCACTGGCTCGGTGTCGAGGGCATGCCGCGGCGCTACGCGTCGTACGGTGCGAACGAAGGCTTCACCACGCTCAACGAGGTGTCCAGCGTCGGTGCCTTCGTGCTGGGCCTGTCGATGCTGCCGTTCTTCTACAACGTGTACAAGTCGCGCAAGGCACCGCTGGTCGGTGTCGACGACCCGTGGGGCTGGGGTCGGTCGCTGGAGTGGGCGACCAGTTCGCCGCCGCCGCGGCACAACTTCGATCGGCTGCCGCGGATCCGGTCCGAGAGCCCGGCGTTCGACCTGCACCACGCGGACCTCGCACTGGCCGAGTACCCGGACAACCGGGCGCCGAAGGACAACCTGCTCGACGCCGGTGAGGACGACGGCCGGGTCGAGCACCTGGAGCAGAACGCCGGTATCGAGGGGAAGGACAAGGCGTGAAGGTCGAAGCCTGGGTCTTCGGGATCCTGAGCGTGTTCGTGCTGGTCGTCACGCCGATCTACTGGCTGATGTCGGAGGACCCGACCGGTACCACCGCGCTGGTGATGACGTTCTTCCTCGCCCTGCTGGTGGCGTTCTACCTGAGCATCACCGCGCGCCGGATGGACCCCCGGCCGGAGGACCGCAAGGAGGCCGAGATCGTCGAGGGAGCCGGTGAGCTCGGCTTCTTCCCGCCGTACTCGTGGTGGCCGCTGTGGTGCGCGCTGACCCTGTCGGTGGTCGTGCTGGGCCTCGTCTTCGGCTGGTGGCTGTTCATCGCCGGCTGCGCGCTCGGCATCGTCACGCTGTCCGGGTTCATCTTCGAGTACTACCGCGGTGACCATGCTCACTAGGGCTCACTAGGGCTCACTAGGGTCACCAGCTCAACGTCGTACGGGCGCCATCCGGAAGCCAACCGGATGGCGCCTTTGCGCGTCTTACGGGGTGCCACCGGAGAATGGGCCGTTGTGGTCCGTACCACTGTGGTGGCCGTGTGCTGCCGGGATCTGTCGGTACGGCGGGTTACTCTGGCGGCGTTGGTTTCAACAGGGGAGAGCTGGGGAATGGTAGGCGGTTCGGTGAGGAAGCACGGCTTGGCCGTGGCGGGGATCTGCGTGATGCTGATGGTGGGCACCGCGTGCAGCGACACCGAGGCGGGGGGCTCCCCGTCGTCGCCGGGCACGACGCAGACCAGCGGTACGCCGGGAGCCTCGACCACCCCTGGTGCCTCGACGACGCCGTCCCAGGACCCGGGTGCGGCCAACGTCTCGGTCGTCCCGGCCAAGGGCGCCACCTCGGTCAAGCCGGACACTCCGGTGACCGTGAAGACCTCGGTAGGCACGCTGAAGGACGTCACGCTCAAGGACGACGACGGCGACAAGGTGGCCGGCAGCTTCAACCCGGACAAGAACCAGTGGACCTCCGTGCCGCAGCTCGAGCCGGGGGCGACGTACACCCTGACCGGCTCCGCGGAGGGCACCGACGGCGCGTCCGTGCCGATCAGCTCGACCTTCAAGACCCTGAAGGCGGCCAGGAACCTGAAGGCCTCGGTCGCCCCGCTGAACGGTGAGACCGTCGGTGTCGCGATGCCGATCCAGATCTACTGGAACAACCCGGTCACGGACCGTGCCGCGGTGGAGAAGCGGCTCAAGGTGACCACGTCGGTCCCGGTCGACGGCAGCTGGCACTGGATGAACAGCAAGCAGGTCAACTACCGGCCGAAGAACTATTGGCCGGCCGGCACCAGGGTGACGGTGAACATCGACACCCAGGGCGTGAACGCCGGGAACAGCACCTGGGGCTCGGCCAGCCGCGAGATCTCCTTCGCCATCGGCAGGTCCGTGGTCAGCAAGGTCGACGTCAAGAAGCACACGATGTACGTCACCATCAACGGCAAGCTGGCCCGGAGCATCCCGATCACCGCCGGCAAGGACGGTTTCACCACCCGCAGCGGGGTGAAGGTGATCATGGAGAAGTTCCCCACCAAGCGGATGGACGCCCGCACCGTCGGCATCAAGCCGGGCGACCCGGAGTACTACGACATCCGGGACGTGAAGTGGGCCCAGCGGGTCACGACCTCCGGTGAGTTCATCCACGGCGCGCCCTGGTCGAGCGGCAGCCAGGGCAGCGAGAACGTCAGCCACGGCTGTGTCGGCATGAGCCTCGCGAACGGCCAGTGGTACTTCCAGCAGACCCTGCGCGGCGACCCTGTCATCGTCACCGGCACCACCCGCAAGATGGAGCCCGGCAACGGCTGGACCGACTGGAACATGACCTGGGCCGCCTACAAGGCCGGCTCAGCCCTGTCCTGACCACTCTGAGGCTGTCAAAGCGTTCACGACCTCGTCACTGTGCAGGACTGGCAGGGAGTGATGCGTCGCGGTTTCGACCCGTACGACGGTTGCCGCCGGGATGAGGGTGGTGACGCGCTGGGTGAGACGGTTGGCGTCATGACTCTTGCTGCGGGCCGCCACGAAGACCAGGGGAGCGGGCTGTAGGGACCGCAGTTGATCGTCGGTCGGGCGCTTGGGGCGGACGAAGGGAGCGGTGGGCTGCTCGGCGGCCAGGGCGGCAAGTTCGAGCCACTGCTCGTCGACCGGCAGGCCCTGGGTTTCCCAGCGGAGGAACGACCTCGTCCGTTCCCGTGAAGGGCGCAGGAGGCTGGGCAACGCGCGGGCGATGTACGGGATTCGGAGTCCGGTGAAGCAGTCCGTGGGGTCGACGAGTGCCAGCCGGCCGACCTTGTCGAGGTTGCGTAGAGCGAAGGTCAAGGCGGTCCAGGCGCCGTACGAGTGACCGCAGAGAGCAGTCTGGTCGACCTTGAGCCCGTCGAGTACGCCGGTGAGCCAAGCCATCAGGTCGTCGACCTGTCGTGGTGGCGTGGCGGTGCTGCGGCCGGCGTCGCCGGGGAGGTCGGGGGCGTAGACGCGGTGGGTCTCGGCTAGTCGCGGGGCGACGGTGAACCATACCGGGGAGGTCGCGCCGTGGCCGGCCAGGAGGACCAGGGGAGGGGCGTCGAGTGGGCCGCACGCGTTCACGTGGGTGCCGCCAATGTCGAGCCGTTCCACCGGGACACCCCAGCGGTCGAGCAGAGCGTCGTACGCGTCCTCGAAAGTCATGTCGTGAGGATAGCTCACTCAGTGAGGTAAATTGGGGAGTATGCGTGAGGGAGTGATGCCGGCGGATCCGGAGCGGGCGGCGGCGTTGAAGTTGGTGCACCGGCTGCGAGAGGTCGCGTCGCGGCTGGAGCTCGCGGTGGGGGAGTTCGCGCGTACGACGGGCTTGCACGGGACCGACGTACGGGCCTTGATCCGGCTGCTGGACGCCGAGCGGGCCGGTGTGGAGGCGACGCCGGGGTGGCTCGCTGGGCAGCTGGGGATGTCGTCTCAGGCGACGACAGCGGTCATCCACCGGTTGGAGGCCGCCGGGCACGTCGAACGCCTCAGAAGCCGCTCAGACGGTCGCAGCTCCCGCCTCCAGGTTTCCGACAGCGCAGTCGCCCTCGGCTGGCAGTTCTTCGGCCCACTGCTCGAGCGCCTGATCGCGGTCGAGCTCCAGCCATCCGAGCGAGCCGTGGTCAAGAGATACCTGGAGGCGGTGACCGACGCGATCGGATAAAAGCAAGAAGCCCCGGCGATGGCCGGGGCTTCTTGGGGTGATGCTGGGTCAGGACCTGTCGCTGGTGACCTCGCGGTAGGTCTCGGTCTCGCCCAGTTCGTGGATCTCGTCCGCGTCGTGCGCGTGGGCCTGAGCCTCCTCGACCTCCTCGCGGGTCGGCTTCTGCACCGCGTCGGCGAAGTAGAAGCGCGACAGCCGGGCGCGGAGCTTGTTCAGAGCCCGGCGTGGGGCGCGGACGCCGTTCTCGTCGGTCTCCGGACCGATGTCGAGCGGCAGCAACCGGTCCCGGGCGGTGAGCTCGTAGGCCTCGTACGTCGAGATCGGCGTGTGCTTCTCCGAGTACGCACCGTCGGGGGAGCGGACGATGATGCCGGTCTCCAGGCCGTGCAGGAGCCGCTCGTTGTCGGACCGCTGCAGCGAGATCGCGACCCGGCGGGTGATCCAGAACGCCAGGATCGGGCCGAGGATCACCGCGAACCGCAGGAACCAGGTCACGTTGTTCAGCGAGATCCCGAAGTGGGTGGCGATCAGGTCGTTGCCGCCACCGATCCAGAGCAGGCCGTAGAAGGTGATGAAGGCGGCGCCGATGCCGGTCCGGGTCGGCATGTTGCGCGGCCGGTCCAGCAGGTGGTGCTCGCGCTTGTCACCGGTGATCCAGCCCTCGATGAACGGGTAGAGCGCGACCAGCGTGACGAAGGCGGGAGGTATCAGCAGGGCCGGGATGATCAGGTTCCAGCTCAGCGTGATGCCCCAGAAATGGGACTCGAAGCCGGGCATGATGCGGACCGAGCCTTCCAGCCAGCCCATGTACCAGTCCGGCTGGGATCCCGCCGTCACCTCCGCCGGGTTGTACGGCCCGTACAGCCAGACCGGGTTGATCTGCATCAGTGCGCCCATCAGCGCGGTGATGCCGAACACGACGAAGAAGAAGCCGCCGGCCTTGGCCGTGTAGACGGGCCACAGCGGGTAGCCGACCACGTTGTTGTTGGTCCGGCCGGGGCCCGGGTACTGCGTGTGCTTGTGGTACACGACCAGGAACAGGTGGAGCGTGACCAGCAGCAGGATCAACCCGGGGATCAGCAGCACGTGCACGATGAAGAATCGGGGCACCATGTCATCGCCGGGGAACTCGCCCCCGAAGATGAAGAAGTTCATGTAGGTGCCGATCACCGGTGACGCCTGGATCATGCCCTGGGTGATCCGCAGACCAGTACCGGACAGCAGGTCGTCGGGCAGGCCGTAGCCGATGAAGCCCTCGACGATGCCGAGGAACAGCATCGTGAAGCCGATCACCCAGTTCAGCTCACGCGGCTTGCGGAACGCGCCGGTGAAGAAGATGCGGAGCAGGTGCACCATCATCGCGGCGATGAACAGCACCGCCGCCCAGTGGTGGATCTGCCGCATCAGCAGACCGCCGCGGACGTCGAACGAGATGTCCAGCGTCGAGGCGTACGCCTCGGACATGTGCAGGCCCTTGAGCAGGCTGTACGAGCCCTGGTACTCGATCTCGGCCATCGACGGCTTGAACCAGAAGGTCAGGAAGACGCCGGTGAGGAGCAGGATGATGAAGCTGTAGAGCGCGATCTCACCGAGCATGAAGGACCAGTGGTCCGGGAAGACCTTGCGGAGGTTCTTCCGCCCGATCTTGGCGATCCCGAGGCGGTCGTCGAGATACTTGACCGGTGGTGGGAAATCCTTGTCAGACACGTGCGGTCACCCTCGTTCGAAGAAGCTCGGACCGACTGGCTCGGTGAAGTCGCTCTGTGCGATCAGGTAGCCCTCCGAGTCCACTGCCAACGGTAGCTGAGGAAGTGGCCGGGCCGCAGGGCCGAAGACGACCTTGGCGGCGTCCGCGAGGTCGAAGGTCGACTGGTGGCACGGGCAGAGCACGTGGTGGGTGGTCTGCTCGTACAGCGAGATCGGGCAACCGACGTGGGTGCAGATCTTGGAGTAGCACAGGATGCCGTCGACACCCCAGTTCTCCCGGCCGGCCGGCGTACGGATCTCGCTCGGCCTGATCCGGACCACGATCACCGCGGCCTTCGCCTTGGCGTTCTGGTACTCGACCGGGCTCTCTTCCTGGATCGGAGCCAGGTTGGCGGGGGCGGCGTTGACGAGCTGGCCGATGACCAGGTCGGACGGCTTGATCGGGCGCAGCGTGACGTCGTTGACGACGCGGATGCCCCTGGCCCAGATGGTGTGGTAGAGCGTCCGGCCCGGGAGCGGGCCGAGGTCGCGCAGCAACACGATGGCCGGCAGGCCGAGCACACCGAGCGCGCCGAGCAGCGAGCGGCGGATCAGCTTGCGCCGGGTGAACCCGGACTCCGCAACCCCCTCCTGGAAGGCGTCGGTGATGTCGGCCTTCTGCTCCAGCGTCGAGTGCGCGGCGTGCCGCTCCTCGGAGATCTCCTCGTCGACCATCAGCTTCTTGGCCCACTGGATCGCGCCGGCGCCGATCAGGAACAGCGCCAGCCCGATGCACAGGCCGAGCGTCATGTTGTTGGCGTTACCGGACAGCGGGCCGAAGACGAGCTGGGCGTCGCGCGGGATGGCGAAGTACGCCACGCAGGCACCGAGCACGAGCAGGGTGGACAGGCCGAACATGCCCGCCACCTGCCGCTCGACGCGGTCGGCAGCCTTCGGGTCGATATCGGTGATCCGGTACTCGTGCGCCTCCAGGCCCGGGTCCGCGATCGGCTCCGCTACCTGAACCTGACCGCCGTGCTCCTCCTCTGCCTTCACAGGCAGCTTGTCGTCACTCACTGGCCTTCACTCCCTTGGCCTTGACACCCTTGGCGCCGATCCAGACCGCTACGCAGACCAGCAGGCCGATCCCGACCAGCCAGCCCCACAGACCCTCGGACACCGGGCCGAGCCGGCCGAGACCGAAGCCGCCCGGGTCCTTCTGGGTCTCCAGCGCCTTCAGGTAGGCGATGATGTCGCGCTTGTCCTCCGGCTGCATCACCTGGTCGGAGAAGACCGGCATCTGCTGCGGACCGGTGAGCATCGCCTCGTAGATGTGCTTCTCGCTCACGCCCATCAGCGACGGCGCGTAACGACCGTTCGGCAGCGCACCGCCACGGCCGGCGAAGTTGTGGCACGCCGTGCAGTTGGTGCGGAACAGCTCGCCACCGCGGGTGACCTGCTCGTCGGTGGCCTTGCTCACGTCGTACGACTCCTGCGCCGGGACGGCCGGGCCGGGGGCGAGGGAGGCGACGTACGCGGCCAGTGCCTCGATCTCCTCCTGCGAGTACACCGGCGTCTTGCGCGGCACCTGGGCGCCCGGCTGCATGGCGGGCATCCGGCCGGTGCCGACCTGGAAGTCGACCGCGGCCGCGCCGACGCCGATCAGCGACGGGCCGGCCATCTCGCCCTCGCCGTTGCCGCTGCCCTCGGCGTTCAGGCCATGGCAGCTGGAGCAACCGACCGCGAAGAGCTTCTTGCCCTCCTCGATCTGCTGGGACTGGGCCGAGTTGTCCGCGACCGCGTCGTCAGGGGCGAAGGCGGCGTACGCCGAACCCACTGCCAGGAGGCCGAACAGGAGCACGACGAGGCCGGCTGACCGGTGCCGTCGTCGCGCGGAGAGAAAGCGCGCCGGTGACAAGGAAAGTCTCTTCTCACTCATTTGAGCAGGTAGATGGTCGCGAACAGGGCGATCCAGACCACGTCGACGAAGTGCCAGTAGTACGACACGACGATCGCCGAGACGGCCTGTTCGTGGGTGAACTTACGAGCCATGTACGTCCTGGCCAGGACGTACACGAAAGCGATGAGACCGCCGGTCACGTGCAGACCGTGGAACCCGGTGGTCAGGTAGAAGACCGACCCGTACGGCGACGACGAGATCGACAGGCCCTCGTGGAGCAGGGCGGCGTACTCGGTCACCTGGCCGGCGATGAAGACCGCGCCCATCAGGTACGTGAGGATGAACCACTCACGCATGCCCCAGGCGCGGAAGTTCAGCATCGATCCGGTCCGGCCCACCTTGCCGTGCTCGGCGGCGAACACACCCGCCTGGCAGGTGAACGACGACGCGACCAGGACGAACGTGTTGACCGAGGCGAATCGCACGTTCAGCATCTCGGTCGACGCCTGCCACAACGTCTCCGTCCCGGGAACGGCGGCAGCGGTCGTCACCGACCGGATCGTGAAGTACGCCGCGAACAGGGCGGCGAAGAACATCAGTTCGCTCGAGAGCCAGACGATCGTGCCGACACTGACCATGCTGGGACGGTCGTGGTGTCCGTGTTCACGAGACGCTGGGAGCGCGGTTGCAGTGGCCACGCGGTCATTATGTCGGTCCTCGTCTCAACTGCCACGACCACCCCCATGCATGTCGGCAACTATCGCTTTCACAGTGTCCTGAGCCGGGCGACATCCGGCGTCTGCGGCGCCCAGGCACGCACCTCGCGCCACTTCCGGCACATCCACGATGCTCCGCATCGAGGACGCGCCGGAAGCGCCACGATGCACGCACCTGAACACCGCAGCCACTCGGATCTCGCCCGGCTCAGGACACTACTGTGGAAGCGTGCTTCCCCTCCACGCCGAGCCCGGCGACCAGATCGCGCCGCTGACACCGCTCCGGCTGCTGACTGCCTGGACCTTCGAACCGGTGTTACTTGGCGTGATCGTCGTACTGGCAGCGCTCTATCTGTACGGCGTGCACAAGCTTCGCGCGCGGGGTGACAAGTGGTCCCGCGGCCGCACGTTCGCGTTCGTCGGCCTGGGGCTGGGAAGCGCTGTGATCGCCACCCAGTCGGCCCTCGGCACGTACGACACCGTGTTGCTCAGCGTGCACATGGCCCAGCACATGATCCTGTCGATGCTCACGCCGCTGATGATGGCGCTCGGCGCACCGGTGACACTGGCCCTGCGCACCCTGCCGGCCAGGCCGCGGAAATGGTTGCTCTCCGTGTTGCACTCGCGGTTCGCCAAGGTGATGTGCTTCCCGATGGTCGGCTTCACGCTGTTCGTGCTCAGTCCGTGGGCGCTGTACTTCAGCGGCTGGTACGACGCCACGTTGCGCTCGACCGTGCTGCACGACCTGCTCCATCTGCACTTCATCCTGGTCGGCGCACTGTTCTTCTGGCCACTGCTTGGGCTCGACCCGGTGCCGGGCCGGGTGATCTACCCGTTCCGGCTGATCATGACGTTCCTCACGCTGCCGTTCCACGCCTTCCTCGGCATCACGATCATGTCGGCGAACAAGCTGATCGCGGAGGACTGGTACACCAGCTTCGGCCGGTCCTGGCCGCCGTCGCCGTTGCGCGACCAGTACATCGCCGGCGGGCTGCTGTGGGGTTCCGGCGACATCGTCGGGCTGGTGTTCTTCGGCGTACTTTTCGTCCAGTGGGTGCGCGAGTCGCAGCGGGAGGCCCGCCGTGAGGACCGCCGGCTGGACCGGTTGGAGGAACAGGCTCGCCGGAGCGGACAGGCGCCCCGGTAGCATTCGCCGTGTTGTTTGCATGTCCACTCGTCACAGACACACAGCTTGGGATGGATCGATGAGTTCAGAGCGTCCGCTGAAGGTGCTCGTCTACAGCGACGACCGTACGACGCGGGAATCCGTCCGGCTGGCGCTGGG
The DNA here is from genome assembly GCF_040639075.1 of Kribbella sp. NPDC023972. Classification (NCBI taxonomy): domain Bacteria; kingdom Bacillati; phylum Actinomycetota; class Actinomycetes; order Propionibacteriales; family Kribbellaceae; genus Kribbella; species Kribbella sp. NPDC023972. The sequence continues at coordinate 510,839 of NZ_JBEZZH010000001.1, read as the reverse complement.
CAAGCGTCCGGCCGCCGATCTGCCCGTGCTCGAGTACGTCGAGTGCGCGACCGAGCCGGCCGTGATCAAGACCATGGACAAGGGCGGGATCGACCTGGCCATCCTGGACGGCGAGGCGGTGCCGGCCGGCGGGATGGGAATCGCCCGGCAGCTGAAGGACGAGATCTTCCAGTGCCCGCCGGTGCTCGTCATCACCGGCCGTCCGCAGGACGCCTGGCTGGCCACCTGGTCCCGGGCCGAGGCCGCGGTCTCGCACCCGATCGACCCGGTCCGGCTGGCCGAGGTCACCGCCGACCTGCTCCGGCAGCGCCTGGCCAAGCTGCCCGCCACGACTGCCTGACCCTCAGTCCAGGCCGGGAGGCCCCATGACCGTGCACATTGCCGCGCTAGCGCGCGGCAGGTCATGGGGCTATGACTCCCGCCCTTCCCTCGTCGCTCCAGTCGCTGCGCTCCCTACGCTCCTCAGTCCAGGCCGGGAGGCCCCATGACCGCCTACACCTGGCCGCAGGTGCTCAATCCGCTGCTGCGGCGCGAAGACCTGGACGCGTCCGCCACCGCGTGGGCGATGGAACAGATCCTGTCCGGTGCCGCGTCGCCGGCCCAGCTCGCCGGGTTCGTGGTCGCGCTGCGGTCCAAGGGCGAGACGGTTGCCGAGGTCGAGGGCCTGGTCGCGACCATGCGCGACTTCGCCACCAAGATCTCGGTGCCGGGCCGCACGCTTGACGTCGTCGGCACCGGCGGTGACCAAGCCCACACCGTGAACATCAGCACGATGTCCGCGATCGTCGCGGCCGGCGCCGGCGCCAAGGTGCTCAAGCACGGCAACCGCGCGGCCTCGTCGGCCTGTGGGGCGGCCGACGTCCTCGAGGAGCTCGGCGTACCGCTCGACCTCACCGCCGAGCAGGTGGCCGAGGTGGGGGAGCTGGCCGGGATCACCTTCTGCTTCGCCCCGGCGTTCCACCCGGCGCTGCGGCATGCCGCCGTACCGCGGCGTGAGCTCGGGGTGCCGACCACCTTCAACTTCCTCGGCCCGCTGGCGAATCCGGGCAACCCGTCCGCGCAGGCGGTAGGGGTCGGGGACGGGCGGATCGCCGGGCTGATGGCCGGGGTGCTGGCGCGGCGGGGGATCGACGCGCTGGTGTTCCACGGTGACGACGGACTCGACGAGCTGACGACCCGGACGACCTCGCAGGTGTGGACGGTCGGCGGGGGCTCGGTGGACGGGCCGTTCACGGTCGATCCGCGTGAACTGGGGATCGCGCCGGTGGCCGCGGACGCGTTGAAGGGTGCGGATGCGGCGTTCAATGCCAAGGTGGTGCGGGCGTTGCTCGAGGGCGAGCCCGGGGCGGTGCGGGACGTCGTACTGCTGAACGCGGGGGCGGCGCTGGCGGCGTACACCCCGACGGACGAGCCGATCACCAGCCGGATCCGGGCCGGCATGGACCGGGCCGCGGAGGCGATCGACTCGGGTGCGGCCAAGGACGTGCTGGACCGCTGGATCGCTGCCTGCGTCTCGGTGCGGTAGCTGCTCAGTTGAAAGAAGGGGCCGGCGACGCCGGCCCCTTCTTCGTCACTGGTTGATCTTGATCTGGCTGACCTTGTAGCGCCAGACGTTCTGCCACGCCGGCGTGGATCCGGCGATGTCCGCGATCGAGACGGCCGCCGTCTTGCCGTCACCGCGGTCGATCAGCGCGATCATGATCGTCGAGAACGTCTCCTTCAGCGGCGGCTGGTTGATCGCGATCCGCGCGGTGATCTCGTGGCCCGGGTGGCCGTCGACCGTAATCGCCTTGTGCGTGACCGCGGAGATCTTCGCGTCCTTGTCGTACAGACTGACGACCGCCCGGGAGGCCGCCTGGCCCGCGGCCGCCCGCCGGCCGGCAGCGGTGTTGACGTACGGGATCTGCGGCGCCAGCTGGCCGAACGCGACGTAGTTGCCCCAGGTGCCCTTCTTGCCGTCGTAGTTCGCGTGCACGGTGAACCAGATCGCGGTCCCGCCCCACAGGCCTACCCGGTCGTACTCGCTGGTCCACGCCGAGCTCATGATCGGCATCGTGTCCTTGTTGCCGGCAACCATCTCGGTACCGAGCACCTTGCCGGTCGGAGTCGGCGTCTCGGACGGCTTCGCCGACGGGTCGACCGTCTCCATCGGCTTCTGCCCACCGGACGGCATCGTCACCGGGGTCACCGCGTCAGCCTTGGTCCAGATCCAGCCGACGCTGATCCCGGTGGTCGCAAGCGCGGCGACAACCAGCACGAGCGCACCGATCAGCCGCGCCCGCATCGCCCCATCCATCGGCGACTTCCCACCACCGCCGTCCGCACCATCGGCCCCAGGAAGCCGCTGCCCATAACCGCCCTGCCCCGCCTGCTGGCCATACGCCGCCTGGTGGGTATAGGCGGCCTGCTGGGTGTACGCCGCCTGCCCCGCCTGCTGGGTGTGCGCCGTCTGCCCGGGCTGCTGGCCGTACGGCGGCTGACCTTGGGGCTGGCCCTGTGACGACTGGGCGGCGTGCTGTCCTTCCGCCGTCGGGCCAGCTTGCCGCCCTTGCCCCGGCTGCCCAGCGTGCTGCCCTCGCACCGGCTGACCCGGCTGCTGCCTTTGCGGCGGCTGACCCGGCTGCTGACCTGGCGCCAGGTGGCCCGGCTGCTGGCCATACGACGTCTGCCCAGGCTGCTGCGCGTACAACGGGCTCTGCGGCTGGCCGCCGTACTGGCCCTGGCCGGGCGGGTAGCTGCCGCCGACCTGTGGCGACCCGGGCGGTTGAGCCGCGTGCTGCGCCCCACCCGGCTGCTGCCCCTGGTAGGAGCCCCCAACCTGCTGCGGCCCACCCGCCTGCTGACCGTGGTACGGCTGCCCCACCTGCTGCCCCTGCGACGGCTGCCCAGCCTGCTGGCCCCGCGACGGCTGCCCCGCCTGCAGCCCCTGTGACGGCTGCTGCCCAGGTGCCTGCTGCTGGGCCAGCTGCTGCGCTGCCCACGACTGCTGCTGGGGCCGCTGCCCTTGAGCCGGCTGCTGTGAACCAGCCTGCTGACCGCCGTGTCCCGCGCCCGCGTGCTGCTGAGCGCCCGGCTGGTGCTGGGCCGCCTGCTGCTGGGCTAGTTGTTGCTGTGCCCAGGACTGTTGTTGCCCGCCCTGCGCCGCGTGCTGCGGTCGGGGCTGCTGCTGATACGGGTTGGCCTGCCCGGAGTACGGCGTACCGGATTCGGCGACGTCTGCCGACGGGGGAGGCGGCGGCGCCGGAGCAGGTGACTGCCCAAGCAACGGATCCCCCGAGCCACCTGCATGCGCGGTGGATGCGTCCGGTTCCGTCGTACGTCGTTCAGTGGGTGACGCCGGGGCGCTCCAAGTGTCTGGGGCCGGTGGCGCCTGCGGCGTACCGGCGAGTGGGTCGCCGGACGGCATGGGACCGGGCGACGCGGGGGCAGGTGGTACCTGGTCCCCGGGGTACGCCTGGGGATAGCCGTCCTGGCCGACCGGCGAGTGCGGCGGTGCACTGTGCCGGGCCGGAGGCCGCTGGGGCGGTTGTGGGGTCTGGTTCTCGTTCTCAGCCAACGTTGATTCCCTTGTAGGCCTGACTCTCGGCCGCCCTCAGATCCGGCCGGTTGGTGGGGATGTCGCTGATGTAGGCGACTGCGGTGCCGTCACCGAGGTCGAAAACGGCCACCGTCAGGGTAAGCACGCGGGCGGTCAACTTCGCCGACTTCGCGGTAACGGTTTGCTGGAAGTACCAGCCGGACTTGTCCGACCGCTTCACCGCGCCGTTGCTCACGGTCTTGAACGTGACCGGGATGTCGCCGTACATCGTGGTTCGCAACTGGATCGACAGCGCCGCCGCGGTCGCCTTCGGATCGCCGTTGAACCCGGACCCGGTGCCGAGCGCTCCGACGAAGATGTCGGCGTACCAGTCGTTCTTTCCGTCGAAGTTCTCCTGCAGCAGGATGTATTGGCCGCTGGAGTTGATCAGTTGCTCGACCAGCCGCTTCTTGTCCGACCACGGCGGGTTCCGGCGCGGGAACGAGATCGCGTCGGACGAGATCCGGGCGCCCTCGTGCAGCTTCGGGTTCTTCGACTGCCCGGGCTTGGTGCTGTTCTGACCCGTCGGCTGGTTGGTCGCCTGACTCCCGGTCGGCTGATTCGTCGGCGTGGTCTCCGGCCCCGCCTCCTTGTCACCCCCCGACGTGATCAAGAACACCGCCGCCACCACCAACATCACCAGCGCAACCCCACCGGCAATCACCAACGGCAGCTTCGCCCCAGCGCCCCCACCCCCAGCACCCTTCTTCCCCTTGGCATTTCCCCCACGCCCGCCGCCCGCGACCCCCTCAACCTCCCGAACCTGCCACCCCTGCGGCCCAGAAACCCGCTCACCCCACGCCCCGCCCGCGCCCTGCTGCCCAGACCCTTGCTCACCCCACGCACTGCTCGCGGTCTGCTGCGCGGAGCCTTGCTCACCCCACGCACTGCTCGCGGTCTGCTGCGCGGAGCCCTGTTCGCCCCATGCGCTGCCTGCGGTCTGCTGCCCGGAGCCTTGCTCAGCCCACGCATTGGTTGCGGCCTGCTGGCCGGAGCCGTGGGGGCTTCCCCAGCCCTGGCCTGTGGTCGGCTGGTCAGCGCCTTGTTCACCCCATGCGCTGGCTGCGGCTTGCTGCTCGCCAGCACCCCAGGCACCTCCGGCGTCGGGCTGCCCACCGGCTGTCCCACCCCCAGCAGCCGTCTGCTGCCCATCGCCAGAGCCTTGCCCCCAGCCGTTGCCGGCTCGCAACTGCTCATCAATCGCCTGCCACGGATTGGCAGTCGCCTGCTCATCCCCAGCCTGCCCACCCCAGGCCTGCTGCTCCTGCGCTCCACCCGCCTGCTGCACACCCCAGCCCTGCTGGTCTTGCTCAGTCTCGTTTCCAGCCTGCGGAACTCCCCAGCCCTGCTGTGCCTGCCCACCGCCGGCCGTGCCCTGCTGCACAACCCAGTCCTGCTGGTCTTGGCCAGCGCCATTCCCAGCCTGCTGCACGCCCCAACCCTGCTGGCCCTGGTCGCTACTGCCAGTCCCTTGCTGCACGCCCCAGTCCTGCTGGCCCTGGTCAGCCTCGTTTCCGACCTGCGGTGTTCCCCAGCCGTGCTGTGCCTGGTCACCGTGGCCGGTGCTTTGCTGCGTACTCCACTGCTGCTGGGTTTGGCTGCCTTCGTCCGAGCTTTGCTGCTCGCCCCAGCCTTGCTGGTTCTGGTCAGCCTCGTTCCCGGCCTGCTGCGCGCCCCAGCTCTGCTGAGCCTGGTCGGCACCTCCGGTGCTTTGCACGCCCGAGCCCTGCTGGCCTTGATCAGCCTCGCTCCCAGCCGGCGGTGTTCCCCAGCCTTGCTGAACCTGGTCACCGCCGGCCGTGCCTTGCTGCACGCCCCAGCCTTGCTGGTCTTGGCCAGCGCCATTCCCAGCCTGCTGCGCATCCCAGCTCTGCTGAGTCTGGTCACCATCGCCGGTTCCTTGCTGCACGCCCCAGCCTTGCTGAGCCTGGGCGCCGTCGCCGGTGCTTTGCTGCGCGCCCCACTGCGGCTGGGTTTGGCTGCCTTCGGCCGCGCCTTGCTGCACGCTCCAGCTCTGGTGGGTCTGTTCGGCGCTGGCGGGGGACTGCGTCACGTCCGAGTGCTGCTTGTTCTGCTCAGGAGTGCCGGTCTGTTGTGGACCATCGGCGTGGGGCACCTGCGTGGGCTCGTCGCCTTGGTGCTGCGCACCCCACGGTTGCTCACGTTCGTTCTGGTCGCCGGACCGCAGGCCCCAGCTTTGCTGCTCGCTGGCCTGTGCGCCCGGGCTCTGCTGGAGTTGCGCTTGGTCTTGCTGAGTCAGCTGGTCCGGGCCCTGCTGAATCTGTTGCTGCCCGAGGCCTACCTGCTGGCTAGAGCCAGCCTGTGTCTGGCCCGCATCGCCAGGCTGCTGCAGGCCCCAGCCCTGCTGCTCCTCGCCAAGCTGAAGGCTCCACGCCTGTTGGCCCTGCACCTGAGCTTCATTGGACGGCATCCCCGACGACTGCTCGCCCAGGGGCTGCGTGCCACTGGAGTGCGTAGCCCAGGCCTGCTGGTCCTGGGACTGCGTGTCACCGGATTGGACGCCCCACGGCTGCTGGGCTTGGGTGTGCTGTTCGCCAGCCTGCGCAGTGCGTGGCTGCTGGTCGTGCGCCGCCGGCTCGTCTGGCTCAACCCACGCTTGTTGGAGCTGCGTAGGTTCGTCGTCCGCCTGGACGCCCCAGTTTTGCGGGGTTTGCGCGTGGGGGTCGCCGGACTCGGTGCCCCAGCCTTGCTGGGTTTGCGCGTGGGGGTCGCCGGACTCGGTGCCCCAGCCTTGCTGGCTTTGCGCCTGGGGCTCCCCGGATTCGGTGCCCCAGGACTGCTGGCCTTGGGCCTGAGTGTCGCCGGACTCGGTGCCCCAAAACTGCTGGCCTTGGGTGTGGTGCTGGCCGGATTGCATGCCCCAGGACTGGTGGGCTTGGGACTTTGCGTCCCGCGGTTCGGCTTGGGGCTGGATCTGGCCGGACTGGGTGGCCGAGGTCTGCGGGGTTAGCGGCTCGTGGTCTGTGGGCGCGACCCAGCCGCCTTGCTGGTCCAGGTCGACGCCCTGGATCTGGGTGGGCTCATCGGCGAGTGTCGCGGCGTCATCGGACTGCGGAACGGCCTGCTGTGCCTGGGCCTCGGTGGGGTGTGCGCTCGGGGGCTGGGTCCAGGTGACAGCTGACCAGCCCTGCGAATCCTCCGCGCCGGCTGCCGCACCTGAGGCAGCGGCGCCCGCGGCGTGAGCGGCTGCGTCGGCGGCGTCCGTCGTGCCCCCGGCGGATTCCTGCGGGGTCGGGGCGAGTTTGAGGGTCCAGCCGGTCTGCTGGGTCCGCTGTGGGGCGGGTTGGGCTGGCTCGTCGACCGGCTCGGTCGGCACCGGTCGCTGCGTCCAGTGCTCCGGTGGTGCCGGTGCGATCACTGGCGCACCCCAGGTGGCTCGTGCTCGCTCGAACGGGGAAACTCCCGCGTCATCCGCCGTACCCTGAGCAGCCTCGTCGCCATCCTGCTCCGACGCACCACCCTGAGAAGCACCAGCCTGCGCCGACGCACCACCCTGGGCCGTCTCACCACCATGGGCCGTCTCACCGCCCTGGGCCGTCGCACCAGCCTGTGGTCCACCAGTCTGTGACCCGCCGCTGTGCGGTCCCGCAGCCTGGGACGCGCCGGCCTGCGTGCTTGTGGTCGGCTGGTTGGAGGGGGAGGTCCAGCCTGATTGGGGGGACCACTCGGCTTGGGTCGGCTGAGGTGTGGCTTCGGTCTCAGTTGGTGCCGGGGTCGGCTGGTTGGAGAGGTCTTCCTTCTCGGTGCGGTTGGTCCATTGCTTCCCGTTCCACCAGCGGATGGTGTTCGGCTGGCCGGTTGGGTCCGGATACCAGCCCGCGGGAGGGTTGCTCATGCGCTCACCGTAACTTCAGCTCGTGTCAGCAGGACCGCGGTTTCCCAGCCCTCAGACACCGTCCTCCTGACCCAGGCTGAAGGCCGCCTCCAGGTCATGCGTCGAGTACGCGCGGAAGGCGATGTGCGTCTCGGTGCTCAGTACGCCGGCCACCCGGTTCACCTTCTCCGGGATCACGGTGGCGAGGTCGTCGTGGTGGGCGACCCGGACCATCGCGATCAGGTCGAGCCCGCCGGTGACGGAGTACACCTCGCTGACACCCTCGATCGCCGCCACCTGCTCGGCGACCTCCGGAATCCGCGCGACGTCGGCCTTGATGAACACGATCGCGGTGACCATGCCGTCCTCTCCTCGAATCACACCTCAACCCGCTGAAGCATAGTGCCGCCCGCACCCAACCCCGGCTCCGCCGGTACGACGGACGCCGGTACGACGCACCGACCGCCACCGGCCGTTCCACCACTCAGCCCGGTGCGGCCGGGTCGAGCAGGCGGAGCGCCTTCGCGGTCGGCTCGTCCGCGGGGAGGAAAGCCTCCATCCGCAACTCCGACACGGTCACGTCGACCGCCGTACCGAACCGCGTCAACGTGGTGATCAGCCGCAGTTCGCCGTACTCGGAGTTCAACCGCAGGGGTACGGCGAAGCCCAGGTGACCGGGCCCAGCCGGTGGACGTGGTGGGACCAGGGTCGTCAGCTCCTCGATCAGCGCATCGGCCGCGGGGTCTGGGTTCTGAGCGGCCTCGTGGGTGAGTGCGTCGATCACGTGCCAGGACCACTCGTCGAAGTTGGCGATGCGGGGTGCGAGGCCGTCCGGGTGCAGGAGCAGGCGTGGGCCGTTGACCGGCTCGTCAAGGAGGTACGTCGCCACGCCGACGATGAGAGCGTCGAACGATCGGTTCGTGAGCACGAGGTCGCCGCGCCGGTTGATGACGACTGCCGGATACGGGCGGTGGCCTTCGACGATCCCGGTCAGCGCAGTACGGATCGCTTCGAGGCCCGGGTCGTCGTACGGCGTCTCGTCGTACGCCGGTGCGAAGCCGCCGGCCAGCAGAAGTGCGTTCCGGTCGCGCAGGGGGAGTTGGAGCGACTCAGCGAGGCGGATGATCATGTCGCGCCCGGGGAGCGAGCGGCCGCTCTCGATGAAGCTGACGTGCCGCTGGGTGGTGCCGGCGCGGATGGCCAGCTCCAGCTGGCTCACCCGCCGACGTTGTCGCCACAGCCGGAGGCCGGCGGACAGGTCGGTTGAGCGGGGTTTGGTCAGCACGCGTCCTGTCTAACGCACGGCACCGACAGTCCGGGTGATTCCCGGGAGGGAATTGTCCGGTGACGGTTGCGGTCGGCAAGGTCGAGGCAGGGCGGCATCGGGTCGCTCATGCTGGAGGAGGAACCTTGCAGGACAGGAAGAACGCGGTGGCCGAGGAGCTGGCCGATCGCTATGCGGCGGTGTGGAACGAGCCGGATGCCGACGCGCGCTCGAAGGCGGTCGCGGCGTTGTGGACGGAGGACGGCGTACACCTGCTCGAACCGCCCGAGGAGGCGGTGAAGCGCGCGGAGGAGCTCGACGTCGCCGCGACGTTCGAGGCGCGGGGGCATGCGGCGCTGGTACGGCGGGTGGCGCGGGCGTACGACGAGTTCGTCCGGCCGGGGGAGTTCGAGTTCCGGCGGGAGGGGGTGGTGAAGGTGGTACGGGACATGGTGAAGCTCCGCTGGGTGATGGTCCCCGCAGGTGGCGGAGAGGCGGTCGGCGGTGGCACGGACGTCTTGCTCCTCGCCCCGGACGGCCGGATCACAGCTGACTACCAGTTCATCGACTGAGCCGCCCGGGCGCCCAACAGCTGGTGTGGTGCGCTCAGATGGTCGGGCGTGGGGGGGTCAGCTGGCTCGGGCGGGGCCTAGGGGGCGGAGTCGGCGGCGGCGGTCGGTGGGGTGCTGGTGTGCTTCGGAGTGGGCGTTGTCGAGGCGGGTCAGGTGGCGGCCGGCGCCGGAGACGGGGCAGGTCCAGGTGCCGTCCATTTCGACCAGGCGGATGCCGGGCTGGTCGAGCCAGCGGAGGACGAGCTCGATCTCCTCGGGGGAGGCGGAGGCGACCGGGCCGATGCCGGGCAGGACGGTCTCGGCGGAGGCGCGGAGCATGTCCAGGTACCGCCGTGGATCCGTCCCCCGCGGGCTGATTCCCGCCGCTGCGAGCCGCCCCCGCCGGATCACGTGCAACTCCCACCCGCCGTCCTCGGTCCGCCGCGCCGCACAGATCTCCGCGCAGCCCGTCACCGACGCCATCCGCTGCATCCGCGCCGAGCTCCGCACGAACGCACTCAACCGATCCCGGTGCACGGCGGCATCCTCGAACCGCTCGTCCGCCGACAACAGGTCGATCCGCCGGTCCAGTGCCTCGACCACCGGGGTCGGGTCCACCGTCAGCGCCGTCCGCAGCGACGTGACGAACTCGCCGTACGAATCCATCGAGATCCGCCCGTCGCACGGTGCCACACACCGGCCCATCTCGGCCAGCACACACGGTGACAGCTGTGGATGACGCGACATCCGCGCCGTGCACTGCCGGATCGGGAACGCCTCGTGCAGCGCCGCCATCGCCCGCTCGGCCGTCTTCCGCGAGCTGAACGGGCCGAGATACCCGGCGTCGTCGTCGCGCACTTGTTTCACCAGCGACAGACGAGGAAACGGTTCGACGGTGACCTTCAGCCAGTGTTGCCGCTCCGGGAACTTCGACCGCCGGTTGTACCGCGGCTTGTGCTCCGCGATCAGCCGCAGTTCGCGCACCTCGGCCTCCAGCGACGTACCGCACTCGATCCCGCGCACCCCGGTGGCGATGCCGATCATCTCGCCGATCCGGGTCCGGGTCTCGGACGCGGTGAAGTACGAGCGGACCCGGTTCCGCAGGTCCTTCGACTTGCCGACGTACAGGACCTCGCCGCGGTCGTCGGTGAACAGGTACACACCCGGTGCGTGCGGCAACGTCTCGGCCAGGTGCCGCTTCGCCCGCACGGCCGGCGCCACCCGGGCCGAGAACGTCTGCAGATCCTCAAGGGTCTGCACGCCGAGCGACCCGACGCGCTCGAACAGTCCGTGCAGTACGTCGACGGTCGCCCGGGCGTCCGACAACGCGCGATGGTTCGGCGTCGTGGTGGCGCGAAACAGCTTGGCCAGCGTGCCGAGCTTGCAGTTCGGCGCCTCGTCGGGCGTGATCACCCGGCGGGCCAGCAACGCGGTGTCGACGACGGCGAAGTCGGGCCAGTCGTACCCGTGCACCAGGCTGTCGTGCTTGAGGAAGCCCATGTCGAACGGCGCGTTGTGCGCGACCATCACGCAGCCCTGGGCGAACTCGAGGAACGCGGGCAGCACCGACTCGATCCGGGGTGACGAGGCAACCATCAGGTTGGTGATGCCGGTCAGTACGGCGATGAACGGCGGAATCGGCTCGGACGGGTTGACCAGCGTCTGGAACTCGGCGATCACCTCGCCACCCCGCACCTTGACCGCGCCGATCTCGGTGATCCCGGACTCACCCGGGGCGCCACCGGTCGTCTCCAGGTCGACGACGCAGAACGTGATGTCGCGCAGCGGCGTACCGAGGTCGTCGAAACTCGGCTGGACGCCACGAATCGGCGTCAGCTGGTCCGGAGCCGGGCTGGTCATGGCAACGACGCTAAAAGCCGGCACCGACAATTCCGCAGGTGACACGCGTGGGAGTCGACTAGGCTCTGTGTATGCGTACACAGGCGATCACCGCGAATACGGCACCCGTGCCGCCTCGCTGTGGTCTGCGTCACTGGCTGAGCGCTGTCTGCCAGACCGTCGCCAGGGCCGGACTGCGGACCGGTGACTGAGGCAGGCACCGCCGCGAGCTCTGCCGCTACCTCCTTGCCCGAACCCGTCCGGCAACGGGTTCTCGCCCTCGCCGCGCAGGCTCTCGGCCAGTTGCCGGCCTCCGACATCCCGCCGCCGCTGCGCCGGTTCGCCAGTTTCGCGCCGGCCAAACGGGCCAAGCTCTCGGCGTCCGTTCTCGGGCCGATCCTGGAGACCGACGACCATTTCCGCCGGTTGGCGGCCTTTCAGGTACGGCGGGAGCACCCGGAGCTCGGTGATGCGGTCGCCGAGGGAGTACCGGTGCCGGCCGCGGACCCGGTGGAGGTCGCGGCACTGGCCTACCTGCTCCGCCCGGACGACTGGGAGCGGCACATCGCCGCGGCCGCCGTGCAGGTGCCGGTCGAGGCGCCACGCGCCGCCTCCGAGGAGGCAGTCAGCAGGCTGGCCGACCAGCTCGACCAGGCGCGGACCGAGACCCGGCAGGTCCGCGAACGGCTTCGCGAACAGGTCAACGAGTTGAAGGCCGAGAACGTCACGCTACGGCGCAAGCTCAACGAGGCGCGCCAGCGGATCAGCGGTCTGCAGAGCGAGCTCGAGCAGCGCACCACCGAGGCGGCGACGGCGGACGAACGCGTCGACGCCGCGCGCGCCGAAGTGGACCGTGAGCTGCGCAAACTCCGCGCCCGCATCACTGAACTCGAAGCGGTCGAACACGCAGCCCGGCGTACGGCGGGACAGGAACGCGAACTCGCCTCCATGCGGACCAGACTGCTTCTGGACACGTTACTCGAGGCAGCGAGTGGGCTCCGCCGCGAGCTGGCGCTGCCACCCGGGGGAGAGCTCAGGCCCGCCGACACCGTGGCCGGGATGGAGCCTGAGGCCGCCCCCGTCGGGCGTACTGCGCCCGACGACGACCCGGCGTTGTTCGACGAGTTGTTGTCGTTGCCGCAGGTGCATCTGATCATCGACGGCTACAACGTGACGAAGACCGCATGGCCGAACTCGCCGTTGCACTCGCAGCGTCAGCGACTCGTCACCGCGTTGGGGGCGCTGGTAGCGCAGCGTCGGATCGAGGTGACCGTGGTCTTCGACGGCGCCGAGCTTTCGGGCCCGGTGCAACTGAATCCGCCGCGCGGGGTACGCGTCCGGTTCAGCCCGGCGGGAGTCATCGCCGACGAGGTGATCAGGCAACTGGTCCGCGCCGAGCCGCCCGGCCGCCCGGTCGTGGTCGTCTCCACCGACCGCGAAGTTGCCGACAGCATCATCACGATGGGTGCCCGGGCACTGTCCGCGACCACTCTGATCAGCAGGATCGCCCGCTCCTGACCGCAAACTGTCGGAGCCGCCCTCTAGCGTCCTTCTCAGCCGGATGCAAGTCCGGGTGCTTCCCCACTTTGGAGGACGTTGTGCTGATCGACTGCGACGCTTGTGTGATGAGAGGTCCGGGCTGCCAGGACTGCGTGGTCACGGTGGTGCTGGCCCTCTCCACCGAACGAACCAGCTCCGCGGAACGGGCCGGCACGCTGCGGATCGACGACGACGAGAAGGCCGCGCTGGACGCCTTGGCCGAGTCCGGCCTGGTGCCACCACTGCGCCTCGTCCACGCTGTCAGCAGCATCAACCCCGAAACCCCTGACGACGAAGGCGAAACGGTCGTTGGGCTGGGGTGACCGGACGTTAATTTTCGATCAAACCCGGGGGGCGAATTGCACTGGTCACGAAACGGTCACTACTGTTACCTCTCGTTGCCTCAGGGCGTCGGCCGATCAGACCGACCGGGCAGCACGAAGCCGATGGGTGACCCGCCAGGTCCCGCAGCGTAGTTCCGCTGTGGCCGGCGTGGTCAATGGGGAACGGCGCGAGCAGAGGAAGGGACCGACCGGGCTGTGTCCATCGGACGCATCAACCGCACCAAGGGAATCGCCCTCGCCGCCATCACCAGCACGGCTGTCGCCGCTGGGGTGTTCTTCATCCAGACGGGCGCGGAGGCTGATCCGGCACCCAGCCTGGAGCAGGCGAAGAAGCAGGTCGCCGCGCTGCAGCACAAGGCCGAGCAGGCCGGTGAGTCGGCCAACGACCTGCGCGGGCAGATCAGTGCCTCATCCGCCCGGGTGAAGGCTCTGCAGGCCGCCATCGCCAAGCAGCAGGGCCAGGTGGACGCGGTGAAGCGGCAGATCGGTTCGCTCGCGGTCGCCGGCTACCAGACCTCCGGGATGACGACGACGGCCCAGTTGCTGCTGTCGACGAACCCCGACCAGTTCCTCAGCCAGGCCTCCACCGCCCAGGCCTTCGCCGGCCAGCAGAACTCGGCGCTCCGCCGCTACCAGCAGGCCCAGGGCAAGCTGACCGACCTGCAGGCCAGTGAGCAGACCGAGCTGTCCGCGCTGCAGGCCGTGCAGGCGCAGCAGGACGCGCTGAAGAAGCAGATCCAGACCAACCTGGACGCCGCCGAGAAGGTGCTCGACAAGCTCAGCGACGAGGAGCGGGCCCGGATCCAGGCGGAGAACGACAAGGAAGCCGAGGAGGCCCGGGACGAGCGCCCGAGCCGGGACGGCGACCGGGTGGACGACCTGCCGGTGCCGGCCAACGGCCGCGCCGGGATCGCGGTGCAAACGGCGATGGCGCAGCTTGGCGACCCGTACGTCTGGGGTGCCGAAGGCCCGAACTCGTTCGACTGCTCCGGCCTGATGCTGTACGCCTGGGGCAAGGCCGGCGTATCCCTGTCGCACTCGTCGAAGGCGCAGGCCAGCGAGGGCCGCCGGGTCAGCAAGAGCCAGCTGATGCCGGGCGACCTGGTCTTCTACTACTCACCGATCAGCCACGTCGGGATGTACATCGGCAACGGCCGGATCGTGCACGCGAGCCGCCCGGGCAAGCCGGTGAAGACCGACCCGATCGACCTGATGCCGTACAACACCGCGGTCCGTCCGGGCTGAACCGAACGGCTTACTCATCGGCTCCGGGGTCTCACCCCCCGGAGCCGAGTCGTTTCACCACCGTCCGAGTGCTCTACTGTCAGAGGAGGCACGTAGTGTCCCGCCTGACTGGGGCAGGTGAGCAGCGAGGGGCCGAGGTGATCGACGAAGAGGGCGACACAGTGCCCCTGCCGGCGGTACCGTCCGCCGACGACCGCCCGCAAACCGCCGGCACCACGGATGGCGGGCGCCGCGTCCCGCCCACGTTCGGCCCGCTCGTGCGGAAGGTCGCGCTCAGCGTGGCCGTCTGCCTGGTCGCGGCTGCCGGGTACGCCGGTCTCCGTCAGATCGCGGACGCACCGGCCGATCCGAACGCTCCGGTCATCGCACAGTCCCCACAGACCTCGACGACGCCGGACGAGGCGGCCGAGGGTGTACGGCGCGCCACGGTCGGCGGAGCGGTCCTGCAGAAGATGGCCGCGGCGGTCGCCGACGACAACCGGTCGGCGTTCCTCGCCACCGTCGACCCGGAGTCGACCGCGTTCCGCGCGAGTGCCCGGACGATCTTCTCGAATCTCGGCAAACTCCCGATCGGCAGCTTCCAGCTCCGCTACGTCAGCGACGACACCGGTGCGCTCACCCCGGACCGCCAGGCGGAGCTCGGCGGTTCCGAGTCGTGGCTCGCCCAGGTCGAGGTCTCCTGGCAGCTCGCCGGGTACGACGCCAAACCGGCCCGTGAAACCTTGCCGGTCACCTTCGTCACCCGCGACGGCACGACGTACGCCGCCTCGTTCTCGGAGCGGTTCGTGGCCGGTCAGCGGCGGCCGATCTGGGCGCTCGGCCCGATCGACGTGGCCAAGGGCGACCACAGCCTGGTGATCAGCCTGGACTCTGAGGCGGACGCGAAGAGCTACGTCTCTGTCACCGATCGTGCGGTCGAGTCGGTCAGCAAGGTCTGGGGCCGTAGCTGGCGGCAGAAGGTCATCGTCTACCTGCCGGCCAAACAGGCCCAGATGGAGTACGTGCTCGGCGCGCAGCCGAACACCTACACCCAGATCGCCGCCGTCACGATGGCCGAGCTGGACACCCCGCTTGTCGGCGCGCCGGTGCGGATCGTGGCCAACCCGAAGCTGTTCGATGAGCTCGGCAAGCAGGGCCGCCGGATCGTGCTGACCCACGAGACCACCCACGTCGCGTCCACCGCCACCGCCTCGCCGGTTCCGTTGTGGTTGGCCGAGGGGTTTGCCGACTACGTCGCGTTCACCGCCGTCCCCGTGCAGGACGAGTCGGCGGCGAAGGAGTTGTTCAAGGCGATCCGCGCGGGCAAGGTACCGTCCGCGCTGCCGGCGCCCGAGGCGTTCGCCGCGTCGTCGGCGGAGCTGCCCCAGGCCTACGAGTCGGCCTGGCTCGCCTGCCGGCTGATCGCCGAGCGGGAGGGGCAGAGCAAGTTGGTGAAGTTCTACCGGGCCGTGCACGCGTCGAAAAGCCCGACCGGTCTGGCCGACGCCTTCAAGTCCGTGCTCGGCATGACCGAGCAGGAGTTCGTCGCCGAGTGGCAGCAGTACCTGAAGAGGCTCGCCGGTGTCTGATCCGGTCGCACGGTGGGTACCACGTGTGGCCGCCGTCGTACTCGCCGCAGCTCTGGCTCTCGTCATCGTCAGCACCACGCCCTGGCATCTGATCGACCTGCCGGCGCCTGACGCGACTCTGGACTTCACCTCCGCCGAGATCGCTCGCCAGAACGCGTTCCGGCACGAGCTGTTGCCATGGTCAACCACTTCGTGGGTGCTGTCCGTGCTGGTCCCGCTGGTGATCGGCTTCAGCCCGCTCGGCCGGCATCTTTACGACGCGATCCGCATCCGCCGCTGGTACCTCGCCGTACCGCTGCTCGTCGCCGGTCTCGGACTGCTGACCAGCGTGGTCACCGTGCCGACTGACGTGATGGCCGAGCGGGTCGCCCGGAAGTACGGCCTTTCGGTGCAGGACTGGGGGCTGTGGACCCGCGACCGCGCGGTGAACTGGCTGCTGATGTCGCTCGCGCTCGCCGTGATCGCGGTCGGCCTGATCGGCCTGGCGAAACGCTGGCGCGGCTGGTGGTGGTTGCCTGCGGCAATCGCCGGTGCGGTGCTCGTGCTCGGTGTCTCGTACGCGTATCCGGTCCTGGTGGAGCCGCGGTTCAACGAGTTCACCTCGATGCCGGCCGGAGCCCAGCGCGACGACTTCATGAAGCTCGCCGCGGACGACGGTGTACCGGTCAAGGATGTCCTGGTCGCGGACGCGTCCAAGCGCACAACCGCCTTGAATGCCTACGTTTCCGGGTTGGGCTCGACCCGGCGGCTGGTCGTCTACGACACCCTGCTGAGGGACGCGCCACCTGCCCAGGTCCGGCTCGTCGTCGCGCACGAGCTCGGTCATGCCGCGGAGGACGACGTCCTGCACGGCACCTTGATCGGCGTGCTCGGGGCGGCCTTCGCGATCACCCTGCTGAGATTGTTGCTCGGGGCACGGATGTCCGACCCGCGCCGGACCGCGCTGCTCCTGGCTTTGATCGTGGCCGGTACGACGCTCGCCGCGCCGGTGCAGAATCTGGTCAGCCGCCAGATCGAGGCCCGGGCGGACTACCACTCGCTGAGGCTGACGAACGATCCGGGCGACTTCATCGCCATGCAGCACGACCTCGCCGTGACGAACATCTCCGGTCTGAACCCGAGCTGGTGGCGGTACTGGATGTTCGCCAGCCACCCGACCTCACCCGAGCGGATCGCGATGGGCCGGGCCTGGGCGGCCGAGCACGGTACGTCCGTTCCGCCGTTGGCCCGGCGATGACCGTCCTGGTCGTCACCAACGACTTCCCGCCACGCCAGGGCGGGATCGAGACGTTCGTCCGTTCCCTGTGCGACGAGCTGCCCGACGTCGTCGTCTACACCTCCCGGTCGCCTGGCCACACGTCGTACGACGCCCAACTGCCGTTCACCGTGGTCCGGGACCGCACGACGACCCTGCTGCCAACACCCCGGACCACGAAGTACGCCGTACGGCTGATGCGGGAGCACAACGCGGATCGCGTGTTGTTCGGTGCGGCCGCGCCACTCGGCCTGATGGGGCCGGCGCTCAGACGGGCCGGGGCGCGGCGGATCGTCGCCATGACACACGGGCACGAGACGTGGTGGGCCGCTGTGCCCGGTGCCCGCCAGGCGCTGCGGCGGATCGGCGACGCGGCCGACACGGTCACCACGGTGTCGTCCTGGTGCGCGGACCGGATCGCGCCCGCACTCTCACCGGCGGCGGTACGACGGATGCGGCGGCTGCCGCCTGGGGTCGACACCGAGCGTTTCTTCCCGGGATGCGGGGGAGAGCAGGTCCGCAAGCGGCTCGGCCTCGGAGACGAGCCGGTGGTCGCGTGCGTGTCCAGGCTGATCCCGCGGAAGGGGCAGGACACGCTGATCCGTGCCTGGCCGCGGGTGCTGGCTGCCGTACCGTCCGCGATGCTCCTTCTCGTTGGCGGCGGCCCGGATCGGGAGCGACTCGAAGGGCTGGCATCGGCGCTGCACGTCCGCGAGTCGGTGGTCTTCACCGGGCCGGTGCCCTGGGCGGACATTCCGCCGTACGTCGATGCCGCGGACGTCTTCGCGATGCCGTGCCGGACCCGGCGGTTCGGGCTCGAGCCGGAGGCGCTCGGGATCGTCACGCTCGAGGCGTCTGCCACCGGCAAACCGGTCGTGGTCGGCGACTCCGGCGGCGCCGAGGACACCGTCCGCCACGGTGAGACGGGCTACCTGGTGGACCCGTACAACCCACCGGCCGTGGCCGCCCGGCTCGTTGCCCTCCTCACCCATCCGGCCAGGGCAAAGACGATGGGCACGGCCGGCCGCGCCTGGGTCCGCGAGAACTGGACGTGGTCACGCAGCGGAGCCGTGCTGAGGGAATTGCTGGACATCTAGGCTGTGGAGTCGTGTACTCTGGCCGACATGCATCGGATGTTCCGACTTGTCGCAGCCGTACGAGCTTCCCGCTCTCCGGCTGCCGCTGCCTGACATCCTCTACCTCCCACCGGCGACCGGAAACGGTTCGCCGGTGTTGTTGTTTCCGATCCCGGTGGTCTGGTTCCGGTCATTGCACAGACAGGACCAGAACCATGAACATCAGCAGGACCTTCATCGACTTCTTCCTCGACCGCGGCCACGTTCCGACCACCGGTTCCACGCTCATCCCGCGGCTCGGTGATCCGGTGCTCTTCACGACCTCGGGGATGCATCCACTGACGCCGTACCTGGAAGGGGAACCCCATCCGCTGGGACGACGACTCGTGGGCATCCAGCGATGCCTGCGAACGACCGATCTCGACGAGGTGGGGGATCCGACCCACCTGACCGTGTTCGAGATGCTCGGCTCGTGGTCGCTCGGCGACTACGGCAGCAGCCAGACGCTGCGCTGGGGCTACGAGCTGATGACCCAGGGCTTCGGGATCGATCCCGGCCGCCTGTACGTGACCGTGTTCGGCGGTGACGGCCAGGTCCCGCTGGACCAGGAGTCGCTGCGGACCTGGCAGGAGTTCGGCCTGCCGATCGAGCTGACCACCGACGACAACTGGTGGTCGAACGGCCCGACCGGCCCGTGCGGACCAGATTCGGAGATCTTCGTCTGGACCGGCGAGGGTGACCCGGAGGGGACGCCGAGCACGGACAAGCGCTGGGTCGAGGTGTGGAACCACGTGATGATGCGCTACCGCCGCCTCGACGACGGATCGCTCGAGCCGCTGCTGCAGCAGAACGACGGGCGTGGTGGGGTGAAGGAATACAACATCGACACCGGGCTCGGCCTGGAGCGGCTGACGATGCTGCTGGAGGGCAAGGACTCGGTCTACGAGACCTCGCTGTTCGAGCCGTGGATGCGGATCGTTCCGGGGTTGTGGCGGCTGGACGAGCAGTCGCAGCGGATCGTCATCGACCACCTGCGGTCCAGCATGGTGATCGTCGGCGACGGTGTGCACCCGTCGAACACCGGCCGCGGGTACGTGCTGCGCCGGCTCATCCGACGGGTGCTGACCATCCTGTGGCGCGACGACGACTCACGCACGCTGTCCGACCTGCCGCTGGAGCTGTTCGAGCACACGCTGAACCACTTCCACCAGGGCGAGCTGGTCACGCTGGTCCGCCGGATCCTGATCGACGAGGAGATCCGGTTCAGCAACCTGCTCGACCGCGGCCGCAAGGTCCTCAGCCACGAACGGTTCCACAAGTCCCTGGACCAGACCGACTACGAGTACCTGCACGAGACCCACGGGTTGCCGAGGGAGCTGGTCGACTCCCTCCTGCAACCCTCGCTTTAGCCGAGGCCCTCGTCACAATCGCTGACGTTCGGTGCTTCTCACCCGTAAGACAACGGGCAGGTGCGGGCAGAGCCCGACGGGGGTGAGAAGTGCCGAACGGCAGCTACCACCCCGGGGCGCCACCCGTCACTCAGGTGCGGGCGGGATCGAGGTCTGCGGCGCGGGGTTCCGGAGTGTCGGAGTCCGGGATCTCCGGGGGAGCGACCTTGCCGACGGAGGACTGGGCGACGAAGGCGCCGGCCAGTACGATCACGCCGCCGATGATCTGGTTGGTCCGCAAGGTCTCGTTCAGCAGGATCCAGGCGAAGACGCTCGCGGCGACGACCTCGACGTACGCGACCGCACCGCCCACGGCGGCGGACAGCCGCTGCACCGCGGCGGCGCCGGCCAGGTAGGCGACGACCGTGCTGACGACGATCAGCCAGCCGGCCAGCACCCAACCGGGCGCCGACCGGTCGCCGATCGCCATCGTCTCGACCAGCGTGTGCCACGGGATACCCCACGGCATCGAGACCGCGGTCAGCACCACCGCGCCGACCACGCTGCCGGCCGCGGTCATCACGAGCGGATCCGCGGCGCCGGTCAGCTTGTCGATCAGGATGAAGTACGTCGCCTGGCACGCGGCCGCACCGAGCCCGGCGATCAGGCCGACCAGGTCGAGCTTCAGTCCGGACCAGATCTCCACCACGGTCGCCAGACCGATCAGCGCGATCCCGACCCCGACCGCGGCCGACCGCGGTACGGCGATGCGCTGGCCGAACTTGAGCCACGCGACCACCAGGACCGGCCCGGTGAACTCGAGCATCAGCGCGACCCCGACCGGCAGCCGGCTGGCCGCGATGAAGAACAGCGTCTGGCAGCCGGCGATCCCGGTCAGCCCGTACATGGCCAGCGGCCGCCACGACGACCGGGCGGCGCGCAGGCCGCTGACCCCGCGGAAGATCAGCACGAGCGGAATGAGCAGTGCGGCGGCGCCGAGGATCCGCAGCCAGGCGGCCTGTTCAGGGGTGAAACCGGCCCCGATCAGCGCCTTCGCGAACGGTCCGGAACCACCGAACGTGATCGCCGAGAACACGGCGAAACCGAGCCCGACCGACTTCGTGCTTGACATGCGCATAACGTTCTCATGCCCATTACATCTCTGTCGAGAGCCTTTCTCAGTCGGCCGCCAAGAGTCGGTCGCCGAGAGCCGATGATCGTACGGTGCCGTGGGCAGCGATCAGAGCACGTTCACCGCGCGGGCCGCGACCACCGCGATGGTCAGCAGCGAAACGGCCGACTGGATCCCCATCAGCGTCTTCACCCGCGCGGTCAGCGGCATCGTGTCGGTCGGGCTGAACGCGGTCGCCGCGGTGAACGCGACGAACAGGTAGTCGGTGAATCCGGGCAGCCAGCGCTCCCAGCCCGGCAGGTCGACCGTCATCTGCGGGAACAGCAGGTCGGCCCGCTCCGCCTCTCGCTCGTGTTCGGGCGCTCTGGCGAAGGGCCCACCCCGATCCACCTCCCAGTACCAGACCGCGAACGCGACCACATTCGTCACCCAGATGAGCAGCGCGGCCTTCACCAGCACGAGGCCGTCGTTCGCCTCGGTCGAACCCAGGTAGAAGATCAGCCCGGTCAGGTACAGGGCGTTGACGAGCACGAGTACGGCGAGCAGCACCAACGCCACCCACCGCAGCCAGGGTTCGTCCCGACGAAGGTGGAACGGATTGGTCCACACCAGCGGCAGTAGCAGCGCCGCCCCGAGCACTGGCATGATCCACCGCGGCAGTGCGGCGATCTCGGTCGGCACGACCAGTTGCAGGATCAGTACCGCAACCACCGCCAGCGAAGCCGGCCACCTGCGCGTGTGACGTGTGCTGTTCACCAGTGCATTTAACCAACGGAAGCGTCGATGACCGCTTGTCCTACCTCGGTACGTCGGTAGTGCACTTGATGCCCCGTACGTCGCCTGCTCGCGAGCCCAGCGTCGTACAGCGCGGCCAGGTGCTCGGCAACTGTTGCCAGGGCCAGTCCGTACTGCGCGGCGAGCGCACTGGTCGTGGCCGGCGGGTCCAGGGCGACCAGCAGTGTTGCGCGAGTACGGCCGAGCAGACGAGCCAGCGGATCCGGGGGAGCGGGGGCGTCGGACCAGAGCCGGGCGGCACCGCGAGCGGGGTAGACCACTGTGGGCTGGTAAGCCGGGTCGACCACCATCACCAGGTGCGGCCAGGCGAACACTCCGGGGACGAGGAGGACGCCTTGTCCGGTGAGCTCGCGGTCCGGCTCGCGGTAGCGGGTCGCAATGAGGCGGTCGTCCTCCCAGGTCAGCGTCGGGTGCAGGTCGTCGAACAGAGCCGCCAGGCCGCCCCCGGTGAACTGCTGGCCGCGGTAGGCGATGTCGTCTTCGAGGACGCGGCTGATGAGCGGCCAGTCCGGCTTGACCAGAGTGGTCCATGCGCTCTCGATCTCGTCGGCCAGTCGTTCCCGGGTGCCGGCCAGGTCCTGCAGCATCCGGTTGATTTCCGGTGCGCCCGGGTTGTCGAGCTCGTCGCGGGACCGGATCAGCTCGGTGCGCACCTGCTCGAGCGGCGTACTGCGTACCCGGGCGATCTCGGTCGTGAACTTCGCCCGGGACGCCTTGGGTGGCGGTGTCAGGAAATCCGGTGTGAAGCCGACGCGGGGTTGCACTGCCTTCAACCCGCGCAGGTCCAGCTTGGCCGCCGCTTCAGTCTTTGCCGCTACCCACGGCGAGTACAGCGGCCGGTGCTTGGATCCATGCAGCACCCGCACGGCCGACATGGTCTCCCACAACGGCGAAGCCCCGAACCGGCAGCGCAGCGCATCCTTGTGGGTGAACCGCAGAACGGTCATCGCCCGGAACTTTCGGCCACAACCAAAAGTCTACTCGGGCCTCGTCAGACCGGACACCCTCGTGAGGTGAGGAACTACCAGGCCGTCCTGCGCCTCCCCGGCATGCGGAGCATCTTCTTCGCTCACACCGTCTCCATGCTCGGGACGGTCGCGGCTCAGGTGGCACTGTCCATCCTGGTGTTCGAGCGGACCGGCTCACCACTGCTGTCCGCCCTGGTGCTGGTGTGTTCGTTCCTGCCCTACGCGCTCGGCGGGATCGTGCTCTCCTCCATCGCGGATCGCTTCCCGGCGCGCCGGGTGCTGGTGGTGTGCGACCTGCTCAGCGCGGTCTGCATCGGCCTGATGCTGATCCCGGATCTACCGGTCGGCGGACTGCTCGGGCTCCTGCTGCTGACCGGGATCATCGCGCCGATCTTCGCCGGCGCCCGCGTCACCAGCCTCGCGCACCTGCTCCCGGCCGACCTCTTCCCGATCGGCCGGTCGTTGCTTCGGGCAATCAGTCAGCTGACCGTGCTGACCGGTTTCGCCCTCGGGGCGATCGCCGTCGCCGCGATCGGGCCGATCTGGCTGCTCGCGCTGGACGTCGTCACGTTCGCGCTGTCCGCAGTCCTCATCGGCGTCGGTACGCCGTACACGCCGGCGGGTGAGCGGCAGCGCAACACGGTCAGCGACTCGTTGGCCGGTCTCCGCTATCTCTTCACCACCAGGCGGCTCCGTAACCTGGTCCTGCTGACCTGGATCGCGCCCGCCTTCTCCTCGGTCCCCGACGGTCTGGCCGTCGCCTACACCGCCCAGACCGGCGCGGCCGCCGCGTCCGCGGGCGCGCTCTTCACCGGCTACGCGGCGGGCACAGTACTCGGCGAGCTCGTCGCCGCGCGGTTCACCCCTACCACGCGGCGACGGCTCGTCGTGCCACTCCTGATCGCCAGCCAGGTCCCCGCGATCGCCTTCCTGGCAACGCCTTCCGTCCCGCTGGCGGCGGTCCTGCTCGCGATCTCCGGCGCCGGCTACGCCTTCAACCAGGCCATCGACCCGATGATCCTCGCCATCGTCGACCCGTCGTACCGGGGCCGTCTCTTCACCCTCCAGACCAGCGGCCTGATGGCCATCCAAGGCCTCAGCATCGCTCTCGCCGGCCTGGTCGGCACCTTCGTCAAACCAAACCTCACCATCGCAATGGCCGGCATCCTCGGCACGACGGTCACGCTCCTGCTGGCCCGTCGGGCACTTCAGACCAGCGGTCGGTACGCCGGAAGTGCCTCGGCCAAGGTCGGGTAGTGCCTGGGCGCGATGGTCCGCAGCAGGTCGGCCAGCCACGTCGCGGCCCCGGACGTACGCAACCATCCACCATGCTCAACAGCGAGGTCGTGGGCCTGCGCAAGGACGTCGATCCCGGCCGGCTCGAGTGCGGTCACCCGCCGCAGATCCACCACCAGCTTCGGCAACTTGGTGGTGATCACGTGCCTTAGTTCGGTGTCGAACGCCGGCGCCGTGGCGAGGTCGATTTGTCCGGCGACCCGGACGACCGCGCACTCACCGACGGCGCTCCACCCACACACGAACGGGCCGCTCACATCCGACGGCGGACGGGCGGACGCGACCACCCGTGGCATCAGGACACGACTCTCTACTGGCCTCACGACGATGTCTCCTCGATCCAGTACGGCGACCGGACCCAAGCGACGATCGCCCTCGACGATCTTCAGTACCCGCCCGCTAACGCGTCGTCCGAGACCCCTACTTGGCGTAGAGCTCCTCGATGTCGGACTGGTGGTTGCGCATCACGATGTGGCGGCGGAGGGAGAGTTTGAGGGAGAGCTCATCGCTCTCCTGGGTCCAGTCGTTCGGGAGGATGACGAACTTCTTGATCGCCTCGGCTTTGGAGACGGCGTCGTTGGCCTCGTCGACGGCCTTCTGGACCTCGGCGATCAGGTCGGCGTCGTCCACCAGGGACGGTACGTCGGTCGGCTTGCCGCGCTCGGATGCCCAGGCGACGATCGTCTCGGGGTCGATGGTGACCAGGGCGGCGATGAACGGCTTGCCGTCGCCGACGACCATGCACTGGCTGACCAACGGGTGCAGGCGAATCCGGTCCTCCAAGACGGCGGGCGCCACGTTCTTCCCGCCGGCGGTGACCAGGATCTCCTTCTTCCGCCCGGTGATCTTGATGAACCCGTCGACGTCGAACTCGCCCAGGTCACCGGTGTGGAACCAGCCGTCCGCGTCGATCGCGGCCGCGGTCGCGTCGTCGTTCTTCCAGTAGCCCTGCATCACCTGGCCACCCTTGAAGCACAGCTCGCCGTCGTCGGCGACACCGACCGTCACACCGGGAAGCGGACGGCCCACCGTGCCGATCCGGATGTTGTCGGGCAGGTTCACCGCCACCGCGGCCGTGGTCTCGGTCAGGCCGTAACCCTCCAGCACCGGTACGCCGATCCCGCGGAAGAAGTGGCCGAGCCGGTCACCGAGTGGCGCGCCGCCGGACACGGCGTACTGGACCTGGCCGCCGAGGACGGCGCGCAGCTTGGCATACACCAGCCGGTCGAACAGCGCGTGCTTGGCCTTCAGCCCGAACGAGGGACCGCCCTTGTCCTGCGCCTGCGAGTAGGCGATCGCGGTCTCGGCGGCGGCGTCGAAGATCTTGCCCTTGCCGGCCGAGTGCGCCTTCTGGCTGGCCGAGTTGAACACCTTCTCGAACACCCGCGGCACGCTCAGGATGAACGTCGGCCGGAACGAGCCCAGGTCGTCGACGAGGTTCTTGATGTCCGCGCTGTGGCCGACCTTGACCCGCATCATCACGCAACCGACCTGGATGATCCGGGCGAACACGTGCGCCAGCGGCAGGAACAGCAGCGTGCTGGCGCCGGAGACGTCGAACAGGTCGTCCAGCACCTTCACGGCCGGGTTGAGCTCGTCCATGAAATTGCCGTGGCTGATCTTGCAGCCCTTCGGCCGGCCCGTCGTACCGGAGGTGTAGATCAGTGTGGCCAGGTCGGTCGGCACGACCGCCGTACGGCGCTTGTCGAACTCGACGTCGGTGATCTGCTGGCCGAGCACGGTCAGCTCCTCGACCGCGCCGGCCTCGAACTGCCAGATCTCCTGCAGCGCCGGCGCCTCGGCCCGGGCGGACTCCACCACCGCTGCGTGCGCGGCGGTCTCGACCACGGCGGCGACCGCCTCGGAGTCGGTCAGGATCCACTGGATCTGGGACGCTGACGAGGTCTCGAAGATCGGCACCGTGACGGCGCCGATGCTCCAGATCGCGTAGTCGACCAGGGTCCACTCGTACCGGGTCGCGCTGAGCAGGGCGACCCGGTCTCCGTGCTTCACGCCGGCCGCGATCAGGCCCTTCGCCACGCCGGTGACCTGGCGGGCGAACTCGGCGGCGGAGATGTCCAGCCAGCCGCCCCCTGCGCCGGACCCGACGCGGCGGCTGAAGACGGCGGTGTCAGGATGAGACGACGCGTTCGCCCAGACCGGGTCGCTCAGGCTGCCGGTGGGTGGCTCGGTCACAGCAGGAACGGTGTACTCACGCATCCGCGTCGTCTCCTCAGTCGGTCACGAATTGTCGACGTCCGGCGCACGCTACAGTCACCTACCCAGAAGTAGCCAGGTTGATGTGACCCAAGGAACAGGTGCCCCTCAGCAATGCCCACGCTCGACATCAGTTGCGACGACCTGGTCGTTGCTGATCCAGACTACGTCGCCGAGCGGCTCGGTTCGGACACCCTGTGGCGCGAGTGGTGGCCGGAGCTGACCCTGACGCCGGCCGAGCGGCGCGGCCTCGAGGGCGTCCGCTGGGCGGTGACCGGCGCAGCGATCGGTACGGCGGAGTGGTGGCTGGAGCAGGTCCGGGACGGGGTCGTCGTGCACTGGTACCTGCGGGTCGACCCGGCGAAACCGGTCCGCGGCCGGGCCCTGACCAGACTGCGGGAGAGGTACGTCGCGCAGTACCGCGAGCGGCTCTGGGCGTTCAAGGACGAAGTCGAAGCGGGCCGCGCCGCGGGCGAGCGGCGTACCGGTTCCGATCCCGCGATAGTCTCCGGGGAGGGAATCGACCCGCGGCAGTCCCTGCAGAAGTCACAGCACGTCCCGGCCCGGCAGCGAAGAGGTGAATCGATGGCGGAACAGACCACCTCGACCATCGTGGTGAACGCGACCCCGAAAGAGATCATGACGGTGATCGCGGACTTCGCGGCGTACCCGGAGTGGGCCGACTCGATGCGGGAGACCGAGGTGCTGTCCACCGACGAGGCGGGCCGGCCGAAGCAGGTCCGGTTCAAGGTCGACGCCGGGGCGATCTCGGACGAGTACACCCTGGACTACACCTGGTCCCGCAATGAGGTGACCTGGACGCTGGTGCAGGCCAAGATGGTGAAGGGGATGGACGGCGCCTATGTGTTGCGCGACCTGGGCGCGGAAGGGACCGAGGTGACCTACCGGCTGGCCGTGGACGTGGCGATCCCGATGATCGGGATGCTCAAGCGCAAAGCGGAGAAGGTCATCATCGACACGGCCCTCAAGGGGCTGAAGAAGCGCGTCGAGTCCTGATCCAGTGACTCGGGTTCTGCTGTACACAGGCAAGGGCGGCGTAGGCAAGACGACCTCCGCCGCGGGGACCGCCACGCTCGCCGCGTTGCGCGGGCTGCGCACGCTGGTGTTGTCGACCGATGCCGCGCACTCGCTGTCGGACGCTTTCGACTCCGAGGTCGGCGGTGAGCCGACCGAGATCGACGACCTGCTGTTCGTCCAGCAGATCGACGCGCAGCGCCGGTTCGAGCGGTCCTGGGGTGACATCCAGGCCTACCTGCGGTCGGTCCTGCACATGGTCGGGGTGGACCCGATCGAGGCCGAGGAGCTGACCGTGCTGCCGGGGGCCGAGGAGGTGCTCGCGCTGCTGGAGGTGCGCGACCACGTCCGGTCCGGGCGCTGGGACGTGATCGTGGTGGACTGCGCGCCGACCGCGGAGACGCTGCGGCTGCTCGCGCTGCCCGAGGCGCTGAACTGGTACATGGACCGCATCTTCAACGCCGAGCGCAAGGTGATGCGGACCTTCCGGCCCTTCCTCAGCCGTACGTCGGGAATCCCGATGCCGGACGACACGGTCTTCGACGCGTTGCGGCGGCTGCAGAGCGACCTCTCGGACATCCGCACCCTGCTCGCCGGCCCGGACGCGTCGGTGCGGCTGGTGCTGACGCCGGAGGCCGTGGTCGTGGCCGAGGCGCGGCGATCGCTGACCCGTCTCTCGCTGTACGGCTACCGCGTGGACGGCGTCGTGGCGAACCGGGTGTTCCCGGCCGCCGGTGCGGACACCTGGCGGCGTCAGTGGGTCGCGGCACAGCGCGGGATCCTCGAGGAAGTCGCCGACTCGTTCCGGCCGCTGCCGATCTGGGAGTCGCCGTACCGGGTCTGCGAACCGGTGGGCGTCGAGGAGCTGGCCGCTTTCGCGGTCGAGATGTACGGCGGTGACGACCCGTTCGCCCGGGCGACGGACGAAACATCGCTGTGGGTGGACCGGCACATCGACACCGACGGCCGCACGTACACGCTGACGATGCCGTTGCCGCTGGCATCCGCCAGTGAGCTGGAGCTGGCGCGGCACGGGGACGAGCTGATCATCACGGTCGGGTCGTACCGGCGGGTGCTGCCGCTGCCGGCGGCCTTGGCGCGTGGCGTCGTCGCCGGCGCGCGGCTGGATGACGGACGGTTGCAGGTGCGGTTCGCTCCGCGGGAGCTGGCCCGCCCGGTGATGTCCGACGTACCGACCGGGACCGGTCCGTTGGAGTCGGCCCAGGAGCTGGCACAGGGCCTGACGGCGGAGTACCACGCGCAGCGCCTCGAGCGCGAGGCCGCGATCCTCAGTCCAGGCCGGGAGGCCCCATGAGCGTACTGATGCCACGCCTCCGGCGCGGCGGGTCATGGGGCTTTGACTCCCGGCCTTCCCTCGTCGCTCCAGTCGCTTCGCTCCCTTCACTCCTCAGTCCAGGCCGGGAGGCCCCATGACCAAGGAGCCGATTGGTTCTGTTGCGGAGGAGGCGGCCAAGCTGTTCGCCGTCCTGCAGCAGGCGACCGACACGGGTGGTACGACGACATCCGACGTACCGGAGCACGAACACAAACTCGGTCCGGACTGCGTGTGGTGTCCGGTCTGTCAGCTGATCAACAAGGTGCGGAACACCAGCCCGGAGACGATCGAGCAGCTGTCGACAGCGGCGGCGCACGTGCTCGGGTCGGTGCGATCGTTGCTGGAGGCGGCCGCGGAGGCCGCCCAGCAGGCGCGGGAGGACGCAGCGTCGCGCTCCTCGCAGCAGGAGGAGGAGCCGAGCCGGTCCCGGGTGGACCGGATCGACGTGAGTGAGGACCCCGAACCATGGGACTGACCATCGGCATCGACGTCGGCGGTACCAAGATCGCGGCCGGCGTCGTCGGCCTGGACGGTGCGATCGGCGCGCGGACACACCGCGACACCCCGGCCACCTCGGTCGACGAGACCGCGGCGGCGATCTGTGACGCGGCGGCCGAACTGATCGCCGCCGGGCACGACGTCGAGGCGGTCGGCATCGGGGCCGCCGGCTTCGTCTCGTCGGACCGGTCGACGGTGCTGTTCGCGCCGAACCTCGCCTGGCGCGACGAGCCGCTCGGCGCGCGGGTCGCGGAGACGCTGAAGATCCCGGTCGTGGTCGAGAACGACGCGAACGCGGCGGCCTGGGGCGAGTTCGCCTTCGGTGCGGCGAAGGACGTCGAGCACATGGTCTGCATCACGGTCGGCACCGGGATCGGCGGCGGAGTCGTGATCGACGGCGAGTTGCTGCGCGGCGCCCATGGTGTCGCGGCCGAGCTCGGGCACATGCGCGTCGTACCGGGCGGGCATCGGTGTGGTTGCGGTGCGCGCGGATGCTGGGAGCAGTACGCGTCCGGCAGCGCGCTGGTGCGAGAAGGTCGGGCGCTGGCCGAGTCCGGATCGCTGGCGGCGGCGCAGATGCTGAGCGTGTGCGGGATCTCGGACCCGGCCGAGCTGACCGGGCCGATGATCACGCAGGCCGCGTCGGAAGGCGACCCGTGCGCGGTCGAGCTGCTGGACGACCTCGGCCGCTGGCTTGGCGAGGGCCTGGCCAGTATCACGACGCTGTTCGACCCGAGTGTGGTCGTCATCGGCGGCGGGGTGAGCGCGGCCAAGCAGCTGCTGCTGAAGTCGGCGCAGGTCGCGTTCGAGAAGAACCTCCCGGCCAAGGCCAACCGTCCGCATCCCGCCTTCGGCCTGGCCGAGCTGGGCAACGACGCCGGCATCATCGGCGCCGCCGACCTGGCTCGCCGCCCGGTCTCACCGACCGGATGAAGACGTACCAGTTGGTGGATACTGGACGTAGTCCGGCGGGGGCTGGGGGTACGGCGAGGAGGGTCGTGCGGTGGCTCTGACGCAGGCTTTGACGATCGGGATCGACATCGGCGGCACCAAGGTCGCCGCCGGGGTGGTCGACCCGGAGGGCAACATCCTGGACCGGTTGCGCCGGGACACGCCGACGAAGGACCCGAAGGAGACCGAGGACGCGATCGCGGAGATCGTCCGCGACCTGGAGTCCCGGCACGACGTGATCGCGGTCGGCATCGGCGCGGCAGGATTCGTGGACGGGACGCGCTCGTCGGTCCTGTTCGCCCCGCACCTCGCCTGGCGGCACGAGCCGCTGCGGGATGCGGTCGAGCGCCGGCTCGGCCTGCCGGTGGTGGTCGAGAACGACGCGAACGCCGCGGCCTGGTCCGAGTGGCGGTTCGGCGGCGGTCAGGGCGAGAGCCACCTGGTCTGCGTGACGCTCGGCACCGGTATCGGTGGGGCGATCCTCAACGACGGTTCGCTGCAGCGCGGGAAGTTCGGCATCGCTGGTGAGTTCGGGCACATGCAGGTCGTGCCGGGCGGGCATCGGTGCGAGTGCGGGAACCGCGGCTGTTGGGAGCAGTACGCCTCGGGCAACGCGCTGACCCGGGAGGCGCGCGAGCTCGCGCTGTCGGGTTCGCCGGTCGCCCACAACCTGCTGCGCCAGGCGGACGGCGATCCGCGGAAGATCAACGGGCCGATGGTGACCGAGCTGGCCAAGGACGGCGACCCGGTCGCGGTCGAGCTGCTGGAGGACGTCGGTCGCTGGCTCGGGATCGGCCTGGCCAACCTCGCGGCGGCGCTGGATCCGGGCACGTTCGTGATCGGCGGCGGTGTGTCGGACGCCGGTGAGCTGTTGCTGGCGCCGGCCCGGGAGGCGTTCAAGCGGACGCTGACCGGACGCGGGTTCCGGCCGGAGGCGCGGATCGTGCGAGCCGTCCTCGGTCCGGAGGCCGGCTTGGTCGGTGCCGCCGACCTGGCCCGGGAGGAGGCGACCTGGTTGCGCCGGGTCCGGGTCAAGACGACCGCGGTGACCGCGAAGACCGCGGTCGCCCGCAACCGCTCGACCCGCCTCGAACGAGCCGCTCGCAAGTCGGCCGGTCGCCGTACCGGGATGCGCGCGGCGGCCCCGGACGCCGACCTGCACTACTCCGAACGACCGGGCGAACTCAAGGCCGAGCTGAACGGCGACACCGAGGCATGAGTCTGGATCCCGACCCGGGATCAGGCACGACGGGTGACCTCGGGCGGACCACGGTGCTGCGGGTGCTGTCGTACAACGTGCACCGGTCGGGTGACGACAGGGCCGCACTGGCGCGGGTGGTGAAGGCGTGCGCGCCGGACGTGATGCTCGTGCAGGAGGCGCCGACCTGGTGGGGCACCAGGCGCAAACGCCGGGCGATGGCCGCGAGCTTCGGGATGACGTACGTCATCGGTTCGGCCCGGAACGCGATTCTGGTTGCCGACGGCACCGAACTGGCCGAACCGCTGCACTGGCGGATCTGGCGCCCGTTCCTGCGCCGTCGGCTCCGCCTGATCGCGACCCAGCTCCCCGGCGGCGCGGTCGGCGGCCGCGTCACCCTCGGCACCGCCACGCTGGCCCTTGTGGTCTGTCACCTCGGCCTGCACATCCGCGGCCGGCAGCACGAACTCGAGCAGGTCCTCCGCGGTTGCCGTTCCTTCGGTACGCCGTACCTCCTGGTCGGCGACCTGAACGAAGAGCCCGACGGCCCGGTCTGGAAACGCCTCGCCGAAGAAGGCCTAGTCGATCTCGGCGCCGACGCCGGCCCGACCTTCAGCTCCACCAACCCCCACAAGCGCATCGACGGCGCCCACCTCACCCCATCCCTCACTGGCCGCATCCTGCCCACCCCCGCCAGCCCCCAAGACCTGGCCGCCGCCTCCGACCACCTCCCGATGCTCATCGAACTCACGGGACGAGTTTCTGGGTGGTCGGATGTTTCCGGTGGTGATCTAGCTGAGAGGTCGGGCCTTGGCTAGGATCCCGGGGATTCGTCGGATCTGTTGCGGGTGAGGGGTGCATGAGGGCTCAGCGGTTGTCCTACGACCGGCCGGCTGGTGCGTGGGTGGAGGCGCTGCCGTTGGGGAACGGCCGGATCGGGGCGATGTGCTTCGGCGGGGTCGGCACGGATCGGATCGCGCTGAACGACGAGACCTGCTGGTCGGGCAGCCCGGAGACCGCACGCCTGTTGTCCGCGCCGCTGGGTGTTACCGGCCCGGAGGCGGTCGAGGACGTGCGAGCAGCGTTGGCGGCCGGTGACATCCGTCGCGCGCACGAGTTGGTCCGCGGCTTCCAGGCCGGCCACTCGCAGGCGTACCTGCCGCTTGGTGACCTGCTGCTCGATCTCCGGATCGCAGGCGATACGCCGACCGCCGGCGATGCAACGCAGTACCGGCGGACCCTCGACCTCGATGCGGCGACGGCCGAAGCGTCGTACGAGCTCGGCGGCGTTGCCGTTCGCCAGCAGGTGTTCGTGAGCGCTCCGGCCGGCGTCCTCGTACTGCGGCTGACGGCTTCGCAACCGATCGCTCTCACCGCACGCCTGACCTCCCAGCTGCGATCCGAACCGGCACCGGACGGACTCGGCCTCCTCCTGCAGGCCCCTGCCGACGTCTCGCCCCAGCACCGCGGCGTAGCCGAACCCGTCCGCTACTCCGACGGAGCGGACCGCGGCATGGCAGCAGCCATCGCACTCGGCGCCCGGAGCGACGGTGAACAGACCGCGACCGAGGCCGGCCTCACCATCACCCGGGCCACCGAGATCACCCTGATCCTCTCCACCGCCACCGGGTACGACGGCCCGTCGACACCACCGACCCGAACCGCCGGCGAATGCTTCGCCCAGGCCGAGGAGAAGGTCGCCGCCGCCCTCGATCGCGCGTACGACGAACTCGTCGCCGAGCACACCGCGGACCACCAGGAACTGTTCCGCCGATCGTCACTCGAACTGGAGGGACCTGGCGACGAGTCCGACGTACCGACAGACGTACGACTGACTCGGGCCGTCGCGGCGGAGGACCCGTCCCTTGCGGCGCTGGTGTTCAACTACGGGCGCTACCTGATGATCGCGAGCTCGCGCCCCGGCGGGCTGCCGACGAACCTGCAGGGCATCTGGAACGACATCCTCCAGCCGCCGTGGAGCTCGAACTACACGGTCAACATCAACACCGAGATGAACTACTGGCCGGCGGAGACGACGAGCCTGCCGGAGTGCCACGAACCACTGCTCGACTTCCTCGGGCATCTCGCCGAGGCAGGTCGTCGCACGGCGAAGGAGCGGTACGGATGTGGCGGCTGGACCGCACACCACAACGCCGACGCCTGGTGCTGGACTCTGCCGGTCGAGGGCGACCCGCGGTGGTCCAACTGGCCGATGGGCGGTGCCTGGCTGGTCCGGCACTTGTGGGATCACTACGCGTTCGGCGGCGACCGGGGGTTCCTGGAACGGGCCTGGCCGATCCTGCGGGGAGCGGCCGAGTTCTGCCTCGACTGGCTGGTCGAGCTGCCGGACGGCAGTCTGGGTACGTCGCCGTCGACGTCACCGGAGAACACCTACCTGGCCGCCGACGGAGAACCCGCCTCGGTGACGGTCTCGTCGACGATGGACCTCGCGCTGATCTCGGACCTGTTCCACCGCTGCGAGCTCGCCGCCGAGGAGCTCGAGCTGACCGATCCGTTGGTCGAGCAGTTCGCCGCGGCCCGCAAGCGCATCCCTGATCCGTCGATCGGTGGCCGCGGGCAACTGCAGGAGTGGGCCGCCGACCTGCCCGAGGAGGATCCGCACCACCGGCACATGTCGCATCTGGTCGGTCTCCACCCCGGCGACGCGATCACTCCGGACGGCACCCCGGCCCTGGCGGCAGCCGCCGCGCGCACGCTCGACCTGCGTGGTGACCAGGCCACCGGCTGGTCGCTGGCCTGGAAGATCAACCTCCGGGCCCGGTTGCGCGACGCGGCAGGCGCGCACCGGCTGGTCCGGGCGTTCCTGACGCCGGCCGACGACACCGGCACGGACTACGTCGGCAGCGGCGCCGGCGTCTACCCCAACCTGTTCTGCGCCCACCCGCCGTTCCAGATCGACGGCAACTTCGGCGCGACAGCCGGAATCGCCGAGATGCTGCTGCAGAGCCACACCGGCGAGATCGAGCTGCTGCCCGCCGTACCGGCAGCGTGGACGACCGGCCGGGTGACCGGACTGCGGGCACGCGGCGGAGTGACCGTCGACCTCGCCTGGTCGCCGTCGGGCGTCGGCGCCGTCCTCACCGCGAGCCGCGACCAGCAACGGATCATCCGGTACGGCGACCAGCGCATCCCGGTCACCCTGACCGCAGGAGCCCTGCACAGGCTTGAGCTGAGCTAGGCCTTCCGGCGGTTCAGGAACGCGAGCATTGCCTCCTGGGCGGCGGGGGAGCCGAACAACCCGGCGGACAGCTCGGCGAGATCCTTGCCACGGGCATCGATATCGGCGAGAAGCTCGCGGTTGAGCAGCTTCTTGGTCTCCCGCAGGCCCTGCGGAGCGCCCTTCAGCAGTGACTCCAGGACCGTCGCGACCGCGGCGTCCAGGTCGTCGTCGGGAACGGTGAGGGTGACCAGCCCGAAGCGAGCCGCCTCCAGCCCGTCGAACCCGTTGCCGGTGAGGAAGGTGTACGACGCGGCGCGGTCGGTGAGCCGGGGAATGACGGTCAGCGAGATGGTCGCCGCCGCCAGACCGAGGCGCACCTCGGTGAGGGCGAAGGTCGAACCCGAGGCCGCGACACTGATGTCGGCCGCAGCGACGATCCCGATCCCACCGGCCCGCACCGGCCCGGCGACGCGCGCGACGACCGGTTTCGGGTTGGCCACGATGGCCCGCTGGACGTCGACCATCCGCTGGGCGCCGACCCCCATGCCGACCGTGGTCGCCTCCGACAGGTCGGCACCCGAGCAGAACACGTCCAGCGCCGAGCGAATCACGATCACCCGTACCGCATCGTCGGCACCGGCCTCCTCCAGCCGCTCCAGCAACTCCCCGGTCAACTGCTGCGACAACGCGTTCTTGTTCTGCGGCGAATCCAACGTCACCGTCGCCACGCCGCCGGCCACGTCCAGGTGCACGAGTTCCGTCATGTACACATCCTGCCCTGTCCGCCTCCAGACCGCTGTGACCCGAACCGCCGCGATGGCCTCGACGGTCGTTACGATCGGCCGCTCAGGAACCCTGCCGAAGGAGTGACGTGATCGACCTGACCGACTCGGTTGCCAAGCACAAAGTCACGTTCGACCGGCCGATCACCGGCCAGGAGCTCATCGATGCCGTGCGAGCCACCTGCGCGCAGGCACCCGGTCATGCGGACGGGTACCGAACCGGCAACAACAGCAGCTTCTATGAGGACAAGAGGTACGACGATGGGTACCTCCACGTCGTCGGCCGCAGTTCGTCCCTCGAGTACGAGAACCTGCTGGTGACACCGGACAAGACCTCCGCCTACATCGATCCGAAGAAGACCTACCAATCCGCGGTGGTTGTCCGGCACGACCAGCCCGCCACCGGAACCCGGACGACGGGGCGTTACAGCCGCGACGACGAGATCAATTCCACCATCGCGTTCGCTGAAAGGCTGGAGCACACTGTTCGGCACGGTCCGAGCGTCGATGCGGAGAGGTCGCGTGACCCGCTGGCGCCGGCCGGCAGCCCGCGGCGGGTGCAAGCCGAGGACAGCGCGAAGACGTGGGGCGACGCGCGGCAGGGCGGCGGACGGTCGAGCACCCAGGGGCCGCGCGGCTACTGAGCTCTGCGGACGTCACGTGGGCGGCCGACAGCGTCGCCGCCCACTCGTAGCGCGGAGCTCTGACTCATTTGTTGTCGGCGTACGACGGTGACAGTTCGCGGGCGAGGTGCTCGACGAACAGGCCGACGTCGGTGACGATGCCGCGGGCCTGGGACGAGCCGCGGTCGGCCAGCTTGGTGACTGTGGCCGGGTTGATGTCGACACAGGTCAGCGGGATGGATGCCGGCAGAATGTTGCCAGTGGCAACGGAGTGGAGCATGGTGGCGGCCATCAGGCAGTAGCCGACACCGGGCAGCTCGGCCCGCATCGCCCGCTGGCCTTCGAGGACGTCGGTGTAGACGTCCGGCAGCGGTCCGTCGTCGCGCACCGACCCGACCAGCACGAACTTCTTGCCCTTCTTCACCAGCGCGTGCATCACCCCGGAGGTGAGCACCCCCTGCTCGACCGCGGCCGCGATCGAGCCGGCCTTGCGGATCGTGTTGATCGCCCGGATGTGGTGCTCGTGGCCGTGCTCCACACCCCGGCCCCGGGCCAGGTCGACGCCGAGCGACGTACCGTAGAGCGAGGACTCGATGTCGTGCGTGGCCAGCGCGTTCCCGGCGAACAGGACATCGACGAAGCCGGCCTCGACAAGTGCCACCATGGCCGGAGCGGCGCCGGTGTGGACGATGCCCGGGCCGCCGACCCAGAGCACCTTCTGGCCGTTCGCCTTCGCCTCCCGCATGCCGTCCGCGACCTGCTTGACCAGCACCCGCTGCGGTTTCTCGCTGGAGACGTCCGACTCCATGAAGCCGAACCCCTCCTCGGTGTGCACAACCATCGGGGGAGTGACCTTGACGCCCTGGGCGCTGGTGATGATCCGCATCCCGGCCTTCACCTCGGACATCGGGATCGTCCGCACGGTCTCGCCTTCGACCAGCAGCCCGCAGTCCATCTCCGGGTTCTGTACGACGACCCAGTGCCCGCCGAGCCGGACGCTGGTGGGCAGGTTGGTGGTCGAGTAGAACCCGTCCGGGAACACCCCGTCCTGGGTCACCTCGGTGATCTCCGGCGTACCGGGATTGACCAGGTTCGCGCCCTTGGTCTGGATCCGCATCAGCAGCCGCTGCAGCGCCTCCTCGTCCTCCGCGCCGACCGTCATCCGGACCGTGGACGGGTCGTCCTTGTCGTAGCCGAGGTCGAACTTGTCCAGCGTGTACTCACCGCCGTACCCGCGGATGTCGTCCAGGACCCGGGACAGCAGCCCGGAATCCATCAGGTGGCCGGTGATCTCGACGGTCTCGGTGACCTGCACGGATACCTCCTCGGAGTTCGTCGGATTGTCCGACGATCCGCACTCTAGCGTTCCGGTGTGACAAATGCTTCACCAGTTGCCGGTGCGGCGATCAGACGACCGCGCCGTCGTCCCCGCTGTCACCCGGCGGCAGCCGGTCGTTCATCCGGATCACCAGGGTCAGGAAGCCGGCGATGAAGCCGACCACCGCGATCGTGGTGATCCGGCCGGTGCCGAAGTCGAGCACGGCCGCGGCGATCAGCAGCAGCGGACCGCCGATCAGGCCGAGCCAGGCGATCCGGCTGATCCAGTCCAGCTTCGGGCCGCGCGGCGGCTCCGGCGGGACGAAGTGGTCGTGCGGGTCGTCCCGCTTCCTGGCCGGCTTGGCCTCTTCCTCGTCGTCCCTGCTGTCCTCGGCGTCCAGTCCGGCCGGTACGTCGATCAGCGGCTCGTACTTGTCGTCGACGTCCTCACTGGCCGGCCATCGCGGCACCGGCGTCGCACCGCCGTCGTGCCCGGGCGCGGACGGTGCGTTGAACTGCTCGACCAGCGACTTCCACTCCGCGTCCTCGGTGCTCCGCGCGATCACCGGCCGAGCCCGCTCCACCGCCCCGCTGTCCACAAAGATCTCGTCGAAGCCCGACGGGACACGAGGCCGAGCCTCGGCCTTCGCCGGGGCCGCATCGGCCTTCGCCGCCGGCTCGGCCGCCCCGCTCGTCTCAGCCGCTCCGCCCGCATCAGCCACTGTCGGGGCGGAGGTGTCGTCACCGGCAACTTCGTCATCAGCCTCCGGCTGCTCGGCCTTGGCCGACGCCTCGGCGGCGCGCCCGCCCGCCGAGCCACCGCTCGCGTCACCAGCGGTGGGCTCCGCCGCATGCGCGGAGCCGGAGGCGGCGCCAGAGTGGTCCGCCGGCTCGGCCACGCCGGCGCTCTCACCTGCGTCAGTCGCAGACTCACCGGAACTCGCGCAGTACGCCGCGATGCCGGCCTCGGCCAGGGCGGTGAGGACCGGCTCGGCGATCAGGGGGTCGATGCCGCCCAGGGAGGTGTACTCGGTGGCGGTCAGGCCGTTGTCACGCATCGGCGCCCTGCTCTCCGATCGTGCTCAGCCGCCGGATGAAGGCCGCGGAGTCCGCGAAGATGCGGGGTGCGTCGTTGTCCAGAGTTGCCACGTGATAGCTGTCCTCGAGCAGGGTCTCGGTCACGTCGCGGGACGAGATCGAGGCCAGCACAGTCCGCCCCGAGCTCGGTTCCACCACGTGATCGACAGTACTGCGGAACATCAGCACCGGCTGTGTGACCTTCGCCAGGTCGTCCCGGGTGAGCTGCCACAGCTGCGACAACGAGTGCAGCGCCCGCAGCGGCATCCGGTCGTAGGCGCCTTCGTCGACACCCGGCTTCTTGATGTCGTTCGAGATCCCCGGGAACGACGGCACCAGCCGCGACAGCACCGGCAACAGCGCCAGCCGCTTGTCGTCGGTCCGCACCGACGGATTGATCAGGATCAGACCGGAAATCTCGGTGCCGTACTGCTCGGCCAGCCGCAGCACCAGGCAGCCGCCCATCGACAGCCCGGCCAGGAACACCTGGTCGTGCTCCTTGCGCAACCGCTCCAGCTCGTTGTCGAGTACGGCGTACCAGTCCGGCCAGGCGGTCTTGTTCATCTCCGGCCAGCTCGTGCCGTGCCCGGGCAGCCGCGGTACGGCGACGCCGTACCCCTCCGCGGCCAGGTGCTCGGCGAACGGGCGCATCGACTTCGGCGAACCGGTGAAGCCGTGGCTGAGCAGGACCCCGACGGCGGCGTTCTGCCCGGATCCCGGGCTGCGGAAGTCCTCCGCATGGCCTTGCACTGGCACGGTCGACTCCTCGCCGGTCGCGGTCCTCACAGACGGTCGGGCCCAGACGGGCCCAAGCCGCAGGCCAATGGTCGCATCTAGGCTGCAACCAGTCTGCATCCAGGTGACAACACGGTGTGCAACGCCCGCATTCCTGGCCGTGACATTGCCTGAGGAGGAAGCTGGAACGTAATGTCCTGCCGACGGTGGGCGCCAGAGCTGTCGCGACCGTCGCTACCGGCGGACACTGGTGCATTGTGAGCAGTGCCGGATCTGGACCCGGTGAGTGGCGTTGTGGACGAGTGACGGAGGTAGGGCGATGCTGTACCTGTTCCTCAGGCGGTTCTTCGTCGGACCGTTGGTGAAGTTGCTCTTCCGCCCGAAGGTCACCGGAGTGGAGAACATCCCGACCACGGGCCCCGCGCTGCTGGTGAGCAACCACCTCGCGTTCAGTGACTCGATCTTCCTGCCGGTCGCCGTACCGCGGCAGATCGTCTTCCCGGCGAAGTCGGAGTACTTCACCGCGCCCGGGCTGAAGGGCAAGCTGGTCGCGACCTTCTTCCGGTCCGTCGGCCAGATCCCGATCGACCGGTCCGGTGGGCGCGCCTCGCTGGCCGCGCTCAACACCGGGCTGGAGATCCTGAAGAAGGGCGAGTTGTTCGGGATCTACCCCGAGGGCACCCGCTCACCCGACGGCCGGCTGTACAAGGGCAAGACCGGCGTCGCCCGGATGGCGATCGTGGCCGGCGTGCCGGTCATCCCGGTCGCGATGATCGACACCGAGAAGCTGCAGCCGCCGGGCAAGCTCTGGCCGCAGTGGTTCTACCGGGAGAAGGGCCGCCGGCTGCCGCGGCTGGTCCGCCCGGGCGTCGCGTTCGGCAAACCGCTGGACTTCTCCCGCTACGAGGGGATGGAGCGGGACCGGTTCGTGCTGCGCTCGGTGACCGACGAGATCATGTACGCGCTGATGGAGCTGTCCGGCCAGGAGTACGTCGACATGTACGCCGAGAAGGCCAAGGAGCTGATCAAGGCCGGCGAGTCGGTGGACGAGCATCTCCGCCTGGGCGACACCAAGGCCAGCTGAGGCGTTTCGGCGAACCGCCGGTGTGAGGATGGTCGCATGGACGGCGACCTGAACGTGCTCGGCGAAGCGTTGGAGGAGTGCGGGACCGATCCGGTCACCGGGTTCTACCGGGACGGGTGCTGCACGAGCGGCCCGGAGGATCTCGGCAGCCACACGGTGTGCGCGGTGATGACGGCGGAGTTCCTGGCTCATCAGGTGTCGGTCGGGAACGACCTGGTCACCCCGCGGCCCGAGCTGAGGTTCCCCGGGCTGAAGCCGGGGGATCGCTGGTGCGTCGTGGCGGTCCGCTGGCTCCAGGCGTACCAGGACAGCGCAGCGGCTCCCGTCGTACTGGCGTCCACGCATGCCCGCTCTCTGGACACCATCCCCCTGTCCCTGCTCCGCGCCCACGCCGTCGACGTACCCCCAGACCCCGGTGCCCTCACCTGACCCGATTCGTTTGGGGAGAATCATGCGCCCCTAATGGGCGAAGAAACTCCCCGAACCGGCTCGCTGACGGACGCCACGGGGCACGTGCCGGAGCAGGGGTGGGCGGAACCTGGCCAGCCTCGAAGGCGGAGAACGGCGGCGACTTGGGCGGCGGCCGTGCACGGCTCGCTGAGCAACTGGTAGCCGAACCGCAAGGTGAGTTTGCCGCTTGTCGCAGCGAGATTGTCACGACTCATGTCGCGCCATCGCGACAACGTGTCGAAGTGCCCCGCCCGGCCGTCGACCTCGACAATAAGCCCGTACGGCGAGTACTCGATGTCTCGGTAGATCACGTTCCGCGGTCCCTCGGCCGCCACCACCCGAATCTGCCGCTCGGCAGCGGGCAGGCGGTGTGGTTGCTCGACTCGTCGTCGATAGACCTGTTCGAGGAAGGACTGGACGCCATCCGCCGCGTCCAGCAGGACCCTGCTCAGCTGTCGGCGATTGGGCAGTTTGGGGAGTGAGCCGAGTTCCATGAGCAGGCGCTCGGGCGTCGTACGGCGTTGGCGGCACGCGTCGAGCAGGACTGCAGCCTGCCGGGACACACCCGGCTCGGCGCTAGCAGTGACGAGGACGGCCACTTCAAGGCGCACCGTCGCCGGTTCGCGGGCGCTGTGGAGCCGGGCCGGCAGGTCGCGATGGCGGCTGACGACGACTCCCGTACGACGCACAACGCGGCGCGACTGGGGCAGCGCCAGGTGGATGAGGTCGTCCCTCCAGGTGCCGTCCACGCCGTACCAACGCAGCGCGGTCACGCCGGTCAGGGCGGCCTCCGGCCCGTACGCGAGCCAAGCGGCCCATACCCTGGTCTCCCACGGCAATGGACCGGTGAAGTCGACGTACACGCCGTCGTACACCCGTTGAATCCGCCCAGCTCGGCAGCGGCCCTGGAGCACCTTGTCGGTGATCCCATGCGCAATCGCCTGAGCCCGGCTGAACGCCCCCAGCTGTTTCCTCCGTAACTCCACGAACGACCCGGTCAAGTCCTCTCCCTTCGTCCTCCACCAGAGAAGATGCCCCCTCCTGCCCTCCCTCTCCCCACCCACGCGTCACCTGTGGACAGCTGGTATGGGGAGAGTCGTGCGCCCGAAACGGATGAGGAATCTCCCCGAACCCGGTTTCGGGGTGGGGTGAGACGGGGGAGTGGGGATGTGGCGGGCTGGCTTAGGCTGGCCGCATGCAATTCGCGATGTTGAGTGCGGGGGAAGTGCCCGGAGTTCCGAGCCTGGATGAGCTGCGGGCGCTGAAGCCGCTGCAGCAGCCCGAGTGGCCGGAGTCCGCGCCGCTGGACCAGGTGATCGCCGACCTGCGGAAGTTGCCGCCGCTGGTGTTCGCCGGTGAGTGCGACGACCTGACCACGAAGATCGGCGAGGTCGCGCGCGGCGAGGCGTTCATCCTCCAGGGCGGGGACTGCGCGGAGACCTTCGACGGGGTCACCGCGGAGAACATCCGGGCCAAGCTGCGGGTGCTGCTGCAGATGGCCGTCGTCCTCCAGTACGCCGCGAGCGTGCCGGTGGTGAAGGTGGGCCGGATCGCCGGTCAGTACGCCAAGCCGCGCAGCTCCGGTGAGGAGACGCGCAACGGTGTCACGCTGCCGTCGTACCGCGGTGACGCCGTCAACGGGCTGGAGTTCACCCCCGAGGCGCGGATCCCGGACCCGCAGCGGCTGCGCGGCGTCTACAACGCGGCCGCCGCGACGCTCAACCTGACCCGCGCGTTCACCACCGGTGGGTACGCCGACCTGCACCAGGTGCACGCCTGGAACACCGACTTCGTGAAGTCGTCCCCGGTCGGGCAGAAGTACGAGCGGCTCGCCTCCGAGATCGAGCGCGCGCTCGCCTTCATGCGGGCCTGCGGGGCGAACTCGGAGGAGTTCCACACGGTCGACTTCTACGCCTCGCACGAGGCGCTGATCCTGGAGTACGAGCACGCGCTGACCCGGATCGACTCCCGGACCGAGCAGCCGTACGACGTCTCCGGCCACCTGCTCTGGGTGGGGGAGCGGACCCGCCAGCTGGACGGCGCGCACGTCGAGTTCCTGGCCTCGCTGAGCAACCCGCTCGGGGTGAAGATCGGCCCGACCACGACGCCGGACTACATCCGGGCGCTGATCGACAAGCTGAACCCGAAGGGCATCGAGGGCCGGCTGACCTTCATCACGCGGATGGGCGCGGGCAAGATCCGCGAGGCGCTGCCGCCGCTGCTGGAGGCGGTCCGCGACCACGGTT
Source organism: Kribbella sp. NPDC023972 (assembly GCF_040639075.1). Taxonomy (NCBI): domain Bacteria; kingdom Bacillati; phylum Actinomycetota; class Actinomycetes; order Propionibacteriales; family Kribbellaceae; genus Kribbella; species Kribbella sp. NPDC023972. The sequence continues at coordinate 468,437 of NZ_JBEZZH010000001.1, read as the reverse complement.
CGCCGATCGCGTGGGTGTGCGACCCGATGCACGGCAACACCTTCGAGACGCCGAACGGCTACAAGACCCGCAACTTCGAGGACGTCATGCACGAGGTGCAGGGCTTCTTCGACGCGCATGAGCAGGTCGGGACCTGGCCGGGCGGTATGCACATCGAGCTGACCGGCGAAGACGTGACCGAGTGCCTGGGCGGCGGTGAGGAGCTGGTCGCGGAAGACCTGGTCAACCGCTACGAAACCGCCTGCGACCCGCGGCTGAACCGGCACCAGTCGCTCGAGCTCGCCTTCCTGGTCGCCGAGCGGCTCCGCGGCGCCCAGGCCTGACCGGGGGCGCTGCGTGATCGACCTGCGGTCCGACACTGTCACCCGGCCGTCGGCCGGGATGCTGGCGGCGATGACGTCGGCGCCGGTCGGTGACGACGTGTACGGCGAGGATCCGACGGTCAACCGGCTCGAGGAGACCGTGGCCGGCCTGCTCGGTCACGAGGCCGGGTTGTTCACGGTCACCGGCTCGCTCGCGAACATCCTCGGCGTCCGGGCACTTGTGCCGCCCGGCTCCGAGGTGCTCTGCGAGGCGAGCGCGCACATCGCCCGGGCCGAGCTGGGTGCACACGCGGCGCTGAGCGGAGTGACCACCCGCACTTGGAGCGCTGCCGCGGGCCAGATCGACCTCGAGCAGATTCGCGCGCTGATCGCCCCGGACCTCGGCCCGTATTTCGTGCCGACCGCGGCCGTCTCGGTCGAGAACACCCACAACTTCGGCGGCGGCTCGATCCAGCACGCGTACGACGCACTGGCCGACGAACTCGACGCCCATGGCTTGCGGCTCCATCTCGACGGCGCGCGGCTGTGGAACGCGTCCGTGGCGTCGGGCGTGTCGATGGCGTCGTACGCGTCCCGGGCCGCGGCCGCGAGCGTGTGTCTGTCGAAGGGGCTCGGCGCGCCGGTCGGCTCGGTGCTGGTCGGGTCGACCGAGCTGATTCGGGAAGCGCGGGTGTGGCGAAAGCGACTCGGCGCGGGCTGGCGTCAGGTCGGCGTCCTGGCCGCTGCCGGGCTGTACGCGCTGGAGCACAACGTCGAGCGGCTGGCCGAGGATCACGCGAACGCGCGGCTGATCGCCGAGGTGCTGGCCGACGTCGCACCCGGCTCGGTCAAGCCGGACCAGGTTGAGACCAACATCGTCGTCGCCGACCTTGCCGCGACCGGCAAGTCAGTGCCTGAGGTGGTGGAAGCCGCTCGCGCGGCCGGTGTGCTCGTCGGCGGCGTCGGACCGACCCAGTTGCGGGTCGTCACTCACCTGGACGCCTCGACCGACGACTGCCGACGCGCCGCGCACACGCTCGGCCGCCTGCTCAGCACCTGAGCTGTCCACGGCCGCCGGCACGAGTCTTTCGCCCGGCGAGATAGGGTGCGAGTGTCGGGGTCGGCAGCGTGTTCGGGGAGATCCGTGCGAGAGATCGTCGTGTTCAGCGGAAGTGCCCACAGAGGCTTGGCGGAGCGGATCTGTGCCGATCTCGGTGTGGCGCTCTCACCGGTCGAGATCCATCGGTTCAGCAACGACTGCCTGCAGGTGCAGCTCCAGGTCAACTGCCGGCAGCGCGACGTCTACATCGTCCAGCCGCTGGTGCCGCCGACGCAGGAGCACCTGATGGAGCTGCTGCTGATGATCGACGCCGCCCGGGGCGCCTCGGCGGCGCAGATCACCGCGGTGATGCCGCACTACGCCTACGCCCGGTCCGACAAGAAGGACGCCTCCCGGATCTCGATCGGCGGCCGCCTCGTCGCCGACCTGCTGGTCGCGGCCGGCGTCGACCGGGTGCTGACGATGGCCCTGCACGCGCCGCAGGTGCACGGTTTCTTCTCCGTCCCGGTCGACCACCTGACCGCGATCGGCGTCCTGGCCGACCACTTCCGCGGCCACGACCTGTCCGACACGGTCGTGGTCAGCCCGGACCTGGGCAACGCGAAGACCGCGACCCAGTTCGCCCGGCTGCTCGGGCTGCCGGTGGCGGCCGGCAGCAAGCAGCGGCTGGCCGACGACCGCGTGGTGATCGACGCGATCGTCGGCGACGTGTCCGGCAAGCGGGCGATCATCCTCGACGACGAGATCGCCACCGGCGGCTCGATCATCGAGCTGCTGGACCGGCTCAAGGACCGCGGCTGCACGCAGGCCGCGGTGGCCTGCACCCACGGCCTGTTCGCCGGTCCGGCGGTGCAGCGGCTCCGGTCGCACCCATCGGTGACCGAGGTGATCAGCACCGACACCGTGCCCCGGCCGGCCGGCTTCCCCGAGCTCCAGGTCAGCTCGGTGTCCACCCTGTTCGCCGAGGCGATCAAGCGCATCCACGACGGTGAGTCGGTCAGCAGCCTGTTCGACGGCGTCGACCCGACCCACGCACCACCGCAGCCCAAGCTCCCCTTCTGAGCCGCTGACGTCCGAAGAACTGGCGGGACCTCTCGCCAGTTCTTCGGACGTAAGGGAGGGGTCAGCCTTCGCAGCACGCCCGGTGCAGCCATTCGGGCTCGTGCCACCAGTAGGCGCTGTCGTGTGCGTGCGCCTGCTCCCGGCTGAGTGGCCTCGGCGCATCGGCCGGCGCCTGCAGGGCGGCCGTCGTACGCGCGCTGCCGGCGTACGGCGTGAGCAGATCGTCGATCGTGTGCAGCTTGCCCGCGATCATCACCCGGTCGACCGCGGCCGCGGCCCGGATGTCGCCGAGCGGGTCGCCGGTCACGAACGACAGGTCGGCCTGGGCGCCGGGCTTGATCACGCCGAGCTTGTCCTCCAGGTTGAGCCACTTCGCCGGGTTGCGCGTCGCCGTCGTGAGCGCCTCGTACGGCGTGAAGCCGCCGGCCACCATCGAGCGCAGGTTCGCGTGCAGCGAGATCGCGATGTTGTCCAGCGGGGTGTCGGTGCCGGAGATGACCAGGCCGCCGCCGCGATGGATCCGCAGCACCATGTCGACGTTGCCACGGAGAAGCTCCCGCGTCGTCACCCCCGCTGGTCCGGCCGCGGTGTTCACCTCGCTCTGCAGAGCGGCGTACTCCCAGGACGGGAAGAGCGTGGTCGTTCGCCGGTCGGTCAGCAACGACGGGTCGTCGACATGTGCCATCGTCGAGTTGAAGAGCGTCGGCGTGACGGACAGTCCGGCCTTGGTGAACAGCGTCACGACATCGGCGTACGCACGGCCGAGCCGGCTGACTGTGTGTGAGTAGCCGAGCCGGTTGGTCGCGCCGGTGTGCTCCATCCCGTCCATGCCCAGGTGCTCGGCCGGGTAGAGGTAGTGCGACGACAGCTGCAACCCAAGGCGATGTACGGCGGCGATCGCGCGCCGCTGATACTCGATCGGCAACCGCACGTACGTCTTCACGAGGTCGTAGGCGAGCCCTTCGACCCGGTCGAGCTCCAGACCTAGTTGCCGCAGCGACAGCGTCGGCCGCATGAAGTTGTAGTAGACCCGGGACCCGTCGATCGCCTCACCGGTCGCGAAGTACCGCGGCCCGAGCAGCGACCCGTGCGCGAGTGCCTCTCGCGTCTCCTGCATCTGGTAGACCGGATCGCCGGGCGACCGGGTGGTCGTGATCCCGTATGACAACCACAGGTTGCCCTGCCGAGCGCCCCAGGCCCGGCCGCGCAGATGCCAGTGGTTGTGCGCATCGATCAGACCCGGCATGACGGTCAGGTCCTTGGCGTCGACGTCCGCCGAGCCTTGGTGCGGTCGTACGGCGGCTATCCGCGAACCATCCAGTACGACATCCACGTCGCGGCGCAGCGTGGTCGCGCGCCCGTCCCACAGGGCGCCGGCGTGGATCGTGACGTGCTGGTTCACGGTCGCCCGGCGCCAGTGCAGGTCGAGCTTGATCGTCTGGGGCCGGGAGCCGGTGAGGTTGGTGCGCCGGAGCCGGCCGTTGTTCAGGTAGAGCAGGGTGTTGCTGTCCTGCCAGACCGGGGAATCGGTCACCTCGTCGGTGACGGCTCGTGGCTCGCCGGTGAAGCGGCCGCGCTTGTCGACGGGAGCGACGTACAGCAGGCTCTCGACGACGAACGCGAGCCACTTGCCGTCGGGGGAGAAGATCGGGCCGTCGTCGCCGCGGGTGGCGAGCGATCGGAACGGCATCGGTTCGACGTACTCCAGCGCGGTGGTGGCCGGTGCGGTCTCGAGGTCGACGTACAGGAGCCGGCTGGTGCCTTCGCGGAACCGCTTGGAGAACGGCTTGACCGCGGCGAGCACGATCGTCCTCCCGTCCCGCGACCAGCTCACCCGGCCGGGCTGGAACAGCGTCGGTGTCAGCTGCCGGACCTGACCCGACGCGAGGTCGAGGACCCAGGCGATGCCGTCCTGGTCCTGGTACGCGACCTGCTTGCCGTCCGGGGAGAACCGCGGCGCGGTCTGTGCCCCGGGCAACGAAGAGAGCTTGGTGTCAGCGCCGGTCGTCAGGTCGTGCAGCCAGAGATCGGCGGTCCCGTCCCGATCGCTGGCGTACAGCACCTTCGTCCCGTCCGGGGAGAAGTCGGGATCGGAGTTGAAGTAGCCGTCGGCAACCAGCTTCCGTGGTTGCCCTCGGCCACTCGTTGCCGCCAGCCACAATGCGTTCAGGGCCCGGAACGCGACCCACCGTCCGTCCGGAGACACCGCCGGGCCTGCGATCCCGAGCACCGGACGCCGGGCGGTCGAGGTGAGATCCGGCGCCTTCGGCCGGGGCCGCTTCGACGTCACCGGCACCGTCGCGGTGAACGGTACGACGGTGTGCGCACCGCCGACCTGATGACGCATGACGTGCCCGTCGGCGGTGTAGTAGAGCTCGGATCCCCAGGACGGCGGGACGGCGAAGACGTCCTTGCCGCTGGTGACCTTCTGATTGTCGACCACCAGATCGCAGACCGGTCCGGCGAGCCGGACGTAGGCGAGTTGACCAGTGGGGGAGTAGGCCGGACCGTAGACAGTGCTGCCGGCCTGGGCCGGGACGAGAGTCTTGCGTTCGCCGGTCGCGAGGTTGAGCTCGACGATGGCCGCGGCGTCGACGGTGAAGGCGATCTTGGTGCCGTCGGTGGAGACGGCCGGCTCGGCCTCTTCGGTCGCGTCGTCGGTGAGGGCGACGATCGTACCGGTGCTGAGCTCGAGGCGGTGGATGCCGTAGCTGCCGTTGCCGCCGCGGTCGGAGGAGAAGACGACGTACCGGCCGTCGGGGGTGTAGTGCGGTTCGCGGTGGTCGTACCGGCCGGTGGTCAGCTGGCGAAGGCCGGAACCGTCGGCGTTGATCGACCAGAGGTGGAAGTTGCCGTCGCGGTACGACTGGAACACGATCCGGCGGCCGTCCGGGGACCAGCGCGGCCGGGTCGCGTCCTGCAGATCGTCGGTCAGCCGCCGGGACACGCCACCGGCCGCTGGAGTCACCCAGATCGCGGTGACCAGGTCGAAGGCGAGCCACTTCCCGTCGGGCGAGACGGCAACCATGACGTTGGTGCCCTCGGTCAGGACGGCCTGGTTGGTGGCTTCGGTCAGGACGGCTTGCGCCGGGGCGTCAGGGGCGGCGGTCGCCGGTGATGCGGTGTGGACGGCGCCGGCCGCCGCCACACCTCCGGTCAGTTGCAGCGCTCGACGCCGCGAGATGCTCCACGAACCAGGCGTTTCGATGTCGGTGGGGTCCACGGTCGATCCAATCCCTCGGAGGCGGTGGGACTCAGGTCTGGTTGTTGCCCGCCTACCGCGGCGGGACCACCAGACACGACCTGACCGAATCTGCCAGGACCGTCGTCGGCCCACGATCCTGACCGGCGCGTCGCGCGCCGAGCGGGCACTGCGCTGCGATGAACGGCTGTCCGTCTATCGTCTGCGCCATGCATTCCGTGTCTCCCCGGATCCGGGCGCTCGCCGCCGCCGTCCTCTGCGTCGTGATCGCGCTCGTCGCGGCCCTGGCGGTGGACAGCCGGCTCGACCGGCACTGGATCCTGCGCGGTCTCACCCTGTTCCTCGCACTCTGCTGTGCGGCGCTGCTCGCCACCGACCAGACTCGTCGCCTCCGTCAGATCATCACGGCGATCGGCCTGCTCATGTTCGGGCTCGTCTTCCCGGTCTCGCAGACGACGTGGTCGAAACCGCCGGAGATCGACTTCGCGCTGGCGGTCGCCACCGATGCCGAGAACGCGGCGGTGAAGGAGGCCCGCAGCGTCGTGACCGTTGAGGACGTCCGGGCCGCCACCGAGGCGCGCGGTGGCGCCGTCGGCTCGCTCCTGACCGGGCCCAGAGACGAGATCCGCGGCTCCGAAGCCTTCCCGCTGATCGTCCGCCCCAAGCCCAACCAGGGCCGCCCCCGCGCCTGCATCACCTTCACCAACGGCCTGGAAGCCGAAGTCCGCTCCTGCTAGCCACGACCGTGTGCACGGCTCGTGCATGGATCCGCCTCGAAAGTGCTCAACCGTGCTGAGTCCAGGTCCTGGGCAATCGATTTCTCACGACCCGGCGGCGACCTAAGGTCGCGGGTATGACTCTTGGGAAGCTGTCCGGAATCAGCGCGATCGTCGATGTCGAGACGCGTTCCATCAGTGCGGAGAACCCCACCGGTGAGCCCGGTCAGGGTGGCCGGTCGACCGAGGGGACCGGGGCGCACGCGGCCCGGGAGCTCGGCCAGGGCTGGAAGGTGTCGCCGTCAATCGAGATCGGCGCGGGGGCGACCGCGACCCTGGCGGACATCGCCGGTCAGGGCTGCATCACGCACATCTGGCTCACCACGCACGTCGACAACTGGCGGCGGCTGGTGCTGCGGGCGCACTGGGACGGCGACGAGGCGCCCGCGATCGAGACACCGGTGGGCGACTTCTTCTGCTCCGGTTGGGGCAAGTTCGCCCAGGTCAACTCGCTGCCGGTTGCGGTGAACCCGAACGGCGGTTTCAACAGTTACTGGGAGATGCCGTTCCAGTCGCAGGCGACGCTGACGCTGGAGAACACCCACGACGAGCCGGTGATCGTGTACTTCCAGGTCGACTACTGGCTGGGTGCCGTACCCGACAACACGGCGTACCTGCATGCGCAGTGGCGGCGGAGCAACCCGTTGCCGGCCAAGACCGTGCACACTCTGCTCGACGGTGTGGAGGGTCCGGGGCACTACGTCGGCACGTACCTCGCCTGGGGTGTCAACAGCAGTGGTTGGTGGGGTGAGGGCGAGGTGAAGTTCTACCTCGACGGTGACGACGAGTTCCCGACCATCTGCGGTACCGGTACCGAGGACTACTTCGGCGGAGCGTGGAATTTCGACGTCCCCCACCTCGGCGGCTACACCGAGTTCAGTACGCTGTACCTCGGCATGCCGCAGGTGCTCCGGCCGGACGGGCAGTACGCGAGCCAGCAACGATTCGGCATGTACCGCTTCCACCTGCCCGACCCGATCCGGTTCAAGGAGAAGCTGCGCGTCGACGTCCAGGCCCTCGGCTGGCGGTCCGGTGGGCGCTACCTCCCGCTGCAGGACGACATCGCCTCGACCGCCTTCTTCTATTCGGTGAAGACGAGTACGTCGAGACCGGACGTGCCGACGCACGACGCGATGGAGCTCTGCTAGGGAATCGGCAACGGCTTGTCGAGTGCGGCGCCGGCGAGGACGACCAGGGCTGAGGTCCAGCCGAGTGGAGCCTCGCCGGCCGGCTGGAGGTTGCGATTGACCTTCTCCGGCAGTGCGCCGGTGCTGGTGCGGTAGTGGTCCAGCCAGGTCAGCAGTTCACCGGCGGTCGCACGATCTCCCCGGGCCGCGGCGCTCAACGCGAACAACGCCGTCTCCGGCGTCCAGGCGACGCCGTCGGTACGCCACTCCTCGCCAGGTGTGACACCGCCATTGGGCTGCGTGAGTACGGCGCGCGCCCGGTCGATCGCGTGGTCGACCTCGGCGCGAGCCGGTGCGAACGGCGGACCGAGAACGGTCACGATCGCATCCGCGCCGCCGCCCAGGCCGATCGGTTCGAGCCCCGGCTCCAGGAAGCCGACCGCTCGCGCCCGGGTCCTCGGATACTCCGGACCAAAGTGCCGATCCGTTGCCGTGGACAACTTTTCCAGCGCTTCGTTCCAGCGCGCCGCCTCGGCGTCGTGCTGGAGATTGGTGGCGATCCCGACCGCGGAGCGGAGGCCGGTGAGCAACGGGGCGACGGTGCCGAGGGTCAGCTCGGCCTCCGGACGTTCCCAGTAGTCCGCTGACGGACCGGGCAGGCCGTTCGGTCCGAGCTCGGTCACGATCTGGTCCGCGGACTCCCGGACCAGCTCCCAGTGGGCGCCGCCGGCCTGGCAGAACCAGGTTGCCCACAGCACCCATCCTGATCCGTCCAGCTGTGCTTCGCGGCCGTCCCGGATCGGCTCGCCGGTGTCCGAGTACCGCGCTTCCCAGCGACCGGTGGAAGGCCTGATGCGGTCCAGGAAATCCAGCACGCGTCCGGCGTCCGCGGACCGGCCGATCGAGCAGTACGCCGCTGCCACGAACGACGCGTCCCGCGGCCAGACGAACCGCCACGGACCGTCCCAGCCGGCCAAGGTCGCGCCGCTCGGAAGCGTGAGGGCATCGAGGTCGGCGATCGCGTCCTGCATCATGTCGGCGTACCGGCCGTCGCCGGCGGCCTGCGCGGATGCCGTCCGGCCCGGTATGCCGTCCGCGACCAGCAAGGGTTGCGGGTTGCGTACGAGGTTGTGCGCTGTCCCCGCGGCCAGGAACGCCAGCACGACAGCGATGACGACGGCCGGGTACCACCGGACCCGCCGCGCACTGTCGTCCCGCATCGTTCCCCCTATGTCCTGGAACTACTGAGCCAGATGCTGCACTTCGGCCTCGAACTTGCGTCGCGGTGCGAGTTCCACCAGGTACATGGCGGACAGCACCAGGGCACCACCTACCAGCATCCGCCAGGTCACGCTCTCCGAGCCGAACAGTACGGCGAACGACGACGCGAACACCGGTTCCATGGTCATCGCGATCGCCGCGCGGGTCGGGTTGAGATGAGCCTGCGCCCACGTCTGGACGATCAATGCCAGCGCCCCGGCGACGAGCGCCATGTAGAAGACGCTGACCCAGTCACCGGTTGTTCCCGGTACGGCGAAGCCCCCGGGCAGAGCGCCGATACCGCACACGCAGGTGATCACGATCATCTGCAGTGCGGACAGACCGAACGCGTTCGACGGGGTGGACCAGGCGCCGAGACCGATGATGTGCAACGCGTACAGGCCGGCCGAGGCGAGGGTGAGCAGCTCCCCGGTGCCCAGGCTCAGACCGCGCAGCGACAGTACGCCGAGGCCGACGGTGGCAAGGAGCACGGCGACCCAGGCCCAGCGGCCGATCTTGTGCCGCAGGATGACCGCGGCCAGCAGCGGGGTGAACACGACGTACATGCCGGTGACGAAACCGGAGACACTCGCCGACGTGTGCCGCAGGCCCTCGGTCTGGACCAGCTGGGCGATGCCGTAGGTGATGCCGAGGGCAACGGCACGGCCGCGGTCCAGGCGGCTCAGCCGGCCGATCGCCGGCGGATGGACCAGGACCAGCGCGATCGAGGCGATCAGAAAACGCAACGCCAGGTAGTCGGCGACGTCCATCCTGGTGAGCAGGTCCTTGGTCAGGAAGAACGTGGATCCCCACGCCGCCGCGACCGCGAGCAGGGCAAAGACGGCCAGACGCGGGTGATTCACGCGGCACATCTCATCAGACGCCACCACCGGGCGCCAAAACGGGTCAGAGCACCGTGATGACGACCTGGCTACCGGGTTTGGCCAACTTGCCGGCCCCTGGGTTCTGCGCGGCGACGATGTTGAGCCCGAGGTTGAACGGCGCCTTCTCCACCTTCACCGTGAAGCCCGCCTCGGTGAGGATCTTCTGCGCGTCGGCGAGGTTCTTGCGCTTGACGTTCGGGATCTCCACCAGCGGTGGGCCCTTCGACACCACCAGCTGGACCTTGTCCTTGGCGAACAGGGTGCCGCTGTTCGGGTTCTGGCTGATCACCTTGCCCTCGGCGACCTTCTCGTCGTACTGGTCGGTGCGCCCGACCACGAAGCCGAGTTTGCGCAGTTCCCCTCTCGCGTCCCGGTAGGACTTCCCGGTGGTGTCGGGTACCGCGATCGGCTTCCTGCCCTTGCTGATCGCGAGGTTGACCGCCGTCCCCGGTTTCACCACCGAGTCGAACTTCGGGCTGAACGCGATCACCCGGCCGGCCGGCACGGTCTCGCTGTACTGCTCGTTGATCTGCCCGGTGATGAGCTTGATCGGGTCCAGCGCCCGCTTCGCCGCGTCGAGTTCCAGCCCGGCGAGCTGTGGCACCCGGTACCGTTCCGGGCCCTTGGAGACGGTGAGACCGACCTCACCGTTCTTGCGGATCCGGTCCCCGGCGGCGGGGTCGGTCGCCATGACCTCACCCCTCGGCACGTCCTCGGAGAAGTCCTGGTTCGCCAGGGTGGTCCGCAGCCCGGCCTTCTCGGCCTCAGCCGCGGCCGCCGCCGGCACCATCCTCACCAGACTCGGCGTGGTGGTGTAGCGGTGGATGCCGTAGTACCAGGCCGCCGTACCGATGCCGATCGCGGCGGCCAGGATCGCGATCAGTGCGATGAGCCCGCGGCCCTTGCGCTGCGGCGGCGCCTGGACTCGCCGCGGCGCGCCGGTGGGCCGTCCGTTCTCCACCGGTACGACGATCGTGTCGTGCCGCAGGACCTGACCGTTGTCGTCCAGGCCGCCGCGCGTGTAGCCGTCGTCATACCCGCTGTCCTGGCGGATCTGCTGGATCGGCACAGTCAGGTCGCCGGTCAGGTCCGGGTCGTCCGGCAGCCCTTCCTCCAGCGCACTGCGGACCCGGTGAACCTGGCGGCTCAGCACCCGCGCGTCGGCCGGCCGCAGATCCCGGTCACGCGCAGTCGCGCGCTGCACGAGCGCATCGACGTACGGCGGGATGCTCGGCTGCTCCAACGACGGCGCCGGTACGTCGGCGTGGACATGCGCGTACGCGACCTGGATCGGGGTGTCACCGGAGTGTGGCTTGTTCCCGGTGAGCATCTCGTACAGCAGGATGCCTGAGGAGTACACGTCCGACCGGGCATCCGCGCTACCGTCCGTGACGAGCTCAGGCGCCAGATAGGACACCGTGCCCATGAGGAGGCCCTGCGTCGCGGTGTTGCCGGTCGCGCTGACCGCGCGGGCCAGACCGAAGTCCGCGACCTTCACCACGCCGTTGTCGGAGATCAGCACGTTCTCCGGCTTGATGTCGCGGTGCACGATCCCGGCGTCGTGTGCCGCGGAGAGCGCGGACAGGATCGGCGCCAGCAGGTCGAGCGCGCGAGCGGGGGAGAGCGGCGCCTGCTCCCGGATCACGTCCCGGAGCGTGCGGCCAGGAACGTACTCCATCGCCAGGAACAGCGTGCCGTCGTCGTCACCCTGGTCGAAGACGGCGACCACGTTCGGGTGCGAGAGCCGGGCGGCGGCCCGGGCCTCGGCCACGAACCGGCGGGCGAACTGGGCGTCGTCACCGAGCCCGTCGTGCATCACCTTGAGCGCGACCACCCGGTCCAGCCGCATGTCGAGGGCTTTGTAGACGGTGGCCATCCCGCCCTTCGCGACGCGCGCGCCCACGCGGTACCGTCCGTCGAGCACTCGCCCGACGAGGCGGTCGCTGACCTGCGTGTCCACGTCGTCCGTCACTTGCGGTGAGCCGCCTCTCGAAGCCGTCCTGCTCAGAGAGTGTAGATAAGGCCCCAGCATGACCGCGCCAGGCTCACCGCAAACGTGCTACCTCACCGTAATGGGTCCCAGCCCCGCTCCAGCTGCGCCTTGATCCGGAGCACGTTCTTCACGTACAGCTTCGTGTCCGGGTACATCCCGTTCCGCGTCACCCCGCCCAGGCCCTGGTAGTACCCCGCGACGGCGATGTCCAGCCGGGCCGCGCCGGTCAGCCGGTCCAGCAGCACCACTCCGGCAGTGACGTTGTCCTGCGGCCGGAGCAGGTCCAGCTTCCGCCCCACGATGGACGAGGCGAACTGGCCGGTCGACGGGATCACCTGCATCGCACCGATTGCGTTCGCCGGAGAGACCACCCGCTGCTTCCACCCCGACTCCTGCCAGCTCACCGCGAGCGCGAGCTCCGGGTCGACGCCGTACCGCTTGGAGGTGCTGACGATCAGGTTGCGCATCTGGGCCCTGGTCGGCAGCTTGCGGCTCTTCAGGATCGCCCGGTTGCGGTCGGCCCTGGCGACGATGTGGTCCGCGTAGGTGCGGCCGGCGAAGCTGTTGTTCTTCTTGACCGGTGCCTTGGCCTTCGGCCGGAGCTTGACCGGGACCTGCAGCGGCTTCCCGGCGTAGATGTGGTCGCCGGCGCGCAGGCCGTTCGCGGCCAGCAGGTTCGCCTGGGAGCACTTGAAGCGCTTGGCGATCTCGGAGACCGTGTCACCCGGTTTGACGATATAGGTGACCCGGCCGAGCTGGGAGCGCTTGGTGCTCGCCTGCTTCCCGGCGCTCCCTGGCACCTTCAGCACCGCGCCGGCGTAGATTGCGTTGCCGTTGCCGGGCAGTTTGTTGAGGACGACCAGGTTCTTCACCGTGGTGCCGTAGCGGCTCGCGATGTGGCTGAGGGTGTCACCGTCCTTCACCGTGTACGAGCCGAAGCCCGGTGAACCGGCGGTGATCACGCCTGCGGTCAGCAACGGCACGGCTATGCCGCTCAGAACACGTACGACGTTGCGCATGGTTCCATCTCCCCGTGTGAGCGTCACTTGACCGTAAGTGCGATACTCATGTGACAACAGGGGCCAATGGGGTGCTTGTTACGCCTGTAATCCAATGTTTACAATTCAAGGCTGAACTACATGCGTGTAGTTCACAAGCGATGAGTGCTCAGAGCAACCGACCGGTCGCGAACCTGCTCCCGAGGAACGGCTTTGCCAGCTCGGGTACGACGCCGGTGCGCACAGTGTCGGCGATGAGCTGCGCGGTGATCGGCGTGAGCAGTACGCCGTTGCGGTAGTGACCCGTTGCCCAGAGCAACCCATCGAGACCGGACGGTCCCAGCACTGGCGCGTTGTCCGGTGTCGCAGGTCGCAGCCCGGCGATCGCTTCCACCAACTCGAGCTCATCCGTGATCGGCAGCACCATCCGGGCGTCCCGCAGCAACGAGAACACGCCACCTGCGAGCACCCGGGTGTCATAGCCGAGCTCAGTGCTGGTGGCACCCACTACGAGCTCACCACCTGGCCGCGGCACCAGGTAGACAGAGAAGCCTCGCGCGGTCGCACGTACGGTGTGAGTCAGTGCAGGCCGATAAGCCTCAGGCACCCGCAGCCGCAGTACTTCGCCCTTCACGGGACGCACAGGCGGCCGCAGCTCCTGCGGTACCCCGTCCAATTGCCCAGACCAAGGCCCCGCCGCCACAACGACATGCCCCGCATGCACGGTGTCCCCGTTGTCCAGTTGTACGCCGACAGCCGTCGCACCTGAGGTGAGGACGCGCGACACGCGCTCACGCAGCAGGGTGACACCGGAGACTTCTACTGCGCGGAGGAGTGCGGCCACTGCCTGCCTGTTGTCGACTGAGTGGTCGCCGGGGACCCACACGCCACCGGAGACGCCGGCGGCCAGCATCGGCTCGCGTTTGCGGGCGTCGCGGCCGGACAGTTCCTCGACCTCGAGGCCGAGGCGTCGTTGGTAGTCCGCCAATCTCCGGAGTGCTGCTGCGTCGTCGACGTCGTACGCGACCGACAGGGTCCCTGTCTGGTGCAGACCGGCTGAGAGACCTGTGGTGCTTTCCAGTTCGGCGGCGAACGAAGGCCACGCGGCGACACTCGCGAGGTTGAGGGCGAGCAAGTCGTCTTCGCCGTACTCGACCTCGGTGACCGGTGCCAGCATCCCGGCGGCGACGGCGGAGGTCTGGGTGCCGGGTGTCGGGTCACATACCGTCACCTGGATACCGTCTGCAGCCAGCCGCCAGGCGGTGGCAAGACCAATGAGCCCGGCCCCGACCACCACCACATCGGATGTGAACCCGGTCATGGGGCCTCCCGGCCTGGACTGAGGAGCGGAGGGAGCGCAGCGACCGGAGCGACGAGGGAAGGCCGGGAGTCAAAGCCCCATGACCCGCCGCGCGGCAGCGCGGCAATGAGCACAGGCATGCCACCACACTACGACGGCGCGTACATGGCAGGCTGTGTGGTGTGATTGAGCACACCGAGCACACCGACCGCTTGCAGGACGCACGCCTCTACCTGTGCACGGACGCCCGCGAGAAGCAGGGCGACCTCGAACAGTTCCTGGACGCCGCCCTCGGCGGTGGCGTGGACATCGTGCAGCTCCGTCAGAAGGACATGGAGGCTGCCGACGAGCTGGCCGCCCTGGAGGTCTTCGCGGCCGCGTGCAAGCGGCACGGCAAGCTGCTGGCCGTCAACGACCGTGCGGACATCGCCTTCACCGCCGGAGCCGACGTACTGCACCTGGGTCAGCGTGACCTGCCGGTGCAGGCCGCCCGGGCCATCACCGGTCCGGACCTGATCATCGGCCGCTCCACCCACACGTTCAGTCAGGTGAACGCAGCCGTTGCCGAGCAGGGCTCCGACTACTTCTGCGTCGGGCCGACCTGGGAGACGCCGACCAAGCCGGGCCGCCAGCCCGCCGGGCTCGAGCTTGTTGCGTACGCCGCCAGCCGTCAGCAGCCGAAGCCGTGGTTCGCGATCGGTGGTATCGATCTCGGCCGACTCGACCAGGTCCTCGAAGCAGGTGCCACTCGCGTGGTCGTCGTACGCGCGATCACCGACGCGGACGACCCCGGTGCCGCGGCCGCGGAGTTCAGCCGGCGGTTGCGGGGGGCCGGGTGATCAACAACCCGAAGGCAGCCCGGATCGTCGCCGCCGTCGTGGTCGCGATGCTGGTGATCACGCTGGCTGCCTCGCTGTTCGGCTGCAGTGCCGCCAAGTCGAGCAGCACTGATCCGGAGAGCGGCCTGACCATCGTCGCGGTGGCGGACCTGCCGGCCGAGGCGCAGGACACGCTGAAGCTGATCGATCAGGGTGGGCCGTTCCCGTACAGCCGGGACGGGGCCGGGTTCGGCAACTTCGAGAAGATCCTGCCGAGGCAGGACCGTGGGTACTACCGCGAGTACACCGTGAAGACGCCGGAGGAGAAGGATCGCGGCGCCCGGCGGATCGTGACCGGGAAGGGTGGTGAGCGTTATTACACCGACGATCACTACAAATCGTTCCGCCGGATCGCGGCGGACGGGGGGACCGACGGATGACTGACCTGCGCACGCTGCTGTCCAACGGCCTGCGGCCCGGCGTCTACCGCTGGCAGTCCGACGCGACCGCAGACCAAGTACGACGCGACGTCGCCGGGGCGGGCTGGGACTTCGTCCTCCTGGACACACACGAGATCCACGACAAGGCCGGGTTCCTGGACCTCTGCGCGACTGCCTTCGACCTGCCGCGGTGGTTCGGGCGCAACTGGGACGCACTCGCCGATTCGCTGAGCGACCGCTCCACCGGCGAACCCGAGATCGTGCTCTGGACCGGTCTCCACCATCTGCTCGAGCACGACCACGACACCGTCGATGTCGCACTGCAGATCTTCACCGAGGACACGACGGCATCCGGTCAGCTCCGGGTTCTCATCCAGGAGCGCCCCGGTGCCGAGACGCCGGACCTGCTCGGCTCGCAGCCTGTGCTGTGACCGCGGCCGGGGCTAGCTCCCGGTGCTGATCACGCGCCCAGCCGCTCGGCCAGTACGGATAGCTCCTCCACGATCCACACCGACCGTCCTCGGTTGCTCTCCCGGACCCAGTCCCGCAGCGGCTTGCTCTCGGCCAGCTTGTCCGAGATGTCACCCACCACGGCCAGGCCCATCCGGTAGTCCACGAACTTCTGCGCGATCGCTCCCGCCCGGCCGGTCCGCAACTCGAAGAACTCCTCGCCCAACCCCTCCGCCGTCAAGGCGACCCACTCGGCCTGGTGCTCGTAGTGCGCCGTCGCGATGAGCTGTACGGCGTCCCGGTCGTCCCCCAGGCGGCTGTCGCTCACGAACACCCGGATGCCTCCAAGTTCCTCAATCATGGCATCGAAAATACCTTAAACAACCCCTATCTTGCTAAATATAGGGAATTCTAAGGAACCTGCCTTAGCCTGGAGTCCCACGACGACGAAGGAAGCGGATGCCTCAGGAGCTGTACTCGGTCGAGCAGGTGGCGAGCCGGCTCGGCCTGCATGTCCGGACGATCCGGAACTACGTGCGCGACGGCCGGCTGAAGGCCGTCCGGATCGGGAAGCAGTACCGGATCGCCCGCGAGGACCTCGAGGCGTTCACCGGGACCAGTGCCGCCGCGCTCGAGGCGGACGAACGGTCCCGGCACGTCGAGGCGTCCAGCATCGTGCACATCGACGCGATCGACCGGACCGGTGCGGACCGGATCAGCACCCACGTGATGGGCGCGCTCAATCAACCCGGAGTCGGCCGCCTCCGGGTCGAGACCGTGTACGACGAGGATCGCGCCGTACTGAAGGTCATCATCATCGGCGACCTGGCCCCGACTGCCGAGCTCCTCCGCCTTATCAACCTAATGACCACCCCCTGACCCCGCCCCTCGGGCGGAGCGGGGATCGAGTGAAAGAAGTGGGCGCCCGGCAAGCGATTGCCGGCCGCAAGGTCGCCACACTCGACGGAGTTGACGCACGGTGGCTTCACTCGCGTGCACGGACTGTCGCACGGTGGCTTCACTCGCGGGTGTGGGATCAGTGGCGCGGACGGGTCACAGCAAGCGCGAGGTGGCGGCGATGGCCAGGTCGGCCAGGGCTTTGCGGGCCGTGCCGTCGGCGAGGGGAGCGCGGTCCAGGGCGTCGAGGGCGTCCTCGGTCCGCTCGGTGATGAGGTCCTCGCAGGCCTGCACCGCCCGCGAGTCCTGCAGGATCTCGCGCAGCAACTGGATCTCGTCGTCGTCCAGGTCCGGCCGTCCGAACAGCCGGTCGAACTCGGCCAGCTGCACCTCCGACGCGTGGTCGACCGCGTAGGCGACCAGCACCGTCCGCTTGCCCTCGCGCAGGTCGTCACCGGCCGGCTTCCCGGTCAGCGCCGGATCGCCGAACACCCCGAGCAGGTCGTCGCGCAGCTGGAACGCCTCACCCACCGGCAGGCCGTACGCCGACAAGGCCTCGAGCAACCGCCGATCGCCGCCGGCCAACGCCGCGCCGATGTGCAACGGCCGCTCGACCGTGTACGTCGCCGACTTGTACCGCAGAACGCGCAAAGCCTGGTCCATGTCGGACACGCCACTCGCCTGCGCGACCAGGTCCAGGTACTGCCCGGCTGTCACCTCGACCCGGACGGCGTCGAAGAACCGCGCCGCCCGGGCGAGTGCGGCCGCGTCGAAACCGGACGTGTGCAGGATCTCGTCCGCCCAGATCAGGCACAGATCGCCGAGCAGGATGGCCGCGCCGATACCGAAACCGACCGGGTCGCCGCCGACCCCGGAGGCCTCCGACCGGGCCCGTTGCAACGCCTCGAAGCGACGATGAGCGGCGGGAGCACCTCGGCGTACGTCGGAGGAATCCATCACGTCGTCGTGCACCAGGGCGCTGACGTGCAGCATCTCCAGACTGGCCGCGGCGGTCAGGATCGGCTGCGCCGGATCGCCGCCCGCGGCCCGGAAGCCCCAGTAGCAGAAGGACGGCCGCAGCCGCTTGCCGCCGCTGGTCGCGTCCCGCGCGGCCTGCACCTGCTCGGTCAGCTCCGGCCCGATCGCCGCCAGCCGCTGCTGCTGCAGGTCGAGGAAACCGGTCAGCGCACGCTGTACCTCGGCCGGGATGTCCACATCGCCATACACGTCTCGGAGCGTAGTCGGTGGCAGCGCCGTGATGGACACCGCGGGTAACCTGTCGCCATGGCGAACGGTCTTCCCTCGACGCGGCCCGGCGGTAGGCCGACGATCCGCGAGCTGCTGTCCGCCGGGGACCGCTCCTTCTCGTTCGAGTTCTTCCCGCCGAAGACGCCCGAGGCCGAGGAGGTGCTGTGGCGGTCGATCCGGGAGATCGAGCAGCTGCGGCCGACCTTCGTCTCGATCACGTACGGCGCCGGCGGCACCACCCGGGACGGCACCATCCGGGTCACCGAACGGGTCGCCCAGGACACCTCGCTCACGCCGCTCGGCCACCTCACCTGTGTCTCCCACTCGCGCGACGAGCTACGGTCGGTGATCGGTGCGTACGCCGGCGCCGGCGTACGGAACATGCTCGCGCTGCGCGGCGACCCGCCGGGCGGTCCGAACCAGCCCTGGGTCGCGCATCCGGAAGGCCTGAACCACGCGGTCGAGCTGGTCGAGCTGATCAAGTCGCTCGGCGACTTCTGCGTCGGGGTGGCGGCGTTCCCGGACAAGCATCCGGAGGCGACGTCGCTGGAGGCCGACGCGCAGGTGCTCGCGGCGAAGGCCGCCGCTGGTGCCGACTACGCGATCACTCAGATGTTCTTCGGTGCGGACGACTACTTCCGGCTGGTGGAGCGCGCGGCCGCGCTGGGCTGCGACATCCCGGTGCTGCCGGGCGTCATGCCGGTCACCAACATCAAGCAGATCCAGCGGATGGCGGAGCTGACCGGGATGGCGCTGCCGACGTCGGTGACGGACCGGCTGCTCGCGGTCGAGGACGACCCCGGCGCGGTGCGCGCGGTGGGTATCGAGATCGCGACCGAGCTGTGCGAGCGGTTGCTCGCGGGCGGTGCGCCCGGTATTCACTTCATCACTCTGAACAGATCCACCGCGACCCGTCAGGTGTTCCTCAACCTTCGCTCGTCCGTCGTGTCCTGACCCCGGCTGCCGGTCGTATCCTGTGCGGATGGCTGACCCGTCGGATCTGCTGATCGACCGCACCCTCGTGCTGCTCCGGCACGCGAAAGCGGTCCCGCCCGAGTCGATGCCCGACCTGGAGCGCCCGCTGGCCGACCGCGGCCGGGCCGACGCGAGTGCGGCCGGTCGCTACCTCGTTGCCCACGGCATCGACGCGGACCTGGTCCTGTGCTCGCCGTCGCAGCGCACCCGCGAGACCTGGCAGTACGCCGCCGAGGCCGGCGCGACCGCGACCGACATCTGGTACGACCGCCGCATCTACAACGCCGACAGCGACGAGCTGCTCGACGTCATCCGCGAAGCACCGGCCGAGGCCCGCACGGTGATCCTGGTCGGCCACGCCCCCGGCCTACCGTGGCTGGCCGACGAGCTGGCCCTCGACGGCACCAGCCCGGAACGCGTCGAGCTCACCCAGAAGTACCCGACCAGCGGCCTGGCCGTCCTCCACCTCACCTGCCGCTGGTCCGACCTCTCGGCCGACGATGCCGATCTCGTCTCGTACGTCGTACCTCGCGGCTAAGGCAGCCAGTCCGTGGTGCTGTTGACGGTGACGAGGCGTTGAGTCGCGCGGGTCAGGACGACGTACAGGGCTCGTACGCCGCCTAGCGTGTCGCTGACGATCCGGTCCGGCTCGACGACCACGACCGCGTCGTACTCGAGACCCTTCGACTCCAGCGGGCTCACGGCGACCACGCGCGGGTCGCCCAGCTCGGCCAGCACCGTGTCGACGGCTGGTCGCAGCTTCGGCGGCACGATCACGCCGACGGTGCCCTCGACCAGCTGGAGCAGCTCGACCGCGGTGTCGCCAGCGGCCTCGGCGATCTTGCCGGCGTCGACAACCCGGTGCTCGGGCTCGACGCCGGTACGACGTACCGCGTCCGGCAGGTCCGCACCGGGCAGGGACCGACGGATCACCTCACCGGCGAACGAGTAGATCTCGGCCGAGTTCCGGTAGTTGGTGGACAGCCGGAAGCTGTGCCGCTGCAGGTGCGACAGCATCGAGTCCATCGCCGCGCGGGCCTCGTCCGGGTCCGGCCACGAGCTCTGCGCCGGGTCACCGACGATCGTCCAGCTCGCCTGCGGACCGCGGCGGGTCACCATCCGCCACTGCATGGGGGAGAGGTCCTGCGCCTCGTCGACCAGGACGTGCGCGTACTCCTCCGGCTCCTCTGCGTCTCTGGCAGCGACAGCCCGGGCCCGACGCTCCGACGTGGTCAGCACTTCGTTGACGCCGTCGGACAGACCCTCCAGCCAGTCGAACTCCTCGTCCTTGACCTCGGCGAGCGGTGCGCGTCCCAGCACGGTGTCAAGCTCGTCCAGCAGGGCAACGTCGGCAATGGTGAAGTCATCCGTGCCGCGAATGGCTGCAGCGAGCGTGTCGATCTCTGCGGGACTCAGGTCGTTGCGGGCCCACCGCTGCAACCGCCGTGGGTCACCGAGCCAGCGCAGCACCGCCTCCGGCGTCAGAACGGGCCACCACTGGCTGAAGAACGTCCGGAACGCAGATGTCTCGGTCACCTGGTCGCCGAACGCCTCACGGTCGCCGTACACACCGTTGCGCAGGTCATCTGGGAACCGCTGCCACAGCGCGGCCACCAGACCCTTGCGGGCTTCAGCTCCGGCCCTGTTGCGGGGCGTCCGGCGCAACGCGTTCCGTCGTACGTTGTCCAGCTGGTTCGCATCCAGCTCGACGGTCGCGCCACCGAGGAAGACGCGGAGCGTGGTGGGCGCGTTGGGCACGCGGTCGCGGGCAGCACGCGACAGTACGCCGCGCATCCGCAGTGAGCCCTTTATGGCGGCAACCTCCGCCTCGTCGACCGCAGTGGCCTTGACACCGTCCACCAGCTCGCCCACAGCCCGCAGGGACACCGTGTTCTCGCCCAGGCTCGGCAGCACTCGCTCGATGTAGGCCATGAACGCGGCGGACGGCCCGACGACCAGTACGCCGCCACGCTCGAACCGCCTGCGGTCGCTGTAGAGCAGGTACGCCGCGCGGTGCAGGGCGACCACGGTCTTGCCAGTACCAGGGCCACCGCCGATGACGGTGACACCGCGGGCGGGCGCCCGGATCGCCTTGTCCTGCTCGGCCTGGATGGTGGCGACGATGTCGCGCATCGTGTGACCGCGGGCCCGGGACAGGGACGCCATCAGCGCGCCCTCACCCATCACCGGCAGGTCCTCGGGCGCTCGCTCCGGCGCCAGCAGGTCGTCCTCGAGCCCGATGATGCGCGGGCCCTTGTTGCGCAGCACCCTGCGGCGGACGACCTTCAGCCGGTCGGTCGAGGTGGCGCGATAGAACGGCTCAGCGGCCGGCGCGCGCCAGTCGATCACCAGTGGTTCGTACTCCGCGTCGCGGACGCCGATCCGGCCGACGTACAGCTTCTCCAGGTCCGCGGCGTTGTCAGCGGTCGGCTGGTCGTCGCCGCGGTCGGAGTCGAGCCGGCCGAAGACGAGACCCTCGTGCTCGGCGTCCAGCTCGGCGATCCGCCGGGCCGCCGCGAACACCAGCACGTCCCGCTCGTACAGACCGGTCTGCTCCTCCTCGCGGACCCGGCCGACGTTCTGAGCCTGTCCGCGCTGGTGGCCTTCGACCGCGATCCGGGACGCTGAGCGGGCCGCCTCCGCGACCCGCTCGTACACCCGGTCGACGTGTTGCTGCTCAGCCGCCAGCTCAGCGCGCTCGACGTTCTCGTGATCGGCCGACGTGGGGGATTGATCCACCGAGGTCCTCTCTACTGCCGGGCACCCATCCCGACATGGAACACATGAACAATCAATCCTACGTGCGCCGGTTGACCGAACCCCACCCGGTCTCAGGCTTTCCCGACCGCGTCAGCCACGATGGCCGCACCCAGAGTCGTCGCCGGTACGCCGGAACCCGGGTGAGCGCCCGCACCCACGCAGTACAGCCCCTTGACGGGGGAGACGTTGGCGGCACGCCGACGGGCGGTTCGGTACCCCTCCCACGCCACCCCTGCCCACCAGGACGGCGACGTCTGCCGCGACACCACCTTGTCCCGAACATGCAATCCACGCGCCACCAGGAGGTCCAGTACGTCGTCCGTCGGGTAGCCGTGCACCAGCACAGACCACGCTTGATGCCCACCCGGTGCCTGACCGCCGACTCGTATGACGACTGTCGGCGTACCGTGCAGGACAGTCTCGAACGGCAGGCTCGGCAACGGCTCCCGCAGCCCGAGGTGTACGACGTACGCCGCCTGGGCCTGGTGTGTCGCCTGGACCTGCTTGCGCACCTTCTTGGCCGCCGGGTCATCCACCAGCTGCCCGTAGAGCTCACGTGGGTCGATGTCGCTCACCACGATGTCCGCAGCGAGCTCAGTCCCATCGGCCAGCCGTACGCCGGTCACACTGCCGTCAGACGTGGTGACAGCGACCACCTCTGCCCCAGTCCGGACGTTGACCTTCCGCTCACTTGCCCGTTGCGCCAGAGCATCCGCCAGCGCGCCGAAACCGCCTTCTATCGTCCAGCGGCCGAAGGTTCGCTCCAGGTAGGACCACACGCCGACGTACCCGGGTGTGAGCTTCGCATCCGATCCACCCTGCGCTGCGTAGAGCCGCAGTACTGCACGAGCCCTCTCGTCATCCAACTGGCGCTGTGCGACTCGCTCCAGCGACTGCCACGGCTTGAGCGCCCTGACTGCGCTCAGCGGCAGCTTGTCCATGAGTGGTGGCTCCAGCGACGTTTTGCGCAGTACCTGCCACGTGTCGCCGTAGCCGTCGACCAGTGCGGTCCACTGCTGCGCCACCTTCTCACCGGCCAGGTCACTCCAGGCTTGGAGTTGCTCACCGCGGTCGGCGATCGGCAGGTCGAGCACCGAGCCGTCAGCGAACATGTGGCGTCGCGGCTCGGTCACCGGCTCCAGTTGGACCAGGCTCTCGATCGGGCGACCACTTTTGCGGAACAGGTCCCGCAGAGCGGCCGGGAGCGTCGTACTGGCTGCTCCCGCGTCCCAGCTGAAGCCATCTGCTTCGACTCGGCCCAGCACTCCGCCAAGGCGCTCGTCACGCTCGCAGATGGTGACCTGGTGGCCGAGCTTGGCCAACCGGACTGCGCTCGCGAGACCGGCGAGGCCGGCCCCGACGACGATCACTCGAGCCATCAGATCGCACTGCCTCCAGTCGCTGGGTCGCCGCGTTTCTCCCGCCAGGCCCTGAACCTCGCGTAACCACGTTTGATGAACCGGAAGGCGACGTACACGCCGATCAGGCCAAGCAGCAGCAGAACGGCGGCAATGATCAGCGCGACCTCGGGATGGAAGGCTGCCAGCGACACCACACCGGCGACCGCGACGTCCTCACCGGACGACGCGGCGATGTTGGTGACCGGCTCGGGGGAGGTGTTGATCGCCAGCCGCAGACTCGACTTCACCGCGTGCGATAGCAACGCGACCACACCCCCGGTGGTGGCGATCACGGCCTGCTCCAGCGTGCTCGCCTCACCGGACAGCAGCGCGGCGATGATCGCGCCGACGGTCGGCCGGATCACCGTGGAGATCGCGTCCCAGGCCGAGTCGATGTACGGGATCTTGTCAGCGACGAACTCGAAGGCGAACAGCACACCCGCCGCGATCAGCACGCCGTTGCCGGTCAGCGCGGCCGGTACGTCGTCGGCTCCGGCGAACCGGCCGAGCAGGCCGAGAATCAGCACGCAGGCGTAGGCATTGATCCCACTTGCCCAGCCCGTCGTGAACGCCAACGGCAACGCTTCCATCGTCCTGCTCCCGTAACCCTCTGTCGCCACTGCTGTTGTCAGTATCGAACCTTCTTCGGCGAGTTTTGGTTAACCGTTGACTTCCGGGTCGCCTCGACTCACAGTGATCAGGCTGCCAGTCTGTGTGACCGGCATCCCCGCCGTCGGTTCAGGAGAAACAACATGCGTCGTCGTCCGAAGATTCTCGCCGCACTGGCTGCGGTAGCGCTGGCCATCACCGTGACCGGCGTGTCGTCTGGCGGTCCACCCGCTGCCGCTTCAACGCCCGCTGGGCCGTCGGCTGCGGCCGCTTCGGCCTTCAGTACGGCCGCCGCGAAGTACGGCGTACCGGAGTCCGTGCTGCTGGCTGTGTCGTACGCCGAGACCCGTTGGGACGACCACCGGGGTGCGTCCAGCACCGACGGCGGCTACGGCCCGATGCACTTGACCGCTGTCGACCCGGTCACGGTCGTCGATCTCTCCGGCCGGCGCAAGGTCGCGAAGGCCAGTTCGCTGCGGACGCTGTACAAGGCGTCGGAGCTGACCGGACTGGATCCGGTTGCCCTGCGCAACGACACCGCCGCGAACATCGAAGGTGGTGCTGCGCTGCTGGCGTCGTACCAGCGTTCGCTTGGTCTTCCCGTGGGCGCGGACACCTCCGCAGCCCAGTGGTACGGCGCAGTGGCGTCGTACGCAGAGGCCTCGGACCGTGCGGCCGCGGCGGCTTTTGCTGACGACGTCTACTCGATCATGGCGCGCGGTGCGGCCCGTACGACGAACACCGGGCAGCAGGTCGTGATGCCGGCGGTCGCCGTCGTACCGGACAAGTCGCAGGTCAGCAAGCTGTCGTTGCCGGCTGGTGTCGCCGCTGACAATTCCGGTGTGGAGTGCCCGGAGTCCCTTGGCTGTGAGTGGTTGCCCGCGCCGTACCAGGATCTGGGTGGTGGCGACTACGGCAACCACGACCTGGCGAACCGGCCCAAGACCGGGAAGATCGACTACATCATCATTCACGACACGGAGACCAGTTGGCAGGGCACGCTGCGGCTGGTGCAGGACCCGACGTACGTGAGCTGGCAGTACACGATGCGCTCGTCCGACGGCCACACCTGGCAGCACGTCAAGGCCAAGGACGTCGCCTGGCACGCCGGCAACTGGTACGTGAACATGCACAGCATCGGCATCGAGCACGAAGGGGTCGCCGCACAGGGCGCCACCTGGTACACCGAGTCGATGTACCGTAACTCGGCCAAGCTGGTGCGCTACCTCGCCGCCAAGAACAACATCCCGCTCGACCGGGCGCACATCATCGGCCACGACCAGATCCCGGGCACACTCCCCAGCACGGTCCGCGGCATGCACTGGGACCCGGGACCGTACTGGGACTGGGAGCACTACTTCGACCTGCTGGGCGCGCCGATCTGGGGTAAGTCCGTGTTCCCGGTGAAGGCCGGCTCGATCGTCACCATCAAGCCTGGGTTCGACGACAACGTGCAGGTGCTGACCAACTGCACCGGTGCGGGTACGACGTGCACCCCGCAGGGCACTAACTTCGTCTACCTGCGTCAGGCGCCGGACGACGCGGCTCCGCTGGTCAAGGACCTCGGACTGCGCCCTGACGGCTCAAACAGCACCACTGTGGTGTCCGACATCGGTGCACGGGCGGCTGCTGGTTCGCAGTACGTCGTGGCGGAGCGCCAAGGCGACTGGGTTGGTGTCTGGTACCTGGGTGCGCTGGCGTGGTTCAAGAGTCCTGCGTCGGCTCCGGATGCGTTCGCCAAGCCCGGTCTCGTGGTGAAGCCGAAGGCGGGTAGGACGTCGGTGCCGGTGTACGGGCGGGCCTACCCGGAGCAGTCGGCGTACCCGGCGGGCATCCCGTACCAGGTCGTCACGCCGCTGCAGTACTCGATCGGGGCGGGCCAGGCCTACCCGGTCGGCGATCCGTCGATCGAGACCGACTACTACCGGGCCGTCACGTTCGCCGAGCAGCCGCCGGTCGACCACGTGCAGGTGATCGGCAAGGATCGCTACTACCAGATCTGGTTCGGCCACCGGATGGCCTACGTTCGAGCCGCCGACGTAGACCTGCGGCCTGCCGTCTAGCTTGGGCGCCGTGATCGACGCAGCCGTCCAGGCGTTGCTGGACGGCTTCGTCACATCAATACGCCAGATCGCCGAGATCGAGGCGATCTGGCTGCACGGCTCGTTGGCGTTGGGCGACTTCCAGCCGGAGCGGAGCGACCTCGACGTCGTGGCTGTCGTCTCGTCCCCGCCACCGCCGGAGGTCGCGGACCTTCATCGTCGCCTGATCGCGTCCTCGCCGTTGGCCGCGAAGCTGCACTGCTCCTACATCGTCGCTTCCGACTTGGCGGATCCTTCGGTCCGGCATCCGACCTTCGCCCAGGGGCGGTACTTCGACCGCCCGGTGACGCCGGTGACCCGACGCGAGCTCACCCTGGGTAACAGGTCGTTGTACGGGCCGCCGCCGGCCTCGTTGCTGCCAGCAACCGGTGATGCCGAGCTCTTCGCCTTCATCCGTCACGATCTGCGCGAGTTCTGGTTGCCGGTCACAGCCCGGCGAACGCCTTGGTACGCCGACATCTGGGTCGATCTGGGACTCGTGACGGTGGCCCGGGCCTACGTCACGTTGACGACCGGTGAACTCATCACCAAGCGGGCGGCGCTCGACGTACTGCCGGGGCTCGGTGCGCCGGAGGCCGTCGTACGGGACGTCGCCTGCCGGCGGTACGGTCCGGCGCGGCGGGCGAATCCGTTCTGGCGTCAGCGCCGGGCGGTGTTGACCCAGCGGTTCCTGCAGTCGGCGATTCCCATGGTGGTCAGTTCACGGTGATCGGGGTGCCCTTGGTGAGCTCCAGGAGCTCGGCGTACGTGGTGGGGAAGACCGAGTGCGGGATCCCGGCCGCCGCCCAGACGACGTCGTACTGCTCGAGGGCGGTGTCGACGTACGTGCCGACCTGGCGTTGGTGACCGACCGGTGCGACGCCACCGATCGACTGGCCGGTGTGCTCCTTGACGAAGTCCGGGGTGGCGCGGCGCAGCTTGGCGATGCCGAGCTCTGCCGCGACCTTCGCGGTGTCGACCCGGTGCGCGCCAGACGTCAGGATCAGCACGGGGGCGCCGTCGCCATCGAAGATCAGGCTGTTCGCGATCGCACCGACCTCACAACCGAGCTCGGCCGCCGCGGCCGCCGCGGTCGGCACCGCCTCGTCCAGGATCACGATCTCACCGGTGGCGCCGGCCGCCTGAAGCGCCTCGGCCACGCGTTGCACGTTGGGATGATTGCTCACGTTCGTGAGCTTAGGCGGCCTGTCACGCGGATTTGAGCTCGGCCGCCCCGAACGACACGTTGAAGCGGTCGCACCAGATCGTGACGCTGCGGAAGTCGTCGAGCTGCACGGTGCCGGGGATGGCGTAGTTCTGGTTGCCGTGGTTGCCCTTCAGGTTGCCCAGGTTCTGGTACTTGCCGTCGTCGAAGATGTGCCAGCCCTTGCGGCCGGGAATGGTCGGTGCGTCGCTGAGCCAGACCTTGAGGTCGGGGCCGTCGGAGGTTGCCAGGTTCTCCAGGCGAAGGATGCGGGAGCCGTCGGGGAGCTTGAGTACGGCGACCGTGCCTGCGGTGTCGTGCTCGTGCGCGATCAGCTTCCCGGTCAGCAGGACCACCCGAGTCGCCGGGGTCGGAGCCGCGGAGGTTGACGGAGCGGCGGGGGCTGAAGGCTTCGCGGAAACTGTCGGTGGCGTCGTCGACGATGACTGTGTGGAGATCGGAACGGCGCCGGGCAGCGCTTCGTCGACGACCTTGTCGGTGAAAACCCGCCACGGCTGGAAGAGCGGCAACGCGACCGCGGTGACCACGACGGCCACCGCCGCCGCGGCGATGACGGCTGTCCGGGTCCGGAACTTCGGCATGGGGGTTCCTTCCGTTCTCCTGGCTTCCTCCTCAGTGTGGACGGCGAACCGGCAACAGGGAGACGCGCCGGGCTTACGGCCCGTTGACGTTTGTCGGCGGGCGGCGATACGCTGTTCGTGTTCGAACAGATGTTCGATTACCTCCGGCCTGGTTTCGTCGGGAGACCGGCCAGAGGTGATCCGGACAGCTGGACGGCTCCGGTGCGGAGTTGCGGCCGCATCGGAAACCGGTGGTCCCGGCGGGCCGGGCACCGAGGTGGTCCTCGACCCCCACCTCGGGTCCGCCCGCCGGGCCTCGGGACCGGCCGTCGATCAGGGGCAAGTCCTTGATCAGGCGGAGGAGTTCGTACACAGGAGGCGATGGAGCATGTGGGAGTTCGACGAGGCCGTCGAAGTGCGTTCGGACGTCGTGGACGGCGTCGAGACCCCAGCGCAGTTCCTCTGGCGCGGCCGGCTCTGGCGCGTGTGCTCCGTCCAGGCCCAGTGGACCGAGACCGCCGCCTGGTGGGAGCGCGGAGTCATCGGTGCCGGCCTGGGCGCCGCGTACGACGGCCATCCCCGCACCAACCTGAACGGCGTGGCAGCATCGGCGAGTCCCCGATCTCGCCCGGACCGCGTAGCCGCGCACGCTCCCGGCGGGAGCACGACCGCCCTCGCTCCCGCCGGGTGCGCCACCCCGGCACCCGCCGGTGCCGGGATCGCCGAGAGTCCGGCGGCGGTCGGCGTACTGGATGCGGACTGGGGGCCGCGACGTGCGGTGTACCGAGTGGAGGCGGGGTGTGGCCGGCACGGTCGGCGGGAGCTGTTCGATCTCGCCCACGACCCGGACTCCGGCCGTTGGCAACTGGAAAGGGTGACGGACCGATGACTGTTTCACCGGTATCCCCGGCAGCCGCCGGTGCGGCCAGCCGGGAGCTGTCCCGCGCACGAGCCGCACTGGCCGAGGCGCGGGAGACGAGCGACCACCTGATCCGCTATTCGAGCGCCCACGTCGCGGCCCTTCGCGTCGCGGCCGCGGTCCTCGCCGTCCGCGCCCGTCCGGTGCGGTCCGGGACGCGCCGCCGGGTCCAGCGCAACGCCTGGGTCCTGCTCGCCGAGGTCGCCCCCGAGTTCGGCGAGTGGGCCACTTTCTTCGCCGCCGGCGCCTCGCAGCGCGCCGCCGCCGAAGCCGGCTTGGAGCGCGCCGTCACCACCCGCGAGGCGGACGACCTCGTCCGCGCCGTGGAGACCTTCTACGACCTGGTCGAGACCAGCCTCCGCCTCTCCGCCACCACT
The DNA here is from genome assembly GCF_040639075.1 of Kribbella sp. NPDC023972. NCBI lineage: Bacteria > Bacillati > Actinomycetota > Actinomycetes > Propionibacteriales > Kribbellaceae > Kribbella > Kribbella sp. NPDC023972. The sequence continues at coordinate 439,714 of NZ_JBEZZH010000001.1, read as the reverse complement.
GACCCCCAGTCCGTCCTCACCCAACCCTGGATGCAAGCCAGCTGAACCGCTGCCGCCGACGGCTTTGAAGAGGACCAGCACGACAGAAGACTCGGAGAATTGCGAGTGGGCCACCTACGCAGAGGCGTCGGGAAAGACCTGTGCGGCCGAGTGCACGGAATCACCGGCATCGAGTGCTACCTGCCCGACACCCACTTTCCACAACCCCATCAATCCCTCACCGGCGAATCCTGGCACGACGGCCTCTGCAGCAAATGCGCCGGCGGCGGCACCTGGCACAACATCATCTGCGACCGCTGCAACGCCACCGGTTTCGAACCCATAGCCCTCATAGACCCCGACACCTACCAACCCGGCTGACCGACCCCCAAGATCAACCCGCGCACGACCCGCGAGCCCACCGCCAGTACTGCATCAGCTCGGCGTGCATCATCCACCGGCCGCGCCCTCGTCTACTGGCCGCGCTCTCGCCCTCCGGTCGCGCTCTCGCACCGGCCCTCGCACCGGCCATGCCCTCGTCTACTGGCCGCGCTCTCGCCGCCCACCGGTCGCGCTCTCGCCCACCGGCTGCGCTCCAGCTGGCGGGACCTTGGACACCTTCTGGGGAGCTTCGACAGGTAATGCCATGTTCACGGCCTCCGCATCCTGTCCAACGCCCCGGTCGCCTGCCGTCGCCCAGCCGTGCGTGGTGGACGTGGCTGATCAGTGCATCCTGGTTTCAGGCGTTCAGCATCGCGTCGGCCAGCTTTCTGAGCCACCTCGTGGAGCTGCGCGGCTGTGCGCCAACCTGTGGACGGATGCCTGGATTCGCTGCGCATCACCACCTGTGCAGATTGCGCGCCGCACCTCAGGGCTGCGTGCCGTGTTTGCTCCGGCAGAGTGCGTGCGTCCACCTAAGAGCTGCGTGCCGGGTTGGTCCGGCTCGCGTGTTGGGACCTCGTGGGACTTAAGGTCGTCAGGGTGAGTGAACTTCCTGTGCTCGAGCCCGAGGATCAGCGGCTGCTCGGGAGTCTGATGGAGAAGCAGACGACGGTGCCGGCGTCGTACCCTCTGACCGCCAACGCGTTGCGAACCGCGTGCAACCAGACAAGCAATCGAGACCCCATCGTCGACTACGACCAGGCGACGGTGGAGCGGACCGCCCGGTCGCTCAGGGACCGAGAGTTGGTGCGCATCGTGTGGGCCGACACGGGCCGGCGAACGCTCAAGTACCACCAGACCCTCGACGAGCGGCTCGGTCTCGACGCCGACGAGCGGGCACTCCTGACGGTGCTGCTACTTCGCGGCGCGCAGACACCCGGCGAGCTGCGCACCCGAACCGAACGGCTGCACAGGTTCGCCGACCGGGCCGAGGTCGAGGCCTGCCTACGCCGCATGGCGGAACGCCCCGAGCCCCTGGTACGCGAACTCGAACGGCGCGCCGGCCAACACGACCGTCGCTGGATCCACCTCCTCGGGCCGGTGCCGGAGCAGTCCGAGACAGTCGCCGCCGAAACGGTCGACCGGGACGCGGTGATCGCCGAAGGGCCGGATGTGCGTGACGACCGAGTGCGCTCGTCGTACGACGCCGTCGCAAGCGCGTACGCCGATCGCCTCTTGGACGAGCTGAACGACCTGCCGTTCGAGACCTGGCTGCTGGACCGGGTGATCGCCCGCGCGGCCGGTCGCCCAGTGGTGGAGGTCGGCTCGGGCCCAGGACACATCACCGCGTACCTGGCCGAGCACGGCGCCGACGCGACCGGCATCGACTTGTCGCCCGAGATGGTCGCCGAGGCCCGCCGCCGCTTCCCTGACCGCAACTTCGAGGTCGGCGATCTACGACGCCTTGGCCGCCCGCCCACGAGCTCTGGCTGGGCAGCCGTCCTGGCCTGGTACTCGCTCATCCACCTGGCCGCCTCCGAACTCCCCGACGCAATCTCGGCTCTGGTACGCCCACTGGATCCCGGCGGCCTGCTGGTCCTCGCCATGCACGCCGGCGCCGAGATCCGCCACGTCACCGAGGCCTTCGGCCACGAGGTCAACCTGGACGTCGTGCTCCACGACCCCGCCCACGTGGTCGCAGTCGCCGAGTCCGCCGGTCTCGTCGACATCGAGTGGTACCTCCGCGGCCCCCTCCAAACCAGACAAGAAACAACCCAACGCCTCTACGTCCTGGCCCGCACCCCCGCCTGACCGAAGCCGCTCCGGATGAGCGCCGCGGTCAGGTGAGCGCTCCGGGTGGTTTGCGTGCCTCGGGAGCCAGCTCGTTGGGTGGCTAGCTCTTGGCGTAGGTTTCGGCTGCTTTGGACTCGAACTCCAGGGCGACTACGGGCTCGTCGCCGACGACCCAGGCGTCGTGGCCCGGCTCGACTACGTAGGCGCTGCCTGGGGTCACGTGCGCCTTGGTGCCGTCGTTGTGAACGACGTCCAGTTCGCCGGAGAGGAGTGCTCCCACGTGCCGGACCTGGCAGGAGTCTCCGCCGACGACCGGCTTAATGCACTCCGACCAGCGCCAGCCGGGCTGGAAGGTGACCCGGGCGACGCTGATACCCGGCAGATTGACCACGTCGACGCGCGTCTTGTCCGGCGTACGTCGCTCGTCCGGCTCGTCGAAGGACTTGCTGAAAAGACTCATGACTGCCCCCTTGATTGGTGAATGTCCCCTTCCCCCGACAATGACCCCAAAATCCATCCGCGAACAGAGCCGCCACGTAACAACCCCTTACGGCAGCCGCGCCACCGTTCCCAGTCGTTGGTGAGCCCCTGCAGCAAACGCTGGCCACCGCGACCTCGTCGTACGGCGTCCGGATGCATGCCGGCCACCTCGCGCACTCGCAACCCCGACCACCTCACCAGCGTCCCGAGATGCACCGGCACCGCCGCCTCCGGACCGCACAGCCCATCCGGCTGACCGTCGACCGGTCAAGCAACAAGCTGACACGGGTGACGGCAACCGGTCCACCTGATCGTTGTGGGTCCGCGAGTGGGGCTTGGCGGGGTGGGGAGAGGTGGGGAAGTAGGGTGTGGCGGGGTGGGGGTTCTGGGTTGAGGAGGGTTATGACGATGGTCGATCGGCGGCGGCGGTCTGTGCGGACGGCGCTGGTGGCCGAGGCTCTGCGGGTTGCGTTGGCGGGGCGGGCGCGGATCGATCCCGATGCCGGGTTGGACATCGTCGACCTGGGTGGTGGGACCGGTGGGTTCGCGGTACCGCTGGCCGTCGAGGGACACCGGGTGACCGTCGTGGATCCGAGCCCTGATGCGCTGGCGTCCCTCGAGCGGCGGGCGAGTGACGAAGGTGTGAGCGAACTGGTCCGCGGTGTGCAGGGTGACGCGGCTGAGCTCCCCGGCCTCGCGGGTAAGTCGAGTGCGGACGCCGTACTGTGCCATGGGGTGCTCGAGGTCGTCGATGACCCGGTGCAGGCTTTGCAGGCGATGGCTTCGGTACTGCGGGAAGGCGGCGTACTCAGCCTTCTTGTTGCCCAGCGCAACGCTGTCGTACTGGCTCGGGCGCTCGCGGGGCACCTGGCTGAGGCCCGGATCGCGCTGGAGGATCCGGATGGGCGCTGGGGTGCGACGGATCCGATGCCGCGGCGGTTCGACGAGGCTGGGATCAGTGAGCAGCTGGCCGATGCCGGGTTCATGGTCCACACGGTTCATGGCGTCCGCACGTTCGCGGACCTGGTGCCGTCTGCCTTCGTCGATTCGGAGCCCGGCGCCGCTGAGTCCCTGGCCGAGCTCGAGCGCGCTGCCAGCCAGCATCCCGCGTTCCGGGCACTCGCGACCCAGCTCCACATCCTCGCCACCCGCTGAGCCCTCCCGCAGGTACGGCGCTGGCGACCGCCGCGGCGTGGATCTGTTGTGGTCACACCAGATTCGAAGCTGCACGCGATACCGCGGCGACGGACGGTGACTGACCGGTGACGTGGCCGGCCGCGGCAGTCTGACCGGTCGGGGACGGGAGCTCCTGGCCCCGCGCCACCTGGGCTGGGTTCACGCGTGTAGCCGGAGTTGGCCGGGACAGCCTGACCAGGCGATACCGGGGCCGGAAGCCCAAAGACTGGGGCGGGCGGGGGCAGCCCATGGCTGTAGCGGGGGCTGGCCGGGGACCGCCTGACCGGGCGGTGCTTCGGAGGCGGCAGCGCAAGGTGGGCCGGGAGCCGACGGCGCGGGGAGATCGGTGGTTGGGCGCTGGCTTGCCGCGGGGGAGGGGGTGCATGGGTGACTGCTCGGGGTTGGTCGCGGGCGGGTGAGGGTTGCGCCTGGAATAGACCGGTCAGCTGGATTGGGTGCGGAAGTGGGCGCGACACGCCTCGGGGATGGGGTTTGAGGGGGGAGTTGCGGGACCGTGACGCGCTGGACAGGCGGTCAGGGTTTCGTGTGACGCACGCGCGGCCTAGACTGGAGTCGGCCTATCGAGATCGCGCTCATCATGGAGGGATCGACGGTGCCCCTCTCGGAAGAAGAGCAGCGCCAGTTCGAGCAGCTCGAACGTGCCCTTGCTGCGGAAGACCCGAAGTTCGTTTCCGCCATGCGAGGGACCAATGTGCGCTTGTACTACAAGCGCCGGGCAGTTCTTGCCGGCGTTGGATTCGTGCTGGGCATCGTTGTCCTGATGACCGGCGCGATCATCCCCAACACCATCATCGGAGTCATCGGCTTCGTGATGATGGTCGCCTGTCTTTACATCGCCGCGCTGAGCATGAAGCGGATCAGCAACGCCGGGGACTCCGACGACATCCCGCCGCCTCCGCCGCCGACCAAACGGCACCGGACCAAGCACGACTCGTCCGGCAGCTTCATGGAGCGGATGGAGGACCGCTGGCGGCGCCGCCGCGACGAAGACCTCTGACGGTACGCCGCGCCTGAGCGCGCAACCGGCCGACGAACCACACCCGCGCCCCTGCTGGCGCGGGTGTGGTTCTTTGTTTCTTGGGGTACGGCGGGGGTGCCGCTGCCGCAGCCTTTGTTCTTCGGGTGCGGGTTGCTCCCGTTCGGCGCTTTGCAGGTTTGCTTTCGCCTGATCGTTGATGGCTTGGCAAAGCGCCGAACGTGAGCGGTTGGCGTGGGGGGATGGTTCAGGCGAGGAGCAGCCGGTGGACGCGCGGAGTAAGCGGGCGGGGAGCGGGTGGGGGAGTTTGGGTGGCGCACATGGGTCGGCCGCGCAGCTGGAGGGCTGCGCGGCCGGGAGGCTAACTTGCGGGACGGCGGCGTAGGACGAGGGAGCGGAGACGGGCCAGGAGGAGGTCGAACTCGTCGAGGAGGTCGGAGGCCTCTGTGCTGCCTCGGTTCAGGTACCAGCGCCAGGACGGTGGGAGCAGGCGCGCTCGCCACCGGCGGAACTGCGACGCCTGGGACCAGAGGGCCTGGCGTACGGCGGAGGCCTCGGCGCGAAGGTCCAGGCTCAGCTCTGTGTCACCGGCGTACCGCAGGGCCTCGATGCCGCGGGCGAGGCGGAGTGCTTGCGGGTGTGCGTCGGCGGGCAGTTGGTTGACGAGCCACTCGCCCGCTTGGCGTGGGGTGGCGATGTCGGACCAGTCGAGGCTCAGATCGCGCGCCGTGTCGCGGATCTCCGCCCACAGACCCTCGGCCCCGAGTCTGCCCGGTGGTCTGGCGAAACGGCGGCGCCGGGTCAGGCTGCGGATCAGCCAGGGGATGCAGAGGAGGAGGATGGCGCCGGCGACGATGGCGATCGTCCGCCCACCGCCGTTGGTGAACCAGTTGCCGCTGTCGACGACAGCCACTCCGGTGTCGTCCGGCAGGTTGCGGTCGCCGTTCGGCCTCTCGATGCCCGGGTTCTCGGTCGCGCCCGGCGCGGTCGGCGCGGTGGTCGGTGCCGTCGACGGGCTGCTCGGGTCCGGGGTGGTGGCGACGGTCCAGTTCGGCGTGCCCGCGACCCGGGCGGCCGGGGTCGGCTCGAACCGGACCCAGCCGATGCCGTCGAAGTACAGCTCCGGCCAGGCGTGCATGTCGTGCATCCGCACGGTGTACTCGCCGTCCTCACCGGCTTGGCCGGGCAGGAACCCGATGCCGACCCGGGACGGGATGCCGATGATCCGGGCCATCAGCGCCATCCCGGTGGCGAACTGCTCGCAGTAGCCGGTCTTGTTCTGCAGCAGGAACTCGCGCAGCGCCCGCATACCGCTGCCGCGCGCGTTCTCGGTGCTGTAGCTGAACCCGCCGCCGCTGCGGAACCAGTTCTGCAGCAGGACCGCCGCCTCGAACTGGTTGCCCTTGGCACCGTTCGTGACGTCGAGGGTGAGCTCCCGGATGGACTGCGGCGTCTCCCGGGGGACCCGGCTGGTGTACCGGTCCGGCTCAGCGGCGCCGGTCGCGTCGTGCAGCTGCTGCGACGTCGGCTGCAGGTCGTACGTCGTGAGGTCGTACTTCTTGCCGCCGACCACCTGTCCGTTCGACGAGACCACGTCGAGGCTGCCGGCGTCGTACCGCCAGTCCCGCTTGAGCGAGATCGAGCGCACCGGGTAGGGGACCGGGGCGAACTGGGAGCGGAAGCTCCGGCTGACGTCGATCTCCATCTTGGACTGCGGGACCTTGCTCAGGTCACCGCCGTACCCGGGCGGCGGGGTCAGTTCGTCGCCGATCTTGCGGCCCTCCTGGCGCGGTGCGATCCGCCAGGTGTCACCGTCGAAGAAGTCGAGGGCGGTCAGACGCAGGTAGCTACCGCCGGCCGGGCCGCCCTTGTAGGTGAGTGCGACCACGTTGTCGCCGCGCTTCAGGTTCTTGCCCATGTCCAGCATCGGGTCCGTGGACGAGATCGACGCGCCGATACCGGTACCGGTCCCGCCGCCGGCCAGACCGTTGCCGATGACACCTTCCGGCAACGTCGGCAGCAACGCGGGCAGCAGCGCGGCCAGGGCCACGACGGTCAAACCGATCCGCCGGCCGGCCTGACCGAGCGCGGAAGCCTCCACCGGCTCGGCGGCATCCAGGTGTGACACACCGGAGATCCGGCGTCCCCAACGACTGAGCCGACTGCGCCCTTCGGCCGACAGCAGCACGATGTATCCGAGCGCCGGCGGGACGAACAGCAACGCCGGCAGCCCGCCGTGCACGGTCGCGGCCGGCACCGTGTACATGATCAGCAACAGCAAGCCGGCCCACGCTGCCTGGCGAAGTTGTACGGCGATGACGTGGATGAGCAACCCGGTCGCCGCGATCACCGAGGCGGCGAACAGGGTCAGGTGCGAGTCCGGGGGCAGCGGCGCGCTGAACCGATTGATCGAGTCCATCGCGTTGACCATCTGCTGGTTGAACTCGAGGGCGGTCGCCTTGACCGGCACCAGCCCGAACTTCATTGTCTCGCGCAGGAAGAACAACGAGATCAGTTCCACCAGCACCAGCAGCTGGACGAACGGTACGACGATCCGCGGGGTGCGCAGGTTCTGCAGCAGGACGCCGACACCGGTGATCGCGCCGCACAGGAACGCGCTGATGAACAGGAACGGCCCGGAGAACACCGGCGTCAGGACGAGCGACCCCAGCACGGTCGCTCCCCACGCCGCGAGAGAGATCCTGGCGTGTCCGGTCATGGGGCCTCCCGGCCTGGACTGAGGAGCGGAGGGAGCGAAGCGACCGGAGTGACGAGGGAAGGCCGGGAGTCACAGCCCCATGACCCGTCGCGCGGCAGCGCGGCAATGTGCACGGTCATGCGATCCTTCCGGTCCTTAGTCCGAGGCCGGACCACACGGTGGGTAGGTGGTCGCCGCGTCTGACTCTGGCAACCCGCCAGCCGTTCCGGCGTAGTTCGTTCTCGGTGGCGTCCGCGGCGGCGGTCAGCCGGGCCGCCTTCTCGGTGGTCTCGGCACCGACCGCCCAGCTGGAGGCGTCGAGCACCAGCGCGACGCCGATCGCCTGACTGGTCCGCCAGCGGTTGAGCGCGATGACGTCGTCGGAGCTCAACGCGCCGACGATCGCGATCACCAGGCTCGGCTCCTGCGCGCGCCGGTCGACGGTCAGCAGCGGGCCGATCTCGGCGTACTTGTGCTCCTCGATGGTCGCGCACTCGGTCAGCAACTGCTGTGCGCTGAGTGGTTGGTGTACGGCGGCCGACGTACGGTGGCTGATTGCCGACAGCGTGGTCGGGCCGCCCAGGAGGGTGGTGGCGTAGCCGCGGCGGATCCGGTCGGTGCCGATCGAGGCGGCCGCGCTGACCGCCCACTCGAGGCTGGACGACGGGCCGTGGCCGTGGTGCGAAATGGTCCGCGCGTCCAGGAACATGGCGCACCTGCTCTGCCAGGGCTGCTCTTCCCGCCGCACCATCAGCTCGCCGCGGCGTGCGGTCGACCGCCAGTGCACCCGGCGCAGGTCGTCACCGTCGCGGTACTCGCGGACGGTCGCGTCCTCCTCGCCGGCCGAGGCGATCGCGCGCGGCCGGTTCTCACCCGAGCCGGCCCGGTCCGCGCCCAGCCGGATCTCGGGCAGCTTGTAGACGCGCGGTGTGACCAGCAGGTGCTGGCTGCGGGTGAACGTCCGGCTGGTCTCCACCAGACCGAACGGGTCGGCCACCGTCAGCATCAACGGCCCGACCTGGAACAGCCCGCGTACGTCGCTCTTGACCGGATAGCTCACGGTACGACGCCAGTTCGGGCTGACCCGGTCGACCACGAACCGGGGCCGGTGCCCCAGTACATAAGGAATCCGGTCCTCGAGCAGCAGCAGGCCGGCGGGCATCCGGCCTTGGTTGCTCAGGGCAAGCTCCACCGTCGCCTGCTGGCCGACCGGAACCTGGTCCGGTGCCAGGCTCCGCCGTACTTGCAGCCGCAATCTGGTCCGCCCGACCACGAGTGCCGCGACGAGCGGCAGGGCGACCAGGAGGATGCCGACGCGCAGCAGGTCCTTCTGCCCGAGCAGAAGCGCGCACAGCGACGCGGTGATGCCGGCCGCGACGAAGGCCCGCCCTCTGGTGGTCAGCCCGCGCAGTGCCTGCCGCATGTCTCAGTCCCGACGCGTGCGGGGCAGTGGCACCGTGGCCACCAGCCCGGAGATGATGTCGGCTGCACCGCGCCCACCGAGATGCGCCTCAGCCGCAGGAAGTACTCGGTGCGCCAGCACCGGTACGGCGAGCTCCTGGATGTCGTCCGGCAGGACGAACTCGCGGGAGTCCAGTGCCGCGGCCGCACGAGCGGCGCGGATCAGGTGCAGTGTCGACCGCGGGCTCGCACCCAGGCGCAGCTCCTGCGACCGGCGGGTCGCTCCGACGAGTGCGACCGTGTACTCCTTGACCGACTCCGACACGTGCACCGACTGCACCGTCTTCACCAGCCGGAGGATCTGCTGGCCGTCGGTGACGGCCTGCAGGCTGGCCAGTGGGTCGTCGGCGGCGTGACCGTCGAGCATCCGCAGCTCTGCGGCCGGCTCGGGGTAGCCCATCGAGACCCGGGCCATGAACCGGTCCCGCTGTGCCTCGGGGAGTGGGTACGTCCCTTCCATCTCGATCGGGTTCTGGGTCGCGATGACCATGAACGGCGCCTCGAGCTGGTACGTCGTGGTGTCGACGGTGACCTGGCGTTCCTCCATCGACTCCAGCAGCGCGGCCTGGGTCTTCGGCGAGGCGCGGTTGATCTCGTCGCCGACCACGATGTTCGCGAACACCGCGCCGGGCTTGAACTCGAAGTCGCGGATCTCCTGGTTGAAGACCGACACGCCGGTGATGTCGGACGGCAGCAGGTCCGGCGTGAACTGGATCCGGCGCACGCTGCAGTCGATCGACTTGGCCAGCGCCTTCGCGAGCATCGTCTTGCCGACGCCCGGCACGTCCTCGATCAGCAGGTGTCCCTCGGCCAGCAGGACCGTGATGGCGACCTCGACCACGTCGGGTTTGCCCTCGATCACCTGCTCCATCGCCCGGCGGACCCGGCCCGCCACCTCGGACAGCTCGTCGAAGTCTCCGGCTCCTGCCAGCGCCGAGCTGGTCGCGGTGGTGCTCACCCTGTGTCCTCCCCAATCGTTGACGGCCGACACATTCTCACCCGCTGTAGGGGTCCGGCCTAGAGCAGGGGAAGTTTCGTTACCTGGCGTTTCGGTGTTCATCGGCACAGGCCCTCACCGGCATCGGTCGGAAAGTCGTCCCTCCAAGCGTACGGGTGAGCAAAACCATCCGCCGCGCGTACGACGATGCCGCCGGCCGAAGCTTCCCGGCCGAACTCACGTGGAGCGAAGTGGAGCAGGCCCGAGCGCGACCTTGAGAAGCCACCAACCAATTTTCGCGGCCGGAGATGGTCGGTGGCTTCTCAACGTGAGCTTGGGGGCGGGCAGGCGGTGAGCTCGGGGTGGGCAGGCGGTTGAGGGGGCGGCGGCACGCGGTGGACGCGCTGAGAATCAGGCGGCACGTGGGGGAAACGGGGCGGAAGTTGGTTGACGGTGGTGCAAAGTGGAGTAAGGTGGAGCGCAGTGGAACTGAAATGGTGGAAACAGCTCGCCTGAGACGGAGAGTCCGCAACGGGGAGGTGGAGCGTGTTCCTCGGAACTCACTTCCCCAAGCTCGACGACAAAGGACGGCTGTTCCTGCCGGCGAAGTTCCGGGACGAACTGGCTGACGGCCTGGTGATCACGCGTGGACAGGAGCGGTCGCTGTCCGTGTGGCCCGAGAGCGAGTTCGTCCAGCTGACCGAGCAGTTGAAGCAGGCACCGATCACCAACAAGGGTGCGCGGGACTACCTGCGGATGCTGTTCGCCGGAGCCTCGAACGAGGTGCCGGACAAGCAGGGCCGGGTCACCATCCCGCCGATGCTGCGCGATTACGCGGGACTGGATCGCGACTGCGTCGTCATCGGGGCGATGAACAGGGTGGAGATCTGGAACACGGAGAACTGGAACAGGTACTCCGCGGAGCAGGAGCAGGCGTTCGCCGACCTCTCCGAGGAGGTTCTGCCCGGCATCTTCTAGCTGACCGGCATCTACCAGCTGAACAGTGGGCGAGCAGGACCGGGAACACACCGGCCGTCCGGTGAGATCACGGGTCCGACTTCCGACCTCAGGTGTTGGCGTCACTTCCCCGGCGCCAAGACCCCGAGGTACTTCCCCGGAAGGCGTACCCGCGATCTGACCGGACGGTGATGTGTCCCCGGACCGCTCCACCGAACATTCACAGCAGCCGGCTGGACCGGCTCGACCCCGCCCCGACGCACCACAGGCAGGACGCAGTACGGCGAACAGCCGGACCGGATCCGCGACATCCGGACGGCGCTCACCGGAAAGGCCGGCTCACCGCAGCTGGCCGGAAGGGCAGGACGCAACTCACGAGAACCTGCGGGGGCAGGGTCGCTCCCGCGGCGACGGGAAGGGTCGAGGATGGACGCTGCGGAGCGGCATGTGCCGGTGATGCTGGAGCGCGTGGTCGCGCTGCTGGCACCGGCGCTCGCGCACCCCGGCGCGGTCCTCGTCGACGCGACCCTCGGCCTCGGTGGTCACTCCGAGGCGTTTTTGCGCCGGTTCCCCGACGCCCGGCTGATCGGCCTCGACCGTGACCCCGAGGCGCTGCGGCTCGCCGGTGACCGGCTGGCGCCGTACCAGGAGCGGACCACTCTCGTGCACGCCGTGTACGACGAACTGCCGCAGGTGCTGGCGGACCTCGACGTACCAGCGATCGACGGGATCCTGTTCGACCTGGGTGTCTCCTCGATGCAGCTGGACGAGGCCGAGCGCGGTTTCGCCTACGCGCAGGACGCGCCGCTGGACATGCGGATGGACACCACCGGCCCGACCACGGCGGCCGACATCGTGAACACCTACAGCGCCGCCGACCTGGCCCGGATCCTGTTCCAGTACGGCGAGGAGAAGTTCGCCCGGCGGATCGCGGACCGGATCGTGCGCGAGCGTGCGACCGAGCCCTTCACCACCAGTGCCCGGCTGTCCGAGCTGGTCCGCAACGCGATCCCGCAGGCGGCCCGGCGGACCGGGGGACACCCGGCCAAGCGGACCTTCCAGGCGCTGCGGATCGAGGTGAACGGCGAGCTCGACGTACTGCGGCGTGCGCTGCCGGCCGCGATCGAGGCGCTGGCGCTGCACGGGCGGATCGTCGTCATGAGCTACCACTCGCTGGAGGACCGGATCACCAAGCAGACGTTCGCGACCGGGACCAAGTCCGACGTACCCGACGACCTGCCGGTGATTCCGGCCGGGCACGAGCCGTACCTCAAGCTGCTGACCCGGGGTGCCGAGCGGCCGACCGAGGAGGAGGTCGCGGCGAACCCGCGGGCCGCCTCCGTTCGCGTGCGGGCGGCCGAGCGGGTCCGGGAGAAGGGATTGGTGGCCTGATGAGCACTGTGTTCAGTCCGTCCAAGGCGCGGGTCGTCAACCCGGCGCCGGCCAAGCGGCCGGAGCCGAAGCTCCGGGTCGTCTACGGTGCGCCGTTCCGGCCGCCGCGGATGCCGTTCGTCATCTTCGTGGTGTCGCTGCTGGCGGCCGGCCTGGTCGGCTTGCTGCTGCTCAACACGGAGTTGCAGGGCGGGACGTTCCAGGTGACCGCGCTGAACAAGCAGGCCGACCAGCTGAAGGACCAGCAGGAGCAGCTGGAGAAGCAGGTGCGCACGCTCGAGTCGCCGCAGAACCTGGCCGACCGCGCGCTGCGGATGGGCATGGTGCCGAACCCGAACCCGGTCTTCCTGCGGCTGTCCGACGGGCAGGTGCTGGGTGTGCCGGAGGAGGGCAAGGCCGGCACGGGCACGGCGATGTTCGGTCCCGGCACGCCGACGGGTACGACGCCCAAGCCGCCGGTCGCCACGGTCAAGCCGCCTGCCACCGCCGTGAAGCCACCGGCGGCGAGGCTGAGGCCGCCCCCGGCCACGGTGAAGCCGCCGGCCACCGCCACGAAGCCGCCGGTGACCGGCACGACAGCACGGACAGGTACGGCGACGGGTAACAAACCGCCCGCCGGCACGACCACACGTACGACGACCACCGGGGGATGATCGGATGACGGACCGACGAGGCAGCGAGCCACCACGCAAGCGTGGTGAACCGGGCCGGAGCACTCCGCCCCGCAAGTCTCAGCCTCGTCCTTCGTCGGCTACGGACAGCACCCGGTCCACCCCACAGCGTCCCGAGTCCACCCGAGACCGCCTCCTCCGCAAAGCCCGCGAGGAGGCGGACGGCACTCCGCACCGACCGGAAGGTGGAGAACGCTCCGGGCGGGCCCCGCGCAAGCAGGCGGGAAGAGATGGGTCAGGCGGAAGCAAGCCCGCGCCGCGGAAGCAGGCGTCGAGCGGGAGTTCGGCCGCGGCGCGGAAGCAGGCGTCGGGTGGAGGCTCCGCAGTGCCGCGGAAGCGGACAGGGGCCCGGAAGGCCGTGGCTGCGCGGGCCGAAGCGCCCGCAGTTCGGCCGCGAAAGGCTGCGGCACGGCCGGCGCCTCGCCGGATGGGTGCGGACGGGACCGCGCGCAAGGCCCCGGCCAAGAAGGCGCCTGGTCAGAAGAGCCAGGCCAAGAAGCGCCCACCGCAGAATCGGCCGCCCAAGAAGAAGAAGGTCAAGCGGCCACCCCGGACGCTCAAGCTCGGCCGGCCCACGCTCCGGCTGCGGGTGACGTTCGGGGTGATGGCGTTCGTGCTGTCGCTGTTCGCCGGGCGGCTGGTGCTGCTGCAGGGCGTGGACCCCGACAGCTACGCGCTGGCGGCGACCCGGGAGAACACCAAGCCGTTCGTGCTGCACGCGTCCCGTGGTGCGATCCTGGACCGCAACGGCGTACCACTGAGCGTGTCCGAGGACGCCGTCGCGATCACCGCCGACCCGACCCAGACCAGCAAGGTCGCACCGCAGCTCGCTCAGATCCTGGCGCCGAAGCTGACCGGTACGACGTACGCGAAGCTCGTCACCGCGATGACCGGCAAGGGCCGCTTCGCCTACCTCGCCCGTCAGGTCAGCCCGCAGACCTGGAACGCCATCGAGGCGGAGCTGAAGACGAGGAACGCCGCGATCAGCGAGCAGAACGAGGGCAAGCCGCAGGACCAGCAGGCGCCGCTGCTGGCCGGGATCTACACCGAGGACGACCCGATCCGCAGTCACCCGAACGGCACCATCGCGGCCAACGTGGTCGGCGTGGTCGGGGCCGACGGTAAGGGCCTGTCCGGGCTCGAGTACGGCATGAACGACAAGCTGTCCGGCCAGGACGGCAAGGCGATGTACGAGGTCGACACCAAGGGCAACAAGATCCCGAACGCGAACCACACGGTCCAGGAGCCGAAGCCCGGTGTCACCGCGCAGCTGACCCTGGACGCGGACCTGCAGTGGTTCGCGGAGAAGCGGATCGAGCAGGCGGTGAAGCAGTACAAGGCCACCTCCGGCACGGTGGTCACGCAGGACGTGAAGTCGGGCGAGATCCTGGCGATGGCGAACTACCCGACCTTCGACCCGAACAAGCCGGTCAAGTCGAGTGAGCTCTACAACCCCGCGCTGGAGCAGGTCTACGAGCCGGGCAGTGTGCAGAAGGTGGTCACCATGGCCGCGCTCGCCGATGCCGGGCTGATCGACCTGAACACCAAGCTGAAGGTGCCGGGCAGCATCACCGTCCAGCGCCGGACCATCAAAGACCACTTCGAGCACGGCACGCTCGACCTGACCATCGCCGGCGTGATCGCGAAGTCGTCGAACGTGGGCACGATCATGGCCGCGCAGCAGATGCGGGTCCCGCAGTTCGTGAAGTACCTGAAGGACTTCGGCTTCGGCGCGCCGACCGGGCTGAACTTCCCGGGCGAGAGCCGCGGCCTGATGCCACCCGGTGACGAGTGGAGCGAGCTGACCCGGTCGAACGTCGCGTTCGGCCAGGGCCTGTCCGCGAACGCCGTCCAGATGACGGCAGCGGTGAACGCGGTCGCCAACGGTGGCGTCTATGTCCCGCCGAAGCTGGTGAGGAACTACGTCGATGCGAACGGCACCGTCATCCCGAACCCGTCCGGGGCGTCCCGCCGGGTGGTGAGCGAGAAAGCCGCCAAGGAGGTCTCCACGATGATGGAGGCCGTCACCGCCAAGGGCGGTACAGCGACCCAGGCCGCCATCGACGGCTACCGGGTGGCCGGCAAGACGGGTACGGCCCAGGAAGTCGACTCCGCCTGCGGCTGCTACCGCAAGTGGGCCACGTCTTTCGCCGGATTTGCTCCCGCCGACAACCCGCGCTTCGTTACGTACGTCGTACTCCAGAACCCGACGAACGGGCGTAGTGGTGGTGGACAGGGAGGACCGGTGTTCCGTGACGTGATGAGCTACGCGCTGCAGAAGTACGTCGTACCGCCGACCGGTGCGAAGCAGCCAGTCGTACCGCTCGAGTGGTGACTGAGGTTGAGGGTCCGGTGGGAGTCAAACGGGCCGGAGCGGTAGCCTCAGGGCCCGTGTCCACCCCTACCGCCGCAGGCGGAGCCGTCGCAGCGATCAGGCCGCGGCACATCGTGCCGCTCAGTCTTGTCGAGGTCGCCAGGACCGCACATGCGCGGATCCCGACCAGCAGCAGCGTCGAGGTGACCGGTGTGTCGCTCGACTCGCGATCAGTCCTCCCAGGTGACCTGTACGCCGCTTTGCCCGGTGCGGTCACGCACGGCGCCGCCTTCGTCGCCAGAGCTCAGCAGGCCGGGGCTGTCGCCGTACTGACCGACCCGACCGGCGAGGAGCGGGCCAGGGAGACCGGTTTGCCCGTGCTGGTGGTCGACCGGCCGCGGGACGTGCTCGGCGCGGTCGCGGCCCGGATCTACGGCGAGCCGACCAAGGAGCTGCGTCTGCTCGGCGTCACCGGTACCAACGGCAAGACCACGACCAGCTTCCTGCTCGACGCCGTGCTGCGCCGGCTCGGTCCGGCCGCCCTGATCGGGACGATCCAGACCCGGATCGGTGACGAGGTGGTGAAGAGCGTCCGGACCACTCCGGAGGCCACCGACCTGCACGCGCTGTTCGCGGTGATGCGGGAGCAGGCCGTCGGGTGGTGCGCGATGGAGGTGTCCAGCCACGCGCTGGCGCTGGGCCGGGTGGACGGCGCCCGGTTCGCGGTCGCCGGGTTCACCAACCTCACCCAGGACCATCTGGACTTCCACCACACGTTCGAGGAGTACTTCGCGGCGAAGGCCTCGCTGTTCACTCCGGAGCGGTGTGATGTGGCGGTGGTGACGATCGACGACGAGTACGGACGCCGGCTGGCCGCGCAGACCGTCGTACCGCTGGTGACTGTGTCCACTACGGGTGAGGCGGACTGGACAGTGTCCAACCTGCACCAGTCCGAGCACGGCACTACTGTGTTCGACGTCGTAGGACCGGATGAGTCGCTGACCATCGAGCTCGGGCTGCCCGGTGACTTCAACGTGGCCAACGCGCTGCTGGCGACCGTGATGCTGCGGCAGGTCGGCGTACCGGCCGAGGAGATCGCGGCCGGGCTGCGGACCGCCGCCGTACCGGGCCGGATGGAGACGTTCACCCGCCAGGACGGTCTGGCCGTGATCGTCGACTACGCGCACACGCCGGACGCGATCGCGCTGGCGCTCGAGGCCGCCCGCGGTGCGACCAAGGGCCGTCTGTACGCCGTCGTGGGCTGCGGCGGCGACCGCGATCCGGGCAAGCGCCCGGCGATGGGCGCCGCGGCCGCGCGAACGGCGGACGTCGTGATCATCACCGACGACAATCCGCGCAGCGAGGACCCGGCTGCCATCCGGGCCGCCGCGCTGGAGGGTGCCCGCGCCGCGGCGCCGGGCGCCGACCTGCACGAGATCGGTGACCGCCGCCAAGCCATCGCCGCCGCGATCGAGCTGGCCGGACCGGGGGACACCGTCGTCGTACTGGGAAAGGGCCATGAGACAGGCCAGGACGTCGGCGGTGTGATCCACCCGTTCGACGATCGCGAGACTGTGCGTGAGTTGCTGGAGGCGAAGCGGTGATCCCTGTCAGTTGCGGCGAGATCGCGGACGTGGTCGGCGGTGAGCTCACCGGAGTCGATCCGGCGGCTGTCGTCGACGGCGCGGTGGTGATCGACTCGCGAGCCGCCGGACCGGGTGGGCTGTTCGTCGCCCTGCCCGGCGAGCGCGTGGACGGGCACGACTACGTCGGTACGGCGACCGAGGCCGGCGTCACGGTGTCGCTGACCACGCGAGCGGTCGACGGTTCTCCGTGCATCGTCGTCGGCGACGCGCAGAAGGCACTCGGAGACCTGGCCCGGCTGGTCGTCAGCCGGCTGCCGGGGCTCACCGTGATCGGACTGACCGGGTCGTCCGGCAAGACCAGCACCAAGGACCTGATCGCCCAGCTGATCCGGCCGTACGGCGAAACGGTCTCGCCGGAAGGTTCGTTCAACAACGAGATCGGCCACCCGTTGACCGCCTTGCAGGCGACGGCGACGACCAAGTTCCTGGTCGCAGAGATGGGCGCCCGGCACATGGGCGACATCACCTACCTGTGCGGCATCACGCCACCGAAGGTCGGCTTGGTCCTGAATGTCGGCACCTCGCACATTGGTGAGTTCGGCAGCCAGGACAACATCGCGGTGGCCAAGGGCGAGCTGATCGAGGCCGTGGTCCCGGGAGGGTCCGCCGTACTCAATGCCGACGACCATCGGGTCGCCGGGATGCGGAGCCGGACGCGGGAGAAGGTGCTCACCTTCGGTGAGGCGCCCGACGCGGATGTACGCGCGGAAGGTGTGAAGCTCGACGGCGAAGGACGTCCCGCGTTCGCGCTGCACATCGGCGACTTCAGTGGCGACGTCCAGCTGCAGTTCGTCGGCGAGCACTACGTGTCCAACGCACTCGGAGCGGCCACCGTCGCGTACGCCGTCGGCCTCACCCCAGAGCAGATCGCCGAAGGACTGGCCTCGGCCACTCCGGTGTCGGCGGCGCGGATGGAGGTCACCGAGCGCGCGGACGGCGTGACCGTGATCAACGACGCGTTCAACGCCAATCCGGACTCGGTCCGCGCCGCGCTGAAGGCGCTGGTCGCGATCGGCCGGGCGCGGGGTGCGCGGACCTGGGCCGTGCTCGGCGAGATGCTGGAGCTGGGTGACACCTCCGCCGAGGAGCACGACGCGATCGGCCGGCTCGTGGTCCGGCTCGACGTCAACCGGCTGCTCGTGGTCGGGGCCGGGGCGAAGCCGATCCACCTCGGCGCGTCGCTGGAAGGGTCCTGGGGCAACGAGTCGGCCTTCGTCGACACCATCGGGGAAGCACTCGAGCTGCTCCGCTCCGAGTTGCGGGCCGGCGACGTCGTACTGGTGAAGTCCTCGAAGGCGGCGAAACTACGCAGCCTGGCCGACGCTCTGCTGGAGGACATGCAGTGAAATCCATCCTGCTCGCCGGTTCCGTCTCGATGGTGCTGACCCTGCTCGGCACCCGCTGGGCGATCACCCTGCTGGCCAGGCGCGGCTACGGCCAGGAGATCCGCGACGACGGGCCGACGTCGCACCACACCAAACGCGGTACGCCGACGATGGGCGGCACCGTCTTCATCGTCGCGACCATCGTCGGGTACTTCGCGGCCAAGCTGTTCACCATGACCGAGCCGACCGCCTCGGCGATCCTGGTGCTGTTCCTGTTCGCCGGGATGGGTGCGGTCGGCTTCCTGGACGACTTCATCAAGATCTTCCGGCAGCGCAGCCTCGGCCTGCGCAGCAAGGCGAAACTGGCCGGCCAGACGATGATCGCGGTCGCGTTCGCGGTGCTCGCGCTGCAGTTCCCGGACGAGCGCGGTCAGCGTCCGGCCTCGCCGTTCATCTCCTTCATCCGCGACATCGACTGGCTGCACCTGGCTGGGGTACTGGTGGTGATCTGGATCCTGCTGCTGATCGCCGGCATGTCGAACGGCGTCAACCTGGCCGACGGTCTGGACGGCCTGGCCACCGGCGCGTCGATGATGGTGTTCGGGGCGTACACGCTGATCTGTATCTGGCAGTTCAACCAGAGCTGCGCGACCGCGCCGACCTCGAAGTGCTACGAAGTCCGCGATCCACACGACCTCGCCGTCGTCGCGGCCGCGCTGACCGGTGCGTTGTTCGGCTTCCTGTGGTGGAACGCGTCGCCGGCCAAGATCTTCATGGGCGACACCGGCTCGCTGTCCCTGGGTGGCGCGCTGGCCGGGATGGCCGTGATGACCCGGACCGAGCTGCTGGTGCTGCTGCTCGGCGGCCTGTTCGTCATCATCACCGCCTCGGTGATCCTGCAGGTCGGCTACTTCAAGCTCACCAAGGGCAAGCGGTTGTTCCGGATGGCGCCGCTGCACCACCACTTCGAGATGCTCGGGTGGGAACAGGTGAACGTAGTGATCCGCTTCTGGATCATCCAGGGCCTGTGCGTCGTCACCGGGCTCGGGATCTTCTACGCAGAATGGGTAGCCGGGTGACTCTCGAGACACGCACCGATGACGGGTGGGCCACGACGCGCTTCGTCGTACTCGGGTTCGGTACGGCGGGTTACGCCTGTGCGGACTCGTTGCTTCAGGCCGGGGCGGAGCACCTCGTCGTACTGGACGACCGCGACACCGACGCACTCCGGGAGAAGGCGCAGATCCTGGAGACCCTGGGTGCCACCATCACCCTCGGTCCGGGCAGTACTGCGGAGCTGCCCAAGGACGTCGACGTCGTCGTGACGTCGCCCGGCGTACCGCCGCACGCGCCGTTGCTGGTGCAGGCGGCCGGGCGTGAGGTGCCGGTCTGGAGTGAGATCGAGCTGGCCTGGCGACTGCGCGACCCGGCCAACGCCGCGCCGTGGTTGTGCATCACCGGCACCAACGGCAAGACCACGACCGTGCAGATGCTGACTGCGATCCTGACTGCGGCCGGTCACCGGGCCGTTGCCGCCGGCAACGTGGGCCTGCCGTTGTTGGAAGCCGTGATGGACCCCGAGCCGTACGACGTGATCGCGGTGGAGCTGTCGAGTTACCAGCTGCACTACACCCACTCGATGTCGGCGCACTCGGCCGCCGTGCTGAACATCGCGCCGGACCACGTCGACTGGCACGGGTCGCTGGACGCGTACGCCAAGGACAAGGGCCGGATCTTCGAGAACTGCCAGGTCGCCTGCGTCTACAACGTCGCCGACCCGGCCACCGAACAGCTGGTCATGGACGCCGACGTGATCGAAGGCTGCCGCGCCATCGGTTTCACCCTCGGTACGCCGGACATCTCGATGGTCGGCCTGGTCGACGAACTGCTGGTCGACCGCGCCTTCATCGAGCAGCGCGCGTCATCCGCGCTCGAGCTGGCGACCCTCGACGACATCACCCCGGCCGCGCCGCACAACGTGGCGAACGCGCTGGCCGCGGCCGCGCTGGCCAGGGCGTTCGGCGTACCGGCGACCGCGGTCCGGGACGGCCTGCGCGGATTCCGGCCGGACAAGCACCGGATCGCGCACGTCGCGGAAGTTGCCGGGGTCAACTATGTCGACGACTCGAAGGCGACCAACCCGCACGCGGCCCAGGCGTCGTTGCTGGCGTACGAGCACGTGGTCTGGATCGCCGGCGGTCAGGCCAAGGGCGCGACGTTCGACGAACTGGTGGTCGCCGCCCGGGATCGGTTGCGCGGTGTCGTGCTGCTCGGCCAGGACAAGCTGGTGATCGCCGAAGCTCTTGCCCGACACGCACCGGATGTCCCGAGGATCGTGATCGAGGCAACGGACACTGAAGCCATGGAGATCGTGGTTGGGGAGGCGGCGAAGCTTGCACAGACTGGAGACACCGTGCTGCTCGCGCCCGGCTGCGCATCCTGGGACATGTTCGCCAACTACGGAGCCCGCGGGGATGCCTTCGCCGAAGCCGTGCATCGGCTGGGCGACCACTGAGCCGGTGATCGCATGACGTCGATCGCAGACCAGCCGGATCAGAAGAAGACTCCGCAAACTCCGGCCCCACTCCACCGGCCCGGTCAGAGTGAGCGCCCATGGGTCGCGGGGATCCGCGAGGTGCTCGACCGGCCGCTGACGTCGTACCACATCCTGCTCGGCGCGACCGGCCTGCTGCTGGTGCTCGGGCTGCTGATGGTGCTGTCCGCGTCGAGCGTGCTGTCACTGCGCGCGAACGGCAACAGCTACACCATCTTCATCCGGCAGCTGATCTGGGTAGGCGTCGGCCTGCCGATGGCGTACGTCGCCTCCCGGATGACACCGCGCCACTTCCGCATGCTCGCCTACGTCGCCCTGCTCGGCTCGGTGTTCCTGCTCGTGCTGACCTACATCCCCGGTCTGGGTGTCGGCGTGAACGGCAACACCAACTGGCTGAACCTCGGCGGTCCACTGCAGATCCAGCCAAGTGAGTTCGCCAAGCTGGCGCTGGTGATGTGGTGCGCGGACCTGTACGCGCGCAAGGAGAAGCTGCTCACCCAGTGGAAGCACCTGCTGGTCCCGATGGTGCCGGTCTGCGGCCTGGTGATCGCGCTGGTGGTCGGTCAGCACGACCTCGGTACGGCGCTGGTCCTGATGGCCGTCATGCTCGGCCTGATCTGGATCGTCGGCGCACCGACCCGGCTGTTCGTCGCGACCATCGTGGTCGTCGGCGCGATCGCGTCGTACTTCGTGACGACCGCGCAGCACCGGATGGACCGGCTGATGAACTTCACCAACCCGCTGTCGGACCCGTCCGGGGTCGGCTGGCAGGCGTACCACTCGTTCTACGCCCTGTCGACCGGTGGCTGGTGGGGAGTCGGGATCGGAAACAGCCGGCAGAAGTGGGGCAACCTGCCGGAGGCCCACACCGACTTCATCTTTTCCGTGATCGGTGAGGAGCTCGGCCTGGTCGGGTCGCTCACCGTGCTCGCCCTGTTCCTCGTCCTGGCCTACGCCGGGGTGCGGATCGCGACCCGGAACACCGAGCCGTTCGTCCGCTACGCGGCGGCCGGGATCACCATCTGGATCATGGCGCAGACCCTGGTCAACCTGGGGGCTGTGATCGGACTGCTACCGATCGTGGGGATTCCGCTTCCGCTTTTGTCGTACGGTGGTTCCGCACTGCTGCCGACGCTGATCGCGGTCGGCATGCTGCTGTCCTTCGCGAAGGCCGAACCCGGCGCGCAGGCCGCCCTGAAGGAGACCAGGCGGCCACGTTTCGGATGGCTGCCGTCGCGTACGTCCTGACGAGAACACGCGGGAGCGTTGAAAGCTGTGCCCAGCATCGTCCTGGCCGGAGGCGGAACCGCCGGCCACACCTCACCCCTGATCGCCACCGCCGACGCCCTGCGCCGGATCGACCCGACCGTCGAGATCCTCGCCCTCGGCACCGAACGCGGCCTGGAGACCCGGGTGATCCCGGAAGCCGGTTACCGGCTCGAGCTGATTCCGCCGGTGCCGCTGCCGCGTAAGCCGACGCCGGCGCTGCTCGCCGTGCCGGGCAAGATGCTCGCCTCGGTGAACGCGGCCCGCCGGATCCTGGACGAGGCCAAGGCCGACGTGCTGGTCGGGTTCGGTGGCTACGTCTCCACCCCGGCGTACGTCGCCGCCTGGCGCCGGAAGACCCCGATCGTCGTGCACGAGGGCAACGCGGTCCCGGGGATCGCGAACAAGTTCGCCGCCCGGTACTGCACGCGGAACGTGGCCACCTCGTTCCCGGGCACCGACCTGCCGCACGCGTCGTACGTCGGTCTGCCGATCCGGCGGGCCATCTCGACGCTGGACCGGGCCGCGCTGCGGGCCGAGGCACGGCAGTTCTTCGGGCTGGACCCGGACGCTCCGACCCTGTTCGTGACCGGCGGTTCGCAGGGCGCGCAGCGGCTGAACGAGGCGTTCGCGGGTGCCGCCGCCGACCTGCAGGCGGCCGGGATCCAGGTGCTCCACGCGATCGGCCCGAAGAACACTCTCGAGGTCGCGTCGACGGGTGGGTACCCGTATGTCGTGCTGAACTACGTCGACCGGATGGACCTCGCCTATGCCGCCGCGGACCTGGCCGTCTGCCGGTCGGGGGCGAACACGGTCACCGAGGTGTCGGGTGTCGGTCTGCCCGCTGTCTACGTTCCGCTGCCGCACGGTAACGGTGAGCAGGCGCTGAATGCCAAGCCGGTGGCCGACGCGGGCGGCGGGCTGCTGGTGGACAACGCCACCGTGACGCCGGACTGGGTTCGCGCGACTGTTCCGCAACTTCTGCACGACACCGCGCGTCTGACAGCCATGTCCACTGCCGCGAAGGGCCTCATTCGCACGGATGCCGACGAGCGATTGGCGCGGATCATCCTGGATGTGGTGGGGTCTGCTTCGTGATCGTCACCGCACCTGACACGACACTGCCCGCGGAGAAGCTGGGCAGAGTGCACTTCGTAGGGATCGGCGGCGCCGGGATGTCCGGAATCGCCCGGATCATGGCGTCCCGCGGTATCGAGGTGTCCGGTTCCGACGCCAAGGACGGGAAGGTGCTGGCCGCGCTGCGTGCGCTCGGCGCCACCTGCTGGGTCGGTCACGCCGCCGAGCACGTCGCGGAGGCGGACACCGTGGTCGTGTCCACGGCGATCCGGGAGACCAACTCCGAGGTCGTCGCCGCCCGTGCCGCCGGGATCCCGATCCTGCCGCGGGCCGCCGCGCTCGCCTCGGTGATGGTGGGCCGCCGGACGCTGGCGGTCGCCGGCACGCATGGCAAGACGACCACCACGTCGATGCTCACCGTCGCACTGCAGCACTGCGGGGCCGATCCGTCGTACGCGATCGGTGGCAACCTGAACGAGTCCGGCTCGAACGCGCACGACGGCACCGGTGACCTGTTCGTCGCCGAGGCGGACGAGTCGGACAAGTCGTTCCTGACCTACCGTCCCGAGGTGTCGATCGTCACATCGGTCGAGCCGGACCACCTGGACAACTACGGCGACGAGGCCAGCTACCGGCTCGCATTCGAGCAGTTCTGCGACCGGGTGATCCCGGGCGGCTTCATGGTCATCTGTTACGACGACGCCGGCGCCCGTCAGCTGGCCGACTACGCCCGCCAGCGCGGCATCGACGTACGCACATACGGCGAGTCGGTCGACGCGGACCTGCGGGTCACGGAGATCACCGCGACCGGGGCGACGCAGTCGTTCGTGCCGGTGTACCGCGGGCGCAAGTTGCCGACCGTACAGCTGCAGCAGGCGGGTAGGCACAACGCGCTGAACGCGTCGGCCGCGTTGACGGTCGGGTTGGGGCTCAAGTTCTCGGCGGCCGATCTGGCCGAGGGGCTGGCATCGTTCACCGGGACCGGCCGGCGGTTCGAGTTCAAGGGGCTCGAGGACGGCGTCCGGGTGTTCGACTCGTACGCGCACCACCCGACCGAGTTGGCCGTCGACCTGACCGCAGCCCGGCAGGTTGCGGGGGAGGGGCGTGTGATCGCGTGCTTCCAGCCACATCTGTTCAGCCGGACCAGGATCTTCGCCACCCAGTTCTCCGAAGCGCTCGCGCTCGCCGACGAGGTCGTCGTGATGGACGTGTTCGCCGCGCGTGAGGATCCGGAGCCCGGTGTCACCGGTGCCCTGATCGCGAACCACGTGCCGCTGAAGCCGGAGCAGGTCCGGTTCGAGCCGTCGTGGTCCGCCGTACCGCAGGTGGTCGCCGACCTGGCCGAGCCGGGCGACCTGGTCGTCACCCTGGGCGCCGGCGACGTGACGCTGATCGGGCCCGAAGTCGTCGATCTGCTGGCCGAACGAGCCGCCGCCCGCGAGTCTGCCGCCGAGGCCCTCATTCCTGTGGTGGAGTAAAAGGGTGGGGTCTACTGAATGAGCCAGAGCGCTGATCTGGCTCGGGCACAACAGCGGTTCGCGCGCCGGCAACGCTTGGTGCGGTGGCGGAGCTGGCTGCCGTGGGCGATCGGTGGCGCCGTGCTGGTGTTCGGCGGCCTGATCGTCTGGCTGTTCTACTTCTCCGCCGTACTCGCGGTCGACGGTGTCCGGGTGAGCGGTGCGGATACGGTGCCGGTGGCAACAATCGAGAACGTGGCCCAGGCCCCGGTCGGTACGCCGCTGGCGAAGGTCGACCTGGGTGCGATCGCGGCCCGGGTGCGGACCATCCCGGCGGTGGCCGACGCGCAGGTGACCAGAGCCTGGCCGAACAAGGTCGTGGTCGTCGTCACCGAACGGGTTCCGGTGGTGGTGGTCACCGACGGGTCCCGGTTCGAGCTGGTCGACGCGACCGGTACGGCGTACCGGACGGTGCCGGACCGGCCGGCCGGACTGCCGGAGGCCAAGGTGACGGGGACCCGGCGCGAGGTGACGATCCGTTCGGTGGTGACGGTTTCGGCCGCGCTGCCGTCCACACTGCGGGCACAGGTGGGCTCGATCTCGGCCGCGTCACCGGACTCGATCACCCTGAATCTCGGGTCCGGGGTGAAGGTCGTTTGGGGCAGTTCCGATGACAGTGAGCGCAAAGCCGAGGTACTCAGCGTGCTGATGAAGCGCAAGGCGCAGGTGTACGACGTGTCGGCGCCCGATCTCCCTGTGACCAAAGGGGAAAAGCGGTGACGGATCACATCACGGCCGTGTGCGGCGAGGCGCGTGGACATTGCCCGAAGCGGTCCCGTACCGTGCGGCGTAATCTAAAGTTGACATAAGTCTAAGCATCCACTTGAGGTTCAGTCTTTTCGCTGGAACTTTTCGCTGGAACAGGGGCCAACCGGCCACAACGGGAACAGAACGAGGCGAGAGGCGCGGACGTGGCGGCACCGCAGAACTACCTAGCACTCATCAAGGTCGTCGGCATCGGCGGAGGCGGCGTGAACGCCGTCAACCGGATGATCGAGCACGGTCTGAAGGGCGTTGAGTTCATCGCCATCAACACGGACGCGCAGGCGCTGTTGATGAGCGACGCGGACGTCAAGCTCGACATCGGCCGGGAGGAGACCCGCGGCCTCGGCGCCGGGGCGAACCCGGCGATCGGGCAGAAGGCCGCCGAGGACCACGCGGAGGAGATCGAGGAGGCGCTGAAGGGCGCCGACATGGTCTTCGTCACCGCCGGCGAGGGGGGTGGCACCGGGACCGGCGGCGCGCCGGTGGTGGCCCGGATCGCCCGGTCGCTCGGCGCGCTGACGATAGGTGTCGTCACGCGGCCGTTCTCCTTCGAGGGAAAGCGGCGCGCGACCCAGGCCGAGGATGGCATCAGCACCCTCCGCGAGGAGGTGGACACGCTGATCGTCATTCCGAACGACCGGCTGCTGACCATCTCCGACCGCGCCGTGTCCGTGCTGGACGCGTTCAAGCAGGCCGACCAGGTGCTGCTGCAGGGTGTCTCCGGTATCACCGACCTGATCACCACCCCCGGCCTGATCAACGTCGACTTCGCCGACGTCAAGGCGGTCATGTCGAACGCGGGCTCCGCGCTGATGGGCATCGGCTCGTCGCGGGGTGAGGACCGAGCGGTCGCGGCGGCCGAGGCGGCCATCTCGTCTCCGTTGCTCGAGGCAAGTATCGAGGGTGCGCACGGCGTCCTGCTGTCGATCGCCGGTGGCTCCGACCTCGGTCTGTTCGAGATCAACGAGGCGGCCCAGCTGGTGTCGGAGTCGGCACACTCGGACGCCAACATCATCTTCGGCGCGGTCATCGACGACGCCCTCGGCGACGAGGTCCGGGTCACCGTGATCGCGGCCGGGTTCGACGGCGGGATGCCGAAGCGCCGCGAGCAGGCGATGAATGCGCGGCCGCAGACGTCGCGTCCGTCGACCGGATCGGACAACCAGAGCTACTCCGCCCCGATGCAGTCGGGTGGGACTCCACCGGCCTCCACGCCGCCTGCCGCGACGCCACCGGCCCAGACGCCGCCCAGCACGCAACCGGCCCCGCCATCGCCTGCGTCGACCCAGCCAGCCTCGGCACCGGCGACCTCGGCTCAGCCGGCGACCGGCCAGCCAGGGAACGCGCCGGCCACCGCGCCGTCGTCGAACGGGCCGGGGGCGACCGGGCAGCCCGCGAATCCGCCGGCACCGACCGACCACACCGTCCCGGTGCCGGCGCCGACCGAAGGCCGTCCGGGAGCCGGTACGACGAACTCGGCCCGCCCGCAGGCCGGCGACCCGGTCCGCACGGTCCCACCGACCGCGCAGCCCACGCCGCACACCCCGGCGTCGCCGACCACCCAGCACTCCTGGCCGGTCAACGGCCCGAGCACCACGTCGTCCTCCGGCAACTCGCAGCCCGGCCCAACCCGCCCGGCTCGCAAGCCCGAGCCGGAAGAGGACCTCGACATCCCGGACTTCCTCAAGTAAGCAGCGTCCGGGCCGGTAGCCTTTGGACGTGTTCAGCTACGACGAGGTCATCTCCGCCGTTCGCTTCGCCGTCACCGACCGCTTCGGCGGTGTGAGCCAAGCGCCGTACGGCGAGCTGAACCTCGGTGGAGCCGGTGAGGACCCGCAGCTGATCGGTGAGAACTTCCGCCGGGTCGCGGACGCCTTCGCTGTCCCGCCGGAGGCGATCGTTCGCGTCAGCCAGGTCCACGGCCGGGACGTGCACGTGGTTCGTCCCGGCGACGAGTTGCCGGTGCGGCCGGTGCCGACCGCGGACGCGATCGTCACGACCAGGTCCGACGTGGTCCTGTGTGTCCGGGCCGCCGACTGTCTCCCGGTGCTGCTGGCGGATTCGACCCAGGGTGTGATCGGCGCCGCGCATTCCGGGCGGCCGGGGATGTACGCCGGTGTCGTGCCGGCGACGGTGGAGGCGATGCGGGATCTCGGTGCGCAGCGAATCACCGCCGTACTCGGACCGCATGCGTGCGGACGGTGCTACGAGGTGCCGGCCGAGCTGCGCGCCGAGATTGCCGAGCGGGTGCCGGCCTCGTACTCGGAGACGAGTTGGGGGACACCGGCGATCGACGTCGCGGCCGGGGTGAAGTCGCAGCTCGCCGAGCTCGGCGTCGAGGTGGTCGACGCGACCGCGTGCACGATCGAGTCGGAGAACCTCTACTCCTATCGGCGGGAAGGCCCGGTCAGCGGCCGGCTGGCCGGGCTGGTCAAGCTGGCCGCGGCATGAACGAACGTAGCGAGTTCATCATCGAGCACAGTGTGCATTGCGCCTCATCCGCGCCCGGAGCGAAGCGAGGACGCGGATGAGCCTGCGGGAGGACGAGCTGCGGGACAACCTGCGGCTGGCGCGGGAGCGGATCGAGAAGGCCTGTGAGGCGGCCGGGAGGTCTCCGGACGAGGTCACCCTTGTCGCGATCACCAAAACCTTCCCAATCAGCGACGTACGGACGCTGACAGGCCTCGGCGTACGCGACGTCGGCGAGAACCGCGAGCAGGAGCTCAAGGTGAAGGCGCCGGACTGCCCGGAAGCGACCTGGCACTT
The DNA here is from genome assembly GCF_040639075.1 of Kribbella sp. NPDC023972. NCBI lineage: Bacteria > Bacillati > Actinomycetota > Actinomycetes > Propionibacteriales > Kribbellaceae > Kribbella > Kribbella sp. NPDC023972. The sequence goes on along the minus strand of NZ_JBEZZH010000001.1, from coordinate 411,561 downwards.
CGTCGGGCAGCTGCAGTCGAAGAAGGCCCGTTCGGTGGTCCGGTACGCCTCGGTCGTGCATTCGGTGGACCGCTCGTCGTTGGTGACCGCGCTGTCCAAGGCCGCGGTCGCCGAAGAACGCACCGTGCGTTGTCTGCTGCAGGTGAGCCTGGCGGCGTACGGATCGGCCGAGGCCGCGACCGGAGCCGGCCGCGGTGGCGTCGAGCCGTCCGGCGTACTCGAGCTGGCCGGGGAGGTGGCTGCGGCGGACGGGCTGGAGGTGGGTGGCGTGATGGCTGTCGCGCCGCTGGGATCGGACCCGGACGAGGCGTTCGCGGGGCTGCGTGAAGTAGCCTCCCGACTACGTTCCGAACATGCCGGGGCCGACTGGATCTCCGCCGGGATGACCGGCGATCTGGACGCGGCGATCAGGCAGGGAGCGACACACGTACGGCTCGGGCGCGCCTTACTCGGAACGCGTACTCCGCCGGGTTAGTGTCGACATCGAGCAGGTTTCCTTCCTGCTCACCGTTGTCGTCGAAACCGGATCGAGGGGCTGGAGGGCCATGAGCGGCGCGCTGCGCAAGATGGGTGTCTACCTCGGCTTGGTCGAGGACGGGGAGCGCTACAACGCGCGGTACGACGACTACGACGAGTACGACGAATACGACGATGACGCGGTCGAAGCCGTCGACGGGGAGTCCCACGAGACCGAGCCGGTGCCCGCCGGCCGGGAGACGCGCGAGTCCAGGGAGTCGCGTGACACCCGCGAGGAGCAGGGCGCGACGGTCAGCAAGTTTCCAGATCGACGTGGTGTCGCACCGACCCCGGAGGTTACCGAGTTGGCCCGCATCACCACCGTGCACCCGCGCAGCTACAACGAGGCGCGAGTCATCGGTGAGCACTTCCGCGACGGCACGCCCGTCATCATGAACCTGACCGAGATGGACCACGCCGACGCCAAGCGGCTGGTCGACTTCGCCGCCGGGCTGATCTTCTGCTGCCGCGGCTCCATCGAGCGGATCACCACCAAGGTGTTCCTGGTCTGCCCACCGAACGTGACGGTGGCCGCCGAGGAGAAGGAGAAGATCGCCGCGGATGGGTTCTACAACCAGAGTTGACGCCCGGCGTCCACCACGGTTTCCGTCGGTCTTCTACACTCATTGACGACATGGTTGCTCTAGCGCTCGTCCTCACGGTTCTCTACTGGGTACTGCTCGCCTTCTTCCTGATGTTGGTGGCGCGGTTCGTGCTCAGCCTGATCGTCATGTTCGCGCCGCAGTGGCACCCGAAGGGGCCGCTGCTGCTGCTCTTCGAGTTGGTCTACTCGGTCACCGATCCGTTCCTGCGTCCGCTCCGGCGGATCCTGCCCCCGATCGGGGCCGGCGGGATCCGGATCGACCTGTCCATGCTGATGTTGTTCGTCATCGTCTCGCTGGCGATGTCGATCAACTCGACCGCCCTCCGGTCACTGTGACCCAGCGCACCGGAGGTGGTCCGGAACCGGTGGATCACCCGCCGAGTCGGAGGGTGAGGACGCCGGGGACGGGGTAGGTACAGTCTCGAACACGGGGCCGGTTCGTTGATGGCGTCCGCCGGGAAGTGGGCCGTTTCGCCCGCCCGGATTCCGTTAGAACACAACGAAGCGATAACGTGATCTACTGAGTCGCCGAGGTGAAGGCCACGGGGACTCCGCCAAGACACAGACAAACGAGGTGAAAGATGCCGCTGACGCCGGATGACGTCCGCTCGAAGCAGTTCACGCCCGTCCGACTACGGGAGGGCTACGACGTCACTGAGGTCGACTCCTTCCTCGACGAGGTCGAAGCCGAGCTCGAGCGACTTCTCGCCGAGAACGAGGAGCTGCGGGCCAAGCTCGCGGCGGCTCAGCGCGCGGGTGCGGGGCAGGACCGGCCGGTCGACCAGACCGCCGCGCTGCCGCCCGTCGTGCAACAGCCCAAGCCCCCGGTCGTGGTCGAGAAGCCGGAAGAGAAGCCACCCGTCGTCGCGCCTGTAGCGGCCGCGGGGGCTGCTGCGGCGGCAGGGACCGTCGGTGACGCCTCCAGCTCCGCGGTGCGGCTGCTGGAGATGGCCACCAAGCACTCCGACGATCTCGTCCAGGAGGCGAAGGACACCGCCGACAAGATCATCGGCGAGGCCCGCGCCAAGGCCGAGCGGCTGGAGAACGAGGCACGCGGCAAGGCCGACCGGATGACCGGTGAGGCTCGCGCCCGCGCCGAGAAGCTGGACGGCGAGATCGCCGAGCGCCGGGCCCAGATGCTCGGTTCGCTGGAGAAGCAGAAGGGCCAGCTGGAGCGCACGATCGACGACCTGCACGCCTACGAGCGCGAGTACCGCAGCCGGCTGAAGACCTACTTCACCGAGCAGCTCAAGGCACTGGGCAACGGCGATGACACGCTGAGCCCGCGCAACGGCTTCCGCCCGGAGGCCCGCGCCCAGGCTCACGGTCACGGCGTCTAAAACCTCGGACGAGAGGCGGTGCTTTCCGGCGGCACCGCCTCTTCGTCATGTCCGGGCTCTTTTGACAGAACGTCTCCGAGTGGTGACGCGGTGTCAGGTGAATCCTAGGGCCAGGCAAGAGGTTCCTTCCGGCCGCTCAGCGTCTCCACATCGCTGAGCCGCAGCCGGTACGGCGTGAGCCGCAGCAGTGAGGGTGATTCCCCGGCCGGCCCATCGGGGAACACACTCCAGAAGTCATACCCGAGTGGCGCCGGAGCATCCCGGTACAGCTCCCACACAAGTTGCCGGGTCGCGGTATCGCCGATCCACTCCGCATCGCAGTCCGCCGCCGCCACCTCGTGGCAGTGCACATGGCCACGCCTTTGGCGCGGCGGGTCATGGGGCGGCCGAGCGGATGTCCGACTCAGCAGGCAGCCTCCAAGTCGGTGGCCGATCTGGAGAAGCGCGGCTATCTGGCCCGCGAGCCGGGTCCCGCCGACGCTCGCGCGCGGAACGTCGTACTGACCGAGCGGGGACAGGCGGTGATCGCGGCGGCGCGCAGGCATCGGGCCGCGCTGGGTCGGAGCTTCGTCAAGCTTTGGGTGCCGATCGAGTCGAGGCGGCACGGTTGCTGCTGGTCGACACACTCAACCTGCTCGGCGCCGCCCCGGCACTCCGAGCCAGAGCAGCCCGCCCACACCCCGCTGACCCCACCCCATTTGCCTGGTTCACCACCGAGATTGGGGGTTTGCCACCCGTTCTCAGGGTGGCAAACCCCTCATTTGGCTGGTCAGCCAGCCAAATGAGGGCGGGCCGGCGGGTCAGGCCTTGGTCAGCCAGTAGGTCAGTTGCAGGTCTTCATCGGTGCCGGTGGCAACGTCGGTGGGCTGCGACGGGGCCGTCTGGGTGAGCTCGACGGCGAGGACCTCGCGGGCGATCTCGTCGGCGTGCTTGCCGAGGGCATCGGTGAGGTCGGTGTCGGTCGAGGTCAGCCAGACCTTGATCCGGTCCGACACCTCGAGACCCGCGTTCTTCCGGGCCTCCTGCAACGTCCGGACCACCTCGCGGGCCAGGCCGGCCTGCTTGAGCTCCGGGGTGACTTCGAGGTCGAGGGCAACGGTCTCGCCCTGCTCGTTCACCACCGACCAGCCCTCACGCGGCCGCTCCGACAGCAGCACCTCGGACTCGCCGACCTCGACGTTCTCCCCGTCGACCACGACCGTCGCCGTACCGGACTGCTTCAGCGCGGCGGCCAGGGCGGCGGCGTCGGCGGCGGCGATCGCGGCGGCGACCACCGGTGTCTGCTTGGCGAACCGCTTGCCCAGCTCGCGGAAGTTGCCCTTGGCGGAGAACTCGACCAGGTCGGCGCCGGCCGAGGAGAGCGGCTCGACCGAGCCGACGTTCAGCTCGTCGGCGATCTCCTGCAGCAGGTCCGCGGACAGGTCCGCGATCGCGGCCGACCCGACCAGCGCGCGGGACAGCGGCTGGCGCGTCCGTACCTTGGCCTCCGCCCGGGCCGACCGGCCGAGCTCGACGACGCGCCGCGCCATCGACACGTGCTGCGCGAGCGCGTCGTCGATGAGCGTCTCGTCGTACGACGGGTAGGACGCCAGGTGCACCGACTCCGGCAGGCCGGGGGTGACCGGACGGAACACGTCCTGCCAGACCCGCTCGGTCACGAACGGCGTCAGCGGCGCCATCACCCGGGTGAGTACGTCGAGCGTCTCGTGCAGCGTGGCGAGCGCGCCGGCGTCACCGGCCCAGAACCGGCGACGCGAACGCCGCACGTACCAGTTGGAGAGGACGTCGACGAACGAGTTGATCAGCAACCCGAGCCGCTGCGTGTCGTACACCGCGTAGGCCTGGTCGGTGTCGCGCACCAGCCGGTGCGTCTCGCTGACCAGCCACCGGTCCAGCACCGAGCGCTCGGCCACCGGCTGTACGTCGGCCGTCGGCGACCAGTCGGCCAGTCGCGCGTACAGGGAGTGGAAGGCGACTGTGTTCCAGTAGGTGAGCAGCACCTTCCGGACGATCTCGTTCAGCACGTTCGGCCCGATGCCGCGCGCCTTCCACGGCGACCCGGAGGCGGCCATGAACCAGCGCACCGCGTCCGCGCTGTGGTCGTCCATCAGCGGGATCGGCTCCAGGATGTTGCCCAGGTGCTTGGACATCTTCCGGCCGTCCTCGGCCAGGATGTGCCCGAGGCAGACGACATCGCGGTACGACGACTCGTCGAAGACCAGCGTGCCGACGGCCATCAGCGTGTAGAACCAGCCGCGGGTCTGGTCGATCGCCTCGCAGATGTAGTCGGCCGGGTACGCCTGCTCGAACTTCTCCTTCGACCCCTCGACCCACGGGTAGCCCCACTGGGCGAACGGCATCGAGCCGGAGTCGTACCAGGCGTCGATCACCTCAGGGACGCGCTGTGCCGTCTGGCCGCAGGTCGGGCAGTCGAAGGTGATGTCGTCGACGTACGGCCGGTGCGGGTCGGTGTCGCTCAGGTCCCGGCCGGCCAGTTCACCCAGCTCGGCCAGCGAGCCGACGCACACCTGGTGGTCGTCCGCACACCGCCAGATCGGCAGCGGCGTACCCCAGAAGCGGGACCGGGAGACGGCCCAGTCGATGTTGTTGCGCAGCCAGTCGCCGTACCGGCCCCACTTGACCGAGTCCGGGTACCAGTTGGTCTTCTCGTTCTCCCGGAGCAGTGCGTCCTTCACCTGCGTGGTGCGGATGTACCAGGACGGCAGGGCGTAGTACATGACCGGGGTGTGGCAGCGCCAGCAGTGCGGGTAGGGGTGCTCGTACGGCGCGTGCCGGAAGAGTGCACCGCGCTGCTGCAGGTCCTTGACCAGCGACTCGTCGGCCTTCTTGAAGAACTGCCCGCCCACCAGCGGTACATCGGCGCCGAAGTGACCGTCGGACTCGATCGGGTTCACGACCGGCAGGCCGTAGGCACGGCAGACCGCGAGGTCGTCCGCACCGAACGCGGGGGACTGGTGGACCAGACCTGTGCCGTCCTCGGTCGTCACGTACTCGGCCAGTACGACGTAGTGCGCCGGCTCGGGGAACTCCACCAGCTCGAACGGCCGCTGGTACGTCCACCGCTCCATGTCGCGGCCGCCGTACTGACCGGTGACCGTCCAGCCCTCGCCCAGCGTGCCGAGCAACGGCTCCGCGACGACCAGCGACTCGGTGCCATCGGTGGCGACGACGTACTGGACGTCGGGGTGCACCGCGACCGCAGTGTTCGACACGAGGGTCCACGGAGTCGTCGTCCAGACCAGCAGCGACGCCTGCCCGGCCAGCGGACCGGAGGTCAGCGGAAAGCGGACGTACACCGAGGGGTCGATGACCGTCTCGTAGCCCTGGGCGAGCTCGTGGTCCGACAGGCCGGTCCCACAGCGGGGGCAGTACGGCGTGATGCGGTAGTCCTCGACCAGGAGACCCTTGTCGTGGATCTGCTTGAGCGACCACCAGACGGACTGCACGTACTCGGGGTCCATCGTCCGGTAGGGGTGCTCCAGGTCGACCCAGTAGCCCATCCGGACGGTGAGCTCGTTGAACGCGTCCACGTGCCGCAGCACCGACTCGCGGCACTTGGCGTTGAACTCGGCGATGCCGAAGGCCTCGATGTCCTTCTTCCCGTTGAAGCCGAGCTCCTTCTCCACCGCGACCTCGACCGGCAGGCCGTGGCAGTCCCAGCCGGCCTTACGCTCGACCGAGAAGCCCTTCATGGTCCGGTAGCGCGGGAAGACGTCCTTGAAGACGCGCGCCTCGATGTGGTGGGTGCCGGGCATCCCGTTCGCGGTCGGCGGGCCCTCGTAGAAGGTCCACGGCTGACCGCCGGCGGACTGCTCGAGGCTCTTGGCGAAGGTGTCGTGCTCGTCCCAGTGCGCAAGCACCTCGCGTTCGAGCGCGGGGAAGTCGACCTGGGCCGGGACCTGGCGCCACGGAGTTGTAGCCATCTCTTCGTCGTCCTTCGTCGAGCCTGGTGCGTGCTGGACGAGGGACGAAGCGCCGGCGCTGTCGCCGGGCCGCGCGGTACCACCCTCCTTGGCGGCCCGCAGGGAGCCACCCACTTCCTTTCTGCGTCGCTGCCGGTTCTAATAAGTCGCTACGGACCGTTCTTCCGGCGGCTCCGGGGTGATGGCCCCATCACTGCCTTGCGGATCGCGGCTCCCAGTGTACGACTTCGTACTGGGCAACTACGAATCGTTAATCGGTGGTCAGGCGAGAATTCAGCGATGAGAATTCTGCTGCGGGTCAAACCGGGGGCCTCCCGGACCGCGGTCGGCGGCCGGTACGACGGTCCGTCCGGCCCGGCGCTGGTGGTGTCGGTGTCGGCCCGTGCGGTGGAGGGGCAGGCGACGAAGGCTGTCCTGGCGGCGGTCGCAGCGGCGTTCGGAGTACGACGCTCCGCGGTGACGTTGGTGCGGGGCGCGACCAGCAGGGACAAACTGGTCGCGGTGGAGGGGGAGGAGAGCGAGATCCGGCCGAGGCTCGAACACTTGCTCGGCTAATACGCAGTGGGACGCTGAAATGTTGCTGTGACGCGCGGAACGTCGAGTGAGCTTGAAGAACCGACTACCGTATGTCCACGGTCTGCGCGTCGGACTGGCACGTGGTGGGCACGTGGCCTAGTGTCTTGCGACCAGTCCGCTTCAGTCTCCGACGAAGGCAGGGGGTAGCTGACCATGGCTACATCGGCTCCCAAGAAGTCCGCCCCCCAACGCAAGGCCGCGGCCAAGAAGAGCGCCGCGACATCCGCCGAGCCGGCCAAGAAGACGGCGGCCCGCAAGGAATCGGTGAAGAAGGCGTCACCGGCGAAGAAGACTTCCGCGAGGAAGACGGCGGCCACGAAGACCACCGGCTCGACCGCGGCGAAGAAGGCTCCGGCCAAGAAGACCCCTGCCAAGCAGGCTCCGACGAAGAGGGTGGCCATGAAGACGAACGAGAACAGGACCCCGGCGACAGCGCCGGCGAAGTCCGCAGCACACAAGGCAGAGACCCTCACGGTGAAGTCCGGCGAGAACCCGTGGACGGCGGCAGAGCTGACCGAGCTGCGCGGCGAGCTGGAAGCCGACGTGGTGCACCTGAAGAAGGAGATCCGCGACGCCGAGCAGGAGATCGTCGGGCTGCTCCGCGACGGCGGTGACGGCGCCGGCAACGACCAGGCCGATGTGGGCTCCACCACGCTGGAGCGGGACCACGAGATGTCGCTGGCGAACAACGCCCGCGACATGCTGGACCAGATCGAGCGGGCGCTGGCCCGGATCGAGGACGGCACCTACGGCATCTGTGAGAGCTGTGGCAACCCGATCGGCAAGGGTCGGCTGCAGGCATTCCCGCGTGCGACACTGTGCGTGTCATGCAAAGAACGCGAAGAACGCCGCTGAGCGAACCCGAGTCGTCCCGTCAGGTGGGGGACGCCCCAGAAGCAACGCCGGAACCGGCCGACTCCCCGTCGGCCGGTTCTCCGTCGTCGCCGGAGCCCACCGAGCCTGACGCCGTGCCCACGGAGGGTGAGATCCCGCCTGCCCAGCGTGGGTCCTGGAAGTGGATCGCCGTCTTCGCGCTGGTCGGGCTGGTGGTGCTGGCGCTCGACCAGGTCACCAAGACGCTGGCGCTGGAGCATCTGACGCCGGGTGAGCCGGTGAACGTGATCGGAAGCTTCCTGAAGTTCAACCTGATCCGGAACTCCGGCGCCGCGTTCAGCCTCGGGGCGGGGTACACGCCGTACATCAGTGCGATCCAGATCGTCGTCGCGCTCGGGGTGGTCTACCTGTCCCGGCGGCTCGGGTCGGCCGGGTGGGCGGTGGCGTTCGGCTTCCTGTTCGGCGGTGCGCTGGGCAACATCATCGACCGGATCTTCCGCGAGCCCTCGCCGTTCCACGGGCACGTGATCGACTTCCTGCAGACCCCGCACTGGGCGATCTTCAACGTCGCGGACATGGCGGTCACGTCGGCCGCCGCCCTGCTGGTGATCCAGACCCTGCGCGGGGTCAGGCTGGACGGGACGAAGGAACCCAAGAAGTGACGGGCGACTCCCGGACCGTGATGGTCCCGGACGGCCTGGCCGGCGAGCGGCTGGACGCGGCGTTGTCCCGGTTGTTCGGCGTGTCAAGGACGAAGGCCGCCGAGCTGATCGAGTCCGGCCTGGTCCAGGTCGACGGCGCAACGGCGCCCAAGTCGGCCCGGGTCGCCGCCGGCGTCATGCTCGACGTCGAACTGCCACCGCCGCCCGGCGAGGTCACCGTCGTACCGGAGACCGTCGAGAACCTGCGGATCGTGTACGACGATGACGAGATCGTCGTGGTCGACAAACCGGTCGGCGTGGCCGCGCACCCGTCGCCCGGGTGGACCGGCCCGACCGTGATCGGCCACCTGGCCGGGGCGGGGTTCAGCATCTCCACCAGCGGCGCCGCCGAGCGCAAGGGCGTCGTGCACCGGCTCGACGTCGGCACGTCCGGACTGATGGTCGTGGCCAAGACGGAGTACGCGTACACCGTGCTGAAACTCGCCTTCAAGGAGCGGACGGTCAAGAAGATCTACCACGCGCTGGTCCAGGGACACCCGGACCCGTTCACCGGCACCGTCGACGCGCCGATCGACCGGCACCCGCACCACGACTACAAGTTCGGCGTGATCGCGGGCGGCAAGCCGAGCGTGACGCACTACGAGACGCTCGAGGCGTTCCGGTACGCGACCCTGCTCGAGATCACCCTCGAGACGGGCCGCACCCACCAGATCCGCGTCCACATGTCCGCGATCGGCCACCCGTGCTGCGGCGACCTCACGTACGGCGCCGATCCGGTGCTCGCCGAGCGTCTCCAGCTGACCCGGCAGTGGCTGCACGCGATGCGACTCGGCTTCATCCACCCCGGGTCCGGCGAGTACGTCGAGTTCACCTCGAAGTACCCGGACGACCTCGACCACGCCCTCGATCTCCTGGTCGACAGCCAGTGAAGCTCTACCTGTCGTCGTTCCGCCTCGGCGACCACCCCGAGCGCCTCGTCGCTCTCCTCCCGCCGGCCGCCCGCGTCGCCGTCATCTGCAACTCCATCGACACCGAGGACTCCGCCGTACGCCGGGAGAAGGTCACCGACGAGATCACCTGGCTGACCGAGCTGGGTCTTAACCCCCACGAGCTGGACCTGCGGTCATGCACAGGCGGCGCGCTCAAGGCCCAGTTGCCGGAGTGTGACGGTGTGTGGGTGCGCGGAGGCAATGCCTTCGTCCTTCGAGCAGCACTTGCCGTGAGCGGCGCGGACAAGCTCCTCCCCGAGCTCATCCGCAGCGAGGAGATCGTGTACGCCGGATACAGCGCCGGAGCCTGTGTCCTCGCGCCGAGTCTGCGCGGTCTCGAGCTGTGTGACGACCCCAAGGCGGTTGACGGCGAGGTCAGCTGGGAAGGCCTCGGCGTGCTCGACCACGCGATCGTCCCGCACCTCGACTCACCCGGTCACCCCGAAACAGACCTGGTAGCGGAAGTTGCCGACCTCTACGACCGGACCGGCGTCCGCTACCTCGGCATGCGCGACGGTCAGGCCCTGGTGATCGACGGTGATCACCGCGAGCTCGTCTAGAGCTGCTCGACGAGCCTGACCACAGCCGCGACCACTTCTGGTCCATGTACCAACGCGGCGTCGTTGTGGTCCGCTCCTGGGATCTCGACCAGATGCTTCAACGTCGGTGCCGCCTCAGCCACCGCACGGCTCTGCTCAGCTGGTACGACGGAGTCACCACTGCCGTAGACCACAGCAACCGGCGCTTTCACACCAGCCAGCTGCTCAGCCAGCAGGAACTTGTCCCGTAGCAACAGCTCGACTGGCAGAAACGGGTAGTGGGCCCGCCCGACGGACGCGAGGTCGACGAACGGCGACCGCAGTACGAGTCCTCCCGGCTCAACCGACGTGGCCAGCTCGGTGACCACCGCAGCCCCGAGGCTCTCACCGAAGTAAACAGTCCGCTCCGGTGGTACGCCGTACTCGACCAAATACTGCTGTGCCGCACGAACATCCCGAGCCAGGCCTCTCTCACTCGGGCTGCCTTCGTTACCGCCGTACCCGCGGTAGTCGAACAGCAGCACGGTCAGCCCCTCTGCAGCGAGCGCCTGCGCGAGCGGTCCGCGTCCGGCCCGGTTGCCGCCGTTCCCGTTGGCCATCAGTACGGCGACGCCACTGTCCGGCCCTCGCGGTGGCACGAGCCATGCACCCAGCTGCAGCCCGTCGCTCGTCGCCAGCACCACGTTCTTGGCGCCCACACCGACAGGCACCGCGGATGTGTCCGGCAGATAGATCAACTGCCGCTGGCATCCCCAGAGGACGGCCAACAGCAGCAGAACCACCGACCCCACCACCAGCGCGACGCGCACCATTCACCCAGCCTAAGGCGGTCTCAACAGCGTCGATCGGGCCTACTCTGAGGCATGGCGGAGTCGAAGCCGGTCGCGACGCCTCGTGGGCGGTTGCCGGCCGAGCTGACGAGTTTCGTGGGGCGGCGTCGAGAACTGGCGGCCACGAGGCGGTTGCTGTCCAGCAGCCGCCTGCTGACCCTGACCGGCTCAGGGGGAGTCGGCAAGACGCGTTTGGCGCTGCGGATGGCCGCAGAGGTACGCCGTACGTTCGCCGACGGGGTGTGGTTCGTAGAGCTCGCCGCACTGCACGATCCGGCGCTGCTCGGGCACACCCTGGCCGGAGCACTCGAGTTGAGCCAGGTGTCGGCGAACCCAACCGCCGACCTGGCGGAGTACCTGGAGGACAAGCACCTGCTGCTGGTCCTGGACAACTGCGAGCAGCTCGCCGAGCCATGCGCCGTACTGGTGAGCAAGCTGCTGGCGGCCGCACCACAGCTCCGCATCCTCGCCACCAGCCGGCACGTGCTGGGTGTGGAAGGCGAGCAGGTCCTGTCGGTGCCTCCGTTGTCTACACCGCCGGGCGAGGTCCCGTTCGCCGACGCCGATCAGTACGAGTCATTGGTTCTCTTCGTCGACCGCGTCCGCGCCGTACTGCCTGAGTTCGAGCTCGACGAGCGGAATCGGGCGCAGGTGATCGAGGTCTGCCGGCAGCTGGACGGCGTACCGCTGGCGCTGGAGCTCGCGGCCGTCTGGATGCGGACCTTGTCGCTCGCGCAGATCCTCGACCGGCTCGAAGACCGGTTCCGGCTGCTGGCCAGCGGGCGGCAGGCCGGACCGGCCCGGCAGCAAGCGCTGGACACCGCCGTGACGTGGAGCTACGACCTGTGCTCGCCGGGCGAGCGGTTGCTGTGGGAGCGGTTGTCGGTGTTCTCCGGCGGTTTCGACCTCGAAGGAGCGGAGGAGGTCTGCTCGGGCGACGGCATCGCGCGCGACGAGGTGCTCGACCTCGTCGCGGGACTGGTGAACAAGTCGATCATCACCCGCACGATGGCCACCGACCACTCGGTCGCCTGGTACGACATGCTCACGACGATCAGCCAGTACGGCGGGATGCGGCTGGCCGAGGCCGGCCGGACCCGCGAGTTCCGGCTCCGGCACCGCGACTACTGCCGGCGGCTGGCCGCGGGCTGGGCGGAGGACAGCTTCGGTCCGCGTCAGGCCGACTGGTTCATCCGGATGCGGCGGGAGCACGACAATCTGCGCGCCGCCCTCGACTTCTGCCTGGCCGAGCCGGGGGAAGGACAGGCCGCGCTGGAGATCGCCGCACCGATCTGGAACTTCTGGTTCGCCGGGTACCTGCGCGAGGGCCATCGGTATCTCAGCCGGGCGATCGTTGCCGCGCCGGAGCAGACGCCGACGCGGGCGCTCGGGCTCTGGGCCGGCAGCTACCTGTCGATGTTCCTCGGCGAGACGGAGCAGTTGACCCGGCTGCTGAGGGAGTGCGAGGAGCTCGCCGAGCGGTACGACGACGACCGGCTGCGGGCGCGGATCGCGGAGGTGGCCGGGCATGCCCTGATCTACCAGGGTGACCTGCCGGGTGCGATCGGCCGGCTGGAGGTCGGGCTGGCCGGGTTCCGCGCGGTCGGGGACAACCTCGGTGAGTTCGACATCCTCATCCTGTTGTCGGCGGCAACGTTCTTCCTCGGCGACCCACGGGTGGAGGAGTTCAGCCGGCAGGCGTACGAGCTGGCCGACTCCCGGGGTGCGGTCTCGTCGAAGGCGTACGCGCTGTGGAGTGTGGGCATCGTCCAGTGGCGCGACCACGATCAGGTCGAGGCGGCGACCCGGTCGTTCCGGGAGGCGATCCGGTTGTGGCAGCCGCTGAACGACCGGACCGGGATCGGGTTCTGTGTGCAAGCGCTGTCCTGGTGCGCCGGGTCGGCCGCGCCGACCGAGCAGGCGGCCCGGTTGATGGGTGCGTCCCGGGCGGTCTGGCGGTCGAGTGGGGCCCATGTGGACGAGACGACGCCGTACAGCCAGTTCGACGACCGGACCGAGGCGCGGATCCGGGCCGCGATCGGCGACGCGGCGTTCGACGAGGCGTTCCGGCTGGGGGCGGCGTACTCCTTCGACCAGGCGGTCTCGCTGGCGCTGGGGGAGGAGACGCTGCGGGAGCGGACAGCCAAGCCGGGGATGGCCGGCCGGCTGACGCGGCGTGAGCACGAGATCGCGGTGCTGATCGGCGAAGGCCTGAGCAACCGCGAGATCGCGGGCCGCCTCGTCATCTCGCAGCGCACCGCCGAGACCCATGTCGAGCACATTCTCAGCAAGCTCGGCTTCGCCTCCCGCACCCAGGTCGCCCGCTGGGTGGCCGAGCATCCTGAGCGGTAACGGTTTCACCCGAATCCGCATCTCCGTACGTAAATCCGTGAGAGTACCGATGTCTGCCGGGGGTGCTGACCGGGATCCTTTCTGACAACGTTGCCCCTCCATACGTTGCCGAGGTCCCGATGCCCGAGACGAGTTGCCTGCCATTGCGGGGCAGCACCGACTGGTGGCGAAGCGCTGTCATCTACCAGGTGTACGTGCGCAGTTTCGCCGACTCCAACGGTGACGGCATCGGGGACCTCGACGGTGTCCGGGCCCGGCTCCCGTACCTGCGCAGCCTGGGCGTGGACGGCCTCTGGCTCAACCCGTTCTACCCCTCACCTCAGCACGATCACGGGTACGACGTCGCCGACTATCGCGGCGTGCACCCAGAGTACGGAACGCTGGAGTCGTTCGACCGGCTGATTCTGGACGCCCACCGGCTCGACCTCAAGGTGATCGTCGACGTCGTACCGAATCACTGCTCGATCGAGCATCCGTGGTTCCTGGAGGCGCTCGCGGCCGGTCCCGGCAGCCCGGAGCGGGCGCGTTTTCACTTCGCCGCCGGCCGGGGCGACCAGCCGCCGAACAACTGGCGGTCGATCTTCGGCGGTTCCGCGTGGCAGCAGGTGCCGGACGGCGAGTGGTACCTGCACACGTTCGCGGCCGAGCAGCCCGACTTCAACTGGCGGCACCCGGACGTCGAGCAGGCCTTCGAAGAGGTCCTGCGGTTCTGGTTCGACCGCGGCGTGGACGGGCTGCGGATCGACGTCGCGCACGGGCTGCACAAGGCCGACGGACTGCCGGACCACGAGTACGCCGACCACGACGAGCTGACCGGGGACCCGATCAACCCGCACGCCTGGAACCAACCCGAGGTGCACGATGTGTGGCGCAGCTGGCGAGCGATCGCGGAGGAGTACACCCAGGCCACCGGGCGTGAGCGCGTCCTGGTCGGCGAGGTCGGCCTGCTCGACACCGAGCAGCTCGCCCGGTACCAGCGCCCGGACGAGCTGCACCAGACCTTCTTCTTCGAGTTCCTCCGCGCCGCCTGGGACGACCGGTCGCTGTACGACGTGATCGACCGGGGCCTCGAGACGATCGCCGGGTCCGGATCTTCCGTCGCCTGGGTGCTGAACAACCACGACATGCCGAGGTCCGTCACCCGGTATGCCGGCGGTGCGCCTGGCGCCGGACCCGGCGATCTCGAGCTCGGACTGGCCCGGGCCCGGTCGGCCGCTCTGCTGATGCTGGCGCTGCCGGGATCGGCGTACCTCTACCAAGGTGAGGAGCTGGGCCTGCCGGAGGTCACCGACCTGCCGGAGCACGTGCTGACCGACCCGATGTTCCATCGCACCGGCGGCGTCCGCCGCGGCCGGGACGGGTGCCGGGTGCCGCTGCCGTGGAAGGCCGAGCACGACTCCTTCGGTTTCTCACCCGACGGCGGTCCGGGTACGACGTGGCTGCCGCAGCCGGAGTGGTTCGCCGACCACGCGGCAGACCTGCTGCTCGGCAGCGGCGACTCGATGGTGCACCTCTACCGCGAGGCGCTGGCGCTGCGGCACCGGATCCCCGCGCTGGGCTCCGGCGACTTCCGCTGGCTGCCGACGGAGCCCGGCGTACTGGCGTTCACCCGCGGCGACGGCTTCGCCTGCGTGGTCAACTGCACGTCCCGGCCGGTCTGCATGCCGGTCGACGGCATCCTGCTCCTCGCCAGCGACCTCGAGGCCGGCGAGAAGCTGCCCGCCAACTCCGCCGCGTGGATCATGCTGGAGGTCGCGTCGTGATCGCGAGCATGTGGGCCCTGATCCTCATCACCGGCGTGATCGCGATCCTGATGGTGCGCGACGTGGCGCGTGACCTGCGGGACCGCTGATGGAGACCTGTACGCGCCCACTGGCTCTCGGCTACATCCGGGCGGGCGTGCTGATGACAGCCGACGACATCTCTGCGGCGAGAGTGAGCCTGGCGGCGTTCGCCCTGGCCGAAGGACTCGCCCTCGGCACCGTCTACCTCGAACACCCGCACACCGCGCCGGCCGCGTTCGAGGCGTTGCTCGACGAGGTCCGCAGCGACAACGACGTCTGGGCCGTGCTGGTGCCGACGGCCGACCACCAGCCCGACGGCGGTCTGCCGGCGATGAGAAGCCGCCTCGAGCACCACGGAACCGTGCACGTGATGGTCGCGGCACACCCCTAGACCGGCGGGCCTGGCGTCTTGAGGACCCCTGCTCGGCGCCAGGCCCGCCGTTCCATCTCTTCGCCCCCTCCGATCGGAGAGATGGATCCGGCGGCCCGCGACAGCGCTATCCCCCGGGCCCTGTCGCGGGCCGCCGCCTGCCCGGATATCGGGCGGTGGAGCGGTGATCGGAGCGCCGGTTCAGAGACTGTCGGTGGCGCGGATTAGGGTGCTGTAGTCACCCACACTCACGCCCTGGGAGGTCTGCGCAGACATGGCGTCCAGCGACAGTTTCGTGCATCTACACGTGCACACCGAGTACTCCATGCTGGACGGCGCCGCGCGGATCGACGAGTTGTTCAAAACCGCCCAGGAGATGGGCATGCCGGCGATCGCGACCACCGACCACGGGTACGTGTTCGGGGCGTACGAGTTCTGGAAGACGGCGAAGAAGTACGACGTCAAGCCGATCATCGGCGTGGAGGCGTACCTGACACCGCACACCCACCGCAGTGAGCGCAAGCGGGTCAAGTGGGGCGACGCGAACTCGGGTCGCGACGACGTCTCGGGTAGCGGTGCCTACACGCACATGACGCTGCTGGCGAAGAACACGTCCGGTATGCACAACCTGTTCAGGATGAGCTCGCTGGCCAGCCTCGAGGGCTACTACTTCAAGCCCCGGATGGACCGCGAGTTGCTGAACACCTACGGCCAGGGCCTGATCGCGACCACCGGCTGCCCGTCCGGCGAGGTGCAGACCCGGCTCCGCCTCGGGCAGTACAAGGAGGCCGTCGAGGCGGCCGCGGAGTTCCGCGACATCTTCGGCAAGGAGAACTACTACTGCGAGCTGATGGACCACGGCCTCGGCATCGAGCGGGACGTCCAGAAGGACCTGCTCAAGCTGGCCAGGGAGCTCGACCTGCCGCTGGTCGCCACCAACGACCTGCACTACACCAAGCCCGAGGACGCCACCGCGCACGCCGCGCTGCTGTGCGTGCAGTCCGGCTCGACGCTGTCCGACCCGAACCGGTTCAAGTTCGACGCGAACGAGTTCTACGTCAAGACCGCGGCCGAGATGCGGGAGGTCTGGAAGGACCTGCCGGAGGCGTGTGACAACACGCTGCTGATCGCCGAGCAGTGCGACGTCAGCTTCACCGAGGGCGAGGGCCGGTTCATGCCGCGCTTCCCCTGCCCGGAGGGCCACAACGAGGAGTCCTGGTTCGTCGCCGAGGTCGAGACCGGTCTGCACCACCGCTACCCCGACGGCATCCCGGACCACGTCCGCAAGCAGGCCGAGTACGAGATCGAGGTCATCGTCTCGAAGGGGTACGCCGGCTACTTCCTCGTCGTCGCGGACTTCATCAACTGGGCCAAGAAGAACGGCATCCGGGTCGGCCCGGGCCGTGGTTCCGGGGCCGGCTCGATGTGCGCGTACGCGATGAAGATCACCGACCTGGACCCGCTCCAGCACGGCCTGATCTTCGAGCGGTTCCTGAACCCGGAGCGGATGTCGATGCCCGACTTCGACGTCGACTTCGACGACCGCCGCCGCCCCGAGGTGATCCGCTACGTCACCGAGAAGTACGGCGACGACCGGGTCGCGATGATCGTCACCTACGGCACCATCAAGGCCAAGCAGGCGATCAAGGACGCCGGCCGGGTGCTGGACTACCCGTTCGCGATGGGCGACCGGATCACCAAGGCGATGCCGCCGTCGGTGATGGGCAAGGACATCCCGCTGTCCGGCATCTTCGACCCGCAGCACAAGCGGTACTCCGAGGCGACCGAGTTCCGCCAGCTGTACGAGTCCGACCAGGACGTCCGCAAGATCGTTGACACCGCCCGCGGCCTGGAGAACCTGAAACGCCAGTGGGGTGTGCACGCGGCCGGCGTGATCATGTCCAGCGAGCCGCTGATCGACCTGATCCCGATCATGCGCCGTGAGCAGGACGGCCAGATCATCACCCAGTTCGACTACCCGAGCTGCGAGACGCTCGGCCTGGTCAAGATGGACTTCCTGGGCCTGCGCAACCTGACGATCATGGACGACGCGGTCAAGAACGTCGAGGCCAGCCGCGGGATCAAGCTGGACCTGGACGAGCTGGCCAAGACGCTCGACGACAAGCCGACGTACGACCTGCTCGCCCGCGGTGACACGCTCGGTGTGTTCCAGTTCGACGGCGGTCCGATGCGGGCGCTGCTGCGGCTGATGCGGCCGGACAACTTCGAGGACATCTCCGCCGTCGGCGCGCTGTACCGGCCCGGCCCGATGGGTGCCAACAGCCACACCAACTACGCCCTGCGCAAGAACAAGCAGCAGGAGATCAGCTACCCGCACGACGAGCTGGCGGTCGCACTCGAGCCGATCCTGGGGACGACCTACGGTCTGATCGTCTACCAGGAGCAGGTGATGGCGATCGCCCAGCAGCTGGCCGGCTACACGCTCGGCAAAGCGGATCTGCTCCGCCGCGCGATGGGCAAGAAGAAGCGCGAGGTGCTGGACGCGGAGTACGTCGGCTTCTCCGAGGGGATGAAGGCGAACGGCTTCTCCGAGCAGTCGATCAAGGCACTCTGGGACGTGCTGGTCCCGTTCTCCGACTACGCGTTCAACAAGGCGCACTCGGCGGCGTACGGGCTGGTCTCGTACTGGACGGCGTACCTGAAGGCGAACTACCCGGCGGAGTACATGGCCGCCGTCCTGACGTCCGTGAAGGACGACAAGGACAAGATGGCCATCTACCTGAACGAGTGCCGCCGGATGGGCATCAAGGTGCTGCCGCCGGACGTGAACGAGTCGGACTCGAACTTCACCCCGGTCGGCACCGACATCCGCTTCGGCCTGTCCGCGATCCGCAACGTCGGGGTCAACGTGGTGGCCGAGATCGTCGCGGCCCGGGAGGAGAAGGGCCGGTTCACCGACTTCGTCGACTTCATCGACAAGGTGCCGCTGCCGGTCTGCAACAAGCGGGTGATCGAGTCGCTGGCCAAGGCCGGTTCGTTCGACTCGATGGGCCACGCCCGGCGCGCGGTCGTCGCGGTGCACGAGCAGGCGGTCGACGAGGCGATCGACCTGAAGCGGAACGAGGCGCACGGCCAGTTCGACCTGTTCTCGATGGGCCTCCCGGACGACGAGGCGGACGAGGACGGCACAGCCAACAGCCGGCTCACCGTCACGGTGCCCGAGATCGAGGAGTGGGACAAGGCGACCAAGCTCTCGCACGAGCGGGACATGCTCGGTCTCTACGTCTCCGACCACCCGCTGTTCGGTGTCGAGCACGTGCTCACCAACGGCAGCGACTGCACGATCGGTCAGCTGCTCGCCGACGAGGACCGGCCGGACGGCTCCCAGGTCACGATCGGCGGCCTGGTCACCGCCGTCCAGCGGAAGGTGAACAAGCGCGGCGACATCTACGCCATCGTCACCATCGAGGACCTGGAAGGTTCGATCGAGGTGATGATGTTCTCCTCGGCGTACCAGTTGCACGCCCACCTGCTGAGCAACGACGCGATCATCCTGATGAAGGGCCGGCTGCGCCGTCGCGAGGACCGGGTCGAGCTGAGCGGCTCCGAGGTGATCGTGCCGGACCTGACCGAAGGCCCGAGCGGCCCGGTGGTCATCACGATGGCGGTCAACAGGTGTACGCCGCCGGTCGTCGAGCAGCTCCGGGACGTGCTGCAGTCGCACCCGGGGATGACGGAGGTGCAGCTGCGCCTGCAGGCCCGGCAGAAGACGACGGTGATGCGGATCGGCGACCGGTTCCGGGTGACGCCGACCTCGGCGCTGATGGCGGATCTGAAGGCGCTGCTCGGTCCCTCCTGCCTGGCCAGTTGAGGTTTGGTGGAATCAGTGCGGCACACTGTCGAGGTGACGCAACCTCAGTCTGCTCAATCTTCGCCGTACCTGCCCCCGCCATCGGGGGTTCCTTTTGGTACGCCGCCTCCGCCGGAGCCGAAGATGCCCTGGGCGAAGGCGATCGCGGTGACCGTGGTCGTGTTCCTGGTCGCCGGTGTGGTGGCCGGGTGGGCGTGGCAGCAGTTCTCGCCGCTGGCGCAGTACACCGTGGACGAGAACGGCGGCGCGCTGGGGGAGGAGCAGATGACTCGGGTGTTCGGGCCGGACGGCACCTTCACCGCGATCGGGTTCATCACCGCGCTGGTGCTCGGCGCCGCGCTGTTCTTGTGGTTGCGGAACTACGGACCGTGGTCGGTCGGGATCGTCGCGCTGGGGGCGCTGCTCGGCTCCGGTGTCGCCTGGGGCGTGGGCATGCTGCTCGGCCATGAGCCGCTACAGCCCCGGCTGCAGGCCGCCAAACCGGGTGATCTGGTCGCAGCGCCGCTGGAGCTGCACACCTGGACCCCTGCCGCGGCATGGTTGGTCGGTGCGGCGCTGGCGGCCGCGATCATCGCCGCCACGACCTGGCGCAGCGAGCCGGTTGCAACCACATCGCAACCTGGTGCGTCCGAGTCCTCGCCGCAGGTGCACTAGCCTGTCTGGTCGGGTCGATCACGAGACACGACCCTGCCGGTGGGTGAGGCCACTGGACCACATGAGGGAGCATATGTCCGACCAGAACACCCCGCCCAACCCGCAGTACCCGGGCGGTCCGCAGCAGAACCCGAACCAGTACGGCGGTCAGCCGGGCGCACCGCGTCCGCCGATGAATGCCCAGGGCAACCAGCAGGGCCAGTGGCCGCAGCAGGGCCGTCCTGGTCCGGCGCCGCAGGGGCCGCCGCAGTACGGCCAGCCGGGCCAGCCGCAGTACGGGCAGTCTGGCCCGCAGCAGGGACAGCCTGGGCTCCCGGGTCAGTCTGGTCAGGCTGGGCAGCAGTATGGGCAGCCGCCGCGTCGCCCGCAGCAGCCGCGGTACCAGCAGCAGGGTGGGCCGCAGTACGGTCAGCCCGGTGCGGCATCGTACGGGCAGCCGGCTCAGGCCGGTCATGCCGGCGGTCAGTCGTCGTACGAGCAGCTGCACGTCGGTGGGCAGCCGCCGCAGGGGCCCGGGTTCGGGCCGGGGCAGCAGCAGTGGCAGCCGGAGCCGAAGAAGAAGCGCGGCAAGCTGATCCCGATCATCGCGGCGCTGGCCATGGTGCTGGTCGTCGCCGGCGGCGGCATCTTCGCCTACGGCAAGCTGAACGGCGGCAAGCAGCCCGCCGCGGTGCTGCCGGGGAACGCGGTCGCCTACGCCCGCGTCGACCTGAACCCGTCGGCCGGCCAGAAGGTCGCCGCGATCCGGTACCTGCTGAAGTTCCCGTCGGTGAAGGAGAACCTCGGCCTGACCGGCGAGAACGACGACCTGCGGCAGAAGCTGTTCGAGAGCATCAAGAAGTACGCCGGTGACGACCTGGCCGATGTGGACTACGACAAGGACGTCAAGCCGTGGCTCGGCGAACGCGCCGGCCTGGCCGCGCTGCCGCCGGCTGACGGCAAGGACGACCCGGTCGTGGTGGTCGCCATCGAGGTGAAGAACGAGGACGACGCCGCCAAGGGCCTGGACAAGCTGATGGCCAAGGAGAAGAAGAAGCCGGGTCGTGCGTTCAGCAACGGTTACGTGCTGCTCGCCGACGACCAGGCCACCGTCGACCAGGCCGTTGCCACCAGCAAGGACAACCCGCTGGAGAAGAACGCCAAGTTCAGCGCCGACATGGACGCGCTCGGCGAGCAGGGCTTCGCCTCGGTCTGGGCCGACATGAAGGGCCTCGCCGGGATCTCCGGCAAGGTGCAGTCGGAGCAGCTGGCCGGCATCACCGACGCGACCATGGCGGCCGCGCTCCGGTTCGACTCCTCGTACGTCGAGCTGAAAGGCATCGCCCGCGGTGACCAGAGCGTCAAGGTCGACGGCGCCGACGCCGGTGAGCTGATCGGGCAACTGCCCGACACCACGGCCGGTGCGCTCGCGATCTCCGGCGGCGAGAACCTCGTCGACACGATGTGGAAGCAGTTGGAGAAGGCGTCGAACGGCAACCTCGAGGAGCTGACCCAGGAGGTCACCGAGGAGACCGGTCTGACCCTGCCCGACGACCTGAAGAGCCTGCTGGGCAAGAACCTGGCCGTCGCGATCGACAAGGACGCCGGGAACGGCCCGAAGATCGCGGCCCGGATGGAGACCGACCCGGCCAAGGCCGAGCCGGTGGTGGAGAAGCTGACCACGCTGCTGCGTCGCAAGGCGTCCGCGAACATCCCGATCGAGACGGCGAAGGACAACGACTCGCTGGTGGTCGCCACCGACCAGTCGTACGCCGAGCAGGTCTTGAAGGGCGGCAACCTCGGCGGCACCGAGAACTTCAAGCAGGCCCTGCCCGACACCAAGGGCGCGGTGACGATCGGCTACGTCGACTTCGAGGCGGCCGGCTCGCTGAGCGAGCGGTTCAGCTCCGAGAAGGACCTGGCCGCACTCCGCTCCGCCGGCTACGTCGTCCGCTCCACCGGCAACGGCGAGGCCGAGTTCAGCCTCCGGGTGGTCGCGAAGTAGTTGCTCTCACGAAGCCCCGGACGGCATTGCTGTAGCCGTCCGGGGCTTCGCTGTCTCAACATCTTGGGAATTCGTCGCGCGCTGATGTCGAAATCGGGGTGGCGGTCTCTACCTCGTGGTGAAAGGACCCACCACCAGGAGGTAGAGATGAACCACTTCATTGGCATCCGGACCATCGGCGTACCGGTCCGTGACCAGGACCGGGCGGTCGCGTTCTACGCCGCGACGCTCGGGTTCGAGCTGGTGATGGACGCGCCGCTGCCGCAGATCGGCGGCCGCTGGATCGTGGTTGCCCCGCCCGGCGCGGCGACGAACCTCGCGCTCACGCCCGCTTCGAATGACGGCCCGGTCGACACCGGCGTACGCCTGGTCACGGCGGATTCCGTCGCGGCGCACGAGCATCTGTCCAAGGAGGGTGTGGACACCGACGAGCTGATCACCTGGCCGGGCGTGCCACCGATGTTCACCTTCCGCGACCAGGACGGCAACACGCTGTACGTCGTACAGGAGTGATCAGCTGGGGAACGGCACGCCGGTGAGCGAGCCGCAGACCTCGAGGAACGCGTCCTGGACCTCGGGGTCCGAGGCCGCCGGGTGCGTCGCGTGCGGGCGGAGGTGGTAGTAGTACCCACCGCTGGGTGTGGTCGGGGCCGTGGCCAGCCAGACCTGGGTGAGGTGCGCCTGGCTGATATCGCCGGGCGCACCCCGGCCGCCCATCTTGGTCGGCACCCAGCCCGGGTCGACGGCATTCGACAGTACGCCGGGCCACAGTCGCGCGTCCGCGAACGTGAGGATCACGTTGTGCAGCTTCGAGTCGGAGTACGCCCGCGATCCACTCCACCGCCGCCGTACCCACTGCAGATCGTCCAGTACGACGTCGCCGCTCTCGTGCATGCCGGAACTCAGGTAGACCAACCGCTCCGGACGGTCCATCAGCGCAGTGAGCAGGTACGGCGCCAAGGCGTTGATCGCGAACACATGCTCGAGCCCGTCGACGGTCTCGATCCGCGGTTCCTGATAGCCGACCGCCGCGTTGTGGATCACGACGTCGAACCGGCCGGACTCGTTCGCCTGCCGAGCCAGCTCACGCGTCTCGGCAATGCTGGCGAGGTCGCCGATCAGCACGCCGGCGGCCTTCGGTAACGCACCCAGGGCATCGTCGCCACGCCTCTCGTTCCGCGCGTGCAGAACGACCTCATGCCCCTGGTCGATCAGCTCACCCGCCACCAGCTGCCCCAGACCGTCAGCAGAACCAGTCACCAGAATCCGTGCCATGGTGCCCACTCTGCCAGGTCACGCGAGCACGTGGCCGCCGTCGACACTGATGATGGCACCGGTCGCGAACCCCTGGTTCATCAGGTAGACGTAGGCGGCGGCGATGTCGGACGGTTCACCCACCCGGCCCACCGGTAGCGTCTTGGCCGTCTCTTCGTAAAGCATCTCAGGCGACAGGCCGGACCACAGAGGTGTCCGGACCACTCCGGGCTTGACGGCGTTGACGCGCAGCGGCGCGAGCTCGACCGCGAGGGCGCGCACGAGGGCGTCCACCGCACCACAGATGCTCGCGGCGACCGACCAGCCCGGCCCGGGACGATCGGCGGCCGCTCCGGTCGTCAGTACGACGGAACCACCCGGGCGGATCCGCGGTGCCGCGGCGCTGACCGCACCGAGGGCGCCGAAGTAGCGGAGCTCGAACGCCTGCCGGGCGCGGGCCAGCTCTATCGACTCGACCTCGAGCAGTGTCAGCGGTTCGCCGGCCGTGAAGACGAGGTGGTCGAAGGGCTCGAGACCGTCGAAGAAGGCCTTGACCGCCCCGGCGTCGGTCAGGTCCACGGCGTCACCGGTCGCCGACGGCGGCAGGGTTTCGAGGACGCGCTTCACCGACTCTGGGTTGCTGGAGGCAACAATTACGGTGGCGCCCTCGGCCGCGGCGAGCTGGGCGGTCGCCAGGCCGATACCCGACGTACCACCGAGAACGACGACGCGCTGGTCCTGCAGAGTCATGACGAACTGCCTTTCGTGGTGGGGATCTCGCGTCCACGATGCGTCCGTACGGCCGCTGCGGTCCAAGACCTGTTTCGGCGGCTGTAATACCCTGAAGGTATTATGGACGTCGACCTCCGCAAGCTCCGGTACTTCGTCGCGGTCGCCGAGGAGTTGCACTTCGGCCGGGCGGCCGATCGCCTGCACATCGCGCAGCCGGTGCTGTCCCGGCAGATCCGTGCGCTGGAGGACGAGCTCAAGGTTCAGCTGTTCGCCCGCACCAAGCGGTCCACCGAGCTGACCTCGGCCGGCCGGCAGTTGCTCGACGACGCCCGGCCACTGCTCGCCTCCGCCGAGGCGATGCGGCGGCGGGTGGTACAGGCGTCCCGGGGGCCGCAGACGTTCACCATCGGCTTCATGCCCGGCCTCACCGTCACCCCAGCCGTCCGGGCGTTCGGCGCCGTACATCCCGCTGTCGAGGTCGAGTTGATCCGGACGACCTGGATCGACCAGGTGGAGGTGCTGCGCGACGGCCGGGTCGACGTCAGCCTCGTCCGGCTGCCGATACCGCAGGAGGGGTTGAGTATCCGCCCGCTGTTCGAGGAGCCGCGGGTCGCGATGCTCCCGGCCGACCACCGGCTGGCCGGCAAGCCCGCCATCGACATCGCCGATCTCGCCGGCGAGCACCTGCTGCAGCCGCCGGACGCCGTACCGGAGTGGCGGGACATCGCGCGGGAACTGCGCACCGGCAAGGCCAAGCCGGTGCCGGAGATGCGCAGTGTCGAGGAGAAGCTGGAGCATGTCGCGGCCGGGCGCGGCGTGTCGATCATTCCGCTGTCGGTGGCGGTCTTCTACCAGCGTGCAGACGTGACCGCCGTACCGGTGAACGACATCGCCGCCAACAAAGTCTGCCTGGCCTGGATCGCGTCCCGGCGGTCCCGCCTGATCTACGACTTCGCAGATCTCGCCGTCACCGTCGACTGGACACCGCCGCGGTGAACTCCGGTGGTGGGACCATCGGCAGATGAACAGGTGGGGGATCGCCGCGGTGCTCGTGCTCGCACTGGCCGGATGTGGTGCCGGCGGCGGGGAGGCGCCCGCGGTCACACCGGCGCCGGCGCAGAGTTTCCCCGAGCCGGGCGCGGCGCCGCTGGACGCCGCGAAGGCGGAGACGCTGCAAGCCGTGCTGGGCAAGATTGTCAGCCGGTACGCCGCGAACCCGGACGACGAGTCCGCGTCGCGGGGTGCGACGGCGGCCGTGGTCACCGATCAGTGGACCTGGTCCGGCGCGGCCGGGCGCGACGCTGTTGGTACGACGATCGGCCCGACGACGAGCATGGGCGTCGCCAGCATCACCAAGACGTTCGTCGCGGCCGAAGTGATGCTGCTCGCCAAGGCCGGGCAGGTGGACCTGGACGCACCGGTATCGACGTACGTGAAGAACAAGCTCACCGCCAACGACGCGACTGTGCGACAGCACTTGTCGATGCTGTCCGGCGTACCGAACTACCTGGCCGCCGACTACGGCCGGATGGACACCGCGATCAAGGCGGCGCCGGCCAGGCACTTCACACCCGAGCAGGCGTTGGCGTACCACACGGCGCCGATCGGGCAACCGGGCGGCACGTACGACTACAGCAACCCCAATTACGTGGTCCTCGGCCGGCTGATCGAGAAGATCACCGGCCGGCCGCTGTCGACGGTGCTCCGGACGGAACTGGCCGATCCCGCCGGTCTGCGGCGGGCCGCGTTCCAGGACGGCGAGAAACCGCAGCCGCCGGTCGTCGGCGACGCGAATCCCGTGTGTGGCAAGGCGGATGACGGCTACCTGCCCTGCCGGGCGATCGCGAGCCTGTCCGCCGCGAACGGTGGACTCGCGGCGGACGCACCGACGGTCGCGCGTTGGGGCTACCAGTTGTACGGCGGCCGCGTGGTCCCGGCCGAGCTGGTCAGCCAGATGACGAAGGGCGACGGGGAGTACGGCCTGGGCACGATGCTGTTCACCCAGCGCTTCGGTATCGGTACGGCGGTAGGGCACCGTGGGGTGATGCCCGACTACACCAGCCTCCTGGTCGTCGTACCGGAGAAGAAGATGTCCGTCGCCCTCCTCCTTGCCGACGGCAACAAACAGATCGACACCGCGATGACCGAGCTGACCGCGGCCCTTCAGCCCCTGCTCAGCTAGCGGGCTTGCCGCCGACGACTCAGCAAGGCGTCTGCGATCAGCGGGTTCCAACAGACCAAAGACGCGTCGGAACCGTCGCGAAGTCACCCAGCTGATCGGCTCAGCGACGGACGCGGTAGCGGATGTGCGTCGCGGCCGGGGTGTCGATCACGCGAACGATGTCCAGCTCGATCCGATCCGGCAGTACGTCGAACAACCGGCGTCCCTGGCCGAACAGGACCGGGACCTGGTCGATCTGCAACTCGTCCAGCACGCCGGCTTCGAGTGCCCGCTGCGCGGTGTATGCACCGTGGACCAGGACGTCCTTGTCTCCGGCCGCCGCCTTCGCCTGGGCCATCGCGCTCTCGATGTCGGTCGCGAAGGTCACGGCCGGGTACTTCGCCGCCGCGGCCGGCGCCGGATCCTGAGTGAACACGAAGAGCGGCGCACCGTGATGGTCACCGCCGTAGTAGTCGACCTGCTCCGCGGTCCGCCGCCCGACCAGCACCGCGCCGGTCGCGTTCAGCTCGTCCCAGATGACCCCGGCCGGCCCCTCCGGCTTGCCGAACTCCCCGTCCGCGCGCTCGTACCACTTGTGCAACCGCATGAAGCCGTCGCCGCCCGGGTTGCCCGGTACGTCGTTCGGGCCCGCGATGAAGCCGTCGAGGGACATCGACATCAACAGCACCGATGAAGACATGAGCCTGCTCCTTCAGTCCGTCGGCGCGGCCGTTCCGCGCTCCGTACCTTCCCGTCGAAGCAGGCCGACCCGGATCGACACCTTCGCCTAGTCTTCGTCCAGAGCCGCCAGCACGCCCTCGCCGTACTTGGCCAGCTTGTTCTCGCCGACGCCGCTGATCCGGCCGAGCTCGGCCAGGCTGCCCGGGAGGTCGGTGGCGATCTGGCGCAGCGTCGCGTCGTGGAAGATGACGTACGCCGGGACGCCCTGCTCCTTGGCGACACCGGCCCGCCAGGCCCGCAGCCGTTCGAAGATCGGGGCCGCCTCGGGGGAGAGGTCCGCGGCGGCCTTCTTGCCTGCGGAGGACCTGCTCTTCGTGCGCACCCGCTCCGGCTCGCGGCGCATCATCACCTCGCGCCGGCGGCCGAGCACCTCGCCGCTCTCCTCGGTGAGCACGAGGGTGCCGTAATCGCCCTCGACCGTGAGCAGCCGCTGGGCGAGCAACTGCCGGACGACACCGCGCCACTCGGAATCGGTCAGCTCGGTGCCGATCCCGAACACGGTCAACTGGTCGTGCCGGAACTGCTTGACCTTGTCGGTCTCCTTACCGAGCAGGATGTCGATCAGCTGGCCGGCGCCGAACTTCTGCCCGCGCTCGTGCTGCAGCCGATAGACCGCCGACAGCAGCTTCTGCGCCGCGATCGTGCCGTCCCACGACTCCGGCGGGGTCAAACAGGTGTCGCAGTTGCCACAGGGGTCGCCGTGCTGACCGAAGTACGCGAGCAACTGCGACCGGCGGCACTCCACGGTCTCGCACAGCGCCAGCATCGCGTCGAGATGCGTGCTCAGGCGGCGCCGATGCGCGAGATCTCCCTCGGACGTGTCGATCATCTTGCGCTGCTGGACGACGTCCTGCAGCCCGTAGGCGAGCCATGCGGTCGACGGCAGCCCGTCCCGCCCGGCGCGACCGGTCTCCTGGTAGTACCCCTCGACCGACTTCGGCAGGTCGAGATGGGCGACGAAGCGCACGTCCGGCTTGTCGATCCCCATCCCGAACGCGATCGTCGCGACCACGACCAGGCCGTCCTCGCGCAGGAATCTGGCCTGGTTCGCCGCACGGGTGCGACTGTCCAGACCCGCGTGGTACGGCACGGCCTCGATACCGTTCCTGGTCAGGAAGTCCGCCGTCTTCTCGACACTGTTGCGGGACAGGCAGTAGACGATGCCGGCGTCGCCGGCATGCTCGGTGCGCAGCAGGTCGAGCAGTTGCCGCTGCGGGTTGTCCTTCGGGACGATCCGGTACTGGATGTTCGGCCGGTCGAAGCTGGCGACGAAGTGCTTCGCGTCGGTCAGCTTCAGCCGGGTCGCGATCTCCCGGTGCGTCGCCTCGGTCGCCGTCGCGGTGAGCGCGATCCGCGGTACGTCGGGCCAGCGCTCGTGCAGCTCCGACAACATCAGGTAGTCGGGCCGGAAGTCGTGGCCCCACTGGGACACGCAGTGCGCCTCGTCGATCGCGAACAGCGCGATCTTGCCCTGGTCGAGCAACCGCACCGTCGCCTCGACCCGGAGCCGCTCGGGCGCGAGGTAGAGCAGATCCAGCTCACCGGCCAGGAACGCCTGCTCCACCTCACGGCGCTGCTCGAAGTCCTGGGTGGAGTTCAGGAATCCGGCCCGCACCCCGAGCGCCGTCAGCGCGTCCACCTGGTCCTGCATCAGCGCGATCAACGGCGAGATCACCACACCCACACCGGATCTGACCAGCGCGGGGATCTGGTAGCACAACGACTTCCCGCCGCCGGTCGGCATCAGCACCAGCGCGTCCCCACCCGCCACGACGGTGTCGATGATGTCGGCCTGCTCACCGCGGAAGGCGTCGTACCCGAACACCCGGCGAAGCACCTGCAGTGCTTCGCCGGCGGATTCGTCCAGGACTACGGCTGTCTCGGTCACCCGGCGATTCTAGTGAGATTCACGAGACGGCGAAGGGTGCCGAGCGGGGACCTGTGGATTACTCGGTGATCTCACCGCGATAGGTGCCGACACTCCACAGGTTGCCCTCCTGGTCCTTCACGGTGAAACCGCGCGACCCGTAGTCCTCGTCCCGCAGCCCACGAACGACGACCGCGCCCGCGGCGATCGCCTTGGCCAGCAACGGGTCCGGGTCGTCCTCGACGACGAGATACACCGACTGCGGGTGGTCGGCCAGCGAGGAGAAGTCGTCCGGCTCCTCCTTGCGGCCGGTCGAGCTGACCATCACGCCGCCACCGGCCGGCCAGGCCAGCTCGCAGTGCGCGATCGATCCTTCCGCCTCACCGGCGTACAGGCAGACCTGGGTGAAGCCCAGTCCTTCGGCGAGGAACTTCAGGGCCGCCTGGCCGTCGCGGTACACCAGGGTCGGCCAGACCCCGATGACGATCTTGTTCTCGGTTGTGGTGTTCATACCTCCGACTGTGCGGCAGCAGTCAGTGGTACGTCTTGAAGGTTTGGGAAGAGCTCCTCGGCGATCCACTGCCGCGGCGAGCAGCCCGCGATCGCGTGCCACTCCCGGGTCAGGTGAGCCTGGTCGGCGTACCCGAGCTCGGCCGACAGGTCCGCCAGCTTGGCGTTCGGGTCCTGCCTGAGCCGCCCGACCGCCTGCTCGAACCGCATCACCCGGGCGGCCACCTTCGGACCCAGCCCGAACTCGGTGGTGAACCGGTCGGTCAGATACCGCCGGCTCCACCCGACCTCCGCGGCCAGATCCTGTACGCCGATACCGCCGGCCGTCTCGCGGAGTCGACGCCACGCCCAGCCGACCTCGGCCCGCGTCTCCGCGGCAGGTGGGTCGGCCCACTGCCCGAGCAGCAGGGTTTCCAGCAGGTCGAAGCGGTGGACCCACGTCGGCGCTTCGCGCAGGCGCTCGGTCAGAACCCGTGCCGGCGTGCCGAGGACGTCGTCGAGCCCCACCACGGTCGAGGCGAGCTCGCCGGGTGGCAGGCCGAGCAGAGCGCGCGAGGCCGCGGGGGTGAGGCCGAGTTGAATGCCGGAACGATTGGGGGACTCGCTGATGTGCACAGCGGTGGAGTGCAGGCCGCCGATCAGGGTGTCGAACCTCTGGACGGGGGAGTCCGGCCAGGCGACCCCCAGCGGGTCGTCCAGGGTGATGACGAGGGTCAGGTACTGCGACGGCAGGCCGCGATGGAGAGGCGGCGGCTCACCGTCGTACGCGTAACCGGTGAGATCGGCGACGTACGGGCGCAGGGCGGGGTGCACCCGCCGCGTGTGGAGCTCGAACCCCGCCATGTTCACCAGGCTAGAACCGGCCGTGGACAGTTTCACGTCCTCCGGAATGCGGGACCCGCGTACCGCCATCTGGACGGGCGTGGCACCATGTAAATCCCCTCCACCCCGGCCCGATCCGGCGGATGAGTTGTCCCACAGCGAGGAGATGTCGTCGTGCCTGCACTGAGGTCCCGTACCGTCACCCACGGCCGCAACATGGCGGGCGCCCGTGCGCTCATGCAGGCCTCCGGGGTAGCCCGGGAGGACTTCGGCAAGCCGATCATCGCGGTGGCGAACAGCTTCACCGAGTTCGTCCCCGGCCACACCCACCTGGCCCCGGTCGGCCGGATCGTGTCCGACGCGATCAAGCAGGCCGGCGGGATCGCGCGCGAGTTCAACACGATCGCCGTCGACGACGGGATCGCGATGGGCCACGGCGGGATGCTCTACAGCCTGCCGTCACGGGACCTGATCGCGGACTCGGTCGAGTACATGGTCGAGGCGCACTGCGCGGACGCCCTGGTGTGCATCTCGAACTGCGACAAGATCACCCCGGGCATGCTGATGGCCGCGCTCCGGCTGAACATCCCGACCGTGTTCGTCTCCGGCGGCCCGATGGAGGCCGGCCGGGCCACGCTGGTCGACGGGACGGTCCGCAAGCTCGACCTGATCGACGCGATGTCCGAGGCGGTGAACGAGAACGTCTCCGACGCCGACATCCTGCGGATCGAGGAGAACGCCTGCCCGACCTGCGGTTCGTGCTCGGGCATGTTCACCGCGAACTCGATGAACTGCCTGACCGAGGCGATCGGGCTGTCGCTGCCCGGCAACGGTTCGGTGCTGGCGACGCACACCGCCCGGCGCGCGTTGTACGAGAAGGCCGGCGAGACCGTCGTACAGATCACCAAGCGGTACTACGACCAGGACGACGCCACTGTGTTGCCGCGGGCGGTCGCATCCAAGGAGGCGTTCGAGAACGCGATGGCCCTGGACATCGCGATGGGCGGGTCGACGAACACGATCCTGCACCTGCTCGCGGCCGCGCAGGAGGCCGAGGCCGGCTTCGACCTGGAGGACATCAACGCGGTCTCGCGCCGGGTGCCGTGCCTGGCCAAGGTCGCGCCGAACGTCGCGCCGGGCGGGACCTACTACATGGAGGATGTCCACCGGGCCGGCGGGATCCCCGCGATCCTCGGCGAGCTGCACCGGGCCGGGCTGCTGAACGAGAACGTCCACACCGTCCACAGCGACTCGATCGACGAGTGGCTGAAGACCTGGGACCTGCGCGGTGGTTCGCCGTCGCCGGAGGCGGTCGAGCTGTGGCACGCGGCGCCGGGGTGCAAGCGGTCGGCGACGGCGTTCTCGCAGTCGGAGCGGTGGGAGACCCTCGACACGGACGCGGCCGGTGGGTGCATCCGGGATCTGGAGCATGCGTACTCCCAGGACGGCGGTCTCGCGGTGCTGACGGGCAACCTGGCCGTCGACGGCTGCGTAGTGAAGACAGCCGGCGTGGACGAGTCGATCTGGACGTTCCAGGGTCCCGCGGTGGTGTGTGAGTCGCAGGAGGAAGCGGTCGAGAAGATCCTCGCCAAGCAGGTCCAGCCGGGTGACGTCGTGGTGATCCGGTACGAGGGCCCGAAGGGCGGTCCGGGCATGCAGGAGATGCTTTACCCGACCTCGTTCCTGAAGGGCCGCGGCCTGGGCAAGGTCTGCGCGCTGGTCACCGACGGCCGTTTCTCCGGCGGCACCTCGGGCCTGTCCATCGGCCACGCCTCACCCGAGGCGGCCTCCGGTGGCACCATCGCCCTGGTCCAGGACGGCGACCAGATCCGCATCGACATCCCCAACCGGTCCATCGACCTGCTGATCTCCGACGAGGAGCTCGACGTACGCCGTGCCGCGCTGAACGGTGTCTACGCCCCGCGGTCGCGCGACCGCAAGGTCTCGCAGGCGCTGCGTGCGTACGCCGCGATGGCGACCAGCGCCGACAAGGGCGCCGTACGGGATGTCAGCAAACTCGGCTGACCGGGT
Source organism: Kribbella sp. NPDC023972 (assembly GCF_040639075.1). NCBI lineage: Bacteria > Bacillati > Actinomycetota > Actinomycetes > Propionibacteriales > Kribbellaceae > Kribbella > Kribbella sp. NPDC023972. Next base: position 379,633 of record NZ_JBEZZH010000001.1, on the reverse strand, counting down.
CAGGGCTCAGGACGTCGGCGTGGTTCCGGGCGGCCGGAACGTCGGTGTGGTTCCGCGGGCTCCGCTGCGTGATGGTGCTAGTCGGTGTGGCGTGCGTCAAGGGCGCCTGCGGCGTCCCTGCGGGATCTTCGACCCTTGACCCACGCCACACCGACCAGGGAAGGACGCAGCTACGCGGATCCCGCGCAGAGGTCTGATCCGGGTGGTGGGATGCCTTTGAGTAAAGGGGACCCCGGGTGGGTGTCGCCGGGTCCGGGTGACTTGGTTCGGGGAGGGTTTTACCCCCGTATCGGTGTAATACCCTCCCCAAATCACCGCGACAGCCCCGTCCCGCCCCGAAATCCCGGCATCCGGACGAAACCAGCCACCATCCGGGCACACCACCGCGACACCGCTCCCGGCACCTCCTCAGAGGCGTGCATTTTGAGGGTTGCCCCCTGAGCTGGGGGGTTGCCCACTCAGAATCTCAGCGGGCAACCCCCCACGTGAGGGGTCAACCCCCGAAATGGCGGCCCGTCGGCCACCACGGAACCGGCCAATACACACAACGGGCCAACCCACATAACCGGCGATCCACCATCGGCTCACGTGTCCACCCTGGAGTGTGACTACTCGGGTGAGCAGCTCCGGGATAGCTGCGTCCTTCCCTGGTCGTGGTGGTGTGGGTCAAGGGTCGAGCCTGCGAGATCCGCGCAGCGGACGCCGAAGGCGCCCTTGACGCACGCCACCACATTCGTCTAGCGCCATGAGGCAGCCCGGAGCCGCGACCCACATCTCGTCTAACACCATCAAGCAGCTCGGAGCAGCGGCCGACGATTCGTCTTACTGGAGTGCGAGCAGGTGGGTTAGAACTCCAGGTCGAAGGCGAGGCTGATGGCTTCGGCGAGGGTGGGTTCCTGGTCGGGGTGGAGATAGCCGATCAGGCGGCCCAGTTGGAGTTTGGGGATGGTCTGGATGTTGTCGCAGGAGATGGCGCTGTTGTGATCCAGGCCGTTGCGAGGGCCGACCGGGACCTCGGTGGAGAGGCCGCGGATGGTGCTGGTGATGGGGGCGACCGTCACGTTGGTGAGGCGCGGGCGGATCAGTTCGCGGGTCAGGACCACCACCGGCCGCGGCTTGTCCAGCCGGGCGATGTGGATCGGCCGCATCAGTCGAGGTCGCTGAGCACGGTCCCGGACGCGGCGGTGGCCAGGCCGTCCAGGTCGTCGTAGTCGCCGGACTCGGTCAGGATGGCGAGATCACGCGCGGCGAGCTCCCGGCGCCGTTCACGCTCCATCGCCCGGGCGACCACGGTGGCCCGGCTCGACGCCTTGTCGGCGGCCACCAGCTGGTCCATGAACTCCACCAACTCATCCGGCAACCGCACAGTGATCTGCTTGCTCATACCAAGAGCATACCGATGTGGGATTCACTTTACTACCGGTCGAGCGTGCGGGAATGTACGGCGTCCCACATCAGCTCCGAGCTCCCGACAGAGTCCCAGTCAGTTCGGCGCCATGGTCGACCAGCTGATGTCGATGGCCGGGAGGGAGGGGAGGGCGGCGATGGCGGTGAGTTCGGTGTCGATGAGACCCACCAGCTGGACCAGGCGAGAGGTGGTGTCTTCGGCCTCGAGGAGTTTCTGGCGGTCGGGAGTGATCAGCGTCATCGCAGCGGACATCAGGTACGAGAGCGTGCTCGGGTCGTCGGGAAGGTCGGCGATGTGCAGGCCCGGGCGGCTGATCTCGGTGACGGCGGCGGCGTACCGGCGGAAGCGGTCGATCGCGATGGTCGCCGTACCCAGGGGGTCGTCGCCGAGGCTCTCGACCATCCACTCGACGTCCGCGACCAGGTAGTCACCGCTGCCGTCCAACTCCGCCACCTTGAACCGCCGGTTGCCGGTCAGCGTGATCTCGACCGGCCCGTCGTCGTCCGCGTCCAGCGTGATCTCCGAGATCGTCGCCGCGCAGCCGGTCCCGTACAGCGACCGGAAAACCCGCTCACCCAGCTCGTACCCGTCCCGGACCGCGAGCGCACCGCAGACGAGCTCGCCGCCGTTCTCGACCAGGTCACGAACGACCGCCCGGCCCTGGACGTCGGTGACCGGAATGGGAAGCACCAGCCCGGGGAAGATCACCGTGTCGACAGTGAGCAGAGGCAGGCGGGAGTCCATGCCAATGAGCTTAGTGCCAGCCACACCCTGATCACGCCTGGTGACAACCAGCTTGTGGATATGGCGGGTGGTCCACGGGTCGTCACCACTAGACTGAGGCCATGATTCGCCGCGTCGACCTGCGGGGCCGAGTGGCGGCCGGAGAGGTGCCTGACCTCCAAGCCGAAGTGAACGCCCTGGTCCCCCGAGCCGTGTTCGACGTCGAGAAGGCTCTCGACGTCGTCCGACCGATCTGCCTGGACGTCCGTCATCGTGGACTCGAGGCGATCAGGGAGTACGGCGAGAAGTTCGACCATGTGCGCGTCGAGGACCTCCGGGTCCCGGCCGACGCCTTGAAGACCGCGCTCGAGGAGCTCGACCCGGAGGTCCGCAGCGCGTTCGAAGAATCGATCCGCCGGGTCCGTGAAGTCAGCCAGGACGAGCTGACGGCTGACATCGCCTCCGAGCCGGCGCCCGGCGGCCGGGTGACGCAGCGCTTCGTCCCGGTCCAGCGCGTCGGCCTGTACGTCCCGGGCGGCCGCGCCCCCCTCGCGTCCAGCGTGGTGATGAACGTCGTACCGGCGCAGGTCGCCGGCGTCCCATCGCTCGCCGTCGCGTCTCCGCCCCAGAAGGAGTACGGCGGTCTGCCGCACCCGACGGTGCTCGCGGTGTGTGCGCTGCTCGGGATCGAAGAGGTCTATGCGATGGGCGGCGCACAAGCGATCGCCGGATTCGCGTACGGCTTTGACGGCTGCAAGAAGGTCAACCTGATCACCGGCCCCGGCAACATCTACGTGGTCGCGGCCAAGCGGTTCCTGCTCGGCGAGGTCGGCATCGACTCCGAAGCCGGGCCGACCGAGATCGCGGTCCTGGCCGACGACACCGCCGACCCGGCGCACGTCGCCGCCGACCTGATCAGCCAGGCTGAGCACGACCCGATGGCCGCCAGCGTGCTGGTCACCCCGAGTGAAACGCTCGCCGCGGCCGTCGAGGCGGAGCTCCCCGGCCAGGTCGCGAAGACCAAGCACCAGGACCGCATCACCGAAGCGCTCGCCGGCCAGCAGTCGGCCGTCGTCCTCGTGGACGACCTGGACCAGGGCACCGCGGTCGTGGACGCGTACGCCGCCGAGCACCTGGAGATCCAGACCGAGGACGCCGAGGAGCGGGCCGGGCTGGTCAACAACGCCGGCGCGATCTTCATCGGCGGCTGGTCGCCGGTCTCCCTCGGTGACTACTGCGCGGGCTCCAACCACGTCCTGCCGACCGCCGGCTGCGCGTGCCACTCGTCCGGCCTGTCCGTGCGCAGCTTCCTGAAGGCGATGCACGTCGTGAACTACTCCCGCGACGCCCTCCAGCAGGTCGCCGGTCACGTGGTCGCGCTCGCCCACGCCGAGGACCTCCCGGCGCACGGCGCCGCCGTGTCCGTGCGCTTCCCGGGGGAGAGCTGATGGGCCGTTTCGACGGGCTGCCGATCCGCGAGGAGCTGAAGAGCTTCGAGCCGTACGGCGCCCCGCAACTCGACGTACCCGTCCTGCTCAACGTGAACGAGAACCCGTACCCGCCGAGTGAGGAGACCGTCGCCGACATCGCCGCGTCGGTCACCGAGGCGGCGCGCGGGATGAACCGGTACCCCGACCGCGAGTTCCTCGACCTCCGGGCGGACCTGGCGGCGTACCTGGGCCGGGAGTCCGGTGCGCACCTCACCGCCGAGCAGGTGTGGGCGGCCAACGGCTCCAACGAGGTCATGCTGCACCTGCTGCAGGCCTTCGGCGGCCCAGGGCGTACGGCGCTGTCCTTCGCCCCGACGTACTCGATGTATCCGGAGTACGCGCGTGACACGAATACGGCATGGGTCACCGGCCGCCGGGCCGAGGACTTCACCCTCGACCAGAGCAAGGCGCTGGCCGCGATCTCCCGGCACCGCCCGTCCGTCGTGCTGCTCGCCTCGCCGAACAACCCGACCGGTACGGCGCTGCCGATCCAGGTGGTCGAGGCGCTCGCCGCCCGGACCGCCGCGATCGGTGCCGTCCTGGTGGTGGACGAGGCGTACGCCGAGTTCCGCCGGGCCGGGACACCGAGTGCTGTCACGCTGCTGCCGTCGTACCCGAACCTGGCGGTCGCGCGGACCATGTCGAAGGCGTTCGCGATGGCCGGCGGCCGGGTCGGATACCTTGCCGCGAGCAAGCAGTTGGTGGACGCGCTGCGGATCGTCCGGCTGCCGTACCACCTGTCCGCGGTGACCCAGGCGGTCGCGCGGGCGGCGCTGCGGCACTCCGACGAGTTGCTCGGCCGGGTCGAGCAGTTGCGGGTCGAGCGGGACGAGACGGTCGACTGGCTGCGGTCGCTGGGCCTGCGTGCGGTCGACTCGGACGCGAACTTCGTCCTGTTCGGCACCTTCGCCGACCGGCACGCGGTCTGGCAGTCGCTGCTGGACGACGGCGTACTGATCCGCGAGACCGGCCCGGACGGCTGGCTGCGGGTCTCAATCGGCACCGGTGCCGAGATGGCCGCATTCCGCGCTTCGCTGGAGCGCGTCCTCAAGACAGACGTGGGAAGGCTCACATGAGCGAGCGAAGCGAGGTCATCAGAAAACACAGCGCGTTTGGTGCCTCATCCGCGCCCGGAGCGAAGCGAGGACGTGGATGAGCAGGACCGCACGGATCGACCGGGAGACCAGCGAGTCGAAGGTCCTGGTCGAGCTGAACATCGACGGCGAGGGCCGCGCCGACATCTCGACCGGTGTCGGGTTCTACGACCACATGCTGAACGCGCTGGCCAAGCACGCGCTGCTCGACCTGCACGTGAACACGGTCGGCGACCTGGAGATCGACGCCCACCACACGGTCGAGGACACCGCGATCGGTCTCGGCCAGGCGTTGCGTGAGGCGCTGGGTGACAAGCGCGGCATCCGGCGGTTCGGTGACGCGACCGTGCCGCTGGACGAGGCGCTCGTGCACTGCACGGTCGACCTGTCCGGCCGGCCGTACTGCGTGCACACCGGTGAGCCGGAGGGGCAGGTGTACGCGATCATCGGCGGCGACTATGCCGGTTCGCTGACCCAGCACGTGTTCGAGACGCTCGCGTTCAACGCCGCGATCTGCATCCACATCCGGGTGCTGTCCGGTCGGGACCCGCACCACATCGTCGAGGCGCAGTTCAAGGCGTTCGCCCGCGCGCTCAGGGCCGCCGCCGAGCTCGACCCGCGGCAGCCGGGGATTCCCTCCACGAAGGGAGCCTTGTGAGCAAGAAGGTCGTCCTGCTCGACTACGGTTCCGGCAACATCCGGTCGGGGGAGCGGGCGCTGCGGCGCGTCGGCGCGGACGTCACCGTCACCTCGGATTTCGACCAGGCGCTGAACGCCGACGGCCTGCTGGTGCCGGGCGTCGGCGCCTTCGAAGCCTGCATGACCGGCCTTCGGAAGGTGCGCGGTGACGTTCTCGTCGACCGCCGCCTGACCGGCGGCCGGCCGGTGCTCGGCATCTGCGTCGGCATGCAGATCCTCTTTGCCCGCGGCATCGAACACGGTGTGGAGACCGACGGTTGCGAGCAGTGGCCGGGGACGGTTGAGCGCCTGCAGCCGCACAATGACGAGCCGGTCCCACACATGGGCTGGAACACCGTCGACGTCCCGGGCGGCACCACCCTGTTCGACGGCATCGAGAAGGAGCGGTTCTACTTCGTCCACTCCTACGGCGTCCGCGAGTGGGAGCTCCAGGACACCCGCGAGTCGGTCACTCCGCTGGTGACCTGGACGACGTACGGCGACGACCGCTTCGTCGCCGCCGTCGAGAACGGCCCGCTGTCCGCCACCCAGTTCCACCCGGAGAAGTCCGGTGACGCCGGCGCCGCCCTGCTTGCCAACTGGGTGCGTTCGTTGTAATACCAGTGGCATAGCTGGTTTTACACCTGACCATCGGTCACGGTTTGGGTGGCAGTGTCCGATTTCCGGGCTGCCACCCCTTCAAAGACGCCACTCGCGGTGTCACACTCACTCGCCAGGACGGTGGTTGGGAACCTCCAAGCACTGAGGAGGCCTGGTGCTGGCGGCGAAGAACCTCGAAGTCGTCTACGACGACGTGATGCTGGTGCTGCGGGGTGTCGGTCTCGAAGTCCCGCAGGGGCGGATCGTCGCCCTGCTCGGCGCGAACGGCGCCGGCAAGTCGACGCTGTTGCGCGCGTTCTCGGGCCTGCTCGACGTCCACGACGGCGAGGTCCGGCGTGGGTCGATCACGCTCGACGGTGAGCCGATCCACACGTACGGCGCCAGCCGGATCGCTGCCCTGGGCATCAAACAGGTGTTGGAGGGCAGGCGCATCCTGGCCGATCTGACGGTCGAGGAGAACCTCCGGATCGGCGGTCACGTCAGCCCGCGTTCGATCAGATCCAACCTGGACCGGACGTACCAGCTGTTCCCGGTGCTGGCCGACCGGCGCCGCAAGCTGGCCGGCTATCTGTCCGGCGGCGAGCAGCAGATGCTGGCCATCGGCCGGGCGCTGATGTCCGACCCGAAGTACCTGCTGCTGGACGAGCCGAGCCTCGGCCTGGCCCCGATGATCGTGCGGCAGATCCGGGACGTGATCGTGCAGATCAACCAGCAGGGCACGACCGTCTTGCTGGTCGAGCAGAACGCGGCGATGGCGCTGTCGATCGCCGAGCACGGCTACGTGCTGGAGAACGGCGCGATGGTGATGGACAAGCCCGCGGCCGATCTGCTCGCGGACGGCGACGTCCGCGAGTTCTACCTCGGCCTCGGCGCCGAAGGATCGGCGAAGTCGTTCCGCGACGTGAAGCACTACCGCCGCCGGAAGCGGTGGTTGTCTTGACCGTGTTGAATTGCCGCGCCTCCGGCGCGGCGGGGTCATGGGGCCTTGGCTCCCGCCCTTCCCTCGTCACTCCGGTCGCTGCGCTCCCTCCGCTCCTCAGTCCAGGGCGGGAGGGCCCCATGACCGTCGCTTCGCTCCCTGCGCTCCTCAGTCCAGGGCGGGAGGCCCCATGACCGCGACGCAGGCTCGGGAGAGCGAGAGCACGCGAGCGGCGGATCCGGTGCTCACGTTCGAGGATGTCGTCCTGGGGTTCGAAGGGGTGACCGCGCTGAACGGCGTGAGTTTCACCGTGGACCCGGGCGAGTTGTTCGCGGTGATCGGGCCGAACGGTGCCGGCAAGACGTCGATCTTCAACGTGCTCTCCGGTGTGTACCGGCCACAACGTGGGACCGTCCGGTTCGGCGGTGAGGATCTGCTCGGCCGGCGGCCGCACGCGATCGCCCGGCTCGGCATCGCCCGGACGTTCCAGAACATCGAGCTCTTCGCCAACCTGACCGTGCTCGACAACCTGATGCTCGGCCGGCACCACCATCACCCGTACGGCGTGCTCGCGGCGTTCGCGTGGCTCGGCAAGGCCAGCCGGAACGAACGCGCCAACCGCCGGGCCGTCGAGGAGATCGTCGACTTCCTCGAGCTCGCGCAGTGGCGACGATTTCCGGTCGGCCTGCTGCCGTACGGCGTACAGAAGCGGGTGGAGCTCGGCCGGGCGCTCGCGGCCGAGCCGAAGCTGCTGTTGCTGGACGAGCCGGTCGCCGGGATGAACCTGGAGGAGACCGAGGACATGGCCCGGTTCATCCTCGACATTCGCGACGAGCTCGGACTGCCGATGGTGATGGTCGAGCACGACATGGGCCTGGTGATGGATCTGGCCGACCGGATCATGGTGATCGACTTCGGCAAGCCGATCCGCACCGGCACCCCCAAGGAGGTCGCGACCGACCCCGACGTCGTCCGCGCCTACCTCGGCGAGGAACACCGGGTGGTGGAGAGGTCATGAGCGAGCGCAGCGAGTTCAGCATCAAGCACAGCGCAGGTCGTGTCTCATCCGCGCCCGGAGTGAAGCGAGGACGTGGATGAGCACCGTCGCAACGCGGACGCGGGTGCGGACGATCGCGGGCCGGGTGCGGGACCGGGCTGCCGCGAGACCGGACGTGATCGCCTTGCGGGAAAAGGATCTGGGCATCTGGCAGCAGGTCAGCTGGGCACAGTACTGGGACACCGCCGAGCTGGTCGGTCACGCGTTGATTGCCCTCAGCATCGAACCGGGTGACCGGGTCGCGATCCATTCGGAGAACCGCCGCGAATGGCTCTACACCGACGTCGGCACGGTCGCCGTCCGGGCCGCCACCGTCGGTCTCTACCCGACCAACCCGGTCAGCGAGGTCGGCTACCTGCTCCGCCACTCGGGTGCCAAGGTCCTGATCGCCGAGGACCAGGAGCAGGTCGACAAAGCGCTGGCGATCGACGACCTGCCGGATCTGAAACACATCGTGTACGTCGAGCCGCGCGGCATCCGGTACCGGTACGACGACCCGCGGCTGCTCGCCTGGCCCGACTTCCTTGCTCTCGGCAATGAGCACCGGGAGGCACACCCGCACGCCGTGACCGACCGGATGGACGAGTCACAGCCGGACGACGTGGTGACGCTGATCTACACCTCCGGCACCACCGGTCCGCCGAAGGGCGTGATGCTGACGGCGGCGAACGTCGACTTCGCCATCCAGGAGCTGGTCGAGCGGGGTGGGTTCACCGCACCGCCGCCGTCGCCGCGGGACAGCGTGCTGTCCTACCTGCCGTTGTGCCACGTTGCCGAGCGGATCTTCAGCGGCTGGTTCGGCGCCGGGGCCGGCGTCTGCGTCCACTTCGCCGAGTCGATCGAGACCGTTGCGACCAACCTGCACGAGGTCCAGCCGAGCATCCTGTTCGGCGTACCCCGGATCTGGGAGAAGATCGCGGCCGGGGTGCAGATCCGGGTCGAGTCCGCGGATCCGGTCAAGCGGATGATCGGTGGCTACTGGCTGCGCCGGGCGGACTGGATCGGCGGCGTACTCGCGGCCAACGGCGGCCGTCATACCGCTGTCTCCAAAGCGGTCTACGCCGTCGGCTGGCTGTTCTGCTACCGCGCGCTGAAGGATCGCGTCGGCCTGCGCAAGGTCCGGTACGCCGCCTCCGGGGCCGCGCCGATCGCACCCGAGGTACTCCGGTTCTTCATGGGCCTCGGCCTGCCGATGCACGAGGTGTACGGCATGACCGAGAACACCGCCGTCGCGACCGCCAACCGTCCGGGCCGGGTCAAGGTGGGCACGGTCGGCGAACCGCACGCCGGTGTCGAGGTGCGGATCGACGAGAGCACCGGCGAGATCCTCACCCGCCATCCCGGCACGTTCGCCGGCTACTGGCAGGACCCCGAGGCGACCGCCAAGGTGATCGACCCCGACGGCTGGCTGCACACCGGCGACGTGGGCGAGTGGGTCGACGGCACGCACCTGTGCATCACCGACCGGATGAAGGACATCATCATCACCGCGGGCGGTAAGAACGTCGCTCCGTCCGAGATCGAGAACGCGCTCAAGGCCTCGCCGTACATCAAGGAAGCGGTCGTGATCGGCGACCGGCGGAAGTTCCTCACCGCGCTGATCGGCATCGAGCCGGACACCGTCGGCCACTGGGCCCAGGTCCACCGGCTGCCGTACACGACGTACGGCGACCTGTCCGCGAAGGCTGAGGTGATCGCGCTGGTCCAAGGCGTTGTGGACGAGGTGAACGAACGGTTCGCCACGGTCGAGCAGGTGCGAGCGTTCCGGCTGCTGCCGAAGCTGCTCGATCATGAGGACGGCGAGCTGACCGCGACGCAGAAGGTGAAGCGCAAGGCGGTCGAGGACTTGTTCGCCGGCCTGGTCGAGTCGATGTACGCCGGCGGTGCCAGGTGAACGAGTTCGTCGCAACCGTCGTCCGCGGTCTCGGCAACGGGGCGATCTACGCCCTGCTGGCACTGGGTTTCGTGATCGTCTACAAGTCCATGCGGGTGATCAGTTTCGCCCAGCCGGCGTTCATGATGGCCGGCGCGCTGCTGGTCGGCTACCTGGTGCTGTCGATGAACTTCTTCCTCGCCGTGCTGGTCGCGCTGCTGCTGACCGCGCTGCTCGGCGTCGGGGTGGAACGGCTCGCGTTGCGGCCGATGATCGGCAAGCCGGTGTTCGTGATCGCGATCATCACCCTCGGCGTCGACATCGTCATTCGCACGGTGGTCAACTCGTTCATCGGCCTGGACATCCGCCAGATGGGTGATCCGTGGGGCCTGAAGCAGGTCGACGTACTGGGGGCCAAGATCGACCAGCGGCATCTGGCCACGTTGGTGACGACGTTGATCGTGGTCGCGGCGTTGTTCGCGTTCTACCGCTGGTCGCGGACCGGACTGGCGATGCGGGCGGCGTCGTCGGACCAGGAGGTCGCCCTCGCGCAGGGCGTGTCGGTCGGGCGGGTGTTCTCGCTGTCGTGGGCGCTCGCGGCCGCCCTCGCCGGCTTGGCCGGGGTGTTCCTGTCAACCGGTATCGGACTCGAGCAGAACCTTTGGCTGACGGCTTTGAAGGCGTTGCCGGTGATCATCCTCGGCGGTCTCGATTCCCTGGGCGGTGCGGTGATCGCCGGGATCGCCATCGGAGTGGTCGAGGCGCTGGTCGGCAGCTACGGCGACAACCTGCACCCCGTCTTCGGCGGTGACTTCTTCCTGGTCGTCCCGTACCTGCTGATGCTCCTCGTCCTGCTGGTCAAACCGTACGGCTTGTTCGGCACCAGAGAGGTGGAGCGGATATGAGTCGGCCACTGCTCTACCTGTCCTACAAGCAGGACATGGCATTGCTCAACACGCCGGCCAAGCGGGTCTGGACGCTGGTGCTGGGGCTCGGGGCGGTGGCGTTGCCGTTCCTGCTCACTGACGACCTGCTCATTGTGCTGGCGACGGCCTGTGTCGCGTCGATCGGGGCGATCGGGCTGAACATCGTCACCGGGTACGCCGGTCAGGTGTCGCTCGGGCATGCGTTCTTCCTGGCCATCGGTGCCTACACGGCGGCGGCGTTGTCAGGGGATCCGGACAGCACCCGGCTGATCGGGTTCGGGATCACCTCGCTGCCGATCTGGCTGCTCGCGGCCGGACTGGTCGCCGGGCTGGCCGGGTTGATCGTGGCGCCGCTGGCGGCCCGGTTGCGCGGGTTGTACCTGGCCGTGGTGACGCTCGGGCTGGTGTTCATCGGGGAACACGTGTTCAAGCACTGGCGTGAGCTCACCGGGGGAGTAGGGGTCGGGCGGCCGGCCGCCGTACCGGAGTTGTTCGGGTTCGAGTTCGCGGTGGACGGCGCGATGTTCACCAAGGCGCAGAAGCTGTACCTGCTGATGCTCGTGCTGCTGGTGATCTTCGGCGTACTGGCCCGGAACCTGGTCCGGTCCAGGATCGGCCGGGCGCTGGCCGCCGTCCGGGACCGGGACCTGGCCGCCGAGGTGATCGGGGTCGACGTGACCCGGTACAAGATGATCGCGTTCGCGGTGTCGTCGTTCTACGCCGGTGTCGCGGGCGCCTTGCTGTACGTGATGATCGGCTTCGTCGAGCCGGGATCGTTCAACCTCGGCATGTCGGTGCAGTACATCGCGATGGTGCTGATCGGCGGTGTCGCCACCATCTCCGGATCGGTGCTCGGCGCGCTGTTCATCACCCTGCTGCCGCGGGTCACCCGCGAGCTCCCGGCCGTGCTGCCGTTCATCAGCGCCAGCTCGGCGGCCGGGGGCATCACGGTCTTCCAGGTCGAGACGATCCTCTACGGCCTGTTGATCATCGGCTTCCTGATCTTCGAACCGCGGGGGCTGTTCGGGATCTGGATCAGAGTCCGCACCTACTGGAAGTCGTGGCCGTTCTCGCATTGAAGGAGTATCGATGGGCATTCACAAGGGAATCACCATCGCGCTGGTGGCGGCGATGGTCGTGATCGCGGGGTGCCGCAACGACGCCCCGGAGACGCAAGAAGGCGGCTCGGGCGTCAAGTTCGACGTCGGGGTCACGTCCGAGCCGTGCCCGGCGGCGGTCGACAAGGCCAAGGGCTGCATCTACCTCGGGTCGATCTCGGATCTCACCGAGGGCCCGTTCAAGGCGCTCGGCGTACCGATCACCGAGAGCCAGAAGGCGTTCTGGCACCGGGTCAACGAGGCCGGCGGGATCGGCGACTTCGAGGTCGACGTGACCAAGTACGTCAAGGACAACAAGTACAACCCGCAGATCCACAACGAGGTGTACGCCGAGATCAAGCCGGACGTGCTCGGACTGGCCCAGACCCTCGGCTCACCGACCACCGCGGCGATCCTGGCCGACCTCAAGTCCAGCGGCATGATCGGCGTACCGGCGTCCTGGACGTCGGCGTGGGCGTTCGAGGACGTCATCTTGGAGTCGGGCACGAACTACTGCTTCGAGTCGATGAACTCGGTCGACTTCGCGGTCGAGACGCTCAAACCGAAGAGTGTCGCCGCGGTGCACTTCCCGGGTGACTACGGTGACGACGCGGCGGCCGGGGCGAAGATCGCGGCCGAGGCCAACGGGCTGGCGTTCACCGACATTCCGACCGCGCCGGGCCAGGAGAACCAGGGCGCGGCGATCCAGAAACTGATCGCGGCCAAGCCGGATCTGGTCATCCTGACCACCGGTCCGACCGAAGCGGCGACCATCGTCGGCGGCGCCGCGCAGAGCGGCTTCAAGGGACAGTTCATCGGCACCAGCCCGACCTGGAACCCGGCCCTGCTGAAGAGCCCGGCCGCGCCGGCACTGACCGCGCTCTACCGGCAATCCGGTCCCTGGGCGCCGTACGGCGCGGACACCCCGGGCCACAAGGCACTGGCCGAGTCGATCGACCAGGCGACCTTCAAGGCCGCGCCGAACGACGGGTACACGGCCGGCTGGATCTGGTCGTACCCGCTGAAGGCCGCGCTGACGAAGGCGGTCGAGTCGAAGGATCTCACCCGGGCCGGGCTGCTGGCCGCGGTGAAGTCGCTGCAGACAGTGGATTACGAAGGAATGCTGCCGGCCGAGGCGGGCCGGTTCGGCGGTGAGCCGAACGAGCGGGTGTTCCGGGCCAGCATCATCTCGAAGGTGAACCCGTCGGCACCGACCGGCGTGACGGTGGAGCGGGACTTCTTCACCGGGAAGACGGCTCAGGCGCACAAGTTCACCAAGCCCTGTTACCAATAGTTAGTTGAATTTCGTGGCACCCGCGAGGCTGGAACTCGCGGGTGTCGCGGCGCGCGGTTCCCCTTGTCGTTGTCTGTCGTTCACCGTACGTTCATCGATGACCGGCAGATCTTTTCCGCCCACGAGGAGGCATCCGTGTCCGTCGATTCGAATCCCCTGTCCCGCCGCCAGTTCGTCGGCCGCGCCGCCGCGGCCGGAGTCGCGGTCAGCCTGGCCGGCTCGGTGGAGGCCCTGTACACCGCTCAGCCGGCCCTCGGCACCTCCGGCCCGAAGATCGGGTACGGCCCGCTGGTCGAGGACCCGAACGGCATGCTCGACCTGCCGCGCGGGTTCAGCTACAAGATCCTGTCCCGCGAGGGCACCGTCCGCCCGGACGGCCTGAAGGTGCCGAGCCGGTTCGACGGTATGGGCGCCTTCCCGGACCGGCACGGCGGCTCGCGGCTGGTCCGCAACCACGAGTGCAGCCCGACCGCCACGATCAAGGTGGTCGCGCCGCCCGAGCGCACCTACGACCCGGCCGCCGCGGGCGGCACCAGCACGCTGGTGGTCGACCGGCACAACAACACCACCAAGGAGTTCGTCAGCCTGGGCGGCTCGGCGATCAACTGCTCCGGCGGCATCACGCCGTGGCGGACCTGGCTGACCTGTGAGGAGACCGAGGACAAGGCCGGCACCCGCGGCTACACCAAGGACCACGGCTTCATCTTCGAGGTCGATCCGTACGACGACCGCCGCAACGTGAACCCGGTCCCGCTGACGGCGATGGGCCGGTTCCAGCACGAGGCGGTCGCGGTCGATCCGGCGACCGGGATCGTGTACGAGACCGAAGACGCGTTCGTCGCGCCGCTCGGCGGGTTCTACCGGTTCCTGCCGAACCGTCCGCGCGGTGGATGGGGTTCGCTGCGGGCGGGTGGGGAACTGCAGGCCATGCACATCCCGGGCCTGCCGGATCTGTCCGTGGTCCAGGAGGCGGGCGCCGAGTTCGGTGGCGTGCAGTGGGTCAAGGTGCCGGACCCGCTGGCCACCACCGAGTCGGTCCGCGCGCAGGACTACAGCAAGCCGATCACCGGCGGCTACAAGCTCGAGGGCTGCTGGTGGGGGACCCGGGACCGCTGCGTGTACTTCGTCTCGTCGTTCGCCCGGACCGAGCTCGGGCCGAAGGTCGACCACGACGGTCAGGTCTGGCGATTCGACCCGCGGAAGAAGACGCTGCGCCTCGAGGTGATCTTCACCCGGCCGAAGCCAGGGTCGGACGACCCGGAGTTCGATGCCCCGGACAACATCACGATGTCGCCGTACGGCGGTCTGATGATGTGTGAGGACGGCCTCGGCGAGCAGCACATCCTCGGCACCACCGAGGACGGCGAGGTGTTCAAGTTCGCCCGCAACCGGGTGAACAACGGGACCCCGGAGGACCCGGAGTTCGGTGAGCTGGCCGGCGCCGGCTTCTCCGCCGACGGCCGGACGATGTTCTTCAACGTCTACACCCCGGGGATCACCTACGCGATCACCGGACCCTGGCGCCGGAGGAGGTAGTCCGAGGAAGTCACAGCGCCGCGACGTACACCCAGGCGCCGTCCTCGCGGACGAAGCGGCTGCGCTCGTGCTGGTGACCGGGCCGTCCGCCGACCTGGTAGCCGGCCCGGAACTCGACCATGCCCTCGGTGTGGAACGGACTTCCGTCGGCGGTGCCGAGGATCTCGAGGCCAGTCCATTCGATGTCCCGATCCAGTTGCAGGCCGGCCGGACGGGTCGCGGACGACCAGGTGCGGAGGAGGTAGGCCGCGTCGCCGACGACGAAGGCCGAGTAGCGCGACCGCATCAGCTGTTCGGCGGTGGCCGCCTCGGCACGGCCGTCGTGGAGGCGGCCACAGCACTCGCCGTACGACGCGTCGAGCCCGCAGGGGCAGGGAGAAGAGGGTCTGGGCATAGGCAGATTGTGGCCCGGCCGGGGCGGTGGTGTCCGCCCGGGCCTGGGCCATCGCCGAACTAGCCGGCCCCGGATGTTTCTTCGTCAGAGATGCTTTCAGTGAGCGTCTAGTTACGCTCAGACGTCGCCGGGGAAAGCGACTGGGACCCCACCCCAGGCGAGCTGGGCGCTCGCTGTCGCCAGCAGGCTCTGGATCGCGAACGCGCGGACGGCCGGCTGCTCGGCCGCTTCGACCAGGTCGCCGTACACGGCCGCCAGCCGGCGCTCGATCAGCAGGACCAGAGCCGAGGCCGTCGCCGCGTTCGTGACCGCCTGCGGCAGGTCGTACGCCGCCTCGGCCGCGGCCGGTGTCTCGCCGGCCGCGACCACCAGCTCGGTCAGGCGGTCGCGATTGCGGCGGTGTAGCTCGTAGGTGTCGGTCGCCGCGCGGAACCGGGCGCCGCTGAGCTTGCCGCCCGCAACGCCCACGCCGTACATGGCCGCGTGTTCACCGGCGAGCGCCGCCTGGAGCGCCTCTACCTGGGTCATGGGGCCTCCCGGCCTGGACTGAGGAGCGCAAGGAGCGCAGCGACTGGAGTGACGAGGGAAGGCCGGGAGCCAAGGCCCCATGACCCCCGCGCCGGAGGTGCGGCATTCAACACGGTCACTCGGTCTCTGCCTTCTTCATCGGGCCTTCTTCGGGGTGAGCGTGATGGCGAGTTGAGTCTCGGCCGCGGCGATCATCGCGAGCAGGCGAGCGTGCTCGCCGGACAGCTTGCCCGCGGCCGCGGCATGCGCGACCGCCGCGGCCTTCTCGCGCTTCGCGAGGTCCGCGAGCGCGGCGGACGACGTACTCGGGAGGGCCGGGAGCTTGCCGGCCGCGGCCGCCTGCACGCCCGCGGTCTCCTTGAGCCGGGCCAGGTGGCCGGCGTGGTACTTCGCGCCGGCCGCGAGCTGGGCACGGAGGGCGGGGAATTTCTGAGTCATCGTGGTGTATCGGAGCGACAATTGAGTCACCTGAGCGGCCGCCGTACTGAGGGCCGCGACGATCACCGGGTCGGTGCTGGGCGTCTCCTCGGCCGGCTGGCCGGACTTCGGCCGGCCGGCGCCGCCCGGCGTACCGGAACCGCCCGGTTCGTCGTCGCAGCCGGACAGCACGAGCGCGCCCGAGGCGAGGGCTGCGGTCGTGAGTGCGGCGCGGCGCGACAGGCGGAGAGGTTCGTTCGGCACGGCGGAACGATACCTGGTGACGAGCCGGTGACCGGCCTGGGACGAGGCGGTGACGCGCACACCGCCACTGGCCGGATATGGTGGGCTACTGCCCTCGGTTGGATCGCCGGGTGGTGGGACGGGTGCACAACTGGAGAGAGGCAGGTCTACCTGTGAGCCGAAAGACTGACCACACGGACACCTCGAGCCTCGAGAACTTCCTGCGGCCGATCGTCGAGCAGTTCGGCTGCGACCTGGAGGCCGCCGACATCGCGCCGGCCGGCCGCCGGCGATTGCTGCGCGTGCTCGTCGACCGGGACGGCGGGATCAGCCTGGATGACGTCGCCGAGGTCACCCGGGCCATCTCCAAGGCACTCGACGCCGACGACATCATGGGCGACGGCGCCTACACGCTGGAGGTCTCCAGCCCGGGCGTCGACCGGCCGCTCACCCTGCCCCGGCACTGGCGCCGCAACGTCAGCCGGCTGGTCGCGGTCACCCTGACCGCGGGCGGGAAGGTGACCGGCCGGATCAAGTCCGCCTCCGAGGAGGCGGCCGAACTGGACGTGGACGGCACGCTGCGGACCGTGCCGTACACCGACGTGGCCAAGGCCAAGGTCCAGATCGAGTTCAACCGGGCTGCCGGCAAGGACGAAGCTGGCCCAGAATCACCTGCTGACGGCACGGTGGAGGAGAACTGACATGGACATCGACATGGCCGTCCTGCGGTCGCTGGAGCGGGAGAAGGACATCTCCCTGGACGTGGTCATCGAGGCGATCGAGCAGGCACTGCTGGTGGCGTACCACCGCACCGAGGGGGCCCAGCAGCACGCCCGGGCCGAGCTGGACCGCAAGACCGGGCACGTCACCGTGTACGCGCGCGAGTTCAACGAGGACGGCACGCTGGCCCGCGAGTACGACGACACACCCCACGACTTCGGCCGGATCGCGGCCACCACGGCCAAGCAGATCATCCTGCAACGCCTGCGCGACGCCGAGGACGAGGTCCGGTACGGCGAGTTCTCGGGTAAGGAGGGTGACATCGTCTCCGGTGTCATCCAGCAGGGCCGCGACCCGCGCTCGGTGATGGTCGACCTCGGCAAGATCGAGGCGGTGCTGCCGGCCCCGGAGCAGGTGCCGGGGGAGAAGTACGAGCACGGCTCCCGGCTGCGGGTCTACGTGGTCGGCGTCCGCAAGGGCTTCAAGGGACCGCAGATCACCGTCAGCCGGACCCACCCGAACCTGGTCAAGAAGCTGTTCGCGCTCGAGGTGCCGGAGATCGCCGACGGCACGGTCGAGATCACCGCGATCGCCCGCGAGGCCGGTCACCGGACCAAGATCGCCGTACGGACGCTGAACCCGTCGGTGAACGGCAAGGGCGCATGCATCGGGCCGATGGGCCAGCGGGTGCGCAACATCATGCACGAGCTGCACGGCGAGAAGATCGACATCATCGACCACAGCGACGACCCGGCCACCTTCGTCGGGAATGCGCTGTCGCCGGCGCAGGTTACGTCGGTCGAGGTCGTCGACGCCGCGGCCCGCGCCGCGCGGGTCGTCGTGCCCGACTACCAGCTCTCGCTCGCGATCGGCAAGGAGGGGCAGAACGCCCGCCTCGCCGCCCGCCTCACCGGCTGGCGAATCGACATCCGGCCGGATACTGATGTGACTCGTGAGGGCGAGAAGGTAGACTGATCTCTCGGTCGGTCGACTGAGTCGCAACCACACCCTGAGGATCACGTGTCAGTGACGGTGGAAGCGCGCCCTGGTAAGCCCAGGGAGCGTACCTGCATCGGGTGCCGGAAGCGGTGCAGTCCGGCTGACCTGCTGCGGATGACGGTTTCCGGAGGGCGTGTCCTCCCGGATCCCGCTCATCGGGCGCCCGGCCGCGGGGCGCATCTGCACCCGGTGGCCGAGTGTCTCGACCTCGCTGAGCGGCGCAAGGCGTTCCCGCGGGCCTTCCGGGTCCCGGGTCCGCTCGATGTGACCGCGCTGCGGGAGTACGTCGCGCAGCGTGATAAGCAAGACGCAAGTGCAGTGCAAACGGCGGCCACCCGGCCGCCCGCGACGACCGTCGCGACGACATGAAGGCGGGTCATCGACTCATGACCACTCGATGAGTGTCTACCGATGAGTGCAATGCGATGAGCACGTACGTCAACTAACGGTCCGCGCCCAGGCTCGGACCAGAGGGAGAGTAGTGGCAAAGGTCCGGGTCTACGAGCTCGCGAAGGAGCTCGGAGTTACCAGCAAGGTCGTTCTGACCAGGTTGAACGACATGGGCGAGTTCGTCCGATCGGCGTCCTCGACGATCGAGGCGCCGGTAGTCCGTAGGTTGGCGGAAGAGTTCGAGAAGAACCCGCCGAAGAAGCGCGCGGCCAAGAAGGCCGCCGCCAGCACGTCTGCCGCGCCGCAGGCGACCGCACCGGTCGCGCCTGCCGAGCCGGCGAGGAAGGCCGCGCCCGCGGCCCCGGCCGAGCGCCCCGCGCCGGCCGCTGAGGCGGCACCGGCTCCGGTGGCCGCCGAACCGACCGTCACAGAGAAGGCAGCGCCGGCACCGGCCAAGGCGGCGTCCAGCGCGCCGTCCCCGGTCAAGCCGGGTCCGCGTCCGGGTCCCAAGCCCGGTCCGCGGCAGGAGACCGCGCCGGCTGCGCCGGCCGAGGCTCCCGCGGCGACTCCGTCGTTCGAGGCTCCGGCCGCCAAGGCCACGCCCGAGGCTCCGGCGCCGAGCCGGACGCCGGCTCAGCCGGCCACCCCGGCCCAGCAGCGGCCCGCCGCCGAGGCTCCGGCCCGGCCGGCGCCGCGTCCGGGTGGACAGGGTTCCGGGCCGCGTCCCGGCGCGCCGGGTGCGACCCCGCGTCCGGGTGGTGCGCCGCGTCCCGGTGGCGCCCCGCGTCCCGGCGGCGGCCCGCGCCCCGGCGGTCAAGGTGGTCAGGGCGGTGGCGACCGTTCGCGTCCGGGTGCGCCGCGTCCGGGCAACAACCCGTTCAGCTCGACCCAGGGCATGCAGCGCGGTGGCGCCCGTCCGGGTCCGGGCGGTCAGGGTGGACCCGGCCAGGGTGCGAGCCCGGCCGGGATGCCGCCGCGGCCGCCGCAGGCCCGCAGTGGTGGCGGTAGCGACCGTCCGCGTCCGTCGGGTGTGCCCGGTGCGCCGCGGCCCAACCCGGCGATGATGCCGAAGTCCTCGGCCGGTACGTTCACCGGCCGTCCGTCCGGTCCGGGCGGCGGCGGGGGTGGCGGCGGCGGTGGCCGTGGCCGTCCCGGCGGCGGTTCGGGTGGACCTGGCGCCGGCGCGCGTCCGGGTGGCGGTGGCGGCGGTGGCGGCTTCCGTCCGGGTGGCGGTGGCGGCCCGAGCGGCCCGCCCGGTGGCGGCGGTGGCCGTCCGGGTCCGGGCAACCGCGGTCGTGGCGGCACCCAGGGTGCCTTCGGGCGTCCGGGCGGTCCGGCCCGTCGTGGCCGCAAGTCGAAGCGGGCCAAGCGCCAGGAGTTCGACAACATGCAGGCGCCGGCGGTCGGCGGCGTCCGGGTCAAGCACGGTGACGGCGAGGTCGTGAAGCTCGCCCGTGGCGCGTCGCTGACGGACTTCGCCGAGAAGGTCGGCGTCGACCCGGCGTCGCTGGTGCAGGTGCTGTTCCACCTCGGCGAGATGGTGACCGCGACCCAGTCGGTCAACGAGGAGACGCTGCAGCTGCTCGGCACCGAGCTGAACTACGACGTCCAGATCGTGTCTCCGGAGGACGAGGACCGCGAGCTGCTCCAGTCGTTCGACATCGACTTCGGCTCCGACGAGGGCGACGAGGGCGACCTGGTCAAGCGGCCGCCGGTGGTGACCGTGATGGGTCACGTCGACCACGGTAAGACGAAGCTGCTGGATGCGGTCCGCGAGGCGAACGTGGTCGCCAAGGAGGCCGGTGGCATCACCCAGCACATCGGTGCGTACCAGGTGACCACCGAGGTCGACGGCGAGCAGCGGGCCATCACCTTCGTCGACACCCCGGGTCACGAGGCGTTCACCGCCATGCGTGCCCGTGGTGCGCAGGCCACCGACATCGTCATCCTGGTGGTCGCGGCCGACGACGGCGTGATGCCGCAGACGATCGAGGCACTGAACCACGCCCGGGCGGCGAACGTCCCGATCGTGGTCGCGGTGAACAAGATCGACGTCCCGAGTGCGGACCCGGCCAAGGTGCGCGGTCAGCTGACCGAGTACGGCCTGGTCCCCGAGGAGTACGGCGGCGACACCATGTTCGTCGACGTGTCGGCGAAGTCCCGGATCAACATCGACGGGCTGCTCGAAAGCGTCGTACTGACCGCGGACGCGGCACTCGACCTGCGGGCCAACCCGAACATGCCGGCCCAGGGCATCGCGATCGAGGCGAACCTGGACAAGGGTCGTGGTCCGGTGGCGACCGTGCTGGTGCAGCGCGGCACGCTGCGGGTCGGCGACTCGATGGTGGCCGGTCCGGCGTACGGCCGGGTCCGGGCCATGCTCGACGAGCACGGTGACCCGGTCGAGGAGGCGACTCCGTCGCGTCCGGTGCTGGTCCTCGGTCTGACCGCCGTACCAGGTGCGGGTGACAAGTTCCTGGTGGTCGACGACGACCGGATGGCGCGGCAGATCGCCGAGAAGCGGGAAGCCCGCGCTCGTGCGGCGGCCAACGCCAAGCGGCGCGCGCGCCGGACCCTCGAGGACTTCATGGCCTCGATGGAGAAGGGCGAGACGCAGGAGCTGCTGCTCATCCTCAAGGGCGACGTGTCCGGTTCGGTCGAGGCGCTGGAGGACGCGCTGGTCCGGATCGAGGTCGGCGACGAGGTCAACCTGCGCGTCATCGACCGCGGTGTCGGTGCGATCAACGAGAACGACGTCAACCTGGCCATCGCGTCGAACGCCGTCATCATCGGCTTCAACGTGCGGCCGGCGGGCAAGGCCGGTGACCTGGCCGAGCGCGAGGGCGTGGATGTCCGGTACTACTCGGTCATCTACTCGGCGATCGACGACATCGAGGCCGCCCTGAAGGGCATGCTCAAGCCGATCTACGAGGAGGTCACCCTGGGCCAGGCGGAGATCCGGGAGATCTTCCGCTCCTCGAAGGTGGGCAACATCGCCGGTTGCTGGGTGACCAGTGGCGTCATCCGCCGCAACGCCAAGGTCCGGTTGATCCGGGACGGCGCGGTGGTGGTCGACAACACCGAGCTGTCGTCGCTGAAGAGGTTCAAGGACGACGCGTCCGAGGTCCGCGAGGGCTTCGAGTGTGGTCTGACCGTCAACGGCTACAACGACATCAAGATCGGCGACGTGGTCGAGGCGTTCGAGCTTCGCGAGAAGCCGCGCAACTGACAGCAGTCGGTGCCCGGGTCCTCCGGGCACCGGAGTAACGTCCGGGGAGGCGATCGTTCTCTCCGGACGTTACTCATGATTGAGGGAGTGAGCCCTGATGGGTGAAGCAAGGGCGAAGCAGCTGGCCGACCGGATCCAGGTACTCGTGGCCGAACTGCTCGAGCGCCGGGTGAAAGACCCCCGGCTCGGCTTCGTCACCGTGACCGACGCCCGGCTGACCGGCGACCTGCGCGAGGCCAGCGTCTTCTACACGGTGTACGGCGACGAGCAGGCGCGCGCCTCGACCGCGGCGGCGCTGGAGTCGGCGCGCGGGCTGATCCGCAGTGAAGTCGGTAAGGCCCTCGGGCTGCGGCACTCCCCGAGCGTCGCGTTCTTCCTGGACGCCGTCCCGGAGACTGCCGGGCACATCGAGGAGTTGCTGGCGCAGGCCCGGCAGGCCGACGCCGAGGTGGCCAAGGCCGCCGCGCGCGCCAAGCCGGCCGGCGAGGCCGACCCCTACAAGCACCGCGAGGACGATGACAGCGACGACGAATGAGGCCGGCGCCGGTGCCTCCGCTGTTGCCGATGGCATCGTCATCGTCGACAAGCCGGCGGGCCTGACCTCGCACACGGTGGTGGCCCGGATCCGCCGGCTGGCCGGCACCCGCAAGGTCGGTCACGCCGGCACGCTGGACCCGATGGCCACCGGCGTCCTGGTGGTCGGCCTGAACCGCGCCACCCGGCTGCTCGGCCACCTCCAGCTGGCCGACAAGTCGTACGACGCCACCGTCCTGCTCGGGGCGACCACGACGACCGACGACGCGGAGGGAGAGGTCCTGACGACCGCGCCGGTCGACGGCGTGACGGCCGAGGCGATCGAGGCTGCTGTGGCGGGGTTCCGCGGCGAGATCTCGCAGGTCCCGTCGAAGGTGTCCGCGATCAAGGTCGACGGGCGGCGGGCGTACGAACGCGTGCGGGCCGGTGAGGAGGTCGCACTCAAGCCCCGGAGCGTGACGGTGTCCCGGTACGACGTGCTCGACGTACGCCCGGGGCCGTCCGGCCTGGAGGTCGACATCTCGGTCGACTGCTCCAGCGGGACCTACATCCGTGCTCTCGCCCGTGACCTCGGCGCCGAGCTCGGCGTCGGCGGTCACCTCACCGCACTTCGCCGTACCCGGGTCGGTGCTTTCGACCTCTCGGTCGCGCATACGCTCGAGTCGCTGGCCGATTCGTTCGAGTGGCTGCCGATTGCCGACGTCGCGGCGGGGACCTTTCCCCGGTACGACGCCGACGCCGAGCAGGCGGCCGCGATCCGCACCGGCCGCCCGCTGCCGGGGCTGAAGCTGCCGGCTGGCCAGACCGCGATGTTCGACCCGACCGGCACGTTCCTGGCCCTGTATGAACCCCACGGACCGGTTGCCAAACCCACGGCTGTCTTCGTCGGCTAGGCAGGTCCGCCTGGCGGCCCCAGACAGCTGGCTGGCCGATCGGGGCGATTCGGCGACGCTCGTGGGGGGAGAGTCGCGGCCCGGCGCATTCGGCGGGCTGTCCGGGTAGTGGGGTATGTGCCGCCAGGTGGACTCCTTCAGCGTAGGCCGATTCGGACCGGGCCGTGCCGGAATTTTTCGGAAGTGAACCGCTGAGCGGACGCTTCCGGGCGCCTTCCACCGATTGCTTGGGGCTGGTGTGCCGAAACTGTCCGTGCTCGGCTCTACGCTCTGGGAACATGAGATACGGCTTCGTGATGGCGTATGGGGATGCCCGGGCTGCGGCTGAGTTGGCGCAGTTGGCCGAGGAGCATGGCTGGGACGGATTCTTCGTCTGGGAGTCGATCTGGGGGATCGACGCGTGGGCGATGCTGGCCGCCGCGGCGATGACGACCGAGCGGATCCGGCTGGGCACGATGCTGACGCCGTTGCCGCGGCGAAAACCATGGGACGTGGCCGGGCAGACCTCGACCGTGGACAACCTGAGCAACGGGCGGGTGACTCTAGCGGTCGGGCTCGGTGTCGCCGGCCAGGATCGGTTCTGGTTGTTCGAGGACGATCCGGGCCGCAAGGTCCGCGCGGAGCTGATGGACGAGTCACTGGAGATGCTGCAGCACCTGTGGCGCGACCAGCCGTTCGAGTACGCCGGAAAGCATTACCGGTCGCGGAAGATCGCCGACCTGGTGCCGCCCGCGCCGCCGCCACCGGTTCAGCAGCCGCGGATCCCGACCTGGGTGGTGGGTGCCTGGCCGCGGCCCAAGTCGATGCGCCGGGCGGCCCTGCAGGACGGCTGGCTGCCGAACCACGCGCCGATCGTCCAGCCGGGTGCGGAGCCAGGGGAGTGGTCACCCGAGTTGCTCGCCGAGGGTGTCGCCTGGATCCGCGCCGAGCGCGCCGCCCACGGCCTGACGATGGACGGGTACGACGTGGTGGCCGAAGGCAACACCTCCGCGGACGACCCCAAAGCCGCCGAGACCGTCCGCCCCTGGGCCGAAGCCGGCGCCACCTGGTGGATCGACGCCGACTGGTCCTCCCTGGATCCCGCCGAGGTCCGCACCGCCGCCGAACGCCGCCTCAAAGCAGGCCCACCCCGAGTCAGCTGAGCCCGCCGCGCAGCAGCCCGATCTGTCCAGCGTGGGCAAAGGAATCATGCAACTGCCCAGCCAGGCGGTCCGCGACGGTGTGGGTGTTGCCGAGCGTGGGGCTCACGACGAGCCGCGCGAGGTCGTCATCAGCCGCGGCCGCCAGGTATGCCTCAGCGAGCCCATGGGTGGCGTCGTGGTACGCGACCCGAGTCGCTGGTCCAGCTCCTCGGCGGTCGCTCCCTCGATCGACGTACGCACGTCGTCGCGCACCCTGCGGAACATCCGCAGCGTCAATCCGTGCCAACCCGTGTCCACCGCAAATCCCTCCAGCTCCATCCAGGATGGGAGACGCTAGCCGTCCGGCCGTCCGGCCGTGCGGCCGTCCGGCCGTGCGGCCGCATCCTGGTTATCGCCGGTGGATTGTGCCGGCGGCGCCGTCCAGGGTCAGCTGTTGGCCGTCGTGGAGCGTGGTCATGGCGCCGGGGACGCCGAGGACGGCGGGGATGCGGTGTTCGCGAGCCACGATTGCGGCGTGGGAGAGGCGACCGCCTGTTTCGGTGACGACTCCGGCCACGACGCCGAACAGCGGAGTCCAGGCCGGGTCGGTGAAGCGGCAGACGAGGATGTCGCCGCGACGTACCCTGCGAAAGTCCTCCGGCCCGTGCACGACCCGAGCCGTCCCCGACACACGCCCAGAACTGCCGCCGGTCCCATGGAGGTCGCCGCCTGCTGCACTGCGTCCGGCGGGGGTTTGAGAGATGGGGGCTGTGATCGGGCGGGCCTGGAGTAGCCAGATCTCGTTGTTCTTGAGGGCGAACTCGATGTCTTGCGGTGCGCCCAGGTGCTCGGCGACGTCCTGGCCGAGCTGGGCCAGGCGGACGAGCTGCTGGTCGTCGAGGCACAGTCGGCCGGCGGCCTCGGGTGGCACCTGGGTGGTGATGGTCCCGTTCTCGCCGCGATCGATGCGTGTCTGCTTGTCTCCCATGCGCCGATCGACCACACCGGCTGCGGTGACTGTGTAGGCGTCCGGCGTCACCACGCCCCGGACGACGCTCTCTCCAAGACCCCACGACGCTTCGATCACCGTCGTACTCCCGGTGAAGAGCACCCCTGCGACCTCGGCGTCGATCTGTCGCTGGACGACGACGCCCATCTCAGCCTCACCAGCCCCGCGATACGCGACCGCCCGGTCCGACCACAAAGACGCCCAGGTGGCCACAAGACGCTGGGCAACTGCGGCCTGTCCACGCACGCCCAGGAAGGAGTCGTGCTGCCCTGCGGCCGATGCGACCGCACCGTCTTCGCTCGACCCGGACGACCGTACGGCGACCGCGTCGTCGCCGAGCCGCCGCAGCGCATCCGTCAGCTCGGCGATGAGCTCTGACGGAAAAGCAGCGGCCTCGATCAGCCGCCGTACGTCCTCCGGCCCGCGCTCGGCCAGTACGGCGGGCAGGCTCAAGCCGCTCGTCACCGCCCGATACACGCCGGCCGGTACGACGAAACCGGGTGGGACCGGGAAGCCCGCCCGGGCGAGCGCTCCGAGGACGGCGGCCTTCCCACCCGCCTCCAAAGGGGTGGCCGCGTCCAGGCTGACGATCACCAGACGATCCTTTCAACAAAACATTGACAACATTCTGTTGAATGATCCAGGATCCTGGGGTGCGAGGCAACCACGACTGGCCCGATGCGGCCGACGACCAGGTGCAGGCCCGGCGCGAACACGAGGCCCGCCGACTCCTGCTCGACCGTGGAGCCGACCAGCTGACGCGGCGCCCCTGGCAGCAGGACCCGGTGCCGCCGTCCGCGATCGACCTCCTCCACTTCGTTGTCTGGAAGTCCAGTGCGCCGGCCGACGAAACGGAGCAAGCCGGGCGGGAGCTGGCGGTGGCCGGTCTGCGATTGCTGGCGGCCGCACGGGCCGAGCTCGATCAACTCGAGACAGGCCTGATGTTCACGGCGCGCGGCCTCGGTCTGACCTGGGCCGAGATGGCACGAGCACTCGGCCTCAACTCGCCTCAGGCGTGTCAGCAACGACTGGACCGGCTGACCGCACGCACGACCCACTCAGCAGAGGACTCGAAGACATGACCCACGCCTCGACCGCAGACCTCCTGGTCCTGCACGCCGTACGGCTGCTGGGCGTCGCAGACGACGACGCGGTCGCTCGGCGCTTCGCCCTCGACCCCGCGGTCGCGAAGGAGTTGCTGCTCGACGATCAGGCCTTCGGGTGGATCACCTGGAACGAGTTCGCCGGCATCGGTGGCTGGTCGCTGACGGCGCGCGGACGGGAGGAGAACGAGCGCCGCCTCGCGGCAGAGCTCGAACTGGTTGAGGGCGCCCACGCGGTCCGCGAGGTCTATCGAGCCTTCCTCCCACTCAACGAGCGGCTGCAGATCGCCTGCACCCAATGGCAGTTGAGACCCACGGACGCCGACCCGCACGCCTTCAACGACCACTCCGATCCGGCCTGGGACCGCCGCGTCGTCGCCGAACTGTCCGCACTCGCCGATCACTTGGGCCCACTGTCGGAGGACCTCGCCGCGGTCCTCGACCGCTTCCGGGGCTACCGGCCCCGCTTCACCGCCGCCCTCGACCACGTCCTGGCCGGCGACCACGCCTGGGTCGACCGAACCGACGTCGACTCCTGCCACAGGGTCTGGTTCGAACTCCACGAGGACCTGATCGCCACCCTCGGACTTCCCCGCGGCGTCGAGCCTGCGTGACGGGACCGCGTCGACAGTCCGCACAACCGTGTCCTGGTTACCCTGGAGGGGTGCGTTCGCGTCCGACACTGCAATGGGTTCCCGGCCCTGACGTGTTGGCGCTCGAGCCCGGTACGACGGACGTCGCGCCGGTCGCGGACGTGGTGTCCGCCGGGGATGTCGTCGTACTCACCGGCGCTGGCATCTCCACCGAGTCAGGGATCCCGGACTACCGCGGCGAGACCGGCAGCCTCCGGACGCACACGCCGATGACGTACGGCGACTTCGTCGCGAGCGAGTCCGGCCGGCAACGGTACTGGGCGCGCAGCCACCTCGGCTGGCGCACGATCGCCCGGGCGCTGCCGAACGACGGCCATCGAGCGGTCGCGGCCCTCCAGGCCCGTGGCTACCTCAGCGGCGTCATCACCCAGAACGTCGACGGCCTGCATCAGGCCGCCGGCGCACGCGACGTGATCGAGTTGCACGGCAACCTCGACCGCGTCATCTGTCTCCAGTGCGGTACGACGTCCGCCCGCGAGGCTCTCGACCGTCGCCTCCGGGCCGCGAACCCCGATTTCGAGGCCGAGGTGACGCGGATCAATCCCGATGGTGACGCCGAGCTGCCCGCGGCGGCGGTCCGCGAGTTCCGCCTCGTCGACTGCACCAACTGCGGGGGAGTGCTCAAACCCGACGTGGTGTTCTTCGGCGAGAACGTGCCGAAACCACGCGTCGAACGGTGCTACCGCCTGATCGACGAAGCGGCCGCGATGCTCGTCCTCGGCTCGTCCCTGACCGTGATGTCCGGCTTCCGGTTCGTCCGCCACGCCGCCAAGGCCGGCAAACCGGTCCTGATCGTCAACCAGGGCGTCACCCGCGGCGACCCGTACGCCGCCCACCGCGTCAACCTCCCCCTGGGCCAGGCCCTCAGCGAGCTCACCGAGTTGCTGTAGAACACCGCCGGGCCGGGCCACGCGTGAGGTGGCTCGGCCCGGGGTCCGCTCTACGGATTGGAAAGGGTCAGCGTTGCGCGCTGGTCCGTAGACGGTTCAGGGAGGCCTGGAGGGCCTGAGGTGAGGCAGCCGCTTGCCGGGACAGCTCGCGTCCCCGGGCTGCCCAGGCGGCCTGTTCGGCCGCGGTCACGACGACCGGCTCACCGGTCAAGGTCTTGTAGGTCAGCGATGCGACACCGGCCTGCCCTTCGTAGCGCGGGTGGTAGTTCAGCGCCCGCAGCAGGTTGATGTCCTTGCCCTGGATCCATGCCTGCCCGTCCGGCGCACAGGCGTCGTGCCCGGTCGACGGCTCGAAAGTGTCGACGTACGTCGCCCCGGTAGCGGCCGCCGCGGTGGCGATCGCGGCGTTCAGCGCCTGCTCGATCGAGTACAGATAGGCGTAGTCGCCGTCCGCGAACGGCAGGATCGCCGGACAGGTGCCGTGTTCCGGTGCGATCTTCGGATAGCCGATCAGCGCGATCGTTGCCTTCGGCGACCTTTCTTTGATGCCTTTGACAACGGTCGTGATGCGGGCCTGGGTCTGGACGATGCGCGCCTTCAGCGAGTCCACGCCGTTGACGGTGAAGTGCGCCTTGCACGGCGCCCCGGCCGGATCGGAGGCCCGCAACGCCGGGCAGGTGTCGATGATGTCGCCGAAGACCCCGAAGTCGTTGCCGCCGATCCCGAGCGTGACCAGATCCGTGTCCGGCCGCAGTGCGTTGAACTGCGGCGCGGACGTACCGACGAGCGTGCTCTGCGGCTGCGTCATGTTCGTGGTGTCGGCACCACCGCAGCTCACGTCGGTGAACTGGTAGGTCCGCAGCATCGTGGCCAGCATCTTCGGGTAGTTGCTCGTCGACCGCACACACCCCAGCGACAGCAGCTCCGGCAGCGGAACCAGCGGTGCCGAGGTGTAGGAGTCGCCGAGCGCCACGTAGTGCTTGAACATCGGCGGTTCGTACGACGATCCGGTCGGTGCGGCTGCCATCGCCGTACCGGGAAAGAGCGACAATGCCACGACGGTGGCGGCGGCGATTCGACGAAGCTTCACCTGTGACCTCCCCTGAACGTGGTGCCGACACACCCTAAGTTGAGTGACACTCCGATTACAAGGGGTGACCATGGACCCGCTTGAGTGAGCCCGGGTCCGGTGACCGGGGCGGTGGGGCGGGGCAGCAACAGACATGGAATCCTGCTCTCATGCGTGTCTGGCACGGTTTGGACCAGGTGGAGCCCGAGTTCGGCCCGTCGGTCGTCACCATCGGCAACTTCGACGGCGTGCACCGGGGGCACCAGGAGGTGCTCGCGCACGCCAAGGCGCGGGCGGCCGAGCTGGGTGGCCTGCCGGTGGTCGCGCTCACCTTCGATCCGCACCCGATGGCGGTCCTGCGGCCCGACCGGGCGCCCGCGATGCTCAGCGAGCCGGTGGAGCGGGCCGAGATGCTCGGAAAGCACGGCGCCGACGCGGTGCTGATCCTGCCGTTCGACAAGGAGGTGGCGAGCTGGCCGCCGGAGGATTTCATCGAGCGCGTCCTGGTCGGCACACTGCGCGCCAAGGCGGTCGTGGTCGGCGAGAACTTCCGCTTCGGCCACAAGGCGGCCGGGCACGTGGACACGCTGGTCGAGGCCGGGGTGACGCACGGGTTCCAGGTCGAGGGCCTGAGTCTGGCCGGGGACGGGCAGCCGTGGTCGTCGACGTACATCCGGGGGCGTATCGCCGAGGGTGACGTCGAGGCGGCCGCGGATGCGCTCGGGCGGCCGCTGCGGATCACCGGGGTCGTCGTGGAGGGTGACAAGCGTGGCCGGGAGCTCGGGTTCCCGACCGCGAACATCCCCGCGGACCCGCACGCCGCGATCCCGCTGGACGGCGTGTACGCGGGCTGGCTGACCGTGCTCGAGCCGGCTCCGGGCACTCCGTCGTACCCCGAACCGCTGCCGGCTGCGATCAGCGTGGGCAGCAACCCCACCTTCGACGGCGTGGACCGGCGGGTCGAGTCGTACGTGCTGGACCGCGACGACCTGGAGCTCTACGGGTCCACGATCGCGGTGGACTTCGTCGCCCGGCTGCGCGGCAGTCAGATCCGGTTCGACACCATCGACGAGCTGCGATTCCAGATCAAGGCCGATGCCGACGGGGCCCGCCGCATCCTGGCAGGGAATTAGGGTGGCGCGTCCACGGACTGATACGCTGGCTGCTGCCGTCTGAACGGCCGCGGACAGAGAGTGCTCGGGTGAAGAATGCCCCGGTGCGCCGCGCAACGGAAATCGAGAGGAACTCCGTGTCATCTGTTGATGCCGCAACGAAGAAGAAGATCATCGGTGAGTACGCCCTGACCGAGGGTGACACCGGGTCCCCCGAGGTCCAGGTCGCGCTGCTGACCCACCGCATCGCCGATCTGACCGAGCACCTCAAGGAGCACAAGCACGACCACCACAGCCGTCGTGGCCTGCTGCTTCTCGTCGGTCAGCGCCGCCGGCTGCTGAACTACCTGGCGAAGAAGGACATCAACCGCTATCGGTCCCTGATCGAGCGGCTCGGCCTTCGCCGATGACGTCGCGAGGAGCGGCCTCCCGATTCCGGGGTGGCCGCTCCTGGCGTATCCGTGCCCAGACTGGGTACGGCACAACCGAATAACCAAGCGACAAACGAGACGCCGCGGAGCGCGTAGCGGGAGGACGACCGGTCCTCGGTAGTGGCTCTCGGGTGCGGACTGCACACACAGCAGTTGGCACCCGCGGGCCTCGATCGAAGACCGGCACCCCGGAAGCTCGCGCCTCGCAGTCGTCGACCGTGAGAGAGGGGTATCCCGTGTCGGGATCCACCAGTGTGCCCATGGAGGGCGCAGATTTCGCTGAAGCCGTCATCGACAACGGCAGCTTCGGCACCCGCACCATCCGCTTCGAGACGGGCCGTCTGGCCCAGCAGGCCGCCGGTTCGGCCGCCGCCTACCTCGACGGCGACACGATGGTGCTGTCGGCCACCACGGCCAGCAAGAAGCCCAAGGACCAGTTCGACTTCTTCCCGCTGACGGTCGACGTCGAGGAGCGGATGTACGCCGCGGGCCGCATCCCTGGCTCGTTCTTCCGCCGGGAGGGCCGCCCGTCCGAGGAGGCCATCCTGACCTGCCGGCTGATCGACCGCCCGCTGCGGCCGTCGTTCGTGTCCGGCCTGCGCAACGAGATCCAGGTCGTCATCACCGTCCTGGCGCTGAACCCGGACAAGCTGTACGACGTTCTCGCCATCAACGCGGCGTCGATGTCGACCCAGCTGGCCGGCCTGCCGTTCTCCGGCCCGATCGGCGGCGTCCGCGTCGCGCTGATCGAGGGCCAGTGGGTGGCGTTCCCGACCCACACCGAGCTCGAGGACGCGGTCTTCGACATGGTGGTCGCGGGCCGGGTGACCGATTCCGGTGACGTCGCGATCATGATGGTCGAGGCCGAGTCCACCCCGGGCACCTTCGACGCGGTCGCCGGTGGCGCGCAGGCGCCGACCGAGGAGATCGTCGCCGAGGGCCTGGAGGCCTCGAAGGCGTTCATCAAGACCCTGGTCGAGGCGCAGGCCGACCTGGCCGCGCGGGCCGCGAAGCCGACCGGCGAGTTCCCGGTCTTCCCGGACTACCAGGACGACGCGTTCGCCGCCGTCGAGGCCGCCGCCACCGAGGAGCTCAGCCAGGCGCTGACCATCGCCGGCAAGGCCGAGCGCGAGAGCGCCACCGACGCGATCAAGAGCGCCGTGGTGGAGAAGCTGGCCGCCGACTTCGAGGGCCGCGAGAAGGAGCTGTCCGCGGCGTTCCGGTCGCTGACCAAGAAGCTGGTCCGGCAGCGGGTGCTGAAGGACAAGGTCCGCATGGACGGCCGCGGGCTGGCCGACATCCGGCCGCTCAAGGCCCAGGTGCGGGTGCTGCCGCGGGTGCACGGTTCGGCGCTGTTCGAGCGCGGCGAGACCCAGATCCTGGGTGTCACCACGCTGAACATGCTGCGGATGGAGCAGCAGCTGGACACGCTCTCCCCGGAGACCCGCAAGCGGTACATGCACAACTACAACTTCCCGCCGTACTCGACCGGTGAGACCGGCCGGGTGGGTTCGCCGAAGCGTCGCGAGATCGGTCACGGCGCGCTGGCCGAGCGGGCCCTGGTGCCGGTGCTGCCGTCCCGCGAGGACTTCCCGTACGCGTTGCGTCAGGTGTCCGAGGCGCTCGGCTCCAACGGCTCGACCTCGATGGGTTCGGTCTGCGCCTCGACGCTGTCGCTGCTGTCCGCCGGTGTGCCGCTGAAGGCCCCGGTCGCCGGTATCGCGATGGGCCTGATCTCCGGTGAGGTCGACGGCAAGACCGAGTACGTCGCGCTGACCGACATCCTCGGCGCCGAGGACGCCTTCGGCGACATGGACTTCAAGGTCGCCGGCACAAAGGACTTCGTCACCGCGCTGCAGCTGGACACCAAGCTGGACGGTATCCCGGCCAGTGTCCTGGGCGCGGCCCTGACGCAGGCCAAGGACGCCCGCCTCACCATCCTGGACGTGATGGCCAAGGCCATCGACGCGCCGGGTGAGATGAGCGAGTTCGCGCCGCGGGTCATCTCGGTGAAGGTCCCGGTCGACAAGATCGGCGAGGTCATCGGCCCGAAGGGCAAGATGATCAACCAGATCACCGAGGACACCGGCGCCGACATCTCGATCGAGGACGACGGCACCGTCTACATCGGCGCGACCGACGGCCCGTCGGCCGAGGCGGCCCGGGCCGCGATCAACGCGATCGCGAACCCGACCATGCCGGAGAAGGGCGAGCGCTACCTGGGCACGGTCGTGAAGACGACCAACTTCGGTGCGTTCATCAGCCTGCTGCCGGGCAAGGACGGCCTGCTGCACATCAGCAAGCTGCGCGGCCTGGCCGGCGGCAAGCGGGTCGAGGCGGTCGAGGATGTCCTCTCGGTCGGCCAGAAGCTGCAGGTCGAGATCGCCGAGATCGACGACCGGGGCAAGCTGTCGCTGATCCCGGTGGTCGAGGGTGACGACAAGGCCGACGAGAAGGCGGCGTCCTCCGCAGGGGCCGAGGCCGCAGAGGCCGAGTGACCCGAGCGATCACCAGCACCCTGCTGAGCCCGGAGGCGGGCGGTCCGGTGAAACGGACCGTCCTGCCCTCCGGGCTCCGGGTTCTGTCCCAGTCCGAGCCGGGCTTCCGCTCGGTCACCTTCGGCGTCTGGGTCGGTGTCGGCTCCCGGGACGAGCCGGAGCAACTGGCCGGTGCGACGCACTTCCTCGAGCACCTGCTGTTCAAGGGCACCGAGCGGCGCGACGCGCTGGAGATCTCCGCCGCGATCGACGCGGTCGGCGGCGAGATGAACGCGTTCACCGGCAAGGAGTACACCTGCTACTACGCGCGGGTGCTCGACTCCGACCTGCCGCTCGCGGTCGACGTCATCTGCGACATGATCACCTCCGCCACGCTGACCAGCGCGGACCTGGAGAGTGAGCGCGACGTCATCGACGAGGAGATCGCGATGCACGCCGACGAGACGTCGGACCACATCCACGACCTCTTCGCCGAACAGCTGTGGGGCACGTCCCCGCTCGGCCGTTCGATCACCGGTACGCCGGAATCCGTGGCCGGACTGTCCCGCCGGCAGGTGGTCGGGTGGTACCGCCGCCGCTACAAGCCGGCCAACATCGTCGTCTCGGTCGCGGGCAACGTCGACCACACCGACGTGGTCCGCCTGGTCCGCAAGGCGTTCGAGCGCCACTGGGTGACCGGCGAGGCCGAGCCCGCCCCGGTGCGCCGTGGCTCCGGCCGGCGGGTTCCGACGTACGGCGGGGTGCGAGTGCACCACCGGGATGTCGAGCAGGCGCACCTGGTGCTCGGGATGCCGGGCCTGGTCCGCAACGACGAGCGCCGGTACGTCGCCGGCGTCCTGCACGGGATCGTCGGCGGCGGTATGTCGTCGCGGTTGTTCCAGGAGGTCCGGGAGAAGCGCGGTCTGGCCTACTCGGTGTTCACCTTCGGTTCGGCGTACGCCGACTCCGGCATGGTCGGCGTGTACGCGGGCTGCCTGCCGAAGAAGGCCGGCGAGGTGCTCGACGTGGTCCGGGCCGAGCTGGAGTCGATTGCCAGCGGCAACATCACGCCGGACGAGCTGCTCCGTGGCAAGGGCCAGATGCGTGGTTCGGTGGTGATGGGCCTGGAGGACACCGGCGCCAAGATGACCCGGATCGCCAAGGCCGAGCTCGTGTACGGCGAGCTGCCGACCGTGGACCAGATCCTGCACCGGATCGACGCGGTCACCCTCGACGACGTCATCCAGCTGGCCGCGGACCTGTACGCCGGCACCCCGGCCCTGACCGTGATGGGCCCGTTCGACGAGGACACCTCGGCCTTCACGCTCTGAGCAGCCTGGGTCCGCCTCGACAGGCTCTCCCGGCAGGCGCAGACTGGCCGTGCAAAGGGGGCCTGGGGGAGGGGCTGCGGGAGCTGGTCATGAGCACGATCACGTCGGAAATCCAGGCACTCGGCGACGACTTCCGCGGGGAGCTGGTCCATCCGGGCGAACCGTCGTACGACGAGCTCCGGAGTGTCTGGAACGGGTCGATCGACCGTCGGCCCGCACTGATCGCCCGCTGCACCGGTGTCGCCGACATCCGGTCCGCGCTGACGTACGCGCGCCGCACCGGTCTGCCGGTCGCGGTGCGCGGCGGCGGGCACAGTTTCCCCGGCCATTCGACCTGCGACGGCGGTGTCGTGCTGGACCTGTCGCCGCTGAAGGGGATCCGGGTCGACCCGGTACGGCGTACCGCCCGGGCGCAGGCAGGTGTGCTGCTCGGGGAACTCGATCGGGAAACCCAGGCGTTCGGCCTCGCCACGCCGTCCGGCATCGTCACGCACACCGGAGTCGCCGGGCTCACGCTCGGCGGTGGGATCGGGTGGCTGATGCGCAAGTACGGGCTGACCATCGACAATCTGCTCTCGGTCGACCTCGTCACCGCCGAGGGCGAACTGCTGACCGCGAGTGAGGATGTCAACGCCGACCTGTTCTGGGGTATCCGGGGTGGTGGCGGGAACTTCGGCATCGTGACCGAGTTCGAGTTCCAGCTGCACCCGGTCGGGCCGATCGTGTACGCCGGCCCCATCATGTGGCCGATGGAGGAGTCGCCGCGGATCCTGCGCTTTTACCGGGACTGGATCACCGGCGTACCCGACGAGCTGACCACCGCGGTGATCCACCGGTGGATTCCGGCGCTGCCGGCGATCCCGCCTGAGCTGCACGGCCGGCCCGTGGTGGTCGTCCTGGCCTGCTACGCCGGCTCGATCGAGGACGGCGAGCGCGTCGTGGCGCCGCTCAAGGCGTTCGCGCCGCCGCTGCTGGACCTGTGCGCGCCGAAGCCGTTCGTGGACGTGCAGGCGATGTTCGACCTGAGCTACCCGCACGGCAGGTGGTACTACATGCGCGCGTGTGACGTCGCCGAGCTGACCGACGAGGTGGTCGACATCGCGGTCGAGCGCGGTCTGGCGATCAGCGGGCCGCTCACGTCGTACCCGATCTACCACCTCGGTGGCGCGATCTCCCGGGTCCAGGCGGACGCCACCGCGTTCGGCGACCGCTCGAACGGCCACACCTTCAACTTCGTCGCCGCCACGCCCGGGCCGGAAGGCTTCGAGGAACAGCGGCAGTGGGCCCGGGACTCCTGGCGGGCGATGGAGCCCCACCAGAGCGGCGTTTACGTCAACTTCCTGACCGACGAGGGCACCGACCGGATCCGCTCCGCGTACGGCGCCACCGCCTACGACCGCCTGAAAGACCTCAAACGCAAGTACGACCCCAACAACCTCTTCCACCTCAACCAGAACATCCCACCTCAGTGACCCGGCAACCGTTCGAGAAGTTGTGTCGCGCCACCACGTGATCTGCCGCTGGGGGCGGCCGGTTCGCCGCACCAGTGGAGTGAGGGCCGCCGCTCGCCCCGGTACGACCTGCCCAGGCTGATAGCTTGACTGCTCCCCGCCGCCCGGACGTCGCGAATCGTCACCGAGCAAGGTAGCGGGCAGAGGCGTCGGAGGAGGTCGCGGAAGTCGCGGTGGGGCCGGGCGAAGCCGAACTGATCGCCGAAGCGGCCGTTGCGAGTCGATCGCAACGGCCGCTTCTTGTACTGGCAGCTACTCAGTGGAAGTCTCTCCGCCGATCAGCCGCCTGTGAGTGTGATCAGCCGACTGCGTAAGTGCTGCCGGCGTCCAGGCCTGCCCGTGCCCAGGTGGCCGGGGTGTACCAGACGCCCGCCCGCTGGAAGCGCTTCGCCGTCAGGCTGTCCACGCGGTACTGGTTCGCGCTCAGCACCACCTCGCCCGCCGGGATCGGCGAGCCGCTGTTCTGTACCATCCCGGTCGACTGAACCCCGGCGTGCATGCGGATGAAGTTCCCGCTGACCGTCACATCACGCAGGACGTTCGTGCCCCAGGGCCCGGTGCCGCGGGTGCGTGACTGGATCGAGACTCCGTTCACGTTGTCCACCACACTGTTGTTGCGAACCGCGACGGTGTTGGAAGTGTTCACGTTGATCCCTCCGCCGTCCCACAGCGACGTTCCCGAATTGCGGCCGGTGCCGAAGCCGTTGCCGGCGATCCAGTTCTTCTCGATCACGCCGTTGCGGCCGATCTCGAAGCGGATGCCGTCCGCGGCGTTGGTCCTGATCGAATTGCCGGAGAACAATCGGTTGTCATCGTAGGCGTCACTCCACAGCCCTACTCCGAGATTATTGTGAATCATGTTTTCCAGCACCGATCCGCCGGTCGACCAAGTGGTCTTGAGGCCACCGGACTCCCAGTCGGCGATCCAGAATCCGTCGGTGTTGTTGGCGGTGATGTAGTTGCGGGAGATCGTCGCGCTGACGGCCTTGTACTGGCCCATTCCGAGCTGCCCGTTGTGGTGAACGTTGTTGCGCAGGACCCGGGCGTTGTCGGCCGTGACCATCATGATCCCGACCGCGTGGTTCCAGCGCACGTCGTTGGCCCACACGTACCACTGCTTGCCGACGACCAGGGCTCCGCCTTGGGGGGCGGAAGCGAAGTGCTCGATGGCGAGGCCGCGAACCGTGACGCCGACGGCGGTCGACTGGATCGCCGTGCCGGTCTTCGACATCTCAACTGCCTTGCCGGTCGGATCGGAGCCCAGGTAGATCGCGTTGGTGGCGTAGTTGGCGTAGAAAGTCCCGGCCTTGACGGCCGCCTGGCTCGCGACGCGGGTCAGATGGACTCCGTTCACGAAGATCTGCTCTCGCAAGCCACAGATGTTCGCGACGTTGTTCTCGCACTGTCCTGACGCGGCGTAGGCGGCAGGTAAGTGACCGGTCGCTCGCCACTGGCCGCCGGTGGCGGTCCAGGTCGGCAGGCGGATCGAGCCGGTGAGCAGAGCGCCGCTGACGCCGACGAGGCTGTCACCGTTCTTGGGCTTGAGTGTCTGTCCGATCCGGTGGGTGCCGGCGGCGAAGCAGAACGTCGTACCGGCCGGTGCCGCGGCGATGACAGCAGCGGCGTTGTGGGTCGTCTGGATCGACGTTCCCTGACAGGCGGTGGTGAGGTACCTGGGCCCGACGGTGAAGTCGGCCATGGGTCCGGTGGGGGCCGCCGAGGCGGCCAGGGTTGTCGCTTGCGCCACTGGTGCGGCGAGACCGCCCGCGGCGAGGGCCGCGACGATCATTGTGAGCGAGGTATTCACGAGCTTCATAATTAGTGCCTTCCACGACAGGTCGCTAAAACGCGACCTATCAGCGACATTACGCTAGATAACCAGGTGAATACGGAAAGTGAGAAATGTTAGGAAATCCGGGACCGCGGGTATTTTGGGGGGAAATCATAAAATGCGGGACCTTAGTCCTTCGGCCGGCCCGTCAACTCAGGACCAAGACGCTCGCGGCCGGCCAGAAACTGAGGACCAAAGTCCCATGAGAGAGAACGGAAGCCTCGGATCGCGAAATTTCGGCGAAGGGAAAATTCAGGACCAAAGTCCTGCCGGGGCGGCGGAAATCGGTGACCAATGCGAGTTGCGGACAGGCATGACTCCTCTGGTCGGTAAACGTTGGAGGGGTGTCTGCAAGCCGCGCCCCCTGGGATTTCTCACCAGCGACCTCCAGGGCCATGGCCCAGATCACATCGCTCTCACGGCGACGTGAGCAGATGGAGGTGTTCCGGCAGGGATGCGCCGGTACGTCGTACACCTGCCGGTGCAGACCGTCTCCTGCCATTTCGCCGAACAGGCCCAGACCGCTTACGCCCCGGCGGCCACGGCTTGATGCCGCCCGGGTAATCGCGGAGTGATGGCCTAAGGTGTCGGCCGTGGAGTCGGTGGCCCGAACGAGCACGCTGCGTAGGCAGATGGTGTTGCTTATCGGTGTGATCGTGGTTTCCGGTGGGCTCGCCGCATGGTGGGTGCTGACCGCAGGACGGGCCGCGAACGAGGGCTTCGACATCACCGACGAGGGCTATTACCTGCTGTCCTACCGGTGGTGGGACCAGAACCCGCTCGCGCTGACCGGGGTGCAGTACCTCTACGGCCCGGTCTTCGAGTGGCTCGGGTACGACATCGTCCGGCTGCGGTTCTTCCGGCTGCTGACCGTGGTCGTCGTACACCTGCTCTTCGGCTACAGCTTCATGCGCTGGCTGCGCGGGCGGCGGCCGGGTGCACCGCCGACCAAGCTGTGGGAGTTGGCCGGGATGGCGACCATCCTGGCAGCCGGCGGCATGTGTTACAGCTGGCTGCCGATGTCGCCCGGCTACAACGACGTCATCCTGCTCGGGGCGCTGACGCTGGTCGCGTGCGTGCTGTGGATGGCGACCGCGGTGGATCGCGGTACGCCGGTGCCGTTCTGGGTGCTGGTGGTCGCCGGTGTCGTGATCGGCGTGATGGTGCTGGCGAAGTGGACGTCGATCGTGCTGATCGGGCTGATCGTGCTCGCGGCCCTGATCGTGCTGGCCGGGCAGGGCTGGCAAGCTGTTGCCCGAGGCATCGGTCTCGCGCTGGCCGGGCTCGGCCTGGCCGCGCTCGTGGTGCAGCTGTTCGTGGTCCGGCTGAACGTCGCGGTGCCGGGGATCGTGACCGTGAACAGGTTCATCGCGGAGACGTCGTACTCGCCGACCGCGCTGCTGGAGGTCTACTGGTCGACCGGTCTCGACCTGCTCGGGAGAACCCTGCGCCAGCACGCGATCCTGCTGTTCGCGGCAGCCGTCGCGGTGATCGGCCGCTGGCCGTGGCTGCGGATCCTTGCCGCGGTTCTCGCGGTGGCCGGGTTCGTGTTGTCGGTCCGGCGGGTCGTCATCGACGATGCCGCGGTCGGTGGGTCGGCCCACACCTCGGACTACACCGTCACGCTGCTGGCCGCCGTACTGGTGGGGCTGGTGACGGCTGTCACCGCTGTGGTCGCGGGACGGTACGGGCTGACGCGGCGGTCGGCGTTGAGCCGGGAGAACACCCGCGGCTGGGTCGTTCTCGGGCTGCTCCTGGTCTTGCCGATGGTGCAGGCGTTCGGCACGAACAACCCGCTTTACACGATCGGCTTCAATGCGTTCGCCGCGTGGGTCGCGGTGCTGATCGCGGTGGTGACCGGGATCTGGGCGGTCCCGGTGGTGGCGCGCATGACCGTCGGCCTGGTCACGGTGGCGTCGCTGGTGGCGGTGGCGTCCATCTCCTACAGCGGGATGTTCCTGCACCCGTACCGCTCGGTCGGTCATGCCGAACTGACCGAGCCGGCCACGCTGCAGCCGTTGAAGGGCGTCTACCTCCAGCCCTCGGCGGCGCGGAAGTACGCCGAGCTCGAGGCCGTGCTGCGGCCGTACCTGCAGCCGCCCGGCCGGCCGGTCCTCGCGTTCGACAAGATGGCCGGGCTGGTCCTGGTCCTGCAGGGCAAACCTGTCGGCGAGGCGTGGGTCGCGCCGAAGGAGCGCAACCGGACGGCCGCGGGGATCGAGGAGGTCTGCCGGCAAGGCCAGCCGTGGAGTCCCGGCCGGCCGCCGATCATCCTGCTGAACCGCCGCATCTCCGACGTCGAGATCACCGCGCTGCGTGCCTGCGCGCTGGACTTCACCGCCGACTACGAGCTGCTGGCTCCGCCGCAGCAGACGATGAACCTGCAGGTGTACGTGCCGCGTGCCGAAAGAGTCACCGCGACACCCTGACTCGGGCCCGAGCGGCCTGATGAGATCCTTGGGTCGGTCGAAGTCTGTCGAAAGGGTGCGGATGATCAAGGTCGGTGTGCTCGGGGCCAAGGGCAAGATGGGCGCTCAGACGTGCCTCGCGGTGGACGAAGCCGACGACTGCGAGCTGGTCGCCCGGCTCGACCATGGCGACCAGCTGGACGAGCTGACCGCGGCAGGCGCCGAGGTGGTGGTCGATTTCACCCGTCCAGAGGTGGTGATGGACAACCTGGCCTGGTGCATCGACCACGGCATCCACGCGGTCGTCGGCACCACCGGGTTCGACGACGACCGCCTCGCGACGCTGCGTGGTCTGCTGGACAAGAGCCCCGGCACCGGTGTGCTGATCGCGCCCAACTTCTCCATCGGCGCCGTGCTGATGATGCAGTTCGCCGCCAAGGCAGCGCGGTACTACGAGTCGGTCGAGATCATCGAACTGCACCACCCGGACAAGGTCGACGCTCCGTCGGGTACGGCGCGCCGTACCGCCGAGCTGATCGCGGAGGCGCGCCGGGCAGCCGGGGCCGGGCCGATCCCGGACGCGACCACCACGGCG
This sequence comes from Kribbella sp. NPDC023972, assembly GCF_040639075.1. Lineage (NCBI taxonomy): Bacteria > Bacillati > Actinomycetota > Actinomycetes > Propionibacteriales > Kribbellaceae > Kribbella > Kribbella sp. NPDC023972. The sequence continues at coordinate 339,029 of NZ_JBEZZH010000001.1, read as the reverse complement.
CTCGACGGCGCGCGCGGCGCGGACGTCGACGGGATCCGGGTGCACGGCGTCCGGCTCCGCGGCCTGATCGCGCACCAGGAGGTGCTGTTCGGCGACACCGGCGAGACGCTCACCATCCGGCACGACTCGATGGCCCGGGTCTCGTTCATGGCCGGCGTCCTGCTCGGTGTCCGCCGGATCGGCGGCACGCCGGGTCTCACCGTCGGCCTCGAGCACTTCATGGACCTCGACTAGGGCGGGAGGCCCCGTGACCGGGAAGCGGACCGCGGTCGTGCTGGCGGTCGTTTTCGGCGTGTACGCCGTACTGCTCGGCTGGCGTGGCGTGCTGCTGATCGGCACCGGCGATCCGGTCGCGGTCGGTCTGGGGATCGCCGTACTGGTCATCCCGGTGCTCGGGGCGTACCTGGTCTGGCGCGAGCTGCAGTTCGGCCGCCGTACCGAGGTTCTGGCGCGCGAACTGGAGGCGGTCGGCGGTTTGCCGGTCGACGATCTGCCGCGCCGGCCGTCCGGCCGGATCGACCGGGCCGCGGCGGACGCGGCGTTCGAGAAGTACAAGGCCGAAGCCGAAGCCGCGCCCGAGGACTGGCAGGTCTGGTTCCGGTTGTCGACCGCGTACGACGCGGCCGGCGACCGGCGACGAGCCCGCGCCACGATGCGCACCGCGATTGCGCACCACGACCGGTCCAGCTGAGTTACTCGGGAGTTGGCGGTCAAGGGAACTGACAACCCGGTGCGGAACGGGATACTTTCAGTGGAAGGCGCGTGGCAACCGTCACGTGTGGGTCGGAGACTGGGCGGAGCCGTCCTGTGCCATCAGACGGGTCTCGCCGCGGCACGGACGATATGCAGGGGGCAGGTTTCGGCGATCTGTTGCGGCGGCACCGGCGTGAGGCCGGGTTGTCGCAGGAAGGTCTGGCCGAGCTCGCCGGTCTGAGTGTCGACGCGATCGCGGCATTGGAGCGGGGACGCCGTCGTGCGCCTCGGGCGCATACCTTGCGCCTGCTCGCCGACGCGCTCCGGCTCGGCCTGGCCGACCGGGCGCAGTTCACCGCCGCCGCCCGCCGCGACACCGAGTCCGCGCAGGTCCAGCTGCGCCGGCCGCCCGCCCCGCCGAACGAGCTCATCGGCCGCATCACCGAGTTGACGGCGACCAAACGCTTGCTCGGGCAACGCATCACCCGGCTGCTGACCCTCACCGGGCCGGGCGGAGTCGGAAAGACACGCCTCACGCTCGCACTGGCGGCTGAGCTGGAGGACAGCTTCCCCGACGGCGTCTGCTGGGTTCCCCTCGCCTCGCTCACTGATCCCGCCGGCGTGATCCCGGCCGTCGCGGCCTCGACCGGTCTGCACCCGATGGAGAACACCCAGCTCGTCGAGACGATCGCCGAGCAGATCGGCCGCCGGACCATGCTGCTGGTGTTCGACAACTGCTCGCACGTGGTCGCCACGGTCGGGCAGATCTGCGTCTCACTGCTGGAGTACTGCCCGAACCTGTCGATCCTCGCGTCCAGCCGGGAGCTCCTCCGCGTCCCCGGCGAGAGTGTGTACGTCGTCCCCGCGCTGGCGCTGCCGCACGACGAGGACCAGCTCGAGTCGGCCGCCGCCGTACGGCTCTTCGTCGAGCGAGCGACCGCCCGGGGCTACGACGTGGACGGCCAAGTCGACCAGATCGCCCGCGTCGTACGGCGGCTGGAGGGGATGCCGCTCGCGATCGAGCTGGCCGCGGCCCGGACGAACGTGATGACCGTCGAGGAGCTCGCGTCCGAGCTGGAGACGTCGTTCGGCATCCTGGCCGGCGGACCGCGGACGGCCTCGCCACGACAACAGTCGATGTACGGCGCGATCGAGTGGAGCCATGACCTGCTGACCCCGGCGGAGCGGGAGGTGTTCGCGCAGCTGTCGGTGTTCGTCGGCGGGTGGACGCTGAGCGCGGCCGCCACAGTCATGTCCGGGCAGCCGTCACCGGGGCCCCTGGAGCGAGCCGAAGCGCTCGACCTGACCGGACGGCTCGTGGACAAGTCGCTGATCCGGGTCACCAGGCGCAGCGGTGTTGGGCGGTACTACATGCTCGCGGTGATCCGAGAGTTCGCCGCCGACAGGCTTGGGGCCGCAGGCTTGGCGGACGAGGCGGCCCGTCGGCACGCGCACTTCTACATCGGTCTGGCCGAGGAAGCCGAAACCCGGCTGCGCGGCGAGAGCCAGGCGGAGTGGCTCGAACGTCTCGACAATGAGCTCGACAACCTCCGGGCAGCCATGGGCTGGTCCTTGCGGACACGGTCGGTCAAGGAGGCCCTGCGGCTGGCCGGTGGGCTATGGCAGTTCTGCTACCTGCGAGGGCACTATGCGGAGGGCAGTCAGTGGCTCGAGCGCGCTCTGGCCTTGGTAGAGACCATGCCCGCGGCGGAGACCGCCGCGCTGGCTCCCGCGTGTGCGAAGGCGAACCTGGGCGCAGGGATGCTCGCGTTCCTGCAGTGCGAGTACGACGCGGCGACCGCACGGCTGAGAACCGCACTGACGCTGTACAAGGAGCTGGGCGACACAGCCGGTACGGCGCTGGTGCTGCAACGGCTTGGTGGGATCGCCCGGGAGCGCGGCGACTATGCGGCCGCCGAGGACCTGCACTGCGAGAGCTACGACCTGTACGAGAGTCTTGGCGACAGGGCCGGGATGGCGTGGGCACACAACCACTTGGGCTTCGTCGCCTGGCTGCGCGGTGACCTCGAGGTCGGTGCCCGGCGGTGTCGTCAGGCCCGGGACAGCTTCCGGCTGCTCGGCGATGGCGAAGGACTCGCCTGGTCGCTCATCAGCCTCGGGACGATCGCGCAGTACAGCGGTGACCTGATCGAGGCCGAGGACCTGCTGCAGGAGAGCCTGGCGTTGTCCCAGCGGCTCGGATACCGCGAAGGTGTCGCCTGGTCGCTGAACCAGCTCGGCATCGTCGAACGGCGTCGCGGCCTGACGGAGCGCGCCGTACACCTGCTGGACGAGAGTCTCGCCGAGCACCGGGACCTGGGCGACCGGTGGCGGTCGGCGAGTGTGCTCGAAGAACTGGCGACCGTCGCACAGCAGCGGGGAAGGAGTGAGTACGCCGCCTTCCTGCTCGGGGCCGCGGACGACGTCCGCGAGGTCATCGGCGCCCCGGTGCCCGAGATCGAGAAGGCCGACTACCTGGCTACCCGGACCGCGATCGAGCAGTCGCTCGAGCGCCGGGCGTTCCGGGCCGCCTGGTCGGCCGGCCGAGCCGCTCCGCTCGCCGCCGTGGCGGACGGGTACCCACCCGCCCCGCACAGCCCGGACCACGACCGCACCGGCCGGCTCTGAGCGTCTCCACCGCAGCCCCAGGGAGACAGGCAGCGGGCAGAAGAAACCGATCAGCAGTCCACCAGAGCTGCTGATCGGATGGAGCCTCGCGGAGCACCACGACCTGGGGGATCGACGGTACCCCGCGAGGGATCTGAGCGCGCGGGCTGCGAGTCACGGACTCGGCCGGCTGTGTCCCTGTCTGACCCCCCAGGCAGTCCCCCCACCCCACAGCCGGCCGAAACCGTATCGGCGATGTCGCCCCTCGTCGATCCCTCCCAGTCGACGGGCGGTTCCTCCGCGCTGACTCAAGGTTGTCGAAATCACACTCTGTCGCACAGGGACGGAACCCTGACATCGCCCTGACAAATATGTCCTGACAACGAAAGCCCTCCGACGACTTCGCGGACGGTGATCACGAAATCCCGGTGGGTAGGGGATTCTGCCTGAAATCGTGCGGTTTTATTGCCCTATCGGGCAGTTGGCGAAACTTCGCGGACTCATTGCAAATAGCCCGAGACGGCTTTGGTGAGTCCGGCGATCCGGCGCAGCGGTGTGTGCGCCTGGTACGCCTGGCCGGCGCCGTACTCCTCCGCGCCTGGCGGTGGGGACGACGGGGCCGGGATGCCCTCGCCGACGCAGGTGACGTCCTTGGCCGGTGCCTTACCGGTGGTGAGGAACGCGTTGACGATCTTGTCGGCGCACTGGTTCACGCCGCCGTAGATGCCGTGGTCGCCTTCCCGGCTGACGGTGACCAGGCGCGAGCCGGCGTACCGGTTGTGGGCCGATACCGCGAGCGAGTAGTTCGTCGCCGGGTCGTGGACCGACTGGACCATCAGCGTGGTCGGCAGGCCCTTGCCGGTCGGCTGCGGCATGGTCAGGTTGGGGCGGTCCCAGTAGAAGCAGGGGTTCTCGTTCATACCCCATCCGAGCAGCGGGTACTTCGGCCCGAGGCGAGCGGCCAACTGGTCGCCGTACTCGCGTCCCTGCGGCCACGGGGTGTCGTTGCAGGTGATCGCGGTGAAGGTCGCGCCCTCGGCGTCGTCGCCGACGATCCGGCCGAGTGGACGCAGGCCGACGGTGTCGCGGGACGCACGGCGTACCAGCTCGTGCTGCCGGGCGAGTGACAACGCGTCCACCTTGCGCTGTGCGGCGCGCGGACCGTCGGTGGTCTGCGCGGCGGAAAGGTCGCGAAGAAATGCCAGGTCGACCGCGAGCGAATAGAAGTCGATCTTCGTATACATATCCCCGGTGACGATCTCGTCCAGGGCGTTCTGGTCGTAGCTGATCTTGATCGACCCGTCCAGGAACTCCTCGACCGCCGGCTGCTTTTTCAGTGCGGCCCGGAGCTTCTCATAGGTGCGGATCACGGCGCGTGGTGAGTCACCGAGTTTCAGTTGACCGTCGTACTTCGCCGCCCAGGGCGCGAAGTCCTCGCGGAACCGGCGCTCGAACGCCTGCGGCTGTCCGACAAAGGTGTTGATCCACGGCTGGGTGAAGTCGGTGTTGGAGTCGAGCACGAAGCGGCCGACGTGCTGCGGGAAGTAGGTCTGGTAGTAGGCGCCCATCCAGGTGCCGCCGGAGTACCCGACGAAGTCGATCTTGTCGAAACCGAGCAGTCGGCGGATCAGGTCCATGTCCTGAACGGTCTGCGCGGTGGTCACGTACGGGAGCAGGCCGCGGGACTGCCGGTCGCAGTACGGCTGGCTGAGTTGCGACGCCTCCGCGATCAGGTCGAGGTTCCACGGGTCGCGATCGCGCGCGTCCATGGTGTACCCGGGTGCGCCCTGGCAGGTGACGTTGGTGCTGTCACCGGTGCCGCGCGGGTCGAACCCGACCGCGAGGTGGTCCTTCGCCAGCGGCGCCTGACTGGCCAGGTAGGGCGCCATGCCGAGGCCGGCACCACCCGGCCCACCCGGGTTGCCGAAGACCACGCGGCTCGGCCTGCCCTTCACCGGCGCGACCTTGCTGACCGCGAGTTGGATGTCGTTGCCGGAGTACTGGTTGGCCCAGTCGCGGGGTGCGGTGATCTTGGCGCAGAACGTCCGGAGCTCCGGGTCCCCACACTGCTTCCATGCCGGTTTCTGCCTGAGGTACTTGTTGGCCACCGGATGCGCCCGGTCGACCACGGTCGCCTGTTCCATCGATGCGGTCGCCCCGGACCCCGGTACGACGAGAACAGCAGCAGCGGACAGCCCTAGGCCGACGACCAGGGTGAGGTACTTCATGCAGACTCCAGCGGATGGCCACGCGTAATCGGACCGTCGCAATCTGTCATGCCAAGGTTGATCGGTCGAGCACCACCCCCGGCTAGTCGCGGATCCGCTGCGTGCTAAGGGATCTGGTCCATGCCGGTGTCGGTTTGTCGGTGGGGCGGTCTAGGGTCGCCGTACCGAACTGGAGTGGAGGTGCTGGATGTCCGGCTGTGGTGACCTGGTGATCGGGCAGGTGGAGTTCTACTGGGATTTTCATCTGTGGCCGCGGCTGCAGGGCCTCACGGATGACGAGTACCTGTGGGAGCCCGCCGAGGGCGCGTGGTCGGTGCGGCCCGATGAGAGCGGGCGGACCGTTGTCGATGACGACGACCCGGTGCCGGACCCGCCGCCGGTGACGACGATCGCCTGGCGGCTGGTGCACATCGGTGTCGGCTGTTTCGCGACCCGCGTCAGCACGTTCTTCGGCGACGGGAGCGTGCCGGACGACGCGGACATGTTCGACCCGCGGCACATCCCGGCCGACCTACCGGCCACGGCGGCCGACGGGTTGGCGTTCCTCGAGCACTGGTACGGGCGCTGGCGGCAGTCGATTCGTGGCCTGTCCGAGGAGGCTCTGCAGCGTCCGCTCGGGCCGAAAGGGGCGTATTTCGCCGAGGACACCATGCTCGCCCTGATCACCCATGTGAACCGCGAGACCATCCACCACGGCGCCGAGATCTGCCTGCTCCGCGATCTCTATCGCGCCGGTGTGGCAGGTGATCGACGTGCCCGCGTTTGACCTGCACATCGTCTTCGACTGCGCGGATCCGGATCGGGTCGCCCGCTTCTGGATGGCGGCGCTCGGCGGCTACGACTTCCCGGTCGGTGTCCCGGCCGGCTTCGCGTCCTGGGACGAGTGGGCCGACGCCAACGGCATCCCGGTCGACCAGCGCAACGCCGGCCGCACCCTGGTCGACAAGGAACGCGGCACCCGGCCGGACATCTTCTTCCTGCGCGTGCCGGAGTCGAAGCAGGTGAAGAACCGCGTCCACCTCGACATCAAGGTCGCCCCCGGTCTCGACGGCGACGACCGCCGTACGGCGATCGAAGCGGAAGCCGAACGCTTGATCCCGCTCGGCGCCACCGTCGCGAACCGACTGGACGAACCCGACGGTTTTCACATCATCATGCGGGACCCGGAAGGCAACGAGTTCTGCCTGGCCTGAGCGCGAAGGCCGGCCGACGCACCGTGTAGGCCGTTGGTCGCCGGCAGGACCGTCACTCGGCGCCGGGGTCGGTGTGGAGCCGGATCTGCTTGATGCGGACGGATTCGTCGCCGTAGAGATCGAGCTCGCGGTGGGCGCCGTCGGGGGCCCAGCCGGCCTCGGTGTAGAAGGCGCGGACGACGTCATCGGTCGAGTTGACCCACACGGTGACCCGGTTGAAGCCATCGGCGCGGACGGTGTCGACCACGGCGTTGAGCAACCGCGAGCCGTGACCGGCCCGGGTCGCCTCGGGCTTGATCGCCAGCTCGGCGATCAACGCGTCGCGCCGCGGATCGGCGTCCGGGTCGTCCGACGGCGTGATCGCGGCGAACCCGACCAGCGTCCGGCCGGCCAGCGCGACCATCACCCGATTGCGGGCCTCACCAGGAGCGATCAGCGCGGCTCGCCACTGGGCGGCGAACTGCGCCGGGTTGAGGTCGGCGAGCACATCCGCGGGCAGCAGACCGGCGTACGACGTCCGCCAGGCCGCGACCTGGATCTCGCCGATCTCGTTGGCCTCGGCCGGAAGGGCCAGCCGCACGCTGCTCTCGGCCACCGGGCTCTCACCGGACAGCTCCGACAGGTTGGCGGGCTCTGGTACGCCGAAATCACTCATGGCGCCCATCCTCGCAAAGGCCGTTCGCCGTCGGGACGTCGGTCCCACCGGCGAACGGCCGGATGAATCAGTAGACGAGCCGCCGCAGCAGTGTCTCGGCCGGACCGCGATAGGAACGCTTGCTCATCGCGTGAGCGCCGATGACCGACAGCACCCAGACACCTACCGCGATAAGTGCCGCGGTGTACGCCGTACTGCCGAAGTCGAGGTCCAGCGTGAACGGGGCCAGCAGCACCATCCAGCTCACGGACTGGAACAGGTAGCCAGACAGCGAGCGCTGGCCCAGAGCGGAGATCGCCCGTACCGGCAGGGTGAGCTTGGTCAGCCGAGAGACCAGCAGACCGAACAGAGCGATGTACCCAGGACCGCCGAACATCCCGCTGACGTGGGAGAGGTAGCTCAGTGAGTTCACTGCGGCCTGGTCGACGTGCAACCAGCCGGCGCCGACGAGCGCGAGCGGCAGACCGCCCAGGATCGTGATGCTCAGGCCGCCGACGGCGACGCCGGTCAGCAGGCCGCGGTGGGCGCCGGGGTTCTCCAGGATCTGCTTGCGGGCGGCCCAGATCCCCAGCCAGACGACCATGACGAAGCCGATCACGCTCGCGGTGTGCAGCGGGTACTCGTGCAACCGGTCGATCAGACTCTCGCCGTACGACGATGCCGCCAGCGACGGGTTCGGGCTGTTCGTGAGCGAATGCGCGGGACCGGAGCTGCTCATCACCGCGACGACGGACTGGAAGCCGACATAGAGCACGTACAGGAGTTCGACGGCCCAGATGCCGACCGCGATGCGGTGGAACTTGTCCCCGCGGTTGAGCAGCAGCAGCGTGCAGATGATGCCGACGATCCCGTAGGCGCCGAGGAAGTCACCGAAGTACAGCAGCGTCGCGTGGACCGCGCCGAACGCGATCAGCCAGCCGTTCCGCTTCAGCAGGATCCGCCGTACGGCGCTCGGCGCGACGCCGGCAGATCGCTGCCGCCGGGCCAGCTGGACCAGGCCGTAGCCGAACATCACCGCGAACACCGGATAGGCCCGGGCGTCCACGAGAGTGAGCTTGAGGAAGTTGACGACGCGCTCGAGGCCGTGCGGCGTACTTTCGATGCCCGGCTGCCCGGCGAACGCGAAGTTGGCGCTGTTGGCCAGCCCGATCAGCAGCAGCATCGCGCCCCGGATCAGGTCGGGGGCGAGCGCACGTTCCTTACCGGTGACCGGCCCGCGGACCGCCGCGGCCGGGAGAATCTGCATGGTGGTCATGGGGTCCGCCCTCTCGGGAAACTGTGTAGTCCTTCCACTGAAATCCTCCCGGCTCGCCAGTCGCGCACCCAGCGCCCTGCCACCACCCCGACGGTGGACCTACCACCACCCTGGTTGACCCACCTTCTGGTGGGTTCTGCACCCTGATTCCGGGTGCAGCACCATCCACCTCGCTGGCCAACCAGGCACATGCGTCCGGCTTTGTGACACTTGTTGGTTGATCTCGACAGGAAGTGTCACATCTCGGCTATGCTGACGGTATGGACGACAGTTTCCAGGCGACCATCGACGCCGACGGCCGGATCGAGCCGCGGGATGCGATGCCGGACGGGTACCGCAAGACCCTGATCCGGCAGATCGCGCAGCACGCGCACTCGGAGATCATCGGCATGCAGCCGGAGGGCAACTGGATCAGTCGCGCGCCGTCGCTGCGCCGGAAGGCGATCCTGATGGCCAAGGTGCAGGACGAGGCCGGCCACGGGCTCTACCTGTACGCCGCCGCCGAGACGCTCGGTGTGGACCGGGCGGATCTGCTCGACCTGCTGCACAGCGGCCGGCAGAAGTACTCCAGCATCTTCAACTACCCGACGTTGACCTGGGCCGACATCGGCGCGATCGGCTGGCTCGTCGACGGCGCCGCGATCGTCAACCAGGTCCCGCTCTGCCGCTGCTCCTACGGGCCGTACGCGCGGGCGATGGTCCGGGTCTGCAAGGAGGAGTCGTTCCACCAGCGGCAGGGCTTCGAGATCCTGTACACGCTGTGCAACGGCACCGAGGCGCAGAAGGCGATGGCCCAGGACGCGCTGGACCGGTGGTGGTGGCCCTCGCTGATGATGTTCGGCCCGCCGGACTCCGCGTCCACGCACTCGGAGCAGTCGATGGCGTGGGGGATCAAGCGGCACAGCAACGACGAACTGCGCCAGCGCTTCGTCGACATGACCGTCCCGCAGGCCGACGTACTCGGGCTTCGGGTGCCCGACGACGGCCTGTCGTACGACGAGGAGACCGGGCACTACCGATTCACCGAGCCCGACTACACCGAGCTGTACGAAGTGGTGAAGGGTAACGGGCCGTGCAACCAGCAGCGGCTCGCGCATCGGGTGAAGGCGCATGAGGAAGGCGCGTGGGTTCGTGAGGCCGCGGCGGCGTACGCGGCCAAGCAGGCTGCTCGTCGCGAGGGGAGTGCGGCATGAACGAGTGGAGCGAGTTCATCATCAAGCACAGCGCGCCCCGTGTCTCATCCGCGCCCGGAGCGAAGCGAGGACGCGGATGAGCATCGAGCCGTTGTGGGAGGTGTTCGTGCGGTCGCGGCGTGGGCTGTCGCACACACACGTCGGCAGTCTGCACGCGCCGGACGCGACGATGGCGCTCCGGAACGCGCGGGACGTCTACACCCGCCGGCAGGAGGGTGTGTCGATCTGGGTCGTGCGTGCGGCCGACATCACCGCTTCGAGCCCGGACGAGAAGGACGAGTTCTTCGATCCGGCCGGTGACAAGGTCTACCGGCACCCGACCTTCTACCAGGTCCCGGAAGGTGTCGAGCACCTGTGAACGACCTGTTCGTCTACACGCTCCGGCTCGGCGACGACGCGCTGATCTCCGCCCAGCGCACCGCCGAGTGGATCGCGGCCGCCCCGCAGCTCGAGGAAGACGTTGCCCTAGGCAACATCGGTCTCGACCAGCTCGGCCAGGCGCGATCGCTGCTGCAGTACGCCGGCCAGGTCGAGGGGGAGGGGCGGTCCGAGGACGACCTCGCCTACTTCCGGGACGAGCGCGATTTCCTCAACCTGCAGCTGTGTGAGCTCCCGAGCGGCGACTTCGCTCACGCGATGGCTCGCTTGCTGTACTTCGCGACGTACCAGCAACTGCTCTACGAAGGTCTGCTGAAGTGCGCTGACGAGACGTTGTCCGGTGTCGCGGGCAAGGCGGTCAAAGAGGTTGCGTACCACGTCGACCACGCGACCCAGTGGGTGCTGCGACTCGGGGACGGGACCGAGGAGAGTAACCGCCGGATGCAGGCCGGGCTGGAGGCGTTCTGGCCTTACACCGCGGAGATGTTCGAGTCCGACGACCTCGTACGACGTCTTGCCGTCGCTGTCGACCCGTCGACGTTCCAGGAGGAGTGGGAGCGCCGGGTGATGGCGGTGATCGACGAGTCCACGTGCAGCCGGCCATCATCATCGTACCAGCACACTGGCGGTCGTTCCGGACGGCACACCGAGCACCTGGGCTACCTGCTCGCGGAGCTGCAGCATGTGGCGCGCTCGCATCCGGGGGCCACATGGTGACGGACACGGCCATCTTCGAGGCCGTTGGTGAGGTGGCGGATCCTGAGGTGCCGGTGCTGACGATCGCGGACCTCGGCGTACTGCGAGGCGTTCGGCATGAGGGTGATCAGGTCGTCGTGACGATCACACCGACGTACTCCGGGTGTCCGGCGATGGATGTGATCCGGCAGGAGGTGGAGCTGACGCTTGACCACTTGGGGGTCGATGGCCGGGTGGAGACCGTACTGTCGCCGGCTTGGACGACGGACTGGATGAGTGAGGCCGGTAAGGCGAAGCTGGTCGAGTACGGTATCGCTCCGCCGACCGGACGGCATGCTGTCGGGCCGGTGATGCTGAGTCTGACCATCCGGTGCCCGTTGTGCGGTTCGCCGGACACGACGGAGCTGAGCCGGTTCGGGTCCACGTCCTGCAAGTCGCTGTGGCGATGCAATGCGTGCCGGGAGCCCTTCGACCATTTCAAGGCGATCTAGATGACGACGACTCTGGCCCGGCGGCGGGCGGTCTTTCATCCGTTGAGGGTGGCCGCGATCGAGGCGATCACCGACGACTCGGTCGCGATCACCTTCGAGGTGCCGCCCGAGTTGGCCGACGAGTATGAGTTCAGCGCGGGGCAGCACCTGACCATTCGCCGTACCGGTGACGACGTTCGGCGCAGCTACTCGATCTGCTCACCGGCCGGATCCGGCGTGCTGCGGATCGGCGTGAAGCGGCTCCCGGGCGGCGAGTTCTCGGCGTACGCCGCGGATGGACTGAAGGTCGGCGACGAGCTCGAGGTGATGACGCCGCTCGGACGTTTCGGTACGACGTTCGATCCGGCCAACGCGAAGCACTACGCCTTCGTCGCCGCGGGCAGCGGCATCACGCCGGTGCTCTCGCTGGTCGCGACGATCCTGGCGACCGAGCCCTCCAGCCGTGTCACCTTGCTGTATGGCAACCGGACCGCGGGGTCGGTGATGTTCGCCGACGAGCTGGCCGATCTGAAGGACCGGTACGCCGAACGGTTCCATCTCGTGCACGTGTTGTCGCGGGAGTCGACCGAGGTGGAGCTGTTCAGCGGGCGGATCGACGCCGAGCGGTTGAAGCGGATGTTCGCGACGATCCTCCCGGTGACGAGCGTCGACGAGTGGTTCCTGTGTGGTCCGTACGCGATGGTCGTCGGCGCGCAGGAGTTGCTGCTCGAGCAGGGTGTCCCGCGGGAGCACGTGCACGCCGAGCTCTTTCACGTCGGCGACGAGGCTCCCATGGCTCCGGTCGAAGAAGCTCCGGTCGACGAGGATGCCGCCCAGGTCACCGTGATCCTGGACGGCCGCCGCTCGACGTTCGCCCTGGCCGAACACTCCAAGGCGGTCCTGGACGCAACCCTGGCGGTCCGGTCAGACGCACCTTTCGCCTGCAAGGGCGGCGTCTGCGGCACCTGCCGAGCCAAGGTCCTGGAAGGCTCGGTCCGGATGGACACCAACTGGGCCCTCGAGCCCGACGAAATCCGAGCCGGCTACGTCCTCACCTGCCAGTCCCACCCCACCACCCCCACCGTCACCCTCGACTTCGACGCCTGACCCCATTTGGCTGGCAGACCATCGGAATGGTGGGTTTGCCACCAGGAACCCGGCTGGCAAACCCACGAATTGGGCGGTCTGCCAGCCACATGCCGGGACTCAGTCCGTGCCCGACTCCATCGCGGCGCGGTCCAGGAGTTCGTCCTCGTCCGTGGCCTCGCCGCGGGAGGCGATCGCCTCGGCTCCGCCGGTCGGCATCGCGCCGATCAGGTCGGTGGAGGACGCCAGCGCCGGGTGGGTGGAGCCGAACATGCCGAGGCCGGCGTACTGCTCCAGCTTCGAGCGGGAGTCGGCGATGTCCAGGTTCCGCATGGTCAGCTGACCGATCCGGTCGACCGGGCCGAACGCGGAGTCCTCGATCCGCTCCATCGACAGCTTGTCCGGGTGGTAGCTGAGCGCCGGGCCGGTGGTGTCGAGGATCGAGTAGTCCTCGCCGCGCCGGAGCCGCAACGTGACCTCACCGGTCACCGCCGTACCGACCCACCGCTGCAGGGACTCCCGCAGCATCAGTGACTGCGGGTCGAGCCAGCGGCCTTCGTACATCAGCCGCCCGAGCTTCCGGCCCTCGTTGTGGTAGCTCGCCAGCGTGTCCTCGTTGTGGATCGCGTTGACCAGCCGCTCGTACGCCGCGTGCAGCAGAGCCATCCCGGGAGCCTCGTAGATGCCCCGGCTCTTGGCCTCGATCACCCGGTTCTCGATCTGGTCCGACATGCCCAGCCCGTGCCGGCCGCCGATCGTGTTGGCCTCCAGCACCAGGTCGACCGCGGAGCCGAACTCCTTGCCGTTGATCGTCACCGGCCGGCCCTGCTCGAAGCCGATGGTGACGTCCTCCGGCAGGATCTCGACCGACGGGTCCCAGTGCTTCACACCCATGATCGGGTCGACGGTCTCGACCCCGGTGTCGAGGTGCTCGAGCGTCTTGGCCTCGTGGGTGGCACCCCAGATGTTGGCGTCGGTGGAGTACGCCTTCTCGGTGCTGTCCCGGTACGGCAGGCCGTGCGCGACCAGCCACTCGGACATCTCCTTGCGGCCGCCGAGCTCGGTGACGAAGTCCGCGTCCAGCCACGGCTTGTAGATCCGCAGGTGCGGGTTCGCCAGCAGGCCGTAGCGGTAGAACCGCTCGATGTCGTTGCCCTTGAAGGTCGAGCCGTCGCCCCAGATCTGGACGTCGTCGTCGAGCATCGCCCGGACCAGCAGGGTGCCGGTCACCGCCCGGCCGATCGGGGTGGTGTTGAAGTACGTCCGCCCGGCCGACCGGATGTGGAACGCGCCACAGGCGAGCGCGGCCAGCCCCTCCTCGACCAGCGCCGCGCGGCAGTCGACCAGTCGGGTGATCTCGGCGCCGTACGCCGTGGCACGACCCGGGACGGAGGCGATGTCGGGCTCGTCGTACTGACCGAGATCGGCCGTGTAGGTGCAGGGGACGGCTCCCTTGTCCCGCATCCACGCGACCGCGACCGACGTGTCGAGCCCGCCCGAGAAAGCGATGCCGACCCGTTCACCAACAGGCAAAGACCTAAGAACCTTGGACACAGGAAAAGTATGCACTCCTCTGAATGATTATGCAAACCGGGTGGGAGAAGCGCCGTGAACTGAGGTGGTTGGTGTGGTCAGCGTGGCTGTTGGGGGAGGAGGGGTTGGGGTTGAGAGGATGTCAGTTCTGCTGACTGAGGGGAGTGGGGCGCCAGATGATGGGGCGGTCGCATGCGTTGTCGGGGTGGTGCGCGGGCCTGGTGGTGGCGCCGCTGGTGGGGCTGACCACGGTCGCTGAGGTGGTGCCGTTCGCCGCGGCGACGGCTGGGTACGCGCTGGTGCCCGACCTGGATCACCCAGGAGCGCGCGCGTCTCGTCTGGTCGGTCCGGTGACCCGCATCCTCTCCGAAGCGGTCCGCGCCTTCTCGAGCGTCCTCTACAACCTCACCAAGGGACCACGCGACGAGGACAGCACCGGCCGGCACCGGCACGCGACGCACACCCTGGTCGCCGCGATCCTGCTCGGCATGCTCGCCGCCAGCGCCGGTGACCGCGGCAAGTGGGCAGTCCTCGCGGTGGCCGTCACCGGTCTGCTGCTGGCAGCCGACGTGCTGGGGGACGGGCTGATCGTCCTCGCGCTCGGCGCCACCGCCTGGTCCGTCGCTGGTACGGCGTTACCCGGTACGACGACCGCGGACGCCGTCCAAGCAGGCCTCACCGGCATCGGCGGGTGGATCGGAGTGGCCGTCGGACTGGGCATGTTCGTTCACTGCCTGGGTGACAGCCTCACCCGCTCCGGCTGCCCGTGGCTGTGGCCAGTGCCGATCCGCGGCGAGACCTGGTTCGAGATCCGCCTGCCGCGCCCGCTCCGCTTCCGCACGAACGGCTGGTTCGAGCGCCTGATCGTCGTCCCGCTGCTGCTCGGCGCCGCCGTACTCCTGCTCCCCGGGGCTCTGCAGGCAGTCGAGCGGCTCTTCACCGCCACCTCGATCTGGCTGGCGGGACGCTAGCGCCCTTCGGTCAGGTACGACGGTACGCCGCCGGCCTCGAGCGCAGCCGCGAACCGCTGCTGGTTGCGGACGCCCGGCCACACCTCCCAGAGGAACAGCGGGATCGCCAGCGCCGCGCCGGTCAAGATGACCCAGAAGCTCTCGACCACGAACGCGAGCGGGAGCGAGATCAAGAAGACCGCCTCGCACGCCGCGAACCGGACGAAGGTCGACGCGGTGAACCGTCGCCAGGAGTCCATCCCGACCTCCGCCGGCGACCGGTCGCTGTGCTGAAGCGGGCTAGTCCGGAAGCCGACGAGCTCGCAGACCGCGTAGGCCAGCGCGGCGGCGAGCAACACGAACGACGGCGCCCACGTGGGCGGGAAGTCGCCGATCCCGTCGACGGCCAGCACAAACCACATGGCCAGGGTGATCAGCGGGATCGCGGCGAGCAGGGCGCTCGCCGTGACGGTCAGGGATCGTTGGGCGGGGGAGACAGTGGTCACGCGGCAGAGACTAACGGCCCAGGAAGTCACCGAGTTCTCCACGAAGAGCAACCACTTGATGGCGGAAAGTATGCACAGAATTTTTTCCGGATTTTTTTGCCGGAAGCTGTAACGCCTCCCAGGGCCGGCCCGATAGGACGAGTGAGCCTGGTGGCTGCCCGGACCCCCGAGCGGACAGCCACCAGGCCTACTCATTTCTCAGAGGCTTCGGAGCGGTAATCTGACGTCCATGTCCTCAGCAGCAAGCTCCGCCTCACCGGCGCCGCCCTTCGGCCGCCTGACGACGGCGATGATCACCCCGTTCCGGCCCGACGGCTCGCTCGATCTCGATGCTGCGCAGAAGGTCGCGACCTACCTGGTCGACCGTGGTAACGACGCCCTGATCGTGAACGGGACGACCGGCGAGGCGCCGACCACCTCGGACCAGGAGAAGGTCCAGCTCATCCAGGCGGTGCTGGCGGCGGTCGGCGACCGCGCCAAGGTGGTCGCCGGGGTGGGCACCAACGACACCGCGCACACGATCGAGTGCGCGAAGCAGGCCGAGGCCGCCGGTGCACACGGTCTGCTGGTCGTCACGCCGTACTACAACAAGCCTCCGCAGGACGGGCTGCGCGCGCACTTCACCGCGGTCGCCGACGCCACCGGCCTGCCGAACATGATCTACGACATCCCCGGCCGGGCCGGCGTCGAGGTCAGGACCGAGACCCTGATCGCGCTCGCGGAGCACCCGCGGATCGTCGCGGTCAAGGACGCCAAGGGCGATGTCGCCGGGGCCACCAAGGTGCTGGCGAACACCGATCTGTTCTACTACTGCGGTGCGGACGAGCTGAATCTCGCCTGGCTCGCGATCGGCGCGGTGGGAATCGCCAGCGTCGTCGCGCATGTCGCGAGCGAGCCGTACCGGCAGCTGATCGACGCCGTGGTGGCCGGCGACCTCGCCACCGCACGAGAGATCGACCGACGGGTGGTGCCCGCCGTCGAGGCGATCATGACCAGGACCCAGGGCGCCATCATGGTGAAGGCCGCGCTCAAGCTGGCCGGCGTCATCGAGCACGCGACACTCCGGTCGCCGTTGGTTGAGGCGACCGCCGAGCAAGTGGACTGGCTCACCACCGACCTCAAGACGGCAGGACTGATTGCATGAGCCATCCTCATCCAGATCTCGACGCGCCCGGACCACTGGCCCCGGGCGCTTTGCGGGTCATCCCGCTGGGCGGCCTCGGCGAGGTCGGCCGCAATATGACGGTGTTCGAGTACGACGGGAAGCTGCTGATCGTCGACTGCGGCGTACTGTTCCCGGACGAGAACCAGCCCGGCGTGGACCTGATCCTGCCGGACTTCCAGCCCATCCGGCACCGGCTCGACGACATCGTCGCCGTCGTTCTGACCCACGGCCACGAGGACCACATCGGCGGCCTGCCCTACCTGCTGCGTGAGCGGGGTGACATCCCGGTCATCGGCTCGCAGCTCACGCTCGCGCTGCTCGAGGGGAAGCTGAAGGAGCACCGGCACCGCAACGTGCCGCAGCAGACCGTGGTCGAGGGCGAGTCGCTCCAGATCGGCCCGTTCGTCTGTGAGTTCATCGCGGTCAACCACTCGATCCCGGACGCGCTCGCGGTGGCGATCCGGACCCCGGCCGGCCTGGTGCTGCACACCGGTGACTTCAAGATGGATCAGTTGCCGCTGGACAACCGGATCACCGACCTGCGGGCGTTCGCCCGGCTCGGCGCGGAGGGCGTGGACCTGTTCTGCGTCGACTCGACCAACTCCGAGGTGCCCGGGTTCACCACCCACGAGCGCGACATCGCGCCGGTGCTGGACGGGGTCTTCGCCAAGGCGAGGAACCAGCGCATCATCGTCGCCTGCTTCGCCTCGCACGTGCACCGGGTCCAGCAGGTGATGGACGCGGCCGTGAAGCACCGCCGCAAGGTCGCGTACGTCGGCCGCTCGATGGTCCGCAACATGGGCGTGGCCCGGGATCTCGGCTTCCTGAACGTGCCCGGCGACACGCTGATCGACATGCGCGAGCTGGACGACTACCCGCCGGAGCAGGTGGTACTGGTCTCGACCGGTTCCCAGGGCGAGCCGATGTCGGCGCTGTCCCGGATCGCCGCGAACGACCATCACGTCGTCCAGATCCAGCCGGGTGACACCGTCGTACTGGCGTCGTCGCTGATCCCGGGGAACGAGAACTCGGTCTACCGGGTGATCAACGGGCTGACCCGGCACGGCGCGAACGTGGTCCACAAGGGCAACGCGCTGGTGCACGTCTCCGGCCACGCCAGCGCCGGCGAGCTGCTGTACTGCTACAACATCGTCCAGCCGCGCAACGTGATGCCGGTGCACGGCGAGATCCGGCACTTGCACGCGAACGCCGAGCTGGCCATCCGGACCGGCGTACCGGCGCAGAACGTGGTCGTCGTCGAGGACGGTGTGGTGGTCGACCTGATCGACCGCAAGGCCGTCGTGGCCGGCAAGGTGGACTGTGGGTACGTGTTCGTCGACGGGTCGACGGTCGGCGACATCACCGAGACCTCGCTGAAGGACCGCCGGATCCTCGGCGACGAGGGTTTCATCTCGGTGATCGCCGTGATGGACTCTGTCACCGGCAAACTGACAGCCGGGCCGGAGATCCAGGCGCGCGGGTTCGCCGAGGACGACACCGTCTTCGACGACCTGAAGCCGAAGATCGAGGCGGAGATCGAGAAGGCGATCGGCGGCGGCGTGGACGACATGTACCAGCTGCAGCAGGTGATCCGGCGGGTGGTCGGCAAGTGGGTCAGTGACACCCACCGCCGCCGCCCGATGATCATCCCGGTTGTGGTCGAGAGCTGAGAGAGGGGCCGGCGATGACAATCAGCGGTGTGAACGGCACTGGTCAGCGCCGGCCGACGATGAAGGAGGTCGCGGCCCGGGCCGGCGTCGCGCTGAAGACCGTCTCCCGGGTGGTGAACGAGGAGCCGAACGTCAGCCCGGAGCTGACCGCCAAGGTCCAGGCCGCGATCAAGGAGCTCAACTACACCCCGAACGAGAGCGCCCGGATGCTGCGCCGCGGCAAGACCGGCACGATCGCGGTGGTCATCCGCGATATCGGCGACCCGTTCTTCGCCTCTCTCGGCCGGGCGGTCGAGCTGTGGGCCCGGTCGTCCGGCTCGGTGGTGATGATCGGGCTGACCGACGAGGATCCGGACCGGGAGCGGGAGGTCTGCCTGGAGTTCGTCGCCCGCCGCCCGGACGCGCTGATCATGGCTCCGATCGGGGAGACCCAGGAGTACCTCGCGCCGCACGTCGACGCGGGGATGGCCGTGGTCACGATCGACCGGCCGGCGCACGGGATCGAGGCGGACGCCGTACTGGCCGACAACGCCGGCGGCATCGACCAGGCGATCGACCATCTGGTCCGGCAGGGCCACCGGCGGATCGCGTACCTCGGTGACGACGAGCGGATCTTCACCTCCCGCGAACGCGTGGTCGCCTACCGGGCCGCGATGGCCCGGCACCGGATCGAGGTGGACGAGGACCTGGTCCACCTGTCCGAGCCGACCACCGAGGGCATCGGCATCACGCTGTCCGCCGTACTGGATCGGCCGGAGCCGGCCACGGCGTTGCTGTCGGCAAACAACATGACCACTGCCGAGGTGCTCCGTGGTCTCGCCGGCCGGCGGGACCGGGTCGCGCTGGTCTCCTTCGACGACCTCGCCCTCGGCGACCTGCTCAGCCCGGGCCTCACGGCCGTCGCCCAGTCGGCCGACGTGATGGCCCGTACGGCGATCCAGCTGATGACCGAGCGCCTCCCGGAACCGCACCGCCCGGGCCGCACGGTCCGCGTGCCGGTCAAGCTGACGATCCGCGGCTCCGGCGAGATCCCACCGGCCGGCTGAGGCTCAGTTCCGGTACTGCGCGACGAGCGGGCACTCGAACGGGTCCCGGGCCCGGAGGCCGACGTTGTTCAGGTAGTCGACGACGATCCGGTACGACGACAACAGCCCGACCTCGGTGTACTTCACCCCGTGCAGCTCGCAGTACTCGCGCACGATCGGCTGGACCGCTTTGAGGGTCGGCCTGGGCATGCTCGGGAACAGGTGGTGCTCGATCTGGTAGTTGAGACCGCCGAGCGCGAAGTCGACCACCACGCCGCCGCGGATGTTGCGCGACATCAGCACCTGGCGGCGCAGGAAGTCGAGCTTCATCGTCGCCGGCACGAGTGGCATGCCCTTGTGGTTCGGGGCGAACGAGCCGCCGAGGCAGATCCCGAACACGGCCAACTGCAGCCCGAGGAAGGCGCCGGCCTTGCCGACCGGCAGCAGGATCAACAGCACGGCCAGGTAGCCACCGAGCCGGGTCAGGATGATCGCGGCCTCGATGCGCTCCACTCTGGTGGCGGACCGACGGAGCAGATGGCGCAGGCTCGCGACATACAGGCTCAGGCCCTCCAGGGTGAGCAGCGGGAAGAAGAGCCATCCCTGGCGGCGGGTGAGCCATCCGCTGAAACCAGTGCGCTTCTCGACGTGCTCCGGGGTGAAGGCCACGACTCCGGAACCGATGTCCGGGTCATGGTCCACCTGGTTCGGAGCCTGGTGGTGGCGGCTGTGCTTCGAACGCCACCAGCTGGAACTCATCCCGATCAGTCCACCGCCCAGCAGGCGTGCGGTCCAGTCGTTCCAGGCCGCGGAGTCGAAGATCTGCCGATGCGCGCCGTCGTGGCTGAGGAAGGCGACCTGGGTGAGCACGAGCGCGAGCGCGCCGGCCATCAGCAGTTGCAGCCAGGAGTTTCCGAGCAGTCCGACACCGACCCACACACCGGCGAAGGCCGCGATCACCAGGCCGATGCGAGTCCAGTAGTACCCGCGTCGCCGCCGGAGCAGTCCGAGCTCACGCACGGTCCGGGCGAGCTCGGTGTAGAGGTTCGTGTACCGCTGCTGCGGGCCCTGCGGATGGTGTTCGTCCGCGACAAGCTGTGACATGAGAACGCCCCAGTCCGGGAGTGCATCGGTCGATGCGCTACCGGGTCCGGGGCAGCGCCACGAGAAGGTGGCTTGTACTTCAACAGAACCACGCTCGGCTGGCAGGCGCAAGCCGACGTCCAGCTAACGAGTCGGCAGCGCCGAGGTCTTGAGAGAGCCGTCGAGAACGCCCTGTGCCACGACGCCCAGGCGTTGCCCGGTGCCTCGGGCGTACGAACGCATCGCGGTGAAGGCGTCGTCCGGGCTCAGGCCGGCGCGCTCGGCCAGCATGCCCTTGGCCTGCTCGATCAGGATCCTGCTGCCCAACGCCTGCTGGAGCTGCTCGGCCAGTTCCTGCTGTCCGCGCACCTGACGTTCGTGCAGCAGGCCGATGGTGGCTATGTCGGACAGCGCCTGGCCCAGCGCGACGTCCTCGTCGGCCAGTGGCTCTGTGCTGGTGCGGAACAGGTTCAGCGCGCCGAT
Organism: Kribbella sp. NPDC023972; assembly: GCF_040639075.1. Classification (NCBI taxonomy): domain Bacteria; kingdom Bacillati; phylum Actinomycetota; class Actinomycetes; order Propionibacteriales; family Kribbellaceae; genus Kribbella; species Kribbella sp. NPDC023972. The sequence goes on along the minus strand of NZ_JBEZZH010000001.1, from coordinate 318,160 downwards.
CACCTGCCCGCGATGGCGCAGCGGCAAGGCGTGGGCCGTGGCGTAGCCGCCCGCCGCTGCCGCCGCGGCGAACTCGGGCCACCGGCCGAGATCGGCATTGACCACCGGCGCGCCGGTGGAGAAGCACTCCGGACAAGGACCTTCGTTCTGCTGGAGCTCGAACAGCTCGAGCAACTCCACCTGCTCGTCCGACGACGCCATCACCTGGAGTACGCCGTCCGAGTCGGCGAGCATCAACCCGGCGGCGTCGACATCGAGCAACTCGACGCTGACCTCGGCCAGCGTGCGCAGGAAGTCGACCAGGTCGAACTCGTCCACCAACGTGTCGGCCAGCTCGATGAAGACCTGCGTGATGCGGTGTTCCCGTCTCAACTGTGTTCCCTTTCGACAGTTACATTGTCCGCACCCGCGGCGGGAAGTAGGTGATTTGGTACCCAATTCGCCCGGCTGTCACCTCGGTGTCATCGAGTTGATGCACAGTACGGTCACCGTCAGGCCATGAACTCGAGCCGCCGCCAGTTCCTGGCCGCATCCACAGTCGCCGGCGCGTCCCTGGTCCTGCCCGGGGTTGCCGCCGCGACGCCGAACCTCGTCCGGCGCGACCGGCCCGGGTTGCCGTCCGGGATCATGTCCGGCGACGTCACCGCGAACTCGGCTGTGGTCTGGTCCCGGACCGACCGCCGGGCCCGCCTCGTCGTCGACGTTACCAGCCACGGCCGGTTCGACCGGGCGATCCGCCTGCGCGGCCCGATCACCGGGCCGGATGACGATTTCACCGCGCAGTTGCCGCTGAAGGGCCTGCGCCCGGGCCAGCGGTACGACTACCGGATCTCGTTCGAGGACTCCTCCGGCCGTCGCGGCGAGTCGCTGGAAGGTTCGTTCAGTACGCCGGGACGCAACCGCGGACTGTCCTTCGTCTGGACCGGCGACACCGCGGGCCAGGGTTACGGGATCAACCCCGAGTTCGGCGGCATGGCGGCGTACCGGGCGATGCACGACACCCGGCCGGACTTCTTCCTGCACTCCGGCGACAACATCTACGCCGACGGCCCGATCGCGGCCGAGGTGAAGGTTGCCGACGGCACCATCTGGAAGAACGTGGTGACCGAGCAGGTGTCCAAGGTCGCCGAGACGCTGGCCGAATACCGCGGCCGGTACAAGTACAACCTGCTCGACGGCAACGTCCGGGACCTGTACGCCGAGGTGCCGATCATCAGCCAGTGGGACGACCACGAGACGGTCAACAACTGGTACCCGGGCGAGATCCTGGCCGATGACCGGTACACCGAGAAGCGGGTCGACGTACTCGCGGCCCGGGCCCGGAAAGCCTTCCTGGAGTACCTGCCGATGGAGCACGCGGGTCGCGGCCGGATCTACCGCACGGTGAGTTACGGCCCGCTGCTGGACATCTTCTGCCTGGACATGCGGACGTATCGCGACACGAACCCGAAACCCGGTGTGAGTGGTTCGGTGGCGCTCCTCGGCGCGGAGCAGGCCGCGTGGCTGGTCCGCGAGGTCGCGGCTTCGAAGGCGACCTGGAAGGTGATCGCCAGTGACATGCCGCTCGGGTTGCTGGTCCCGGACGGCACCGAGATCGAGGCGGTTGCCAACGGACTACCGGGTGCGCCGGGTGGTCGCGAGCACGAGATCGCCTGGGTGCTGAGCCAGTTCAAGCGGCGCAAGGTGCGCAACACGATCTGGCTGACCGCGGACGTGCACTACTGCGCGGCGCATCACTACGACCCGTCGCGGGCGGCCTTCACCGACTTCGACCCGTTCTGGGAGCTGGTCGCCGGGCCGATCAACGCCGGCACGTTCGGGCCGAACGCGCTGGACTCGACGTTCGGGCCGAAGGTCGAGTTCGTCAAGGCGGCCGACTTCCCGAACCAGCCGCCGAGCGGTGGCAACCAGTTCTTCGGGCACGTCGACATCGACCCGCGCACCGGCGTCTTCACCGCGTCACTGCGCGACCTGCACGGCACGGTCCTCTGGACCAAGGACATCCACCCGGCCCACTGAGAGGGCCCGTCGTACTCACTGGCCCCGGCGCCTGCGCGGGATGCCGCCCACCGCGGCCGGTGGGTACGACGCCCGCGACCTGAGCGGTTCACACCTTGGAGCGGTGCCCGGAGCCACCACGAGCGCGCCGGAGCGGACCAGAGCCTCAACCGCGGTCAAGAAGTCGTCGGCCGGAAGATCGACGATCCGGCCGAGTACGTCGAGGCGGACCCGCTCGCCGGCCACGGCGGCGGCGCTGAGCATCCGGTCTGCGTCGGGGTCGACCGAGCGGGTGTTGGCCACGCTCGCAGTGTGACCGGCTGTACACCACTCCGCCAGCCCCTCCGCCCTGACACCCCGGTTGCTCGTCGGCATTAGGTTTGACCGCATGACCTATCCGGAAAGCCGCCGCGACGATGTGGTCGAAACGCTGCACGGGCATCGGATCGCGGATCCGTACCGCTGGCTGGAAGACCCAGACTCACCCGACACCCGCGACTGGGTCACTCGGCAGAACGCCTTCACCGAGGCCGAGCTCGCGACCTATCCGGAGCGGGACTGGTTCCAGCGCACCATGTCCGCGATCCTGGCCCGGCCGCGGGCCGGCGTACCGGTGAAGAAGTCCGGCTGGTACTTCGTCGGCCGCAACGACGGCACCCAGGCGCAGGACGTGGTGTACGTCGCCGAGTCGCTCGACGAACTGGTCTCCGGCGGCCGGGTGCTGATCGACCCGAACACGTTGTCCGCCGACGGCACGGATTCGCTGGGCACGTTCACGATCAGCCCTGATGGCAAGTACTTCGCCTACGGCATCAACGAGAGCGGCAGCGACTGGACGACGTTCCGGCTGCTCGACATCGCCACCGGCACTCCTGTCGACGACGTGGTGACGGAAGCCAAGTTCTGCGAGGCCACGTGGTTGCCGGACAGTTCGGCGTACCTCTATCTGCACTACCCGGCGAGTGGCCGGAGTGAGGGCACCGAGACAAAGACGTTGTCCGGCGGCCGGTTGATGCTGCACAAGGTCGGTACGCCGCAGTCCGCGGACGAACTGGTGCTGGCGTTCCCGGAGAACGACCGCATCTTCATCACGCCCGAGGTGACCGAGGACGACCGGTACCTCGTCGTCCACATCACCGAAGGGACCGACCCGGCGACCCGGCTGTGGGTCTTCCCGATCACCTCGGACGACGGCATCGGCGAGCCGGTCAAGGTGGTGGACTACTTCGCGGACGAGATCACGTTCGTGCGGATGTCCGGTGACCGGCTGGTACTGCGGACGGATCGTGACGCCCCGCGCGGCCGGGTGGTGCTCGCGTCACTCGACGGTCGGTTCACCGATCTGATCCCGGAGGGCGACAGCGCCCTGCAGGCGGTCCGCGGTACGGCGAACGGTCTCGCGACGTTGAGTCTGGTCGACGCTCAGCCCGTGCTGACGCTGTACGCGCTGGACGGCTCCGGTGCGCGGGTCGTCGATGCGCCGGGCGGGGGAGTGGTGGGTCTGAACGCCTCGCCGGAGTACGACGAGCTCTTCGTCGGCCTGTCGACTCCCACCGACCCGACCCTCTCGTACGTCGTCTCGTCCTCGACCGGCGCCGTACGCGCACTGCCCTCGCTGGTCCGCGGGTCGGGTGGCTTCACGTCGCCGGCGATCACGATCGAGCGCCGGCTCGAGCCCGGCCGCGAGGTGCCGTACTTCCTGATCAGCCGTGCCGATCTGGACCACTCGTCACCGCGTCCGACGATGCTCTACGGGTACGGCGGCTTCCGCATCCCGATCCTGGCCGAGTACCGGCCCGGCTGGCCGGCCTGGCTGGCGGCAGGTGGTGTGCTGGTGATCGCGAATCTGCGCGGTGGTGGTGAGTACGGCAGCGACTGGCACGATGCGGGTCGGCTGAAGAACAAGCAGAACGTCTTCGACGACTTCATCGCCGTCGCCGGGCACCTGCGCGACACCGGGGTGACCACGCCGTCGCAGCTCGCCATCCACGGTCGCAGCAACGGCGGTCTGCTGGTCGGTGCCGTGATGACGCAGCGCCCGGACCTGTTCGCGGTCGCGCTGCCGGGCGTCGGCGTACTGGACATGCTCCGGTTCCACCTGTTCACGGTGGGGGCCGCGTGGACGTCCGACTTCGGGCACCCGGACGATCCGGACCAGTTCGAGGACCTGCTGGCGTACTCGCCGTTGCACCGGGTGCAGGAGGGCACGGCGTACCCGGCGACTCTCGTGGTCACCGGTGACCACGACGACCGGGTGGTGCCGCTGCACAGTCACAAGTTCATCGCCGCGTTGCAGCATGCCCAGTCCTCCGCCGAACCTGTCTTGACCCGGGTTGAGGTCAACACCGGTCACGGCTTCGGGAAACCCGCCGCGATGGTCGCGTCGGAATGGGCGGACCTACTGGCGTTCGCTGCTCACCACGTAGGCCTTGTACCTCCTGAGCAGTAGGAGGGCGGCTTGACTACCAGATCCGCGGGGCGTGGAGATCGCGGGGATCGTCGGCAGGCTGACAGCCGTGCGCCGACTCCTCGTACTCCGACCGGGGTCCGCTGGTGGCCAGCGTTCGGACGGCGTTGACGAGGCGGTCGACGTGCTCGCGCGTCGTACCGAGACCCAGGCTCGCCCGGACGGCTGTGCGGTGCTCGGGGGCGCCGGCCAGCAGGTGGCCGACCAGCGGGTGCGCACAGAACTTGCCGTCCCGGACACCGATGCCGTACTCCGCGCTCAGCGCCGCGGACACCAGCGTCGAGGTCAGCCCGGCGACGGTGAAACACACCGTGCCGACCCGATCCGCGTCCTGGCCGAAGAGCGAGTACGTCGTGACGCCGGGAATCTGAGCCAGACCGGTCCGAAGCCGGGCGAGCAGGCTGCGCTCATGCTGCTCGATCGCGTCGCGGTGCTTGCTGATCGCCGCACAGGCCGAGGCCAGCGCGATCGCGCCGATGACGTTGGGGGAGCCGCCCTCGTGCCGGGCCGGACCGGTCGCCCAGACCACGAGGTCATCGGTGACCGCGGTCGTGGCGCCACCGCCGTACAGGTAAGGCTCGGCGGCGTCCAGCCAGTCAGCGCGGCCGATCAGGGCACCGGCGCCGTACGGCGCGTAGAGCTTGTGGCCGGACAGCGCGACCCAGTCGACGTCGAGCTCGGCGATGTCGACCGGCCGGTGCGGCGCGAGCTGCGCCGCGTCCAGGCAGACCCGAGCGCCGTGGGCCCTGGCAACGGCCGCGATCTCGGCGATCGGGAAGATCTCGCCGGTGACGTTGGACGCGCCGGTCACGACGACGAGCCGCGGACCCTCGGGCGCCTTGCGCAGTGCGTCGGCAACGTTGCTCACGGCATCGTTCGGCGTGCTCGGCGCCTCGAGGCGCACGGTCCGCTCGGCCGGCCAGGGGAGGAGCGCTGCATGGTGCTCGGACTCGAACACGATCACGGTCGCGTCCGCCGGCACCGCGTGCGCGAGCAGGTTGAGCGCGTCGGTCGTCTGCCGGGTGAAGATCACCTGGTCGTCCGGCCGAGCGCCGACGAACGCGTGCACCTCGGCACGCGCCCGCTCGTACCACTGTGTGGTGATCCGCGAGGCGTACCCGTTGCCGCGGTGCACCGACGCGTACGACGGCAGCGCCGCCTCGACGCTCGCGCGCACCGACTCCAGGCACGGCGCACTGGCGCCGTGGTCGAAGTTGGCGTAGTCGGTGACCCGGCCGTCGGCCAGGGGGACCAGCAGGTCCGAACCCACCGTGGCGGGGATGCTGCCGGTCGCGAGCCGGGCCCCCGTAGGCCGCGGGGTCGTCGTACTGGCAGGCTCGAGGATGGAGAGAATCGACATGCTGCTGCTCCCAGGAAGTCCGCACTTGCCGAGCGGGGTATCCGCACGGCCTGGTCTTCACCCGGGGCACCCCACCGCGGAGGAGGGTTGCCGGCCAGCGAGCCGGGGCTTGACGCTGGCGCTCATGACCTGCCGAAGACGGTAACGAACGGGCTACGGTGAACGCCAGTGTCAATCTCATATGATGAGATGGACGAACACATTGTGGACGAGAGGAACGTAGTGACCTGGAGAGCACCCGCCGTCGAACGACCGGACGGCTCGCTGACCGCGCCCGAACGCGACCTGCTGCAGGGGTACCTGGACTTCTATCGCACCACCCTGCTGTTCAAGTGCGCCGGCCTGACCGCGGAGCAGTTGGCCGAGCGACCCTCGCCGCCGTCGACCCTCTCGCTGCTCGGGCTGATCCGGCATCTGACCAAGGTGGAGCGGATCTGGTTCCGGATCCACTTCGCCTCGGGGGAGCCGGCTGAGCCGGTGTTCCCGCTGGAGCTGGGCAAGGATGCGGACTTCGAGCTGATCGATCCGGCCGAGGCGCAGGCGGCGTACGACGGCTTGATCGCGGAGTGGAAGCTGTCCGACGAGGCCGCGGCCGGGCGATCGCTCGACGAGCGTTTCGCCTTCAAAGGCGTCGAGTCGACGCTCCGGATGATCTACCTCCACCTGATCGGCGAGTACGCCCGCCACTGCGGCCACGCCGACCTCCTCCGCGAACAACTGGACGGCACCACCGGCGCCTGACTGTTGCCGGCGACCTTCTGCGCTCGTAGTTGACCCGGCCTCGTTCTCGGCGGTCTGGCGGCGCTCGGGTGGTACGTCGTGCTGTGGCACCTGTTCCGGTGGCGGCGTCGTGACGCTACGGATGGGGCGGTGTGACCGGCGTGTGACACGTGTGACTCGAGAGGTAGTCGGGGTAGCCTGAGGGATATGGCGACCCGCACGTCTTCCCCGGCGCGGGCGCAGAAGTCAGCAGCCAACCGGCCGGGTACGGCGAGGTCGGCTGCTGGTGGACGCTCCCGTCCGTCAGGCGCCCAGAAGCGTGGGCAGAGCGCGAAGCGCGGTGGATCCACCGCTGCGCGGACCAGCACGCCCAAAAACAGCGGACCGGGCCCGTTCGCCGCCGCCATGCTCGCGCTCGGTCGCGGCATCGTGAAGATGTGGATCGGGATCGCCCACGTGCTCGGCGGCATGGTCCGCGGGATCGGCAACGGTGCCCGCGACCTCGACCCCGAGCACCGCCGCGACGGCGCCGGCCTGTTCCTGATCGGCCTGGCGGTCGTAGTGGCCGCCGCCATCTGGTGGGACCTGCCGGGAGCGGTCGGCCACGTCATCCGGGTCGTCGTCGGCGGCAGCGTCGGCATGCTCGGCTGGGCCGTCCCCCTGATGCTCCTGTTCACCGCCCTGCGCACCATGCGCGACCCGGACCGCAACGGCCCGGCCGGACGCCAGGTGATCGGCTGGACCACGTTCACCCTCGGTGTGCTCGGCCTGATCCACATCGCCAACGGCCTGCCGCGGCCCGGCAACCCCGCCGACGCCCCGATCCAGGAGGCCGGCGGCGCGATCGGGTACTTCATCTCGACCTTCCTGTCCGACCTGCTCACCCAGTACGTCGCCGCACCGCTGCTGGTCCTGCTGTCGATCTTCGGCGCGCTGGTGATCACCGGCACCCCGGTCTACGCGATCCCACTCCGGGTCCGCGCGGCGTTCGACGTACTGATGGGACGTACGGCGCTGCCGGAAGACGCACCGTCCGTCGCGACCGCGTCCAGCGACGACACCGTGCGGCTGACCCGCAAGGAGCGTCGCGCCAAGGCGGCTGCGATGGATGAGGACGGCGAGCCCGCGATCAAGCCGTACGACTCGCCGGTGCTCGAGGGGCGCGAGCTCACCAAGCGCGGCCGCAAGTCGAAGGCAGCTGCTCCCGCTCGTTCGGACGAGGACGCGTACGACGTCGACGCGGCGGCCGCCGTACCGTCGCCGTCCCCGGTCGTGCCCGGGCCCAAGTCTTCTGACTCGCCGCCGGAGCCGCCGCCGCACACGCCGCTGCCGCAGCGGGTCGAGCAGCTCAGCCTGTCCGGCGACATCACCTACACGCTGCCCGACGGGCAGATGCTCAAGCCCGGCTCGGTGCACAAGGCCCGGACAAAGGCCTCCGACGCTGTTGTCGACCGGCTGACCGAGGTGTTCGAGCAGTTCGGCATCGACGCCCAGGTCACCGGGTACACCCGCGGCCCGACCGTGACCCGGTACGAGGTCGAGCTGGGCTCGGCGGTGAAGGTCGAGAAGGTCACCGCGCTGTCGAAGAACATCGCTTACGCGGTCGCGTCGGCCGACGTACGCATCCTGTCGCCGATCCCGGGCAAGTCCGCGATCGGTATCGAGATCCCGAACACCGACAAGGAGATCGTCAGCCTCGGCGACGTGATCCGGTCGGCGACCGCCCGCAACGACCACCACCCGATGGTGGCCGGGCTCGGCAAGGACGTCGAGGGCGGTTTCGTCGTCGCCAACATGGCGAAGATGCCGCACCTGCTGGTCGCCGGTGCGACCGGTTCGGGTAAGTCGTCGTTCGTCAACTCGCTGATCACCTCGATCCTGATGCGGGCCACGCCGGACGAGGTGCGGATGATCCTGGTCGACCCCAAGCGGGTCGAGCTGAACAACTACGAGGGCATCCCGCACCTGATCACCCCGATCATCACCAACGCCAAGAAGGCCGCCGAGGCGCTGCAGTGGGTCGTCCGCGAGATGGACATGCGGTACGACGACCTGGCCGCGTTCGGGTTCCGGCACGTCGACGACTTCAACAAGGCGGTCCGCGGCGGCAAGGTGAAGCCGCCACCAGGTAGCGAGCGAGTGCTGTCGCCGTACCCCTATCTGCTCGTGATCGTCGACGAGCTGGCCGACCTGATGATGGTCGCCCCGCGCGACGTCGAGGACTCGATCGTCCGGATCACCCAGCTGGCCCGTGCGGCCGGTATCCACCTGGTGCTCGCCACCCAGCGGCCGTCGGTTGACGTCGTCACGGGTCTGATCAAGGCGAACGTGCCGTCGCGGCTCGCGTTCGCGACCTCGTCGCTGGCTGACAGCCGGGTCATCCTGGACCAGCCGGGTGCGGAGAAGCTGGTCGGCCAGGGTGACGGCCTGTTCCTGCCGATGGGCGCGAGCAAGCCGATGCGTATCCAGGGCGCCTGGGTGACCGAGTCCGAGATCCGCGGCGTGGTCGACCACTGCAAGGAGCAACTGCAGCCGACGTACCGCGAGGACGTCACCGCCGTGGCCGGGCCGAGCAAGGACCTCGACGACGAGATCGGCGACGACCTCGACCTGGTCGTGCAGGCGGCCGAGCTGATCGTCTCCACGCAGTTCGGCTCCACGTCGATGCTGCAGCGTAAGCTCCGGGTCGGTTTCGCCAAGGCGGGCCGGCTGATGGACATCCTGGAGAGCCGGGGAGTGGTCGGGCCGAGCGAGGGTTCCAAGGCCCGCGACGTCCTGGTGAAACCCGACGACCTAGAGGACTTCATCACCACCCTGCGAGGAGAGTGACGTGACCGCCGCGAGCGCACTGCCCAGACAGGAACGCTTTGACCTCGACCCCGAGCCCGTGCCGTTCACCATCCGCGCCTCCCAGAAGGTGCACGGCGGGCTCGCCCTCGGCGCCGCGCTGGTAGCGGTGGGCTTCGCCGCCTCCGCATCCACCAGCCCGACCGGCGTACTGCGCTGGATCGCCGCGGGTGCGTTCGCCGTACTGGCGCTGGTCTGTGCGCGAGCGCTGACGGTCGGGGACATGCTGGTGGCCGACGAGGTCGGGATCCGGCTGCGGATCGGCCACGACTGGATCGGAACCCGCTGGGAGGACATCGACCAGGTGACGGTGCTGAAGCGCCGGCACCCGCTGGACGACGGCAGGATCGCCGTCCATCTGCACGATCCGGGCCCGATCCTGGGCGCGATGCCGAGTTCGACTCGCAAGACAACCGATGCGAATCGTCGGTTGACCGGCTCGTCGCTCGCGGTACCGTTCGGGTTGACGGCTCGGCCGTCGAACGGGGAAGTGGTACAGGCACTGCACATGCTGGCGGATGCCAGGTGTCCGGTCAGGGAACAACTCTGACGCGTCCGTGACCCCGTCGTACCAAGGCCGTTGACTTGATGTCGGCGGTCCGGCTGTCGGCGTTTCGATGTCGACGGTCCGCGAACAGTCGGGCGATGGAGAGGACGGTGGGGACGTGAGCATCGGCAGCGAGCTCACGGCGGCCCGCGAACGGGCCGACATGACGATCGAGCAGCTGAGCGCCGCGACCCGGATCAGAACGGGCCTGCTCGTCGCCATGGAGGCCGATGACTTCTCCCGCTGTGGCGGGACGTTCTACGCCCGCGGCCACATCCGCGCGATCGCCCGCGTGGTCAAAGCGGACCCGGCGCCGCTGCTGGCCACCTTCGACGCCGAACACGCCGTCGAGGAGGACAAGTCCCGCCGCGAGGAACGCGCCTCCCTCAAGGGCCCGACCCTGCACCCGGCCCGGCCCCGCTGGGCCGTCGTGGTCGGCGCGATCCTGATCGGCCTGATGGGCTGGGGCATGGTTCGCCTCTTCACACTCCCCAGCGACGTCGAGGCCAACGCCGCCAAGACCGCCTCGACCCCGGTCGTCACCCCGGTGATCCCGAAGGCGACCCCGACGCCGACGGTCAAACCCACCAAGCGCAAGGCGACCAAGCCCCCGGTCCCCGCCAAGACCAAGCTCACCCTCACCGCGAAAGGCGACGGCTCCTACGTGACCGTCCGCGACAAGAAGGGCAAACGCCTCTTCCAGGGCCTTCTCGGCCCCGGCACCTCCCAAACCATCACCGCCACCGGCGACCTCCGAGTCTCCGCAGGTGTCCCCGCCAACCTCTCCATCACCGTCAACAACCACACCCACTCCACCAAGCTCTACCGCTTCACCGCCCACCCCAACGGCACCCTCACCAAACCCGAATAACCCCCACCCATCACTGTCCAAGCCCTGCCCACCCACGGCAGCCCGGCCTCCCGCAGGCATCCCGGGTCGAACCCGAGCCCCCGCCACCCACAGCCGCCCGACCTCAGACAGGCATCCCGGCACAACCCCGAGGTCCCGCCCCTGCGCCGTTCGCGCCGTACGCCACCCCGGCTCCAGCGGCTAACTCTCGCGACCGCCACCTGCTCCGCCTGACACCGCGCGGCCGCAGTCACCACCATCGTGCTCCGGCTGACACCGCCGGCTGTTGCCGCCACCACGCCTTGCGCCCAGCGCATCGCCTGCCAGCACGCTCGTGTGCGAGCCCCAGCACAACCTGCTGGAAAGGGTCCGGGTGGGGTTGGGCGATGTGGTGGTGAGTTAGGTCGGGGCGTGGGCGGCGCGTCATACTCGGGGGGATGACTACGCAACCCACCACCGTCGCCCTGGTCACGCTGGGCTGTGCCCGCAACGACGTCGACTCCGAGGAACTGGCCGGCCGACTCGAAGCCGGTGGATTCCGGCTGGTCGAGGACGCGGCCGAAGCGGACACCGTGGTGGTGAACACCTGTGGGTTCGTCGAAGCAGCCAAGAAGGACTCCGTCGACACCCTCCTCGCGGCGGCCGACTACAAGGACGCCGGCCGCACCCAGGCAGTCGTCGCGGTCGGTTGCCTCGCCGAGCGGTACGGGGAACAACTCGCCGAAGCTCTCCCCGAAACCGACGCGGTCCTCAGCTTCGACGACTACGCCGACATCTCGGACCGCCTCCGCTCGATCCTCTCCGGCACCAAGCACCAACCGCACGTCCCGCGCGACCGCCGCAAGCTCCTCCCACTGGCCCCCGCCGACCGCGCCACCAGCACCGCCGTAGCCATCCCCGGCCACGGCGACCACATCCCCCAACAACTCAAGGGCAGAACAACACCGTCCTCTGCCACGCAGCCGGCTGGTACGTCGGCCTCTGGGACTCAATCAGGCGGGTCTGCGGTCTCCAGCACCCAGGTTGCTGGCTCGCAAGATGCTGGCACGCAGCTCGGCGGTACTACGGGCGCCGGAAATCCAGCCGCGGCTGCAAGAGCGCTCGGCGGCCCGTCGACCGCAGCGGAGCGTGAGAGCGAGGGCCGGGCGGCATCCGCCGACGGCTCTGGGACCGGGTTCGAGCTCACCATCGAAGCGCCTGATCTGCCCTCGGCGCCGGCGAGTGGGCCTCGTGTAGTACGGCGGCGCCTGGACGGCGGCCCGATGGCGCCGTTGAAGCTGGCGTCCGGGTGCGACCGGCGGTGCGCGTTCTGCGCGATCCCGATGTTCCGCGGTGCGTTCGTCTCGCGCCGGCCGACCGAGGTACTCGGCGAAGCCCACTGGCTCGCGGAGAACGGCGTACGCGAACTCTTCCTCGTCTCAGAGAACTCCACTTCGTACGGCAAGGACCTCGGCGACCTCCGCCTGCTCGAGACGCTCGTCGGCGACCTCGCCGAGGTACCGCGCATCACCCGCGTCCGGGTCTCGTACCTGCAGCCCGCCGAGATGCGCCCGACGCTGATCTCAGCGATGACGTCGACGCCAGGCGTCGTACCGTACTTCGATCTCTCCTTCCAGCACGCCTCCGGCCCGCTCCTGCGCCGTATGCGCCGCTTCGGTGACGCGGAGCGCTTCCTGGACCTCATCGCGCAGGTCCGCGCGGCCGCACCGTCGGCGGGCATCCGGAGCAACGTGATCGTCGGCTTCCCTGGGGAGACCGAGGAAGACGTCGACATCCTGTGCGACTTCCTTTCCCGCGCCGGCCTCGACGCGATCGGTGTGTTCGGCTACTCGGACGAGGACGGCACCGAGGCCGAGACGTACGACGGCAAGCTCGACGAGGACACCATCGCCGCCCGCCTGGACCGCGTCACCCGCCTCGCCGAAGACCTCACCTCGGCCCGAGCCGAATCCCGCATCGGCGAACTCGTAGAAGTTCTCATCGAATCCATCGACCCCGAGTCCGACCTTCCAGTAGAAGCCGGGGCCGACCTCTCGGTCGAGGCGCGTACCGCCGAGGGGCGGGCCGCTCATCAGGGGCCGGAGGTGGATGGGTCTACCTCGGTGACTGGGCTTCCGGCGGGCGTGCGGATCGGTGACTTGGTGACGGCGAAGGTGGTCGGGAGCGACGGTGTTGATCTGATCGCCGAGTTCGCGGCACTCGTGAACCCCCGGGACGGCCTTCCGGCAGCTAACCTGACCGCGTGACCAACCCGCCGACGAACCCGGTGCCGCGCGCAGCCACCGGTCCGCTCAGCGCGCCCAGCGCCTGGAACGTGGCCAACGCGCTCACGGTCCTACGGCTGATCCTGGTGCCGCTGTTCGTCTGGTTGCTGCTGCGTGACGCCGGCACCGACGACGGCAACCGGCTGCTCGCCACCGCCGCGTTCGTGGTCGCGATCGTCACCGACCGCTTCGACGGCGACATCGCGCGCCGGTGGAACCTGGTCACGAACTTCGGCAAGATCGCCGACCCGATCGCCGACAAGGCGCTCACCGGAGCCGCCTTCATCTGCTTGTCCCTCCTCGGCGAACTGCCATGGTGGGTCACCGTGCTGGTGATGGTCCGCGAGTGGGGTGTGACCGTACTGCGGTTCTGGGTGATCCGGCACGGGGTCATGCCGGCCAGTCGTGGCGGCAAGCTGAAGACCGTTCTGCAGGCGATCGCGCTAGGTCTCTACCTCCTTCCGTGGCAATCGGTGGCAGTCCTCCACTGGACCGCCGTCGCCTTCATGGGCGCCGCAGTCATCGTGACCATCGTCACCGGCCTCGACTACGTAGGCCGAGCCGTCCGCCTCCGCGCCGCCGCCAAACGCCCCCTCCCATGACCTCGGTGGTTAGCACTGAAGCCGACACGGGTGCTGATCTGAGAAGTGGAGTTCGCGGCCCTGGCCGCTGCGCGAGACGAAGCTAACCCCGTGCTTGCTGGGAGAGATGGCGCTGACGGAGTGCATGGCGGGGCCGCGGCGCACGCGACTACGGCCGACCTGACCGCCCGCGAGATGAGTGCTGCTAGTTCTTCCGCTTCGACGGGGTTGCTGGGATACCTGGTGGGGTGACAGGGCTGAGCTGGTGCCTGGGTGGGAGTCAGGACTGACGGGGTACCTGGCGCGGTTGATGGGACTGCCCCTGGTGCTTGGTCGGGGAGTCAGGACTGCCCGGGCACCTGACGCGGCTGACACGGCTGCCGGGGAACTTGGCGGGGTGCCGGGGTCCGCGGCGGGGAGGCGGGACTGACTGGGTACCTGGCGGGGGTGACTGCCATGACCCGGTGCTTGGTCTAGGAGTCGGGACTGACCGTGTCTGACGCGGCTAGCAGGGTTGCCAGGAACTCGGCGGGGGTGACGGGACTGACGCGGTCCCCGCGGGGGTGACGGGGCTGACGGGGTCCCCGGTGGGGGTGACGGGGCTGACGGGGTTGGCGGGGTCCCCGGTGGGGGTGACGGGGCTGACGGGGTCCCCGGTGGGGAGTCGGGACTCACCCGGGTACCTGGAGGGCGAGTCGGACTGACCGGTTGCCTGGCGGGGATGAAGGCACTGACTTGGTACTGGTCGGGGGTCGGGGCTGACGGGTAGCTGGCGCGGGTGAGGGCCCTGAGGGGTACTTGCCCGGCGGTGAGGGCCCTGACGGGTACGTGGCTGGGGCGACGGGGCTGCTGGGTTACTTGGGGGCGTCACGGGCTGACGGTGTGCTCGGCGGGACAGTCACGGCTGGCCGGGTACCTTGCGGGTGACGGCTCAGACCGAGCGTGGCTTGGTCAACGAGGCTGAGCGGGTATTTCTCGGAGGAGGCGAGTTGGAGGCGGTGCTGGAGCGGTTGGTGGGGCTGCTGAAGAGTCGAGGCGAGACACTTGCCACGGCGGAGTCGCTGACTGGTGGGCTGGTCGGGGCAGCGCTGACCGACGTACCTGGTGTGTCGGCTGTCTACCGCGGTGGTGTGATCGTTTACGCCACGGACCTCAAGGCCAAGCTTGCGGGCGTGCCTGACGACCTTCTGGCCGCTGTGGGACCGGTGCACCCGGATACGGCCGCAGCACTGGCTAGGGGCGTCCGGGAGCGGCTGAACGCCACCTACGGCCTCGCAACGACCGGTGTGGCCGGACCGGACCCCCAGGCTGGGGTGGAGGCCGGCACTGTATACGTCGCAGCCGCTGGACCAGACGCGGTCGAAGTGCGCAAGCTAGAGCTGAGCGGGGATCGGGCAGCCATCCGCAGAGGGAGCGTGCAGGCAGTTCTGGAACTCGCCGCGGCGCTGGTGGCGGAAGAACTCGACTGACCGGGGTGTTGAGACCACCATGGGGACAGGTAAGGCAGACTGGCACGGCGCACCGAAGGTGGACATTGCGAGGAGTAGTGACCCAGCAACGGGTACCGTTGGTTCCTACGGTCGAGCTACCGTGCGAGTAGAGACGACCGGACAGGCGGAAGGGAGAAACCTCATGGTGCTGGTTCGTGGCCTGCTGGGCGACGTCCTGCGGCGTAAGCGGCTGCGCCAGGGGCGCACTCTCCGCGAGGTATCCGCCGATGCCCGAGTGAGTCTGGGCTACCTGTCCGAGGTCGAGCGCGGGCAGAAGGAAGCCTCCAGCGAGCTGCTGGCGGCGATCTGCATGGCGCTGGACGTCCCGTTGTCCACGATCTTCGCCGAGGTCAGCGAAGACCTGGCCCGCGAAGAGGCCCTGGTCCTGGCCCACCCGACCATCGAGCCCGAAGTCGCCTCCGCCGCCTGACCCAACGGCCTGGCCTCCCGCGCCGCCCGACCTGACGGGCTGACCACCTGCGCGGCCGGATCCGACGATCCGGGCCTCCACTTGACGAGGCATTGTCGACCCCGTGAGGACGCACGTGCCGACCGCTGCCGTGCTGGAATGCCCGTCGATGGCTATCTGGCGGTGCAAGTCGACCAGCCGCAGCAGGGGAACTCTGGCAGCGACCGCTGTACCGTCCGAGTCGCTGAGCGCGAGCACTGAGACTCGATCTGCGATCGCGCCTGTGAGGGCGCATGCCCGCTTGACCGACCTGGACGATGCGGCGCTCATCAGTCGTCCTCCCTGCGTGTCGGCGCTGTGAGGGCCGCCTGGATCAGGCCGTTCCGGCTTGGCCAGATCAGTTGCAGGGCCGGAAGTGGGTCGTCGCCTGGCTGCCGGAACATGGTGTTCGCAGTGAACAGATGTGTCGCCGAGTCCGGAAAGCGGAGCAACTCCGCCCGCTCCGGCGGCGGGAAGTACGCCGACAAGTCATCGCCCTCGTCGAACACCTCGCCGGTCTGCACTGCCCACACCAGCGGTTTGAGCCCGAGGTAGATCCAGTCCGGGTCGGGGTCGAAGGCGATGATCTCCGGGTGGTCGTACAGGCTGAGGCCCAGCGTGTACCCGAAGGCGGGATTGCGTACGCCGTCACCCTCGACGAACTGCATGGTCCAGCCGTACGTCAGGATGTTCCGGCGCAGGCGCTGCGAGTACTGCTCGTCGGCCAGGCCACCACACGCGTCACACATGAACTTCTCCTCTCGCTCGAACAGGTGTTCGATACGCCGGAGAAGATATCCGCCTTCCACCCCGCGTCTGCGGTTGTCCACAGGCGAGTACCGGGCTGCTGAGCTCCTGTGCCTCGCGAAACCCAGCCGCCCAAAGCTGCCCGCTCAGCCTGGCAAGCCGAGGCTGCGGGCTCGCTGTGCGCCGAGGCGTGGATGGTGCCCGGAGTGCGGTGGCGCCCGGAGCAGAGTTACCGGGACTCGGGTGAACCCGGTGCGAGGCTGATGGATCCGCGGATGCCGGATCCGAGTTCTGCGCGGTTGGGGCGCAGCCGGGGTGCCAGGGACGCCGAGGTGGGGTGGGGCGCGCTGCGTGGTGTGTGTGCGGGGGGAGCCGAGCAGGCGAGGGCCGGACGTCGGAGGGAGCCGAGCAGGCGAGGGCCGGACGTCGGAGGGAGCCGAGCAGGCGAGGGCCGGACGTCGGAGGGAGCCGGGAATCGCTGGCGTGCGGGGCGTGGGGCGCGAGGGACCGAGCCGGGGCGCGAGGACGCCGGGAAGCCGGCATGCGGCAGGCGGCGCGCGGGAGCCCGGACCGTGAGTGAGCCCGAGGTGAGAGGGCCGCCTCAGGGCGTGGTGGTTGGTCGCAGGGCTGATGGAATCGTGGGTGTGCCGGGGCTGGGGGTTGGGGCTTTGGTCGTTGCGGTCAGGTTGTTTCGGGTTGGCAGGTTGGGCACCAGTAGGTGATTCGGTCTCGGGAAGGTTCGCCGATCGAGGCGGACTGGATTGTGGTGCCGCAGCGGCGGCAGGGCTTGCCTGCTCGTTCGAAGACCCAGGAGCGTTGGCCGGGTCGGTCGATGCCGGTGCTGACCTGCGTCCCGTTGCGCACGTTCGACTTCATCAGCCGCCGACTCAGGTCGACCGCCGCGGCGACGTCGACCGACGAGACTGGTCGCCACGGATGCAGACCGAGAAGGAAGCAGACCTCGGTGCGGTAGAAGTTGCCGATGCCGGCCAGGTTCCGCTGGTCGAGGAGCGCCTCGCTGATGGTTCGCGCCGGCTCGGCGTCGATGTTGGCGATCGCCTGCGCGCGATCGAACGACGGTGACAGCAGGTCCGGCCCAAGGTGCCCGACGACGCTGTCCTCGGCGTCGGTCGCGACCAGTTCGAGCACCGGCAGGCGATAGCCGACGGCTGTCCAGGCTGCGGTCTCCAGCACCGCACGGACCTGATGGTCCGGTCCGCCCCGCCACCGCTCGCCCGGCCGGTACAGGTGCCAGCTTCCGTCCATCCGGAAGTGGCTGTGCACGGTCACCCCACCGGAAACCCGCATCAGCAGATGCTTGCCACGCGCAACCACCTCGAGGACCGTCCGCCCGCTGAGGTCCGTCGTCGCCAAGGCAGGCACACGGAAGTCGGTCCGGACCAGCTCCTGCCCGCCCAACGCCTGGTCCAATCGCTGACAGGCCCGCCAGACAGTATCGCCCTCAGGCATGACTCAGGCTCGCAATCGCAATCCCCGCGGCGTCGCGTGGAACCCTGCCTTCGCCAACGCGTCGCCGAACGCAGTATGTCGGACCTGCTCACCATCGGCTGTCTCGACACTGAGTTTGCCGAGCTGACCGTCCCTGATCGCCAGGGCAAGCGCATCGACAGCAGGCTGGAGCAGATCCGGGTCCTCGGTGAAACTGAGCACCGTCCGTCCGCCGCGCTCGACGTACACGATCAACTTGCCGTCGACCAGCATGACGAGCGCTCCCGCCTTCCGGCCGGGCCGGTGCCCACCAGCACTCTCGCGCTCGGGCCACGGCAACGCGGCGCCATACGGATTCGCCGGATCAGAAGCCGCGAGTACGACGGCCCGCGCCGCCGGCTCGTCATCACGCCGACCGCGCCCAGGCCCAGCACCACCGCCGGCACCACTGGGCCCAGCACCACCACTCGGCCCAGCACCGCTGACGCCGCCGAGCTCGGCCATCGCCCGCAGCCGATCAACCGCACCAGGCAACGCGAACTGTGCCGCCCCAAGCCCTGCCACGAAGTACCCGCGCCTGCACCGCCCCGACTCCTCGAAAGCGCTCAGCACCTTGTAGACCGCCGCGAATCCGCCCGGAGTCCGCTCGGTGATCACCGACCCCCGCGTGACGATCCCGTACCGGTCGAGCAGCGTTTCGGCGGCCGCATGCGCCCGCCGGGTCGCATCCGGATTACGGGCCGGAAGCAACGACCATCGCCCGCCGGCATTCGGTGGTCCGCTCCGGGCCGGCAGCGCAGGTCGCCCCGGTCGCAGCGGGCGACCCGGTCTTGCCCGTGGCGTCGTTCGGCGGGTTCGATGTGCGCCGCGACCCCCGCCAACGAGTGAGCGGACCGGCGCGAGCGTGTCGTTCGTCAGGTGACCCGCCCAGACGAGATCCCACAGCACACCGACCAGGGTCTCGTCGTCCACCACGCCGGCCGCGGCCCCGACCGCATCACTCAGCTGGCGGAAGAAGAACGCACCTCCGCCTGACAACGCGTCGAGGACGGCCTGATGTGTCTCACCGATCTCGAATGCCGGATCGGGGTCAGGCAAGGTCAGATCGCAGTTGTCCGCGAGGTGCAACGACACCCAGCCGTCCGTGCCTGGCAACGAACCCGAACCGGCCCACACGACCTCACCGGTCGCGGTCAACTCGTCCAGCATGGACGGCTGATACCCGGGCACGCGTGACGGCAGCACGATCGACTCCAACGCCGACGCCGGAACCGCACACCCGGCCAACTGCTCGACAGCACCCAGCAGTACGTCGTACCCACGGCCGCGGCTGCTGGTGATGCCCTGCCAGGCCGGGAGGAAGCGTGCGAGGGCAGACGGGTCGACGGGCTCGACCTCCTTGCGCAGTGCGGCCAGCGACCTGCGCCGCAGCAACCGGAGAACCTCGCTGTCGCACCACTCGAGCGCGATCCCGCCAGGCAGGAACTCGCCCTCGACGACCCGGCCGGCCGCATTCAACCGGCGCAGCGCATCGGTGACCACGGCCACGCCGATGCCCAGATGGGTTGCGAGATCGATGGCACGGAACGGGCCGTGCGTCCGTGCATACCGCGAGACGAGATCCCCGAGAGGATCCGCGACCGGCTCCGCGTGTGCCTCCGCGATCCCAGGAGGAAGCGGTACGCCGAGAGCGTCGCGAAGCCGAGCCACATCCTCGACGACGGCCCACCGGTGTTCGCCGGCGATCCGCACGCGCACCACCCGTCGGGCAGCCGCCAGCTCCGTCAGCCAGGACTCGGTGTCCACACCGTCCACACAGCGCTGGGACGCCTCGGACAGCGACAGCGGACCGACCATCCGCAGTACGTCGAACAATCCCTCGGCATTGCGAGCACGGCGATCTTCGGCCAGGCGTTGCAGCTCGGCCTCCGTCCGCAGCACGACCTCGGCGTCGAGGAGCTCGCGCAATTCCGTCCGCCCGAGCAGCTCGGCGAGCAGGCTCTGGTCGAGCGCGAGGGCAGCGGCACGTTTCTCCGCGAGCGGTGTGTCGCCCTCGTACATAAACGCGCCGATGTACCCGAAGAGCAGGGACTTCGCGAACGGGGAGGCCTCAGGCGTCTCGACCTCGACGACCGATACCCGTCGCTCACTGATCCCGGTGAGCAGATCCTTCAACGCGGGCAGGTCGTAGACGTCCTGCAGCACCTCACGCAAAGTCTCGAGCACGATCGGGAACGAGCCATACTTGCTGGCCACGCTGAGAAGCTGCGCGGATCGCTGCCGCTGTTGCCACAGTGGCGACCGCCGACCCGGATTCCGCCGCGGCAGCAGCAACGCGCGTGCCGCACACTCACGGAACCGTGCGGCGAACAGCGCCGATCCACCGACCTCCGCGGTGATCACGTCCTCGATCTCAGCTGGATCGAACAGCACCAGCTCGGCGCCCGGAGGCGGCTCGTCCGTCTCCGGCAACCGCAGCACGATGCCGTCGTCACCCGAGACCGACTGGGCATCCATCCCGTACCGCTCCCGCAGCCGCGCCGCGATCGCCAGTGC
This sequence comes from Kribbella sp. NPDC023972, assembly GCF_040639075.1. Taxonomy (NCBI): domain Bacteria; kingdom Bacillati; phylum Actinomycetota; class Actinomycetes; order Propionibacteriales; family Kribbellaceae; genus Kribbella; species Kribbella sp. NPDC023972. The sequence goes on along the minus strand of NZ_JBEZZH010000001.1, from coordinate 297,836 downwards.
CCACGGTCCATGCACCTGACCGCCGTACGGCGAATGCACGCAGACCCGCCAGTCACCCAGCTCGTCGCGGAACCGCTCCACCACGACAGTAACGTCGTCCGGCACTCGGCTGGTGGCGTCCCGTTGCTCAGCCAGATACGACACCAGGTTGTTCGCCGCGTACTCGTCCAGTCCGGCCGCGCGGGCCCGCTCGACCGCCTTGGCCGCCGGCAGCGCAGCCATCTTCCGGACGAAGGCCCCGGTCGCCGCGCCCAGCTCAGCGGGCCGTCCCACCGCGTCGCCTTTCCAGAACGGCAACCGCCCTGGCTGACCGGGCGCGGGGGAGACCAGCACGCGGTCATGCGTGATGTCCTCGATCCGCCAGCTCGACGCACCGAGGGTGAAGACGTCGCCGACGCGCGACTCGTACACCATCTCCTCGTCCAGCTCACCGACGCGGTGGTTCGTCGACTCGCCGACCAGGAACACACCGAACAACCCGCGGTCGGGGATCGTGCCACCGCTCGTCACCGCGAGCCGCTGGGCGCCCGGCCGCCCGGAGATCTCTCCGCTCACCCGGTCGAACACGATCCGCGGCCGCAGCTCGGCGAACTCGTCCGACGGGTAGCGACCAGACAGCATGTCGAGCACACCGTCGTACGCCGAGCGTGGCAACGTCGCGAACGGCGCGCAGCGTCGTACCAGCGCGAAGAGCTCGTCGACGTCGACCGTGTCCAACGCGACGATCGACACGATCTGCTGAGCCAGTACGTCGAGCGGGTTGGCTGGGATGTGCAGGCTCTCGATCAGTCCGTCGCGCATCCGCTGCACGACGACGGCCGTGTCGATCAGATCGCCGCGGAACTTGGGGAACAAGACACCACGCGACACAGCGCCGACCTGGTGACCGGCGCGTCCGACCCGCTGTAGGCCGCTGGCGACCGACGGCGGTGCCTCCACCTGCACGACGAGGTCGACCGCCCCCATGTCGATACCGAGCTCGAGGCTGCTCGTCGCCACCACGCACGGCAGGCGCCCGGACTTCAGGTCCGCCTCGATCAGCAGCCGTTGCTCCTTGCTGACCGAACCGTGGTGCGCCCGCGCGATGAGCGGCGGCGCCGCGAGCGACGCGCCCGACTGCGCCATCAGCTGAGCCGGCGAACCGACGTCGGGCAGCTCCATCTCCGCCCGCTCGGCCGCGATCTCGTTCAGCCGGGCGGTGAGCCGCTCGGCCAGCCGGCGCGAGTTGGCAAAGACGATCGTCGACTGGTGCCGCGAGATGAGGTCGAAGACCTGCTCCTCGACGTGCGGCCAGATCGAGGCGTGTTGTGGTGGACCGGCGGCCGATCCGGAGGTCTCGACCTCGGTGCTCGCCAGCTCGGCCATGTCCTCGACCGGCACGACGACGCTCAGATCCCACTGTTTGGTGAACTTCGGCTGCACCACCGTCACCGGCCGCTCGCCACCGAGGAAACGCGCGACCTCCTCGACCGGCCGGACGGTCGCCGACAGGCCGATCCGCTGCGCAGGCTTCGGCAACAAGGAGTCCAGCCGCTCCAGCGTGAGCGCCAAGTGTGCGCCGCGCTTAGTCCCCGCGACCGCATGCACCTCGTCGACGATCACTGTGTCGACACCCCGCAACGCATCGCGTCCCTGCGAGGTCAGCAACAGGAAAAGCGACTCAGGGGTGGTGATCAGTACGTCGGACGGCCGGGTGGCGAACCGTCGTCGCTCACCGGCGGGCGTATCACCCGACCTCACCGCGACCTCGACGTCGATCGGCGCCTCACCGAGCCGTCGCGCCGTTTCGCGGATCCCGATCAGTGGTGCCCGCAGGTTGCGCTCGACGTCGACCGCCAGTGCCTTCAGCGGCGAGACGTACAGCACCCGGCAGCGCAGTTTCGGATCGTCAGGCGGTGAGGCCGTGGCCAGCCGGTCGAGCGCCCAGAGGAAGGCCGCCAGCGTCTTGCCCGAACCCGTTGGGGCGACCACCAGCGCATCCCGGCCCGCGGTGATGGCGTCCCACGCCTCGAGCTGGGCCGGGGTGGCCGACTCGAAGACGTCGCCGAACCACGCCCGGGTCGCGGGCGAGAACCGGCTCAACGCGCTGGTCTTCTTCACGTCGTCCATCTTGCCGGTTCCCTCGGACAGTTTTCACTTCCCGTCTCTGACCAGGCGTTTTCCCTCCGGTGAAGGCGTTGTCCGCGGCTTCTGGAATGATCGGCCGCATGATCAACCGCGTACGTGCAGCGGTCGTCGTCGTGGCCTGCCTGGTCGCCCTGACCGGGTGCGTGAAACTCGATGCCGACCTGAAGGTCAAGTCGAACGAGACCGTCTCGGGCAATATGCAGATCGGCGTGGACAAGCAGCTGCTGGAGTCCAGCGGTCAGTCGCTCGACAAGGTCCGCGAGCGGATCGAGGACGGGATCAAGGAGACCACCACCGACGGGGTCACCTGCAAGGCCTTCGACGACGAGCGGTACATCGGTTCCAACTGCACCTTCGAGAGCGTGCCGTTCAACAAGATGGGCAGCTCGAGCGGTGATGGGGTCGGCTTCCGCAAGGAGGGCGACAAGATCAAGGTCGCGGTCAAGGTGCCGAACCTCGGCAGCAACATGCCGTCCGGCAGCCAGCCCTCGGTGAACTTCAAGATCACCATGCCCGGCAAGATCATCGAGCACGACGACGGTGCCAAGGTCGACGGGCGTACGGCGACGTACGACAGCCTCGACAAGCTCGGCAATGTGTCACTGACCTCCGAGGCCGGCAGCAGCTTCCCGCTTTGGGCGATCATCCTCATCGTCGTCCTGCTGTTGCTGGCGGCCGGTGCGGTCGTTTTTTTTGTCCTGCGCAGCCGCAAGGCCAAGGCGCAGCAGGGCTACGGGCAGTACGGTCAGTACCCGGGTCAGCCACAGCAGGGCCAGTGGGGTCCGCAGTACGGCGGCCAGCCGGGTCAGTATCCCGGACAGCCTGGGTACGGCCAGCAGACCGGATACGCGCAGCCCGGCCCGGGCGGTCAGTACGGCGGACAGTCCGGTCAGCCAGGCCAGTACGGCGGCCAGCCCGGTCAGCCGGGCCAGTACGGCGGCCAACCCGGTCAGCCGGGCCAGTACGGCGGCCAGCCCGGTAAGCCGGGCCAGTACGGCGGACAGCCCGGGCAGTACGGCGGTCAGCCGGGGCAAGGTCAGCCTGGTCAGGGCGGTCAGGCGGGTCAGGCGCCGTACTCCGGTCAGCCTGGTCAGCCGCAGTACCCTGGACAGCCTCAGCCGCAGCAGGGCCAACCGGGGCAGGGTCAGTGGGGTCCGCAGGGGCAGCCGCCGCAGCAGGGTCAGGGCGGCTGGGGTCAACAGCCGGGCCAGCCGCAGCAGGGTGGCTGGGGCCCGCAGCAGCAGGGTCGTCCGACTCAGCAGGACCAGCCTGGTGGGCAGGACGGATCACAGGGTGGTTGGGGACAGCGACCGAGGGACGACGACGGGCAGGCATGAGACTGACGGAGTTCTGGGACCGGATGGAACGCCATCTGGGTCCCGCCTACGCACGCACCTGGGCCGAGACCCAGGTCGTCCAGGGGCTCGGCGGCCGGACGGTCGCCGAGGCCCTGGCGGACGGCGAGCACGCCAAGACGGTTTGGCGCGCCGTCTGGGCCCACCTGCAACTCCCGCCCAGCGAGCGCTGACCAACTAGCGCTGCTGACCCGGCTCAGGTTGTCGTCAACTCCGGTTCCGGCTCCTGGAGGTTGTCGACCGGTTCCGAGTCACGCTTCTGCGCCAGCTTGCTCGGCCACCACAAGTGCCGGCCGATGTCGAGGTTCAGTGCGGTCACCAGCACCGAGCGGACGACGATGGTGTCCAGCAGGACACCGAGCGCCACCGCGATGCCGATCTCCGCGAATGCCACCACCGGCATGGTCGCCAGCACCGCGAACGTCCCGGCCAGCACCAGCCCGGCCGAGGTGATCACGCCACCTGTCGCGGCCACGCCGATCAGCGCACCGCGCCGGGTACCGTACGTCTTCGACTCCTCATGCACGCGGGTCATCAGGAAGATGTTGTAGTCGATGCCCAAGGCAACCAAGAAGACGAACACGAACAGCGGCAGCGACACATCCGCACCGCCGAACCCGAGCACGACGTCGAACACCAGCGCGCTGATGCCCAGCGCAGCGCCGAAGGACAACACGACTGTTGCCACCAGCAACACCGGTGCGAACAACGAGCGCAGCAAGAGCGCGAGGATCAGCAGCACCACCGCCAGTACGACAGGGATGATCACCCTGTTGTCCTGGTCGGCCGCCCGCTGCGTGTCCAGCAGGATCGCGGCGCCGCCGCCGGCCCGCGCGTCGGCTCCGGGCACTGCGTGGACCGCCGTCCGGACTCGATCCACGGTGTCCTTCGCGGCCTGGGTGTCCGCCGCGTCCGTCATGGTCCCCTCGAGATAGGCCAGTCCACCGGATACGCGTGGCTCGGCCACTGCGGCGATACCTTGCGTCGAGGCGATCGCCGTACGGACCTCTGCTGCCTTGTCGGCGTTGCTCACCACGACCAGCGGGTTGCCCGCGCCGGCCGGGAAGTGGGCTGCCAGGATCTTCTCGCCGACCACGGATTCCGGCGTACCGATGAAGGACTCCTCGTTGCTGAGTCCGTTCGCGTCCAGCCGCAGCATGCCGAGTGCCGCGATGGCCAGTACGACGGTGGTGGTGATCCAGGTCAGGCGCGGTCGTACGGCGATCCTTCGCCCGATGCGACCCCACACGCTCGTTTCGGTGTGGTCGTCCGAGCCATAGGTCGGCCGCAACGGCCAGAACACCCAGCGACCGCAGATGACCAGCAATGCGGGCAGCAGAGTCAACATGGCGGCCAGTGCGATGACGATGCCGACTGCTGCGACCGGTCCGAGGCCACGGGTCGAGTTCATCGAGGCGAGCAGCAGGCAGAGCATGCCTGCGACCACAGTGGACCCGGACGCGATGATCGCCGGGCCGGACCGGTGCAGCGCGAACGCCATGGCCTCGTGCCTGTCCTCGTGTCTCCTGAGCTCCTCGCGATAGCGGGCCACCAGGAGCAGGGCATAGTCCGTCCCAGCGCCGAATACGAGCACTGTGAGGATGCCGGCGCTTTGCGCGTTGACCGTCAGGTCGGCCTCAGTCGCCAGGTAGTAGATGACCGCTTGAGCGGCGAACAGAGCTACCCCGGCGGAGAACAGCGGCAGCAACCAGAGCACAGGACTGCGGTACGTCAGCAAGAGGATGATGATCACCACGGCTGCGGCGGAGTACAGGAGCTTGCCGTCGATACCCGCAAACGCCTCCTGCGAGTCAGCCGCGAAGCCACCGGGTCCGGTCAGATGGAACGACATGCCATCCGGGCGATCGGCTGCCACGTGCCTGATGTCATCCGCTCGCTCGCCGAGTGTCTCCCAGCCGCCGGAACCGGCGTTGATCGGTACGAGCACTTGCAGCGCCTTGCCGTCTTTGGACGGGATCGGCCCGACCACCTCGCGGTCGACGTCCTCCAATTGCGAGAACTGCGTCACGTGTCGTGCCACCGCTTGCTGGTCAGCAGGGGTGATCCCGGCCGATCGCTCGTACACCAACACGGCAGGGATTTCGTCGGCGGAGGAGAACTGCTCGGTCGCCTTCAGTACCTCGGTGGACTCGGCCTTGCCCGGCAGCCAGGACACCGCATCGTTCTCCTGAGCACCAGTCAGCTTGCCTGCTGGACCGAACGACGCCGCCATGGCGACGATCCACAGCGCCAGCACGATCCACTTTGACACCTTGCCGCACGGCAACGCCGCCAGCCGACCTGCTCCACCCACCGCGACCACGCCCCCTGGAGGGACGCCCGCCCGTACGTCGGACTGTCCACGACGCACCCCCCGGTCCAGCCTGACGGGCCGCACCGGACAGGGTCAACGATCCCTCTGTAGTAGTGCGCTCACGCTGCGTCTCGCTGCCCGGTCGGTCAGGGCGTCCAGCCGGTGCGGGCTGCCCACTCTTCCGCGGGAAGATAGATGAGGTCGCAGACCGGGTCCTTCAGGTCGGCATAGTCCCCGACCGATTCGATCGGCAGTGCCGCCGCCCGGCGCTTGAACTCGCCGTACGCCGCAGCAGTCTCGGGGTGGGTGCGCAAGTAGTCGCGGAACAGCAACGCATAGCGCTGGTTGGCCCGCCCGGCGACGCGGATGTGCAGGTTCACCCGCCGTCGGTACATCGGCTCCACCACCAGGCGCTTGACCCATTGCAGGTCGTCGGCGGGCAGGCCAGGCACCGGATGATCCCGCCTGGGTGGGCGGAGCTCCCAGTCGGCCGCGGTCATCCGCTCCACCACGTCATCCAGCTCCGGTTCCGTCTCGACGGTGACCTGCATGTCGAGGACGTCCTTCGCGGCCAGCCCAGGCACGGACGTCGACCCGATGTGGTCGATCCGCTGCGCCGTCTCCCCGAGCAGGTCGCTCACCACCCGTGCGGTCTTCTCGTACTGCGCCGGCCAACTCTCGTCCGCCCTCACGATGACGATCCCAGTCATGCGGAGATCATCCCAGCCCTGCCCGGTGCTCAGACAGGTTTCACCCGGAAGGCGCTGCTGGTGAGGAGCTCCGCGGCCGCGTATGCCGCTTTACGGATGCCCTTGCGCTCGTCGAAGAAGCCGCCGACCACTCCGATGGCGGGGAGCTTGCCGATGAACCTGGCACCCAGACTCCCGCGTGGGCGTTCCTCGAAGACCTGCCAAGCCCACCGAACAGCTTGCTGATCCGCCAGACCAGCCGGACCCCCTTGCGCAGTCCTGCCTCGTCCGACTCGTCGCCGAGTCCCAGTTGCTTGGCGATGTCCTCGCCGGCCGCGGTGGGGTCGTCGTACTTGAGTACGTCGTCCGGCGTGATCGGCCGGTCCGTGAGCACGCGTGCGATGACCGCCGTACGGTCGGCATGGGCCTCGACGCCGTACTCGCGGCAGACCGCGCCGATGACCATGGCCTGGACGGCCGCACCGAGGGTGTCCTTGATGGGCAGCCGGTCGGCGGCGGCACCGCTGATGCGGGGGAGACCCGCGACGACGGCGGCGAACCCGCCGAGCCGCTCGACCCACCAGTCACAGCGCTCCGCCAGCGGCAGTGACGGCCACTCGGCGTGGCCGGGCACCTTCATCTTCAGCAGCCGGTCGATCGCCAGGATCAGGCCTTTCTCGGCCAGATTGGGTTGCTCCTGGGCGGAGTAGTCGCTGAGGATGCTGCGGATGCCGAACGGGTCCTGGGTACGGAGCGCGTCGAGTACGGAATCGATCCCGAACTCGACCCGGCTGAGCGCGAGGACGACGGCTGAGTCGGGGACGTCTGGACGGTCTGCCACGCCGCAAGCGTAGGGAGTCGACGGGCCAGGATGGTTGTCAGGGCAACCTCGGCGTGTCAGGTTGTGATTCGAACACGTGTTCGGGATAGTTTGGACTCCAGAAGGTGCGCCGGAGGGTCGAGTTGTCCACAGCTTTCAGGTGGCGACGAAAACTGTCCGAGGTAACCCGTACCTTCTCTGGCGACAAGGATTTCCTCTGGGCGGCTGGGATGGCGGCCCCGATAAGCAGATGGGTCAGGTGGCAGTCACATGGCTGGTGCAGCGAGTGCGGAGCGCGCGGCGGCGGATCGCGAGAAGGCGCTGGCGACCGCGCTGACGCAGATCGAGCGGCAGTGCGGCAAGGGATCGGTGATGCGCCTGGGCGAGCAGGGCAAGGCGCCGATCGAGGTCATTCCGACCGGCTCGATCTCGCTCGACATCGCGCTCGGGATCGGTGGTCTGCCCCGCGGCCGGGTGGTGGAGATCTACGGCCCTGAGTCCTCGGGTAAGACGACGGTCGCGCTGCACGCGGTCGCGAACGCTCAGCGGGCCGGCGGTATCGCAGCCTTCATCGACGCCGAGCACGCGCTCGACCCGGACTACGCGCGGAAGCTGGGCGTCGACACCGACGCGCTGCTGGTCTCGCAGCCCGACTCCGGTGAGCAGGCGCTGGAGATCGCCGACATGCTGGTCCGCTCCGGCGCGATCGACATCGTCGTGATCGACTCGGTGGCCGCGCTGGTGCCGCGGGCCGAGATCGAGGGCGAGATGGGCGACAGCCACGTCGGCCTGCAGGCCCGGCTGATGAGCCAGGCGCTGCGCAAGATGACCGGAGCGGTCAGCGGGACCGGCACCACGGCGATCTTCATCAACCAGTTGCGCGAGAAGATCGGTGTCATGTTCGGCTCACCGGAGACGACGACCGGTGGTAAGGCGCTGAAGTTCTACGCCTCGGTCCGGCTGGACGTGCGCCGGATCGAGTCGCTCAAGGACGGCAGCGACGTGGTCGGCAACCGGACCCGGGTGAAGGTCGTGAAGAACAAGGTTGCCCCGCCGTTCAAGCAGGCCGAGTTCGACATCATCTACGGCCAGGGCATCAGCCGTGAGGGCAGCCTGCTGGACCTCGGCGTGGAGCAGGGCTTCGTCCGCAAGGCCGGCGCCTGGTTCACCTACGAGAGCGACCAGCTCGGCCAGGGCCGGGAGAACGCGCGGAACTTCCTGCGCGACAACCCCGATCTGGCCAACGAGCTGGAGAAGAAGATCAAGGAGAAGATGGGCATCGGTCCGACGCTGGACCAGCCGGCCGACGAGGCCGCCACGGCCGAGGTCGATGTCGACTTCTGATCGACCCCCCGCGGGCGGCAGCGATCCTCGGCACTCCGTCGAAGACGCTGCCCCCGCGGCACTGTCATTACCCCATGACGACCGACTGGCCCTGGCCCGAGCCCTCCTGGCCCAGGGCCCAGGTGCGACCCCCTCACCCACCGACGGCTCCGTGCGCAGCCCGCGTCGGCGACAGAGCGGCGCAGGCGCCTCCGCCGATCCACAAGCGGTGGAGGACGACGCCGTACCCGGCGCCCCTTACTCAAGGCCCCGCCACACCGCCGGCAGCGTCAGGCGCAGTGCGAGCAACGACGACCTTTGGGCAGAGGACGTCACCTCTGACGAGCCCTCCGAGTCGGGCCGCCCCAGCCGTCGTGTCGGCAGAATCCGGCAAACTCCAGGCACCACGGATCCCTGGGACGAACCCGAAGACAACGTCTCGGCCGAGTCGGGTCGTGCCAGGCGCCGTACGGGCGGTATCCGTCGAACTGCGGGGTCTGCGGATCCTTGGGCAGAAGCCACGGCCGAGGACTCCACCGAGTCTGGCCGCACTGGTCGCCGTACCGGCGCAGCCGGACGAGCTTCCGGGTCTGCGGATCCTTGGGGCGACGTCGCGGCCGACGCTTCCACCGATTCGGGACGTGCTGGTCGCCGTGCCGCCGGCGTCCGACGAGCCGCGAGTTCTGAGGATCAGTTGGCGGCCGCGAGGGCCTTTGCGGCTGACGAGGGGCCGACCTCAGAGGTGACCGGGGGCCGCGGGGCGCACTCGAAGTCCGTCGATCCGTGGGCGGACCCGGACGACGAAGCGGCCGACCATACGCAGTACCAACCACGGCGTCCCAAAGCGAACCCAGACGCTGGCACGGACACAAGCGACCAACCAGCTCGGCCTGCTGTGGGCGCGACTGGCCAGTCGGCTCGCGCTGGCGTGGACGTGGCCGGTCCAGCTGGGCCTGCTGTGGGCGCGACTGACCAGTCAGCTCGCGCTGCCGCGGACGCGGCCGATCCAGCTCGGCCTGCCGCGGACGCGGCCGATCCAGCTCGGCCTGCTGTGGGCGCGACCGAGCAGCCGGCCCGCGTGGACGCGGCCGGTCCAGCTCGGCCTGCAATGGACGGGACCGACCAGTCGGCTCGCGCTGGCGTGGACGCGACCCATTCAGCCGGCCCTGCAGCGGTCGGGGGAGGGCGGTCGGCACACCTGGCTGATTCGGATGCTGACGGTGCGCGGGGCAGCGGGGCTGATGCCGGGGGTGCGGCGGTTGGGGCGGATCAGCTTCCGGAGGCTGGCCACTGGGGCGGACCTGCGGCTGACGCCGAGGCTGAGGCGCGAGTTGGGGGTGGGGTGGGCGCAGACATAAAGCCTGCGCGCGGAGGCAGGACTTCGGCTGGAGACAGCATTTCGGCTGAGGGTAGGCGTCACGCTGACGCCGGAGTTGGGAAAGAGACTCGGGAGCTGGCACCAGGCCGGGGCGGCAGTGAGCTGCGCGAACCTGACGAAGATGATGCGGCTCGCGGCGGCCAGTTCGGAGGTCAGGGCGGGGTTGCGGGTGGGAGTCGGCGTGCAGGGGTGCCGCGGCGGCAGTTCGGGGGGTCGCGGCGGGGGAGGCGGCGTACGGCGGAGGGGCCGGACGGGCCGGCGGATCCCGCGGTCGATGGCGTGGCGGATCCGCATTCGGTGGCTCGGACGATCTTGCTGGACAAGCTGACGGGTCAGCCGCGTACGCGCGCCGAACTGGCTGGGTTGCTTGCTGAACGGGAGATCCCGGACGACGTGGCCGACGAGGTGCTCGATCGGTTTACCGAGGTTGGGTTGATCGATGACGCCGCGTTCGCGAATGCGTGGGTCGAGTCTCGACACCGTGGGCGCGGTCTTGGCAAGCGGGCGCTGGCCCAGGAGCTCCGCCGCCGCGGAGTGGACGACCAACTGGCCCGCGACGCGCTCGATGAGCTGGATCCGGAGCAGGAGGAGGAGACCGCTCGCGCTCTGGTACGCCGAAAGCTCAAGTCCATGCGCTCCCTGGATCGCGAAGTCGCCATGCGCCGGCTCCTCGGCATGCTCGCCCGCAAGGGGTACCCCGGCGGCCTGGCCATGACCGTGGTCAAACAAGAACTCTCCGCCTCGCACGAAGAACTTCCCCTTCTGGACCCCTCCGGCCTCGAACCCGACTGAACCCCTCGCAAGCGAGCCCACTCCTTCTCGGCGCGAAGTCCGACCACATCAGGTGGAGTCCGGCGAGTTCCTGAGAGTTTGAGTGTGTGGCCTTGTCGGTGCGAGTCCGGCTGATTCGTCCGGTGGAGTTCGGCAGGCTTGGGTGGGTGCGGTGACTTCCTGAGGTTTGTCTGCTCGGCCGTAAGTGTCGCTGGTTCCTGCGGTGTGGGTCGGGTCCGGGTTGAATGGGGTGTGTTGCTGGGGTGGTGCGGGTGGTGGGTTGTCGGATGTGAGTCCCTGGTTCCGCGTTGTTGGGTCTGGTTGGGCTGGTTGCTCCTGAGAGCAGGAGCGGGAGCGACTTCTTCGGGGCTGTTGACCAGCGGGTGAGGCGGCTCAGGAACCCACAGTTGGCTGGTTGGATGCCGCCTGCAGTCGTGGCGCGAGACCGCTGCCGGGAGAGGACGGCCGGGCGGACAGGACCCGGACGGCGGACGGTACGGCGGTTGGGGTCGTGGGATCGCGGATGCGCCGGTCATGGTGTTCGACGGCTGCTGCTCGCCGGCTGGTTCGGGCCACCAACGTTTGAAGGTGATGGTGTCAATGTGCTGACTCTCGGGGGAGTTTGGTGCGTTGAACACGCTGGCACTTGGGCATCCCCAGGCGGCGTCGTCGCGTCGGCGTGCCAAGGTGTTTGTTGCTCGGCCGGGGGATGGCTGTCGAGTAGCGTGACCGTCGTGGCGACGTTCGATGATGTGGAGCGGTTGGTCGCGAGGTTGCCGGAGACGGTGGAGACGACGCGGTATGGCAACCGGACGTGGGCGGTCGCTGGTAAGGCGTACGCGTGGGAACGCCCGTTCAGTAAGGCGGATCTGCGGCGCTTCGGAGCTGAAACCCCGCCGGATGGGCAGATCCTGGCGGTCCGGGTGGAGGATCTTGCCGAGAAGGAAGCGGTGCTCGCGGCACGGGAGACGGATGGATTCTTCACGATCCCGCACTTCGACAACTATGCCGCCGTACTCATCGAGCTCGACAAGGTCTCGGAGCCCGTCCTGCGGGAAGCGCTTCTCGACGGCTGGCTCATCTTTGCGCCGAAAGAGCTGGCGAAGGCGCACCTCGACGGCGAGTAGGTCCCGCGCGTTCGCCGTTGCGAGCCGGTGACGGGACACCTCGACGGCTCATGTTTGGGCCGGCAACTGGCGCAGGCGCACCTGGACGGCGAGTAGGTCCCGCGGCTCCCCGCTGTCGAGCCGGTACAGGTTGGCCCGTCTTTGGGCCGGTACGGCTGGCGAAGGCGCAGCTCGACTGCGAGTAGCTTGGCGACTTCACGGCTGTGAGTCGGCGAAGGAATTGCACCGCGACTAGGCCCTTGGCCTGACGCTGTCGAGCCGGTGTAGGGGATCTCGACGGCGGGCGTGGTCAGGAGATCGTCGGTGTTCGTTCAGTGGGGTTTGTTAGGTGGTGGCGTTGAGGAGGCGGTGGGCGAAGGCGCGGCAGGCGGTGGTGAAGGGGGCGCCTGGGGTGAAGTGGAAGTCGGCGTCCAGGAATGCGAGGTTGAGGATCAGCCACTGCCAGGTGTCGAGGGCGACTGTGACGCTGGTGTGGTCGTCGTCGACCGGCTGAATCTCGGCGTCCTGGTATTTCAGAGCATCGATGACGGCAGCGATCGGTGCGTCGATGATCAGGGTGACCTCCTGCTTGGACTTGTTGAGTCCCTGGCGGAGATAGGCGGTCGCGGACTCGGCGGGCAGTGGGCGTGGGGCGAAGTAAGTGTTGGTACGGCGCTCGTCGCTAATGCGGTCGAGACGGAACACCCGCCAGTCGTCGCGGTCGAGATCCCAGGCGAGCAGATACCAGCGCAGCAGGTGGTGGATCTGCCGATACGGCTCGACCCGGCGGATCGCCTGCCGGCCGCGGGCGCTCATGTACGAGAAGGTGATCAGTTCCTGGTGAGCGATGGCCTCCGCGATGAGGGCGAGTTGATCCGCGGTGACCTTGGGCGCGGGCTGTGGACTGGTCTCGAGGCTGGAGCGGACGGAGACCACCTGGCCGCGAAGGCGGGCGGGCAGGAACTGGTCGACCTTGCCATAGGCACGCAACGCCGCGTCATCGATGCCACCTTCAGTCGAAGGGTCGGCGGGGCCGACCGCGGCAAGTGAGGCCAGGGCGAGGAGCGTCGCCACAGCTTCGTCGTCATCCAGGACGAGTGGTGGCAACGTGCGCCCCGCGGCGAGGCGGTAGTAACCGCCTGGACCGGGTTGAGTCTCGACGGGGTAGCCGTACCCGCGCAGCCGATCCACGTCCCTCCGCAGCGTCCGCGGACTGACGTTCAAACGCCGGGTCAGTTCGTCCCCGCTGAACGACCGCCCAGTCTGCAAGGTCGACAGCAGAGCCAGCATGCGTGCGGTGACGTCCGCCATGTCGCCATGATGCCAGCAAATGCGGCCAGAATCCGGCCACATCTGCGCATACCGTCGTACGCATGGCTGACCGAAGCATCACCATTCACCGGGCCCGGACCAACAATCTCGACGGGCTGGACCTCGTCGTACCGCGCAATCAGCTGGTCGTGTTCGTCGGCAGGTCGGGGTCGGGTAAGTCGTCACTGGTTTTCGACACGATCGCCGCGGAGGCGGGCTTTCAGTTGAACGAGACGTTCCCGCCGTTCGCGCGCAACCGGCTGCCCAAGTGGACGCGCCCCGACGTCGAACACATCGACGGCCTGACGCCGGTGATCGTGATCGACCAGCGCCGCATCGGCGGCAACGCGCGGTCGACAGTAGGTACGATCACCGACGCGTGGACCTACCTCCGCCTGCTGTTCTCCCGGCTCAGTACGCCGTACGTCGGCGAGTCGAACCACTTCTCCTTCAACGATCCCGTCGGTATGTGCCCGACCTGCTCCGGGCTGGGTGAGGTGGTCGTGAGCGCGGTCGAGAAGTTCCTGGATCTGAGCAAATCACTCGCCGCCGGCGCGATCCTGCTGCCGGGATTCGGCAATGGTGGCTACTGGTACAGCCAGTACGCCGACATCGGCACGTTCGACGTCGACACTCCGCTCAGAGATTGGACCGAGTCGGAACGCGAGGCCTTGCTGTACGGCGGACAAGCCGCAGCCGACCTGGGTCGGAAGCCGCCGAAGGACTACGAGGGCGTGGTCGAGCGCTTCGAGCGAATCTACCTGCACACCTCCGACAACCTGTCGGAACGGAAGCAGGAGACCATTCGCAGATTCACGCGTGCCGAGATCTGCCCTGACTGCGCGGGCGATCGGCTCAACGAGGCCGCGCGTACGGCGACGGTCCTCGGACGCACCATTGGTGAGCTGTCGCGACTCGAGATCACCGAACTGCTCGACGTCGTCCGTGACATCGACGCGGCGAGCGTCGTACCGGCCGTGGCGGCGCTGACGGCACGGCTCGAGGCGATGGTCACCATCGGCCTCGGCTACCTGTCCCTGTCGCGGGCAACGACCACGCTGTCCGGCGGCGAGTCACAACGGATCAAGACCGTGAAGCACCTCGGGTCGAGCCTTACCGAGCTGACGTACGTCGTGGACGAGCCGACCGTCGGCCTGCATCCGACCGACGTCGACTCGATGATCAAGCTGCTCGAGCGGCTGCGCGAGAGCGGGAACAGCGTGCTCGTGGTCGAACACGACCCGGCCGTGATGCGCCACGCGGATCTGGTCGTCGAGGTCGGCCCGGGCGCGGGTGCGGCCGGTGGGCGGCTCGTGTTCCAAGGGAGCTTTGCCGAGCTCCAGGAAGCCGGTACGCCGACCGGGAGGGCGCTGGCCCGGCAGCGGCCGGCGAAGCTCAGACCGCGTCAGGCAACCGGGAAGCTGACCGTGAAGGATGCCAGGCGCAACAACCTGCAGAAGGTGACGGTCGACTTCCCGACCGGTGTGATGACTGTCCTGACGGGCGTCGCCGGGTCGGGCAAGTCGAGCCTGGCACAGGAGTTGGTTGCTCAGGGCTCCGCGGTGGTGATCGATCAGAAGCCGGTGAGCACCAACCGTCGCTCGACGCCGGTCACGTACACCGGTATCGCTCCGGCGATCCGGAAGTTGTTTGCCCAGTACAACAATGTGCCGGCCGGGTTGTTCAGTGCCAACTCGGCGGGGGCGTGCCCGGATTGCAAGGGACTCGGGGTCATCTACACGGACCTCGCTTTCATGGAGGGGCAGGAGGTCGTGTGCGAGACCTGCCAAGGACGGCGGTTCACTCCGGAAGTTCTCGCGTACACAGTAAATGGGCACTCGATCGCGGACGTCGACGAACTGACGATCGACCAGGCGATCGAGGAGTTGCCGGACGCGCGGATCGCGCGGGCGCTACGGCAGCTTGCCGCCGTCGGGCTGGGGTACCTGCGGTTGGGGCAGTCGCTCAACACATTGTCGGGTGGTGAGTGTCAGCGCGTGAAGGTTGCCAAGGAACTACGGCAGGCCGAGGAGCCCACGACGTACGTGCTCGACGAGCCGACGACCGGGCTGCATCTGGATGACATCGACACGCTGCTGGAGGTACTGGACAGCCTGGTTGAGCACGGCCACACGGTCGTCGTTGTCGAGCACAACCTGGACGTGATCCGCCAAGCCGATTGGTTGATCGACCTGGGTCCGGGGCCGGGCAGGCACGGCGGCACCGTCCTGTTCGAAGGGCGACCCGCTGACTACGGCGATCACTCGACGCCGACGAGCCTGGCGCTGGCCGGGAGGCCGCCGTACGGCGAGGGGCGTTGACGGGTGGGGTGCGACGGTGTGTGATCCGAAGTAGGACCGGTGTTTGGGCCGGTCCGTAGGCTGGCATTTTCGGTCGATCCGCCCCTGACACCGCGGAGGGTGCAATGAGCGAATTCCAGGAACAGGCGAAGAACTGGCTCCGGAACGTCGTCAAGCAGAACCCGGACAAGATCAAGGCCGGCGTGGAGAAGGCGGGTGACCTGATCGACAAGCAGACCGGCGGCAAGTACGCGGAGAAGGTCGACGCGATGCAGCAGAAGGTCGGCACCTACGTCGATTCACAGTCCTCCGAGTCGTCCCAGCCGCCTGAGCCGACCGCCGGCACCGAGCCGGGGCAGGCGGGAGCCGAGGGTTCGGCCGGCCGGGAGCAATCCGCAGGTGGCGAGGCGACCTCGGCCGGCGGGCAGCCGGCGGGCGGGGCTCCAACCGGAGAGCAGTCCGCGAGCGCCGGCGGCGAGGCCGCGAGCTCCGTCGATGCCGCCGCGACTGGTGAGGCTGCGAGCGGTGAGGCTGCGAGCGGTGAGGCTGCGAGCGGTGAGGCTGCGAGTGGTGAGGCTGCGAGTGGTGAGGCCGGGCGTGTTGGTGGTGACGCCGGAACCGCTGGTCGTGAGGCCGGAACGCCTGGTGGTGAAGCCGCGACTGGTGGGACCGCGAGTGCTGAGGCGGAGGCCGAGTCGGGTCCTGGTGACGGAGCTCCGGAGGCTGAGGGGCAGGCGGGAACTTCGGGTCAGACCGAAGGTAATGTGCCCGAGCCCGGTGGTGGCGTTGCTCCGGGAGCAGTGGTAGGCGGAGAAGCGCCGGACCCGTCCACTGAGCCGGCAAGCTCAGCCGGCTCGCGCCCGGAAGGCGCTGAGACTGGCGGGACTGTGACAGGCCAGCCGGCTCCCTCGAAGGAAGGCCTCCCCGGTTCACGAGAGTAGTCCTCGGATCGCCGCGCCCGGTCCGAGAGAGTCGGACCGGCCGGATGCACCGCTCTGCCCAGCGCGGGACGGGAGTCGATGCAGTGTCATCTGCTGATGTCAAGGCGACCCGCCGATACTCGTCGCATTGAGTAGTCGGCCGAATTTAGAGTGTCATCCTCAGGGGAGGGTGGCATGGGACGGTCGCGGCGTAGGGGTAGGCGGTCGGCGCGATTCCGGCATTGGGGCTGGCTGATGACTGCGAGCATCGGCCTCGCCGCCTACGCGCAAGACTGGCCGACGGCATTCGTGCTTGCAGCTCTTCTCATGGCGTACTTCGGATTTCTGCGCCGCACCCGTTGCCGGGTCGAGACCCGCAAGCATCGGCCGTGTCAACTGGGAGTCCATGGGACGTTGGGCACCTGTGAGCACCATGGCGGACTCAAACGCGGGCTGCCTCGCCTCGTTCGTGGTGCGAGGTTTGCCGGGCTTCCTACCTTCATGTGGCCGCGGGACGACTTCGTCGGGGTGGTTGCCCGATCGGAGCCTCCGCCGCAGACGGATCAGGCTAGGGCAGCCAGTGCGGCGCAGTCGGGGTATGAGCGGGTCACGGTGTTGCTGACTGCTGGTGGGTTGGTGGTCGCGCTGGCTGGAGTGGTTCGGGACTTTGTTGCGGGGTGAGATTCTGGAGTGGACCAGTGGGGGTGGTGGTCTGCTGGTGCGACGGGGTCGCAGGGTGACGGAGGTGGTTGAGTTCGGGGCCCTGTGTGATGGGTGGGGTGGGGTGGGAGTGTCCGTCTTGACCGGGTGGTGGGGCACGCCTAGCCTCGGAATCAGTAAGGGATCACTCCACCTGACGGTGGCGGTTATAGCACCGGCGGGCCGGTTGATCACCGGCCGCAAGGCCGGAGACAAGACACGACACCACGCTCGACCGAGCTGAGGACTGAAGACGGCGACTCGCAGCGCCGTCGGATAGACGGCACCGCGGTTCGACGGTGGCGGCCATGAGCACGTGCCTGGGTGGCGCACACCCAGGGGTCGCCGGCACAGACGAGCCGAGCGGTACCGCCGCAACGGACGGACCAGCGCACCGCCGTACGCCGGTGGTGCGGTCAGCCGTACCGTCAGTCGGCCGCCCCAGTGGCGAATCCCTTCGACCGACGCCAAAGTCCCGCCCGGTGCGTGACTCGATAGAGGGGAGACGCCGATGACGTCTACGTCAGTCGGGCTGTCTCTGATCGGACTGCTGATCGCCGGGCTGCTGGCCTGGATCGGTTTCACCCTCTCCCGCCGCAAAGCCGCCGAGGGATCAGCGGCCGCCGAGCTCGAAGCCGCCGGCATCACCGCCGCCGCGAAGTCCTCGGCCGAGCTGGTACGACGCCAGGCCGAGGAGGAGGCCGCCGTACTGCGGGTCCGGGCCGAGGCCGCCGAGCAGCGGGCCGAGGAGATCCGCCGGGCCGCGGAGGACCGGGCGTCGGAGGTACGTCGGGAGGCCGAGCAGCGGGCGTCCGACGTACGGCGGGAAGCAGAGTCAGAGGCGCAGTTGATCCGGGACGACTTGCGCGAGCAACGACTGGAGATGGAACGCCGTGAGCACCGGCTGACCGAGCGTGAGGAGCGGCTCGACGAGCAGCACCGCTCGATCGAGGAGCGGCAGACCGAGTTGACCGCGCAGCTGGCCGAGCTGGACCGCCGCAAGGCCGAGATCCGCGACCTCGAGGACGAGCGCCGCCGGATCCTGGAAGGCGTCGCGAACCTGACCACCGAGCAGGCGAGGGCCGAGCTGGTCGCGTCGATCGAGGCCGAGGCGAAGCGGCACGCGCACACGATCGTCCGCGACATCGAGCGGCAGGCGCTGGACGAGGGCGAGACGAAGGCCCGCAAGATCATCACCGGGGCCGTGCAGCGGCTGGCGTCGGAGCAGACCAGCGAGTCGGTCGTGTCGGTCGTGCATCTGCCGAGCGACGACATGAAGGGCCGGATCATCGGCCGCGAGGGCCGCAACATCCGGTCGTTCGAGCAGACCACCGGGGTCAACCTGATCATCGACGACACCCCCGAGGCCGTGCTGCTGTCCTGCTTCGATCCGGTACGCCGGGAGACCGCGCGGCTGACCCTGGATTCGCTGGTGCTGGACGGGCGGATCCACCCCAGCCGGATCGAGGAGATCTACGAACGCAGCAAGGGTGAGGTTGCCGAGCTGTGCGAGCGCGCCGCCGAGGACGCGATGGCGGAGGTCGGGATCACCGACCTGCATCCGGAGCTGGCCCGGACGATGGGCCTGTTGCGGTACCGGACGTCGTACGGGCAGAACGTGCTCAAACACCTGATCGAGTCGGCGCACATCGCCGGGATGATGGCGGCCGAGCTCGGATTGGATCCGAAGCTGTGCAAGCGCGGTGCGTTCCTGCATGACATCGGCAAGGCGCTGACGCACGAGTCCGAGGGCAGTCACGCGATCGTCGGTGCGGAGCTGGCCCGCAAGTACGGCGAGAACGACGACGTCGTGCACTGCATCGAGGCGCACCACAACGAGGTCGAGGTACGGACCGTCGAGGCGGTGCTGACCCAGGCGGCGGACGCGGTCAGCGGTGGCCGGCCGGGTGCGCGGCGGGAGTCGCTGGAGGCGTACGTGCAGCGGCTCGAGCGGCTGGAGGAGATCGCGATGCACCACGACGGGGTGGAGAAGGTGTTCGCGATGCAGGCCGGCCGGGAGATCCGGGTGATGGTGCTACCGGACGCGGTCGACGACATCGGCGCGCAGGTGATGGCCCGCGACATCGCCAAGCAGGTCGAGGAGGAGCTCACCTATCCCGGCCAGATCCGCGTCACCGTCGTCCGCGAGTCCCGCGCCACCGAAGTCGCCAAGTAGGACGCGGTAAAGCCGGCGGTGAGTCACGTCGTACGGTCGGTCGATGGACATCAGCCCAGCCACCCAGGCCGAGGTCGACCAGTTGATCGCCGCGGCCGGCCCCGCCGCCCAGCACCACCTCCGCGCCCGCTGGGAAACGCAGCAACGAGGTGACGGCCTGTTCCTGCTCGCGCGCCGCGACGGCGAGATCGTCGGCCAGACGATGCTGCTGCACCACTCGTACTACGCCGAAGTCCGCGCGGCGCTCGACCCGGTCGAGATCAACGCACTGCACGCCTTCGTGCCCAACCAGGGCGTCGGTACGGCGATCATCCGGGCGGCC
The DNA here is from genome assembly GCF_040639075.1 of Kribbella sp. NPDC023972. NCBI lineage: Bacteria > Bacillati > Actinomycetota > Actinomycetes > Propionibacteriales > Kribbellaceae > Kribbella > Kribbella sp. NPDC023972. The sequence goes on along the minus strand of NZ_JBEZZH010000001.1, from coordinate 278,225 downwards.
GAGGAGATCGCGGGCAGTTGGTCGCGGCCGCTGATCGGCTTGGCAGTCGGCCTGGACAACCACGGCGCCCGCCGGCTGTATGAACGCCTGGGCTACGAGCCGTGGGACGGCCCCCAGGTGATCGACACCTGGACCGAACAAGATGCCGACGGCAACGTTGTCCGCACGCACGCGGATCCCTGCGACTACCTGCTCAAGCCGTTGAGCCAGGCCGTGTCTGACGATTCCCCGCCTGATCCTGCCGCTCTTCGCGCAGATGGCTCGGCGTGACGTCGATCTGCCGCGTGGCCACCTGTTCCGGCGGGTCCGTGTTGTACTGCTTCTCGACCGACGGGTCGATCACCGTGAACTCGTCCCGCGCACGTGGGTTGGCGAGGCGATAGGACACCCAGATGCCGGCGACGCCGGCGAGCATGATGATGATGCCCAGCGCGGTCAGGTTGAGCGACTCGGACGTGTCGCGGACGGCGAAGGCGATGATGGCGCCGAGGGCGGTCAGCGCGATGCCGGCCCCGATCCTCATGATTGCTCCTTCCTGGCGTGGAACGCCGCGGGCGGAGACGACGACGGAGCGGGGTGTCAGTATGACGGTCTGTAGTCCCCGCTTACTTTCAGTACCCAAGCCCCCATCAGTCATGCACCGCGCAGGCCGAGAGCCGCCCCGACCGAGCGCTGGTGCGGTCTCAGCGGAAGGCGGCGTGGCCGGTTAGGGCCTGGCCTATGACCAGTTGGTGGACCTCGGAGGTGCCCTCGTAGGTGAGGACGGACTCGAGGTTGTTGGCGTGCCGCATGATCGGGTACTCGCCGCTGATGCCGTTCGCGGCCAGGATCGTGCGGCACTCGCGGGCGATCGCGATCGCCTCGCGTACGTTGTTCAGCTTGCCGACACTGACCTGCTCGGGCCGCAGGGACCCTTTCTCCTTCAGCCGGCCGAGGTGGACGGCGAGCAGGATGCCCTTGTTCAGCTCGACCGCCATGTCGGCGATCTTGGCCTGGGTCAGCTGGTAGCCGGCCAGCGGCTTGTCGAAGACCGTCCGTGCACCGGCGTACGCGAGCGCCGTCTCCAGACAGTCCCGGGCCGCGCCCATGGCGCCGAAGATGATGCCGAAGCGAGCCTCGTTCAGGCAGCCCAGCGGTCCGGACAGACCCTGCGCCAGAGGTAGCAGAGCCGACGCGGGCACGCGTACGTCGTCCAGCACCAGCTCGGAGGTGACCGACGCGCGCAACGACAGCTTCCGGGTGATCTCCGGCGCCGAGAACCCAGGGGTCGAGGTCGGTACGACGAAGCCGCGCACGCCGTCGTCCGTCCGGGCCCACACCACCGCGACGTCGGCGACCGAGCCGTTGGTGATCCACATCTTCGAGCCGTTCAGCACCCAGTCGTCGCCGTCGCGCCGGGCGTTGGTGCGCATACCGGCGGGGTTCGAGCCGAAGTCCGGCTCGGTCAGGCCGAAACAGCCGATCGCCTCGCCCGCGGACATCCGCGGCAGCCACTCGTTCTTCTGCTCCTCGCTGCCGTACTTCCAGATCGCGTACATGGCCAGCGACCCCTGCACCGACACCAGCGAACGCATCCCGGAATCGGCCGCCTCGATCTCCAGACAGGCCAGCCCGTACGCGACTGGACCGACGCCGGCGCACCCGTACCCGGTCAGGTGCATCCCGAGGAACCCGAGCGCCCCCAGCTCCTTCGCCAGCTCGCGGGCCGGAATACTCGCGGACTCGAACCACTCCGGCAGTGACGGCCGCAGCCGCTCATCCGCGAACCGCCGGGCGGCCGCCCGTACGTCGACCTCGTCCTCGGTCAACAACGAGTCCACATCCACAAGATCGAGCGAAGCCGTCATAGCACTCACGCTAGCCGGTACGACGAGATCCCGGAGCGACCCGGCTGTGTTGTCTGGTTCACTCGCTTCGCTCGCCGTCCAAGTGAGCCGAGGGCTGCTGTGTTGTCTGGTTCACTCGCTGCGCTCGTTCACTTGCGGTACCAGGGCCACCACCAGTGCCGTTTGCGGGGGTGGCGGACGACGATCGAGCCGTGTCTTGCCTGGCCGGTGACGCGGAGGCGGACGCCGCCGGCTCGGGGAGTGGTGGCCTTGTTCCGGGTGGTCCCGTGGACAACGTCGACGGCGTCGAGGTCGATGCTCCAGCCCTCCGGCACGATCATCACCACCGAGCTGTGCTTGGCCTGCGCGTCGACATGGATCTCGGGCCACCGCACCACCGCGTCGGTGAAGTCGAGCCGGACCGAGGAGTGCTCGGCGACCGCGACCACCCGCTCCGGGACGGTCCACGGACCCTCGCGCTTCTGCGCGCTGTGCTTGGCCCGGATGGTCAGCTCGGCGGCGTTGCTGCCGTGCGCGACCGGGACCAGATCAGCGGTCGCGTTGCGCAACTCGAGCTGGGTCTTGGCCGAGTAGATCTGGGTGAGCCGCTCGTCCAGCTCCGGAAAGTCCAACCGCCCGTCGCTGTGCGCTTCCTGAACCAGGGCGGCGGCACGCTCGCGGTCGCTGTCAGAGGCCCGCTGGGCGGGCGGCGGCTGCTCCAGACTCATTTCGCAAGGGTAGCGCCGCTACCGGTCCCGGTCCGCGCGGATCAGCCGGCCAGACCCAGGAACCGGCCGAACACCGTCGACCAGGTTTGCTCCAGCTCGGCCTCATATCGATCCGCCTCCGCGGTTACCACCTCGGGATCGAACCCCCAGGACCGCAGCCGGTCAGGATCCCAGCGCCGTACCCGGTCGGCGGTCACCTCGGGGTGGAACTGGACGCCCCAACTCCGGCCGATGCGCAGCATCTGGTGCGGACAGCGCTCGCTCGACATGAGCGGCACCGCCTCAGCCGGAAGCCGGGTGATCTGATCCTGATGGCTTTCCACCGCTCGCACAGAGGCCGGCAGACCGGCCAGCAACGGGTCGTCCTCGGCACCGGGCAGCAGGCGAAGCTCGGTCACGCCTTTCTCAGGGAGGCCGTACTTCCCGCGCACCTCACCGCCGAACGTGTGCGCCAGCAGCTGTGCGCCCAGGCAGATTCCCAGCACCGGTACGCGATCCTGCTCGGTCGTCGTCCGCAGCAGTTCCCGCTCGGGCTTCAGCCACGGCGAGGCGTCATCGGCGTCCGGCAGCATGCCACCACCGAGCAGGATCAGCGCGGCATGGCCGTCGACGCCGGGCGGGATCGGCTCGCCGGCCCACGCGCGTACGACGACCGGAGTGAAGCCCGCGTCGTCGAGCCAGCCGAGCAAGCTGCCCGGGCCGCTGCCGGGGTCGTTCTCGATGATCAACACGGTCGTCGACACAGCGGCCAACGGTAAACCACGGCGGTACACCGCGAGTCGCCGTACCGGAGAGCCGCTGTCGAGACACTGAGCTGCAGGCTCAGCTGGGCGTGTGCTGACGAGTCCGACGGGCTCGTGCTTCACGACCCCGGGCGGTGCCGCATCCGCCTCGGAAGCTTCCCCCGCAGCCTTGACGCGACCTAGTCCGCCGACCTGGGACAATGGCGCCGTGAATTCGCGAACCGTCGTCATCCTCGGCTCGACCGGCTCTGTCGGCACTCAGGCGCTGGAGCTGATCGGCCGGAACCGGGACCGGTTCCGGGTGCTCGCGATCTCCGCCGGCGGCGACAACGTCACGCTGCTCGCCCGGCAGGCGCTCGAGTTCGGCGTCGAGGTGGTCGGTGTGGCGAAGGCCACGGTGGCCCAGGATCTGCAGCTCGCGTTCTACGCCGAGGCGCAGCGCAAGGGCTACGCCCAGGGCGAGTTCCGGATCCCGAAGATCATCACCGGCCCGGACGCGTCCAGCGAGCTGGCGGCGATGCCGTGTGACGTGGTTCTCAACGGCATCACCGGCTCGGTCGGGCTCCGGCCGACGCTCGCGGCCCTCGACGCGGGGACGACCCTCGCACTGGCCAACAAGGAGTCCCTCGTCGTCGGTGGCCCGCTGGTGACGCGCCGGGCCAAACCGGGACAGGTGGTCCCGGTCGACTCCGAGCACAGCGCGCTCGCCCAGTGTCTGCGCAGCGGCACGGCCGACGAGGTACGGCGTCTGGTGGTGACGGCGAGCGGTGGTCCGTTCCGGGGGCGGTCGCGGGCCGAGATGGCCGACGTGTCGCCGGAGCAGGCGATGAACCACCCGACCTGGGACATGGGCCCCGTGATCACGATCAACTCGGCCAACCTGGTGAACAAGGGTCTCGAGGTGATCGAGGCACACCTGCTCTACGGGCTGCCGATGAGCCGGATCGAGGTCGTGGTGCACCCGCAGTCGATCGTGCACTCGATGGTCGAGTTCATCGACGGCTCGACCGTGGTCCAGGCGTCACCGCCGGATATGCGGCTGCCGATCGCGCTCGCGCTCAGCTGGCCTGACCGGATTCCGGACGTCGCGCCGGCCTGTGACTGGACCACCGCGAACACCTGGGAGTTCGAGCCGCTGGACAACGAGGCGTTCCCCGCGGTGCAGCTGGCCCGGGAGGCCGGTGAGCGAGGCGGTACGGCTCCCGCCGTACTGAACGCCGCCAATGAGGTCTGTGTCCAGGCATTCCGGGACGGGCGGCTGCCGTTCCTGGCGATCGTCGACACCGTGGCCCAGGTCGTGACCGAACACGACGTACCCTCGTATGAGGAACTGTCCATCGACGACGTACTCGCCGCGGACGACTGGGCGCGTGCCCGGGCCCGGCAGCTGACAGGCGTACAGGAGACCACGAAGGCATGACCGCGCTTCTCACTTTCATCGGCATCGTGCTGTTCGTGGCCGGCATCCTGATCTCGGTCGGCCTGCACGAGCTGGGGCACATGCTGCCCGCGAAGGCGTTCGGGATGAAGGTGACCCAGTTCTTCGTCGGATTCGGCCGGACGCTGTGGTCGACCAAGCGCGGCGAGACGGAGTACGGCATCAAGGCGATCCCGGCCGGCGGGTTCGTCCGGATCATCGGGATGATGCCGCCGGCCAAGGGCGACGACCCGACCAAGGTCCGCAAGGCCAACACCGGCCCGATCCAGTCGATGGTCGAGAACGCCCGGAACGCGGAGTACGAGACGATCTCGCCCGAGGACAACGGCCGGCTCTTCTACCAGAAGGTGTGGTGGAAGAAGCTGATCGTGATGGCGTCCGGGCCGCTGGTCAACGTCGCGATCGCTTTCGTGCTGTTCGGCGGCCTGTTCATGCTGTACGGCGCCACTGTGGCCCAGACAACCGTCGCGACCGTCACCGACTGCGTCATCCCGGCCTCCCAGGCGAGCGCCGACCGCAAGTGCGAGGCGGGTGACCAGGTGTCGCCGGCCAAGACGGCCGGGTTCCAGGTCGGCGACAAGATCGTCTCCTTCAACGGCACCCAGATCACCAGCTGGGACCAGCTCACCCCGCTGATCCGGGCCAACACCGACAAGCACGCGACGATCGTTGTCGAGCGCAACGGTGAGCAGAAGACCCTGCAGACGAACACGATCATCAACCAGGTCCGCGACGAGGCCGGGTCGGACAAGATCGTCTCGGTCGGCTTCCTCGGTGTCTCACCGGAGATGAAGGTCGAGCGGCAGGACTTCGGGTTCGTGGTCAACAAGATGGGCGAGCTGACCGTCGCCACGGTCAAGGCGATCGGCAACTTCCCGGAGAAGCTGATCGGTGTGGCCAAGTCAATCGTCGGCGGCGACCGCGACGAGAACAGCCCGATGAGCGTGGTCGGCGCCAGCCGGGTGGCCGGCGAGATCGCCTCGAACCAGTCGCTCACCGGCGGCGAGCGGATCGCCTTCCTGATCTCGCTGCTCGCCTCGCTGAACCTGTTCCTTGCCCTGTTCAACTTCATCCCGCTGCTCCCGCTCGACGGCGGGCACATGATCGGCGCGATCTGGGAGGGCATCCGGCGCGGCTTCGCCAAGCTGTTCGGCCGGCCCGATCCCGGGTACGTCGACGTCGCCAAGCTGCTCCCGCTCGCGTACGTCGCGGCCAGTGTGATCGTGGTGATGGGCGTCCTGCTCGTCATCGCCGACATCGTCAACCCGATCCGGCTCTTCAACGGATAACGCACCACCTCAACGGATAAAGGACCCATGAGCATCAACCTGGGCATGCCCGCGCTGCCGCCGCCGACCCTCGCTCCGCGCCGCAAGACCCGCCAGATCAAGGTGGGCAAGGTGCTGGTCGGCGGTGACGCCCCGATCTCGGTGCAGTCGATGACGACGACGCTGACCGCCGACGTCAACACGACGCTGCAGCAGATCGCGGAGCTGACCGCGGCCGGCTGCGACATCGTCCGGGTCGCCTGCCCGTCCCAGGACGACGCGGACGCGCTGCCGGAGATCGCGCGGCACTCGCAGATCCCGGTGATCGCGGACATCCACTTCCAGCCGAAGTACGTGTTCGCCGCGATCGAGGCGGGCTGTGCGGCGGTCCGGGTGAACCCGGGCAACATCCGCAAGTTCGACGACCAGGTGAAGGAGATCGCGGCCGCGGCGAAGGACCACGGCACCTCGATCCGGATCGGGGTGAACGCGGGGTCGCTGGATCCGCGGCTGCTGCAGAAGTACGGCAAGGCGACGCCGGAGGCGCTGGTCGAGTCGGCCGTCTGGGAGGCGTCACTGTTCGAGGAGCACGACTTCCACGACTTCAAGATCTCGGTCAAGCACAACGACCCGGTCGTGATGGTGCGCGCGTACGAACTACTGGCTGAACGCGGCGACTGGCCGCTGCACCTCGGCGTCACCGAGGCCGGGCCGGCGTTCCAGGGCACGATCAAGTCGTCGGTCGCGTTCGGTGCGCTGCTGTCCAAGGGCATCGGTGACACGATCCGGGTCTCGCTGTCCGCGCCGCCGGTCGAGGAGGTCAAGGTCGGCCTGCAGATCCTGCAGTCGCTGAACCTGCGCGACCGGAAGCTGGAGATCGTCTCCTGCCCGTCCTGCGGCCGCGCCCAGGTGGACGTCTACACCCTGGCCGAGCAGGTCACCGCCGGCCTGGAGGGGATGGAGGTCCCGCTCCGCGTCGCGGTGATGGGCTGCGTCGTCAACGGCCCCGGCGAGGCCCGCGAGGCCGACCTCGGCGTCGCGTCCGGCAACGGCAAGGGCCAGATCTTCGTCAAGGGCGAAGTCATCAAGACCGTCCCGGAGTCGGCCATCGTCGAAACCCTGATCGAAGAAGCCATGCGCATCGCCGAAGAGATGGGCGAGTCCGTCGAAGGCGGCGAGCCCACCGTCACCGTCAGCTGAGACATCCAGTAGAGCTTCGACATGGTGCGCCAGTGCCGGGGATTCTGGTGTAACGCAAGGACCGACTTCGGTGCATCTCTGAAGTCGTCTCTGGTGTAAGGTTGATGCCATGACGCGCATCTCCGTGGACGTGAACGACGAGTGGCTGGAGGCCGCTCGCGCCGAGCTGGGCACCGACAGCAAGGTCGAGACGATCAACGGCGCGCTCCGGGAGCTCGCCGTGCGACGGCGGGGCCGGGAGATCGCCAAGATCTTCGCCAGTGCGCCGATGGACTTCTCCGGTTCGGCTGAGGCCTGGCGCTACGGAGGTGGTCGCGATCTAGAGGGTCTGGCCGAACGTGCGAGGGAGGACCGCAGCGCATGATGGCCGGGGCCGTCTACCTTGCTGACACTTCTGTCTACGTTCACCAGTCGCGATCCGAGGATGTCTTCCGGAGGTTCCAGTCGTTGCTCGTCGAGGGCAGACTCGCCACGTGCGAGCTGACGGCGCTCGAGTACCTCAACAACGCTCCCGACCCGGAGTGGTACGAAACGTTGTGGGGGGCGCTCCACGGTCAACGCTGGGTCGAGGTGACCAATGACGCGATGCAGCGGGCCCTGCAGGTGCATCGCGAGTTCGCGGCCAAGAGTCAGCATCGGCATTTCAGCCTGCCGGACCTCATCATCGCCGCGACTGCTGAGGTGGCCGGGTTGACGGTCTTGCACTACGACGAGGACTACGACCGGATCGCGAAGGTCACCGGACAGCCGGTGGAATGGGTCGTGCCGAAGGGTTCACTCTGAACATGGCCGAGTACCTGGTGGTCAGTGCGGTCGCCGGGGAGGCTCGGTATGCGCCGGAGGGGATTCCGGTCGTGGTGACCGGTGTCGGCAAGACTGCGGCAGCCGTGGCCACGGCGCGGGCGTTGGGGGAGCGGGACACCACGGACCTGGTGGTGCTGAATGTGGGGACCACCGGCGCGTTGCGGCATGGGATGGTGGGGTTGTACCTGCCGTCGCAGGTGATCAATCACGACATCAACGCGGATGCGGTCCGGGCGTTGGGGCTCGATCCGCGGGAGACGTTGCAGGTCGAGGGCGGCGACGGCACCGTGCTGGCGTCGGGGGATGTGTTCGTCACCGATCCGGTCATCCGGGCGCGGCTGGCGGAGCGGGCGCACCTGGTCGACATGGAGGCGTATGGCGTCGTCTACGCGTGCCAGCAGTACGGCGTACCGGTGCGCGTCGTGAAACACGTCTCCGACTCGGCCGACGAGAGCGCCCTCGACTGGCCGGCCCTTGTCGACGCCAGTGCGAAGGTGCTGGGCGAGTGGGTCACCGCCTACGTGTCCTGAGACGCCGGCCATTCGAGTACGGCGGTCAGCACCTCCTCGATAGTCGAGCCGAGCCCGGGCCGCCCGCGATGTCGACGGCCTGCCGGGCAGCATGCGGATTATGCTGGCTTGACCTTGACCCTGGGGGCAAGGTTTAGCGTCGGGGTGAAGGAGGCGGGATGCGGATCAGTGATCTGGCGGCCGAGGCCGGAGTGACGGTCAAGGCGGTTCGGTACTACGAGGCGCAGGGACTGCTGAAGCCCCGGCGGGAGGCCAACGGGTACCGGACGTACGACGCCGATGACGTGGTCGTCGTCCGCGAGGTGAAGGCGTTGCTGTCCCTCGGGTTGACCGCGGAGCAGACGTACCCGTTCATCGAGTGTCTACGGGCCGGAAACGAGCGGGCCGACGTGTGCCCGGCGTCGCTGACCGCGTACCGGACCCGGATCGCCGACGTGGACCGGCGGATCAGCGAGCTCACCGAGCTGCGGGCCCGGCTGACCGACCTCCTGGCCGATGCCGAGAGCTGGAGGACGAGACAACTATGAGTGGTTTGCAAACTGTCGACGAGACGACCTTCGACGACGTGGTGCTGCGCGCGGACAAACCCGTACTGGTGGACTTCTGGGCGCAGTGGTGCCCGCCGTGCCACCAGATCGTGCCGGTCCTCGAGCAGATCGATGCCGAGCGCAACGACCTGACGGTGGTGAAGCTGAACTCCGACGAGAACCCGTCGATCCCGTCCCGCTACCGGGTGCTGGCGTTGCCGACGCTGATGCTGTTCCACCGCGGCGAGGTGATCTGGTCCGTCGTCGGCGCCCGCCCCAAGCACAAGCTGGTCAAGGAACTGGACGACGCCCTGCTCGCCGTCGTCTGAATGCAGTCAGCCCGCCGGCGGATGCGCTCCTCGCATCCGCCGGCGGGCTCGTTGTGACTGCCCCATTCCGAAGCGACCCTTGCTTGGTAGCTGCCTAGATTGCTAGCATCCTAGATATGAGCGACGAGGGTGGAAAGAAAGCGCAGTTCAACGTGTATCTGCCGCCCGAGCTGATTCGGCGGGTGAAGCACAAGGCGATCGACGAGGCGGCGAGCCTGTCCGCGCTGGTGGAGCAGGCGCTGACGGAGTACCTGGACAAGCACGGGGAGGCGCGAGGATGAAGGACGTGGTGATCCGGCCGCTGCGGTTCTCAGCGGACGTGGATGCGATGCGGGCGTTCCTGGAGACGCTGGGGCTGCAGGCGCGGATCGAGTCGGAGCGCCGCGGCTGGGCGGTCCTGCTGGCCGGCCGTGGAGCGGTCTCGCTGCACGATGCCGCCACCAGTGACAACGGCCTTCCGCCCGGGCACACCAGTCTGACGTTCGAGGCGGAGGACATCGACGAGTTGAAGATGACGCTGGAGAACGCCGGGTACGACGACGCGACGATCTGGGACGAGGCATTCGGGCGCGTACTGTCGGCAGCCGCCCCGGACGGGACGAAGCTGTGGATCGACGAGCGCAGCAAGGACCTGTACGGCTACAGGGTCCACGAGACGCGCCCGGACGAGCGGTGGTCGGTCACGCCACGCCTGCTCGGCGCCGATCAAGCCGCGTGGGAGCGACTCCTCACCGTGCTCGGCACCGATCAGCGGGTCTACTTCGGCCCGGGCGCGGAGCACGCCGTCCGGCTGGAGTTGACCACCACCGAAGACCTGGACGCTGTGCAACGGCGGCTCGCCGCGGCGGGGTACGAGTCGACGCGAACGGACGACGGTCTCGAGATGGTGGACCCGGACGGGCAGATCGTGGCGGTGCACGGATGAAGGCCAGCGTCTTCTATCGGGCCAACGGTTTCGGCGATGCTGTTGGTACCCCTGATCGCGATCTCGGCGACGACCTGATGTGGATGAGCCTTGACCTCCAGACGGCTTGAAGTTGCAGAGTGCCCGGCATGACGACGACTGTGCCCGCGCGGCTGCGTGACGATCCGGACTTCCGGCGGTACTGGCTGGCCCGGGTGTTCTCGATCATCGGGTCGATGGTCACCGCGGTCGCGTTGCCGGTGCTCGTCTACCGGATGAGCGGTTCGACCTTCCTGACCGCTCTCACGACAGCGCTCGAGGCAGCGCCGTACCTGCTGACCGGTCTGTTCGCCGGCGCCCTGTCGGACCGCTGGAATCGCCAACGCGTGATGGTGTCGGCCGACCTGGTCAACGCGGTGCTGATCGGGTCGATCCCGGCTGCACACGTGCTCGGCGTACTGACCGTCGGGCAGGTGCTCGTGGTCGGGTTCGCGGTGCAGGCGGTCTACACGTTCTTCGACGGGGCGAACTTCGGTGCGCTTCCGGTGCTGGTCGGCCGGGCTCGCGTCGCGCAGGCGAACTCGGCGGTCTGGACGGCGTCGAGCCTGGTCGAGTTGTTCGTCCCGGCGCTGGCCGGTCTGGCGCTGGCGGTGCTGAATCCGGCCAGCCTGCTGGCGCTTGACGCGTTGAGCTTCGTGGCGTCAGCGGTCGCCGTACGGGGAATCGTGCGCGCGATGTCGGAGCGGCGGGACGGGCAGCTGCCCCTGCGGCCGCGGGTGGTGTTCGCGGACATCGGGGAGGGTGTGCGGTTCCTCGTCCGGCATCCCGGTGTGCGGACGATGACGATCGTGGGCAGCCTGCAGTCCTTCGCGGGCGGCGGATTCGTTGCGCTGATGGTGGTCTGGTGTGACCGGATCCTGCACATCGGTACGTCGGGTGTCCGGTTCGGACTCGTGTGGGGCGCGTGGGGGATCGGTGGGTTGATCGCCGCGCTCGGCCTGCCGCGGCTGCTGAGGCGGATGGCTCCGGCCGCGATCACGCTCTACGCGCTGCCGATGTCGGCGGTGCTCGGGATCGTCACGGCGCTGATGCCGGGCTGGGGGCTTGCCGCCCTCGCACTGCTCGTGTGGGGTTCGGCGTACGTGCTGGTGATCGTCAACTCGATCTCCTACCGGCAGCAGGTGACGCCCGAGCAGCTGCTCGGCCGGGTCAACACGGCCGGCCGGATGCTGTCCTGGGGAGTGGGCTGGACGCTGGGCTCTGTCGTCGGCGGACTGCTCGGGAACCAGTACGGCGTCCGCACCGCGATGGTCGTGATGGGTGCTTTCGGGTTCGTCGCGGTGGTGGTCGCGTGGACGTCGCCGTTGCGCCGGATCGCGGCGGCGTACGACCCGGCGCACGACGCGGCGTACGACCCGGGGCACGCCTGAGAGACGATCATCCGCTAGGTTCTGCGCGTGGGCGTTCGGGTTCTCGGTCCTCGCGACCTCGCGGCGGCGCGGGCCGTGATCGCCCGCGACCCGGTCGTCAACGTGTTCGTCGACAGCCTGGTGCAGGCCTCCGGACTCGATCCGCGGCGGGGTGCCGAGGTCTGGGGGTACGTCGAGAAGGGCGAACTCGAGGCGCTGTGCCATGCCGGCGGCAACATGGTGCCGGTGGGCGCGGATGAGGCCGCGCTGCGAGCGTTCGCGGCGTACGCGATGCGTCGCGGTCGCAACTGCTTCCAGATCCTCGGGCCGGCCGGTTCTGTCGACATGCTGTGGAGCATTCTCGAACCGCACTGGGGGCCGGCCCGCGAGGTCCGCGACAACCAGCCGTTCATGGTGATCGAGGACGCGCCCGCCATCGCTCCGGATCCACTGGTCCGGGTGGTCGAGCCGGTCGAGTTGCCGATCCTCTACCCGGCCTGTGTGGCGATGTACACCGAGGAGGTCGGCGTACCACCGCAGACCGGGCCGGACGGGACGTTCTACCGGTCGCGGGTGGCCGAGCTGATCCGGGCCGGGCGGGCGTTCGCGCGGATCGAGGACGGCCGGGTGGTGTTCAAGGCCGAGGTCGGATCGGTGGGTACGGGCGTCTGCCAGATCCAGGGGGTCTGGGTGGATCCCGAGTTCCGCGGCCGGGGGCTGGCGGCGCCGGGGATGGCGACGGTGGTCGAACTGGCCCGGCAGATCGCGCCGGTGGTCACGCTGTACGTGAACGCCTTCAACACACCGGCCCGGGCGGCGTACGAACGGGTCGGCTTCCGGACCATCGAGACGTTCGCGACAATCCTGTTCTGATCCTGGGCGCCTACCGTGTCCCGCCGGTGACAGCTGGTGCGGTGACGTCTTCGAGCAGCTTGCTGCATCCGCGCCACGGCCGTACCTGTGGATAACGTGGTGAGAGCATGGTCGCGGGGCGGATATCCTCTGTGACGTCCGTTGTTCCATCCATCTTTCTCAGGCTTTTTGGAGACTCCCGTGATTTTGCGTATGTCGTCGCTGTTCCTCCGCACCCTTCGCGAGGACCCGGCGGACGCGGAGGTCCCGAGCCACAAGCTGCTCGTCCGCGCCGGCTACATCCGGCGGGCCGCGCCCGGCATCTACACCTGGCTGCCGCTGGGCCTGCGGGTGCTGCGCAACGTCGAGCGGATCGTGCGCGAGGAGATGGATGCGATCGGTGCGCAGGAGCTGGTGTTCCCCGCGCTGCTGCCCCGGGAGCCCTACGAGGCCACCGGCCGCTGGACCGAGTACGGTCCCAACATCTTCCGGCTGAAGGACCGCAAGGGCGCCGACATGCTGCTCGGGCCGACGCACGAGGAGATGTTCACGCTGGTCGTGAAGGAGCTCTACTCGTCGTACAAGGACCTGCCGCTGTCGATCTACCAGATCCAAAACAAGTACCGCGACGAGGCGCGGCCGCGGGCCGGTGTGCTGCGCGGGCGCGAGTTCGTGATGAAGGACTCGTACTCGTTCGACGTCGACGACGCGGGCCTGGAGAAGTCCTACGAGCTGCACCGGCAGGCGTACATCAAGATCTTCGACCGGCTCGGCTTCGACTACGTGATCGTCAAGGCGATGTCCGGCGCGATGGGCGGCTCCCGGTCGGAGGAGTTCCTGGCCATCGCGGAGAACGGTGAGGACACCTTCGTCCGTTCGCCGGGTGGGTACGCCGCCAACGTCGAGGCGGTCGTGGTTCCGCAGGCGGCGCCTGTGGACGCGTCCGCGGTGCCCGCGGCCGAGGTGGTCGACACCCCGGACACGCCCACGATCGAGACGCTGGTGGACGCGCTGAACGCGAAGCACGCCCGCACGGACGGTCGCGAGTGGACCGCGGCGGACACGCTGAAGAACGTCCTCGTCATGGTGGTGCACCCCGACGGCACCCGCGAGCCGCTGGCGATCGGCCTCCCCGGTGACCGGGCGATCGACGAGAAGCGGCTGGGCGCCCAGCTGGAGCCCGCTGAGGTGGTCGCGTTCGAGGAGTCGGACTTCGAGAAGTTCCCCTCGCTGGCCAAGGGCTACATCGGGCCCGGTGTGCTGGGCAAGGAGAACACCTCCGGCATCCGCTACCTGCTCGACCCCCGGATCGCCGAGGGTTCGGCGTGGGTGACGGGCGCGGACAAGTCCGGCTTCCACGTGATCAACCTGGTGCACGGCCGCGACTTCACCGCCGACGGCACGATCCAGGCCGCCGAGGTGCGCGACGGTGACGAGGCGCCGGACGGTTCGGGTCCGCTGGAGACGGCGCGCGGGATCGAGATGGGCCACATCTTCCAGCTCGGCCGCAAGTACGCCGACGCCCTGGACCTGAAGGTGCTGGACCAGAACGGCAAGCTCGTCACCGTCACCATGGGCTCCTACGGTGTCGGCGTCACCCGCGCGGTGGCCGCGATCGCCGAGGGCAACCACGACGAGCTCGGCCTGGTCTGGCCGCGCGAGATCGCCCCCGCGGACGTCCACCTCGTTGCCACCGGCAAGGATTCCGAGGTCTTCGAGAAGGCCGCCGAGCTCGCCGCGCAGCTGGAGTCGCGCGGTCTCACGGTGATCTACGACGACCGCGAGAAGGTGTCCCCGGGCGTGAAGTTCAAGGACGCCGAGCTGCTCGGCGTGCCCACGATCGCGGTGGTCGGCAAGGGCCTCGCCGACGGCACCATCGAGGTCAAGGACCGCCGCTCCGGCAACCGCGCTGACATCCCAGTGGCAGAGGTCGTCGACCACCTCGTCACCACCGTCCGCGCCTGACCGACGGGCCGGCCGCGCTCCACGGAGGCGGGGTTGGCTGACTGGGAGGTGGTGAGCCCTGGGGTGGGAGGTCTGGGGGTGGGAAGGCCCGAGTGGTGGGCCGCCTGGATCGGCGGGGTCGACTGTGGGCGAGAAATTTCGGCTCTGATGCCCGATATGTGGGTGATTGTTCACCGGTATGGGATCTGAGCCGGTCGCCGGTCGTCAGCTTCGGGTACTCGTGACGAACCACCAGACCAGCAGGTCCGGGTCTTGCCGACTGGGGAGAGTTTTGCGCCCAATCCGGGGCAAAATCCTCCCCAGTCCACCATCGGACCACCTTCCACAGCGAACGCATCCGACAGACCCGACCCCCAACCGCGCGGATCAGTACACGTCGGCCACCCGTGTGAGGCTGTGCCCGCCCGGCATCCCACCGCGACCTCACCGGGACCTCACCGGGACCTCACCGGGACCTCACCGGGACCTCACCGGGACCTCACCGGGACCTCACCGGGACTCCGGGCTCGACTGGGGAGTCTGGCCTGTCGATTCAGGTGGGTAGCGCTCCCCAATCCCCTCGATGAGCTCTCAGGCCACGAGCGGGGAGTGGGGTGGGTCACATCCAGCGGTGTAAGGGTTTTTTGAAACAACGTCCTTACCCGATCATGGGCGGGTGAGTGCTTTCCGCCGGGTGTGCCGCCGTGCCTGATGTCTCGCTGTGGACCCTGCTCTTCCTGGTGATCGCGGCCTTCTCGGCCGGCTGGATCGACGCCGTGGTCGGAGGTGGCGGGTTGATCCAGTTGCCCGCCATGCTGCTCGGCCTCCCGGGCGCGACACCGGCGCAGATCCTGTCGACCAACAAGATCTCGTCGTTGTGCGGTACGACGACCAGCGCCGTGACGTTCGGTGTGAAAGTGCGCCCCGATCGCCGGACCGTCATACCGCTGGCGATCCTGGCCGGGCTCGGCTCGGCCGCGGGTGCGTTGGTGGCGACGAAGATCCCGATGTCGTGGTTCAAGCCGATCGTGCTGGTGCTGCTGGTCGGAGTCGCGATCTACACCGCGCTGAAGCCGTCGCTGGGTGCGCGTACGGCGTTGCGGTTCGACGGCCGTGACCACTACGTCGCGGCGAGTGTGGTCGGCGTACTGATCGGGTTCTACGACGGCGCCGTCGGACCGGGCACCGGTTCGTTCCTGATCTTCGCGCTGGTCGGCTTCCTCGGCTACAACTTCCTGCAGGCCAGTGCGAAGGCCAAGATCGCCAACGTCGCCACCAACCTCGGCGCCATCATCGTCTTCGCCGCCAACGGCGCCCCGCTGTGGATCCTCGGCCTGATCATGGGCGCCGCCAACATGCTCGGCGGCCTCCTCGGCGCCCGCACCGCCGTGGCCCGCGGCAGCCGGTTCGTCCGCATCGTCTTCCTGGTCGTCGTCTCCGCCCTCATCCTCCGCCTGGCGTACGACGTCTTCTGGGGCTGATCCGGCGTCACCCGTTGGTGAAGGTGGGCGCCCAGGGGGCGTCGGCCAGGCCGATGCGCTGGATGGCTTCGGCCGTCTCGGCTGCCAGGGTCTGGAGGGCGTCGATCTGCGGTTGGGTGGCTCGGTAGGGGCGGGACCAGTAGGCGCCGATGGCGGCGACCGGGCTCGGGGAACCCACCGGGACCATCAGCAGGCTGCGGACGAAGGTGGGCAGGTAGGCCTCGAGCGGAATGCGTTCGTCGCGCTCGATGTTCGGCACGACCGCGATCTCGTCGTGCAGCATCGCCCAGCCGCTGATGCAGGCGGTGATCGGGAACCGCTGGCCCTTCCACAGCGGCGCGATCGCGTCCTCGTCGACGTAGAAGCAGCGGTCCTGCTCGCGGAGGACGAAGGTCGCGCCCTGCGCGCCGGTGAGTCGCCGGGCCTCGACCCGCACGATGTCGCACACCTCGGCCAAGGTCTGCGCTGCCGCGAGCTTCGTCATGCGGTTATTGTGCGGGGCCTTCGGCGTACGGCGCCAGTACTAGGGTCCTGAGCATGGTCGACTACAACGGACGGTTGAGCACTGTGTACGCCGCGGGACGTGGGATGACAGTGGACGAGGTGCGGCGGTGGACCGCAGCCTTCCGGGCCTATCTCCCCGACGAGCGCCCGCTGACGACCCTCGACCTGGGCAGCGGGACCGGCCGCCTCACACCGGGGCTGGCCGAGGCATTCGGGGGACAGGCGTACGGCGTCGAGCCGTCGGACCGGATGCGGGAGATCGCCCAAGAGTCCGCGGCGCACCCCGGTGTCACCTACCTGAAGGGCAGTGCCGAGGACATTCCGTTGCCTGAGGCATCGGCCGACGGGGTGCTGATGTTCCTGTCGTTCCACCACTTCCGGGATCAGCTGAAAGCACTCCAGGAGGTGCGCAGGGTGCTGAAACCCGGGGGAGCGGCGTTCCTGCGCAGCCAGTTCGCGGATCTGATGCCGGATCTGTTCTGGTACGACTACTTTCCGTCCGCACGCGAGGTCGACGCCGGCATGTATCTCAGCCTCGACCAGGCCAAGGAACTCGCCGAAACGGCCGGACTGTGGTGCGGCGAGGGGCCTGTCTGGGTGAGCGCGGAGGAACCGCGGACACTCCGGGAGGCTCACGAGCGGCTCACCCACAGGGCGTTGTCGACGTTCGAACACCTGCCGGAGGACGAGATCGAGCAGGGGTTCGCCCGGCTGGCGGCCGACGCCGAGCGGGAGCCGGACAAGCTCATGCCCGTGCATCCCGCCGCGATGCTGGTGCTCCGGCGTCCTATCGCCTAGGCGTGTCTGACGGTTCCCCGCCTACTGCGCGGCACTCGGCGCTGAAGCGAGACCGCGCCGAGCGGCTGACATCTGACGAACTCAGGTTTGTTTTCGCACATCCCAGCTGACGTTGATGGCGGACGGTTTGCGGAAGACGAGGCCGCGTGGGGGTGGAGAGGCCGGGTCGAGGCGGAGGCCCGGGAGGTCGAGGAGGGCGCTGACCGCGGCCTGGGTCTCCAGGCGCGTCAGATGCATGCCCAGGCAGATGTGCGGACCGCTGGCGAAAGCCAGGTGACGGCGTGCGTTGCTACGGCGTACGTCGTACACGTCCGGCGATGGGAAGACGGCGGGATCGCGGCCCGCGCCGGCCAAGGAGACCGTCACCAGATCGCCGCGACGGATCGGTGCGCCGGCCACCTCGACGTCGCGGGTGGCGTAGCGGTCGACCACGGCGGCGGCCGGCTCCAGGCGCAGGGATTCCTCCAATGCGTTCGGCAGTAGCGATGGGTCGGCAAGTACCAGGTCCAGCTGGTCGCGGTGGTTGAGCAGGTGCCAGAGGGCGTTGGTGATCATGCCCTCGGTGGTCTCGATCCCGCCGAACATCAGCACGGCCGCGTTTGCGACCACCTCGTCGACGCCAAGGCCGGCGTGCGCCGCGGTGGCGATCAGCGAGTCGGCGGAATCGATGCCTGAGGCAACGTGTGCGTGCAGCTGGGCGAACGCGTCGGCACCCTCGCGCGTCACCTCCCGGCCGGCCGAGACACCGCTGACCGAGTCGGAGATCGCGGTGTACCAATCCAGCACCGTCGAGGCCGAGGTGGGCGGTAAGCCGAGCGAGTAGGCCACCACCGCCACAGACAACGGCCCGGCCACAGTCCGCCGCAGGTCGACAACTCGGCCGGCCGACGGGCCGTCGACGCCAACTCCAGCGGCCGGCGGCTGGATGGCGGTGATCAAGTCGGCGACGGTCTGCTGCACGAAGGTTGTGAAGCGGCGGCGGGTCTCGGCCAGGCCGAACGGCGACTCGAACGGGTCCCGGTGCGCCTTGTGTGCGGCACCGTCCAGCGACAGCATCGACGGGCCGACGACCTGCGCGGTCGAGAAGCGGGGATCGTCGACGGTGAAGGTCTCCGGGTCACGCAGTACGGCCAGCGCGAGGTCGCGGGAAGCGACCACCCAGCCGTCGAGGGCGTCCACCCAACCGATCGGGCGGAGGTCCGCGAGGGCTGGGTGCGGATCCGCCGCGAGCTGCTCCAGGGTGACCATGCGGCCACCCTAAGGCGATCAGACCACTGTCTAGAGTGGTATTGCTGCGACAGATTGGATCCCAACGACTCAACAGGGCAGCGGGTTACGAAATCCGAACTCAGGCCATCTAGGGTGTGGGCCATGTCTGAGAACCTGGTGCTGCTGCCTGCCGTCGATGTGGCGGACGGTCAGGCGGTCCGGCTGGTGCAAGGGGAGGCCGGAAGCGAGACGTCGTACGGCGATCCGCTGGCGGCCGCGATGGCGTGGCAGGAAGCCGGCGCCGAGTGGATCCACCTGGTCGACCTGGACGCCGCGTTCGGCCGCGGCAGCAACCGTGAGCTGCTCGCGGACGTGACCGGAAAGCTGGACGTCCAGGTCGAGCTGTCCGGCGGCATCCGTGACGACGACTCGCTGGCGGCGGCCCTCGCCACCGGGGCGCGCCGGGTCAACATCGGCACCGCCGCGCTGGAGGACCCGCAGTGGTGCGACCGGATCATCCAGCAGTACGGCGACCGGGTCGCGATCGGGCTGGACGTCCGCGGCCGGACCCTGGCGGCCCGCGGCTGGACCAAGGAGGGCGGCGACCTCTACGAGGTGCTCGAGCGGCTGGAAGCGGCCGGCTGCGAGCGGTACGTCGTCACCGACGTGACCAAGGACGGCATGCTCCAGGGCCCCAACCTCGACCTGTACCGCGACCTGTGCGCGCGGACCGACAAGCCGATCATCGCCTCGGGCGGGGTTTCCAGCCTCGACGACCTCAAGGCACTCAGCACGCTGGTCAAGGATGGCGTCGAGGGCGTCATCGTGGGTAAGGCCCTGTACGCCGGTGCGTTCACCCTGACCGAGGCACTCGAGCTCACGCGTGGAGGCGACAAGTGAGTCTGGCCGACAAGCTCAAGGACAAGAAGGTCCTGGTCACCGGCGTCACCGGGTTCGTCGGTGAGGCGCTGCTGCACCGGATCATCGGGGACCTCCCCGGCACGACGGTCGTCGCGATCATCCGTCCCAAGGGGTCGCTGACCGGCACCGCCCGGATGGCGCAACTGCTGAAGAAGGACATCTTCAAGCCGTTCTACGGCGAGGGCACCGAGTACGCCGACGCCGAGGCCCTGGCCGCGGCCCGGATCCAGGTCGTCGAGGGTGACCTGTCCGACGTACCGGAGCTGCCCAAGGATCTCGACATCGTCGTGCACTGCGCCGGCGACGTCAGCTTCGACCCGCCGATCCACGAGGCGTTCACGACCAACGTGCTCGGCACCAAGAGCCTGCTCGAGCGCATCGTCGAAACTGGCCGTCAGGTTCATTACGTGCACATCTCCACGGCGTACACGGCGGGCCGCCGGCGCGGCGCGATCCCGGAGGCCCCGGTCGACCACACCGTCGACTGGCGGACCGAGGCCGAGGCCGGGATGGCGATGAAGGCCCGGGTCGAGGAGCAGTCCCGCTCCGCCCCGATGCTGGCCAAGTTCCGCAAGGACGCCGAGAAGCTGCACCGCCGGGCCGGCCACCTGACCGCCGCGTCCGACACCGAGCGGCGCCGGACCGAGTGGGTCGCGAAGAAGCTGGTCGAGACCGGCACCGAGCGGGCCCGCAGCCTCGGCTGGACCGACTGCTACACGTTCACCAAGGCCCTCGGCGAGCGGGTGGTCGAGGAGTTCGCGGCCACGCTGCCGACCTCGATCGTCCGGCCGGCCATCATCGAGTCCGCGGTGCAGAGCCCGCACCCGGGCTGGATCGAGGGCTTCAAGATGGCCGAGCCGCTGATCCTGGCCTACGGCCGCGGCGAGCTGCCCGAGTTCCCGGCCAGCCCGGACTCCGTGGTCGAGATCATCCCGGTCGACCACGTCGTCGGCGCGATCTGCGCGGTGATGGCGACCGAGCCGGAGCTGTCGAAGCCGGAGTACTACCACGTCAGCTCCGGCGCGCGGAACCCGCTGACCTTCGAGCAGCTGTACGCCGGCGTCCGGGCGTACTTCTCCAAGCACCCCTTCGATCTGGGCGAGCGCGGCGCCGTCCGGCTGCCGGTCTGGAAGTTCCCCGGCGGCGACTCGGTCGAGAGCATGCTGCGGTACGGCGAACGCGCGCACAAGATCGCCGACAAGATCATCACCCACGTCCCGCGTGGCGAGCGGACCCGGAAGTACGCGCGCGAGCTCGACGTCCAGAAGCGTCGGCTCGACTTCCTCCGCCGCTACATGGATCTGTACTCCGAGTACGCACAGGCGGAGCTCCAGTTCATCGACGACAACGTGCTTGCCCTGCACAACGCGCTCGAGGGCGACGACCGGGAGAAATTCTGGTGCGACACCTCGATCGTCGACTGGCAGCACTACCTGCAGGAAGTGCACTGTCCGAGCGTCACCGACTCGCTTCGCCGGCTGGACGTCGTACGCAAGAAGCGGAACAAGGCGCTGGCCGAGTCCGCGGGTGTCCTCAAGAAGGTCGAGCCGCAACAGGACGCCGAGGTGATCGCGGCCTTCGACATGGACGGCACGCTGCTGTCCTCGAACGTGATCGAGACCTACCTGTGGATGCGGCTGCCCGAGCTGGACAGCCACCAGCGGGTCGGTGAGATCGGCTCGATGCTGCGCAAGTTGCCGAAGCTGATCTCGGCCGAGCGCAAGGACCGCGGCACCTTCCTGCGCACGATCTACCGCCGGTACGAGGGCGCCGACCTCGAAGAGCTGAACCGGATCGTCGACGAGCTCCTGGCCGAGCACGTCCTGGAGCGGCTGAGTGGTGACGCCGTACGGCGGATCCGCGAGCACCGCGCGGCCGGTCACAAGACGATCCTGATCACCGGTGCGATCCGGCCGCTGACCCGGCCGCTGGAGCCGCTGTTCGACGAGATCGTCGCGGCCGAGCTGGCCGTCGACGACCGCGGCCGCTGCACCGGGTTCCTGTCCGGGCCGCCGCTGGTCGGTGAGTCCCGGGCCGCGTGGATCAAGCACCGCGCCCGCGGCACGAACATCGACCTGTCCAAGTCCTACGCCTACGCCGACAGCCACTCGGACCTGCCGATGCTGTCGGTCGTCGGCAATCCGGTCGCCGTCTCGCCGGACGTGTCGCTGTTCCGGGCCGCCCGGGCCGCGCGCTGGCAGATCGTCGACTGGAAGACCCCGTCCACCTCGTCCCGACTGGAGCTGCCTGGGGTGAACGCCCGATGATGCTCGCCCTCGAGATGTACCGGTCACCGGCCAAGTACCTGGCGGCCAAGGCGGTCGGCGGCCGGATCCCCGGCATCCTGACCGGCCCCGCCGCGCCGCTGCGCCTCGTCACCATCAACGAGCCGAAGGCCGACCGGGAGGGCTGGGCGCGGATCCGCCCGATCCTGTCCGGCATCTGCGGTTCCGACCTCGGCATGGTCACCGGTTCGACCAAGCTGTACTTCTCCGCAATGGTGTCGATGCCGTTCGTCCCCGGTCACGAGATCGTCGGCGAGTTGCTCGACGACTGCGAAGACCTGCCGAAGGGCACCCGCGTGGTGATGGACTCCGTCCTGACCTGCGCGGCTCGCGGTGTCGAGCCCTGTCAGGGCTGCGCGTCCGGCAACACCAACCGGTGCGACCGCATCACGGTCGGTCACGTGGCGCCGGGTCTGCAGACCGGGTTCTGCCAGGACACCGGCGGCGGCTGGGGCAACGTGATGGTCGCGCACCGCAGCCAGTTGTACGCCGTACCGGACGGGATGTCCGACGAGCGCGCCGTACTGACGGAGCCGCTGGCCTGCGCCGTGCACACCGCCCTGCGGGCGAAGGTGGAGCCAGGGCAGTCGATCCTGGTCAGCGGGGCCGGCGCGGTCGGTCTGTTCGCGACCCTCGCGCTGCGCGAGCTGACCCAGGCCGGCCGGATCACGGTCGTCGCCAAACACGCCAAGCAGCGCGAGCTCGCCCGGGCGTTCGGCGCCAGCGACGTGGTCGCCCCCGACGAGGTCTTCCGCGGGGTACGGCGCTCGACCGGTGCGTTCCGGTTGAAGCCGGAGCTGGCCAAGGAATTCCTGCTCGGTGGTGTGGACATCGCCGTGGACGCGGTCGGCAGCAAGGACTCGATCGACACCGTGCTGCGGGTGACCAAGGCCGGTGGCCGGGTGGTGCTGTCCGGGATGCCGGCCAGCGGCGCCGACCTGTCGCCGGTGTGGTTCCGGGAGCTGGAACTGACCGGCACCTACGCGTCCGCGCGGGACGAGCCGAACGACCAGCCGGCCTTCGAGACGGCGCTGGAGCTCGCCGCCAAGGCGCCGCTGGACGGCATCGTCGGTGCGCGCTACCCGCTGTACCGCTGGCGCGAGGCGATCGACCACGCGCACTCGGCCGGCCGACTGGGCACGGTCAAGGTTGCTTTCGATGTGAGGGCCTCATGAGGGCGCTGAACGTACGACGAGAGAGGTTCTGACATGTCTCGGCCAGGGTTTGTGCTTGAGGTGGACGACCGGACGCCGCCGCTGCTCGTGCACAACGGTGAGGGGTTCCTGCTGGAGCGGTTCCCGCTCGGTACCAGGGTGGTGTACCCGCCCGAGGCGCTGCCGCCGGTGCGCGACGTGGAGGAGTCGATCCAGAACGCGCTGCTCAACCCGATCGAGTCGGAGCCGCTGCCGGAGCTGCTGCGGCCGGGGATGCGGCTGACGATCGCGTTCGACGACATCTCGCTGCCGTTGCCGCCGATGAAGAAGCCGGACATCCGGCAGCGCATCATCGAGGCCGTGCTGACGATGGCGGCCGACGCCGGGGTCGACGACGTCGAGCTGATCTCGGCGAACGCCCTGCACCGTCGGCTCACCCCGAACGAGCTGCGCGACATCGTCGGCGAGCGGGTGTTCCGGTCGTTCTTCCCCGACGGCAAGCTGTACAACTTCGACGCCGAGGACACCGCCAACCTGACCCACCTGGGCCAGACGAAGCACGGTGAGGACGTCGAGATCTCCAAGCGGGCGGCCGAGTCGGACCTGTTGGTCTACGTGAACGTGAACCTGGTGGCGATGGACGGCGGCCACAAGTCGACGTCGATCGGGCTGGCGTCCTACAAGTCGCTGAAGCACCACCACAACAGCCACACGTTGATCCACTCGCGGTCGTTCATGGATCACAAGGCCTCGAAGATGCACCACTCGGCCTGGCGGATGGGCGCGGTGCTGACCGAGCACGTCAAGGTCTTCCAGATCGAGACGACACTGAACAACGACATCTTCGGCGGTCCGCTGGAGTTCCTGCAGAAGCGCGAGTGGGAGTGGTCGATCAAGGACCAGGCCTCGATGCTCGGCACCAAGCGAGCGCTGGCGGCCGCGCCGAACAAGCTGCGGCACAAGATCTTCACCGAGGTCCGCTCGAACTACGGCCTGACCGGGATCAACGCCGGCAAGATCGAGCCGGTGCACGACAAGACGCTCGAGAACGTGCACCGCCAGCACCTGGTCGAGGTGCAGGGCCAGTCGGACGTCGCGATCATGGGCGTGCCGTTCGTCGGCCCGTACAACGTGAACTCGGTGATGAACCCGATCCTGGCTGCCTGCATGGGGCTGGGCTACTACTTCAACTCGTACCGGGGCAATCCCGTGGTCCGCAAGGACGGCGCGGTGATCCTCTACCACCCGGTGCCGTACGAGTTCAGCCAGCTGCACCACCCGTCGTACGTCGACTTCTTCGAGGAAGTGCTTGCCGAGAGCACCGATCCGGCCACGATCGAGGCGAAGTTCGAGAAGCAGTACGCCGAGGACCCTTGGTACATCCACCTGTACCGGACGTCGTACGCGTACCACGGCGTGCACCCGTTCTACATGTGGTACTGGATCTCGCACGCGCTGGACCACTGCGGTGACATCGTCTGGGTCGGCGCGAACCGCAAGACGGTCGAGCGGATGGGGTTCCGGTCCGCGTCGACGCTGCAGGACGCGCTGGAGATGGTCAGCCACTCGGTCGGCCGGTCGCCGTCGATCACGTACCTGCACAACCCGCCGCACCTGCTCGCGGACGTGCGCTGATGGGGACCAGCCTGGTGAAGTTCAGCCGTGACACCGCACGCGACGTGAAGCAGGTCGCGCGCGGCTGGCGGTGGGGCCGGCGGCCGCAGGTACCGCGGTCGGCCGAGCCGTACGTGATCCCCAAGGAAACCTCGGTCTTCCCGACCAAGTGGGCCCGGACCCCGGCCGCGATCGCGGTCCGCGAGGTGCTGCAGAAGGGCGCGCTCAACTCGGTGCTGCGGTTCGAGGTGAACCCGCACGTCAGCGGACTCGACTCGCTGTTCAAGCTGAACGGTCCGGCCCTGATCGTGGCGAACCACTCGTCGCACCTGGACACCCCGCTGCTGCTGTGCACGCTGCCGGACTCGATGCGGCGCAAGACCGCGGTGGCCGCCGCGGCGGACTACTTCTTCGACACCTGGTGGCGGGCGACCGCGTCGGCGATCGTGTTCAACACGTTCCCGATCGAGCGCCGCGGCGGCAAGCTCAGCTCGACCCCGGGCGACCTGCTCGCGGACGGCTGGAACGTGGTCGTCTTCCCGGAGGGCACCCGGTCGCCGGACGGGTGGATGGAGCGGTTCCGGATGGGCGCGGCGTACCTGGCCGTCGAGCACGGCGTGCCGGTGGTCCCGGTCGGGATCAAGGGCTCGTTCGCCGCGATGCCGCGCGGCCGCGGCTGGCCGGTTCCCGGCCGCCCGACGGTCGCGGTCCGGTACGGCGACCCGCTGACGCCGGCCGAGGGCGAGAGCGCCCGCGACTTCGCGCCGAAGATCTCCGCCGCGGTGTCGGCCCTGCTGGACGAGGAGTCGACCACCTGGTGGGAGGCCCGTCGCCGCGTCGCGATCGGCGCCTCGCCGTCCCAGTCCGGCCCCGACGCCGCCCGCTGGCGCCGCGTCTGGGAGTCCACCGCCCCGATCAAACCCCCCGCCACCAAACGCCGCGCCTGGAAGTGACGTGAGCGTACTGCTGCTCTGACACCTGGGCTGATTACGCTTGCCCGCGTGAATCAGACACCGCCGCGCCGGATCTCGCGCACGATCCGGTACGGCGTCAGTGCGGTTCTGACCGTGGTGATCCTGCCTTTCTTGGGCTTCTTCGGCCCGCGGGGCGAGGGCGGCGAGACCGGGGCGATGGTGGCGATCGGGGCCTCCGCGGTCGGGATCGTCGTCATCGCGATGCTCGTGGGCAACGTCGGCTTCGGGCCGCGACTGCGGGGACAGTACCTGGAGGTGACCACCATGCTCGGGCGGCAGTCACTCGACCTCGCGGCGCTGACCGAAGCCCGGTGGGAACCTGGCCGCAGCGGCGGCTCCAGCGGCATGCTGCGGCTGCGTGATCCGATCACCGACGTGGCCATCACCCTCCCCGTCGCCGCGCCGGTGCGCGAGGCGATCCGCGACGGGCTGCATGCAGCGGGTCAGCGTGGTGTTGTGCTGCCGAGGCGGGTAAGCCTGATGTTCGGCCTGCCGCAAGTGCCTGGCGCGCCCCGGAACGGGACCAGCCGCCTGCCGCTGATCCTCGCCTTCCTCGCCGGCGCTATGCTCCTGGGCCTCATCGCGGGCTGGGTCCTCCCTGCCTGACGCTAGGCTGTCCGCGTGAGTCTTGCCGTGCGAGTGATTCCGTGCCTGGACGTCGATGCCGGCCGGGTGGTCAAAGGTGTCAATTTCACCGACCTGCGCGACGCCGGGGACCCGGTCGAGATGGCCCAGGTGTACGACGCGGAGGGTGCCGACGAGCTCACCTTCCTCGACATCACCGCCTCGTCGGGGTCGCGCGAGACGACGTACGACGTGGTTCGGCGGACCGCCGAGCAGGTGTTCATCCCGCTCACCGTCGGTGGCGGTGTGCGCGAGGCGACGGACGTGGACCGGCTGCTGCGGGCCGGCGCGGACAAAGTCGGGATCAACACCGGTGCGATCGCCCGGCCGGAGGTGATCCGCGAGATCGCCCACCGGTTCGGCAACCAGGTGCTGGTGCTGTCCCTCGACGTACGCCGGGCGCCGGACCAGCCGAGCGGATTCGAGGTGACCACACATGGTGGCCGCAAGTCGGCCGGGCTGGACGCGATCGAGTGGGCCCAGCGGGGATGCGAGCTGGGCGCGGGGGAGATCCTGCTGAACTCGATGGACGCCGACGGCACCAAGCAGGGCTTCGACCTGGAGCTGATCCGGGCGGTCCGCGCGGTGGTCGACGTACCGCTGATCGCCAGCGGGGGAGCGGGGGCACCCGAGCACTTCCCGCCCGCGGTCCAGGCCGGTGCGGACGCCGTCCTGGCCGCCAGCGTGTTCCACTTCGGCGACCTCCGGATCGCCGACGTGAAGAAGGCCCTGCGCGACGCAGGGATCGTGGTCCGGTGAGTGTGAACACCTGGACCGCTGGAACCCAGCCGACCTGGGCCGTCTCCTTTCCCGGTTGAACGACGACCTCAGCTGAGCTCAGCTGGTGGCGCGGCCGCCGGCGTCGTTGCCGAGGGCGCGCCACTCGGACCAGGTCAGGTGGGTGTCGTGCCAGGTGAAGTACGGCTCGCTGAGTGACGGCACGACGTACGTGTTGTTCTCGAAGCGGTTGTTGTTCTCGGTGTAGACGGCGGTGTCGCCGATGTCCTGGACGGCGCCGGTGGTCTGGCCGTCGGACATCGTGACGCGATTGCCGTGGACCCACACGTTGCGGACGACGTGCGGGCCGTGCGGCGCCGGCAGTTCCCCGGCTCGGCCGCCGCTCTCGATCAAGGCGATACCGTTCGCGTTGTCGCTCAGGGTGTTGCCGGTGACCTCGATGAGCCCGGTCCCGCCGGACGACTGGATCTGGATGCCTGCCTCCCAGGCCCAGCCGCGGTGCCGCCGGCCGTTACCGGAGATCTCGTTGTGCCGGATGGTCGCGTCGTAGCTGATCTCGTGCTGGATGCCGGCTCCCCAGTTGCCGGTGATCCTGTTGTGCGAGTACTCCGTGCGGATGTTGCCGCCGTCCGTCCACAGTCCTGGACCGAGGTTGTCGTGGACGTAGTTGTGCCTGACCGTGTGCCGGTCGGTCTGCCAGCTCTTGCTGCCGCCCGCCTCCCAGTTCGCCGAGTAGCCGGCCACACCGTTGACCGAGATCTCGTTGCCGCTGACCACCGATCCGTTGCCCCAGGCACCGAAACCGAGCTGACCCTGGTGGTGCACGAAGTTGCCGGTGACGACGGCGTCGTCGGCCAGGCCGAGACCGACGCCATGGTTGAGGCGCACCTCGTTGTGCAGGATCCGCCAGCCGGATCCCATCCGGTACGGCCTTGTCTGACGGCTCTCGACCGCGGCGACCTGAGCCTCGTTGGCGGCTTGCTCGAGGACCAGGTTGGCGACCGTCACGTCGTCGACGGTCGCCTGGATGAGGCTGTGCGCGACGGCCTGCTCGACCAAGCGCAGGGCAGGATCGTCGCCGATCGTGATCGTGTTCGTCGCGTAGTCGGCATGGACCGTGCCGCCGGTCACGGCCGACCTGGATTCCACCCGGGCCAGCCGCCGCCTGTCGACGAAGACGTCCTCGGCGTACGTGCAGGTCGGCACGTCCGCCAGACACTCGCCGTGGGTGCTGGGAGCAGCAGGCAGGAATCCCGTGGTCGACCAGGCCCCGCCGCTCTGCCGCCAGCCGGTCAGCACCTTCGATCCGCTGATGACGGCGCCCGGCCGCCCGATGACCGCGTCGCCTTCCTTCGGTCGTAGTGGTTGCTCCAGGCGGTACACACCGGGGGAGAGGCAGTACGTCGTACCGGACGGCTGGGCGTCGATCACCTGCTGGAGGTTGTCGGCCGGCCCGACTGTGACACCGTCACAGGATCTCGGCCGCGGTCCAACAGGACCGGTGAGACCGGCATGACCAGGTGCGGCGGATTCGATGTCGTCGAAGGGCCACGACACTGCCAGCAGCGCCCCCAGTGCGCAGGCCGCCGCGATCCAATGACGCCGACTCACGGTCCGTCTCGCTCGGACGGTGCATCACGGAACCAGGGCCGGATCGTGGTGACCGCCACGCCGATCCCGACCGTGGTCCACAACAGTGCCGCCACCTGCGGTCCCTCCAACTCAGGGTCGAAGAAGCAGGACACAAGCACCGCCGTGGTGAGCATCAGCGAGAGCACACCGACCTGGCGTCTGGTGTGTAGCCCTTCTCGCGCCAGGCGCCGGCACCCCGCGGCCATGCGCCAGTACCAGCCGACCCACAAGGCGATCCACAAGGAGAGGCCGACCAGACCCATCCGGGCCAGGATGTGCAGGTGGGAGTTGTGCGGGCTGCGCAAGGTGTCCTTGCCTGCGTCGTAGATCCCGACCTCGCTGGCCAGGTTCTGACCGAAGCCGGACCCGTCGACGAGATGGCCGTCCGTGACCTGTTTGTCGAGGATCCGCGTCCACAGTTGCTCCCGCCCCTCGACGGTGCCACCTAGGTTGCCGGGTGAGTCCGACCCACCGAGGCTCGCCACGTTGGCGATCAGCTGAGACGCCGAGAACTCTCGGCCCTGCAGTCCGCCGAGCGGAACCTTCAGCGACAGCAGCGATGCCACGCCCAAGCCGACGGCGAACACGAGTACGACGCGCGCGGCGAGACCAAGGCGGTTGCGGAGGAACGCCAGCCCGACCGCTCCGCCGGCCATCACGCCGACCATGCCGCCCCGGTTCTGGGTCGCGGCGAGGGCGATGGTCAGGAGCGCCATCAGGCTCCAGACCACGCGGCTGCGAGCGCTGCGAGTGCCGGGCAGCAGCCACATGCACCCGAGCACGAGCAGCGCTGCGACGGCCGCGTTCCCGGACTTGTGCGACAGCACCGACACGGTGGTGAAGGGTACAGCCGGCGCTGTCGCGGAGAGCGGATGGAGCACCACGGCGAACGGCAGCCACAGCAGCAACCAGGGCGTCAGCCGAGTGAGCCCGGCGATCAACCGGTCGAGGAGTTCCGGCGACCTGGCCAGCGCGGCCATCACGAAGAAGGCGAACAGGCAGTAGAACCAGAGCGCGGCGTCCCGCAGCGCATCGAGCTGGTAGGTGGCGACACCGGGCACCATCCGGATCAGACCCCAGGCAGCGAACGCCAGCAGCAACGCGAGGATCGGCTCGTCTCTGAGCGGCACCTTGATGAACCGCGTGGACACGACAACAGCCGCCGCCCCGACCCCCAGCACCATCTCGCCGACGAACAACGGACTGCCCGGCAGGTGCAGGTAAGCGAAGGCCCGGTCGAACAACAGGTATCCGGCCAGGAGCGGGCCGAGCAAGCGTCCGTACAGGACGAACAGGCGCCCGCCCTGCGTCCGGGCGCCCAGAACCGTACTGGTGGGCGACGACATCCCGGTCTCAGTTCCGCGCCGACGTACGACGGTCCTTGGGCCGCCGGAATGCCAGCAGTTCGGCCGATGGCACGGCCTGAGGGCCAGTACGGCGAGTGGTCCGGGCGGCGATCCGCTCCCGCAGCCGGCGGAGGAACCTCGGACCACGGCCGGCCCGGCGGAAGATGTAGCCGACCAGTCCGGAGTCGACCTGCTCCAGCCGCTCGACCATCGCCACGTGATCCTCGACCGGTTCGCCGGGGCCGAGGACGACGACGGAGGCATCGGCCCCGTCCACCAGTTCGACGGCATTCGCCACTCGCAGCACGGCGGGGCTGTCGATCAGCACCAGGGCGAAGGACTGCTTGGCTTCCTGGATCAGTTGCTCCACTGCCTCGGCGTAGGCTTTGCCGGTGGTCCGCTGGACCCGAGAGGGTCCGGCCCGGAGAACGGTCACGTCCGCGTTGAGCGGGCTGGGCTCGATGCATTCGCCCACCTGACGGCACCCGGCCACGACCTGCTCGAAGCCGTCGGCCTGCGGGCTGCCGGGCAGCAGGAGGCTGGTGAGGGTGCTCGTGGTGGTGTCCGCGTCGATCGCAAGGACGGGCGTCCCACTCTCGGCGACCGCGAGCGCGATGTTGGCAACGACCGAGCTCCGGTAGGCGACGCGGTCCGGAGAGACGAAGACGACGGCCAGCCGGTCGTCCCGGACGGCGCGCATGCGCTCGACCGATGCCGCGGTGAAC
The DNA here is from genome assembly GCF_040639075.1 of Kribbella sp. NPDC023972. Lineage (NCBI taxonomy): Bacteria > Bacillati > Actinomycetota > Actinomycetes > Propionibacteriales > Kribbellaceae > Kribbella > Kribbella sp. NPDC023972. The sequence continues at coordinate 247,718 of NZ_JBEZZH010000001.1, read as the reverse complement.
CGGAACGCCTCCGCGGCCTGGGACTGCGGATCGACGGCCATCGGGAGTGGATCGGCGGCCGGCAAGAGGATGCGCTTCGCGCCCGGCGGGATGTCCCCCATCAGGGGCGCGTCGTAGATCGCGACCGGGTCGAGCCGATCGTCGAGGCACCGGCGGCGGCTGGCCCGCAGGTACGCCAGCCCGGCAGCCAGCACGAGCCCGGCCAACAGGCCGATGGCGCCGGACCGTTTCGAGTTGGCGTTGATCGGAACCTGCGGTTCGGCGGCCCAAGCGATGGTCGGATGGGTGGCCATGTCCAGTTGTAGGTCGACCAGTGCCCGCGAGCGCTGGTTCAGCAGGTCGGACAGCTGGCCCTGGGTGCGGAAGTCCTTGATCGACCGCTCGATAGCGGCGACGTGGGCCGCCCCTTGAGCAGCGATGGTGGCGGACCGTACGTCGTCGAAGGCCTGGAGCACCGCGTTCACACCGGTCTGGGCCACCTTGGCGCCCGGCCAGGTGAACGTCAGGGCGACGATGGTGGAGCCGAAGCCGCCCGGCGCGGCCTGCTCCGGCGGGGTGATCACCAACGACGCGTCCACGCCCGAGAAGTCGCGCCGGGTCAGCACGTTGTCGTTGAGGGACGTGTTGGCGATGCGAGCCGCCCGGTCGGCGACCTCCTGTGACTGCAGGAGAAGCACCTGGCTGTCGAGGTACTGCGTTCGGTCCTCGCCCTCGGCGAGCGGGCCCTGCGGCACCGTGACCGTGGCGTACGCACGGAACAGCTCCGTCTGCTGCAGCGAGTACCCTACCGCCGCCCCGGCCGTCAGCAGCGCGACGACCAGGACCATGATCCGGTAGCGGCGTACCGCACCGATCACAGTCGGTTCGAATCGTGCTTGGTCAATTCTGGTGGCCTTCATGGCCTCACCTCAGTCGCGCCTTGGACTTCGGTGCACCCCCGCCCCCCGCCAACGCAGTGCGCCCCCCTCTCTGATGATAGACGACAGTCGCCGAGAGTCCTGGTCCAGCACAAGTTTCACCGTCCGTGATCACTCACAGGCGATCAGGTATCCCGGTGGGCGTAGGCCGTCGAGGTCCCCGGTGCGGATGATAGGGGAGCGCAGCAACCACAGTACGGCGAGGAGGCCGCCGGCCGCGGACACGAGCAGCGTCTCGCGAACGCCGATCCACGTTCCGAGGAAGCCGCCGACGACCGCGCCGAGCGGGCGGACGCCGTAGTTGATGCTGCTGAACGCCCCCGCGACCCGGCTCCGCATGTGGTCGTGGGTGACGGCGGCCTGCAGCGAGTTGAGCGGTACGTCGAAGCACATCACCGCGAACGCCCCGACGAACTCGGCCGCGGCGAGGGCGGCGGCCCGGACCCAGGTCGGACCATCGGCGAGCGCGGCGATCGCGACCGAGCCCGGGAAGATGATCGAACTGGCCGCGATCACCCGCCCGGCGCCGAAGATCCGGCTCAGCGGCGAGGCGGCCAGGGCGCCGAGCAGGCCGCCGGTGGCGCCGATCCCGAAGGCCAGACCGATCGTCCCGGCGGACAGCTCGAGGTTGCGGCTGGCGAACAGCACGAGCAGGGCCAGGCTGATCAGGTTGAAGAAGTTCACCGTCGTCGCGCAGCCCAGGCTTCTGCGCAGGTACGGATGACGAAGCAGGTAGCGCATCCCGGCCCGGGCGCGCTGGAGGAGCGGTTCGGCAGCCTCCTCTGTCTGACCGGCGGGCGTCTTGACGCGGCTGAGCTGGAACGCCGCTATCAGGAACGAGAACGCGTCGATCACGATCGCGACCGGCGCGGTCAGCCACTGCACGAGTGCGCCCGCGACCGCCGGTCCACCCATGAACGAGATCGACCGGGTGGCCGAGAGCTTGCTGTTCGCCTCCAGGAACTGCTCGCGGGACACGAGCCGGACGAAGAACGAGGCGTACGACGTACCGAACACGACGTCGGCGGTGCCGGCCAGGATCGCGATCACGTAGAGATGGCCCAGCGTCAGCATGTCCAGCCAGTACGCCGCGGGCAGGGTGAGCAGCAGGATCGCCCGGGCGACATCCGCCGCGATCATCAGCGGGCGCTTGTCCGGCCGGTGGTCGACCCAGGTGCCGATGAACAGCGACGCGATGTTCGGCAACCAGACCGCGGCGGTGAGAAGGCCGACCTGGCTGGGTGACGCGTCGAGCAGCAGTACGGCGATCAGCGGCAAGGCCAGCTCGGTGACCCGGTCGCCGAACTCCGACACGGTCTGCGCGGACCAGAAGGTCCGGAACCGCCGGTCACGCCAGAGACTCGTGGCGGCAAGAGTCTTCACGGTAGGTGCCCCGATCAGTTCGGTGCTTCAGGCAATGACATGCGGAGGTAACGGACCGCGCAGGCGTCCGCGGGGGCGCCCTCTTCGCCGCGCTGGACGTAGGGCGCGAGCAGCTGCTCGATGGCGTCCTCGATCGCCTCGGCCTCGGCGGTTGTGAGGATCAGCCGGGTGTTCGCCGAGCCGGCCAGGCGGCTCCACTCGGGATCGAGCTCGGGTTCGGTCTCGACCAGCCACTGCTGAGCCGCCTCCAGCGCCTGGTTCATCATCTCGGCGCGGAGCAGCCGGCCGGCCTCGTTGCCCTCGGGGGTGTCCGGCATCTCGTACCGGAACCCGCGGGCCGCCGCCCGCCACCACCGTTGCCGCTTGTCCGCATCCGGTGGCTGCTCGTCGATCACCAGGCCGAAGTTGGCCAGGTGACGCAGATGCCAGCTGGTGACCGACGGCGACGCGCCCACATGCTCGGACAGCTGCGTCGCCGTGGCCGGGCCGTTCTTCTGCAGCCAGCTCAGCGCCGCCAGCCGGACGGGATGCGCCAGCGCCCGCATCGCCTGCGGGTCGGTGATCTCGAAGTCACCGTACGGATTTCTGAGAGACATGTTTCGAGAGTAATCTCTCAGATCTCTGGGATGCAAGACCTACGGCCTCGGGTGCGGGGCATGCGCCGGCAGCAGGTGGCGAGGAGGTATCTATCCCTGGATCGTCTTGCGCCAAATGTCGCTGATCAGGTCGGGACGCATGCCGACCGAGGTGTAGAGACCAACGGCCGGCGTGGGGTTCGAGCTGTCGACGTGCAGCATGGTGCCGGCCCGGCCGGCGGCCGCGTCGGTGGCGAAGGCGTCGTACAGCAGGTACTTCGCGAGCCCCTTGCCACGAGCGTCCGGTACGACGGCGAGCCGGCCGATGTAGCCGCAGTTGTCGGTGCTGACGAAGTTGTCGTTGCACTCGCTGACTGCGACCGCCCGCCCGTCGTGCTCGACCGTGGTCAGCTGCGACCAGTCGAAGGTCGACCGGCTCTCCCGTGACGCCGCCCAATCGTCATACGGCCGCGGATCCGCTCCCGGCTGCGTGCTGAACGCCTCCACCAGTACGGCGTGCGCCGCCCGGCGACTCGCGTCGTCGAAGGCCCCGCGCCGTACCACTGCTCCAGCCGGCACGGCGGGTCGCTCGACCGCGCCATCGAAGCTGATCCGCATCCGGTGAATCGACGTATCGATCGCGAAGCCCTTCGCGGCCACGATCTCCGGTAGGAACTCGTCCTGCCGGATCACGCCGACACTCAGGACCACCTCGCCCGGCCCGGCCTGTCCGGCCCGCTCGACGGCACGATCAAGCAGCCACCCGGCCACCGCCGGGACCTCACTCAGCACCTCGAGATTCACCCGCGACCCGTCACTGTTCACCGCCGCTGTCGCCGACCCGGCGAACTCCCCGTCGGCGTCGAGTGCAACCCAGCCATCCGTCTCGGGGTTGAACCCGGGATCCCGCAGATAGTTCGCGACATCCTCGAAACTGTGCTTCGCGAACCCGAGCAGCGCGCTCGTGTAAGCGGCACTCCGCTCAGCGATCAGCACAGCATCGTCCACGGCCATCGGACGAACGCTGAAGCCCTCCATCACACCCTCACCTCACGCCGCCAGACCAGCCAGGCGTCCGTCGCCGGCTCGACCCCGGGCTCAGTGAGCGCGTCGACAGCGTCGTCGAGCGTGTAGTCGGCGAACCCGACGACCGCGGTGTTGTAGGCGGACACCAGCGCCAGCACCGTCTCGGCGTCTTCCTTGGCCGGTGGGCGGACGGTGTAGGTCTCGGGCAGTACGGCGGTCATTTCGTCATCGTGGGGAATGACCGCCGTACTGTCTAACGGTTTAGCAGGCCTTGTCCCATTCGAGGTCGCAGGTCGTGGGGGTGGTTCGGAGGGTGTTGGGGCTGAGGGCTGCCGGTGCCTGGTCCGACCAGGAGGCGAGGGTGACGCCGACCGCGTCCTCGATCGAACGAGGGCTGACCAGGTAGTTGTTGCTGATCATCGCGAACACCAGCTTGCGGCCGTCGGCGTTTGTGACGTAGCCGGACAGCGAGGTGACGCCGGTGAGGGAGCCGGTTTTGCCGTGCAGGTTGTTCGCGGCCGGTGTGTTGCGCATGCGGCTGCGCAGGGTGCCGCCAGTGAAGCGGTCCGCGTTGCCAGCGATCGGCAGGGCGTCGTACCACTGCTGCCACCACGGCTCCTTCTGAACCCCGATCAGCAGGTCGGTGATGCTGTCGGCGGTCACGTTCACCTTGCGGGACAGACCCGAGCCGTCGGACAACCGGATCGTGGTGGTGTCGACGCCGATGTCCTTCGCATAGTCGGTGACGACACCCAGGCCGGCGGACCAGCTGCCCTCAGCCTCGGCCACCGCGCCCATCGCCTTGACCAGAGTCTCGGCATGCATGTTGTTGGACAGCTTGAGGAACGGGTTCATCAGTTCGCCGACCGTCATCGACTCGTCCCGGGCGAGGACGCGGGCCGTGGTGGGGGAGCCCGCGTTCTTGATCTTCCCGATGACGCTGATGCCCTGGGCCGCGAGCGCGCGCCGGAACACGTCGGCCGCGTACACCTCCGGCTCCCAGACCGTCACCCAGTCCTGGCCGACCGACGCGCCCAGCGGCACCGAGCCGGTCACTCGGACGATGTTCGTGCCGTGCTCGCGCTCGACGTTCAGCGTGTTCGACGATCCGGCCGCGCCGGTCTTGGCGGTGTTGACCGGCTTGAGTACGCCGTTCGCCTGGACGAGCGTGAGGTCGACCGGTGCTCCGACCGACGCGCCAGGCCGGCTTTCGACGATCGCCGTACCGGAGTCGTAGTCCGTGTCCGGCGCCAGGGTGAGGGCGGAGATCTGGGCCGAGTAGTAGAACGACTCGTCGTCCCACGCCCAGCTGTCACCGAGCCGGACGCGGTCGAAGTACGTGTCGTCCGCGATCAGGTCACCGATCACCCGGCGTACGCCGGACTGGGCGAGTTGCTTGGCGAGTCCGGCGTAATCGGATTCGAGTGCGGTCGGGTCGCCGTACCCCTTGAGATAGAGATTTCCGAGCAACTGGCCGCCATGGACCGGTCCGGTCGCCAGGACGTCGGTGTGGAAGCGGTACGACGGGCCGAGGACGTGCATCGCGGCCGCCGAGGAGAAGAGCTTGGTGTTCGACGCGGGCAGCATCCGCTGGCCGCCGTTGCGGTCGTACAACGTCTCGCCGGTCGTCGCGTCCCGGACCACCAGCGCGACCTGTGACCCGTTGTAACGGCTGTCGTTGAGCAGGCTGTCGAGCCGCTGCTGCAGCGGCGTCGCATGCACGGTCGCCGGCGCTCCGGCCGACTGCGTGACGACCCCGCCGACGGCAGTCGCGAGTACGGCCATCGCGGCGATCACCCCGCGTCCTGACACTCTCGGTAAATGCCTCACGAGAACACCCCTCCATCCAGGCGAAAACCAACTAGCGGGAGTCTCCACCCCGGAACGTCCCGGGTCCAGAGATCAGCCGAAAACCAGCGCACCACCGCCGCGGTGGCCAGTGGCGTCGGGCGCCGTGGGACTCGTTGTCAACGGCAACAACCAGGTGGTGATGAGCAGCTGGTCACGGGCTGCGACAACCGGCGGCAGAGCTCGGTCGCGGTCAGTCCCGGGTCAGGGATGACCCGGGATCCTCCCGCGTGATGCGTAGCGCGATGCGACCGGACTGGACGATGCCTCGTAGGCTCGGTACAGCACAGCGGCGTCGGACGGGGAGCACGACCAGGAGATGGCCAAACCACCAGAAGTGTCCGGGGACCGGCGGCGACGACGTCCGGTCTGGCTGGACCTGCGCAGCCGAACCGGCCGTGGCCTGCAGACGATGCTGTTCGGCGGCCTGGCCTCGTTGATCTCCCTCATCATCACGTTCTGGACGCTGCCGCAGATCAGCAGTGACGGCCGGGTGCCGATCCTGCGCCTGGTCGTACTGCTGGCCGTGTTCAGCATGCTGATGCGCTGGGTGCTGGCCGGGATCGCGATCCTGATCGGCTCGATCGGCGTACTGGTCGGCGGGCTGCTGTCCCAGTTCGGCGTGGTCTACCTCGGGATCACCGTCGACCCCGGGGTGAACCTGCACGGCGGCGTCGAGGCGCCGCTGCTGGTGTCGATCGTGATGTCCTCGGTGAGCGCCTTCGTCGGCTGGGTCGCGTACGCCGGCAGCGCTGACGCGTACGTCGCCGAAGTGATGCGGGTGGTGCACCGCCGGGCCCGCAGGATCACGCCCACGCAGAAGACCGGGATGCTGATCATCCAGATCGACGGCCTGTCCGCGCCGCTGCTGAACTGGATGGTGCTGGCCGGCAACCTGCCGAACCTGGGCGGCTGGATCCGGGACGGCAAACACTCGATGGTCGGCTGGCACACCGGCGTACCGTCGACGACGCCGGCGAGTCAGGCCGGGATCCTGCACGGCGGCTCGCGGCAGATCCCGGCGTTCCGGTGGTACGAGAAGGAGTCCGCCCGGGTGATGGTGACCAACCGGGGCCGGGACGCCGCCGAGATCGAGGATCGGATGTCCACCGGGCGCGGCCTGCTCGCCGACGGAGGCGTCAGCATCAGCAACAACTGGTCAGGTGACGCGGAGCGGTCCGAGCTCGTGTTCAGCCGCGCCTCGCTGCCGAGCCACCGCAGCCGCGGGTACGTCCGGTTCTTCTCCAGCCCGCAGGGCGCCGCCCGCGGAATGGTGCTGTGCGTGGCCGAGATGGTCAAGGAGCTGCACCAGGCCCGCCGCCAGCGAGCCCGGCACCTGGTGCCGCGGGTCAAGCGCGGCGGTGCGTACATCTTTCTGCGCGCGATCACCAACGTGCTGCTGCGCGACCTGAACGTCTCGCTGATCACCGACGAGCTGGTGAAGGGCACGCCGGTCATCTACTGCGACTTCGTCGACTACGACGAGGTCGCGCACCACGCCGGCCCGACCCGCGCCGAGTCGCTGCAGACATTGGAAGGGCTGGACCGCGTGCTCGGCGCCCTGAAGCGGATCATCGACATCCTGCCGCACTCGTACGAGGTCGTCGTCCTGTCCGACCATGGCCAGAGCCAGGGCTCGACGTTCCTGCAGCGGTACGGCCGGACCCTCACCCAGGTGGTCGATGACCTGGTCGACACCACCAAGGAACCGGTGGCAGCGGTCGGCACCACCGAGGGCTGGGGTCCGGTGAACGCGTTCCTGACCGAGCTCAGCCTCCGCCGCAGCGTGGCCGGATCGGTCACCCGGAGGGCGCTGCACGCCAAGGCCATCAGTGGCGAGGTCGAGCTCGGCCCGAAGGACTGCGAGCCGCTGGTGGCCGCCGATGAGCAGATGGTGGTCACGTCGTCGGGCAACCTGGCGCTGATCTACCTCGCGACCACGCCTGGCCGGGTGCCGCTCGAAGAGATCGAGCTGCTGCACCCGAAATTGATTCCCGGACTGGCCACCCACCCCGGCGTCGGCTTCGTCGTGGTCGACTCACTCGCCGAGGGACCGGTCGCGATCGGCCGCGCGGGGGTGCACGTACTGCGGACCGGCCGGATCGAGGGCGACGACCCGTTGGCGCGGTACGGGCCGTTCGCCGCCGCGTCGATGCTGCGGCAGGCCGAGATGCCGCACAACGGGGACATCGTGGTGATCAGCCGGCTGGACGAGTACACGCACGAGGTGGCGGCGTTCGAGGAGCTGGTCGGATGCCACGGCGGTATCGGCGGCTGGCAGACCGAGGCGGTGCTGGTGCACCCGAGTCGTTGGGTGGTGGACAAGCCTCCCGTAGGCTCCGACGAGGTCCACGCGCTGCTGATCGGCTGGCTCGAACAGCTCGGCCACCGCAAGGACCTCCGGGAACCGGTCGAGACGAGGGTGGAGGCCTGACGCGTGCGGATCACCTGGTGGGGGCACAGCACCACCACCATCGAGGAGAACGGCACGCGGTTGCTCACCGATCCCGTGCTGACCTCACGTATCGCGCACCTGCGCCGCCGCCGCGGACCGGCCCCGTTGCCCACCGCGGCGGAGTGTGAGGCCGTACTGGTCTCACACCTGCATGCCGACCACCTGCACATCACCTCGATCCCGTTGGTCGCGCCGGGCGCGGCGCTGGTCGTGCCGCGGGGCGCGGCCCGGCTCATCCGGCAGGAGTGCGGCGCCGACATCGCGGATCGCTGCATCGAGGTTGCCCCCGGCAACCAGGTACGGATCGGCGCACTCGACATCACCGCGGTCACGGCGCACCACGACGGCCGTCGGCTGCCGTGGTCGTCGTACAGCGGACCGGCGCTCGGCTATCGCGTCGAGGGATCGCCGAGTGTGTGGTTCGCCGGTGACACCGACCTGTACGACGACCTGGCCGCGGAGGCCGGACCGGTCGACCTCGCGCTGGTGCCGGTCGGCGGCTGGGGTCCGTCGCTCGGGCCCGGGCACCTGGACCCGGACCGCGCCGCGGAGGCGGTTCGGCGGGTCGGGGCGCGGATTGCGATACCGGTACATTTCGGGACGTTCTGGCCGATCGGATGCGATTGGCTGAAGCCGGAGATGTTCCTGCCACCGGGCGACAGGTTCAAGACCGCGATGGCCGAGGTGGATCCCGCGGTGAAGGTGGAGCTCCTGGTGCCCGGCGAGTCCACCGAGGTCGTGGCCCCATGACCGGAGAGACGCGCTTCGACCTTTGGTATCTGTTCGCGCTGGCCGGTGCCGTTCTGCTGGGGGCCGTGCTACCGGTGCTGCCGACGGGTGCGGCCGTGTCCGCAGGTGCCGTGCTCGCGTCGCACTCGAGTCCGATCGGGTTGCTCGGCGTACTCATCGCGGGTGCGGGTGGGGCGTATGTCGGGGACCTGATCGTGTACGCCGGTTGCCGGTTCGGCGGGGAGCGGTTGGCGAAACGGATCGGCTGGTTGCGCGACAACGCGTCGCTCGACGCACTGCGGGACCGCCTGGCCGAGCACGAGATCAGCGTGCTGCTGACCTCTCGATTGATCCCCGGCGGACGTGTGCCGGTGCTGCTCGCGGCCGGCCTCGCCGGGTACCGCTGGGAGCGGTTCGCCCTGGTCGACCTGACCGCCTCGTCACTGTGGGCGGCGGTCTACATGGCGATCGGCCTGCTCGGGTACGCGCTGTTCGACGAGCCCTGGCAGGGCGTCGTCGCGGCGATCGTGCTCGTGATCCTCACCACCGTGGTGAGCAGAGTGATCCAGCGCTGGCGGCGGAACCAGCGCGCGTCAGACTCCGAATGACGCGCTGCGCAGCCGCTCCACCGTCTCCGCGTCGCCGTCCAGGTGAACGTCGGCCACCCGCTGCCGGCCGAAGCAGAACAGCACCAGCTCCGACGCCTCGCCGGTGACTGTCACCGAGCCCAACTCGGTCGGCTTCTTCGCGACCGACGTCGTACCGTCCGGCAGCCGCAGGATCAGGCCGCTCGGCGCCTTGCGCGTCATCGACTTCGCGGCGAGCCGGACCGCCTTCCACAGCCCGGTCTGCTGACCGGCCGGGAGGGTGCGGATGTCGTACGACGGCTGGGCACGGCGGACGTCCTCGTGGTGGACGAAGTACTCGGTCGTGTTCAGCTGGGGTCCGAACTTGGGCACCGCGTAGATCGAGACCTTCGGAGGACCGTTGCGGACCTTGTCCACGATCTCGGCGAAGCTGTACTGCGCCTTGGCCCGGGCCATCCGCTTCTCGGTGGTGTCCGACAGCGCCGGGATCACGATCCCCGGCCCGGCCATCGGGTCGGACTCGCGGACGTAGAGGTGCACGGCCAGATCGTGCGTCGTCCACCCCTCGCACAGCGTCGGTTGATCCGGCCCGAGCTGGTCGAACAGGTCACACAGAGCTAGTCGTTCCACCCGGCTGTAGTCGGTCACGTTCTCGATCGTAATCTCCAACTACCTCTTGGTTCTTCTCCTCGCTCCGCCACGGGCGGACGGAGGAATAAAGAGAACAGCAGAGGGCGCTGGAATGGCAGAATGTCAATCGTTGTCATGCCTGTGCCCTGTCTATGCACCTGACTGTCCTGGAGTGTGTTGCCCGTGCCGCCGAAAGTCCCGGACAAGGGGAGCGTGACCCGGAGGGGCTTCGCGGTCCTGAAGGTCGCGATCTGGGAGGAGCCGTGGATCTTCACCCTCTCCGTGCTGGCGAGCATGCTGTACGGCGCGATGACGGTGGCCGACGGGTGGGCGCTGGGCTGGGCCACCGACCACGTCATCCGGCCGGCGCTGGAGCGCGGTGACACCACGTTCGGTGCGATCGCGGCACTGGTCGGGCTGTTCCTCGGGATCGCGATCCTGCGGGCGATCGGTGTGGTCGGCCGGCGGATCGGGGCCGGCGTGATGCAGTACCGGCTGCAGGCGACCTACCGCCGGCGGGTCACCCGGCAGTACCTGAAGCTTCCGATCGAGTGGCACCACAGGCACCCGACCGGGCAGCTGCTCTCGAACGCCAACGCCGACGTCGAGTCGACCTGGTTCGTGATCGCGCCGCTGCCGATGGCCGTCGGCGTGATCGCGATGCTGGGGTTCGCGACCGTCGCGATGTTCGCGGCCGACGTCTGGCTCGCCCTCGTCGGCTGCCTGGTCTTCCCGCTGGTGTTCATCGCGAACGTGATCTTCCAGCGCTACCTGCAGCCGCTCGCCACCCGGGCGCAGGAGCTGCGCGCCGACGTCTCCGAGGTCGCGCACGAGTCGTTCGATGGCGCGCTGGTGGTGAAGACACTGGGTCGCGAGGCGGCCGAGACCGAGCGTTTCCGCACCCCGACGTACGCGCTGCGGGACGCGAACATCGCGGTGAACAAGGCCCGCGGGATGTTCGACCCGGTGATCGACGGTCTGCCGCGGCTGGGGGTGCTCGCGGTGCTGCTGGTCGGCGTCGGCCGGGTGCGGTCGGGCGCCGCCGACGCGGGTGACGTCGTCCAGGTGGCGTTCCTCTTCATGCTGATCGGGTTCCCGATCCGGGCGCTCGGCTGGGTGCTCGGCGAGCTGCCGCGATCGGTCGTCGGGTGGGACCGCATCCAGCGCGTGCTGACCGCCGAGGGCGGGATGGAGTACGGCGACCAGCGCCTGACGTCGACGAAGGCAGCCCGGCTCGAGGTGTCCGACGTACGGTTCGGCTACCTGCCCGAGCGCGACGTGCTGGCCGGCGTGAACTTCACCGTCGAGCCCGGCCGGACCGTCGCGATGGTCGGCCCGACCGGAGCGGGGAAGTCGACGCTGACCACGCTGCTCACTCGGCTGGTCGACCCGGAGGAAGGGGCGGTCAAGGTCGACGGCGTCGACCTGCGCGACCTCGCCCGGGACGAGCTGGCCGGTTCGGTCGCGCTGGTGGCCCAGACCGCGTTCCTCTTCGACGACACGATCCGCGGCAACATCACGCTCGGCGGCGACTACAGCGACGAGGACATCTGGGACGCGCTGCGGATCGCCCAGGGCGACGGCTTCGTGAAGGGACTGCCGGAGGGTCTCGACACCAAGGTCGGCGAACGCGGGACGACGCTGTCCGGCGGCCAGCGGCAACGCATAGCCCTGGCCCGGGCCCTGGTACGGCGACCGCGGCTGCTGATTCTGGACGACGCGACCAGCGCTGTCGACCCCCAGGTCGAGGCGCGGATCCTGGCCGGGCTGCGATCCGCCGTACAGGACTCCGAAGCCGCTACGACCGTGCTGGTGATCGCCTACCGGAAGGCGACGATCTCGCTCGCCGACGAGGTGGTGTTCCTGGACGAGGGCCGGATCGCGGCGCAGGGCACGCACCTCGAGCTGCAGCAGCAGTCGGCCGCCTATCGCGAGCTGGTCGACGCCTACGAGAAAGACGCGGCCCGCCGCCAGGAAGAGGCAGAGCTGGCCGCCGAGATAGATGACCTCGACGCGGAAGGAGCGTCCGCGTGAACGAGCGGAGCGAGTTCACCATCAGGCACAGTGTGCCTTCGCACTCATCCGCGCCCACAGCGAAGCGAGGACGGGGATGAGAGCCGCTGAGACTACGAGGCTTGACCATGGCGATGACGCGGGTGGGCTGGAGACGCTGCGGCAGGGTCTTCGGGTATCGCCGGAGCTGGCTCAGGGCTGGTGGATCACCGGGCTGCTAGCGCTGGTGATGACGGCTGGGCGCATCGTCGTACCGATCGCAGTGCAGCAGACCATCGACAAGGGGCTGTCCGGTCCCGGTGGTCCGGACATGTCGTATGTGGCGTGGATGTGCGCGGTGTGCGCGGCGGCCGTGCTGCTCACCGCTGTGGCGTCGTACCTGACGACCGTGCGGCTCGCGATCAACTCCGAACGTGGTCTGTCGACGATGCGGATCAAGGCATTCCGGCACGTGCACGACCTGCCGGTGCTGACGCAGAGCACCGAGCGGCGTGGCGCACTGGTCAGCCGGGTCACGTCGGATGTCGACACGGTGTCGCAGTTCCTGCAGTTCGGTGGGTTCATCTTCCTGGTCAGCCTCGGGCAGATGCTGCTCGCGACCGTGGTGATGTTCGTCTACTCCTGGCAGCTCGCGCTGGTCGTGCTGGTCTGCTTCATCCCGCTGTTCGCCAGCCTGAAGTACCTGCAGCGGCTGATGTCCGCGGCGTACGGCGTGGTCCGGGCGAAGGTCGGCGAGATGCTGTCCGCGGTCGCCGAGCCGGTCGTCGGGGCGCAGGTGGTCCGGGCGTACGCGATCGAGAAGCGCACCCAGGCACGGATCGACGCCTCCATCGAGGACTACCGGCGGACGGCGACCCGTGCGCAGGCGATCACCGGCCTGACCTTCTCGATCGGTGGCTTGGCGGCCGGTCTGGCGAACGCCGGCGTGCTGACGGCCGGCGTACTGCTCGGTGTCGACCGGCAGGCGACGCTGGGGGAGATTCTCGCGTTCATGTTCCTGGTCGCGTTGTTCTCCGACCCCGTGCAGATCGCGACCCAGGTGCTGACGGACGCGCAGAGTGCGTTCGCCGGCTGGCGGCGGGTGCTCGGGGTGATCGCGACCCCGGCCGACGTGGTCGACCCGGGCGAGTCGGGTGTGGCGCAGGCGCGCGGGCCGATCTCGGTCGAGTTCCGCGACGTGGACTTCGCCTACCCGGACGGCGACCTGGTCTTGCGGGATGTCGACGTACGACTGGAACCGCATCGGCGGGTCGCGGTGGTGGGGGAGACCGGGTCGGGGAAGACGACGTTCGCGAAGTTGCTGACGCGATTGATGGACCCGACGTCGGGCGCCGTACTGCTGGACGGGGTGGACGCGCGGGAGATCTCGTTCGCGTCGCTCCGGGAGCGGGTGGTGATGGTGCCGCAGGACGGGTATCTCTTCGACGCGTCGCTGGCGGAGAACGTCCGCTTCGGCCGGCCTGAGGTGACGGACGCCCAGTTGCTGGACGCGTTCGAGTCGCTGGGTCTGACGGACTGGCTGGAGTCGCTGCCGGACGGCCTCGATTCGCCGGTCGGTCAGCGTGGTGAGTCGCTGTCGGCGGGTGAGCGTCAGTTGGTCGCGCTGGTTCGCGCGAACATCGCGGATCCGGACCTGCTCGTCCTCGACGAGGCGACGTCGGCCGTCGACCCCGGCACCGAGGTCCGGGTCAACGCGGCGCTGGAGCGACTGATGGCCGGCCGGACGTCCGTGACGATCGCGCACCGGCTGTCGACCGCGGAGGCCGCGGACGAGGTGCTCGTCTTCGACGACGGCAAGGTCGTCGAGCGAGGTCCGCACGCGGAGCTGGTCGGCGCCGGCGGGGTCTACACGCGGCTGCACGACAGCTGGATCGCCCAGCGGAGCGCGCTCTGATCGCCCAGCGCAGCGCGGTCTGACACCCAGGGGAGCGCGCTCTGGAACACACGCAACGGCCGGGACCACGGAAAGGGGCGGTCCCGGCCGTACGTGCAGTCAGATCGACTCAGGGAGTCGGGGCGGCACCGTTCTCCCGCCCGGCCCCCGGCTGGGGTACCAGCAGGAACTCGACGCCGCCCTTGTCGTCGACCGCCGCGTCCAAGACCTTGTCGTCGAGCGCGTTCGCGGCGTTCTGCTCCAGGAACACCCGCGCTCCACTCTCCTCGACCACCTGGTCACCTGGTCGTGGCGCTTCCGTGGTCGTCACCGCCAGCGCGGGGTTGGCCGGATCATCCTGCGAGATCCGCACCCCGGCGCCCTCCGGCGCACCCTCGACCCCTGTGATGCTCTTGATCACCAGAGTCGCGTTCTCGGTCAGCGTCAGCACAACTACTCCAACCTCTAGACATCACTGAGCCCGCCCCGTGCCCGATCCCTCCAACCCCAAACCCACCCACCACGCCGCCCCGTCTCTACCTTGAGAACCCACCAACCACAAATCGTCCCCAGAGATGGTCGGTGGCTTCTCAAGGTGGAGCTCGCGGGGGCCTGTTTACGCGGCGGTGAGCCAGAGAGTTGGGTCGGGGGCTCTCCAGATCGGAGGATCGCCAGGACGGGATCGGCCCCTGTGGAAGGCTGCGCGGAGGCGGGCGGGGAGGTCTGAGCGGCGATCGATCGCGTCCTCCCAGCCGAAGTGCACAAGCTCGATGCCTCTGTCACTGAGCCGCTGGTCGCGGCGGTGGCTGCTGCGCAACAGCCGGCGGCGCTTCTCTACGCTGTCATCCTCGTACTTCGCGAGCCCGTCGGCTTCTCCGACGGTCCGGAACTGCGGCCACCAGAAGTCGACGCGCTCGGGCATCCAGCAGACGCCGTCCCAGAACTGCGCCTGGAGCACCGGGGCAGGCAGCCCCGCGGTGGCGATGAACGCCCGCGCGATCGACTCCAGGGCAGACTCGGACCTGGGATCGGCGAAGTCGACTGTGCTCCGCGCCCGCCGGATTCCGGTCCACCGCTGCTGTCGGTCGAGGACGGCCTCGATCTCGGCGATCGTCGTACCTGTCCGTAACGCGTGGTCGACTGTCACGATCGCCTCGCGGAGCGGCAAGGCTCGCGCGAGGTCAACGACGGTTCTCGCCGCGCTGGTAACAAGCAGCCCCTGGCGTCGGGACAGGTCGGTCGCGGCCAACGAGGCCCGGCGTACGACGACATCGGCGCGACGCTGATTCCGCTTGGCCGAGGGAGGTCTCGTCAGCCAGACGGCGTTTATGGGAGGAGCGTACGGACGTCTGCTGTCCGTCCAAGTCCGCAGGCCGGCCAGCCGGGCCGCGCTGAAGTGACTGACGACCGAGCCGGAGTGCTTCGCCTGCGCACAAGCGATCTTCGCCAGGTCCTCGTCCACCCGCCCGTCGAGATAGTGCCCGTGGTGGTGCTGCAGCGCATGCCTGCGGAGGAGTCTGCGGAGATCGGCGTCGCGCAGTCCCAGCTCAAGCAGGACTTGTCGGCGCTGCGGAGTGGCGACGATCACCAGCAGGTGATCGCGCAGTCCGGCCTCGAGTCGATCCATGAACTCAGCGTGCCGCGTCCGCTCTCCCCTCCGCTGACCCTTATCGTCCGCCTGTGGAAAACCCCGACTCCTCCGACCTTGAGAACCCACCGACCGCAAATTGGACCCGAAAGTGAACGGTGGATTCTCAAGGTGGGCGGAAAGTCGGGTGCGGAGGGGTGGTGGGGTGGTGTGTGATCGGGGGATGGCGATTGTGATGGACAGGCCGGGGGTTGACGGGCTGGGCGGCGTGGTGCGGGTGTTGCGGGAGTGGCAGTACGACGGCGCGGTGGTGCAGCTGCATCCGGGGGACCTGGGGTGGTTCTGGCGATTCGGGGGTCAGCAGACCGCCGCGGCAACGCGGACGTGGAGCCGGGGTGGGCAGGTCCTGGCGGTGGGGTTGCTGGACGATCCCGAGATGTTGCGGCTGGCGATCGCGCCGGAGGTTCAGCGCGACGAGGAGTTGGCGCGGCAGTTGGTGGAGGACGTGTCGGCGCCGGAGCGCGGCGTACTGATCGAGGGCAAGGTGTACGTCGACGCGCCGATGGGATCGCTCGTCCTGGACCTGCTGACCGAGGACGGCTGGGAGCTCGACGAGCCGTGGGTGCCGCTGCGGCGTGATCTGTCCGAGCCTGTGCCGGAGCCGGGTCTCCGGACAGAGGTGGTCGGGCCGGAGCAGGCGTCCGAGCGGACGGCGGTGCAGCGGGCGTCGTTCGACGGGTCGACGTTCACCGATGAGCGCTGGCAGGCGATGGCGGCCGGAGCGCCGTACGGCGACGCGCGGTGTCTCATCGGGCGGAACGCGCAGGGCGAGGCAGTCGCCGGTGTGACCGTCTGGTCGGCGGGCGCGGGCAAGCCCGGGCTGATCGAGCCGATGGGCGTGCACCGGGCACACCGCGGCCACGGCTACGGCGAGGCGATCACCGTCGCGGCGGCGCGCGCCCTGCAGGAGCTGGGCTCGTCCAGCGCGTTCGTGTGCACACCCAGCTTCAACGTGGGCGCGGTCGCCACCTACAAGGCGGCCGGCTTCGAGCCGCTGCCCGAGATCCGGGCGGTCTATCGGAACGCCTAGGCGGTGGCGCGGAGCACGCGCAGGATGTTGCCTCCGGCAAGCTTCGCCAGCTCGGTGTCGTTCCAGCCGCGCTCGGCCAGCGCCTCGAACAGCGCCGGGTACGACGCCACGTCGGCCAGCCCGTCCGGGAACTGCGGGCACCCGTCGTAGTCGCCGCCGATCCCGATGTGGTCGACGCCGGCGATCCCGCGGACGTGCTCGATGTGTGCCACCACGTCGTCGAGCGTGACCGCCGGCTTCGGTACGTCGTACGAGTCGGCCAGCTTGGCCTGGTCCTCGGGCCGGAGCGGGTTCAGCTCCGGCGCGGCCTCCCGGGCCCCGGCGACCCAGTCGACGTACGCCTGGGAGACGAAGTACGGGACGAACGTCACCATGCACACGCCCTCGTTCGCCGCGAGCGTCTCCAGGACGTCATCGGGAGCGTTCCGCGGTACGTCGCACACCGCACGCGCGGACGAGTGGCTGAAGATCACCGGCGCGCTCGTCACGCGGAGCGCGTGCCGCATGGTGTCCGCGGAGACGTGGGACAGGTCGACCAGCATGCCGATCCGGTTCATCTCCCGGACCACGTCCTCGCCGAACTCGTTCAGCCCGCCGAGCACCGGCTCGTCCGTCGCCGAGTCCGCCCACGACACGTTGCTGTTGTGCGTCAGCGTCATGTATCGAACACCGAGCGCACGCATCACCCGCAGTACGCCGAGGGACTCGCCGATCGAGTGGCCGCCCTCCATCCCCATCAGCGACGCGATCCGATCGGCTTTGATCGCCGCCTCCACGTCATCCGCCGACGACGCCAGCCGCAGCGTCTCCGGGAAGCGTTCGACCAGTCGGTGGACGAAGTCGATCTGCTCGAACGTACGGCGTACGGCGTCGGCGTCTTGCGGCACCCACAGGGACCAGAACTGCCCGCCCACGTGACCGGCCCGTAACCGCGGCAGGTCCGTGTTCAGCGCCGGCACCGAGTCGCCCAGATCGTACGCGTCCAGGTCGTAGCCGCACAGCTCGTAGAAGGCGATCGGCAGGTCGTTGTGACCGTCGATCACCGGGTGGTCGCGCAGCAGTTCCGGGATCCTCACCATCGGGCCATCCTCGCAGTTCCGGACCGTGGTCAGAAGGCAACCCGGGATCGGCGACAATGGTCCGGTGAGCATCGACGAGCTGACCTTCGACGCGGCCGGGCTGATCCCGGCGGTGGTACAGCAGTACGACACGCGCGAGGTCCTGATGGTGGGCTGGATGGACGCCGAGGCGGTACGCCGTACCGCGGAGACCAAGCGGAGCACGTTTTGGTCCCGCAGCCGGCAGGAGTACTGGGTGAAGGGCGAGACCAGCGGCCATCGCCAGCACGTCAAGCAGATCCTCGTCGACTGCGACGCCGACACCCTGCTCGTCCTGGTCGACCAGGAGGGCCCGGCCTGTCACACCGGCACCCGCACCTGCTTCGAACACGGCGAGATCGAGGTCGCGTGATGGCTGTGTTCATGGCCGGGCCTCCGGCACCGGCAGGGTCATGGGGCCTTGGCTCCCGGCCTTCCCTCGTCACTGTGCCTTTGGCCGGGCCTTCGGCGCCGGCGGGTCATGGGGCCCTTGGCTCCCGCCCTTCCCTCGTCACTCCGGTCGCTTCGCTCCCTCCGCTCCTCAGTCCAGGGCGGGAGGGCCCCATGACCGTCGCTGCGCTCCCTGCGCTCCTCAGTCCAGGCCGGGAGGCCCCATGACCGACGCCAACCCGGGTATCGAGACCTTCCGCGAGTACGCCAAGGATCGGCGCGTCATTCCGGTGACGCGCCGGCTGCTGGCGGACGCGGAGACGCCGATCGGTGTATATGGCAAGCTCGCCGCCGAGCGGCCCGGCACGTTCCTGCTCGAGTCGGCCGAGAACGGCGGGGTCTGGTCGCGCTACTCGTTCATCGGGGTCCGGTCCGTCGCGACGCTGACCGAGCGGGACGGCCAGGCCGTCTGGACCGGCAACCCGCCGGTCGGCCTGCCGCAGACCGGTGACCCGCTGAGGGCGTTGCGAGAGACGCTGGAGATCCTGCACACGCCGCGGCTGCCCGGCCTGCCCCCGCTGACCGGCGGCATGGTCGGCTTCCTCGGGTACGACGCGGTCCGCCGGCTGGAACGGTTGCCGGACACAACGACCGACGACCTCGGCCTGCCCGAGCTGACCTTCCTGTTCGCCACCGACCTGGCCGCACTCGACCACGACACCGGTGAGATCTGGCTGATCGCGAACGCGGTCAACTGGGACGACTCCGACGAGCGCGTCGACGAGGCCTATGCGGACGCGGTCCGCCGGCTCGACGCGATGGAGTCCGACCTGGCCCGGCCGACCCCGTCGTACGTCGTCCGGGCCGATCGGGACGCCCAGCCCGATCCGCACCGGCAGCGGTCGAGCGCGGAGTACCGGGAGGCGGTCGAGCACGCCAAGGAGGAGATCCGTGCGGGTGAGGCGTTCCAGATCGTCGTCTCCCAGCGGTTCGAGCTGCAGACCACCGCGTCCGCGCTGGACATCTACCGGGTGCTCCGCCGGTCCAATCCGAGCCCGTACATGTACCTGGTCCGGCTGGACGGTTTCGACATCGTCGGCTCCAGCCCCGAGGCGCTGGTCAAGGTCACCGAGAACAAGGTGATCCTGCATCCGATCGCCGGCACCCGTCGTCGCGGCGCGACGCCGGAGGAGGACCACGCGCTGGAGGAGGAGCTGCGGGCCGACGCGAAGGAGCGGGCCGAGCACCTGATGCTGGTCGACCTCGGCCGCAACGACGTCGGCCGGGTCTGCGTGCCCGGCACCGTCGAGGTGGTCGACTTCATGGACGTACGGCGCTACAGCCACGTCATGCATCTGGAGTCCACGGTCACCGGCCAGCTGGCGGCCGGCAAGACCGCGTTCGACGCGCTCACCGCCGCCTTCCCGGCCGGAACGTTGTCCGGGGCACCGAAGCCGCGGGCGATGGAGATCATCGACAAGCTCGAGGTGACCCGGCGCGGCGTGTACGGCGGTGTGGTCGGCTACCTCGACTTCGCCGGTGACGCCGACACCGCGATCGCGATCCGGACCGCCGTGCTGCGGGGTACGACGGCGTACGTGCAGGCGGGGGCCGGCATCGTGGCCGACTCCGACCCGGCCGCGGAGGACGCGGAGTGCCGGACCAAGGCGGCCGCCGTACTCGACGCCATCGCCGTCGCAGGCACGTTCAGCGAGGTCTGATGCGGTCGCAGCGGCTGGTTGACCTGCTCACGCTGGTGGCGCTGGCTCTGCTCGCGTCGTCGGCGTACCTGACCTGGTCGTCGGCTGACCCGGGCAGCGGCCGGCCGGCGGTGGACTTCAACGGCTACACGGTCACGAAGGCGCCGGTGACACTCGCGCTGGCCTCGGTGGTCGCCGTGGTCGTCACCAAACTCGCCGGTACGGCGCTTCGCCGCGTGCTCGGCGCCTTGGTCCTGCTGATGGGCGTCGCCGCGATCGGTGTCGCGTTGCAGGTGCGGCCGGACGCGACCGAGTTGAGCCGGATCCGGCCGGAGCTGAGCCAGGCGGTCACCGATCGGGTCGTACTGAGCACTGGAGTCGCCCCCTGGTTCGCGCTGGCCGGGGGCCTGGCACTCGTGGCGGCCGGGCTGGTCGCCGTACTGACAGCGCAGCGCTGGCGGCGGGCTACGGCTCGCTACGAGCGTGATCCGGCCGCGACGGCCTCAGGTCGCGGGGCCGATCAATGGAAGGCGATCGACGCCGGGGAGGACCCGACTCTGTGATCGCGGCGGGCTACCGCCACAATAGGACGGGACGACGACGAGGAGTGGCGCCAACCATGGACAAGACGAGGGCGGATCAACCGGCGACGCAGGTGAGCGAGGAGGCTCATGACCTGCACGGCAACAGCCCGGCGGCCTGGACCGCCGTGACCATCGTGCTGATCGCCTTCACCGTGGGCGCCATCGCGATGGTGCTCGGGCCGAACTGGCTGCTGTTCTGGATCTCGGTCGGGATCGCGCTGCTGGGCGCGCTCACCGGCAAGGTGATGCAGCTGCTCGGCTTCGGTGTCCCGGCCGACGGCCACTGAGGAGACCACGATCATGACTGTGCTTGACGACATCCTCGCCGGGGTCCGGGAGGACCTCGCGGAGCGCCAGGCGCGGGTCAGCCTGGACGATCTGAAGCTGGAGGCGCAGCGCAAGCCCGACGCCAAGGACCCGATGCCGATCTTCCGCGGCGACGGGATCGCGATCATCGCCGAGGTGAAGCGGTCCAGCCCGTCCAAGGGCGAGCTCGCCGAGATCACCGACCCGGCCGCGCTGGCCGGGGAGTACGAGGAGGGCGGTGCGGCCGCGATCTCGGTGCTGACCGAGCAGCGCCGGTTCAACGGCAGCCTGGACGACCTGCGCGCGGTCCGCGGCCGGGTCGACGTACCGGTGCTGCGCAAGGACTTCATCGTGTCCTCCTACCAGCTCTGGGAGGCCCGGGCGGCCGGTGCCGACATGGTGCTGCTGATCGCCGCGGCGCTGGAGCAGGAGGCGCTGGTCTCGCTGATCGAGCGGGCCCAGTCGATCGGGCTGTGCCCGCTGGTCGAGGTGCACGACGAGGAGGAGACCCGGCGTGCGGTGGACGCCGGAGCTCAGCTGATCGGCGTGAACAACCGGAACCTGAAGACCCTCGAGGTCGATCGGGACACCTTCGCCCGGGTGGCGCCGTCGATCCCGTCCAACCTGGTCCGGGTGGCGGAGTCCGGGGTCCGCGGTCCGCATGATGTAATCGAGTTCGCGCGCGCCGGGGCCGATGTCGTCCTCGTCGGTGAAACCCTGGTGACCGGCCGCGATCCCCGCGCCTCGGTCGCCGATCTCGTCGCTGCCGGATCGCACCCGGCCATCCAGCAGCGCCACTAGCTACCCCCGCGCCGTGGGCCGGCCGGGGCACAAGGACCCCGCGCCGCAGGCCGCGGGGTATGCGGAAGGCTGTTACGGATGACAACTGTGCTGCCCGACCAGTTCGGGCACTTCGGCCGTTTCGGCGGCAGGTTCATGCCGGAGGCGCTGATCGCGCCGCTCGACGAGCTCACCACGGCGTGGCGGGAGGCGATGGCCGATCCGGCGTTCACCGGTGAGTTCGAGCGGATGCTGCGCCAGTACGTCGGTGCGCCGAGCCTGCTGTACGACGCGACCCGGCTGTCGGACGCGGCCGGCGCCCGGATCCTGCTGAAGCGCGAGGACCTGAACCACACCGGTGCGCACAAGATCCGCAACGCGATCGGCCAGGCGCTGCTGACCAAGCGGATGGGCAAGCATCGGGTGATCGCCGAGACCGGCGCCGGCCAGCACGGCGTCGCGACCGCGACCGCCTGCGCCTACCTGGACCTCGAGTGCGTGGTCTACATGGGCGAGGTCGACACCGAGCGGCAGGCCCTGAACGTGGCCCGGATGAAACTGCTCGGCGCCGAGGTGATCTCGGTCAAGACCGGCAGCCGGACGCTGAAGGACGCGATCAACGAGGCGCTGCGCGACTGGGTCGCCAGCGTCGACAAGACCCACTACATCCTGGGTACGGCGGCCGGTTCGCACCCGTTCCCGGCGATGGTGCGCGACTTCGTCCGCGGCATCGGCGACGAGGCCCGGGCCCAGTCGCTGGAGCTGCTCGGCAAGCTTCCGGACGCCGCTGTCGCCTCCGTCGGTGGCGGCTCGAACGCGATCGGCCTGTTCGCGGCGTTCATCCCGGACGCGGACGTGAAGCTGTACGGCATCGAGCCCGGCGGCGACGGGTTCGACACCGGCCGGCACGCGGCCACGATCAGCGCGGGCCAGGTCGGCGTACTGCATGGTGCCCGGTCGTTCCTGCTGCAGGACGAGGACGGGCAGACGATCGAGTCGCACTCGATCTCGGCCGGGCTGGACTATCCCGGCGTCGGGCCGGAGCACGCGTGGCTGGCCGAGACCGGGCGGGCGTCGTACCGGCCGATCACCGACGCCGAGGCGATGGAGGCGTTCCGGCTGCTGTCGCGGACCGAGGGCATCATCCCGGCGATCGAGTCGGCGCACGCGGTCGCCGGCGCGGTCGACATCGCCAAAGAATTGGGGCCGGAGGCAACCATCTTGGTGAACCTGTCCGGCCGCGGGGACAAGGACATGGACACGGCCGCCACCTGGTTCGGCCTGGCCGGCGAGGAGACCGGACGTGAGTGAGCTCGTTGCCCTGGGCAAGGCCGGGGCCGCGGTCCGGAAGGCCAACGACGCGGGCCGGGCGGCCCTGGTCGGTTACCTGCCGGCCGGGTTCCCGTCGTACGACGGCGGGATCGACGCGATCAAGGCGCTGATCGACGGTGGTGCCGACGTGATCGAGATCGGCCTGCCGTACAGCGACCCGGTGATGGACGGTGTCACCATCCAGCGGGCGTCCGAGGTCGCGCTGGCCGGCGGCCTGCGGACCCGCGACGTACTCAGCACCGTCGAGAAGGTCGCGTCGTACGCCGACGTGCCGGTGCTGGTGATGACGTACTGGAACCCGATCGAGCGGTACGGCGTGGATCGGTTCGCCGTGGACTTCGCGAGTGCCGGGGGAGCCGGGCTGATCACGCCCGACCTGATCCCGGACGAGGGCGTGGAGTGGAGCGCGGCCGCCGACAAGAACGACCTGGACAAGGTGTTCCTGGTCTCGCCGTCGTCCACCGACGAGCGGATCAAACTCACCACGGCCGCCTGCCGCGGCTTCGTCTACGCGACCGCTGTGATGGGTGTCACCGGTGCGCGGGAGAAGCCGTCGGACCTGGCCGAGCCGCTGGTGAAACGGACCAAGGCGGTCACCGGACTCCCGGTCGGCGTCGGCCTCGGGGTGTCGACCGCGGACCAGGCGGCGGCTGTCGCGGCCTTCGCGGACGCGGTGATCGTCGGCTCGGCGCTGGTCAAGGCCGCCGCCGACAGTCCCGCCGCCGTCCGTGAGCTGACCGAAGGGCTGGCCGAAGGTGTCCGGCGGGAACCCAGCGCCACCGCCGGTCGTTAGACCCGCCGTGAGTCGAACCAGGAACGCGGCCATTCTCCTTGCCGCGGTGGCTCTGCTCGCCCTCGTGGGCTGCAGCGGCGGCAAGGACAAGGACCAGGCGGACAACCCCGGTGGTGCGATCATCCGCACCACCCAGGACCCGAACGGGTTCCGTGGGGCGACGCTGGACCGGCCGTACTCGCTGCCCGCGGCGACGCTGACCGACACCAGTGGCAACAAGTTCAACCTGGTCACGTCCACCAAGAAGCCGGTCACGCTGGTGTTCTTCGGCTACACGAACTGCCCGGACGTCTGCCCGACCGTGATGGCCGATGTCGCGTCCGCGCTGACCAAGCTGGACGAGTCGGTCCGCGACCAGGTGCAGTTGCTGTTCATCACCACGGACCCGGCTCGCGACACCGGGCCGGTGATCCGCAAGTACCTGGACCGGTTCGACCCGGCCTTCGTGGGGCTGACCGGGTCGCTGACCGAGATCAAGGACGTCGCGAAGGCTGTCGGCGTACCGGTGGAAGGGATGAAGAAGCTGCCGTCCGGCGGCTACGAGGTCGGGCACGGTGCGCAGGTGATCGGCTTCGGCAAGAACGACAAGGCGAACGTGCTGTGGTTGTCGAACGCCGCCATCGGCGACCTGGCGCATGACTTCGGAAAGCTGGTGGAGAACAACCAGTGAAGGTGAAGCAGCAGCCCTGGTTCCCCTGGGTGTCGCTGGCGGCCCGGCTCGTGCTCGGCGGTGTGATGTTGGTGGCCGGTGCGCTGAAGGTGACGGATCCGGAGACCGCGTCCCAGGCGGTCCGGGCGTACGAGCTCCTGCCCTCGGCGCTGGTGGCCCCGGTCGGCTGGGGCCTGCCGTTCCTGGAGATCGCGATCGGATTGCTGTTGATCGTCGGTTTCGGTGTCCGCGCCGCGGCGGTGGCCGCGGGTGTTTTCATGGTTGTGTTCATTGCCGCGGTGGCCTCCGCCTGGGCGCGCGGCCTGGCGATCGACTGCGGCTGCTTCGGCGGCGGTGGACAGGTCGCCCCGGGTGACACCAAGTACCTGCAGGAGATCCTGCGGGACGCCGGACTGCTGCTACTGGCGGCCTGGCTGTGGTTGAACCCGGTGAGCAAGTTCGCCCTCGAGTCCGATCCGCACGTCCCGACAGGAGTCACCGCGTCGTGAGCAAGACCAAAGCCCCCGTGAACCCGCTGCTGCAGCAGAAGAAGCGGCGGATCTCGCCCGGGATCGTCGTGGTGATCGTGCTGGTCCTCGCCCTCGCCGGCGGGGTCGGCGTGCAGTACTGGCGCAGCCACTCCAAGGTCGAGGTGAGCTCGAACGGCCGCCCGGAACCGGCCGTCATCCAGGGGCCGGGCACGCCCGGCAAGGGGGTCACCGTCGGCAAGGAAGGCGCCAAGGCGCATATCGACATCTACCTGGACTTCCGCTGCCCGCACTGCGCGGAGTTCGAGGAGGCGACCGGCGCGACCGTCGACAAGCTGGTCCAGGACGGCACCGCCACGCTGACCTACTGGCCGCTGACCTTCGTCAACCCGGACGCCTCGCCGCGGCTGGCCAACGCGTTCGCCGCCGCGGCCGCGAACGGCAAGGCGCTCAGCTACGCCGACGAGATGTACGCCGACTTCTCCAAGTCCTGGACCACCGACCAGCTGATCGAGCTGGGCAAGCAGCTGGGTCTCGACGACCCGAAGTTCGAGCAGGCGGTGCGGGACAACACCTACGGTGGCTGGCTCGACACGGTCTCCAAGGCCGCCGATGACCGCGGTGTGACCGGGACGCCGACGGTCTACGTCAACGACAAGCAGCTGGACGCCGACCAGCTCACCGCCGACGGCCTGCAGAAGGCCGTCGGCGCGGCTGGGGGGATGGGCTGACTCACCGAGTCCCCATCGTGACCATGAGTTTCCTGGTCGCGATGGGGCCGGTCGAGTAGCGTTCCTGGTTGCCATGTCTAGTCTGATTTCCGCCGTGATCGTTCCGGCGTCCATCCCCAGTCCCAGCCAGGGTGTCTGGCACCTTGGCCCGCTGCCGATCCGTGCCTACGCGCTGTGCATCCTGGCCGGTATCTTCGCCGGCTACTGGCTCGGCCGTAAGCGCTGGGTCGCCCGCGGCGGTTCGCCGACGGTGCTTGCCGACATCATGTTCTGGGCGATCCCGTTCGGCCTGGTCGGTGCCCGGATCTACCACGTCGTCACCGACGCGGAGCTGTACTTCGGTGCAGGCCCCGGCACCCCGATCGACGCACTGAAGATCTGGCACGGCGGGCTGGGGATCTGGGGTGCGGTCGGGTTCGGCGCGCTGGGTGCGTGGATCGCCTGCCGGCGGGCCAAGGTGCCGTTCCTGGCGGTCGCGGACGCGATGGCGCCCGGGATCGCGCTGGCCCAGATCCTCGGGCGGTTCGGCAACTACTTCAACCAGGAGTTGTTCGGCAAGCCGACCGACCTGCCGTGGGGCCTGGAGATCGACCCCGGCCACCGGCCCGAGGGGTACGTCGACTTCGCCACCTTCCACCCGACGTTCCTGTACGAGGCGATCTGGAACCTGGGTGTGATCGCGTTGGTGATCCTGGCCGGGCGCCGGTTCACCCTCGGTCACGGGCGCGCGTTCTTCCTCTACGTGGCCGGGTACACCGCTGGCCGCGCGTGGATCGAGAACATGCGCATCGACACCGTCAATCACTTCCTGGGTCTCCGCCTGAACGTCTGGACCTCGATCATTCTCTTCGTCCTCGCAGTGGTCGCATTCGTCCTCAGCGCCCGCCTGCGCCCCGGCATCGAAGTCATCTCCACCGGCCCCGCCGCCGGCAAGCCCGCCGACGACGCAGCCACGCCCGAAGCCGATGAGCCGAAGGCTGCTGACGACACCGACACCGAGCAGACGGCCGAGACCGACGTACCGGCTGAGCCCGGAGCGGAGGACAAGCCGAAGGTCGAGGCGACCAACGGGTCCGAGGCAGATGCGGCTCGTGACTGAGGGATCCGAGGTTTCTGCCGAGCATCACGGGGATCACACCCATCGTGATGTGAACGGCGGCTGGTTGCGGCCGGCGGTGTTCGGGGCGATGGACGGGCTGGTCTCGAACTTCGCCCTGATCGCCGGGATGGACGGCGGCACCGAGTCCGGTTCCCGGTTCATCGTGCTGGCCGGGCTGGCGGGTCTCGCCGCGGGAGCGTTCTCGATGGCGGCGGGGGAGTACACCTCGGTCGCCTCGCAACGCGAGCTGGCCCGGGCCGAGATCGAGGTGGAACGCAAGGAGATCCAGCGGCACCCGGTCGACGAGGAGATCGAGCTCGCCGAGACCTACCGCGCGAAAGGCCTCGACCCGGATCTGGCCAGCAAGGTCGCCAAGCAGTTCCACTCCGACCCGGACCAGGCGCTGGAGGAACACGTCCGCGAGGAGCTCGGCATCGATCCGCACGATCTGCCGAGCCCGCTGATCGCGGCCGCGTCCTCGTTCATCTGCTTCGCGGTCGGCGCATTCGTGCCGCTGCTGCCGTACCTCCTCGGCGCGGGCACCGTCGTACCGGCCCTGATCCTGTCCTTGACCGCGCTGTTCGGCTGCGGCGCTGTCGTAGCCCGCGTCACCACGCGCTCCTGGTGGTACTCCGGCCTCCGCCAACTGATCCTCGGCGGCCTGGCCGCGGCCCTCACCTACTTCGTCGGCACCCTGGTCGGCCCCAGCATCTAGGTTCTGAAGAGTCCGCTGTAGGCGTTCAAGGCGGGCTGCCCGCCCAGGTGGGCGTACAGGACGTTGGAGTCCTTCGGGATCTCGCCGTTGCGGATCAGGTCGATCAGGCCGGCCATCGACTTCCCCTCGTAGACCGGGTCGATGATCATCCCCTCGAGCTCCCCGGTCAGCCGGATCGCGTCCAGGGTCGACTGGACCGGGATGCCGTACAACTCACCGGCCCAGCCCTCGAGTACGACGATCTCGTCGTCGCGCAACTCCCGGCCGAGCCCGATCAGGTCCGCGGTCGCGCGGGCGATCCGCTCGACCTGGTCGCGGGTCTCCTGCAGCTTCGCGCTCGCGTCGATCCCGATGACTCGCCGCGGCCGGTCCTGTCCGGCGAAACCCGCGATCATGCCGGCCTGAGTCGACCCGGTCACCGCGCAGACGATGATCGTGTCGAAGAAGACGCCGAGCTCCCGCTCCTGCTGCGCCACCTCCTCAGCCCATTGCGCGAACCCGAGCCCGCCCAGCCGGTGGTCCGACGCACCGGCCGGGATCGCGTACGGCGTACCTCCGCGAGCCTCGACGTCCGCCAGTGCCTGCTTCCAGCTGTCCTTGAAGCCGATGCCGAAACCGGCCGGGTCGAGCCGGACCTCGGCACCCATGATCCGGCTGAGCAGGATGTTGCCGACCCGGTCGCTGAGCGCGTCGGGCCAGTCGACCCAGTTCTCCTGGACGAGGACGGCCTTGAGCCCGACCTTCGCGGCGACCGCGGCGACCTGCCGGGTGTGGTTGGACTGGTAGCCGCCGATCGACACCAGCGTGTCCGCGCCCTGGGCGAGCGCGTCGGGGATCAGGTACTCCAGCTTCCGCGTCTTGTTGCCGCCGTACGCGAGCCCGGAGTTGCAGTCCTCCCGCTTCGCCCAGATCCGCGCGCCGCCGAGGTGCGCGCTCAGCCGGTCGAGCGGATGCACCGGACTCGGCCCGAACAGCAACGGATACCGCGGAAATCCAGCCAGTGCCATCGCTCCTCCAAAACTCGGTCGCCCTCGTGGCTATTGTCGGCCAGATGCCGGCACGCGTGCGGCCCGGAGCACTGACCGGTTGTTTCACCGCTGGCGTGTTGTAACCCGCCAGCAAACACCTAACCCGCCATCGACCCGACGGCACCTCTGACCCTCACCGGTCGTCTGAGGCGATCCACACAGCCTCTTGCACTACAGCTGAGAGCCTCGCGAGCCGCTCCACGTGATCTCCGGGGTCCGGCTGGCCCAGTGACCACGCTGCGCGCGACACCCCGGAGTACGCCGCCACCAGCACGGCCCCACGCCGTACGTCCGCATCAGCGCCGTACGCCGCCAGTAGCTCCTCCAGCCGGGTGTCGACGGCCAGTAGGAGGTAGCCGAGGTCGAAGCCGGCTGGAGCGAGCCCGAACTGCTCCCAGTCGATGGCGATGACGTCGTCACCGTCCCGACCCAGCAGGTTCACCGGATGGGCGTCGCCGTGGGTTGGCACACGCAGTAGTGCGTCCAGAGCGGTTAGCGCGGCCTCCCGGCGTACCCACAGAGCTTCGATGGCAGCGTGACGGGAGAGTGTCGACCAACCGCCGCGGCCCTCTACGGTCGTCAGACGGTCTCGGAGTACGTCGCGGGCACCCAGGCGGGCTCGTCCAGCGGAGAGCGTGCAAAGCGGCCTAGAGCGGCAGCCAGGGCCAGCGGGGGCCAAGCGGCCGGCTCCACGTGGGCCATACGGAGGGTGATGCCGGCTCGGTCGCGCTCCACGCCCAGGCAGGCAGGTGAGCGGAGCCCTGGAGTGCTGGCCACCACGCCGGATTCGGCGACCAGGGCCTGGCGTTCCCAATAGGCGTGGTGCCGTGGATCCGCCACGCCCGGGACGAGACGTTTGACGACCTCGCCGTCGTCGGTGAGCCAGACGCCGCCGGTGGACTGACCGGTGCCGGCGGTGAGCGGACGCCAGTCGGGGGAGGGCTGCCAGGTCATAGCGAAAGGCCTACCAGCTCAAACCAGTCTCATCAGGTGAATTTTGGGTGCTGTGGGTGGTTGGTGACGAGCGTTCTTGGGAAGATGGGAGGGCAGGTAGTGAGCGCTTGCTTACTGTGGGTGAGAAGGCCGTGGTGACGGTGGAATGGAAGTCCATCTGTCGGGCGTCATGAGGTAGTCTCGGGACTCCCGGCTTGGGCCAATGTTGTCCCGCGGCCAGTTGTTGACCGTAGGACGACGGGAGCTCCTGAATGTTTGGTCGCCCCCCATTCCCGAGCGAGGGTCTCTACGACGGACAGCACGAGCACGACGCTTGTGGTGTCGCCTTCGTCGCGACCCTGACCGGTGAACCCAGCCACGACATCGTGGCGAAGGCTTTGACCGCCCTGCGCAACCTCGAGCACCGCGGTGCTTCCGGCGCCGAACCGGACTCCGGCGACGGTGCCGGCATCCTGATCCAGATCCCGGACGCCTACTACCGCAAGGTGTGCGAGTTCGAGCTGCCGGTGCCGCGCAGCTACGCCACCGGTATCGCCTTCCTCCCGGCCGACCCGGACGACGCCGCCAAGGCGATCGCCCGGATCGAGGAGCTCGCCGCGGAGGAGAACCTGACCGTCCTGGGCTGGCGCGACGTGCCGACCACGCCGGAGCTGCTCGGCGCCACCGCCCGCTCGGTGATGCCGACGTTCAAGCAGCTGTTCGTCACCGCCACGGCGGGACGGGTGCTCGGCCTGGCGCTGGAGCGGATGGTGTTCCGGCTGCGGAAGCGGGCCGAGAAGGAGACGGAGACCTACTTCCCGTCGCTGTCCGGCCGCACCGTCACCTACAAGGGGATGCTGACCACCGACCAGCTGGACAAGTTCTTCCCCGAGCTGACCGACCCCGACCTCGCCTCCGCGATCGGTGTCGTGCACTCGCGCTTCTCAACCAACACGTTCCCGTCCTGGCCGCTGGCCCACCCGTACCGGTACATCGCCCACAACGGTGAGATCAACACCGTCCAGGGCAACCGGAACTGGATGCGCGCCCGCGAGGCGCTGCTCGCCAGCGACCTGATCCCGGGCGACCTCGAGCAGCTCTACCCGATCTGTACGCCGGGAGCCTCCGACTCGGCGTCGTTCGACGAGGTGCTGGAGCTGTTGCACCTCGGCGGCCGGTCGCTGCCGCACGCGATGCTGATGATGATCCCGGAGGCGTGGGAGAACGCCACCACGATGGACCCGCGGCGGCG
Organism: Kribbella sp. NPDC023972; assembly: GCF_040639075.1. Lineage (NCBI taxonomy): Bacteria > Bacillati > Actinomycetota > Actinomycetes > Propionibacteriales > Kribbellaceae > Kribbella > Kribbella sp. NPDC023972. The sequence continues at coordinate 217,127 of NZ_JBEZZH010000001.1, read as the reverse complement.
TGCGTTCTACGAGTTCCACTCGACCCTGATGGAGCCGTGGGACGGCCCGGCGTCGGTGGTCTTCTCCGACGGCACCAAGGTCGGCGCGGTGCTCGACCGCAACGGCCTGCGCCCGTCGCGCTACTGGGTCACCGAGGACGGTCTCGTCGTACTCGCGTCCGAGGCCGGCGTGCTCGACATCGACCCGGCCACCGTGACCGAGAAGGGCCGGCTCGAGCCGGGCCGGATCTTCCTGGTCGACGTCGAGGCGCACCGGATCATCACCGACTCCGAGGTGAAGAACGCACTCGCGACCGAGCACCCGTACGACGAGTGGCTGCACGCCGGCCTGATCCGGTTCGAGGACCTGCACGAGCGCGAGCACGTCGTGCACAGCCACGCCTCGGTCACCCGCCGCCAGCAGGTGTTCGGGTACACCGAGGAGGAGCTGCGCGTCATCCTCACGCCGATGGCCAAGACCGGCGCCGAGCCGATCGGGTCGATGGGCACCGACACGCCGATCGCCGTCCTGAGCGAGCGGCCGCGGCTGCTGTTCGACTACTTCGCGCAGTTGTTCGCCCAGGTCACCAACCCGCCGCTGGACGCGATCCGCGAGGAGCTCGTCACCTCGCTGTCGTCGTCCCTCGGTCCGGAGTCGAACCTGCTCAACCCGAGCCCGGCGTCCTGCCGCCAGGTCGTGCTGCCGTTCCCGGTGATCACCAACGACGAGCTGGCCAAGCTGCGCCACATCAACCTGGACGGCGACATGCCGGGCCTGGCGACCACGGTGCTGCGCGGCGTGTACGACGTCGAGGGCGGCGGCGAGGCGCTGAAGGCGCGGCTGGAGGCGATCTGCGCCGAGGCCGACGCGGCGATCCAGGACGGCGCCCGCATCCTGGTGCTGTCCGACCGGCACTCGAACGCCGAGAACGCGCCGATCCCGTCGCTGCTGCTGACCTCCGCGGTTCATCACCATCTGGTGAGGGAGAAGACCCGCACCCAGGTCGGCCTGGTCGTCGAGGCCGGTGACGTCCGCGAGGTCCACCACGTCGCCCTGCTGATGGGGTACGGCGCGGCCGCGGTCAACCCGTACCTCGCTCTCGAGTCGGTCGAGGATCTTTGCCGCCAGGGCACCTACCTGCCGGGGATCGAGCCCGAGCAGGCCGTCCGCAACGTGGTGAAGTCGCTCGGCAAGGGCGTGCTCAAGGTCATGTCGAAGATGGGTGTCTCGACGGTCGCGTCGTACACGGGTGCCCAGATCTTCGAGGCGACCGGTCTGGCCCCGGAGCTGGTCGACACCTACTTCACCGGTACGTCGTCCAAGCTCGGCGGGGTCGGGCTCGACACGATCGCCGAGGAGGTACGGCGCCGGCACCTGCGCGCGTACCCGGCCGACGGCATCCTGGCCGCGCACCGCAAGCTGGAGATCGGCGGCGAGTACCAGTGGCGCCGTGAGGGTGAGCCGCACCTGTTCGACCCGGAGACGGTGTTCCGGCTGCAGCACAGCACCCGGACCGGGCGCTACGACATCTTCAAGCAGTACACGGCTCGGGTGGACGAGCAGTCCGAGCGGCTGATGACGTTGCGTGGCTTGTTCGGCTTCAGCTCGGACCGGGAGCCGATCCCGGTCGAGGAGGTCGAGCCGGTCAGCGAGATCGTCAAGCGGTTCTCCACCGGTGCGATGAGCTACGGCTCGATCAGCGCCGAGGCGCACACCACGCTGGCGATCGCGATGAACCAGCTCGGCGGCAAGTCGAACACCGGTGAGGGCGGCGAGGACTCCGACCGCCTGCACGACCCGGTACGGCGGAGCTCGATCAAGCAGGTCGCGTCCGGCCGGTTCGGCGTGACGGCGGAGTACCTGACGAACTCCGACGACATCCAGATCAAGATGGCGCAGGGCGCGAAGCCCGGCGAGGGCGGTCAGCTGCCCGGCAACAAGGTCTACCCGTGGGTGGCCAGCACCCGGCACTCGACGCCGGGCGTCGGCCTGATCTCGCCGCCACCGCACCACGACATCTACTCGATCGAGGACCTGGCTCAGCTGATCCACGACCTCAAGAACGCCAACCCGCAGGCGCGCGTCCACGTGAAGCTCGTCTCCGAGGTCGGCGTCGGCACGATCGCCGCGGGCGTGAGCAAGGCGCACGCGGACGTCGTACTGATCTCCGGACACGACGGTGGTACCGGTGCCGCTCCGCTGACGTCGCTGAAGCACGCCGGTGGTCCGTGGGAGCTCGGTCTGGCCGAGACCCAGCAGACCCTGCTGCTCAACGGGTTGCGCGACCGGATCGTCGTACAGACCGATGGCCAGCTGAAGACCGGGCGGGACGTGATCGTCGCGGCGCTGCTCGGTGCGGAGGAGTACGGCTTCGCCACCGCGCCGCTGGTGGTGTCGGGCTGCATCATGATGCGGGTCTGCCACCTGGACACCTGCCCGGTCGGCGTCGCGACCCAGAATCCAGTCCTGCGCGAGCGGTTCTCCGGCAAGCCCGAGTTCGTGGTGAACTTCTTCGAGTTCATCGCCGAGGAGGTCCGGGAGTACCTGGCCGAGCTGGGCTTCCGGTCGCTGGACGAGGCGATCGGGCACGCCGAGGTGCTGGACATCCGGCGCGCGGTCGACCACTGGAAGGCCGACGGTCTCGACCTGTCGCCGATCCTGCACGTGCCGTCGCTGCCGGAAGGCGCCGCGCGGCACCAGACCGTCGAGCAGGACCACGGTCTCGACAAGGCGCTCGACAACGAGCTGATCCGGATCTGCCGGCCGGCGCTCGACAGCGGTGAGCCGGTGCGGGCACAGCTGCCGATCCGCAACGTCAACCGGACCGTCGGGACCATGCTCGGTCACGAGATCACCAAGCGGTACCGGGCCGCCGGCCTGGCCGACGGCACCATCGACCTGACCTTCACCGGCTCGGCCGGCAACTCGTTCGCCGCCTTCGTCCCGCGCGGGGTCACGCTCCGTCTCGAGGGTGACGCCAACGACTACGTCGGCAAGGGTCTGTCCGGTGGCCGGGTGGTGATCCGGCCGGACCGCCGGGCCCGCTTCGACGCGGCCGACCAGATCATCGCCGGCAACGTCATCGCGTACGGCGCGACGTCAGGCGAGCTGTTCATCAGTGGCGGCGCCGGACAGCGGTTCTGCGTCCGGAACTCCGGCGCCACCGCGGTCGTCGAGTCGGTCGGCGACCACGCCTGCGAGTACATGACCGGTGGGCGCGTCGTCGTACTCGGCGCCGTCGGCCGGAACTTCGCGGCGGGCATGTCGGGCGGCGTGGCCCACGTGCTCGACCTGGACCCCGCCCTGGTGAACCCGGAACTGGTGGACCTGCACCCGGTCACCCAGGACGAGTCCGAACTGCTGCACGACCTGGTCCGCACCCACCACGAGGAGACCGGTTCGGAACGGGCGGCCAAGCTGCTCGCCGACTGGCCCGCGGCGGCGGCCAGGTTCACCACGGTGATGCCCCGCGACTACGCCCGGGTGCTGGCGGCCAAGGCGGCCGCCGAGCGGGACGGGCTGGACGAGGACGCCACCACGCGAGCGATGATGGAGGCCATCTGATGGCTGACCCGAAGGGATTCCTGACCACCCCGCGGGAGGTCGCCGAGCGACGTCCGGTCGAGGAGCGGGTGCAGGACTGGAAAGAGGTCTACCCCGGTGGGCCCGGCAAGGCACTGCTGCCGATCATCACCAAGCAGGCCGGACGCTGCATGGACTGCGGCATCCCGTTCTGCCACAGCGGCTGCCCGCTGGGCAACCTGATCCCGGAGTGGAACGACCTGGTCTGGCGGGACGACTGGTCCGGTGCGATCGAGCGGTTGCACGCGACCAACAACTTCCCGGAGTTCACCGGCCGGCTCTGTCCGGCGCCGTGTGAGCCGGCCTGCGTGCTCGGCATCAACCAGCAGCCGGTGACGATCAAGAACGTCGAGGTCGCGATCATCGACAAGGCCTGGGACGCCGGTGACGTCAAGCCGCAGCCGCCCGAGTGGCTGACCGGCAAGACGATCGCCGTCGTCGGCTCCGGCCCGGCCGGTCTCGCCGCCGCCCAGCAGCTGACCCGCGCCGGTCACACCGTCGCGGTCTACGAGCGGGCCGACGCCCCGGGCGGGCTGCTGCGCTACGGCATCCCCGAGTTCAAGATGGAGAAGATCCAGGTCGAGCGCCGGATCCAGCAGATGAAGGAGGAGGGCACGGTCTTCCGCTCCGGCGTCAACGTCGGCGTGGACGTCACCGGGACCCAGCTCAAGCAGCGGTACGACGCCGTCGTCATCGCCACCGGTGCCACCGCGGCCCGCGACCTGCCGGTGCCGGGACGCGAGTACGGCGGCATCCACCAGGCGATGGAGTACCTGCCGCAGGCCAACCGGGTCGCGCTGGGGGAGCCGGTCGAGAACCAGATCGTTGCCACTGGCAAGGACGTGGTGATCATCGGTGGTGGTGACACCGGTGCGGACTGCCTCGGGACGGCGCACCGGCAGGGGGCCCGCTCGGTCACCCAGCTGGAGATCATGCCGCGACCCGGCGACGACCGGCCGGCCGGGCAGCCGTGGCCGACGTACCCGATGATCTACCGGGTCGCGTCGGCGCACGAGGAGGGCGGCGAGCGGGTGTACTCGGTCTCGACCGTCAACTTCGAGTCCGATGCCCACGGCAACGTGTCCGGGCTGAACCTGGTCGAGGTGGAGTTCAAGGACGGGAAGTTCATCCCGGTCGAGGGCACCGAGCGGACCATCCCGGCGCAGCTGGTGCTGCTGGCGATGGGCTTCCTCGGCCCGGAGCGCGAGGGCTTCCTGGAGCAGCTCGGCGTCGAGCTGGACGAGCGCGGCAACGTCAAGCGGGACAAGACCTACCAGACCTCGGTCGACGGTGTGTTCGCCTGCGGCGACGCCGGCCGCGGTCAGTCCCTGATCGTCTGGGCCATCGCCGAGGGCCGCTCCTGCGCGAACGGTGTCGACACCCACCTGACCGGGTCCTCCACCCTGCCCACTCCCATCCCGCCGACAGCTCGCCCGCTGACGGTCTGAGCCCAGCGCGATGAACCGGGCCGTCGGCGACTGTTTGTTGCCTGCGGCCCGGTTCGCGTGCCGACACACGCAGCGCCGGAAGATGCGACGGCTTGTCCGGCCCCCTACGGTTGAGCCATGGTTGGCCGACTCGTGACCAGAGCCCGGCTGCGCGCGATCGCGCCCTGGGCCGGACTCGCCCTGCTCTTCCTGGTCACCTCGGTCTCGGTCGGGTTGTTCGGGTTCTCCAACGACTCCGAGCGGGTCACCATCGGCGCCCACGCGGCGACGGTCTCCCCGACGTTCGACGGCCACGCCACCCTCGACCTCGGCGCCGTACTGCCCCGCCTGCGCCTGCCCACCGACTCTCCGGGCGGTGTCGGCGTCAACATCGACATCCAGGAGACCGACGCCGACAACCTCGCCGAGCTGCTCAACCGTGACGCCCTGATCGCCTCGCAGCCGGACGGTGAGATCGCGCGGATCCAGCAGGTGATCGGGGAGATGGCCGTCGACAACGCGGTCGCCGGCGCCGGCACCGGCCTGCTGGTCGCGGTCGTCGTCGCAACGGTCTGGACCGCACTCGGCCCACGCCGCCGTCGCGAGCTGTGGGATCTGGTGCACAAGCACGAACGCCGGGTCGAGCACCGCGCGATCGTCGTACTGGTCGCGATGCTGATCACGATCGCGTCGATCTTCGGCCCGGGCCGGATGCGACCAGCCGAGGTGCCGCCGACCGAGTGGCGGCCGCTGCACCAGCTGCTGCCGGAGCTGTCGTTCGACGAACGGCTGAAGGACGTCGAGGTGGCGGCCGGCTTCTCCACCACCGGTGGTGTCGGCGTCATCCGTACGGCGGTCGAGACGTACGAGCGATCCACCCAGTTCTACGGCCGGCTGCGGGACCGGGTCACCCGGGTCGGCGGCCGGATCCACCAGGCGACCGAGGGGGAGACGGTCGCGCTGCTGGTGTCGGACCGGCACGACAACATCGGGATGGACCCGTTCGCCGCCGAGGTGGCGAAGGTGGCCGGGGCCAAGGTGCTGATCGACGCCGGCGACGACTCCTCGTCCGGGCAGTCCTGGGAGGTGTTCAGCATCCACTCGCTGGCCCAGCACTTCCGGGACCTGAAGGTGGTCGCGGTGGCCGGCAACCACGACGCCGGCGGGCACATCGAGAACGCGATGCGCAAGAACGGGTTCACCGTGCTGGACGGCAAACCGGTCGAGGTGGAGGGGATCCGGTTCCTCGGCGACAGCGACCCGACCCGGACCGGGCTCGGCAGTGCGGACTCGCCGGGAGACGAGACCATCGCCGAACAGTCCGAACGGCTCGCCGACGTCGCCTGCGAGCAGCCGGACGACAAGCGCATCTCGACCTTCGTCGTCCACGACCCGTCGTCGTTCGCCGACACCGCGGCCCGCGGCTGCGCGACGCTGCTGCTGTCCGGCCACCTGCATCGCCAGGTCGGGCCGGAGCACGAGGTGGTCGACGGCCGCCCGGTCACGACGTACACGAACGGCACGACCGGGGGAGCGGCGTACGCCTTCGCCCTCGGCTACACGTTGCGACGGCCGGGCGAGGTCACCCTGATCACCTACTCCGACGGGCAACCGATCGGCCTCCAGAGCGTCACCGCGGAACTCACCGGCGAGGTCACCGTCGGGGCCTACACCCCCTTGCCTTCTTGACGATTCAGGTGCCGCGTCAGGCGTCGTACGCAACGGTCATGAGCTGTTAACTGTCCAGTAACGGGGGCGGACCAGCAAGCCCAGTGGTTTGTAGGAGTAGGGTTTTGTGACGTGCGTCGCGCAAAGATCGTTTGTACGCTCGGCCCGGCTACGGCCGCCCCCGAGCGCATCCTGGAACTCGTCCAAGCAGGTATGGACGTCGCAAGGCTCAACCTGAGCCATGGTGCCCATGCCGAGCATGAGCGCATCTATCAGCGGATCCGCACCGCAGCGGCCGAGACCGGCCAGAACGTCGGCATCCTGGTCGACCTGCAGGGGCCGAAGATCCGCCTGGCCGAGTTCGCCGAGGGCAAGGTCACCCTGACCTACGGCGAGCGCTTCACCATCACCACCCGGGAGGTCCCGGGTGACGTGACCATCTGCGGTACGACGTACGACGGCCTGCCCGGTGACGTGAAACCGGGCGACCAGCTGCTCATCGACGACGGCCGGATCGCGATGGTCGCCGAGGAGGTGACCGAGACCGACGTGGTCTGCCGGGTCACCGTCGGCGGGCCGGTGTCGAACCACAAGGGCATCAACCTGCCCGGCGTCGCGGTCAGCGTGCCGGCGTTGTCGGAGAAGGACGCCGAGGACCTGCGCTGGGCGCTGCACCTGCCGGCCGACATGATCGCGCTGTCGTTCGTCCGGGACGCGGCCGACGTGCAGCTGGTGCACAAGATCATGGACGAGGAGGGCCTGCGGGTCCCGGTGATCGCCAAGATCGAGAAGCCGCAGGCGGTCGCCAACCTGGACGAGATCATCGAGGCCTTCGACGGGTTCATGGTGGCCCGCGGCGACCTCGGCGTGGAGCTCCCGCTCGAGGAGGTCCCGCTGGTGCAGAAGCTGATCATCGACCAGGCCCGGCTGAACGCGAAGCCGGTCATCGTCGCCACCCAGATGCTGGAGTCGATGATCTCCGCGCCGCGGCCGACCCGGGCCGAGGCGTCCGACGTGGCGAACGCCGTACTCGACGGTGCCGACGCGGTGATGCTGTCCGGTGAGACCAGTGTCGGCCGGTTCCCGATCGAGACCGTGAACACGATGTCGCGGATCGTCTCGTCGACCGAGCAGCACGGCCTGAGCCGGCTGAAGGAGATCGAGTGGGAGCCGCGGACCAAGGGCGGCGTGATCGCCCGGGCCGCCGCGGACGTCGCCGAGCGGCTGGACGCGAAGTTCCTGGTCGCGTTCACCCAGAGCGGTGACACCGCGCTCCGGCTGGCCCGCTACCGGACCGAGATCCCGGTGCTCGCCTTCACCCCGGTCCCGTCGGTGAGCTCCTGGCTGAGCGTCGTCTGGGGCATCGAGACGCACATCGTCCCCACCGTCGACCACACCGACGAGATGGTCCGCCAGGTCGACCAGCGCCTGCTCGAGCTCGGCAAACTCCAGAAGGGCGACATCGTCGTCATCGTCGCCGGCTCACCCCCCAGCATCCCCGGCTCCACCAACGCCCTCCGAGTCCACCGCATGGGCGACGCCATCGAAGGCATAGCCCCCGCCTACCGCAACCCGTAACCAGGCAGCGGAGAACGACAACAGAACAGCCAGAAACCTGTTGTTGAGGCGAGCGGTCACCTGACCGCCCGCCTCAACTGCGTTGTGGCACGGTACGGCGACCTGCCACCCGGTTCGGCGTCCTACGACTTAGGCCCGACGAACTCGCCGAGCCGCGCGACTGCGTCTCGCCGGGCGACCGACAACGCATTGCGTCGCGGCATCCGCCAAGGAATGCCAAGCAGCCCCAGCGCCCACTGGCACAGCGCCAAGATGTCCGCGGAATCATTGGAGAACATGTACCGCGGGTACTCATACCTCTTCACCTCCCCGCCGACGACCCGAGTCGCCCAGTTCGCGACCCGGCACCCGTCGGAGTCGAACAGGCCGCGGAGGAAGAGATCGGGGTGCTGGGCAACGATCTCCCGCTGCCAACCCGCCAGCTCGATCCGGCGGTGGTGCTTCGGGCCAGGCCCGTGCTGAGGGAACAGGCACGGCCAGTGCTTCCAGTACGAAACGACGGAGGTGTAGCCGACGGCCTGAACCCGGTGGACCGGTCGACTCGGGTGTACGGCGGTCACCGCCGCCACTGCCTCGTCGATCAGCCTGGGATACGCGTCGTCGCACGCGATCCGCAGGGCGTAGACCTCTTTCCTGTGCTTCGAGAGACAGCCGTCGCCCAGGTACAGCCCCAGCAGATGCGCGTACGACGTCGCCGCGGGCTGCCTGTTCGTGCAGCGCGGACAGTCGCTCGGGTAAGGCCGACGACCCTCTCGGTCCCGCCAGTCACGGAGCGTAGCCCGACTCACCCCGAGCCGCTTGCTGATCGCGTTGAGGCTCTCACCGCCCGCCATCGCGGTCCGGGCGACAGCCCGCATCTCCTCGTCGTACATGACCCGAGGTTGTCACCCACGACCGACAGATCCCGGTCGCCTATCTGTGCCCTGGGTGGGATTCGAACCCACACTGTACGCAGTTTGAGTGCGCCCTCTCTGCCGTTGGAGTACCAGGGCATTCCGCTGGAAGATCCTAGCCCATTGGGCTGGTCAAATTGCCACGTGGGGATTCCGCTCCGCCAGACGTCGAGCAGAACTGTCGGTGGTCTGCCGGAGCATGTGGCATGGCTCACTTCAGGTCGCGGGAGACTGTGGAGTCGGCGCTGCGGATGTCTGATGAAGGGGTCAGCGATCAGCACAACGCCGAGATCCACGGTGTTGCGGTGCAGACGATTCGGACCTGGCGGCGGCGGTATCAGCTCGAAGGACGGACTCGCAAAGGTGGCGGGTATCCAGCGACGCCTTGTCCGCCGTCTGATGGGGCTGAGCTGGATGAGGCGGCGTAGGCCTTGTTGGGGTGGTATCTGGGCGATGGGTCCATCGCACGGGCACGACGTGGCGTGTTCACGCTGCAGATCGCGAACGATCAGAAGTATCCGGAGCTGAACCAGGAGATCGCCGCGACGATCAAGGTGGTGAAGCCAAATGCGAGCCCGTGTCTGCGCGGCGGCTCGACCGCGATCCGGATCGAGGCGCGATGGAAGCACTGGCCCTGTGTCTTCCCGCAGCACGGTGCCGGACGGAAGCGCCTGCGCAAGATCGAGTTGGAGCCATGGCAGCTGGAGATTGTTGCCAAGTATCCCGAACGGTTGCTGCGAGGGTTGTTCCATTCGGACGGGTGCCGGCTCGTTAACTGGGCCAGCAGGCCGGGGTGGACCGGCGGCACTACTACGTGCGCTACTGGTTCGCCAATGAGTCGGAAGATATCCGGAAGATACTCACCGACGCCCTTGATCTGCTGGGTATTGCTTGGCGACAGCCGCGGCGGAACGCGATCGCGGTGAGTCGGAAGGAGGCGGTTGCGGCGCTCGACACCTTCGTTGGACCGAAGATGTGAAGTGGGGTCGATAAGGTGTGCGGTGTGACTGGTAAGCGTGTGGTGATCGCTGAGGATGAGGCGTTGATCCGGATGGATCTGGCCGAGATGCTGGCTGAGGAGGGGTACGACGTCGTCGGGCAGGCGGGAGACGGGGAAGAGGCCATCCGGCTGGCGACGGAGCATCGGCCCGATCTGGTGATTCTCGACGTCAAGATGCCGAAGCTGGACGGATTGAGCGCGGCGGAGAAGATCGCCGGTGAGCGGATCGCGCCGGTGCTGATGCTGACCGCGTTCTCGCAGCGCGAGCTGGTCGAGCGGGCCCGCGACGCCGGCGCGATGGCGTACCTGGTGAAACCGTTCTCCAAGGCCGATCTGCTGCCCGCGATCGAGATCGCCGCGTCCCGGTACGTCGAGCTGGCCGAGCTGGAGCGTGAGGTCGCCGACCTGGCCGAGCGGCTGGAGACGCGCAAGCTGGTGGATCGGGCCAAGTCGATCCTGCAGACGAAGTTCGGGCTGTCCGAGCCGGACTCGTTCCGGTGGATCCAGAAAACCGCCATGGACAAGAGAGTTTCCATGCGCCAGGTCGCGGAGTTGGTCGTTGACGAGGCGGGTGGTAGCGATTGAGTCACTCTCCGCGTATGGCGCTGAGCGCGCGTACAGCAATCACCACCTCCCATGGTGCTTACCGCTGTAACGACCTCACAACACACGCTCGGTGACGTCGCCGCAGGTGGCACCGGAGGTCTAACCTGCGGGTGCTCGCGGGAAACGCGGGGGTCCGGCCAATCGTTCGGACTATCCAGACATGGGAGGAACAGTGCACCAGCGTTCCGTAGTACGGGTCGGCGCGTCGCTGATCGTTGCGTCGTTGGCCCTGACTGCCTGCGGTTCACGCAGTGGCGACGATGGCGGGGGCTCTGGCGGAGATGCGACCAAGACCGCCAAGATCGGCGTGATCGCGCCTCTGTCAGGAGATCTGTCGGCGCTGGGTCTGGGTATCCAGCACTCAGTGGAGCTGGCCGTCAAGCAGGCCAACGATTCCAACGCGATCCCGGGCTGGAAGCTCGAGGTCGTGCCGAAGGATGACGAAGGCAAGCCGGAGCCGGGCAAGAACGCGGCCACCGCGCTCGCCGGTGACGCCGACGTGATCGGCGTGGTCGGCACGCTGAACACCAGCGTCAGCCAGCAGGTCCAGCCCGTTCTCGCACCCAAGAACATCGTCCAGGTCTCGCCGGCCAACACCGGCCCGGGCCTGACCCAGGGCGCCAACTGGCAGACCGACCCGAAGCGGCCGTACCCGACGTACTTCCGCACCTGCACCACCGACGCGGTCCAGGGTCCCTTCGCGGCGCGTTACCTGTACGAGACCGCGAAGATCACCAAGGTCGCCACGATCCACGACAAGAAGGCGTACGGCCAGGGCCTGGTCGGCACCTTCACCGAGGAGTTCAAGAAGCTGGGTGGTCAGGTCGTCGCGGCCCAGACCATCAACCCGGACGACTCGAACTACCAGGCCGTGATCTCCGCGATCAAGCCGTCCGCGCCGCAGGCCGTCTACTACGGCGGTGAGTACCCGCAGGCCGGTCCGCTCTCGCAGCAGATGAAGGCCGCCGGCCTGAACGTCCCGCTGATGGGTGGCGACGGTATCTACGACCCGAAGTTCATCAGCCTGGGCGGCAAGACCAGTGAGAACGACCTCGCCACCTCGGTCGGCGCCCCGATCGACAAACTGCCGTCGGCGAAGAAGTTCGTCGAGGACTACACCGCGGCCGGGTTCAAGGACCCGTACGCGGCGTACGGCGGCTACTCCTACGACGCGGCGAACGCGATCATCGCTGCGCTGAAGAACTCGCTGAAGGACGCGAAGGACGTCGAGTCCGCGCGCCAGGCCACGGTCGACGCCATGAAGGACGTTTCGTTCGACGGCGTGACCGGCAAGGTCGCGTTCGACGAGTACGGTGACACCACCTCCAAGGTGCTGACTGTCTACAAGGTCTCAGGCGGCAAGTGGGCTACCGTCGAGACCAAGGAATTCAAGTCCGAGTAAGTAGGTCGACCTCATGCCTCGGGGGTGGGAGCTGATCCTCCCGCCCCCGTGGCATGTCGGAACTGAGGCAGTTGGGAGGTCGACGTGGACCAGTTCTTCCAGCAGCTCGTGAACGGGCTGACCCTGGGATCCCTGTACGCCCTGATCGCGGTCGGTTACACCGTCGTCTACGGCATCGTGCAGCTCATCAACTTCGCCCACGGCGAGGTGTTCATGATCGGTGCGTTCGGCGCACTGACCACGTACCTTTTGTTCTTCGACGGTCAGACCGGCGTGTGGATCCTGCCGATCATGATCGTCGGCGCCATCATCGCGTCGGTCGGTACCGCGGTGGCGATGGAACGTGTCGCGTACCGTCCCCTGCGGAACGCGCCACGACTCGCACCGCTGATCACCGCGATCGGCATCTCCGTCTTCCTGCAGGAGTTCATCCGGTTGTTCTACGAGCAGCCGGGCTGGACCGTTGTGGTGTTCGCGGTCCTGGCCGTCGCCCTCGGGTACTTCGTCGGCGGGCTGCTGTCGAACGCCGAGCTGAACAACCCGGTGACCAAGTGGTACGACCGCGCCCCGCTGCTCGGCGGTGCCGCCGGCGCGGTCGGGCTCTGGGTCGTGGTCCGGCTGATCGATCGCGACCTGTCCTTCATCCTGGTGCCCGGCGTCATCATCGTCGGCGCGGCCGTCGGTACGGCGATCGGCTGGTTGCTGTCCGTCGCCGTACGGCAGCGCGCGCGCACCGAGATCGGCACGGTCGCGATCCTGGAGGCGGCGGCCGTCGCGGCGGCGGCCGCGGAGCTGACCTGGGTGATCTTCAAGACGATCATCAGCAGCATCGAGTGGCCCAGTGCCAAGCAGCGCATCCCGTTCCCGCAGATCGACGTGGTCACCGGCAGCGCGCTGGACGTCAGTGGAGTGACGATCCAGCGGTCGGCGATCTTCACCGTCGCCGCGCTGGCGGTCTGTGCGGTGCTGCTGTGGTACTTCATCAACCGGACCCGGCTCGGCCGGGGAATGCAGGCGGTCTCGCAGGATCCGGACACCGCCCGGTTGATGGGCATCAACGTCGACCGGATCATCGTGGTGGCCTTCGCCCTCGGTGCGGTGCTGGCCGCGGTCGCCGGGATCTCGCAGGGCTTCCAGAACAACAACATCGAGTTCCGGATGGGCTTCCTGGCCGGTCTGAAGGCGTTCACCGCCGCGGTTCTCGGTGGCATCGGCAACGTCTACGGTGCCGTCGTCGGTGGTCTGGTGCTGGGCGTCGTCGAGGCGATGGCCACCCAGTACGTGCCAGGTCAGTTCGGTGGCGGTTCCTGGAAGGATGTCTGGGCGTTCGTCATCCTGATCCTGGTACTGGTGTTCAGGCCGCAGGGCCTGCTCGGAGCGAGGGTGGTGGATCGGGCATGAGCGACGTGAAAACGACTCCGGAGATTCCGGAGGCGGTGGCCCAGCCGCCGGTGAAACCGATCGCGTGGACGGTCGGTGTCGCCGGTGCGGTGCTGGTGATCGTGGGCTCCTTCCTGTCCTGGAGCTACGACGGCTCGATCCTGAACGATCTGTCGATCAACTTCTATCCGGGCGGCCTGCAGATCCTCGCGATCATCGGGGCCGTGCTCGCGCTGGTCCTGCTGCTGGCCGAGCGAGGGCCGCTGACGACGCTGGGTACCTGGCTGGACGCGACTCTCGGCCTGCGGGCGCTGGGCCTCGGCCTGACGCTGTACATGGTGCTGATCGTGGTGGCGATCACCGTGGAGTCGGACGGCCTGATCAACGTCAACCCGGGTGCCTACGTCTCGCTGGCCGGCGCCGCCCTGATCCTGGCGAGCTCGCGGATGCTCGCGTTGCGGCAGCTGCGTGACCTGAGCCAGGCGAGGCTGCCGGCCTGGTCGGAGATCCTCGCCATCGCCGTGATGATGGCGGCGATCCTGTTCGGCGCGGCGTACGCGCTGGGCCTGACGGATGCGTGGTCGTTCATCCTCTGCCTGCTCCTCATCGCCACGGTGATCCTGACGCTGTTCCGGACCGGCGTGATCGGCTGGTTCGGCCACGTCGCCCAGCGGCACAAGAAAGTGCTGACGCTGGCGGCCTTCGTGGTCGCGTTCTTCTTCCCCTTCACCCAGAAGGGGTCGGACGCGAACATGTCGATCGCGACCCAGGTGCTGATCTTCGCGGCCACCGCGATGGGCCTGAACATCGTGGTCGGACTGGCCGGCCTGCTGGACCTCGGTTACATCGCCTTCCTCGGTTCCGGCGCCTACGTGGCCGCGATGTTGTCGGAGTCGGCGTTCGCGACGATCGACTGGCACCCACCGTTCCCGGTCGTGGTGCTGATCGGCGCCTGTGTGGCGGCGACTCTCGGTCTGATCATCGGGTCACCGACACTACGCGTCTCAGGTGACTATCTGGCCATCGTGACGCTGGGCTTCGGTGAGATCTTCCGGCTGGCGATGTTCAACCTGGACGGCATCAACGGCCCGCTGCTGACCAACGGCCCGAACGGTATCCCCGGCATCCCGGAGCTGGAGATCGGCAACTTCAACTTCGGCGACGAGCACACGGTCGCCGGGCTGGAGCTGGGCCGCTTCTCGAACTACTACTTCCTGCTGCTGGTCCTGATCGCCTTCGTCATCCTGGTCTTCGCCCGGCTGAACGACAGCCGGATCGGCCGGGGCTGGGTCGCAATCCGGGAGGACGAGAAGGCGGCCGAGGCGATGGGCGTGAACGTCTTCGGCCTGAAGGTGCTGGCGTTCGCGATCGGCGCGTTCCTGGCCGGTCTGGCCGGCACCATCAAGGCGCACCAGGATGTCGCGGTCAGCCCTGATCAGTACATCTTCCTGGAGTCGGCGTTCCTGCTCGCCGCGGTCGTGCTGGGCGGTATGGGCACCATCGCCGGTGTGTTGCTCGGGGCAACGATCCTCAAGCTGTTGCCGGAGAAGCTGCGGTTCTTCTCGGAGTACCGGCTGATGCTGTTCGGTCTCACCCTGGTGCTGATGATGCGGTTCCGGCCGGAGGGCCTGGTCGCGAACAGGCGCCGGCTGCTGGAGTTCCACGAGGAGGACGAGGCGTTGGCCGTCGCGGTCGAGGAAGAGCGCCTGATCGTCGAGGAGGCGAAATGACCGTCACCGAAACGCAGCCGACGACGACCCGGCCGATCGGGCAGCCGGTGCTGGAGGTCTCCGGTGTGACCATGCGGTTCGGTGGTCTGCTGGCGGTCAACAATGTCAACCTGACCGTGCGGGAAGGCGAGATCGTCGGTCTGATCGGCCCGAACGGGGCCGGCAAGACGACGTTCTTCAACTGCCTGACCGGCCTCTACAAGCCGACCAGCGGTGTGGTCAGGTTCGCCGGCACGCCGCGGAAGCCGAAGCCGCCGAAGCGCCAGAAGAGCGAGTCGGAGGAGGCGGTACCGGCGCAGCCGCTGAGTGCGCTGACACCGTTGCCGCCGAAGCCGCGGGCGGTGGTCCGGGCCGGGATGGCCAGGACGTTCCAGAACATCCGGCTGTTCGCCAACATGACCGCGCTGGAGAACGTCATGGTCGGCCGCTACTGCCGGACCAGCTCCGGCGCGCTCACCTCGGTGCTGCGCGGGCCGAAGTTCCGCAAGGAGGAGGAGGCCACCCGGGCCAGGGCCCAGGAGCTGCTGAACTTCGTCGGTCTGGGCAAGTCCACCGAGCACCTGGCCCGGAACATGCCGTACGGCGACCAGCGGCGGCTCGAGATCGCCCGCGCGCTGGCCACCGACCCGAAGCTCATCCTGCTGGACGAGCCGACGGCCGGTATGAACCCGCTGGAAACCCGGCAGGCCAGCGACCTGATCTTCAAGATCCGGGACTCGGGTCTGTCGGTCGTGGTGATCGAGCACGACATGCGGTTCATCTTCAACCTCTGCGACCGGGTGCTCTGCCTGGTCCGCGGCGAGGCCCTGATCGAGGGCACACCGGCGGAGGTGCAGTCGGATCCGCGGGTGATCGAGGCGTACATCGGGACCGGCGAGGAGGACGAGGACGAACTCGTCGCCGGCGATCGTCCGCAGGATGTGGAGGAGGAGGCCCCATGACGGTATTGATGCCACGCCTCCGGCGCGGCGGGTCATGGGGCTTCGGCTCCCAGTCTGTGCTTTTGGCCGGGCCTTCGGCGCCGGCAGGGTCATGGGGCCTTGCCTCCCAGCCTTCCCTCGTCGCTCCAGTCGCTCCGCTCCCTGCGCTCCTCAGTCCAGGCAGGGAGGGCCCCATGACCGTGCTCCCTCCACTTCTCAGTCCAGACCGGGAGGCCCCATGACCGCGATGCTCGAGGTCCGCGACCTGGAAGTTGCCTACGGCAAGATCGTCGCGGTGAAGAAGATCAGCTTCAGCGTGGAGCAGGGCCAGGTGGTGACGCTGATCGGCACCAACGGCGCCGGCAAGACCACCACGCTGCGGACGATCTCCGGCCTGCTCCGGCCGTCGTCGGGCGAGGTGCTCTTCCAGGGTGAGCGGATCGACACCGTGGCGGCGCACGACATCGTCGCGCGAGGGCTGGCGCACTCACCCGAGGGCCGGCGGATCTTCCCCCGGCTGTCGGTCGAGGAGAACCTGCTGCTCGGCGCGTTCGCCCGCAAGGACGCGGCCGGGATCCGCACCGACCTGGACGCGGCGTACGACCTGTTCCCGATCCTGGGGGAGCGGCGCAAGCAGCCGGCCGGGACGTTCTCCGGCGGTGAGCAGCAGATGCTGGCGATGGGCCGGGCGATGATGAGCCGGCCGAAACTGCTGATGCTGGACGAGCCGTCGATGGGTCTGTCGCCGATCATGATGAAGCGGATCATGTCGACGGTGACCGAGTTGCAGCGGCAGGGTACGACGATCCTGCTGGTCGAGCAGAACGCCCAGGCCGCGCTGAAGCGGGCCGACTACGGCTACGTGCTCGAGGTCGGCAAGATCGTGCTGTCCGGAACGGGAAGCGACCTGCTGGTCAACGACGAGGTCCGCAAGGCCTACCTCGGCGAGGACTGACCCCGGCACATTTGGTGGGTTGACCCACCGAGTGGTGGGTTTGCCACCCTGAATACGGGTGGCAAACCCACAAGCTCGTGGGTCAGCCAGCGAAATGGGGCCGGTCAGCGGCGGAGGATGATCAGGAGTTGCACGAGTAGCGGGGCGACGATCAGGGCGGGCAGCAGGTCCGCGACCGCGATCTGCTTGAGCTTCAGCAGCCGGAGCGCGACACCGACCAGCATCACCCCGCCAGTGGCGCCCAACGCGGTCACATGCGCTTCCGGGAGTACGTCGCCCAGCACCGCACCGACCGCGGTCATCAGGCCTTGGAGCACCAGTACGACGAGCGCGGAGGCCGCCACGCCCCAGCCGAAGGACGCGGCGAAGGCGATCGAGGCGAAACCGTCCAGCACCGCCTTGAGGAACAACTGGTCCGCGCCCCGGCCGAGCCCGTCGGACAGCGCGCCGAGGAACGTCAGCGGCCCGACGCAGAACACCATCGACGCGGTCACGAACCCCTCGACGAACCTGCTCTCGCTGTCGCCGCGGCTGAACCGGTGCTGCATCCAGGCACCGAAGTCCTCCAGCCGCTGCTCGATCCGCAGCAACGAGCCGGTGATCCCGCCGATCAGCATCGCGCCGAGCACGATCAGGATCGGCGCGCTGTCACCCACCGCGTCGCTGAGCACCTGATCGCCGACCGTGAGTGCCGACGTTATCGCGATCAGCAGCGTGACGAGGCCGAGCGCGTCGGTGACCAGGTCTCGGGTGCGGTGACTGAGCCGATGGCCGATGAGTACGCCGAGTACCGACCCGACGAGGACTGTCGCGACGTTGACGACAGTTCCGATTCCGACGAACAAACCTGGTCTCCGATCAGCCCGGGGGGCAGCTTTGCAACTGACCCCCAAGGGCCTACTGTTGCGCGAGGACGAGCGTATCCGCACGTCCCGTTCACCTCGGGGGTGGACCAGACCAGGAGGTCGCTGTGGCATCAGCCATCGAGGTGAGGGACGCCCAACGCGGTGACGCCGACGCCTTGGTGGCGTTGTGGCGTGAGATGACCACGGGGTCCGGCCACCCGCTGCGACTGCCCGCGCCGCCGGCCGTCGCCGCCGTCGAGGTTGCTATAGGCAAACATCTCGACGACCCGTTCGGCCGGCTGCTGGTCGGCGAGCTGGACGGCGCCGTGCACGGGATGGCCTATCTGCGCCGGACCGCGATCAGCCCGCTGCACAACGACTTCACGGTGACGGTCGAGTATCTGCACGTCAGTGACACCGCCCGCCGGCACGGCCTGGGCAAGGCGCTGATCGCGGAAGCCGCCGCCTGGGCCGAGCACGAGAACTGCGCGCACCTGGCCGCCGTCGCCCCCGCGGTCGCCCGCGAGGCGAACCGGTTCCTGGCCCGGCTGGGCCTGGGGCAGGCCGGCGTACTGCGGTTCGCCGCCACGCACACCGTCCGTCGCCGGCTCGCCGCCGAACACGCGCCGAACCTGCTGGCCCTGCTCTCGTCGCGACGGTCGGTGATCGCCCGCCGCGCGCAACTGGCCCGCCCGCTGCCGGTCGATCGAGCCGAGGTCAGCTACCCGGCGGCGCCGGAATCAGCTGGCACGTGATCCGCGCGGTGCAGACCCGCTTGTCCCGCTGGTCGGTGATGACGACTTCGTACGACGTCGTCGTCCGGCCGAGGTAGATCGGGGTGGCGACGCCGGTCACGATGCCGTCGCGGACCGCGCGGTGGTGGGTGGCGTTGATGTCGACACCGACCGCGACCTTGTCGTAGGCCGCCGCGTGCAGGGCCGAGCCGATCGAGCCGAGGCTCTCGGCGAGAACGCAGGACGCGCCGCCGTGCAGCAGCCCGTACGGCTGGGTGTTGCCCTTGACCGGCATGGTGGCGACGATCCGCTCCGGGGCGGCCTCCAAGACCTGGATGCCCATCAGGCTCAGCAGGGTGCCCTCGACGCCCATTCCCGGGCCGAGGTCCATACCGTCGGTGCTCTGTTCAGTCACAGGGGGCAGACTACGTGAGCCCTCCGCGCGGGCGGGTCAGAACTGTCCCAGGGACCCACTAGAGTCGGTACGTGGCTCCAGAAACCAACACCTCGACGATGACCAAGGACACTCCGCAACCGGGCGCCGGCCGGCCGCGGATCCTGCTGCTGGACGGGCACTCGCTGGCGTACCGGGCGTTCTACGCGCTGCCGGTGGAGAACTTCTCCACCACCACCGGGCAGCACACCAACGCGGTGTACGGGTTCACCTCGATGCTGATCAACATGCTCCGCGACGAGCAGCCCACCCATGTCTGCGTCGCGTTCGACGTGTCCCGCAAGACCTTCCGCTCCGAGCAGTACGCCGAGTACAAGGCCGGCCGGTCGAAGTCGCCGGACGAGTTCAAGGGGCAGGTTTCGCTGGTCAAGGAGGTGCTGGAGGCGCTCCGGATCCCGACCACGGAGATCGACGGCTGGGAGGCCGACGACGTCATCGCCACCCTCGCCACCCAGGCGTCCGAGCAGGGCTTCGAGGTGCTGATCAGCAGCGGCGACCGGGACGCTTTCCAGCTGGTCAGCGACGACATCACGGTGCTGTACCCGAAGCGCGGCGTGTCCGAGATCGCCCGGATGGACCCGGCCGCGGTCGAGGAGAAGTACGGCGTGACACCGCGGCTGTACCCGGATCTCGCGGCGCTGGTGGGGGAGTCGAGTGACAACCTGCCCGGTGTGCCCGGCGTCGGGCCGAAGACGGCGGCCAAGTGGCTGAACCAGTTCGGCTCGCTGAACGACGTGGTCGACCGGGTGAACGAGATCAAGGGCAAGGCCGGCGAGTCGCTGCGCGAGCACCTGGCCGACGTGATCCGGAACCGGCAGATCAACGAGCTGGTCCGCGACCTGACCCTGGACGTCACGGTGGACGACCTGGTCCGGACGCCGTGGGACCGGGAGAAGGTGCACACGCTGTTCGACAGCCTGGAGTTCCGGGTGCTGCGGGAGCGGCTGGTCGCCGAGCACGAGGAGGTCGACGCGACCGTCGACCACGGTTTCGAGCTGGACGGCGTGCAGCTGAAGCCCGGTGAGGTGGCCGGCTGGCTCAAGGAGCACGTGAGCACCGGCGAGCGGGTCGGTGTCGCCGTCCAGGGCGGCTGGGGTCGCGGCACCGGCGAGATCACCGGTCTGGCGCTGGCGAACACCTCGGGTGCGGCCGCCTGGTTCGATCCGGCCACGCTGACGGCGGACGACGACGCGGCCTGGCAGGCCTGGCTCGCCGACCCGAAGCAGCCGAAGGCGCTCCACGACGCGAAGGGGCCGCTGCTCGGCTTCCTCGAGCGCGGCTGGACACTGGCCGGGCTGAGCTCGGACACCCAGCTGAGTGCCTATCTGGCCCGGCCGGACCAGCGGTCCTACGACCTGGCCGACCTGACCGTGCGCTACCTCAAGCGCGAGCTACGCAACGAGGAGGCCGAGAACGGTCAGCTCAGCTTCGACGACGTCGAGGGCGGCCCGGCCGCGGACGCGACGATGCTGCGGGCCCGCGCGATCGCGGACCTCGCCGACACCCTGGACGCCGAGCTGGACAAGCAGGCCGGTACCGGCCTGCTGGCGGACGTGGAGCTGCCGCTGATCGATGTCATCGCCGGGATGGAGCGGGACGGTATCGCAGTCGACCGGCCGTACCTGGAGGAGCTGGAGGACCGGTTCGCCACGGGCGTGCGGGAAGCCGCGACGGCGGCGTACGAGGTGATCGGCAAGGAGATCAACCTCGGATCGCCGAAGCAGTTGCAGGTGGTGCTGTTCGACGAGCTGCAGATGCCGAAGACGAAGCGGACGAAGACCGGCTACACCACTGACGCGGATTCGCTGCAGGCGCTGTACGAGAAGACCGAGCACCCGTTCCTGGCGTATCTGCTGGCGCACCGGGACGCGAGCCGGCTGCGGCAGACGGTCGAGGGCCTGCTGAAGACGATCAGCCCGAAGGACGGCCGGATCCACACCACCTTCAACCAGACCATCGCGGCGACCGGTCGGCTCAGCTCGACCGACCCGAACCTGCAGAACATCCCGATCCGGACCGAGGAGGGCCGCCGGATCCGGCAGGCGTTCATCGTCGGCGAGGGCAACGAGTCGCTGATGTCGGCCGACTACAGCCAGATCGAGATGCGGATCATGGCGCACGTGTCCGCCGATCAGGGCCTGATCGACGCGTTCACCTCCGGCGAGGACTTCCACTCGGTCACCGCGGCGCGGGTGTTCTCGGTCGATCCGTCGGCCGTCACCCAGGAGATGCGGGCCAAGATCAAGGCGATGAACTACGGCCTCGCCTACGGGCTGTCGGCGTACGGGCTGAGCCAGCAGCTGAAGATCGGTGTGGACGAGGCGAAGGGGTTGATGGACGAGTACTTCGAGCGCTTCGGCGGCGTCCGCGACTACCTGCGCTCGCTTGTCATCGACGCCGGCAAGAACGGCTACACCGAGACGATCCTGGGCCGCCGGCGCTACCTGCCCGACCTGACCAGCGACAACCGCCAGCGGCGCGAGATGGCCGAGCGGATGGCGCTGAACGCGCCGATCCAGGGCTCGGCCGCCGACGTGATCAAGATGGCGATGCTGAAGGTCGACGCCTCACTGCGTGAGTCCGGCCTGAAGTCGCGGATGCTCCTGCAGGTGCACGACGAGCTCGTCTTCGAGATCGCCCCGGGCGAACGCGACGCGCTGGAAGAGCTCGTCCGCCGCGACATGGGCCACGCCGTCGACATGGCCGTCCCGCTCGACGTCTCGGTAGGCATCGGCCGTACCTGGCACGAAGCCGCCCACTAGCAGCAAGACAGCGAACCGGCCGAACCAGCGCACGCTGGTCCGGCCGGTTTGGCGTCAGGGGCGCTCGAACACCGGGGTGGGGTCGGGGGAGAGGGCGTTGGAGATGGCTTCCTGCTCGTGGGGCGACAACGGTGGGAGGGCTGAGAGCGGGAACCAGGCGACCTCGACGGACTCGTCGTCGTTGACGCGCGGCTCGCCGTGCAGCCAGCGGCAGCGGAAGCAGAGGTCGAGGAACTGGACCTGGTCGCCGTTGGGGTAGCTGGCCGGCGGCAGGGACTGCACGCTGATCAGCCGTTCGATCTCGGCGGTGACCGCGGTCTCCTCCTCGATCTCACGGACCAGTGCGACGGCCGGCTGCTCGCCGGGCTCGAGGATGCCAGCGATCAGAGCCCATCGCCCGTCGTCCGCACGCCGTGCCAGCAGCACTTGCTCGGCGTCGTTCAGGACTACACCGGAAATGCCGGTGAGCCAGAGCAGATCGTGTCCGATCTTCTCACGCAACTCGAGGATGAACTTCGGGGTCGCCATGGTGTGAACCCTATAGAAACAGGGAAGTCCTTTAGTTTCCGCAAGAAAGTTGCTCGGGATCGAGCAAGCGGGAAACGTTTCCCGCGCAAGACACAGACTGTGGCCATTCGATCCCGCCAAGTTACGCCCGAACCCTTCCGAAGTCATCGGATCTGTGCCATTCTCCCGCCAAAGATCCGAGATCCTATCGGATATTTCGTCTCGTTCCGCGTACACCGCCTTGGAGGGACCCATGCCGAACAACGCTGCCGGGCCGACGGGAATCAGCCGTCGATCACTCATTGCGGGGGCGCTCGGACTGACCGCCGCGACCGCCGGTGGAGGTCTGCTCAGTGGCTGTAGCAGCTCGGGCAGTACGAGCGGTGCCGCCGACGCCGCCGCCGGCGGCGGCGCGCCCAGTGTCACGCTCGGCCCGAAGCTGGCGGGGATGCAGTATCCGGACGGGTACGTCGGCCCGGTGGCCCGGGAACTGAAGCCGCTCACCACAGAGAAGGTCACCTTCAAGATCGCGGTCCCGCAGGACGTGACGATCGGCGACTGGAAGACCAACGCGTTCACCAAGTGGCTGGAGTCGAAGACCAACATCCACATCGAGTGGAACCAGATCGGCGGCACCGGCGACGACGTCATGACCAAGGTCAACGCGATGATCGCCGCCGGCGACATCCCGGACGCCTTCATGGGGATCGACTTCAGCCGGTCGCAGCTGTACCTGTACGGCCAGCAGGGCCTGTTCACCGACATCAACCCGCTCATCGACTCCTACGCGCTGAACCTCCAGCAGGCGATGAAGGACTACCCGGACGCCCGCAAACTGGTGCAGGCGCCGGACAAGAAGGTCTACTCGTTCCCGAACATCAACGACTGCTACCACTGCCGGGCGAGCAACGGCCGCACGTTCCTCAACACCGACTGGATCAAGCAGGTCGGGCTGGACATCCCGAAGACCACCGACGAGTTCGTCGAGCTCCTGCGCGCCTTCAAGAAGGCCGACCTCGGCGGCAACGGCCGGACCATCCCGTTCTGCGGTTACAAGGACGCGCCGTTCGACACGTTCTTCATGAACTCGTTCCTCTACAACCCCGGCGACCCGTGGCTGGTCGTCAACGACGGCAAGGTCGACGTGACCTTCAACAAGGACGAATGGCGCGAGGGCCTGAAGTACATCCACGGCATGTACGCCGAGGGCCTGATCAACAAGGACGTGTTCACCGCCGACCAGGACCAGATGAATCGGTACGGCAACGCGCCGGGCAAGCCGATCATCGGCGGCGCCCGGTCGTACTACTGGGGCGGCTTCCTCGACATCGACCAGAAGGACCCGAACGCGCGCTGGCGCAAGTACCTCGCGATCCCCCCGCTGGAAGGGCCGAACAAGGTCCGGTACGCCGCCTGGAACTACCTCGGCGTCGGGGTCGAGGTCTCGCAGCTGGTGATCACCAAGAAGTGTGCCAAGCCGGAGCTGCTGGTCCAGTGGGCCGACGCGCAGATGGAGCTGGAGGCGATCCTGCGTGCGTACGGCGGCCCCAAGTTCGAGTGGGCGAAGAAGGGCGAGCTCGGCATCAACGGCAAGCAGGCGGTGTACGGCTTCTCCGCGACCTGGAACACCGAGAAGAACATCAGCTGGAACCAGTACAACCCGATGTACCGCTCGCAGGACTTCCGCCTGGGCGAGCGGGTCAACCCGAAGGACCTCACCTTCGAGAGTCCGCTCTACCAGCAGACGCTGGAGAACTACTTCCCGTACAAGCAGCCGCAGGAGATGCAGTTCCCGCCGGTCACCCTGGACCAGGACCAGGCGGCCCAGGAGGCGGAGCTGAAGACGAACCTGAAGAGCGAGGTCGACCTGTCGTTCTCCAAGTTCGTCACCGGCCAGCTGGACCCGAACGACGACGCCGCCTGGAACGACTACAAGGACCGCGTCGAGAAGATCGGTGTGAAGCCGTATCTGGAGCTGCAGCAGGCCGCTTACGAGACGTACAACTCATGAGGGAGCGCAGCGAGCTCATCAACAAGCACAGTGCGCTTCGTGTCTCAGCCGCGCCCGGAGCGAAGCGAGGACGTGCCGTGAGCGAGCGGAGCGAGGTCACCAGAAAGCACAGTGCGCTTCGTGTCTCAGCCGCGCCCGGAGCGAAGCGAGGACGTGCCGTGAGCGAGCGGAGCGAGGTCACCAGAAAGCACAGTGCGCTTCGTGTCTCAGCCGCGCCCGGAGCGAAGCGAGGACGTGGATGAGCACCGCGGACACGCTGGCGCCGGACGAGAAGCGGCTGGCGGTCGGAGCGCCGATCCAGGACACCCGAGGCGACAAGATCGCGCTGGCGTGCATCTCCACGGCACTCGGACTCTTCTGCCTCGCCGTGCTGTACCCGATCGTCTACGTGATCAGCGCCTCGATCAGCGACACGTCGAAGGTGTCGGCCGGTGAGGTCTGGTTGTGGCCGGTCGGCCTCACGCTGGACGCGTACAAGGCGATCTTCGACTACGACGCGATCGTCAGCAGCTTCGGCAACTCCGTGTACTACGCGGTGGTCGGGGCGGTCGTGGCCACGGTCCTCACGCTGCTGGCGGCGTACCCGCTGTCCCGTAAGGGGTTGCCGGGCAAGGGGGTGATCATGGCGGCGTTCGTGTTCACGATGATGTTCAGCGGCGGCCTGATCCCGACCTACCTGGTGGTCGACCAGCTGGGACTGCTGAACACCCGGTGGGCGATGATCCTGCCGACCGCGCTGGCGGTGTGGAACGTGATCATCACCCGGACCTACTTCATGGTCACGATCCCGGAGGAGCTGGTCGAGGCCGGCAAGGTGGACGGCTGCAGCGACTTCGGCTTCTTCTGGCGGATCGTGCTGCCGTTGAGCAAGCCGATCATCGCGGTGAACCTGCTGTTCTACGCGGTCGGGCAGTGGAACTCGTTCTTCAACGCGCTGATCTACCTGACCAACGAGCACCTGTTCCCGTTGCAGGTGGTGCTGCGGCAGATCCTGATCCAGAGCAAGGTCGACCCGTCCCAGATGCCCGACACGAGCAAGCTGGCGCAGTTGAAGGAGTTGCAGCAGCAGCTCAAGTACTCGCTGATCGTGATCGGCATGATTCCGCCGTTGCTGGTCTACCCCTTCGTGCAGAAGCACTTCGTCAAGGGGGCCATGATCGGCTCGCTGAAGGGGTGACGAGATGACCGCATCGACGGAAACCCGGATCAAGCCCGCCGCGAAACCGCCGGCCGGGCGGCGCGCGCCGGCCGGCCGCAGACGCGGTCGGGTCAAGGAGGCGAAACCCTCGGTCCGGCTGGGCATCCGGATGCGCCGGAACTGGCAGCTGTACGCGATGCTGGCGCTGCCGCTGATCTGGCTGGCGATCTTCGCCTACTGGCCGATGTACGGCGTCATCATCGCGTTCAAGGACTACAACGTGGTGTCCGGGATCTGGGGCAGCCCGTGGGCCGGGTTCAAGTACTTCGACCGGTTCATCGAGTCGTACCAGTTCTGGAAGCTGATCCGGAACACGGTCTACCTGCACGTGTACGAGCTGGTCGCGACGTTCCCGTTGCCGATCATCCTCGCGCTCTGCCTGAACACGGTCCGGAAGAAGTGGTTCAGCCGCTCGGCCCAGCTGATCACGTACGCACCGCACTTCATCTCGACGGTGGTCGTCGTCGGCCTGGTCGTCGTCCTGACGAACCCGAACACCGGGGTGGCGAACAAGCTGATCGGCCTGTTCGGGTTCGGGCCGGTCGACATGATGGGCGATGCCGGCATGTTCCGGCACATCTACGTGTGGTCGGGTGCGTGGCAGACGATGGGCTTCGCGGCGATCATCTACCTGGCCGCACTGACCAGTGTGCCGCCGGAACTGCACGAGGCGGCGATCGTCGACGGTGCCTCCCGGCTGCGCCGGATGTGGCACATCGACCTGCCGGCGATCGTGCCGGTCGCGGTCATCCTGCTGATCCTGAACATCGGCTCGATCCTGTCGGTCGGCTTCGAGAAGGTGCTGCTGATGCAGAACAACCTGAATCTCGATACCGCCGAAGTGATCGATACCTACGTCTACAAGATCGGTCTGGCCTCGGCGGTGCCGCAGTTCAGTTATGCGACCGCGATCGGGTTGTTCCGGTCGGTGATCGGGCTGGTGTTGCTGGTGCTGGCCAATGCGTTCGCCCGCCGCTTCGCCAAGTCCAGTCTCTGGTGAGTCAGTTGTCGATGGTCTGGCGGTGGAGTCCTGCCGCTAGGCCAGCCGACAGGAGCAGGGCGCAGGTGCTGGTCATCGCGACGAGCACCTTCACACCGTCCATGCCGGTGGCGATGCCGGTTCCGAGGACGATGCCGGTGCCGATCGCCAGTACGACCAGCCCGATCCAGATCAGCAGGGCAGCACGCTTCTCCTGCTGCGCGATCGCGGCATAGACGACCAGTTGCAGTACGGCGTACGACGAACCGGCGATCGCGAACAGCCAGGTGTAGGGACCGAGTGGCCCGTAGTCCTCCTTGCCACCGATGACGGCCACGACCAGGTCGGGCAGGATCAGCGCACCGAGGACCGCGCATACCCCGAGTCCCGCGACGGCCTGGATCGCCCTGCGCAGGCGGAGAGTGTCGCCGGGTGAGCTGGCGAGCGACGGGAACACGATGACGATCACGAACTGCGGCAGGAACAGGCACGCCTTCGCGACGATGACACCGGCCGCGTAGTAGCCGCTGTGCCGGCCGTCGAGCAGCGCACGGGCAAACAGCACGTCGGCGTTGGCGATCGCGAAGAACGCGAGCAGCGTATGCGTACCGTGCACCGTCTCCCGCAGCACCTCCTTGACCTGCGCCGACGTACCTCCGGCTGATCCACGGAGCAGGAAGCCGCCCAGCAGAGCCGGTACGGCGGCACCGAGTGCGAGGCCGATCATGGCCGCGTCGAGGGAGGGGTGGATGAGCAGAGCGCCACCGCCCAGGGCCAGGCGTCCGACGCCGACCGAGGTGTAGACGGCTGCCAGTTCAGTCCAGCGCTGGCTGCCTTGAAGGACACCGAGCTGTGAGCCCATCAGGGTGAGGCCGCCGAGGGTGGGTGCGAGCAGCAGGATCGCTACCACGGAATCGATGTGCAGCAGCCAGATGAACAGCGGCGTAGCCAGCAGGCAGACGACCATGAGTCCGAGCGCGGCCCGGCGGCCTGCCTTGAGCATGGCGTCGGCGAGCGCCGCGGCGCCCTCTCCGGTGTGGGTGGCGAGCCGGCGGGCGCCGGACGCCTGCAGACCCAGGGACGCGACGTTGCCGATCAGCAACAGACCCAGCAGGGCGGTGATGGCCCCGAACTGCTCCGGCACGAGGCGGTGAACGCCAATGAGGGTGAAACCGTAGGCGGCGACGTTCATGACGGCCATGCCGACGGCTACCACCGTGGCGCTGCGGAGGAACGCGAACCGCGGTGCCGCGGGCTCTTGCTCTGGGGTCGTCTCAGCGCTCATGCTCTACTGCCTCGTGACGGAGGAACGGGAGAGGGCGGACGGAGGGTGGAAGTCTTCATGTCAGAACGTGCCGTGCGCGTCCTGGCCTGGCTGTGGCCTGTCCTGCTCACCCTGCTGATCACTGCTCCGCTGCTCGCTCCGGGCTATGTGGTCGGCTACGACCTGGTCTTCGTGCCGGACCTCACGGTACGGCTTGACCTGTTCGGTGTCACAACGGCCATGCCTAGGGCGGTCCCGTCGGACGTGATCGTCGCCGTACTGGACGACGTGGTCGGCGGCCAAGTCCTGAACAAGGCAGTGCTGGTGGCCATCCCGCTGCTGTCCGGACTGGGCATGACCGCGCTGTGGCGAGAGCTGCGGCTCGGCGGCGCTCTGCCTGGTGCCGCGGCCGTGACGCTGTTCGTCTGGAACCCCTTCGTCGCCGAACGCCTCCGGCTGGGCGCATGGGCCTTACTCCTCGGGTACGCCGCCCTGCCGTGGCTGGTGCGGTCCGCACTGCGACTGCGCAAAGGGGCGGGCTGGCCGGGCTTCCTCCTCGCATCGGCCGGTTGTGCGCTCACTGCCTCGGGTGGGATCACGGGGCTCCTGGTCGCCGGTCTCATCCTGCTGTGGCCGGGGCGACGCCGCGTGTGGCCACTGGGTGCAGCGGCTCTGCTGAACGCGCCCTGGCTGGTGGCCGGCCTTGTGCACGGTGGCAACGCGACGGTCGATCCTGCGTCGGTGACCGCCTTCGCTGCTCGTGACGAGGGATACGGGGGAACGCTGCCCACCCTGCTCACGCTCGGCGGTGTCTGGAACGCAGATGTTGTCCCTGGCAACAGAGGCGACCTCTTACCGCTGATCTTCGCGTTCCTCATGCTGGTCATGTCTGTGGCCGGCGTCGTGCTGTGGTGGCGACAGGAGCGTGTCGTCGGCGCACTGGTCGTGGCTGCGGCCATCGCCGTACTGATAGGCATGGCGGGCGTGGTCGCGCCGGGTGCCTCTGCTGGCGTCGTGGCCAACGTCCCTGGCGCTGGTCTCTTCCGCGATGGCCAGCGCTACCTGGCTCCACTGGTGTTGCTCGAGTCTGTGGGCTTCGGTGTGGCGGTCGGTGCGCTGCTGCGGCATGTCCCGCTGCATCGGGTTGTCGGCGCGACCGCCGTACTGCTCCCGATCGCGGCGCTGCCCGCGCTTGCCGGTGGGGGAGGGCCCAAGGTGTCGCACTATCCGGCGGACTGGGAGCGGGCGCAGCAGGTGCTGGCCGGGCCGTTCATCCCGTGGCCGTTCGAGTCCTATCGGGCACCGGTCTGGAACGAACGCCGCCCGGTGCTCGACCCGATGCCGCGGTACTTCGACCAACCCGCGGTCGTCCCCGACGAGCTGATCGTGGGCGGCCACCGCCTGGCCGGTGAGGACCCGCGCGCTGCCGCGGTGGCAACGGCGATCCGTACGGCGATTCGCAGCGGAACCGATCCGACACCGGTGCTGCTGGAGCAGGGCGTCGGCTGGCTGGTCGTCGACCGCGAGCTCGGTGGACCGTCCCCGCGCGACTCGATCGCCGGGCTGACCGAGGAGTTCTCCGGCCCGACGGTGAGCGTCTACCGGCTGGCCGGGACGCCCGTACCGCAACGGGCACAGCCGTGGCGGGCTGCCGTCGTTCTGACTGCGTGGGTGCTCGCCGGAGCGGTGCTGGCGGCCGCGCTGGCCGGTCTGATCACACGGCGCTCCACGATCTGGCGGAGTCGCTGAGCGATTGTTACTCTTCGGTTCACTTATCGAGGAGGGGACACGCTTCATGGGATCACTGATCGGTGCGGCCATCGCCATATTCGCCGGCCTGGCGGTTGCTACGACCACGGTTGTCGGGGTCGTGCAATCGGTTCAGGACGACCCGACGCCGCCGCCGGGACAGACTCAGGGGCAGGCTGACGTTCCGATCGTGGGGTACGGCACGAAGTAGTGAGCAGCTGATCGAAGGCCAGTGCGGTCGCGCCCCAAGTGAAGTTGCCCGCACTGGCAGCTGCTCCGTCCGACAACCGCTTCCGCAGTTCGACGTTCCGCAACAGCTCGGTGATCGCAGCGCTGAACTCGGCCGGGCTGTCCACCAGGAGGCCCGACACTCCGTTGTGTACGGACTCGGTCGGGCCGCCCGCACTCCGGTAGGCCACCGTCGGTACGCCGTGACCCGCGGCCTCACCGACGACGAGGCCCCAGCCCTCCTTGAGGCTCGGCAGGGCCTGCACCCATGCCTCGTCGTACGCCGCGTGCTTGTCGTCCTCACTGACGTGGCCGAGGAACTCGACGGCGTCCTGCAGTCCGCGCTCGTCGACGTACGTCCGCAGCGCGTCCTCCCACCAGCCTGAGCCGACCACGACCAGGCGCGCGTCGGGCAGCACCCTGCGGGCTTCGGCGATCGCGTCGATGGCGTGTTCGATCTGCTTGTGTGGCACGAGCCGGCCGACACACACCACAGTCGGCGCGGCGGCCCGCGGCCGCTGCCTGGGCGGTGCCGGGTCAGTGCCGTTGTGGATGACGTCGATGCTCTTCACGCCAAGGCTGACCAGTTCGTCACGTGAGGCCGACGACACGGTGACGTAACGGCAGTCGTCGTACAGCCGTGGTGCGACGCGTGATTCGAGCCACCAGCCCAGCCGGCCGCGCCAGCCCGGGTACACCACCTGCCACTGCTCCTGGTGCACGTGATGCACGAGGACGACGACGCCCGTACGACGTACGAGCCGGGTAAAGAATGGGAGACCGTTCTGCACGTCGATCACGTGGTCGGGGCGGTGCAGCCACGTGTGAAGCAGGCCACGGAGGTACACCGTGACCTTGGAGCCGCGGTACACGTACCGCACGTCGTACCGACGTGATTCGCGTGGACTGCCCGGGTACGCCGCGCAAAGCACGGCTACTTGCCAGCCCAACGCGGCAAGGCCTCTCGCCACCTCCTCCACATAGCGTTCCGACCCTCCACCCTCCGGGTTCGTCGTGTCCCGCCAGTTCAGCAACAGCACGCTCTGAGCACGCACCTTGTGAGCCCCACCCTCCGGTAACCTCCCCCGAGGTAATGGGCGGGGACGTTACCAAGGAGTAACGATGTCCGCCAGAGCTCACGAGATCCGTTAATGTCCCGCCTGTGCCAGTGATGACGAACCCCACATCGAGCAGTCCGTGGACCGCCGACCTCGGTCGCGCGCTCCGGCTGTTCCGGGCGTTCGGCGTCGAGCAGTCGGACCCGGACCACTTCTACGGCACGCTGGCCGCGGACTCCGTCGGACAGCTCCAGCAGTACGCCGACCTGCGCGACGCGCTGATGCTGGATGTCGGCGGCGGCCCCGGATACTTCGCGGACGCGTTCCGGCAGGCGGGAGCGACGTACTACGCGATCGACTCCGACCTGGGCGAGCTGAGCGGCCGTGGCGAGCCGGCGCCGGACACAGTGCTCGGCAGCGGCATGGCACTGCCCGTGGCCGACGCCGCGGTCGACATCTGCTTCTCGTCCAACGTGCTGGAGCACGTGCCGGAGCCGTGGCTGATGGCCGACGAGATGGTCCGCGTCACCAGGCCGGGCGGCATGGTCTTCCTGTCGTACACCGGCTGGTGGGGTCCGCACGGCGGGCACGAGACCGCGCCGTGGCACTACCTCGGCGGACGCCGGGCGGCTCGTCGCTACGAGCGGGTGACTGGCCATCCGCCGAAGAACCGCTTCGGTGAATCGCTCTTCCCGATCACCGTCGCCGGCGGGCTGCGCTGGGCTCGCGCCTGCCCGGACGCGGACCTGGTGGCCGCAGTGCCGAGGTACCACCCGCGCTGGGCGTACGGCGTACTCGCGCTGCCCGGGTTGCGCGAGGTCGTGACCTGGAACCTCGTCCTGGTGCTCCGGCGCCGATGAGGAGACTGAAAGCGGGAAGCTCCGAACAGGTGGTCTGGCGAGCGAGGCTCGTGCTGGGCTGCCTGGTCCTGATCGCCCTGTGCTTCCACCAGGCGCCGGGCAAGATCGTGCCGGACACCAAGCTCGACCTCACCGCCGGGCCGGGTGGCTTCCTTGCCCGCTCACTCCACCTGTGGGATCCGCAGGGCGCCTTCGGCCAGCTACAGAACCAGGCGTACGGCTACCTGCTGCCGATGGGTCCGTTCCACTGGCTGCTGGACGCGCTGTCGGTGCCCGACTGGGTGACGCAACGACTGTGGTGGTCCGTCGTATTGTGCGTCGCCTTCCTCGGTGTGTGGAAGCTCTGCAACGCCCTCGACTACGGAGTGCCCTGGACTCGCTTTGCCGTGGCGCTGCTCTACGCACTGAGTCCACGCATGCTCGGCGAGCTGTCGATCACCTCAATCGAGGTGTGGCCGATGGCGATGGCTCCGTGGGTGCTCTTGCCGCTGGTGACCCCACGGGCGCGCTCGGGGTGGTGGAGAGTCGGCTGGTCGGCGGCGGCGTTCGCACTCGTCGGTGGAGTCAATGCAGTCGCCACCGGCGCGACGCTCGTACTCCCTGCGCTCTGGCTGATCACGCGACGGCTGGACCGGTCGACGCTGAAAGTGGCGGTCGGCTGGCTGGGCTGTGTGGTGGCGGTGTCGATCTGGTGGCTCGTCCCATTGATGTTGCTCGGTCGCTACAGCCCGCCGTTCCTGGACTGGATCGAGGACGCCGGCGTGACGACCGGTATGGCAAGCGTCTTCGAGTCGTTCCGTGGTACGTCGCAGTGGCTCAACTTCCTGTCCGGCTCCGACGGACCGAGTTGGCCTGCCGGATGGCTGTACGTCACCCAGCCGATGCTGATCCTGACCACTGCGGTCATCGCGCTGCTGGGCCTGGTCGGACTGGCGATGGGTTCGCTCAAGCACCGTGGGTTCCTGCAACTCTCACTCGTCGTCGGACTCCTGCTGGTGACACTCGGCCACGCCGGTGCCGCCGGATCTCCGCTGGCACCGCAGCTGCAGGACCTGCTCGACGGACCGCTCGCCGCGCTCCGCAACACCCACAAGTTCGAGCTCGTCGTCCGGCTGCCGCTGACACTCGCCGCAGCACACGCACTGAGCAGGCTGACCCTCTGGGCGACAGCTCGAGGGCTGCACCGCCGAGTGGTGCCAGTGCTGGTGGCGTGCCTGATCCTGTCGGTGGCGACGCCGGCCGTCTTCGGTCAACTGCCCAGACGCGAGGGGTACGACGCCATCCCCGCACACTGGCGTGATGCCGCGACCTGGCTCGACAGCCAGACGGCCAGCGGCAGTGTCCTCGTCGTACCGGCCGCGTCGTTCGCCGACTTCACCTGGGGCTCGACCAAGGACGAGCCGTTCCAGGCGTTGCTGAAGCGGCCCATGGCCGTGCGAGACGCCGTACCCCTGGGGTCTGCCGGTGCGACTCGGTGGCTGGACGAGGTGGAACGCCGACTCGGCTCAGGTGTCGGTGACCAGACACTGCGGCAGGCACTCGCCCGGGCCGGAGTCAGGTACGTCGTAGTGCGCAACGACCTGCGGTACGACGCACAGGTGACGCCGACGCTGGCAGTCCACGAAAGCCTGGCCGAGTCCGGTATCGACCGGGTGGCGCACTTCGGACCGGCCACCGGCAGCAGCATCGAACAGCCCGGCGTGACCCTCGACGGAAGGACTCGGCTGCCGTATCCGGCTGTGGAGATCTACGACGTCGGTGACACAAGCCCAGCCCGCCTGATCCCGCGGTCGCAGCTCCTCGAGGTCCGTGGAGCGGCCGAAGACGTGCCTACCGTACTGACCGCGCTGGGCGGTGATCGCAGCGCGGTGACCACGTCCGACGCAGTCGGCAAGCTCACGGGCCTCCCACTGATCCAGACTGACGGCCTGCAACGCCGCGAGGTCTCCGTCGGCCGCCCAGCCGAGAACTACTCGCCCGTCCTCACCGCATCGGAACCAGGCCGCCAAGGCCGCCGGACCCTCGGGTACGACGTCAGCCCAGCGGCACCGAGTACGACGCGGACGTGGGGTGGCGGCGTCGTCGACGTACGGGCGTCGTCGTCAGCAGCGGATGCGAACGCCACGCTGCGGACCGGGCCTGGCAACGGGCCGGCCGCGGCGGTTGACGGTGATCCGTCCACCCGCTGGATCTCCGGGACGTTCGGGCGCAGCAGTGGTGAGTGGCTGGAGCTGACGTTCACCTCACCGCGGACCGTCGACGGACTGAAGGTCCAGTTCTCGCTGGCGGCTCCGACCACCGAGCCGGTCCGGACGCTGCAGGTGGAGACCGACGCGGGCTCGCTGGCCTCGGTGGTGTCCGGGTCGACCGAACCACAGAACATCCCGACACCACCTGGCAAGACCCAACGGTTGCGGCTCAGCGTCGGCATCACCGACGGCAAGAACCCGAACGGCGTGTCCATCGCCGAGGTGAGCCTGCCGGGGATGCTCGCGGTCAGTCGGCTGCTGGTTCCGTCGGAGGATCGTCAGCCGAGCGCTCTGGTGTTCAGGAACCAGCAGCTCGGGCGGTCTGCGTGTCTGCACGTGGCCACCCGGCCGCTGTGCAGGCAAAGCGTTGCCAGGGACTCTGAGGAGCCCACCGGGATCCAGCGAAGCGTGGACTTGCCGCAGGCGGCGTCGTACCAGCTGCAGGGGACCGCACTGCCCAAGGACGGTGCTGCCCTGGAAGCCCTGCTGACCGTTCCGGGCGCGATCACCGCCACCGCGTCGTCGCGAGCCGTCACTGCGCCAGAGGGCCGACCAGGTGCCGCGGTGGATCGTGATCTGGGCACCGGCTGGGTCGCGGATCCCGCCGACGGCAGCCCGTCCCTGACCTTGAAGTTGCCAGCGGCAAGGAAGGTGAGCGGGCTGCAGTTCCTCACCGACCCGTACCTGACCGCGTCGCCGCCGACCGAGGTGGCAGTCCGGTTCGACGGCGGCCCGCCGGTCACGAGCAAGGTCGACCAGGAAGGCTATGTCCGGTTCGCCGGGCGGACGGCACAGACCATCGAGTTGAACTTCACCAGCACCAGACCGCTGGTCGACCTCGACTCGGCGACCGGCTACGCCCGGAACGCCCCGGTCGGCGTGGCGGAGGTCCGGGTTCTCGGCGCCGACGGTCTGCGCAAGGCACTCGACCTCGATGCGCAGACCGGCGCGTACTGCGGCTATGGCCCGGGTGTGCGGCTGGACGGCGTACCCGCGGATACGCAGGTGACGGCGACCGTGCGGGACCTGCTGCAGCGGCGGCCGGTCACGTTCACGACGTGCGGTAAGGACAGCACGGTCACCCTGCAGGCAGGACGCCACAACCTCGACGTCCTGGCTGGTGGCGGCTTTGTGCCGATCGAGACGACTTGGGCCAGGGCCGGCTTCGGCAATGTGTCGAAGACGCCGGTGCGGTCCGTCGACGTGTGGCGGTCCAACCCTGCCGAACTGACCGTCGAGGTGCCGGGGGCCGAAGAGCAGTCCGTCCTGACTGTCGCGCAGAACTACAACGAGGGCTGGGAGGCGTACGACGGCAGTGGGCGCAAGCTGACGCCGATCCGGGTCGGTGGCTGGCAGCAGGGCTGGGTGCTGCCCGGGGGGACCGAGCAGGTGGTCACTGCCCGGTTCATGCCTGACCGCACGTACCGGGCAGGGTTGCTGGTGGGTCTACTCGCTCTGCTGTCGGTGATCGCGATGGCCGTGTTCTTCCGCCGCCGGTCTCGGCACTCAGGGCACCGGCTGCGCGAAGGCCGCTACGTCGGCACTTGGGCGGCTGTTGCGGTCGGGCTCGCCGCAGGTGCGTTCATGTCTGGCTGGATCGGCTTGGTCGCCGTAGCGATCGCAGCAGCCTGTTCGTGGTACCTGTCCGGGCGGCGGGTGATCGCAGTGGCTGCCGGTGTGGTCCTGGTCGGGACGCTGATCGCGGCCGTTCAGCCTTGGCCGGATGGGGGAGCGGGGCTGACATCCGGAGTCGTCCAGGCGTCGATCTTGTTCGGCTGCGCGCTGGTGCTGTTGTCCCGGCCGACCGGCGAGACGTCGTAGTCCTTGTCCCGGCGGCCGAGCCGCATGATCGGGCGCTCCATCCCGTAGTAGCTCGCGGCCGCGACCGCAGCCGACACGATGAGGGTCGGGAAGAACAGCAGCGCGAACCGCCCGCTGAACAAGGTGTAGCCGCTGATCCGCTCGACCACGCTCAGCACGATGACGTGGTACGCGAAGACGCCGTACGAGATGTCACCGGCTATGTGACCGATCCGGCCGCCGAGCACGCGGGCAGTCCGTGCGGTCGGGGTCAGGGCCGGGAACAGGACGCAGGCCGCGATCCCCGTGTAGAGAAGGCTTTTCACGAACGCCTGGCCGGGGGTGGCGGTCGATAGGTTGTACGGACCGGCCACCGGAGTGGCGGCAACGACCAGCAACGCCACAGCGACGCCCCAGACAGTGCCGGGGATCTTGGTGAGGGTGTCCAGCGCGGACGGCCCGAGTCGCCCGCTGGAACGCGCCACCTGCCACAGTGCGAACCCCATCCCGACTGCGAACCAACCGACGTACCCGGGAAGCCAGAGCCCCGCCTGTGGGTGGTCCGTCGCGTTCACAGCGGCCATCCAGACCGGACCGAGCAGAGTGAACGCACCCAGTACGACGAGCCGCCAGCGGACGCTCCGCCGAGTAGGACGCTCGTACCCGGTCAACAGCTTCGCCAGCACGGGCAGCAGCAGGTAGAACGCGACCTCCGTCGCCAGGCTCCACAGCTGTGTGAGCCCGTCCGCGGCCAGGCCGTCGAAGTAGATCTGGGTGAGGGTCGCGTGCTGCAGGTACGTCGTCCACGTCACGCCGTCCTTGTGCGGGACAAGGAGAGCTGCGAGCAGTACGGCGACCCACAGCGCCGGCAGGATCCGCAGCGCCCGATTGCGCAGGTACGGGAACGTCAGGGGCGGCAGTGTGCCCTCGAACCACGCCACCACATGCGGCCGGTAGAGCAGGAACCCGGAGATCGCGAAGAAGATCGCCACGCCGACGTCGAGCCGGGCGAGCAACCCGGCGAACGGGCCGTCCAGCGAGGCTCCGCTGTGAAACCCGACGTGCGTGGTCAGCACCGCGAGGGCCCCGATCGCTCGCAACCCGTCCAGCGCGGGGAATCTGGTGCGTGTCATCCGTTCACCCTTGGCAGTCCGATCTCGAGGTCCTCCACGCACACGTTCGTCGCGGGATCGGAGGAGCGTAGCCGAACCGCGGTGGCGGTGATGCGCCGCGACGGGCCGAAGTACATGCTGCCGACTCCCGCGGGCCAGGTGGCCGACGGTAGCGCGGCGACGTTGCCGGAGGCATCGACGAGCTCGATCGACACCTGGTTCTCCCGGTTGGAGAAGTACGCCGCCTTGACGAACCAGCCGGCGGTGGCGATCTGGTCCTGCGTCGACCTCAGTGGCACGGTCAGCGGTTCGGTGCCGTGCAGCAACAGGTTGCAGAAGGCGTTGCCCGTGGACGCCGGCTCCCCGCGGGACCAGACCGCCAGCTGCGCGGGCCGCAGCTTCCCGGTCTCATCGACCATCAACGGCTCACTTCCCGCCGCCTGCAACCGGAACGGGATTCCTGCCATCCGCAGCACCGGCGACAGCCTGATGTCGGACATCAACCCGTTCACGATCGGCTGCGGCATCGCCGTGTCCCACAAGTTGACGTTGGGCCCGGCCCGTTCCAGCTCCGCGGTCACGGTGGCGAAGTACGCCTTGGCCGGATTCTTCGCCCAGGTCCTGGCGAACCCGACGTCCGACACCACCGCGCCGATGACCAGACACGCCAACGCGACGGCGGGTACGGCGATCCGCACCGAGCGAGCCGACAGGACGACGGCCAACGTCAACGGGATCGAGAGATCGGACCAGTAGTGGTAGTGCAGGGTGATCACGACACCGAACAGCGCAAAGCGTCCGTACGCCACCAGCAGCAAGGTCACCAGCACGTAGACGACAACACTGGCCCACAGCAGGAGAGCTCGGCGGTCTCGTTGCCAGGCAACCAGCATCAGCAGACCGGCCACTAGCCCGCCCGTCACGACGGCGGCCGTGGGTGGGTCGGCGATGCTCATCGGAATCCCGGTCTCCGCCCAGGTCCAGGGTCCGCCCACCAGGGCGCTCAGTGGGACTTCGAAGGCGTGCCCGGCGAGACCGGCCAGGTCACCGAACCCAGGCAGCCGGCCCGAGGACGGGGTGCCGTGGGCGAGGTAGAGAGTGCCGAAGGCAACGATCGCCACGGTGAGGGCGGCGGCGTAGGGCCAGGTGCGGCGCAACCACGGGCGGATCGGCTCGTCGCGGAGGTAGAGGGCGAGGGCCGCGACGGTGAACAGGATGAGAGCGGATTTCTCCCAGCAGGCAAGGGAGATGAGCAATGCCAGCGGGCCGTAGGCGAGGGCTCGGCGGCGATGGCCGGCGTACCAGTCGATGGTTGCGTGTAG
The DNA here is from genome assembly GCF_040639075.1 of Kribbella sp. NPDC023972. Lineage (NCBI taxonomy): Bacteria > Bacillati > Actinomycetota > Actinomycetes > Propionibacteriales > Kribbellaceae > Kribbella > Kribbella sp. NPDC023972. The sequence continues at coordinate 178,874 of NZ_JBEZZH010000001.1, read as the reverse complement.
CAACAGTAAGCCGAAGACGTGCGCGGACAGGTTGTTCACGCCGCTCGACAGCGACATGAACGACGGCATGCTGAGCGGACTCAGCGCGTAGAACACCGTGCCGGCAATGACCCACCAGGTCGGGCCCAGGACGCGGAGCAGCAGGCGGCCCATCAGGAAGATCGCGACGGCCTGCATCAGCACCCGCCAGGCGACGGTGAGGTCGTGGTTCAGCGGCGCCAGCTCGGCGAAGAGCGCGTAGACGAACCGCAGCCCGGGCGCGATGTGGTCGTTGACCGGGGTCAGCAGTTCGGCCGGCGCGAACCCGCGGCTGCCCTGGACGAGGAAGTCGAGGTCGTCACTGAGCCACGAACCGCGCCGTGCGAGCAGCCCGAGCACGGCTGCCTGCACCACGGCGATCGCCACCACGACGACACGGAGAACCGATGAATCCGGCCCATAGCTTGATACCGCCGTCAGCCCAGTGATCCGCCTCATCGCGTAGACCGCGGGGAGGCCCCGTCGTTCTGGGTGGGGAGGAACCGCGACTCCCTCCCTTCGGAGATCCGGAACTGTCGGTCCTGGCTGATTTGGTTGGTCTCGTGTCCCGATACCGGATGTACCCAACTCCGCCGCAGCGCGCTGCGTTGCTGGAGCAGTGCAGGCATGCCCGGTGCGTGTGGAATCTGGCGCTTGAGCAGTGGTCGATGTGGACTCGCGACAGAGGCCCGACGCCTGGGTACGTCGAGCAAGCCCGGCAGTTGACCGAGGCGCGAGCCGCGTTCGGCTGGCTGCGGGCCGGGTCGCAGACGGGCCAGCAGCAGGCGCTGCGGGATTTCGCCCAAGCCGTGAAGAACTTCTACGCAGGTACCCACCGGCGGCCGACTTGGCGCAAAGCCGGCCTGCACGAGGGGTTCCGCATTGTCGGCCCGCAAGCGGGCCGGGTCGAGCAGTTGAGCCGGAAGTGGGCGCGGGTGCTGGTGCCCAAAGTCGGCTGGGTCCGGTTCCGGCTCTCCAACGCGATTCCCGAGGCGAAGTCGTACCGCATCACCCGCGACCGCGCAGGCCGCTGGCACCTCGCGTTCGCCACCATCCCGCCGCCGATCCCCGCACCGGGCACCGATGAGGTCGTCGGCGTGGACCGCGGTGTGACCGTCTCGGCGGCCCTGTCCACCGGAGAGCTCCTGACCTGCCCCGGGCTTTCCGAGCGCGAACAGGAACGACTCAGGCAGCTGCAACGCCGCCTGGCTCGCTGTCGGCCCGGCTCCAACCGGAGCCGACGGGTGAAGGCCGCGATCGCCACGCTGCTGGCCCGTGCCCGCGACCGTCGCAAGGACTGGGTGGAGAAGACCAGCACCGACCTCGCCCGCCGGTTCGATGTCATCCGGGTGGAGGACCTGCGGGTCGCGCAGCTGACCAGGCGGCCCAAGCCGAAGCCCGACCCCGAACGGCCGGGTAGGTATCTGCCGAACCGTCGCCGTGCCAAAGCCGGACTCAACCGCGGCATCCTGGCCAACGGCTGGGGACTGCTCGTCCAACGGCTGGAGCACAAGGCGCCGGGACGCGTCGAGAGAATCAATCCTGCGTACACGTCGCAGACCTGTAGCGTCTGCGGGCACTGCGCACGGGGAAACCGTGAGAGCCAAGCGGTCTTCCGGTGCACAGCCTGCGGACACCGGGCGAACGCGGACGTGAACGCGGCAGTCAACATCGCGGCCGGGCGGGCCGTCAGCGCACGCCGAGAGACGCCACCGCGGGTCTCGTTGAAGCGTGAACCTCAACACGCTGCCTCCGGGTAGTAGTTGGAATCCCCGTCCTCAGGCGGGGAGGACGTCAAGCGGCGCGACTATATGACAGACAGACAGAGATCGGGCACCGCCGGATTTTGTTGTCTCCGCCGTCTGTTCAAGGTGGCTACTCGCTGGTAGCGTCCCCGCGAACAGACCGGGAGGGGATGTTGTGGGGAATCGCAGCCGTGCACTGATGATCGGGCTCGGGGTGTTCTTCGTCGGCGTTGCGGCGCTGGCCAGGTTCTACGCGTATCCGGCGCTGGCGGTGGCGCCGGCGGACCAGATCGCGCACACGGTGTCGGCCGGGCCGGACGCCACGATCTTCAGCATCGCGGAGCTGAAGGAGAAGAGTGGCGTCGAGCTGGAGGCGCGCCGGACCGTCCGCGGGGACGTGGTCGCGGCCGAGAAGATCAGCAAGGCGCTCGACCGCAAGGTCGTGGTGTTCGACACCGCCGTGGTGACCGACGACTCGAAGAACTACCAGTTCCCGGACAAGGCGACGGAGACCGACGAGCTCCCGCTCAGCTTCGTCCAGGAGCGCGTGGTGCTGGACGCCCACACCGGTGAGGCGGTGCGGTGGAACCCGTCGGGCGACGACAACAGCGGCGAGTACATCGCCACCTCGCTGGAGAAGGCGGACCGGCTCGAGCCCGACCCGAACAGCCCGCTGTTCAAGGGGCACGAGGGCCTGGTGCTGAAGTTCCCGTTCGGCACCGAGAAGAAGACCTACGACTTCTGGGACAGCACGCTGCGCAAGGCGTTCCCGATCCACTACAAGGAAGAGGCCACGCTCGAAGGTCTCAAGGTGTACGTCTTCGAGCAGGAAGTGCCCAAGCAGGACGTGCCGCTGGCCAAGCCGCTGATGGTCCCGGGCAGCCTGGTCGACCAGCCCGGCCGTGACTCGGTCGAGGTGCAACGCACGTACAAGAACACCCGGACCCTGTGGATCGAGCCGATCACCGGCGCGATCATCAAGGGCCAGGAGAAGCAGAACGCCACCATCGCGTACAACGGCGAGGACAAGCTGACCGCGACCCAGGTGACCATCAAGTACGACGACGCGACCGTGACGAAGAACGTGAAGGGCGCGATCGAGAACGACGTCGCCGAGGGCGGCTACGCGTCGAAGTCGGCGCAGCTGAACCTGATCGCCTTCTGGGTCCCGCTCGTCGCGCTGATCCTTGGCCTGCTGTTGTTCGGCTTCGTCGGCTTCCGGCAGCTCCGGCCGCGCAGCTAGCTAGCCCTTGTGGGCGGACCAGATCGCGGTGCCTGGGACCAGGCGGCCGCGGTCCGGTCCCCAGCCACCCCAGACCAGGTCGTGCCCGGCCGGCCACTCGGGCTCGATCAGGTCGTCCACGACGAAACCGGCGCCGGTGAGCGCGCGGATCCAGTCGCCGGTCGTCCGGTGGTGCTCGGCGTAGATCGGCGTACCGGCGTCGTCCACCTCCACGTACGGCGTCCGGTCGAAGTACGAATGGGTGAGGTGCAGACCGGCCGGTGACGGGTCGTCCGGCATGGTCCAGCGGAACGGATGGGTGACCGAGAACACCAGCAGGCCGCCCGGCTTCAGCGTCCGGGCGACCTCGCGCAGCGCGGCCTCCGCGTCGGCCACGAACGGCAGCGCGCCGAAGGCCGAGCAGACGATGTCGAAGCTGGCGTCTCGGTAGGGCATGGCCGTCGCATCGGCCGCTACGGTCCGAACAGCGGTGCCGGTCCGCGCGTCGAGCTGCCGGGCGATCCGGAGCTGCTCGATCGAGATGTCGAAGGCGACCACGTCGGCGCCCTGCCCGACGAGCCAGCGCGAGCATTGGGCGCCGCCGCAGCCGACCTCGAGGATCCGCTTGTTCCGCACCGGGCCGAGCAATCGGGCGTGTTCCTCGTCGACGCCTTCCGGACACCACAGGAAGCGGTCGTCGCCGAGGAACTCGCCATGATCCGCGAAGTACTCCTTCGCCGCCGAGTCCCAGTAGGTGCGGCTGGCTCGTGAGGTCTGGGTCTCAGTCAGCTCTACTCTGCGCGGCTCGACCACGCGGTCAGATTACGCGTCCAGCCGGTTGTCGGCGTACACGGTCATCGCGTCACGCAGGTACTCGACCAGTGCGTCGTCGCCGGTGCCGATGTTCTGCCGGAAGCGCTCGTCGTCGACGTACATCTGCCCCAGGCCCTTGTAGGCGTCCCGCGTCGGTGTCCAGAACAGGCAGGTGACCTCGTAGTGCAGCTGGATCAGCTCCTGCACGCTCAGCTCGGTCACGGCGACCCCCTCCGCCTTGAGTGCGGCCAGACCCTCGTGCACGCGGGTGTAGCCGGTGCGGGCCTTCTCGGCGTCCGCCTCGGACCAGCCGCGCATCCGCTCATAGCTCGCGTCGACGGCCTCGTCACCCCACCGCTCGCGGGCTTCGGCCTCGTACGGGTTGTGCTCGAACCCTTCGAAGACTTTCTCCGGTGACATCTCTCCTCCTTTCCTCAGGTTCTCGATGGTGGTGTCGACGGTCCGGAGCAGCTGGCCGAGGCGGAGCTGCTCACGCAGCAGCCACTCCTTGTGCCGGGTGAGCACCTCGATCGTGTCGTGGCTGCTCCGGTGCTCGATGACCTCGGCGACCACGTCCAGACTCAGACCGAGGTCCCGCAGCAGGAGGATCTGCTGCAACCGCAGCAACTGCTCCTGCTCGTAGTACCGCCGTCCGTTGGGAGCTGTCCGGGCCGGCACCAGCAGCCCGATGGAGTGGTAGTGCCGCAGTGTGCGGGACGTGACGCCGGACGCCCGGGCCACTTCCGCGATCGACCACGCCATCGTGCTGCTCCTTTCCGTCGACAGACTTGACGGTAGATGTTGCCGTTACGACAACTTCAAACTCTTTTGGCAGGATCGCGGGTATGAGTGATTTCGCCGCGAGCGCCGTTCCACTGACGGGCGGGTACGGCGGCCAGACGTATGCGGTCAGCGCCGGCGGCGAGGACGCCGTACTGAAGCTGTATGTGCGCGACCCGGGACGGGCGGCGGTGGATGCGGCGTTGCTGCGGCTGGTGCACGGGCTGCTGCCGGTGCCGCGGATCCTGGACGTCAAGCGCGATGGGTCGGTCGACGACCCGCCGTTCCTGCTGACCGAGCGGCTGCCGGGGATCAACCTGCAGGTGTTCCTGGACAGCGCGGGCGAGGCGGAGCGGCGGGAGGTCGGGCGTCAGCTCGGAGAGTTGCTGGTGCGGCTGAGCGGAATGCCGTTCCTGACGTTCGGGATGTTCCGTGACGGCGAGCTGGCGATCGATCCGTTCGGACTCGGTGATCTGGAGCGGTACGCCGAGGGACTCGACCTGAGACTCACCGCGGAGCAGCGGGACAGCTTCGCCGGCGTGATCGCCGAGGCGGAGGATCTGCTCGCCGAAGGGGTCGACCGGGTGTGCCTGGTGCACAGCGACTTCAATCCGAAGAACCTGCTGATCGATCCCGCGACCGCGCGGATCACCGGGCTGATCGACTGGGAGTTCGCTCACGCGGGGTCGCCGTACACGGATCTGGGAAACCTTTTCCGGTTCTGCGCCGACCCGGTGCTGGCCGGGGGCGTGCTGAGCGTCGTCCGGGGGAGTGGGCTCGGGCTGGGCGAGCCGCTGGTGGACCTCGGCCGGGCGGCGGACCTGTGGGCCCTCCTGGAGCTCGCTGCACGCGCGGGCGAGAACGAGGTCGCGGCTGCCGCCCAGGACCTGGTCTCCCGAATGGCGGACACCGGCACCCTCTCCGGAGGCCGACCAGCCCTGGAGGTCGTACATTGAGATCAAGTGGCAGTTGTCGGGCACGTCGGGAGACCTCGGCGGGCAGCCGGTGCGGGCCGGGTGCCCCGGGTTGCCGTGCCTTCGTCAATACCCGTATTCTGTGAGATGCGCTATGGGCCCGCGCGACCTCGGACGGAGCAGGCTCGTGCTCGCAGCAGTCGGTGGTGAATCTGTCCTCTTCAGGCAATCCAGCGGTTTGGTGCGATCCAACGGTTCATGACGCGACCGCACGACACCACCAGTCCACGGAGCAACCCACCACATGACGGCCAGCATCGAGGCACCTCTCGACCCCGCAGTGCGCAACACCCCGCAGGTAGCGGTCAATGACATCGGGTCGGAGGAAGACTTCCTCGCGGCGATCGATCAGACCATCAAGTACTTCAACGACGGTGACATCGTCGAGGGCACCATCGTCAAGGTCGACCGGGACGAGGTCCTGCTCGACATCGGTTACAAGACCGAAGGCGTCATCCCCTCCCGGGAGCTGTCGATCAAGCACGACGTCGACCCGAACGAGGTCGTCAACGTCGGCGACCACGTCGAGGCCCTGGTTCTCCAGAAGGAGGACAAGGAAGGCCGTCTGATCCTCTCGAAGAAGCGCGCCCAGTACGAGAAGGCCTGGGGCACGATCGAGAAGATCAAGGAAGAGGACGGCGTCGTCACCGGTACCGTCATCGAGGTCGTCAAGGGTGGTCTCATCCTCGACATCGGCCTGCGTGGCTTCCTGCCGGCGTCGCTCGTCGAGATGCGCCGGGTCCGCGACCTCCAGCCGTACGTCGGCCAGGAGATCGAGGCCAAGATCATCGAGCTGGACAAGAACCGCAACAACGTGGTCCTGTCCCGCCGGGCGTGGCTGGAGCAGACGCAGTCCGAGGTGCGGATGAACTTCCTCACCCAGCTGCAGAAGGGCCAGATCCGCAAGGGTGTCGTCTCCTCGATCGTCAACTTCGGTGCGTTCGTGGACCTCGGCGGCGTCGACGGTCTGGTGCACGTGTCGGAGCTGTCCTGGAAGCACATCGACCACCCGACCGAGGTGGTCGAGGTCGGCCAGGAGGTCACCGTCGAGGTGCTGGACGTCGACATGGACCGCGAGCGCGTCTCGCTGTCGCTGAAGGCGACCCAGGAAGACCCGTGGCAGCAGTTCGCCCGGACCCACCAGATGGGCCAGATCGTGCCCGGCAAGGTCACCAAGCTGGTTCCGTTCGGTGCGTTCGTCCGCGTGGAGGAGGGCATCGAGGGTCTGGTGCACATCTCCGAGCTGGCCGAGCGGCACGTCGAGATCCCGGAGCAGGTCGTCCAGGTCAACGACGACGTCATGGTCAAGATCATCGACATCGACCTGGAGCGGCGCCGGATCTCGCTGTCGCTCAAGCAGGCCAACGAGGGTGTCGACCCGGTCTCGGACGACTTCGACCCGACCCTGTACGGCATGGCGGCGACGTACGACGAGCAGGGCAACTACGTCTACCCCGAGGGCTTCGACCCGGAGACCGGCGAGTGGCTCGAGGGCTTCGAGAAGCAGCGTGAGGAGTGGGAGCGGCAGTACGCCGAGGCCCACGCGCGCTGGGAGGCTCACAAGAAGCAGATCGAGGACGCCAAGACGGCTGACGTCGAGGCCGGCGAGGCGTCGACGTACTCCTCCGCCGCGGCTCCGAAGGACGACGCTCCCGTCGAGGGCGCGCTCGCTTCCGACGAGGCCCTCCAGGCCCTCCGCGAGAAGCTCACCGGCCAGGGCTGATCCACCCCGCACGACCCGAGACCCCCGCATCCCCGTACTGGATGCGGGGGTCTCGCACGTCCAGGACCGTTGTCGCCGAGTCGTCGATTGTGGTCGCCGTACGCCGGGAATCCGCGCCGGAATCGAGGAGTCGACGGGTGCACTAGGGTGCTCGCGTGCTGAGAGTGGGATTGACGGGCGGAATCGGAGCGGGGAAGAGTGCGGTGGCGGCGCGGCTGGGGGAGCTCGGGGCCGTCGTGATCGACTCCGACGTGCTGGCGCGTGAGGTGGTGGCCAAGGGGACTGACGGGCTCGCCGAGGTGATGAAGGCGTTCGGGGACGGCGTACTGACTCCCGCGGGTGAGCTGGATCGGCCGGCGGTGGGGCGGATCGTGTTCGGTGACGAGGCGGCCCGGCGGACGCTGGAGGCCATCATCCACCCGCGGGTGCGAGCCCGGGCGGCCGAGATCGAGGCGGCCGCGCCCGTCGACGCGGTGGTGGTGCACGACATCCCGCTGCTGGTCGAGACCGGTCAGGCCGATCGGTTCGACGTCGTCCTGGTCGTCGACGTGCCGGTCGACGTACAACTCGAGCGGCTCACCACGCAGCGTGGGATGGCCGAAGCCGAAGCGAGACAGCGGATCGCCAGTCAGGCCTCCCGGGAGGACCGGCTGGCCGTGGCCGACGTGGTGGTGGACAACTCCGGCACGCTGGCTGACCTGGGTCGGCGGATCGCCGAGGTGTGGGACGGGTTACAGGCCCGGGCAGGGCACGGTCCGGACACGAAAGGGTGACCCCTGCGCGGTAAATGATGAATCCAGGGCGGCCTGTACGAGAATCTGTCCCGGTTCGGCCCGGGTGTCCGGGCCGTCACCCCGTCGGCGCGGGCCCCGCGCCGGTTCGGACGTCCGAGGTTGGGAGGATGGCGTGGTCTGTCCGCGCTGCAACTCAGACGTCCCCGAGGTATCGCATTTCTGCCATCACTGTGGCAATGATGTGCGCTCCGGGGACGCCGAGCGGAAGAAGGCGTATGCCGCCAGGCCGGATGAGCCGGTGGCGTCGTTCCGGCTGGTCTCGACGATCATGCCGCAGGGCGCCGGCCGGCAGCCCTACACGTACAAGGTTGCCCTCGGGATCGCACTGCTGCTGACCGTGGTCACGGCCGCGGTCGGCGCACTGCCGGTGGCGATCATGGTGGCCGCCTTCGCCATTCCGATCGTCTACATCCTCTACTTGTACGACGTGAACCTGTGGGAGGACGAGCCGATCCCGGTCGTCGCCGCGGCGTTCGTGCTGACCGGCGTACTGGCCGCGGTCTTCAGCTGGCTGTGGTCGGACAAGATCGTGTTGTCCATCGACACGATCGGCGGCAACGACGCCGGCCCGGCCGCGCGGGACCTGCTGATCCTGCTCCTGCTGGTGCCGGTCGTGTCCGAGCTGATCCGCCAGGTCGGCCCGCTCTACCTGGCTTCGCGGCCGCGGTACGACGACCTGATGGACGGTTTCACGTTCGGCGTGGTGGCCGGTGTCGGGTTCGCCTGTTTCGAGACCCTGGTGCTGCACTGGGGCTGGATCAGCGGCGGCTTCGCCGGGCCGGGCAGCAGCGCCGGCACCTGGATCTCGATCGTGGTCCTACACGGTTTCATCAAGCCGCTGGTCTACGGATCCGCGACCGGCCTCGCCGCCGCCGAGTTCTCCGGCCTGGGCGAGGGGTACGACGGGTTCACGCCGCGCTGGGTGGCCGGCGTGCTCCAGGCCATCGTGGTGAACGTGCTGTTCCAGGGCGGTGTCTACCTGCTCGGCTTCGTCGGCGGTCATGGCTCGACGATCGGCGCGATCCTCGCCGTCGCCTGGGGCCTGCTGTTGCTCGGCGCGCTGATCATCCGGGTCCGGACCGTGCTCCACAAGGGCCTGCTCGAGGCGGCGCTGGAGGCGGCCGCGCGCGGCGGTTCCAACCACGCGTCGGGCGACCTGGCGTTCTGCTCGCGCTGTGAGATGCCGCTGCTGCCGCACTCCGACTTCTGCTCCGCGTGCGGCAACTCGGTGCGGTCCGTGCCGAAGTCCGCCCGGGGCGTGACAGCGCCGGCGGCAGCAGGTAGCTACGAGGCGACGACCGGGGAGACGCAGGCATGAGTAACCAGCAACCTCCTTATCAGGGTGGCCAGGGGCAGCAGCCGTACGGCGGGCAGCCTGGACAGCAGCCACCTGGGTACGGGCAGCCGCCGGGTCAGCCTGGACCGCAGCAGCCGGGACAGCAGCCCGGACAGGGCCAGCCTGGGTATGGGCAGCCGGGTTATGGGCAGCAGCCGGGACAGGCGCAGCCTGGGTACGGGCCGCCGCCGCAGGCTCCGCCGGGCTACGGTCAGCCGGGTCAGCCGCCGTACCAGGGTCAGCCGCCGGGCCAGCAACCCGGCCAGCGGCCTGGGCAGCCGTCGTACCCGGGACAGCAGCAGTACCCTGCCCAGCAGCAGTACCCGGGGCAGCAACAGCAGGTCCCCGGCCAGCAGGGCTATCCGCAGCAGCAGGGGTACGGCCAGCAACAGCCGCCGTACGGCGGTGGCCAGCAGCAGTGGGGTCAGTACGGCGGTCAGTCCCCGCGCGGCAAGGGCAGCAACAAGATCCTGTACCTGGCCGGTGGTGCGCTCGCCGTCGTCGCGGTGATCGGTGTCGTCCTGGCGCTGATCTTCGGCCGCGGTGACGGGAAGGAGGCTGCCCCGAACCCGAACCCGAACCCGGAGCCGACCACCACCAGTACCGAGAGCCCGTCGCCTTCGCCCGAGCCGACCAACGCCGACGAGGGCATCGAGGTGGGCGAGGGCATCTACGTGAAGCCGCAGCCCGGCTATGTCCGCAAGAGCCTGGACAACTTCTCCGGCGTGTACCTGCTCAAGCAGGGCGAGGCCTACTTCATGGTGCAGGCGGTCAAGGGCGAGGGTCGAACCGCGGCGACGGTGCTGCCGGAGCTGCTGAAGGGCGAGACGAAGGGCCTGTCCCAGGTCAAGCTGAACGCGCCGAGGCAGACCAAGCCGGGCGCGAACGACAAGACCCCGGTCAAGGTCGTCACCACCCAGAGCTACTCGGCCGTGTCGACCACCCAGAACGGCAGCCTGCAGGTGGTCGGGTTCGTCGGGGTGGTCGAGCGCGAGGACGGCGTGATCACGGTCATCCGGGTGTACGCACGCAAGGACAAGATCGCCACCGCCGAGCGGGACACGACCAAGATGCTGCAGTCGGTGGTCAAGAGCCAGTGAACGGAAAGCGCGACAAGGGCTCCGGCGGGGGCAACCCCTGGGTCAACAAGCCGGGACCCGACGACGACACCGCGGCGGCTCCGCAGGAGACGGAGCTGCCGCCGTCGCCGTGGAACCTCGAGGTACCTCCGCCGCCCGGTCCGTGGGCGGACAAGCCTGGCCCCGGGCCTGACCCGGGCCCGGCCACGGAGACGAGTTCGGCGTGGGGCGAGAAGGTGGGGCCGCCGTCGCTGCGGCGGCCGCCGCCGGAGAAGAAGGGCCCCAGGATCCCGAGCCTGCTGCTCCCGATCGGCGCCGGGCTGATCGTGGTCGTGCTGGTCGCGGTCGCGCTTGTTCTGCTGTCCGGTGGTGACGACACCGCGGACCCGCCGACCCAGTCCCCGGCGCCGACCGCGAGTACGCCGCTGACGTCGTACAAGCCGCCGGCCAACGCGCTCCAGGTCGGCTTCGGCGTGTCCGTCGTACCGGTCGAGGGCTGGAGCCTGCTGGCGACGGAGACGCAGGGCAAGGAGCTGGTCACCTACGCGCCGAACGGCGAGCCGCGGGCGTTCTTCTGGGTCCGGCAGAAGCAGAAGGTGGCCGCGCAGGCGTACCTGCTGGCGATCGTCGAGGGCGAGACCGAGAACGAGATCGCCCAGCTCGGCAACACCCGGAACCTGCCGTGCCCGAAGGACGTCTTGGTGGAGTGCGTCGCGATCAGCTACACCTCCACCGCCAAGGACAAGAACGGGCTGGACGTGAAGGTGCAGGGCTACGTGGAGGTGTACCGGCGCAAGGACAACGTGGCCACCGCGCTGGACTTCCGGACCCGGGTCGACTTCGCCCAGAAGGCCGAGGCGGACGCCGAGACGATGAAGAAGTCGGTGCTCGACAGCCTCTGATGATCACATCGAAGACACACGAGGAACAGCCATGAGTCAGCAGTACGGGCCGCCCCCGGGACCGCCACCCGCCCCGTCGTCCGGAGGCTGGGGGCCTGCACCCAGCACCTCCGGTCCGGCCGGATCCGGCCCCGTCGGCTGGGGCACCGGGCCGGTACGGCCGCAGCCGCGGCCGGGGAAGCCGAACCGCAGCCAGTGGATCATCGTCGGCTGCGCGGTCCTGGCCGTCGTCCTGGTCGCGGTCGGGGTGGTCCTGCTGGTCACCGGCGGTGGTGACGAGGAGCCGGCCGCGAACCCGACTCCCGACCCGGTCGGCACCATGTACACGCCGGCGACGCCGACCAAGCCGGTGATCACCAAGGGCCCGCACGACACCGGGGTCGAGGTGGGTGGCGGGATCTGGTTCACCCCGGCGAAGGGCTGGCTGCCGGACTGGGACAAGTCCAAGGGCGGGAAGAACTACATCCTGCAGCAGTTCAACGCGCGCGGCCTGATCGACGGCTACTACTGGGTCCGGCAGACCGAGCTGTACGACGCCAAGGGCTTCGCCGAGCACCTGGTCGACATCGAGTCGAACGACCTGAAGAACGTCCGGATCAGCAAGGGCGTGGTGTGCAAGCCGGCCAACGAGGCGATCAAGGCCTGCTACGCGCTGTCGTACTCCGCCTACGTGCCGACCAAGAGCGGCAAGCTGATCCCGTTCAAGGGCTTCGTCACCGCCTACCAGGACCAGTACGACAAGGTCACCGCCACGGACGCCGCCCTGGAGGCCCGCGTCTACCAACGCCGCGTCAACGAACTCATCTACATGAACAACACCCTCATCAAGAGCTTCTGATCCCACCCACCCCACCCCGCCCCGCTCGGCGGGTGTTTTCGGGGGCTGACGTGGGGTTTTTAGAAAGTGTCGGTGGCGGGTCGTACGGTGGGGGGCATGAGACAGGTCTCGGATCTTCAGCGTATGGTCGCGCCGCTCAAGGTCGTGTCCGATTTCGAGCCGGCCGGCGACCAGCCGGCCGCGATCGCGGACCTCGAGCGCCGGATCAACGCCGGCGAGCAGGACGTCGTGCTGCTCGGCGCGACCGGCACCGGCAAGACGGCGACCATCGCCTGGCTGGCCGAGCGGATCCAGCGCCCGATGCTGATCCTGCAGCCGAACAAAACCCTCGCCGCCCAGTTCGCCAACGAGCTGCGCCACTTCTTCCCGGCCAACGCCGTCGAGTACTTCGTCTCGTACTACGACTACTACCAGCCGGAGGCGTACGTCCCGCAGACGGACACCTACATCGAGAAGGACTCCTCGATCAACGAGGAGGTCGAGCGGCTGCGGCACTCGGCGACCTGGTCGCTGCTCACCCGCCGCGACGTGGTCGTGGTCGCGACCGTGTCCTGCATCTACGGCCTGGGCTCCGCCGACGAGTACCTGAACCGCATGATCCACGTGAAGGTCGGCACCGAGATGGACCGCGACGGCCTGCTCCGCAAGCTGGTCGGGGTGCAGTACGCGCGCAACGACCTGGCCGGCACCCGCGGCACGTTCCGGGTCCGCGGCGACACCCTCGAGGTGTTCCCGGTGTACCAGGAGCTCGCCGTCCGGGTGGAGTTCTTCGGCGACGAGATCGAGCGGGTGATGACGCTGCACCCCCTGACCGGTGAGGTGCTGAGCGAGGAGGACGAGGTCTACATCGGCGCCGCGACGCACTACGTGACCGCGCCGGAGAAGATGGAGCGCGCGATCGCCTCGATCGAGGCCGAGCTGGAGGAGCGGCTGGCCGAGCTCGAGCGCGGGGGACAGTTGCTGGAGGCACAGCGGCTGCGGATGCGGACCACGTACGACATCGAGATGATGCGCCAGATCGGCACCTGCTCGGGGATCGAGAACTACTCCCGCCACACCGACGGCCGCGAGCCGGGGTCGGCGCCGCACTGCCTGCTGGACTACTTCCCGGAGGACTTCCTGCTCGTCATCGACGAGTCGCACGTCACCGTGCCGCAGATCGGCGGTATGTACGAGGGCGACATGTCCCGGAAGCGGACGCTGGTCGAGCACGGGTTCCGGCTGCCGTCGGCGATGGACAACCGGCCGCTGCGCTGGGAGGAGTTCCTGGAGCGGATCGGCCAGACCGTCTACCTGTCCGCGACGCCGGGACAGTACGAGCAGGACAAGTCGGACGGGTACGTCGAGCAGATCATCCGGCCGACCGGCCTGGTCGACCCCGAGGTGATCGTGAAGCCGACCAAGGGCCAGATCGACGACCTGATCCACGAGATCCGGCTCCGGGTCGAGCGGAACGAGCGGGTCCTGGTCACCACCCTGACCAAGAAGATGTCCGAGGACCTGACCGACTACCTGCTCGAGATGGGCATCCGGACCAGGTACCTGCACAGCGAGGTGGACACCCTCCGCCGGGTCGAGCTGCTCCGCGAGCTGCGGATGGGCGAGTACGACGTGCTGGTCGGTATCAACCTGCTGCGTGAGGGTCTCGACCTCCCGGAGGTGTCCCTGGTCGCGATCCTGGACGCCGACAAGGAAGGCTTCCTGCGGTCCGGCCGGTCGCTGATCCAGACCATCGGCCGTGCCGCCCGGAACGTGTCCGGTCAGGTGTTCATGTACGCCGACAAGATCACCCCGTCGATGGAACAGGCGATCGACGAGACGAACCGGCGCCGGGCGAAGCAGATCGCCTACAACGTGGCGAACGGGATCGACCCGCAACCGCTGCGGAAGCGGATCGCCGACATCACCGACATGCTCGCCCGCGAGGACGCCGACACCGCCGAGCTGCTCGGCTCCGGCCGCACCCAGTCCCGCGGCAAGGCGCCGGTGCCCGGTGGCGGCAAGGCGAAGGCCGGCGAGAAGGCCAAGGAGCTGGCCGGCGGCCTGCCGTCCTCCGACCTGGCCGACCTCATCCAGCAACTCACCGATCAAATGCACAACGCCGCGGCCGAGCTCCAGTTCGAGGTCGCGGCCCGCTACCGTGACGAGATCTCCGAACTCAAGAAAGAACTCCGCCAAATGACCAACGCCGGCGCGAGGTAGGAGCCCGGGCGTTAAGCAATTACCTCGACGCGGCGTTTGATGGTGGTAACTGTCGGGAAGGAAAGCAGTGTGCTCCGTCGCCCTGCGGAGCGCTCCGCCCCATTCCGAGGATGGTTTCGCCATGCGCAAACGTCCGCAGTCCAGGCCCCGGCCCGACCTCGTCCGCCGGTCGATCATCGCCGGCCTCGGCATCGCCCTGACGACTGGCTCGATATCAGCGGCCTACGCTGCCCCCACACCGGATAGGGCCGGCTCTCCGGCCACTGCCGGCACAGCATTGCCGGTGACTCTTCGATCTGCCCAGAAGACGTTCACCACCCAGCAGACCCAGGCGTTGGCCCAGGCGGTGGCCGTTGACGCCCTCGGGCAGAGCGGCGAGACGAGGGGGCTTGCCCCCGGCGAAGCCGCCGGGCGCTTGGCCCGCGCCGGGCGGGACGTGGTGGTCGATGTCCGGTCCGCGTCCGCCGGCTGGGCTCGAGGTGTGGCCTACATCGAGGCGCCGAACGTGGAGCATGCCGCCCCGCAGGGTTGGCTGTTCGTGGCCCGGTATCTGGACGGGCGGTGGGTGACCGGCCTCGAGGGCGACCAGGAGTTCGCCGGCTTCGTGGCCGGCTCTCCGCTGGTGCCGGCCGCCGAACGCAAGACTCTCAAGGCTTTCGCGGAGAAGAAGGCGACGGCGAACGTCAACGGCACCCTCGCCGTGACCGGTCTGTTGCTGCCTTGGATGCCGGACTACTACATGACGATGTCCGGCGGGCCGCACGCCTGGGATGGCGGCTCCGGTCCATGGAGCAGCCTTGACTTCTCAGGCGGCAACGCCAGCGGCATCATCCGATCGTCGGGCTCCGGCACCGCGACCTCCATGTGCGGACCAGGCGGCGGCTGGACCCGAGTGATCCACCCGAACGGCTTCTCGACGGACTACTACCACCTGCACAACACGACCTACTACAACGGAACCGCGGTCGGGCGCAGCGCCTACCTCGGCACCATCGGGGTCGACCTGTGCGCCGGCGGAGCCGCCTATGGTGCGCACGTCCACTGGGGACTGCGTACCTACGACGCCGCCATGAACGGTCAGTACACCTACCTGCACGGACGAGGCATCGGCGGCTGGACGTTCTACCACGGCACCGCCCAGTACGGCGGCTACGCGACCCGCCTGGGCGTGACCGCCTACCCCGGCCACGCCATCTACAACCGCCTCAGCTGACCGAGGGCGGTCAGGGGCGGCGTACGACGGTTTGGTTGGGGGACTCGTTGACGGTGAGGGTGAAGATGTCGGGGCGGGCGTAGTGGCCGTTGGGGTCGAAGTCGAACTTGGCGCGGTCCAGGTCGCCGAGATCCAGCTCGGCGACCAGGACGCCCTCGCCGTCGCGTGACGGCCCGGCGAGGATCTGGCCGAGCGGGGAGACGATCACACTGCCGCCGTTGATCAGGACGGTTTCCGGAGCGTCGCCCTGGATCGGGTGGACGTCGTCCGGCAGGTCGGCACGGGTGAGGTACTGGTTGGCGCTGATGACGAAGCAACGACCTTCGAGCGCGACATGCCGCATGGTGGCCTGCCACTGATCGCGGTCGTCGACGGTCGGCGCGCACCAGATCTCCACGCCCTTGGAGTACATCGACTGCCGGAACAGCGGCATGTAGTTCTCCCAGCAGATCGCCGCCCCGAGCACGCCCACCTCCGTCCGCACCGCCGGCATGGTCGACCCGTCGCCCTGTCCCCACAGGTACCGCTCGGCCGCCGTCGGCATCAGCTTGCGATGCGTCGCCACCAGCCCCCGCTGCGGATCGACGAACACCGCGGTGCAATACAGCGTTCCGCCGTCGCGCTCGATCACTCCCGCGACGAGATGTACGTCGAGTTCGGCCGCGAGCTCCACCAGCCGCGCGGTCTCCGGCCCGGGCACCTCCACCGCGGCCTCGCGATATCGGCGGAAGACGTCGCGCCCTTCGGCGGACCGCGCGCCCACGGTGATCCCGAAGTCGAGCCCTTTCGGATAGCCACCCAGAAACGCCTCAGGCATCACAACCAGCCGCGCACCGGCCGAGGCAGCCTCCCGCACACACCGCTCCGCCTTCACCAGCGTCGCGGGCGTGTCGAACAGCACAGACCCGGCCTGTACGGCGGCAACCACAACAGAACTCATGTCATGCAGGGTACGCAGGCGTACTGTCCTGCCCATGGGCTCGACCACGGGGTTGCGGGTCTCCAGTCCGCTCATGATCGGGCGCGACGAGCAGGCCCGCGCACTGGTGGATTTCGCGGCGACTCTCCGCGAGGGTGAGCCGCGGATTGCACTGATCGCCGGGCGGGGCGGGTCGGGAAAGACCCGCCTCGTCACCGAGGCCGGCGCACGGTTGCGCGAGCTACGTCTCCGCGTGCTCGGTGGAGCGTGCCTTCTGATGAGCACCGCCGGTCCGCCGTACCTCCCGCTCCTGACCGCCCTCCGCGGCGGACTGCCTGCCGAGGCGCCCGTACTGGCGGCACTCAGCGGGACACGCCGGGTCAACCGCACCCAGTTGTTCGAACTGATCCGCTTGGCGGTGGAAGGGCTGGCTCGGCGGGAACCGCTGATCCTGGTGATGGAAGACGTCCACTGGGCGGATCGGGCCACCCAGGACGCTCTGCTGTACCTCGTCGGACAGGCCACGAGCGGCAGGTGGGGCTTGATCGCGACGTTCCGGCCCGAGGGCCGGGCAGCGGTGGGCACGGCCTTCGTCGCGACACTGGAACGACGAAGCGCGCTCCGGTTGTCGCTGGGCACCCTGTCCGTGGATGAAGTGCGCGCCCAGGCCGCGGCCATCACCGGAGTGCGGCCGAGTGCCGATGAGGCGAGCCTGATCTATCGGCGAAGTGGGGGGATCCCGCTGCTCGTCGAGGAGGTCGTTGCCGCAGGCACCAGGGACGTGCCGGACCATCTGCGCGCCATGTTCCTCGCCAGGGTGAGCGCATTGGGTGAGGTGGTCGCCGACGTGGTCGGCGTGTGCGCCGTTGTCGACCGCGGCTGCGACGAAGACGTGATCGCGCGGATCCTTGGCAGGAGCGTCCGGCAGGTGCGTGAGGCCGCGGTCACGGGAGTCGAGTGGGACCTGCTGATCGTGGACGACCACGGATACCGCATCCGGCACGACCTGCTGAAGGAGGCGGTGTACGACGCGTTGCCGCCCGGCCACCGCCGTGATCTCCATGGCCGAGTCGCCCAGGTTCTGTCCAGGACGAGTCCGCAGGTTCCCGCGGAACTGGCGCATCACTGGCAGCGTGCCGGGCAGGCAGAGGAGTCGGCCGAGGCGTCCTTGGATGCGGCTGCCTCCGCAGAGCGTGCGCAGGCTCCGAGCGCCGCCCACACGCACTTGCAGCGAGTGATTTCGCTGTGGCCCTTGCTGAGTGACGACCTGCGGGAACGAGCGGGTGGCAACGACGAGATTCTGAGGCGCGCCGCGGTCGCGGCCGAGCGCGACGGAGCCTTCGCGGCCGCCGTAGCTCTCACGGAGGAGCGCATCACGCTGGACGCCGACCGGCCACTGGTCTGGGAACAGCTGGCCCGCTACCGGTGGCAGGGTGGCGATGGGCCCGGTGCGCAAGCGGCGTACGAGAAGGCTGTCGAGATCCTGCCGCCTGATGCTCCGCCCGAGGTTCAGGCGAAGGTGTTGTCGGGCCACGCCTGGTTTCTGGGTGTCTCGGCGCAGCCGGAGCGGGCCGCTCAGCTGTCGGATCGGGCGCTGGCCGCGGGCGCCGGAATACGTGATGAGACGGTCCGGTGGCAGGTGCTTCTCAGTTGGGGCATCGCGCGCCTGGACCGGCAGGAAGGTCTCGCGGCGCTCGAAGAGGCGCGCCGGGTTGCGGTGTCCTTGGACGCCGGCTACGAAGTGGCAATCTCCGACCTGTGGCGCAACGTCAGCCTCCGCAACCTGGGACGGTTCCGGGAGTGCGAGGCGGTCCTCACTGCCGGAATCCGGTACGTCGCAGCGCACGGTCTCGGCCGCAGCGTCGAAGCAGCCCTGCTGTACATGGTCGCCGAACTGATGCTCGAGCTCGGCAGGTGGGACGAGGCGGCCGCGGCGATCGACGCCAATCGGGGCCGGGGCGTCCAAGGTGTTCCGGGCTACTTCACCAGCGGCTATCGGGCCCGGCTTGCGGCGTGGCGAGGGCAGGGCGACGTGCTGGCCGAGGCGTGCGCCGAGACCTCGGCACTGGCCGCCGCGATCCCACAGCAGCCGCTGCCGCGTGCGATCGCGCTGCTGGGCCAGGCCGAAAGTCATCTCTGGGCTGGCCGGCCGGAGGAGGGAGTACCCCTGGCAGACGAGGCGCTGGGCCACGCCGGCGCCGATCCGTACTGCCGCGCCGACGCGCTCGCGACGCTCGTGCGGGCACAGGCGGACGCGGCCGCCACGTCCCGGATGCATGGTCGGACCTACATGCCGGAGCTGTCGGTTGACGAGATCCTCCGCCGCGTCCGGGAGTGGAGCATTCCCGATCACGATCAGATCTGTGCCTTCATGGCCACCGTGCGTGCCGAGGTGGAACGCCTGAACGGGTCACGCGACCCGAGTCCCTGGTCGGACGCGGTCGACGCCTGGCTAGCCGGTGAAGACCCTTACCGGCTGGCCTACGCGCGTTGGCGGCTGGGCTGGGCACTCCTGGGCAGACGGTCTGGTCGCAGCGCGGCGGCCGAACAGCTCGAACTGGCGCGGGAGACGGCCTCCGCCCTCGGTGCGGAGCCGCTGCGAACGGCGATCGATGATTTGGTGAAAGCCTCGCGGCTGCACGTGGGCACCGCGCCTGGCCAGGCGGGACCGCCGGCGCTCGAGGCCGGCCTCACCAGCCGTGAACTCGAGGTGCTGCCACTGCTGGCGGCCGGCCGGAGCAACGTCGAGATCGCCGAGATTCTGGTGATCAGCCCGCGCACGGTCGGAGTACACGTGTCGCGGATCCTGCACAAGCTCGGCGCGAGCCGGCGGACGGAGGCGGCCGACATCGCCCGCCGGACCGGACTGCTCGACGGGTGAGCCCGAATACGTCGTTCGACCGATGTTCCGGTCGTCGCGCGTTCCTACCGTCGGACCCAGGAGACCGGATCGAGGAGGAGCCATGAGTGGACCGTTCATCGTGGTGAGCAGGTCGCGGATCAAGCCCGGCAAGGCCGAGGCCTACGCGCTGTGGTGCGAGGAGTTCTGCCGGTACGTCGAGCAGAACGAGCCGCGGCTGCTGGCGTTCAACATCTACGAGACCGAGGATCGCGGCACCTCGGTCGTCGTCCAGGTACACCCTGACGCGGAGTCGATGGAGTTCCATCTGAAGTTGTACGGCGAGAAGGTGCGGGAGACCTTCGACCACGTCGAGGTCGAGTCGCTGGACATCTGCGGCGCACCCAGCGAGACCCTGGAGCAGTGGCTGCGGCACGGCGTCCCGGACCTGCCGGTCGCGCTGATCAGGGTGCACCGCGCCGGCTTCACCCGGCTGGAAGCGGCGTGAAACGAGCAGCACCGGTCCTGCCGTCACGGCGCATCCCGTGACGGTCAGGACCCCGCCCGCTAACGTGCCGACATGACGAGATTGACCGGGGCGGATGTCCTGCAGCACTGCTTGAGCAAGCCGGGCGCTTGGCAGGACGAGCCCTGGGAAGGTGACGTGGTGGCGAAGGTGGGGGACAAGATCTTCGCGTTCCTCGGGGGTGCCGAGGGCGTCGGGATCAAGTGCGGCAGCAACCGGGAGGAGGCGGACGAGCTGGTCGACACCTACCCGGAGGATGTCAGCAAGATGGCGTACATCGGTCGGTCCGGCTGGAACACCGTCCGGCTCGGCGGCGCGGTCCCCGACGACGAGATCCTGGAGCTGATCGACGCGTCGTACGAGACGATCGTGGCGAAACTCCCGAAATCCAGGCGACCGTCCTGACGCTACGGTGCGTCACCACGACCACGGGACGCTGCGTATACAGTACGCCGTACACAATCTGACTCGTCGTGACAGCCACAACAGTCGTCACAACCTGTCACCGAACGGGGATATTCCCATCGCGAACCGTGATGATCCCGACAGGCGGACTGGGCGCTCCGGATTTGGTGACTTGGACATCGACCAGTCAGAATAGGGGCGGAGAAGGGGAGTATTCCTTCGCGGCGGTATCGTCATCACGGTCAAGGGTTCGTATCCCGCGCCCGGTGCCGCCGGCCAGGCTCGACCCATGAGTCAGGCGGAAGAGACCTTCGGAGTCCTGTTCCGTCTGCGCTCCGGAGGTTTCCTGTGCACGTTGCTGACTACGTCTGGTACATCACTGTCGGTGTGCTGCTCGCGCTGCTCACCTTCGATGTCTTCATCATCGGGCGGCGCCCGCACGAACCGAGCACCCGGGAGTCCGCGACCGCGATCGCGTTCTACGTCGGTCTGGCGGTCGTCTTCGGCCTCGGGGTCTGGGTGTTCTCCGGTGGTCAGTACGCGGGGGAGTTCTTCGCCGGCTGGTTGACCGAGTACAGCCTGAGCGTCGACAACCTGTTCATCTTCCTGATCATCATGTCCAGATTCGGCGTGCCCAGGAAGTACCAGCAGACCGCGCTGCTGGTCGGCATCATCCTGGCGCTGGTCTTCCGTGGCATCTTCATCGCCGTCGGCGCGGCCGCGATCAACCAGTTCTCCTGGATCTTCTACCTGTTCGGCGCGTTCCTGCTCTACACCGCGGTCCACCTGGCCATGCAGGGGGAGAACGACGACGAGGACTTCAAGGAGAACGCGATCATCCGGTTCGCCAAGAAGCGGCTGAACGCCACCCATGAGTACAACGGCGTGAAGCTGACCGTCATCCAGAACGGCAAGCGGCTCGTCACCCCGATGGCGATCGTGATCGTCGCGCTGGGCACCACCGACCTGCTGTTCGCGCTCGACTCGATCCCGGCGATCTACGGCCTGACCCAGGAGCCGTTCCTGGTCTTCACCGCGAACGTGTTCGCCCTGATGGGTCTGCGGCAGCTGTACTTCCTGCTCGGCGACCTGCTGAAGCGGCTGGTGTACCTGTCGATCGGCCTGTCCGTCGTGCTCGCCTTCATCGGTGTGAAGCTGGTGCTGCACGCGATGCACGAGAACGAGTTGCCGTTCATCAACGGCGGTCACCACATCGAGTGGGCCCCGGAGATCCCGATCTGGTTCTCGCTGGGCTTCATCATCATCACGCTCGGCATCACCACCCTCGCCAGCCTGCGTGCGTCCCGCAAACGGGCGCAGTCAGAGCCACAGTCGGCCGGCGGCGGTGAGCTGGACGAGTCCACCCCGGTCGAGTCCGTGAATGGCAAGACCGACACCGGGCTCGACGACAAGACCGCGGCCGAGCTGGACGCCATCCGCGAGCCGGAGCAGTCCGACGCCAAGAAGGGCTGACGACCCCGCCTGAACACCAAGTCGCCCCAGACCATCCGGTCCGGGGCGACTTGTCTGCGGTGGGGCAGTGTCAGCGGCCCGCGGAAGCAGCGGGTTACAGACGGGCAGCGCTGACCAGGGTGGCGCGTCGCTCGTCGGACACTGGTTCGTTCTCCAGCCGCTTGCCGGTTTCCGAGGCGTGCAGCATGCCTTCGGGGGAGACGAAGCCCACGTGATGCACCTCCTTGCCGGGGCGAGCGAAGAAGTACAGGTCACCTGGCTGCGCTTCATCGATCGGAATGTTCTCGAGAGTGCCGGCCTGGTCGTGCGCGTCCCGCGGCGTACGCAGGCCGAGCACCCGGCTGACCGCGTGGACCAGCCCTGAGCAGTCCAGCCCGTACGCCGACGTGCCACCCCACAGGTACTCCAGCCCGAGGAACTGCGACCCGAGCCGCAGCCGGTCCTCAGCCGTGCCCGGGCCGGACCGCAGTACGTCGTCCGCCAGCCAGCCGGACCCACCGTCCGGCGTGGCCACCCGCGTATACCCGTCCGCGTGCTCGACCGAAGCGAGCACGGTGGCGAACGACAGCTCGGCAAACGCACCAGCACCAGGCTCGGCAAACAACGGCGCAGTCGGTACGGCGACCGCGACCGGATCGGAGGCGGCCTCGGGAAGCTCACCCAGATGGCTCGACGGCACCCATCCCGGATAGCCGAGAGGATCCTGCGACGACGGTTGCCACGGCGCGACGATCTCTGACCAGCCGTCCCGTTCCGACCGCACCAGCACAGGCTCGGCGAACAGCAGTTGGGTCAGGGTCCGGCCGTGCAGGCCGAGGCGAGTCTCGGTGTCCATCGACTTGGCCCACGCGGCCATGTCGGGTTGGGCGGCGATCGCAGGAGCGTCGATGTCCCGGGGTGCATCCGGCGCGGTCCACACCGTGCTGACCGGGACTTTGGCGGCGACTAGCTTCATGCGATCAAGCCTGTCACGCCAAGCCCGGGCGCAGACGGCAGGCGGATCAGCGAGCCGTCATAGCGGATCCCGCCGGCCACCGGAGCCTCAGCGAGCCACCATGCCGCGTCCAGGTCGTTGACCGCCGAGGTCGGGTACGCCGACACCAGTGCGGCCGCCGCGCCGACGCCGACCGGGCCTTCCAGCATCGACCCGACGACGGACTGGATCCCGTGCTCCCGGGCCAGCTCCAGCAGCGTTCTGGCCGGGGCGAGCCCGCCGCACTTGGCCAGCTTCACGTTCACCATGTCCGCGGCGCCGTGCCGGATCACGTTCACCAGATCCCGTACGCCGTACACGGACTCGTCGGCGAGGATCGGCGTATCGACCCGGTCGGTCACCCACGCCATTCCTTCGAGATCGGCCGCCGCGACAGGTTGCTCGACCAGCTCGATGTCGCAGTCCTCCAGCGCACGGATCGCGGTGACCGCACCGCGGCGCGTCCAGCCCTGATTCGCGTCGAGGCGGAGCCGCGGGCCAGGCCCGATCGCCTCGCGGATCCGCCGTACCCGGGCCACATCGGCGGCCGCGTCACCGGTGCCGACCTTCACCTTCAGTACGTCGAACCCGTCGGCGAGCCGGTCACGCGCGGCGGCGGCCAACGCGTCGGCGTCACCGGCGGACAGCGTCACATCGGTCGCAACCGTGTCGACCGTCGAGCCGAGGAACCCATGCAGCGTCTGGCCGCGACGCCGGGCGGCGAGGTCGTGCAGAGCCACGTCGACCGCGCACTTCGCGCCGAAGTTGCCGACGGCAGCGTTCTGCACGCGTCGCAACGCCTCGGTCAGGTCATCCGGGCCGAGCCCGTCCAGCGCCGCGGCGATCGGTCCCTCGACACACGCCTGCCCACCGGCGAGCGATTCGCCGGTGACCTTCCACACCTGCGGGGCCTCGCCCCACCCGCTGACCGAGCCGTCGCTGATCTCGACCAGCAGTGAGTCGGCGTGCGTCGCCGTACGCAGAGCCGTTACGAACGGGGTGTGCAGCGGCGCCGAGACGAGATGGGTGGTGAGCTTCACCGCACCGCCTCCAGGTCGTGCCGGTGGTTCCAGGCTTCCAGGGCGATCGAGGCGATCAGCTTCTGCGCGTCCGCGTCGGGCAGGTCGGACGTCGTACACACCGCGAGCACGAACGGGTCCGCGTCCGGCGGGCGGACGATGCCGCCGTCGTGCCGGATCCGGGTGTCCCAGCCGTTCTTGTGCTCGACGCGGGTCCCGGTCGGCAACAGCGCCGGGATCTCGCCGTTCCACTGGTTGCCGGCCAGCAGGTCGCGCAGATAGGCGCCCGAGGCACCTTCCTGATTGCCTACCGCAACCAGTACGCCGGCCAGCCCGGCCGGACTCATCTCGTTGCTGATCCCGGCTCTCCGCGCCGCCACGTCGTCGATGCCACGCCGGATCGCGCTCGTCCCGGACAGCTCCGCGCCCTCGCCGGCCGCCTCCGGCCCGGCGAGCGTCGACTCCGCCAGCACCGCATGAGCTGCCTCGACCCCGACCTGCTCCAGCACCAGGTTGGTCGCCAGGTTGCTCGATCGGGTGATCATCTCGGTCGCCAGCCACCCCAGCGGCACCTGCGAGCCCAGCTTCGTCCAGGTCGCCGGCGCCTCGTCCTCGTCCGGGTTCACACCGAACCGTCCACCCGCGGCGGACGCGAAGTCGTTGTGCACGGTCACCGGCTGGTCGAGCGCCAGCTCACCCGCCTCGACCTTGCGCATCATCGCCATCGCCACCGGCAGCTTCATCGTGCTGGCGGAGTAGTGCGTCCGCTCCGCCTCATGCTCGAACACCGGTTCGCCGTCCAGCCGGCCCAGCCACACCCCGAATTCGCCGCTCCCGTCGACCTCCCGGAGCATCTCCGCGATTCCCATGCCGCTCACCCTTCCACACCACCGCCTGGCACACTTCCGAGGGTGTCCAGAGCGTTGGGTCTGATCCTCGGTTTCGCCGCCGACCGCGTCCTCGGCGATCCCCGCCGCTACCACCCGGTGGCTGGCTTCGGTCAGGCCGCGTCCCGCCTGGAGTCTCGCTGGTACGCCGACTCCCGCGCGGCCGGTACGGCGTACACGACCGTCCTCGTCGGTACGGCGACCGCCGCCGGAGCGATCGCGGAACGCCTGACCAGGAAGCGCCCGATCGTCCACACCCTGGTCACCGCCGCTGCCACCTGGACCGTGCTCGGCGCCCGCAGCCTGGATCGCGAAGCCGAACACATGGCCCGGCTGCTCGAGGAGAAGGACCTCCCGGCCGCGCGGAACCGCCTCAGCCACCTGTGTGCGCGGGATGCGACCGACCTCGAGGCTGACGAGCTCGCCCGCGCGACCGTGGAGTCGCTCGCCGAGAACACCTCCGACGCCTGTGTCGCACCACTGCTCTGGGGCGGCGTCCTCGGTGTCCCCGGGCTGCTCGGGTATCGCGCCGCGAACACGCTCGACGCGATGGTCGGCTACAAGTCGGCGAAGTACCTCGACTTCGGCTGGGCCGCCGCCCGGCTGGACGACGTACTCAATCTGCTGCCGGCACGTGCATGCGCCGTGCTGACCGGCCTCGCCGCGGGACGCCCACAAGAAGCGGTCGCGGTGTGGCGGCGGGACGCGTCGAAGCATCCCAGCCCGAACGCGGGCCCGGTCGAGGCGGCGTTCGCCGGCGCGCTCGGTCTGCAGCTCGGTGGGCGGAACAGCTACGGCGACTATCAGGAGGACCGTGGCACGCTGGGGTACGGACCCACGCCGACGGTTGCGGACGTCCGCCGTACCGCTGCCCTCGCGCGGCGCGTCGGCGTCACGGCGGCGGGGGTTGCCGCGATCCTTGCGTTACGTCCGAAGAAAAGGGGAGACGTGCCGCCACTTCTTCGGACGCAAGCGGGCCGGCAAAAGACGACGGAACGGGAGCGATCGGCATGGTTGTAGAGCAGACCCGGGAAGCGGTCCTCGAGCTACTGGCGAGCCTCACGCCGGCCCAGCTGGACAAGATCAAGGCGGCCTTCGACACGCCGGACCACAAAGAGTGGACCTACCTGCCCGGCGATCGGCCCGGGCTTCCGCTCGCCGAGCTGACACCGGCGCAGCAGCGGATCGCGGAGCGGCTGGTCGACATCGGGTGCAGCGAGCGCGGCGCGGCCGACTCGAAGGCCGTGCTGGAGGCGGAGGTCATCCTGCGCGGGATCCCCGCCCTGCCGCCGACAGGGGAGTGGGAAGGGTCCGTGCTCGGCGGGCGGTACTTCCTGCGCGTGCTGGGCGATCCAGCTGGGACGGAGCCGTGGGCCTGGCGTCTGAACGGTCACCACCTGGCCTTGCACGTCACGCTCGTCGACGGCGCGATCGCGTTCACCCCGCAGTTCCTCGGGTCGAACCCAGCCGAGGTGCGGTCGGGCCCGCAGGCCGGGCGACGCTTCCTGGCCGCCGAGCAGGACTTGGGCTTCCAGCTCCTGCACGCCCTCGACCCCGACCAGCGCGCGGTCGCCGTCGTCTCGGACGAGGCGCCCGACGACATCCTCACCCGGCACGACCCGGTCGCCGACCGGTCCCGCCTCTACCAGGGTCTGGCGTACGGCGACATGACCACCGAACAACGGCAGTTGCTCAGCCTCCTGGTCGGCCAGTACGTCGGACGAGCGGCCGGGCCGATCGGGTTGCAGACGTGGCAGGACATCACCGACCACGGCATCGAACGCCTCACCTTCGCCTGGGCCGGCGACACCGAACCAGGAATCGGCCACCCGCACTACTACTCGATCGCGGGCCCCACGTTCCTCGCCGAGTACGACAACACCCAGGACAACGCCAACCACATCCATTCCGTCTGGCGCGACTTCCGCAACGACTGGGGGACGGATCTCCTGGCCGCCCACTACGCCATGCACCGCTGAGGCGGACCGCCAGGCCATCACAACCGTCGCCGTTCGACGGCTTCAGGCTCGGCTCCGTGCGACCGGCGTGATCGTGATGGCCTGGCGGTTCGGCTGACGCCGCAAACAGGCGAGCAGAGCTGGGTCGGCTAGAGTGCAGCACGTCATTCGACGGCATCAGCAGGAACCCGGTGAGAGTCCGGGACGGTCCCGCCACTGTGACCACCTCGTGTGGGAGTCAGGAACTGCCGCCGTCGAACCTCCGGACGGGGCGTGGACACCCCGAGGAAGGATCGGTTGCCTGTGGACGAGCGAAGCGAGTTCCCCACCAGATACCGTCCCGCGAACCTGCTGCTGCTCTCCACCGCCGACACCGACCTGCTGGCCGCCGCCGAGGCGGATGCGGGCTGGACGGTTGCGAACCCCGCCCGGCTGGAGCCGGCTGATCTGGCCCCATTGCTGGCGGCGGCCGAGATCGTGGTCGTCCGCCTGCTCGGCGGTCGCCGGGCCTGGGAGGAAGGGCTCGACGCGGTCATCGCGTCCGGGAAGCCGGCTGTGGTGGTCAGCGGCGAAGCCGCGCCCGACGCCGAGCTCATGTCGCTGTCGACGGTGCCGGCCGGGGCCGTGACCGAGGCGCTGGCCTACCTGCGTGAAGGCGGCTCCGAGAACCTGCGCAACCTGGCCGGCTTCCTCCGGGACACGCTCCTGCTGACCGGCGACGAGTTCGATCCACCCCGGGCACTACCGGCGTACGGGGTCAGGGGGACCTTCGTCGAGGACGAGCGGCCGGTTGTCGGCATCGTCTACTACCGCGCGCACGAGATCTCCGGGAACACCGCGTTCGTCGACGCGCTGGCCGCGGCTGTCTCAGCAGCGGGTGCGCAGCCGCTGCCGGTCTACTGCGGCACGCTCCGCGGACTCGATCCTTCGAGCGCGGACAACGCAGGACTGTTCGACTTGCTGCGCAAGTGCGACGTACTGGTCACGACCCTGCTGGCCGCCGGTGGAACCGTCGCGGCTGACGCGAGTGCGGGCGGTTCCGACGACGCATGGGACGCGGGCGCGCTCGCGTCGCTCGACATCCCGCTGATCCAGGGCCTCGCGCTGACCTCGACGCGCGATCAGTGGCTGGCCAGCGACGCGGCCGTGAGTCCGCTGGACGCGGCGACCCAGGTGGCGATCCCCGAATTCGACGGGCGACTGATCACGATCCCGTTCTCGTTCAAGTCGTACGACGAGGACGGCCTGGCCCGGTACGCCCCGGACATGGAGCGATGCGATCGGCTGGCCGGGATCGCGGTCGCGCACGCCCGGCTCCGGCATGTCCCAGCCGTCGAGAAGCGACTCGCTTTGGTGTTGTCGTCGTACCCGACCAAGCACGCCCGGATCGGGAACGCTGTCGGGTTGGACACCCCGGCGTCGGCGGTCGCCCTGCTCGGTCAGCTCCAGGAGGCCGGATACGACCTCGGGGATCTCGACCTCAGCGAGCTCCAGGGGCCCGAAGGAGCCGACGGGCTGATCCATCGGCTGATCGCGGCCGGCGGTCACGACGTCGACTGGCTGACCGACGAACAGCTGGCTTCCGCGGTCGCCAAGATTCCGCTGTCGACGTACGAGCGGTGGTTCGGCCGCGTCCCGGAGTCGTTGCGCGAAGCAATGACCGAGGCATGGGGCGCGCCACCCGGTGAGCTGTATGTCGACATGTCCGGTGACGAGCCCGCGATCGCACTGGCGGCGTTGCGGTTCGGGAACGTCGTACTGATGATCCAGCCGCCCCGTGGTTTCGGTGAGAACCCGGTCGCGATCTACCACGACCCGGACATGGCGCCGTCGCACCATTACCTGGCGGCGTACCGCTGGCTGGAGGCTTCGGCTGACGAGGGCGGCTTCGGTGCGCACGCCGTCGTACATCTCGGTAAGCACGGGACGCTCGAGTGGCTGCCGGGCAAGGGCATCGGGATGGCGGCCGACTGCGCGCCGGACGCCGTACTCGGGAACCTGCCGATGGTGTACCCGTTCATCGTCAACGACCCCGGCGAGGGGACGCAGGCGAAGCGGCGGGCGCACGCGACGGTCGTCGACCACCTGGTGCCGCCGATGGCCCGGGCCGAGACGTACGGCGACATGGCGAAGCTGGAGTATCTACTCGACGAGTACGCCACCATGCAGGCGCTGGACCCGGACAAGGTGCCGACGCTGCGGGCCCAGATCTGGACGCTGATCCAGGCGGCGCAACTGCATCACGATCTGCACACCTCGGAGAAGCCCGAGGACGAAGAGTTCGACGAGTTCGTGCTGCACCTCGACGGGTATCTGTGCGAGATCAAGGACGTGCAGATCCGCGACGGGCTGCACGTGCTCGGTGGTGCGCCGGCCGGCGAGGCGCGGATCAACCTGGTGCTCGCCGTGCTGCGGGCCCGGCAGCTGTGGGGTGGTTCGTACTCGATCCAGGGGCTGCGGGCCGCGCTGGGGGAGACGTTCGGGGTGGACGAGGCCGCACTGCTGGCCGAGCCGGGCCGCGTTGTTCCGGAGCTGGCCGAGCTCGCGACGCTCGCCGACCTGCCCGCGGTCACCGGCGCGGACGGGGTCGACCTGCTGGAGGCGATCGCGCGCAAGCTCGTCGTCGGGATGGAGACCTTGAGCTGGGATGCGGCGAAGGTCCCGGTGGTGGTCGTCGAGGTGCTCGGTCGCTCGTCGGCCGGCGTCGAGGCATCGCTGTCGTTCGCCGCCAACGAGGTGGTACCGAGGCTCGCCCGGACCGGTGACGAGCTGACGAACGTCCTGCGTGCCCTTGACGGCCGCTTCGTCGAGGCCGGCCCGTCGGGGTCGCCGACCCGCGGCCTGGTCAACGTGCTGCCGACCGGCCGCAACTTCTACGCCGTCGACCCGAAGGCGATTCCGAGCCGCAACGCCTGGGACGTCGGCGTCGCGCTGGCCGACTCGTTGCTCGCGCGGCACAAGGCCGAGACAGGGCAGTGGCCACGGTCCGTCGGTCTCACGGTGTGGGGTACGTCGGCCATGCGCACCCAGGGCGACGATCTCGCCGAGGTGCTGTGGTTGCTCGGCTGCCGCCCGGTCTGGGACGACGCGTCCCGCCGGGTCACCGGGTTCGAGGTGGTCCCGCTCGAGGAGCTCGGCCGCCCGCGGATCGACGTGACGGTCCGCATCTCCGGCTTCTTCCGGGACGCCTTCCCGCACGTCGTGGCGCTGCTGGACGAGGCCGTTCGCACGGTGGCCGCGCTGGACGAGGCTCCGGCGGCCAACTACCTGCACGCACATGTCCAGGAGGACGTTGCGGCAGGCAACGACGTACGCTCGTCGACGGCGCGGGTCTTCGGTTCCAAGCCGGGCTCGTACGGCGCTGGCCTGCTGCCGCTCGTGGACGCGCGGAACTGGCGCACCGACGCCGAGCTCGCCGAGGTGTACGCCGTCTGGGGTGGCTACGCCTACGGCAAGGGTCTCGACGGTGCCGAGGCGCGCGGGTCGATGCAGCGCGCCTACGCCCGGATCCAGGTGGCGGCGAAGAACGCCGACACCCGCGAGCACGACATCATGGATTCCGACGACTACTTCCAGTACCACGGCGGCATGATCGCGATGGTCCGCCACCTGACCGGCTCGAACCCGAAGGCTTACGTCGGGGATTCCGCCGTACCGGCGCAGGTCAAGACGCGGACGCTGGAGGAGGAGACCAAGCGCGTCTTCCGGGCCCGGGTGGTGAACCCGCGGTGGATGGCGGCGATGCGGCGGCACGGGTACAAGGGCGCGTTCGAGATGGCCGCGACAGTGGACTACCTGTTCGGGTACGACGCGACCGCGGGTGTGGTCGACGACTGGATGTACGAGACGCTCACCACGTCGTACGTCGCCGATCCGGAGATGGCGGAGTTCTTCCGCAAGTCCAACCCGTGGGCCCGGCACGGCATCGCCGAACGCCTGCTGGAAGCGGCCCAGCGCGGGCTGTGGTCGGAGCCGTCCCCGGAGGCACTCGAGACGCTACGCAACGCAGTCCTTGAGACAGAGGGTGACATCGAAGATCGGGGCTGATTGGGTGGAGCGTATGGCGCCCGAGAATCTGAGAGTCCTGATCACCAACGACGACGGCTATCAGGCTCCTGGGATCCGGGCCCTCGCACCGGCGATCGCCGAGCTCGGGTACGACGTACTGGTGGTGGCGCCGCTGGACGACCAGAGTGGCGTCGGGTCGGCCCGGGCCGGGATGGTCGGCCGCCCGATCCGGACCGCTTCGGAGGAAGCGGGCGGCATCACCTACCACGGCATCGACGGTACGCCGGCCCTCGCGGTGACGCTGGCGACCGTCGGGGCGTTCGGGGCGATCCCGGACCTGGTCGTGTCCGGGATCAATCGCGGGCACAACATCGGCGTACCGATCTTCCACTCCGGCACCGTGGCCGCTGCCCTGACCGCGGCCGGCCAAGGGAAGTCGGCGGTTGCCGTGAGCATCGATTCCGAGGATCCCGCGCACTGGGCGACGGCGGGTGCGGTCGCCGCCGAGGCACTGACCTGGATCGTGCCGGAGCCGGCCGGGACCGTCCTGACCATCAACGTCCCGGATCGACCGCTCGACCAGCTGGCCGGCGTACGCCACGCATCGCTCGCGCCGATCAAGCGCTCCCGTCTCACCGGCGCGACCGCACCGACCGGCGAGCCCATGATCGAACTCGAACCACCGAGCCCGAACCCGGTCCCCGGCTCCGACGAGGCCCTCCTCGCCGCCGGGTACGTCGCGGTGACCCCGATCATCGGCATCCGCGAGGTCAAAGACGACACAGCCGCCACCGCCCTCGCCAAACGCCTGTCCGGCTACCGATGAAAACTCAGCAGGTCCGCGTCGCTGCCGACCGGCTGGCCCTCGGGCCCCTTCACCACCACAGGCTTGCTACCCACGCTGGTCGAGTCGTCGATTGTGGCTTGGGTCTGGCGAGAACAGCGACCACAACCGACGACTCGGTGAAGTGAATCCGTCGCGACAGGTGGTTGATGTGAACCTCGTCGCTGAGGGTGGGGGTGGGGTGTGCCATGATCGGGCCGACGGTTGTGGAGGAACCCGGTGAGAGTCCGGGGCGGTCCCGCCACTGTGACCGGGGAGACCCGGGAGCCAGGACATCCGCGCCCGTCCGCCGGGCTGCGATCACCGCGGTACGGCGTACCAGCTGCCGAAGCGGGCGTGGACACCCGCTCGACGAAGGGACCCGCCGATGCGGCCTGCTCCGACCACTCCAGGCAACCTCGCCCCGCGCGGGCTCCGGGCCGACGCCGGGTTCCCCTTCACCGCGGTGGTCGGCATGGAGGATCTCCAACTCGCTTTGATCCTGGCCGCCATCTCACCCGCGATCGGCGGTGTGCTGATCCGGGGAGAGAAGGGGACGGCCAAGTCGACCGCCGTGCGGGCGCTGACCGAGATCCTGCCGCCGGTCGACGTCCTCTCGGGGTGCCGGTTCTCCTGCGACCCCGATCACCCGGAGCCGGCCTGCCCGGACGGTCCGCACGGCGAGGACCAGGAGCTACGTCCGGCTCGGCTGGTCGAGTTGCCGGTTGGCGCTACCGAGGATCGGGTGCTCGGGTCGCTCCATCTTGAGCGGGCGCTGGCCGAGGGCGTCACGGCGTACGAGCCAGGGCTGCTCGCGGCGGCGCACCGCGGGCTGCTGTACGTCGACGAGGTCAACCTGCTGCACGACCACCTGGTCGATGTACTGCTCGACGCCGCCGCGATGGGCCGGGCGACGGTCGAGCGGGACGGCGTTTCGGTCACTCACCCGGCGCGTTTCGTCCTGGTCGGCACGATGAACCCGGAGGAAGGCGAGCTCCGCCCGCAGCTCCTCGACCGCTTCGGCCTGACCGTCGACGTCGTCGCCAGCCGCGACCCCGCCGTCCGCGTCGAGGTGATGCGGGCCCGCCTCGCCTACGAGGCCGACCCGGCCGGCTTCACGGCGAAGTACGACGGAGCCCAGCGCGAGCTCGCCGAGCGCATCGTCAAGGCCCGCGACCTGCTGGCGGAGGTGATCCTGACCGACTCCGCGCTGCGCCAGATCGCCGAGATCTGCGCGTCCTTCGACGTCGACGGCATGCGCGCCGACCTCGTCACCGCGCGTACGGCGGTCGCCCACGCCGCCTGGTCCGGCCGGACGGTCGTCGAGGTGGACGACGTACGCGCGGCCGCGAAACTCGCCCTGCCACACCGCAAGCGCCGCAACCCGTTCGACGCCCCCGGCCTGGACGACGACCAGCTCGAAGAGGCCATCAACAACAGCACCCCGCCACCCGACCCAGACGACGACCCGGACGGTCCCGGGGGTGGGGGCACGGATCCTTCCGGCCCGTCGGATCCCGACAGCGGCAACTCGGCTGATCCAGCGGACCGGACCGACTCCGACCCGGCCGAGCCGGATGGCGGCGATGCCAAGCCCGGTCCGGCGCCGACCGGCGAGGTCGTTGGCAGCTCCGAGCCGTACAAAGCCCGGCTGTTGAGCGTCCAGTCCGCCGGCGCGGGGGTTGCGGGGCGACGTTCCCGGGCGATCACCGACGTGGGTCGCGTGGTGGGAGCTCGGCCGCGGGTCGGGCGGGAGTCCGGCCGGCCGCACCTCCTGGCGACGATCCGGTCGGCGGCCCCGCACCAGCACACCCGAGGACGTTCCGGCCCCGGCCTCGACGTACGGCCCTCGGACGTGCGCCTCGCCGTACGCGAAGGGCGCGAGGGCAACCTCGTCTTGTTCTGTGTGGACGCCTCCGGCTCGATGGGGACGAAGAAGCGCATGGGCGAGGTGAAGACGGCGATCGTCTCGCTCCTGCTCGACGCCTACCAGCGCCGCGACACCGTCGGCCTGGTCACCTTCGCCGGTGCCGCCGCCACGGTCGCGTTGCCGCCGACGGGCAGCGTGGAGACCGCCGTACGCCGGCTTGAATCGCTGCCCACCGGTGGTCGCACGCCGCTCGCCGAAGGGCTGCTGCAAACGGCCGAGGTACTACGGATCTCCGCCATCCGGGACCCACGTCGCCGGCCCCTGCTCGTACTCGTCACCGACGGCCGGGCGACGCACGGCGACAACGCCTTCGCACGCGCCCAGCAAGCAGCCGGATGGCTTGCCCAGCAAGGGATCGCGACCGTGGTCGTCGACTGTGAACCGCATCGCGGCGTACGGCTCGGACTGGCCGCGGAGCTGGCGGTCACGCTGTCCGCGGAGTACCTCGACCTCGGTGAAGTTGCCGCAGGCAACCTCATTCGCACCGTCACCGAGCGGAAGGTCGCCTGACATGCCGAAGGGACAGCCGGCCGTCGTACCGCAGGACGGCCTGACCACACGCCAGCGGCGGAACCGCCCGTTGCTGATGGTGCACACCGGCGACATGAAGGGGAAGTCAACCGCCGCCTTCGGAATGGCGTTGCGTGGCTGGAACCAGGGCTGGAGCATCGGGGTGTTCCAGTTCGTCAAGAGCGCGAAGTGGAAGGTCGGCGAGGAGAGCGCGTTCAAGGCGCTCGGCCAGTTGCACGAGGCAACGGGTCAGGGCGGTCCGGTGGAGTGGCACAAGATGGGCGAGGGCTGGAGTTGGTCGCGGAAGGCCGGCACCGAGGAGGACCACGCCGCCGACGCGCTCGAGGGCTGGCGTGAGATCCAGCGCCGGATCCAGGCCGAGACACACGACCTCTATGTGCTCGACGAGTTCACCTACCCGATGAAGTGGGGCTGGGTCGACGTCGACGAGGTGGTCGACACGCTCACCAACCGCCCCGGTCACCAGTACGTCGTGATCACCGGCCGCAACGCGGATCAGCGGCTGCTCGACGCCGCCGACCTGGTCACCGAGATGACCAAGATCAAGCACCCGATGGACGCCGGCCAGAAGGGCCAGAAAGGCATCGAGTGGTGATCCCACGGCTGGTCGTCGCCGCGCCCGCCTCGGGCGCCGGGAAGACAACGGTCGCCGTCGGCCTGATGGCGGCGCTGCGGCAGGCCGGGCACACGGTC
This sequence comes from Kribbella sp. NPDC023972, assembly GCF_040639075.1. Lineage (NCBI taxonomy): Bacteria > Bacillati > Actinomycetota > Actinomycetes > Propionibacteriales > Kribbellaceae > Kribbella > Kribbella sp. NPDC023972. Next base: position 144,251 of record NZ_JBEZZH010000001.1, on the reverse strand, counting down.
GCGGGCTTCAAGGTCGGCCCCGACTACATCGACCCCGGCTTCCACTCCGTCGCGACCGGGCGGCCGGGCCGGAACCTCGACCCCATGCTGCAAGGCGAGGAACGCGTCGCCCCGCTGTTCGCACACGGCGCCGCGGGTGCTGACCTGGCCGTCGTCGAGGGCGTGATGGGCCTGTACGACGGCGCTCTCGGGACCGAGGGGTACGCGTCCACGGCGCATGTCTCGAAGTTGCTCAAGGCCCCCGTCGTCCTCGTCGTCGATGCGTCGGCGGCAGGCCGCAGTGTCGGTGCCGTCGTCCACGGTTTCGTTGCCTTCGACACCGAGGTGCGGATCGTCGGCGTGATCCTGAACAAGGTCGGCTCGGATCGCCACGAGGCCGAGGTCCGGGCCGGGGTCGCACCGACCGGCGTACCGGTTCTCGGCGTACTCCGGCGGGACACCAGGCTCACTGTGCCCAGTCGGCACCTCGGTCTCGTTCCGGCCGACGAACAGCGTGAACAGGCCGTCAACGCGGTTGATGCGGCCGCCGGGCTGGTCCGTCAGGGCGTCGACCTCGAGGCCTTCGTCGCGGCTGCCCGCACGGCGGTGGAGCTCGACGTCGAGGCCTGGGACCCGGCTGCCGAAGTGACACCGGCCGAGGAGGGACGCCCGGTCGTGGCCGTTGCCGGCGGTCCAGTGTTCTCGTTCCGCTACACCGAGACGACCGAGTTGCTCGTCGCGGCCGGCGCGGATGTCGTCACCTTCGACCCGCTGTCCGATCCGTTGCCTGAAGCCACATCAGCCCTGTACCTGGGCGGCGGTTTCCCCGAGCTGCACGGCGAAGCCCTGGCCGCCAACGCCGAGCTCCGCCGCCAGGTGGCGACCGAGATCGCGGCCGGCCTCCCGGTGATCGCCGAGTGCGCCGGCCTGCTCTACCTCTGCCGCGAGCTCGACGGCCACCCGATGACCGGCGTCCTCCCCGCCACCGGCCGGATGACCGGCAGCCTGACCCTCGGCTACCGTACGGCGATCGCCGCGACCACGACCACGTTCTTCGACGAGGGTCGCCGCGTCCGCGGCCACGAGTTCCACCGGACGACGGTCGACCTCGACACCGAGGTGGATCCCGCCTGGTATCTCCCCGGTGGCGTCGAGGGAATCGCCCAGCCCCGCGTGCACGCGTCGTACCTGCATCTGCACTGGACGGCGACCCCCGACGTACCCGCGCGCCTGGTGGCGGCGGCCCGTGTTCACGCCGGGATGGAGAAGTGAACCTGGTCGTCGGCGTCGGCCTCCGGTCCGGTACGTCGTACCGCGAACTGCGGGACCTGGTCGACGCCGCGCTGGCTGCGGCCGGCGGGGGAGACGTGCGGATGGTCGTGACTGTAGACGGTCGCGAGACGGAGCCAGGGCTGCAGCGGTTGGTGGCGTCCATCAACGCGCAGCTCCACACTGCGCCTACTGCTGAGCTGGCACGTCAGCCGGTGCCGACGCCCAGCGAGCAGGTCGAGCAGCTCAAGGGCACAGCCAGCGTTGCTGAGGCAGCCGTGCTCCTGACGGGCGCCGAGCTGGTGGTCACCAAGCGCCTGTCGGTCAATGCGACCGCAGCGGTTGGTCGACTCCCGGCCGCACCGGGCTACCCGCCAACTGAGCGGGACGTGGTGCACCGAGTGCTGGCGGAGCGCCGGGACGTGCGGCGCGGCTTTGTCGACCAGCCGATTGCGGACGACGTACTCCTGCGAGTGCTGGAGTCCGCGCACCGGGCGCCGAGTGTGGGGCTCAGCCAGCCGTGGGACTTCCTGCTCATCCGCGACATCGCCACCCGCCGCAAGGTGCATGACCTGGCCACTGCCCAGCGGGACGCGTTCGCCGCGTCCCTCCCGCCGGACCGGCGGCAGGCGTTCGACGGTCTGAAGATCGAGGCCATCCTCGACACTCCGCTGAACATCGCCGTGACCTGCGACCCGGGCCGCGGCGGCAGGCACGTTCTGGGTCGCCACGCGGATCCGCGGACGACCTGGTTCTCGGCGGCAATCGCCATCCAGAACCTCTGGCTCGCCGCGCGTGCGGAAGGACTCGGGGTCGGCTGGGTGTCCTTCTTCGAGCCCGGTGAGGTCGCGGCGGTACTGGACCTTCCAGCACACGTGGAGCTCGTCGGGTACCTCTGCATCGGCCATGTCGAGGAGTTCGCGGCCGCACCCGAGTTGGTGCGGACTGGCTGGGCGGCGCGGCGTCCACTCGCGTGGGCCGTTCACCACGAGCAGTGGGGTCAGCGGGGCACCACATCTATCTACGAGGACGCGGCTCGGGCGAGTGAGAACGCCGTACAGGCTGTTGGCCGGCAGCGGGTGCGGGTGGTCGTGGGCGGCGATCCGGCGACGTGCCTGGGCGAGGCGGACGCAATCGTCGTACAGCTGGGACCGGATAGGCCCGTGGCCGACTTCGGAGTGCTTTGGCGGCCCGCACGTACGCCCGTGGAGGCGGTAGAGCTAGGTCTTGAGGTCGCACGTGACCTGGCGCTGCAGGGGGTCGGGGAGCTCGCCGTACAGGTCGTAGAGCAGTCCGAGCTGGCTGACGGCTTGGCGCGCGGGCTGCGGGCTGGTGCCCGGGCGTGTGGAGTGGCCTGGTCGGGGTGACAGACTCGTCCACATGACGGTTCCACCCCAAGGTCAAGCGCCCATGTACGTGCCCGCGTTCTCGATGAAGCAGCGGATCACCATGATGGCGAACAAGTACGAACTCATCGCCACCAACCCCGACGGCTCGGACGGGCAGCTCCTGGCGTTCGCGCAGCAGAAGCGGATGGCCTTCAAGGAGGAGGTCACCTTCTACAGCGACGACTCCAAGTCGCAGGCGGTGTTCTCGTTCAAGGCGCGCAAGACGATCGACCTCGGGTCCGGGTACGACGTCTTCGACGCGAACGGGCAGCCGATCGGGTGGTTCAAGAAGGAGTTCGGCAAGAGCCTGCTGCGGTCGAGCTGGCAGCTGGCCGCGGCCGGGCTGGAGGCGGACGGCACCGAGCGCAACCCCACCATCGCGATCGTGCGCCGGGTCTGGGAGTTCGTCCCGTTCGTGGGGGACATCCCGCTGCCGTTCATCTTCCACTTCGACTACACCGACCGCGCCACCGGTCAGCCGGTGCTTTCGGTCGAGCGCAAGGTGTCGGTCCGCGACCGTTACCGGATCACGGTCCAGGATCCCCGGCTGGACTTCCGGGTCGCCGCCGCGATGACCGTGGCGCTGGACGCTCTCCAGAGCCGCTGACATCCACCCAGCGCAGTACGTCGTACTCCCGGCGTACTGCGCTGGTGGTATGCGCTCTCACTCTTTTGGGGGAAGGGACCCTGAGATCCCTTGGTTCCGCCTCGTCACGGTGCGAGTCTTGACCCATGGGGATAGCGCAGCGCAGTCGACGGTGGTTCGTACCGGTCACAGCAGTCGCGGTGATCGCAGGAGTGGGCACGCTCGGTCCGGTGGTCGCGGACGCGTCACCCAACCTGCCCGACATCACCGCGCAGGAGTTGCTGACCAAGGTCCAGACGGCCAAGGTCGACGGTCTGAGCGGCACTGTCCGGTCCTCGGCGGATCTCGGCCTGCCCGCGCTGCCCGGGGTCGAGGGCGGTAACCAGATCCCCGACCTGCTGACCGGTGAGCACACCGCCCGGGTCGCCGTTGCCAGCCCGGACAAGGCGCGCGTCTCCGTGCTCGACAACATGGCCGAGCGGGTCTGGACGACCGACGGCAAGACCGCGTGGGCGTACGACTCGTCCGAGCGCGAGGCGGTCAAGCTGACCCTGCCGGCCCGGACGAAGCGGCCGGCCAAGCCCGAGGTCCCGGAGTCGTACGATCCGTCCGCGGTGGCCAAGCAGTTCCTGGCCGCGATCGACCCGACCACCAAGATCGAGGTGAGCGGGACGGAGGAGGTGGCCGGCCGGGATGCGTACAAGCTGCGCCTGGTGCCGAAGACCGACAAGTCGACGGTCGGATCGGTCACGCTGGCGATCGACTCGAAGACGTGGGTGCCACTCGAGGTGACGGTGATGCCGCGCACCGGGTCGGATCCGGCGGCACAACTCGGCTTCTCCTCGGTGTCGTTCGACGTACCGGCGGCGAGCACGTTCGCGTTCACCCCGCCGAAGGGCGTGAAGGTGAAGGAGGAGAAGGTCCCGGCCACCCGGCAGGTGCCGAGCCCGGTAAAGCCTCCGAAGGCGGTCGGCCCCAAGGCGAGTGCTGACGACAAGCCGACGGTGATCGGCGAGGGCTGGGAGTCCGTGGTCGCGTTCCGCGACGTGCAGCTCACTCGTACCGGTCCGGTCGGCCAGCTGCTCGCGAACGCCCGTACGGTCGAAGGCTCCTGGGGCAAGGGCAAGATCCTGTCCAGCAAGATGGTCAACGCCCTGGTCATGGACGACGGCCGCGTCCTGGTCGGCCTGGTCAGCCCAGACACGCTGGTAGCCGCCGCGCCGAAGGCTCCACGCTAACCGTGGAAAGTCCCAGCTCGTCACCGCCTGTGGTGACCAAGGGGCTGACGAAGCGGTTCCGGGGTGGGCAGGTGGCGGTCGACTCGGTTGATCTCGAGGTACCGGCCGGGAGTGTGTTCGGATTTCTCGGGCCCAACGGGTCCGGGAAGACGACGACGATCCGGATGATGCTCGGGCTGATCACGCCGACGGCGGGGTCGGTGGACTTGCTGGGGGAGGCGATGCCGAAGGCCCAGCTGCGGGTGCTGCCCCGGGTGGGTGCCCTGGTCGAAGGACCGGCGTTCTATCCGTTCTGGACCGGGCAGGCGAATCTGCTCCGCTTCGACGCGGCGGACCGGACCGCCGACCCCACGACGCGGAAGGCCCGCGCGGGCCTGGCGCTCGAGCGCGTCGGCTTGTCCAACGCGGCGAACAAGAAGGTGCGCGCCTATTCGCTTGGCATGCGGCAACGGCTCGCCATCGCGGTCGCCCTGATGCAGCGTCGCGAGCTGCTGGTCCTCGACGAGCCGACCAACGGTCTCGATCCGCAAGGCACCCGCGAGGTCCGCCACCTCATCCGCGAGCTCGCCAGTGACGGCACCACGATCTTCACCTCGACCCACCTGCTGGCCGAGGTCGAACAGGTCTGCACCCACGCCGCGGTGATGAGCCGCGGTCGCCTCGTCCGCCAGTCCACGGTCGCCGAGCTGCGCGCCGAGCTCCGTCCCCGGCTGGTCGTCCGTACGCCGGACCTCGGTCAAGCCGCCGAAACCTTGCGGAGCCTCGGCGTCACCGACCTGAAGACCACGGCCGAGACCGTCGAAGGCGACGCCGGTGAGCTGCCGATCGACAAGTTCGCCGCCGCCCTGGTCGCCGCCGACGTCCGCATCCACGGCTTCGGCCTGGAACGCCCCAGCCTCGAAGACGCCTTCGTGGCCCTGACCGGGGAGGGCTTCGATGTCGCCGAGTGAAACGTCGCCGAGTGAGACCTCGCCCGGCGAGCCGTTGCGCGGTGAGGTTCCGGCCGGGCAGGGTTCGGCCGGTGGCACGGTGGTTGCCGAGGCCGTGAACGTGGGCCGGCCGAGTGCCGGCCGGCACACGCTGGCCCTCTTCCGGTCCGAGTTGCACCTGGTGTTCGGACGAGCCCGCACCTGGGTGCTGCTCGCCGTCCTCGCCGCGGTTCCGGTGATGATCGGCGTCGCGATCAAGCTGTCCGGATCCGAGGGTGACGCCGAGGGATTCCTCGGCCAGGTCGCCGGAAACGGGTTGTTCCTGATCGTCGCGAGCCTCGGGATCTCGCTGCCGTTCTTCCTGCCGACCGCCGTCACGGTGATGTCAGGGGAGTCGCTGGCGGGTGAGGCGAGCCTCGGCACGTTCCGCAACCTGCTGACCGCTCCGGCCGGCCGGTCCCGGCTGCTGGCCGCCAAGATGGTCGCGCTCGCCGTGTTCTGCCTGGTCGCGACGATGACGATCTGGCTGTCCGGCCTGATCGCCGGCGTGGTGCTGTTCCCGGTCGGCGACGTACTGCTGCTCTCCGGGACGACCGTCTCGCTCGCCGACGGTCTGCTCCGCGCACTCGGGATCGCCGTGCTGATCGCGCTCTCGATGCTCGGGCTGGCCGGGATCGGCCTGTTCGTGTCGTCGCTCACGTCGACACCGCTGGCGGCGATGGCGGCCACGTTCGGCGCGTTCGTCGTGTCCGGGATCCTCAGTGCGATCCCGCAGATCGACGTGATCCACCCGTGGCTGCTGATGTACGGCTGGACGTCGTTCGCCGACCTGCTGCGTGATCCGCCGTACTGGGACGCGATCGAGCGCAACCTGCTGCTGCAGGGCGCCTACCTGGTTGTCTTCTACGCTGCCGCCTGGGCCCGCATCACGAGCCGGGACATCAACGGCTGAGACAATGGGCCGGTGGATGCCGACCTCGTGGCCGTACTGCGCTGTCCCGTCTGCGGTGACGCGCTCGCGTTGAGTGGCCGGACCGCGAGCTGTCCGCGCCGCCACTCCTACGACCTGGCCAAGCAGGGTTACCTCAATCTGTTGCCTTCGGCATCGACCGGGATCGACGGTGACTCGGCTGCGATGATCGGCGCCCGCACCGTCTTCCTCGGCGGCGGCCACTACACGCCCATCCGCGACGCGGTGATCCGGCAGAGCACGGCGTACGACGGACTTCGGGTCGCCGGTGAGGAACTGGTCGTCGAGGTCGGCTCGGGGACGGGGTACTACCTGGCCGGTGTGGTCGGCGCGACGGCCGGGCGGCGGGGGATCGCGCTGGACGTGTCCAGGTACGCCGCCCGGCGCGCGGCCAAGGTGGATCCGCGGATCGGTTCCGTGGTGTGCGACGCGTGGCGGGAACTGCCGTTGCTCGACAGTTCGGCGCAGCTGATGCTGAATGTGTTCGCCCCGCGCAACGCCGCCGAGATGGCCCGCGTCCTCGCGCCGGGCGGCAGGCTACTCGTGGTGACGCCGAATCAGGAGCACCTGGCCGAACTGGTCGGCGTACTCGGGCTGGTCAAGGTGGACGAAGAGAAGGAACGACGCCTGCAGGACTCATTGGCCGGGAGGTTCGACCAGGTCGGCAGTGAGATCGTCGAGTCGGCGATGCGGCTCGACCGCACCGCGATCGAACAGTTGGTGCTGATGACGCCGAGTGCACGACATCTGAATCACCGTGAGCTCGCGGCTCGGATCGCCGTACTGCCGCAGCCGGCGGTGGTCACGCTGTCGGTGACGCTGTCCACCTGGCGGATCGCCTGAATTCTCCGGTATCGATGGCATGGTCCAGGGCGCGCCGCGCTCGCTGAGTGATGCCGGCTCGAGCTCGGCACCACCGCGCGACGGGCGTCAGGCGGCGTTGGCGGTGAGCTCGCGGGCCACCACGGTGCCGTGCTTCTCGGCGGCGGCGTGGGCCTCGGCCTCGGATACCTTGGAGGCGTCGATGAGCTGCTCCATTCCGGGGGTGACCGAGGCCAGGGTGAGCTCAGCGGCGGCGATCCGGACGTTCATGCCGAAGACGTCGCCGAAGATGCGCTCGAGATACGGCGTGGCGTGGTCCCAGCCGTGCTTCGGGGCGCCGGGGCTGTAGCCCCCGCCGCGGGCCAGCGTGAGGATCGCCGGCCGGCCGGCGATCGGGCTCGGGCCGTACACCAGCTCGGGGTCGATGAGCAGCAGGTCGATCCAGGCCTTCACGTGCTGGGCGATGCCGAAGTTGTAGAGCGGTACGGCGAGCAGGACCGCGTCCGCGTTCTTGATCTCGGCGGCGAGCTCCTCGGCCAGAGCCCGGGCCTCGGCGAGGTCGGCGGACTCGGTGCCGAACTTGGCGGCTACCAGGGTCGGCCAGGCGGTTGCCGGGAGCGGGTACTGACCGAGGTCGCGCCGGACCACGACACCGTCGGGGTGCTCCGCCTTCCAGGCGGCCTCGGCGCTGTCCGCCAGCGCGCGGCTGACCGATCCGTCCAGCCGGAGGCTGGCATCGACGCGTAACAGGGTGGTCATCTCAGGTTGTCTCCATCGTGAGGGGCATGCTCGGAATGAGCTGCTCTGAAGATAATCTGCTAAGCAGAACATATTCAAGTCAGATCGTATTTCGGGTGGCATACACCACGTACGATGGGGACATGACCAGTACTTCGCCCGACGTCAAGGGGCGGGTCGCCCGCGAGGTGACGCGTCGTGGCGCCGCAGGGGTGGAGCCGGGGGTTGCCAGCGGCACTCCGGTCGAGTCCGACCTGGGATGGGCGCTGGGTGTCGTATTCCGCCGGTATGCGAAGGCGGCCGCCGCGGCGCTGGAGGACGTACCCGGTGGGCCGCGGGGTTATCAGGTGCTGGCCACGGCGGTCGCCGAAGGCCCGCGGCGACAGCTTGACCTGGCCGCGCAGCTCGGCGTGGACCGGACCGTGATGACGTACCTGCTGGACGACCTGGAGAAGGCCGGGCTGGTGCAACGGCAGGCCGATCCGGCCGACCGGCGGGCGCGGCTGATCGTGCCGACGGCGCAGTGTCAGGAGTTGCTCTGTGAGCTGGAGCGGCGCCTCGGCACGGCCGAGGACGAGATCCTGGGCAGCCTGGACGAGGCCGAACGCTCCAGCTTCCGGATGCTGCTGCAGCGGGTGGCGATGAAGGCCAACGCCATCGACCCGGTCCACAACGCCTGCGACCTGGCCGAAGAAGCCATCGACCGGGCTTAGCGTCAGTGCAGCGGGACGAAGCCTGACTCGTAGGCGCGGATCACGGCCTGGGTGCGGTCCCGGGCGTTGAGTTTGGCGAGCACGTTCGCGACGTGCGTCTTGACCGTCTGCAGGCCGAGGATCAGTTCGTCCGCGATCTCCGCGTTCGACAGCCCCTTCGCCATCAGGCGCAGCACCTCTTGCTCCCGCTCGGTCAACTGGTACTCGTCCAGCCCGGCCGGACGCGACGGTTGCGCGCCCACATGCGCCAGCGCCAGCGCCCGGATCGCCTCCGGGAAGAGCAGTGACTCGCTGCCCGCGACCGTCCGGATCGCCGCGATGATGTCGTCCGGCGGGGTCCGCTTCAGCAGGAACCCGGAGGCGCCCGCGCGCAGAGCGTCGTACACGTAGTCGTCGTTCTCGAACGTCGTCACGACCAGCACGCGCGGCGCCGGGTCGAGGTTCTCCAGCAGCAGGCGGGTCGCCTGGATGCCGTCGACCGCAGGCATCCGGACGTCCATCAGGACGACGTCGGCACCGGTCCGGCGCACCACCGGCAGGACCTCGGCGCCGTCACCGGCCTCACCGACGACCGTCAGGTCCGGCTCGGCGTTGATGATGGCGCGCAGCCCGCTGCGGATCAGCGGCTCGTCGTCGACCACGACCACCGACAGGTTCATGTCATCCCTTCGTCGTTACTGCGATGGGCAGACTGACCGCGAGTCGCCAGCTGTCGCCGTCGAGGCCCGCGTCCACGGTGCCTCGCAGTACGGCGACTCTTTCACGGATGCCGGCCAGGCCGCGTCCACCACCAGCGTGATCCGACCCCCCGTCGCTGACCGGATTGGTCAGCTCGAGTCGCAGCCCGGATGCGTCCAGCCGGATCGACAGGTCGACGGTAAGCAGGCCTGGCGACCGGCCCGCGTGCCGGATCGCGTTGGTCAGGCCCTCCTGGACGATTCGGTACGCCTCCCGCGAGACCGCCGCCGGCAGCCGGCTCAGGTCGCCCTCGCGCTGGACCTCGACCGTGATCCCGCCGGCCCGGGTGGCCTCGACCAGTCGGGGAAGATCGTCGAGGGTCGCCTGCGGGGCGGTCTGCGAACCGGGCCGCCGGTCGTCCCGCAGCAGGCCGAGCACGTGGTCGAGGTCGGCCAGCGCGTTGCGGGCCGAGGTCTCCATCGCCGCCAGTGCGGTCTCGGCGAACTCCGGATCGGTCGCCAGCACCTTGCGCGCCGCGGCTGCCTGGATGGTGACCAGGCTCAGCGCGTGCCCGACGCTGTCGTGCAGCTCCCGGGCCAGACGGTTGCGCTCGGCAAGCATCGCCGTACGGCGCTCGAGCAGCTCGATACGCTCCGCCGGTGTCGGTCCGAGGACGCGCGGTGCGAGGTAGGCGAGGAGGGCGCCGACCGCGGCGGACAGCAGGAACAGCCCGACGATCCCAGCCAGTGCGGCCGCGGGCATCCAGAGATCGGACCAGCCGCCGGTGGTCCGGTACGAGACGTCGGGGATGAGCTCGTGCCGGCCGGGGGAGCGGAACGGTGCCGCGAGCAACACCGCGCCGACGCCGAACACGATCGTGCTGAGGCTGCCGACGATGCCGCCGGTGACCAGGTGGAGGCAGAACCAGGTCGCCGTCCGGCGGCGCTGCGCCCAGGTCCGGGCCGGACCGAGCGGACGCTCCTCGAACCGTACGCCGAGCAGCGACTCGACCGCGATGCCCTCGACCTCGCGGACCGCGGGCAGGATGCCGAGCGCGATCGGCGGCCCGACGACCAGGATCGCGATCACGATGCCGCTGGCAACCACCGGCAGGTCCAGATCCTGCGCGAGCGAACCGAGCGCACTGTCGACCAGGATGAACGCCAGCACCAGCGCCGCACCGAGCAGCAGGTAGACCCACCGGAGGTACGTCGACGCGCGGCCCAGGCACGTCACGCCGCGCATCAGGTGGTACGCCGTACGCCGGAGCCGGCCCGCCGGACGCGTCGGCGCACGCCCGGAAGACGCCGACTCACGCACCAGCCCGTCCACCACCCGACCATGGTCCCAAACCCCGCCGCCCCCGCGCCTCCCTCCCCGGAGGGAACCCTTCCGACGGGCAACTCTTGACTCCCCGGCCGACCACGGACCGCACCTTCCACTCCTGGAGGGAAAGCGCGCCGACGGTCAACCCTTGAGTCCGCGACTGATCACGTGGGGTGGATCACTCAAAACTGAGGGTTTACACAGATTTGACGGGGTAGGGACGGTTGGGAGTCGGCTCGGCGTCGCGATCTGCTGTCCGGACAGGTACGGTCTGTGGTCGGGGCGGGATGCCTGTGCGGTGCGGACAGGTATGGGGAACGGCTCCAGGACGGGTGGCAAGCGGGCTCTGCGGGACCCGGCGCAGTGGACGTAAAGTCGCTGTGAAGTCCCCGGGGGCCGGTTTGACCACCTTTCCATATTTGATGTTTGATCAAATATCGGAGGAGAGACGATATGAGGTTGAGGCGTTCCGCCGTCGCTCTGATGGCGGTCCTGGGGCTCGCCCTGGTCAGTGCGTGTAACAGCGGTAACGAAGGCCAGAGCCAGGACTCGGGCCTGCAGAAGGTCAGCTATCTGACCTCGTTCAACACCTTCGGTCGTGAGGCTTACGCGTACGTCGCCCTGGAGAAGGGCTACTTCAAGGACGCCGGCTTCGACGTCACCATCAACCCGGGCTCCGGCACGGTCGACGTGATGAAACTGGTCGCCGGCGGCCAGGCCGACTACGGCATCGGCGACTTCACCGCCACCGTGATCACGCTGGGCAAGCAGAAGCTGCCGGTCACCACGGTCGGGATGATCCACCAGCGTTCGCTCGCCGCGATCGTTGCCCTCGAGGGCGGCGGCATCACCAAGCCGCAGGACCTGGTCGGCAAGCGGATCGGCGACCAGCCGGGCTCGACCAACCAGGTCATGTTCCCGGTCTACGCGAAGGCCGTCGGCATCGACCCGGAGTCGGTCACCTTCGTCCCGTCGCCGCCGCCGGCGCTGCCGACCCTGCTGGCCTCCAACAAGGTGAACGGTATCGGTCAGTTCGTGGTCGGCCTGCCCTTGGTGGAGGGGGTGGCCAAGAAGAAGGCAATCGCCCTCCCGTACGGCGAGAAGCTGCCGGACCTGTACGGCAACGCGATCATCACCCGCAGCGACCTGGCCAAGGACCACCCGGACCAGGTGAAGAAGTTCACCGAGGCCTTGCTCAAGGGTCTGCAGGACACCATCGACGACCCGGCCGCCGCGGCCGCGATCCTGAAGAAGTACGTGCCGAAGACCGACCTCGCGGTGGCCACCAAGGAACTCGAGCTGATGAAGCCGTACGTGAAGCCGCAGGACTTCAACGGCCCGCTGGGCGCGGTCGACCCGACCCGGGTGCAGAAGATCATCACCTTGCTCGACGACGCGAAGGCGATCGAGCCGGCCGGCTCGATCAAGCCCGCCGACGTGGTGACCGTCGACCTGGCACCGAAGGGCTGAGACCAACCCGATGATCCGGCTGGACGGCGTGGGGCAGGTCTTCGACGGACGCGAGGGCCGGGTCGTAGCCCTCGAGGAAATCGACCTGCACGTCCGGCCGAACGAGTTCGTCACGCTGATCGGCCGGTCCGGGTGTGGCAAGTCCACCCTGCTCCGGCTGATCGCCGGACTGCTACCCCCCACGTCCGGCACGGTCGCGGTGGCCGGGGAACCGGTCACCGGGCCGCGCCGCGACGTGTCGTTCATGTTCCAGCGGCCGGCGCTGCTGCCGTGGCGGTCGGTGCTGTCCAACGTGATGCTGCCGGTCGAGATCGACGGCGGTGACGCAGAGCAGGGCAAGTCAAAAGGCCGGGTGGCGTACCGGGACCGGGCCCACGAGCTGCTGGACCTCGTCGGGCTGAAGGGCTTCGAACGGCGGCTGCCGCATGAGCTGTCCGGCGGGATGCAGCAGCGCGTGTCGTTGTGCCGCTCGCTGATCCGCGACCCGCAGGTGATGCTGATGGACGAGCCGTTCTCCGCGCTCGACGCACTCACCCGGACCGAGCTGTCCGAGGAACTGCAGCGGATCAAGATGGAGCTGTCCACCACGATCGTGTTCGTCACCCACTCGATCGAGGAGGCCGTCGTACTGGCCGACCGGGTGGTCGTGCTGACGCCGCGGCCGGGGCGGCTGCGTGAGGTCGTCGACATCGACATCCCGCGGCCGCGCAGCCTCGGCCAGAACGCGCACCTGACCGAAGTCGCGCAGATCAGCGGCCTGCTGCACGGTCTGCTTGCGGAGAAGCAGTCCCACCCGGTCGACGAGGTGCGGCCGTGAAGAAGCGTTCCTGGCTCACCACGTCGCCGACCGCGGCCGTCCTGCTGCCCGTCGTCGGCCTGTTCGGTGCGATCGCGCTGTGGTGGCTGGCCACCGTCGTCTTCACGATCGAGTCGTACCTGTTGCCGACGCCGTACGACGTGTTGCGGACGTTCCTCGACCAGCCGGCGTACCTGTTGCAGGAGACCGGTACGTCGTTCCTGGAGACGATCGAGGGGTTCCTGCTCGCAATCGTGATCGGCATCCCGATCGCGCTGTTGATCGTCCGCTCGGTGATCCTGGAGCGGCTGGTCTACCCGCTGCTGCTGATGGTGAACGCGATCCCGAAGATCGCGGTCGCGCCGCTGCTCGTGGTGTGGATGGGCTTCGGCCTGTGGCCCAAGGTGGTCATGGTGCTGCTGATGTGCTTCTTTCCGATCGTCATCTCGACCGCGCAGGGGATGAAGTCCACCCCGGCCGAGCTGGTCGAGCTGCTGCGGTCGCTGAACGCGAGCCGGGCGCAGGAGTTCTTCAAGCTGCGCCTGCGCTACGCGATGCCGCAGATCTTCACCGGTCTGAAGGTGGCCATCTCGCTGGCCGTGATCGGTTCGGTGATCGCCGAGTTCGTCGGTGCCACCCAAGGCCTGGGGTACGTGATCCAGCAGTCCGGCGCGAGTGCCGACACCGCGCTGGCGTTCGCCGCGATCACGCTGCTCAGCATCATGAGCATCGTCTTGTTCTACGGGCTGGTGCTGCTGGAGTACCTGTTCCTCCCCTGGGCGCAGGAGACGCGGTGAGAGCCCCATGACTGTGCACATTGCCGCGCTGCCGCGCGGCGGGTCATGGGGCTTTGACTCCCGGCCTTCCCTCGTCGCTCCAGTCGCTTCGCTCTCTCCGCTCCTCAGTCCAGGGCGGGAGGCCCCATGACCGCGCAAGCGTCGGACGCCGACCGGCGGGTGCTGGTGCGGCCGGTCTGGCTGGAGGCGACCGTCTCGGCCGTCTTCAGCGCGCTCGGCTTCGACCCGTCCGACGCGGCCAAGATCGCTGCCGCACTCGTCGAGGCGGACCTGCGCGGGGTGAGTTCACATGGCGTCATGCTCGTCCCGATGTACGTCGAACGCCTCAACGCCGGCGGCGTCACCCGGGAACGCGAGCTCGACATCCTGTACGACGCCGGCGCCGCGCTGGTCGTGGACGCGCGCGGCGGGATGGGCCAATTGTCCAGCCCGCAGGCGATGGGACACGCGATCGACCGGGCCGGCCGGTACGGGATCGGCCTGGTGTCGGTCCGCAACGCGCACCACTTCGGCGCGGCCAGCCGCTGGGCCATGCAGGCCGGCGACGCGGGCTGCGTCGGTGTCGCAATGTCCAACACCACGCCGCTGATGCCGGCTCCCGGTGGGGCCGAGCGGATCGTCGGCAACAACCCGCTCGCGATCGCGGTCCCGACCTCGGCCGGGGTGGAGATCGTGCTGGACATGGCCTTGTCGGCTGTTGCCCTGGGCAAGATTCGGCTGGCCGCGTCGGCCGGGCGGCCGATCCCGGACACCTGGGCGACCGACCCGTCCGGAACTCCGACCACCGACGCGGAGGAGGCGGTCCTCGGCATGCTGCTGCCGGCCGCCGGGCACAAGGGGTTCGGGCTGGCGCTCATGATCGACGTACTGACCGGCGTACTGAGTGGCGGCGGCTGGGGCGACCACGTGCGGCCGCTGTACCGGGAGCCGGACCGGCCGAACGACTGTGCGCATCTGTTCCTGGCGATCGACCCGGAACTGCTCGGCGGGCTGGAGAACTTCCGGCAACGTTCGTCCGGCCTGGCGGCCCGGGTTCGCGGCAGCGCGACGGCGCCCGGGGTGGACCGGCTGTACCTGCCGGGGGAGATCGAGGCTGAACGGGCCGCACATCAGCGGCAGCACGGTGTCCTCATCGAAAGGTCCGGGCTGGACGGCCTGCTCGCGGCCGCGCGGGTGGTCGGCGCCGTCATACCGGCCGGAGGGGTGCTCGACTGATGCCGAAGACGCAAGTTTCGACGACCGAACTGCACGCCCCGTTCGGGGTGTTCTCGCAGGCCACCACGATCGAGGCGACCGGGCGACTGGTGTTCGTCTCCGGGATGACCGCGCGCCGTCAGGACGGCAGTATCGCCGGCGTCGGCGACATCCGGGAGCAGACCCGTCAGGTGTGCGAGAACGTGCAGGCCGCGGTGCGCGCGGCCGGCGGCACGCTCGCGGACGTGTGCCGGGTGGACGTGTACGTGCGCAACATGGAGGATTTCGCCAAGATCCACGAGATCCGGGCGCAGTACTTCGCCGAACCGCTGCCGGCCTCGACCATGGTCGAGGTCAGCAAACTCGCGCACCCCGACTACCTGATCGAGATCAACGCGATCGCGGTGGTCTCATGACCGGGGGTGATCCTGTGCGTGGCGTCGAGTGGACCTGAGATGAGGTACGTGATGGTGGCGCACGCGGGCCGGGAGCGGCCGGGCGTGCTCGACGGGGATTCCGTACTGTTGCTCTCGGCAACCGACCTGACGTCGGTGATCCTGGGTGACGTCGCCGGCAGTGGCGAGAGAATCCCTTACAGTGAAGGGATTCTGCGGCCGCCGCTGCGGCGCTTCCGCCGGGACATCCTGTGCACCGGCTGGAACTACTGGGATCACTTCGAGGAGAGTCGCGGTAAGCGCGAGGGCCAGGATGTCGACCGGCCCGAGCACCCGACGTTCTTCACCAAGGGCCCGGACGTCGTGATCGGCCCGTACGACGACATCGCCTGGGATCCGGCCATCTCGGCGAAGTGGGACTACGAGGCGGAGCTCGCACTGGTGATCGGCAAGGCCGGCCGCGACATCCCTGCCGCGGAGGCACTGGACTACGTCTGGGGTTACACGCTGGCCAACGACGTCTCGCAGCGCGATCTGCAGCGGGCACACGGCGGGCAGTGGCTGAAGGGCAAGAGCATCGACAGCACCATGCCGCTCGGCCCGTGGATCGTGACGGCCGACGAGCTGGGTGACCCGCAAGACGTTCGGCTGCAGTGTCTGGTGAATGGTGAGGTGCGGCAGGACGCGTCAACGCGTCAGATGGCTTTTGACGTAGCCACGCTCATCAGTGAGCTGTCGTTCGGTATGACGCTGCGCCCTGGTGACCTCCTGCTCACTGGCACGCCTGCAGGCATCGGCAACGCCCGTGAGCCGCAGGTGTTCCTGCAGGAGGGCGATGTGGTCGTCACCCGGGCCGACAAGATCGGCGAACTCCGCAACAGGGTAGGACGCGGATGAGCGGTCCACTGGAGTTGCTACCAGGTGGTGGCCGGGGAGGGCGTCGTACTCTCGCCGAGCACGCGGCCGCTGAGCTGCACCAGCTCATCCTGTCGGGAGAGCTTCCCAGTGGTACGCCGTTGCGCCTGGTCGAGCTGGCGAGTCGCCTGGAGATGAGCCAGATGCCGGTCCGGGAAGGGCTGCGCAGGCTGGAGGCACTCGGGTTGGTCGAGATCATCCCGCACCGGGGTGCCTGGGTCCGGGACCTGTCGCTGGACGACCTGCGGGACACGCACGAGACCCGGCTGGCGCTCGAGAGTCTCGCCGTACGGGCGGCGGCGGTGCACTTCAGCGAGGAGGATCTGCAGAAGGCGGCGGCCGCACTGGCCGAGCACCTTCGGCTGTCCCGCGCCCAGGACTCGGTGGGTGCTCGGCAGGCACATGCGGACTTCCACTTCGCCATCTACCGGGCCGGCGGATCGCAGTGGCTTGCCCGGGCGATCGAGCCGGTGTGGCAGAACAGTGAGCGGTACAGGTTCGGCAGCCGGCCCACCGCCGTACTGATCGAGCAGAACCGGGTGGAGCACCAGGCCATCCTGGACGCGTGTGTCGCGCGCGACCCGGATGCCGCCGAGCGGGCGCTGCGGAACCACTTGGCTGGCGCGTTCCAGCGGATCACCGAGACCATGACGAGGCGGGCCGAGGGGGACCAGCACGGCCCGTCGAAGCAGAAGGAGACGTCATGAAGGTGACATTCGACGCGACCGGTGAGGTCGTGGTGATCACCGGCGGCGCGCAGGGCATCGGAGCGGCGCTGGCGCGGGCCGTGACGGCCTGCGGGGGTACTGCGGTGGTCTTCGACGTGGTGAAGCCTGGTTTCGATGTCGACTACGTCGAAGTGGACGTCGCGGACCGATCGGCGGTGGGGTCGGCCGTCAGGGCGGTGGTGTCGCGCTACGGGCGGATCGACGGCCTGGTCGCGGGAGCGGCTGTGCAGCGTCGTACGCCGGTGGTCGAGCTGGAGCCGGCCGAGTGGACCAGGACGCTGCAGGTGAATCTCGACGGCGTGGTGTGGGCGTGTCAGGCCGTCGTACCGCACATGGTGTCGCGGCGGTCCGGATCGGTGGTCGTGTTCACGTCGGGTCTGGCCGTCACCGGGTACGCCGGTGCGGCGGCGTACGCGTCGAGCAAGGCCGCGCTGACCGCCTTCGCGAAGTCGCTGGCGGCCGAGGTGGCCGAGCACCGGGTGCGGGTGAACGTGGCCGCGCCAGGCGTGATCGACACCGAACAGTTCCGAGGTGCGAACGCCGGAACGGACCGGGAGCACTGGCAGGACACCATAGGTATCGGGGACCCCGAGGATGTGGTCGGCCCGCTGTTGTTCCTGCTGTCCGATGCGGCCGCGATGACCGGGTCAGTGCTGACCCGGGAGCGGGCCTTTGCCAAGCTAGCGACCTTTGCGGAGTGATGAGTGACTGCTGACCAGCTGCCCGTCGCCGTAGTGGGTGCCGGCCCGATCGGCCTGACGACGGCACTCGGCCTGCAGCACTACGGCGTACCGTTCGTGCTGCTCGAGGAGGACGCGGTCCTGTCCTCGGACACCAAGGCCGGTACGACGCTGAGCCGCACCCTGGAGATCTGGAACCGGTACGGCGCGGTCGACGGGATCCTGACGGCGGCACTGCGGATCGACGAGATCGGGGACATCGATCGCGCCAGCAACACGCCGCGGGCCTCGGTGCGGCTGGCTGAGTTGGTCAACGACACCCAGTTCCCGTTCGTGATCAACCTGCCGCAGCAGAAGATGGAGCCGATCCTCGCGGGCGCGCTGAAGCAGCCGGTACTGACGCGGCATCGGCTGACGTCGTTCGACGTCCAGGACGACCGGGTCGTGCTGCAGCTGGAGACGCCGGACGGGCCGCGTGAGATCGAGGCGTCGCACCTGCTCGCGTGCGACGGCGGGCGGAGCAAGGTCCGTGACGCGCTCGGTGTGACAGTGGTGGGGGAGACCCTGCCCGAGCGCTACATGCTGATCGACGTCGTGGTCGACCTGGACGTCGACAACGCGCGTGACTACCCCTACCTGGCGTACTTCGCGGACCGTTCCGAGTGGATGGTGCTGATCCGGCAGCCGGACAACTGGCGGTTCCTGTTCCCGCTCGCCCCGGGTGCCGAGCCGCCGGGGGACGAGGACCTGCTGGTCAAGGTGAAGCAGTTCATCGGTGAGGTGGACCGGATCGAGCTGCTCGGCTCGGTGGTCTACAACGTGCACCACCGGGTCGCGGACCAATGGTCGGTGGACCGCAAGGTGTTCCTGATGGGCGATGCGGCCCACCTGATCACTCCGATGTGGGCACTGGGGCTGAACACTGGAGCACTGGACGCCTCCAACCTGCCGTGGCGGCTGGCCTGGGTACTGCGGGGCTGGGCCGACGAGACGCTGCTGGATGGTTATGAGCAGGAGCAGCGGCCGGTGGCCATCAATGGGTCCGGTGAGATGGCCGAGGCGGCTCGCAAGTACATGTCCCACCAGCGGGGTGCGGTGACGGTGTCGGGCAGTGACTGGGCGACGGCGTACACCCGGACCCTGCTGAGTGTGCGGCTGGACGTGGCCGGTGAGGGGGACTGGTCGATGGTGGCCACCACTGCCGAGCCACCCGCCGTACGAGCCGGTGACCGGGCTCCGGACCTTCAGCTGCAGGGCCCCTCTGGGCGGGTGACGGTCCATGAGCTCTGCCGGGACTCGTTTGTTGCGCTCTACTTCACCGACGTACGTCGTCGGCCGGACATTCCGTTGAACGAGTCGCCTGCCTTGAAGCACTACGCGATCTCCCGGTGGGACGCGCCGCACGACTCAGGTCTGCGTGACCGCGCGCTGTTCGACCCGGGAAGCATTGCCACGAACAGGTACGGCGTACCGCCGGAGAGCGTCGTCCTGGTTCGGCCGGACGGGCACATCGCCGCCGTGGCGCCCCTGCGCGCCGGTGTGGCGGAGGAGCTCTACACCGCAATCACTGGCCGGCCTGTACCGCAGGAGGGCTGAATGAGTTCCTTTGGCGAGCCGCTGCGCGAGGTGTTGCTGCAGACGGAAGACCTCGAGTGGGTGGACAAGTCCTTGGCCGGGCTGTCCCACAAGATGCTGTGGCGTGACCCGGAGACCGAGGCGTCGATCGCACTGGTGCGGTTCGAGAAGGGCTCCGGCATCCCGACGGAGCACAGGCATGCGTCGAACCAGTTCATGTTCTGCCTGTCCGGGCGCTACGTGTACCTGCCGACCGGTACGACGCTGACCAAGGGGAGCTTCTACTGGAACCCCAAGGGCAGCGTCCACGGGCCTACGCTCGCCGAAGAGACCTCTGTCCTGCTCGAGGTGTACGACGGGCCGCACTACCCGGAGCGGCCGTCGTTCTACGACAACGACGAGGACGCTCGCTGACATGGCCGGTTGGGACGTCCATACCCACCTGATACCGCCGACTGTGTTGTCGGCGGCGCACAGGGGTGAGTTCGGGTTGTCCGTCGATGACGGCTCGCTGGTGGTGGACGGACAGCGGCTCCCATTGAGGCGCCTCGCCGACCCGGCCGCACTGCTGCGATGGATCGACGAACAGCAGTTGGACGGTGCTGTGGTGTCTGTGCCGCCCGCACTGTTCCGGTACGACGCCGGTGTCGAGTGGGCCGAACTGGTGAACCAAGGGCTTCGTGAGCTCGCTACACCTCAGTTGCGCGTGCTGGGCCAGTTGCCACTGCTCGATGCGGCCGCACCAGCGGTTGCTGCGTCTCTGGCTCGTGAGGGCGTATTCAGTGGCTTTGCCCTTGGTACTGCTCTCGGTGTGCCGGGCTACGAGGGGCTGGACGCGGTCTGGCAGGTGCTGCACTCGCTGGAGGCCTTCACGCTGATCCACCCGAGCCATAGTGACGACAAGCGGCTTGAGTCGTTCTACTTGACGAATCTGTTGGGGAATCCGTACGAGACAGGACTGGCCGCGGCCACTCTGGTCTTCGCGGATGTGCCGGGGCGGTTTCCGGGGATCCGGTTCTGCCTGTGCCATGGGGGTGGTGTGACGGCGGCGTTGGCCGGCCGGTGGCAGCGGGGGATCGACACGGCCAGGCCGGGCGTCGAGCCGCCATCGCTGCCGGTCGCGGACGCGTTGCGCCGGTTCTACGTTGACGATCTGGTGCACGACGACGCCGTACTGGAGCTGCTCGGCGCGACGTTCGGACGTGATCGGGTGCTGGCCGGGAGCGACTGGCCGTTCCCGATGGGTAGTGACGCCGTGTCCACGATGCGCGCGATGGCGGCGGGTGAGCTGACCGTGCCGCTGGCGAAGGAGGTCGGCGCGCCGTGAGGCGAGTTTCTCGTCTGGACCAAGATGTGATCAGATATCAAATCGTGGGGAACGGGGGACAGCTATGAGCGCGCGGGCCAGTGTGCTGCGCAGTCATGGGCCTGGTGAGCAGTTGAAGACCGAGAAGGTCGAGCTGGTCACCGGTCCGGGAGAGACGCTGGTCGAGATGCGGCTGGCCGCAGTCACGCAGGCCGACCGGTCGGTGCTGGCTGGCAAACAGCCCACGCAACCCTTCGTCCCTGGATCCGAGGGTGCCGGCGTCGTGGTCGCGTCATCGGTCCTCGAGGCCGGAACGCCTGTGGTGATCCGTGGCGAGGGCGTGGGTGTGACCGGTCCAGGCTTGTGGGGTCAGTACGCCGTCGTGCCGGATGCCGCCGTACATCCTTCGCCAGCCGCACTGGATCCTGGTGTCGCTCTCGCGCTGCTAACGCCCGCACTGATGGCCCATACAGCGGTACGCCGCGTTGCCGGCGTACTGGACGGAGAGACTGTCGTGATCACCGGGATCACCAGCCTGGTCGGTCGTCTGAGTGCCGCAGCGGCGCGAGCAGCCGGGGCCAAGAAGGTGATCGGGTTGGCGTGGCTCGGTGAACCTGTGGACGCGGCCGCCCCGCTGGTCGATCAAATCGTACGGGTGGACGAGCTGGGTCAGGTCGGCCGCGAACTGCCCTGGTGTGACGCGGCGATCGACACTGTGGGCGGTCCAGTGACCAGTGGGGTGCTCGGACACATCACTCCGGGCGGGCGGGTCGCAGTACTGGGCTACAAGGCTGGTGAATTCACCACCATCGACCTGCATCAGCTGATCGGCCGGGACCTGCGAGTGTTGCCGGTGAACCTGCAGCGAACGGTCATCGAGCCCGGTGCCGTCAGCCAAGCGCTGGCAGACATAACGCCTGTGCAGGTGCGGCCGGACGTCGAGGTGTTGCCTGCCCATCGGATCGGTGACGCGCTCGATCGAGTAGGTCCCGATCGCAGGGTTTTCGTCGACCTGACGGCGTTCTAGCGGCCTGCCTGTTGTGCGCTGCCGGACTAGACCAATCGGTGGTCCGCACATCTCCGCTAGGCAATCTGTTGTCGGAGTGCCCCAGATCACCTGCTGCCCGCTACGGTTACCTCCCAGAGTTGTGCATGGAGGAGAGAGGCAGCCCGCACCCTATGACCCGACGACTCGAGCTCACGCCCGGGGGACCGACCGGCCGTCGTACTCTCGCCGAGGAGGCTGCCGCCGAACTGCACGAACTCATCCTGTCCGGTGAGCTCCCCAGTGGTACGGCGCTCCGGCTCGAGGAACTCGCCAAGCGGCTGGACATGAGCCAGATGCCGATTCGCGAAGGGCTGCGGCGGATGCAGGCACTCGGACTGGTCGAGATCGTCCCGCACAAGGGCGCGTGGGTCCGCGAGCTGTCGATGGAGGATTTGCGCGACACTCACGAAACCCGGCTGGCGTTGGAGTCCCTCGCCGTCCGCGCGGCCGCGACCCGCTTCACCGACGCCGACGCCACCTTGGCCAAAGCCGCACTGGCCGAGCACGTCCGGCTCTCCAAGGCCGGCGACAACATCGCCTCCCGGCAGGCGCACACCGAGTTCCACTTCGCCATCTACCGGGCCGGCGGCTCGCGCTGGCTGCCGCGCGCGATCGAGCCCGTGTGGCAGAACAGCGAGCGCTACCGGTTCGGCTCCCGTCAGACCAAGGCGCGGATCGAGCAGACGCGGCGTGAGCACCAGGCGATCCTCGACGCCTGTGTCGCCCACGACGAAGCCGGTGCGGAAGCCGCGCTGCGCGAGCACCTCGAAGGCGCGATGCGGCGCATCACGGAAACGATGGAACGCCGCTACCAGAAGAGCTGAGCACCTCGAACCGATCCACACCCCAGCCACTCACCTCGAACACCGACCGAAGCAGCAGGGCGTCACCGCGTCTGCCGTACGTCGTGAGGAGCTCTTGGATCGGCGTCGTACCGAGGCCGTCGTAGTACTGATCCAAAGCTCTTGTACGTCGTGCGGCGATATCTGGTGCACCGGAAATCTCCTGCAGGGGAGTGGTGCACCCGGTCACGAGTCCTGACCCGACTTGCTCACCGGGCAGCAGTTGCTGGAGGTAGTCGTGGCCCGCCTGCACATCGTGTGCTCGCAGCCGCGCTCCCAACGCGTAGCACGGCTGCTGCTGCACGGCTTGTGAGATGGCGATGTGGTCGGGGTGCCCGGTGAGTCCGTCTCTGCCCACAGTGAGCACCAACTGTGGCGAGACCTCGCGGATGGCCCTCGCGACTTCATCGTCTGGCGAAGCACTCGCCAGGCTGTTCGGCCCAGCTCGCCCACCATCGTCAACCCAGCGGTCCTTGGTGCTCAGCCAGTCCCACTCGTCGATCCCCAGCAAGTCGCAGGACGCTTGCAACTTGTTCGCTGCGTCACCGATTCCTTGCGTGGCAACACGCAGTACGACGTGCCAGCCAGCATCACTCAGCACCGCGGTAGCGGCACCGGTGGCGAACACCTCGTCATCGGGGTGCGCGTGTACTACGAGCGCAGTGCGCACTCAGTCGGCCAGGCGAGCCGGGAACCCACCTGTCGCCAATGGACCCCAGCGCTCCGGGGTGATGCGGATCAGGCACTTACCCTGCGTCCGCATGGCCTCGCGGTACTCGTCCCAGTTCGGGTGCTCACCGGAGATTGACCGGTAGTACTCCACCAGGGGCTCCACCGCCTCCGGCAGCTGGATCACTTCGCCACTGCCGTCCACCTGCACCCATGGGCCGTTCCACTCGTCCGACAGCACCACGACGCTGGTCCGCGGGTCCCGCTCCACGTTGGTGCTCTTGGCCCGCTCGGGGTACGACGAGATGACGATGCGGCCCTCGTTGTCGACACCACCCGACACTGGCGACGCTTGCGGCGTACCGTCCGCCCGAGTGGTGATCAGCAGCATGTGGTGGCGCGGCCGGACGAACTCCAGCAGCCCGTCCAGGTCGACCTTGGTGTTGGTGGCAATAGTCCTCGGCATGGCTCCACCCTACGTTCGCTCAGCCCACCCGGGTCTCGTGCACACTCAGCCACCGGACGCCGTACCGGGCCTGCGGCTCTGGCGTGAGTACGGCGGTCACCCGGCGCAGTGCGCCGGGTGAGTGGCGCTCGATGAACCTGCACACGGCCACGTCGGCGGTGCTGAGTAGCACCTCGAACTCCTCGATGCTGATCTGCAGCCCGGGTACGGCGTTGTGCGCATCGGCCAGCGAGGTCATCAGGGCTCTGAGGTCAAGGTGGGCGCCGTCGATCGTCACCAGGGTGAAGTCCGGGCGGTGCGCATTCCTGAACGTCTCGAGCAGGTCTGGACCAGCCTGGCCACTCAGCCAGTTGGCGAGGTCGTCGTGGTGCTGGACGACCTCGGCGTACAGCTCGTCCATCAGGCGTCCTTCGGTTGCAGGTCGGCTGGAGTGAGGAGCTGCTCCAGCTCGTCGTCGGAGAGCTCGTTGATGATGGCCTTGCCGCGCTGTGCCTCTGGGGTCGTCGGGAGCGCGCCTTCGAGTAGATCCGGGAGATAGAGCTCATAGCCGGCGCGGGCTCGTGGTGAGTACCGGTGCCTGGTCCGGGCCACTGCGGAGGAGACGCGGATGGCGTGCTCGTTGCCAGGTGGTACGTCGGGCCGGTCGACCTCGCGAGCGGCGAACCGGAAGCCGTTGGCCTGGTCGCAACTCGCACAACCGGCCGGGCCGGCACCGAGACCTGAGCCGCAGTCCGGACAGGTCAGCTGCTTGAGCGCGCCGTCCACGACCCGCCAGTCGAACTCGGAGGTGTCCTGCAGGACGACCTCGGCCAGTTCGCGCTCGTCCGCCGTACCGGGGGTGATCCCGGACTCGGCGCAGAACTCCCGCCAGGCTTCGTCGATACTGTCCTCGACCCGGCGCAGCGCGGCGATCAGCCGCGGATGATCGACCCGTCGCATACCGTGACTTTAGTATCTCGGCGGGCTGTGGACGACCGCATTGACATGTTCGAACAGGTGTTCGAACATGGATTCATGACGGGGACTTCTGCGGTAGATCGAGCGCGACCACCGGTCACGGCGCTGGACCAGGCGCGGATGCTGCTCGCCCGGGCCAAGGCCCAGAAGGCTGCCCAGGTCCAGGAGCTGGACGAGACCGCCGAGCCGGTGAGGTTACGGCAGGTGGTGCCGGCGCCGCGGACTACCGAGACGCGAGTGCAGCAGGCGTTGGACACGGCGAGTGTGGATCGGGTGCTGCCCACCCTGCCGGCGATCTCCGAGTTGCTGGCCGGGCCAGGTCTGCGCGGCGGTTCGGCGTACTCCGTCCGCGGTTCGTCCGCCCTGGTGATGGCGATGATGGCCGGCCCGTCCGCGGAGGGCGCGTGGTGTGGGGTGGTCGGGTTGCCGACGTTCGGGGCGGAGGCGGCGCGAGGGCTCGGTGTGGATCTCGACCGCCTGGTTCTGGTGCCGGATCCGGAGCACGACTGGCTCAACGTCGTCGCCGCACTGGTCGACGCTCTGACCGTGGTGGTCGTCCGTCCGCCGGGTGAGGTGACACCAGGGGAGGCGTCCCGGCTCGCCGCGCGCCTGCGGACCCGAGGTGCGGTGTTGATCGCGGTCGGCTCCTGGCCGGGGAGCGAGGCGCGGCTGGAGGTGGAGAGCAATACCTGGACCGGCTTGGGATCCGGCGAGGGACTGCTGGCCGCGCGACAGGCGACGGTCGTGATGACTGGCAGGCGAGCCGCCGTACGCCAACGGAAGCACCAGCTCTGGCTCCCTGGGCCGGACGGCGCCATCCGGTCGGTCGAGTCGGCCGATCCACTCCGCTCGGCCGATCCACGTCGTTCGGTTGATCCACGTCGTTCGGTGGATTCGCGTCGCTCGGTCGATCCGCTGGGCGAGGAGGCTCCGCGCTGGCAGGACGAGGCGGTGGGCTGATGAGTGGTCGTGGACCGACTCGCACGATGGTGATCTGGGTGCCGGACTGGCCGGTGACGGCGGCCGCGGTGGCGGCCGGGCGATCACCGGACGAGCCCATCGCCGTACTGGAGAAGGGCAGGGTGCTCGCCACCTCCGCCGCGGCCCGGGCTGAAGGAGTGCGTCGTGGTCTGCGCGCCCGGGACGCGCAGTCACGCTGCCCGGAGCTCGTCGTACTGAAGTACGACCCGGTGATCGACGCCCGCTCGTTCGACCCGGTGATCGGCTGCCTGGAGGCGCTCGTCCCCGGCATCCAGGTGATCCGCCCCGGCATGTGCGCGTTGAAGGCGCGCGGCCCGACCCGGTTCTACGGCAGCGAGTCCGCGGCGGCGGAGAAACTGCTCGACCGGCTCGAGACGTTCGACGTACCGGGGAGCCGGGTGGGGATCGCCGACGGCCCGTTCGCCGCCGAGCAGGCGGCGAGGTCGAGCTCGGCTGCGACGCGGATCCTGGTGGTCCCGCCGGGGGAGTCGGCGGAGTTCCTGGCGCCGTTCAGTGTCGACACGCTCGAGCAACCGACGCTCACCGACCTGCTCCGCCGGCTGGGGCTGCGGTCGCTCGGTGCGTTCGCGGGCTTGTCTCCTACCGAGGTGCTGACCCGATTCGGCCCCGACGGCGCTTTCGCCCACCGGCTCGCCTGCGGGTCCGACGATCGTCCGGTGGTCGGCCGCGAGGTCCCGCCGGAGCTCATCCGCGTCCTCGACTTCGAGCCGGCGGTGGACCGCGTCGACCAGGTCGCCTTCGCGGTCCGTTCAGTCGCCGACGACCTGATCGCCCGGTTGACCGAGCTCGGCCTGGTCTGTACGACGCTGCGAGTCGAGGCCGGCACCGAGTCCGGCCGGATCCACGAGCGGGAGTGGTTGCATCCGCGCTGGTTCACCGCGGCAGACGTGGTGGATCGGGTCCGCTGGCAGTTGCAGGGAAGCGGTACGGCGACGACCGAGCTGACGTCACCCGTCGTACGGCTCCGTCTCATTCCGGAACAGGTCGACCCGGTTGGCGCCCATGTCGACGGATTGTGGGGAGGCGGTCCGGACGAGCGGATCCACCGGGCGCTGTCGCGGGTCCAGAGCATGCTCGGCCATGGTGCCGTCGCGTCGGTGGTGATCGGTGGCGGTCGCGGATTCGCCGAGCGACAGACCCTGGTCCCGTGGGGTGACCGCCCGGTGCCGGCCCATCCCGCGGATCAGCCGTGGCCGGGCTCGATCACTTCCACCGACCCAAACCGCTGGCCCACCCTCGCGCCCACCACCATCTTCCCCACCCCACTTCCCGCCCAGGTCCTCGCCGAGGACGGCACCGAGGTCTCGGTCAGCGCCCGCGGCGCCCTCTCCGGCACCCCCACCGCTTTCCGCCTCGACCCTGGCCCACAAGTTGCCGACAGCAACAAGCTTCACCCGATCACCGCCTGGGCCGGCCCTTGGCTCGTCGACGAACGCTGGTGGGACCCGCGCGCCGAGTCCCGCCGCGCCCGCTTCCAATTCACCACCGCCGACACCCGAGCCTGGCTCTTCACCCTCCACCAAACAACCTGGCAAGCCGAAGCCACCTACGACTAACGGGGGACAGTGGACCTGTCGTGGGTGCTAACTGCTGCTGTAGCGCCGGCAACCACCCGCGGCGACGCTGCTGTTGGGCGAGTTGGTCGCCGCGTCGATGGACGACGGCAACCACTCGCCACGACTACTGCTGTACTGCCGGGCAACCACCCGCCGCGCGCCTCGACCCGTGCCCAACGCACAGTCCGACCACCACCTACGCCGAAGCCGCCTGCCCGCCACCAACCGCCTGCGCTGAAGCCACCGCCCGCCACCGCCGCCTGCCACCAGCCGGCCACCGCCTGCCCCGAAGCCACCGCCGGCCACCGCCGCCTGCGCCGAAGCCGCACGCCAGTGCCACCTGCGCCGAAGTTCCCTGCCCGCCGCCTGTGCCGAAGCCACCTGCCCGGCACCGCCGCCTGCCCGCCGCCGAGTCATGATGACCAGCAACCGGGCAAGCAAGAGCTAGCAGGTTCGGCCATGTCGCGCCCAGGTCGATCGGGCATGGCGGTGAGGGGCCGGGCAAGTGCAGGCCTAAGTTCATCCGCTCTGTTGACTGCACCACTTGGCCATCTCGTGGTTGGCGGCCCGTAAGGTTCGGCGGGTGGACGGCGGCACACCGAGGACCTGGACCCTGCACCACTACTACGAGCACGAATGCGGGCCATTCAGGAACCTCTCGGATCTGCCGGTGGAGGAGGCCGAGGCGGTCCAACGCAGGCTCAAGGAGCGGGGTGACGTCTTCGCCAGCCGCCGGACCGACGATTACCTGACCATCCGGAGACAGCTGGAAAGCCGGGCGCGGGAGCTGTTCATTCGCAAGGGCGGTGAGCCTGTCAGAGCCCGCCCGCACTACATGACGCTCGGCGCCTGCGAATGGATCGTGGAGTGGTACCGCGACGGCCGCGAACTGACGCTTGGTATCGACGAGCTCGACACGCAAGTGATCAGCTTCACCTACGGCGATCTGTTTCCGACGATGCGGTACGGCGACGGGAAACCGTACCGGGGCCAGGTCTACACGAAGGACGAGATCTTCCGGCTGATCGACGACCACGGTCTGCCGCAGGCGTGGAATCCGGACGGAAGCCGAGCTCCCGAGCGGTACATCGAGGCTCAGATATGGGACGACGCTCCGCTGGCCCGATTCCTCCACACCCGCCCATAGCAGCCCAGACCGGCAGCCGTGCGGCTTCACGGCTCGGGGGCGCTTAGCCACCGCCGAGTTAGTGCAGAGAAGCGAGGTCCAGCGGCACTGTGGGCATCCATACGCCCCCAGGTGCGTCCCGCGAGCTCGTGTCAATGCATGATCGCGAAGACCTGGATGCGACTGGTCACTCCGGGAGTGGCTGGCCGGTCCGTTCGGCGACCATGTAGGTCGCGTACCACTCGGGCCAGTTCTCGTCGTACTGGCCGCCATTGCGCTTCTCGTGCTCGCCGTGGGCGGCCGCGGCACGCTGCAAGGCCTGTCGAAGATCGTCCACCGAGCTGTACGACGTCTCAGCGGGGTCGACGCGGCCGGGCAGGCGGGTCGTGACCTCCTGCAGCAGCCAGCCGTTGCCGTCCGGGTCGCTGAACGTCGCGAACGAACCGTAGCTGGAGCGTTCGTCCGCCGGCCCGCCGATGCGACCGCTCTGGTCGGCCTGGAACTGGGCGCCCGGTGTCGCCGGATGGAACGCCTCACTGACCTCGACCCCGCGAGCGGCGAGCTCGCTGCGCGCGGCCTCGATGTCGGACACGATCAGGTACAGCCCCTGGGCCGAGCCCGGCGCCGCCGAGGTGATGTTCGTGCCGAACTGCACCGACGATGGTGAGCCCGGCGGCGTGAACTGAACCACCCGGAACCCGTTGTCGAACGCGAAGTCCGCGTCGAGCCGCCAGGCCAGCTTCTCGTAGAACGCTTTCGCCCGGTCGACGTCCGCGACCGGAATCACCACAGCCTCGAGCTTGAAATCACGCTTCACATCGCCAGTACTCATTGCCGCCTCCTGTGTCGTGTCCGAATTACCACCCACAACACCGGCACTCCCGTCACCATTCCAACCGGTGACGTACAATTTCAGGCAGGAGTCTACTGACCAGCGCGTCGAAATCTCGTCGCCACCTGTCGGCCGCGAGTACCTGAGTGTCGGTGGTGGGGGTGAGAATGGCGCGGTGAATGACGTAGCGCAGTTTGGGCCGCATCGGTGGTCGGCGGGGTATCACGACGACGGGGCGAATGACCGGTTTCGTGGGGCGACATTCATGGTGAACGATCTGCGGGGTGCGCGGTTCGTCGACTGTGACCTGACTCGGGCAAAGATCGTCGACGGATGTTTGGTCGACCTCGACATCTCGGGGTATGTCAGCAACCTGGTCGTCAACGGGATCGACGTCACCGGGTACGTCGAAGCCGAGCTCGACCGCCGCCATCCCGAGCGGGTGCAACTGCGGAACATCCAGGACGCCGACGGCTTCCGGGCGATGTGGACCACCATCGAACGGCTGTGGTCCGAGCTGACCGCCCGCGCCGAGCGGCTGCCGGAACCCGTCCGGCACGAACGAGTCGACGACGAGTGGTCGTACGTCGAGACAATGCGCCACCTCATCTTCATCACCGACTCCTGGGTGAGGCGCACGATCCTCGACCAGGAGCGTCCGTTCCACCCGCTGGCCCTGCCGCAGACCGCTTACGATCCGGCCGATGCCGCTGCGCTAGGCATGGACCTCGACGCGAAACCGTCGTACGCCGAGGTCCTCGAAGCTCGCGCGGACCGGGTCGCGGTGGTGCGCCGGGTGCTGGACGGCCTGACCGACGCGGACCTCGGCCGCCCGTGCCTGCGATCGCCCGCCCCCGGCTACCCCGAGGGAGAACGCCCAGTGGCCGAATGCCTGGCCGTGCTCATGGAGGAGGAATGCGAACACCACCGCTTCGCCACCCGCGACCTCACCCTATTGGAGTCCCGGTGACCGCGAGGCGAGATCAGCGAGCGCCGACAGTGAGGGTGACTGTTGATCCAGGCGGAAGCATGGTGCCTGCGGCGGGGGAGATGGCCAGGAGCTCGCCGGGGGTGTAGCCGGGGGATTTGATGGTTCGGATCTTGGGGACCAGCCCGAGTTTGCGGAGGGCGGCGGCGTACCTCTCACCTGAGGTTCCGTCGCGCGGGCTCCACATCCACTGGAACGGCGGTACGCCGACGCGGTCCGGGACGATCGAGATGCGTTCGAGCATGCGGTCGACCTCGTCGGCGTTGGTGGACGACTCGGCCCGGAACGACACGTCGAGGGACGGGAGGAACACCATGCCACGGCACAGGTCGGCCTCTCCGGGGCCGCCCGGGACACATTTCGTCCGCTGACGTTCGGCGCGGACACCGTCGACCTCGATCGTCTCATCGGACCGGAAGTCCTGGGACGGCTTACCTTGCGCCATGTACAGACTCTCGACTCCGCGCGGACGATCGATCAAGCAGAGGTCAACGGCGCCAACGTCGATGAGAACCGTGTCCATTGTCGGTGTGAAGCAGTGTTGCTGGTTGGTGCCCCAGTCCTTGGGTACGGAGACGGCGACGTGCCCGATGCCTACTAGGCGCAGGTCGGTGGGTACGCCCGGACTGGTGGAAGCGATGGGCGGTGCAGCGTCCTCCGGGGCCGGGCGCGTATTCACGAGCAGGGCGGTTCCGCCGGTCGCGGCCAGGACGGCGAAGGCTGCGGATGCGCACAGCGCCACGGTGCGGCGGCGACGTCGGCGGCCGGCGCCGGCGTACATCGCGTCGATCGGTGGTGGTCCGGGGGTGGTGTGGTCGGCGGCCCGTTCGAGGAGGTCGGTCAGTTTGGATTCGATCATCGGGTTCCCCGCAGTTCGGCCAGGTTCGGGTCCTGGGCCAGGGCTTTCACGGCTCTGGAGAGACGGCTCTTGACGGTGCCGGTGGCGACGTCGAGGACGGTTGCCATCTGTTGTTCGCTCAGGTGCGCGTAGTACCGCAGTACCACCGCGGTGCGCTGGTCGCTGGGTAGTCGGTCGAGGGCACGCATGACGGCGTCGGTGTCGTCGATGCCGGCGGTGTGGTCGATGTCCGTGTGCTCGGGCAGGGTCTCCGTCGGTTTCTCGCCTGTCCAGCGTCGGCGACGTCCCGAGACGAAGGTGTTGATCAGAATCCGGTGAACGTAGGCATCCCGGTCGTCGGCCGCCTGGACCTTGCGCCACTTCAGCAGGCACCGTTCGAGCGCAGTCTGGACGAGGTCCTCAGCCTCGGCGGGTGAGCAACCCAGGAGCACCGCGGAGCGCACCAGGCTGGGCCAGCGCGCTGCGACGTACTCGCTGAAGTCCTCGTCCCTGCCCACGCCCACCTGCTCTCCCCGGTAGCCCTCACCGTATAGACAGGCTGGCCCCAGGCGGAGGTTCCGCAGGCTAGAAGTCGATGCGCATGACAGTTCGGCGGACGGTGGGCCGGGTGACCTCTTTGAAGCCGGCCTCTTCGAACGCTTGGTGCGGTCCGACGTGGAGTTCGCCCCAGGTGATCTGTTTGCCGGGCTGGGTGACCATCGGATACGCCTCGAGGGCGCGGGCACCCCGGGAACAGGCGTGATCGATGGTGGCGCGGGCGAGCAGATAGGTCAGGCCGCGGCCGCGGAAGCCTTTGCGGACGACCATGCAGGTGACCGCCCAGACGCCCTCGTCGTCCTTGTCCTCGGTCCGGCCGGTCCACGGGATACGCGAGGTGCAGAGCTTCGGGTACGCCGTCCGCGGCTCGACCGCGACCCAGCCGGAAGGTGTGCCGTCGACGTACCCGACCAAGCCGCTGGTGGTCGTCGCGGAAGGGTCGCCGCACGCGGTCTGGTCCTGCAGCATCGCGGTGCGTTCGTCCTGGGTCGAGTCGCGCCAGATCCAGCCGCGGATCTTGAACCGCTGGCACTGGCAATGCCCCGCGTCGGCCGTACCGAAGACCGCCTGGAGGTCCGCCCACGACGCCTCGTTCGCGGGTACGACGGTCAGCTGCTCCGCCTCGATCGGCGTCATCGCACTCATGAGCGGAAGGCTAACCCGCGTTCCGGACGCTCTACTTCCGGAACAACACGCGCTCGAGCTGATCCGCGAAGTCCGCCGGGAACTCGTGGCCCACACCCGGCAACCACTCCACCGCGACTCCGAGGCCGCGCAACTGCTCACCAGCCTCCTCGACAACGTCACGCAGGTTGTCGTCCGTCCCCATCAACACCACCGCAGGCTCCAGTGCACCGACAGCCTCGGCGGGCAGCTGGCGGATTGCCGGAGCCAGTACGACGACGCCGTCGGCACGCCGCGGTTGAGCCCTCAGAGCCCAGTCGAGTGCGACCCGACCGCCTGCGGAGAAGCCTGCTGCGACGAGAGGCAGGGAATGCAGTTCGAACCGCAGGTGGGCGAGCCCTTGAGCGATGTCGTCCCGAGAGCGCGATGGGTCCGGCCAGGTGCGGTACATGGGAGACATCAGCTGCGACGACTCCACGCACACGAGCGCGTAGCCGAGCGACGTCACACTCGCCCAGTCGCGCGCCGCATGAGTCGCCCGCTGACCGGCACCGTGCAAAGCAACCACCACTCCGCGCACCTCACCGCTCGGCAGCCGAACAACCGGCTCAGCACTCGCCGGGCGTGACGACAGGTCTGCATCGCGGTGCGTGCGGGACAGCTTGAGGAGGTCTGCGAAGCCTGGAAGATCCTGCAGGGTGGCCAAGTCGTCGTCTCCGGTGAGGAGGGACTCGTCCCACCAGGAGCCGGTGCTGGCGGCGGACTGGAGTGCGGCGAGGGCAGCTTCCGGTCGGCCGAGTACGGCGAGCAGACAGGCACGCAGGTGGGTCAGCTCAGCCACCCAGGGGAGGAGGGTGTCGTCGGCATCGTCGAGTACGGCGAGCGCCTGCTCGTGGGCACCCTGCTCGTACAGAGACGCGACGCGATCGGTCAAAGCGTCGTACGACGCCTCAGGAGTTTGCACTGGTCGATTCTGACGGATCGGCGGATAGTTTGATCGCATGCACAGGAGCCGGGTGTCTACTTTTCTGATCGACGTACGACGGGACGAGGCGGACCGGGCGGCTGAGTTCTGGGCGAGCGCGCTCGGTGTGAAGACGTCCACGCCGCCCGGAGAGCCACAGTTCACCGTGCTCGAGGACGCGGTGCCTGGCTACGTCACGGCGGTGCAAGCGGTCGACGACGAGCCGCGGTACCACCTGGACATCGAGACCGATGACGTCGCCGCCGAGGTCGCACGGCTCGTCGGACTCGGTGCGGTCGAGGTGTCGAGCTGGCAGGGCTGCCACACCCTCCGCGCCCCAGGCGGCCACCTCCTCTGCGTGATCCCGGTCCATAGCGAGCCGGAGTACTTCGTCCAGCACTCCACCGAGTGGGCGAGCTGAACGAGCTCAGAGGGCGTTGGCGCGGGATCGTAGGTAGCGCTGCTCTGGAACGCTGGCGGTGAGGCGGGCCGCCTGGTCGTAGGCGGCACGGGCGGCGGAGAGGTCGCCGGACAGTTCCAGTAGGTGGGCGCGTACGGCGGCCAGTCGGTGGTGGTCCTTCAACGCCGGGTCGACGTCGTCGAGGAGTGCGAGTCCGCGGGCCGGGCCGTGGACCATGGCGACGGCGACGATGCGGTTGAGGGTCACCATCGGGCCGGGCGCGGTCGACTCCAGCAGTTCGTACAACATCAGGATCTGCCGCCAGTCGGTGTCCTCGGCCCGGCGCGCCTGATCGTGGACGGCGGCGATGGCGGCCTGCAACTGATAGGGCCCGACCGGTGCCGTGCGCAACGTCGACTCGATCAGCTCGGTGCCCTCGGCAATCGCCTCGGCGTCCCACCGCGACCGGTCCTGCTCCGGCAACGGCACCAGCGCGCCGTCGGCCGTCGTACGGGCCGGCCGCCGCGCGTCCGTCAGCAGCATCAAGGCCAGCAGCCCGGCGACCTCACCCTCGGCCGGCAACTGCTCCCGGAGCTGTCGGGTCAGCCGGATCGCCTCCGCGCTCAGCTCGACCCGGTGCAGCGACGAACCGGACGACGCGGTGTACCCCTCGTTGAAGATGAGATAGAGCACATGCAGTACGGCGGCCAGTCGCTCAGGTTGCTCGGAAGCGGGTGGCAGGGCGAACCGGGCACCGTGCAGCTTCGCCTTGGCCCGGCTGATCCGCTGCCCGATCGTTGCCTCTGGCACCAGAAAGGCCCGCGCGATCTCGCTCGTGGTCAGCCCGCCGACCGCCCGCAGCGTCAGCGCGACCTGCGACTGCGGCGTCAGCGCCGGATGACAGCAGAGCATCAGCAGGGTCAGCGAGTCATCGACCGACGGCGCCGGCTCCGGGACAACGTCGGCAGCCACCGCCGCCTCCCGCCGCGCCCGCGCAACGTCGCTTCGCAGCACTTCGATCCGCCGCCGCGACGCGACTGTGATCAGCCAGCTCCGCGGATTGTCCGGTACGCCGTCCACCGGCCACTGCTGTGACGCCGCCAGCAGAGCCTCCTGTACGGCGTCCTCGCACGCGTCGAAGTCGCCGTACCGGCGGACCAGCGGGGCGAGCACCTGGGGAGCGAGCTCGCGCAGCAGCTCCTCGATCATCACATCAGCGCACCGAGGTCCCGGACCGGGCGGATCTCGACGATGCTGAACGGCGCCTCCGGGATCTGCGGCACGATCTCGATCGCACGCTCCATGCTGTCGCAGTCGAGCAGGTAGAACCCGGCCAGTTGCTCCTTCACCTCGGCGAACGGCCCGTCCGTCGTCATCACCTGGCCGCCCTGGATCCGCACCTGCTTGGTGCGCTCGGGGTCGTCGAGCGACTCCGACGCGACCAGCTCCCCACTGGCGGCCAGTGCCTCGTGCAAGCCGGCATAGCCGGCCATCCCCTCGCGTTTCTGCTCGTCACTCAGCGAGTCCCACACCTTCCGGGACTCCGGATTGCCGTAGATCAGGACCAGGAACTTCACCTGCACTCCTCCCGTTCAGATCAGGGTAAGACGGCTTCAGCATCACCCTTGGATATCGATCGGGTCACCGGTTCGCAGCGGGCGTAGCGGGATCCGAGCGGGGGCGTTCAGGTATCAGGGGAAGGCCGGGGCTTCCCGGGAGTGGCCGGGCGTAAACCTGTCGGCGTGCCCAAGTAGAGTTACGACGGGAATCAGGGTGAGAGAGGGAGGGGTCGCGTGCCGGACTTGGAAGTGTCCGACCGGGTACTGACGATCCCGAACGCGCTCAGCTTCCTCCGGTTGCTGGGGGTGCCACTGTTCCTGTGGCTGATTCTCGGTCCGGAGGAGGACGGCTGGGCCATCCTGGTCCTGGCCGTGTCCGGCTTCACCGACTGGGCCGACGGCCAGATCGCCCGGCGGATGAACCAGACCACCCGGCTCGGCCAGATGCTCGACCCGGTCGCGGACCGGCTCTACATCTTCGCCACCGTGCTCGGCCTGGCGCTGCGCGACATCATCCCGTGGTGGCTGGCGATCGCGCTGCCGTTGCGCGACCTGCTGCTGACCTTCACCCTGCCCGCCCTGCACCGCCGCGGCTTCAACGCGCTGCCGGTGCACTTCCTCGGCAAGTCCGCCACGTTCTGCCTGCTGTACGCGTTCCCGCTGCTTCTGCTCGGTGACGGCGACAGCACCCTCAACCTGCTCGCGCGGGTGTTCGGCTGGGCGTTCGCGATCTGGGGCACCGGGCTGTACTACTGGGCCGGCGCGCTGTACTTCGCCCAGTTGCGCCACCTGGTCCAGACGGTGAAGCCGATCAACGACCCGGCCGGGTAGACCGTGACTCAGCAGGCCCCACCCAAGCCGCGGCGTGTCGACGCCTCCATGTCGCTGCTGAACAACCTGATGGCCCACCCGCTCGACGAGGGGTACGCCGTCGCCGCCCGGACCCGACCGAAACAGGACGGCAAACCGGCCCGGACCCGGCACCGCGTCATGCTCGTCGCGGCCACTGTGGTGCTCGGCTTCCTGCTCGCCGTCGCGGCCTCACAGAACTACCGAGCCGCGCCCGAGGCGGAGAAGCAGCGCAAGGAGCTGATCACCCGCATCAACCAGGCCGAGACCCGGCTGGACGGGATGCGCACCCAGCAGACCCAGTTGGCCGACGAGGTACGGCGATTGCAGGCCAGCGGACTGAGCAACACCAGTTCGGGTGCCGCCTTGCAGCAGCAGCTGGACGCGCTGGAGCTGCAGACCGGTGCGATCGCCGTCACCGGCCCGGGGATCAAGGCCGTGGTCGACGACGCGAAGGACGCGGACAAGGAAGGCCGCCTGCTGGACGTCGACCTGCAGCAGCTGGTCAACGGCCTGTGGACGGCCGGCGCGGAGGCGATCTCGGTGAACGGTCACCGGCTCACCTCGATGACCGCGATCCGTGGCGCCGGCAGTGCGATCACGGTCGACTACAGCTCGCTGACGCCGCCGTACACGGTGCTCGCGATCGGGGACACCGCGACCTTGCCGGCCCGGTTCGCCCAGAGCTCGGGCGGTCAGTGGGTGCAGTACCTGGTCAGCAACTTCGATGTCCGGATGACGATCACGACGGAGGAATCCTTGCTGGTGCCCGCCGATGCGACCATCGCGTTGCGCTACGCGAAGGTGAGTGGACCGAGATGATCGCCGTACTCGGACTGGTGATCGGGGTCGTGATCGGCTTGCTGGTCGCGCCCGACGTACCGGAGTGGGCTCAGCCGTACCTGCCGATCGCGGTGGTGGCGGCGCTCGACGCGGTGTTCGGCGCGCTGCGTGCGTTCCTGGACGGGATCTTCGACGACAAGGTGTTCGTCGTCTCGTTCATCTCCAACGTGCTGATCGCCGCGCTGATCGTCTACCTGGGCGACCAGCTCGGCGTCGGCTCCCAGCTGTCCACGGGCGTGGTCGTCGTCCTGGGCATCCGCATCTTCACCAACATGGCCGCGATCCGCCGGCACGTCTTCAGGGCCTGACATGAGCGACGACAAACCAGACCCCACCCCGGACCCCAAGCCCGGTACGACGCCCGCGGCCGAGGCGCCACATCCGGACGAGCCGACGCCGATGCCGGCGCCGAAGCAACCGCGGACGCCGAACCTGGCGTTGCGGCGGCTGAAGGCAGGCTTCAAGCCGTCCCGCGGTCAGGCGATCGTGGCCGTGGTGCTTGCGCTGGTCGCGTGTATGGCGGTCGTCCAGGTCCGGGTGAACCGGGCCGACGACGGCTACCAGAACGCCCGCCGCGAGGACCTGATCGCCATCCTGGACGGCCTGGGCCAGAACACCCGCCGGCTGGAGAGCGAGATCACCGAGCTGGAGGAGCGGAAGAACTCGCTGTCGTCCAGCGCGGACAAGGCGCAGACCGCCCGCGAGCAGGCCGAGGCGCAGATCCGGGTGCTCGGCATCCTGGCCGGCACCCTGCCCGCGCAGGGCCCGGGGGTGCGGATCACGCTGAACGACCCCGAGAGCAAGATGAGCTCGAGCAACCTGCTGGACGCGATCGAGGAACTGCGCGACGCCGGTGCCGAGGCGATCCAGATCAACGGCTCGGTCCGGGTGGTCGCCAGTACCGATTTCGTCGACGACGCGCCGGGGATCCGGATCGACGGCCAGAAGGTCAACTCGCCGTACGTGATCGAAGCCATCGGGGAGTCGCACAACCTGTCCGAGGCGGCCAACTTCCCGGGCGGTCTGGTCAGTGAGGTGACCGGCCCGCAGGTGGGCGGAACGGCCGAGGTGAACGAGCTGCCGCTGGTCCAGATCACCGCCTTGCACGTGCCCGAGGAGCATCGTTACGCTCGCCCGGCGCCCAGCCCGACCAAGTAAGCCAGCCCGACCAAGTAGCGGTGCCTTGAGCGAAAGAGGACGAAGGTGTACCCCGAAGACCTGAAGTACACGCCCGAGCACGAGTGGGTGAAGGCCGGCGGCGACGGACCGGTGCGGGTCGGCATCACCGACTTCGCGCAGGACGCGCTCGGCGACATCGTGTACGTGCAGCTGCCCGAGGTCGGCAGCAAAGTGCGGGCCGGCGACGCCTGCGGCGAGCTGGAGTCGACCAAGAGCGTGAGCGACCTGTTCGCGCCGGTCAACGGCACCGTGACCGCGGTGAACGAGTCCCTGGCCGACCAGCCGGACCTGGTCAACACCGACCCGTACGGCGAGGGCTGGCTGCTCGACATCGAGGTCGAGGACGCCGAGGAGGTCGATGCGTTGATGGACGCCGAGACGTACCAGGGCCAGCTCGACCAGAGCTGAGCCGAGCAGGCCGGAACCGGCCGGGTACGCAGCGTGCGGACCGGGCGGAGCCGGCCTGGAACGAACTGATAGGTTGGCCGGACCTCAACCGCTGGTAGAGGGTTGAGGTTCGCGTTTCCGAGTCCACACTTGTCATACGGGGTCTATTGAAAACGTCGCCGGACCGCCGGCGATCGGGAGGATCACAGCATGCCGTTCTGCAACCAGTGCGGGCACGAGAACTCCGAGGGCAGCCGGTTCTGCTCGCAGTGCGGAGCGATGCTCCCTGGCGCGGACCGCACGACGGCAACCCCGGCGACGCCCGGTGTCACCGACACCGCGATGCTCACCCCGATCGGTGCCGAGCCGGAGCCCGCCGGCACCGGTGAGCCGCTGTCGGCGGCCGACGAGGCAGCGGTCGGCGCCCTGCCGGCCGGGTCCGCCCTGCTGATCGTCCAGCGCGGGCCGAACGCGGGCAGCCGGTTCCTGCTCGACGTCGACGTGGTGACCGCCGGCCGGCACCCGGACAGCGACATCTTCCTCGACGACGTGACCGTGTCGCGCCGGCACGCGGAGTTCCGCCGGGACGCGTACGGCGTCAAGGTCCGCGACGTGGGCAGCCTGAACGGCACCTACGTGAACCGTGACCGGATCGACGAGGTCCAGCTCAACAATGGGGACGAGGTCCAGATCGGCAAGTACCGGCTGGTGTACTACGCCAGTGGCCAAGCCTGAGCCGTCCGCGGAAGGTCGCGGCATCGGTGCGGTGCTGCAGCTGCTGCAGGCCGAGTTCGCCGACGTCACCATCTCCAAGATCCGCTTCCTCGAGGCCGAGGGGCTGGTGACGCCGGCCCGCACCGCATCGGGCTACCGCAAGTTCAGCGCCGCGGACGTGGAGCGGTTGCGTTATGTGCTGACCGCGCAACGTGACCAGTACCTGCCGCTGCGGGTCATCAAGGAGCACCTGGCCGCGATGGATCGCGGCCTGCAGCCGTCGGCGAGCGGCCCGCCGGTCGCGCCGAGTTCGGTCCCGGAGACCCCCGGTCTGCCGTCCGCCGAGGACTTCGGTGCCTACGGCACCGAGCTCAAGCTGACCCGGGAGGAGCTGCGGGCCGCTGCGGACATCCCGGCCGACCTGCTCGACCAGTTGGAGAACCACGGACTGGTGGTGGCCCGCGGCAACCACTACGACGGGGACGCGATCCTGGTCGCCAAGCTGGCCGGCGAGTTCGCGCGGTACGGCATCGAGCCGCGCCACCTGCGCCTGTTCCGTACTGCGGCCGACCGCGAGGCAGGCCTGATCGAGCAGGTCACCGGCCCCCGCCGTACCGAGAAGACCGAGGAACTCGCCGCCCTGGCCGTCCGCCTGCACGCCGCCCTGGTCCGCTCCCGTCTGCCTCGTTGACCCACCCGCAAACCCCCAATCCGCAGGGATAACCCCTCGGGTCGGGGGTTGCCCCCTCGGATTCTTAGTGGGCAACCACCGAGTTGAGGGGATGACCCCTTGGATCGGGGGTGTGCCCTCGGAATCTTGGGGGGACGTCCGAGTTGAGGGGATGCCCACCGAGTTGGGCGCACCCGTGGGACTGCTCGCGGCTGGGCGTCGGAGTAGGCTGAAGGTGTGCGCGAAGTCGACGTGGTCGGAGTCCGGGTTGAGATGCCCTCGAGTCAGCCGATCGTGCTGCTCCGGGAGGTCGGGGGCGAGCGGTACCTGCCGATCTGGATCGGTGCGGCCGAGGCGAGTGCGATCGCTTTCGCCCAGCAGGGGATGGAGCCGCCCAGGCCGCTGACGCACGACCTCTTCGCCGAGACCATCCGGGTGCTCGGGCACACCCTCAGCCAGGTCCGGATCGTGAACCTGACCGACGGCGTGTTCGAGGCGATCCTGGTGTTCGACGACAAGACCGAGATCTCGGCACGCCCGTCGGACTCGATCGCACTGGCGCTGCGCACCGGCACCCCGGTGTTCTGCACCGAGGAGATCCTGGCCGAGGCCGGTATCCCGGTTCCGGACAGTGAGGCGGCCGGCACCGACGAGGTGGAGGAGGAAGAGGAGGTCGAGCGGTTCCGCGAGTTCCTCGACCAGGTGACGCCCGAGGACTTCGACAAGAGCTGACCACTGGACCGCTCGGTCGAGGCAGATTTGAACGGTCTGGTACAAGGCACGGCAGGTAACGATTGAGGTCAGGGTCGCGACACGCTCTCGGACCAGGGCTGTGATCGTTGACCCTCCCTGATCGGCGGCTTACCTTGAAGGAGTTGTGGGGTGTTGTCACTCCACGGATGTGACCCGTTCCAGTCGGTACCCAGGGAGGCTCAGGCGTGACACGCACCGGCGACACGGATCTGACGGCGCAGTCGACGTCCGAAGCACACGCCGAGGCGGCCGCTACCGCCGGCGTCCAGGGTCTGCTCTTCGACGACGACCTGCGGCCGATGCCGGAGGATGTCGGGTTCCGCGGACCGACGGCGTGCGCCGCGGCCGGGATCACCTACCGTCAGCTCGACTACTGGGCCCGCACCGGCCTGGTCGCGCCGTCGGTGCGCCCGGCGACCGGTTCGGGCACGCAACGGTTGTACGGTTTCCGTGACGTACTGTTGCTGAAGGTGATCAAGCGGCTGCTCGACGCCGGGATCTCACTGCAACAGATCCGGACCGCGATCGCCCATCTGAGCAAGCGCGGGATCGACGACCTGACCCAGATCACCCTGATGAGCGACGGCGCCTCGGTCTACATGTGCACCTCGCCGGACGAGGTGATCGACCTGCTGGCCGGCGGCCAGGGCGTGTTCGGTATCGCGCTCGGCGGCGTCTGGCGCGAGGTCGAGGGCTCGCTGTCCGAGCTGCCCACCGAGCGTGCCGACGGTCACGACGACGACCACCACGCCAACGACGAGCTCGCCGCCCGCCGTCGCGCTCGCATGACCGGCTGACTCCTTCCAGAACACCGTGCGCCCACTCACCGCCGAAACACTGCGCGGTGTGTGGGCGACTTTGTTGCTGCCGCTCAACGCCGACGACTCCATCGACTACCGCCGGCTGGAGGCCCAGGCGGCCACGCTGGCCGTCACCGAACTGGACGGCCTGTACGCCCACGGCACGGCGGGGGAGTTCCAGACCCTGACCGAGGACGAGTTCGACCGGATCAACGAGGTGCTGGCGGCCACCGGCAAGCAGTTCCAGATCGGCGCGAGTCATCCGTCCGCCCAACTGCAGTTGGACCGGGTACGACGAGCAGCCGCACTCGACCCGGGTGCGATCCAGGTGATCGTCCCGGACTGGCTCCCGCTGAGTGAACAAGAGGTCCTGGACTTTCTCCGGCGTACGGCAGACGCGGCCGGTGACGTCCCGCTCGTGCTCTACAACCCACCGCATGCGAAGACCACCGTCGGTCCTCACCTGTTGAGCTCCCTGGCCGCCGCGGTGCCGAGCTTGATCGGACTCAAGGCCGCCGGTGGCGGTAAGGCATGGTTCGACGAGGCAACGAAATCCCGGTTGTCGATCTTCGTGCCCGGTCACTTCCTCGCCAGCATGTCGCTACTCGGCGCACACGGCAGCTACTCCAACGTCGCGGCGCTGTCGCCCAACGGCGCGGTTTCGCACGCTCACGATCTGGACGTCGAGCGCCGGATCGGTGAGTTCTTCGCCCAGCACGTCGTACCGCTGCAGAAGGCCGGGCTGTCCAACCCGGCGCTGGACAAGTTCCTGGCCGCGGTCGGTGGCTGGGCCGACGTCGGCACCCGGGTTCGCTGGCCGATGACGTCGGCCACCGCCGAGCAGGTCGCGGCGGCGAGGCCGGTCGCGCGGCGGCTGCTGCCCGAACTGTTCGGGGATTCCTGGTAGCCTCGGACACGCCGTACACAGCATTCGGGAGAGACCCGTTGACCCGGGCGCCGAAGGGGCAATTCCTCCCCGGAACCTCTCAGGCCACAGGACCGAGTGCCACAGGCGACTCTGGAGCGCGCACCGGGCGTGACAGAGGGGGAGGCCACCGGCAGCATTGTCAGCAACGGAGCCTCTAGTGAATGACACCCCACAGGTCTCGGCCGCCTTCGCCGACCGCCACATCGGACCGCGCCCGGACGAGGTCGCGCGGATGGTCCAGCTGCTCGGGTACGACGACGTCGACGCGCTGGTGGACGCCGCTGTCCCCGCGTCGATCCGGTCCGCCGAGGCGCTCCGGCTGCCCGACCCGGCCTCCGAGGTCGACGCGCTGCACGAGCTGCGCCAGCTGGCCGCCCGGAACAACGTGGCCACCTCGATGATCGGCCAGGGGTACTACGGCACCTTCACCCCGTCCGTCATCGTCCGCCGTCTGGTCGAGAACCCGGCCTGGTACACGGCCTACACGCCGTACCAGCCGGAGATCTCCCAGGGCCGGCTCCAGGCGCTGCTGAACTTCCAGACCGTCGTGTCGGACCTGACCGGTCTGCCGACCGCGAACGCGTCGCTGCTCGACGAGGGCACCGCGGCCGCCGAGGCGATGACGCTGGCGCACCGGTCGAACAAGAAGAGCAAGTCAGACCGCTTCCTGGTCGACGCCGACTGCTTCGCGCAGACCATCGCGGTCGTCCAGACCAGGGCCGAGGCACTCGGGATCGAGGTCGTGGTCGCCGACACCACCGACGGCCTGCCCGAGGGTGACTTCTTCGGCTTCCTGGTGCAGTACCCGGGCTCCGGCGGTGTGGTTCGCGATCTCAAGCCGCTGATCGCCGCCGCGCACGAGCGCGACACCCTGGTCGCGGTCGCGTCGGACCTGCTCGCCCTGACGTTGCTCGAGGCACCGGGTGAGGCCGGCGCCGACATCGTGATCGGGTCGTCCCAGCGCTTCGGCGTACCGCTGTTCTACGGCGGTCCGCACGCCGGCTTCATGTCCGTCCGCACCGGTCTCGAGCGGTC
This sequence comes from Kribbella sp. NPDC023972, assembly GCF_040639075.1. Taxonomy (NCBI): domain Bacteria; kingdom Bacillati; phylum Actinomycetota; class Actinomycetes; order Propionibacteriales; family Kribbellaceae; genus Kribbella; species Kribbella sp. NPDC023972. The sequence continues at coordinate 101,172 of NZ_JBEZZH010000001.1, read as the reverse complement.
GTTGCCGGGTCGCCTGGTCGGCGTCTCGATCGACGCCAACGGCTCCCCGGCGTACCGGCTCGCGCTGCAGACCCGTGAGCAGCACATCCGCCGGGACAAGGCGACCTCGAACATCTGTACGGCGCAGGTCCTGCTGGCCGTGGTCGCGTCGATGTACGCGGTCTACCACGGGCCGGACGGCCTGAAGGCGATCGCCGAACGCGTCCACGACTACGCCGGCAAGCTGGCCGCCTCGCTGCGGGCCGGCGGTGTCGAGGTGGTCCACGACAACTTCTTCGACACCGTGCTCGCCCGCGTCCCCGGCCGTGCCGCGGACGTGGTCGACGCCGCCCGCCAGAACGGGATCTGGCTCCGCCTCGTCGACGCCGACCACGTCGGCATCTCCTGCGACGAGAAGACCGACGCACACGCTCTCCGCTCGGTCTGCGACGCCTTCGACCTCAAGTACGACGGCGGGCTCGAGACGGCCGCGCTGCCCGAGGCGGTACGGCGTACGTCGGACTACCTGACCCACCCGGTGTTCAACACGCACCGGTCCGAGACGGCGATGCTGCGGTACCTGCGCAAGCTGTCCGACTACGACTACGCGCTGGACCGCGGCATGATCCCGCTCGGCTCGTGCACGATGAAGCTGAACGCGACCACCGAGATGGAGCCGGTCACCTGGCCGGAGTTCGCCGACCTGCACCCGTTCGCACCGATCGAGGACGCGGCCGGCTACGTGAAGCTGATCGGTCAGCTGGAGCGCTGGCTGGCCGAGGTGACCGGCTACGCGAAGGTGTCGATCCAGCCGAACGCGGGCTCGCAGGGTGAGCTGGCCGGCCTGCTCGCGATCCGCGGCTACCACCGGGCCAACGGCGACGAGGACCGCAACGTCTGCCTGATCCCGGCCAGCGCGCACGGCACCAACGCGGCCTCCGCGGTGATGGCGGGCATGAAGGTGGTCGTTGTCAAGGGCAACGACGACGGCACGATCGACCTGGACGACCTGCGGGTGAAGGCGTCCGAGCACGCGGCGAAGCTGGCCGCGATCATGATCACCTACCCGTCCACGCACGGCGTGTACGAGGAGAGCGTCACCGAGGTCTGCCAGATCGTCCACGACCACGGCGGTCAGGTGTACGTCGACGGCGCGAACCTGAACGCCCTGCTCGGCCTCGCGAAACCCGGTGAGTTCGGCGGCGACGTCAGCCACCTGAACCTGCACAAGACGTTCTGCATCCCGCACGGCGGCGGTGGTCCGGGTGTCGGTCCGGTGGCCGTGGCCGCTCACCTGGCGCCGTACCTGCCGAACCATCCGCTGCTGGACCAGGCCGGGCCGGAGTCCGGTGTCGGCCCGATCAGCGCGGCGCCGTTCGGGTCCGCCGGTGTGCTGGCGATCTCGTGGGCGTACATCCGGATGATGGGTGCCGAGGGGCTGACCGCCGCCACCAAGGCCGCGGTCCTCACGGCCAACTACGTGGCCAAGCGGCTCGAGGGTGTCTTCCCGGTCCTGTACACGGGCGAGAACGGCCTGGTCGCGCACGAGTGCATCCTCGACCTGCGGCCGATGACGAAGGAGACCGGCATCACGGTCGACGATGTCGCGAAGCGGCTGATCGACTACGGCTTCCACGCGCCGACGATGTCGTTCCCGGTGGCCGGCACGCTGATGGTCGAGCCCACCGAGTCCGAGGACCTGGGTGAGCTGGACCGGTTCTGCGACGCGATGATCGCGATCCGGCACGAGATCGACCGGGTCGCGGCGGGAGAGTGGCCGGCCGCGGACAACCCGCTGGTGAACGCGCCGCACACCGCCGAGTCGGTGATCAACGACAAGTGGGAGCACGCCTACACTCGCGAGGAGGCGGCGTTCCCGCGCTCGGTCGACCGCACGTCGAAGTACTGGCCGCCGGTCCGCCGGATCGACGGCGCGTACGGCGACCGCAACCTCATCTGCTCCTGCCCAGCCCCGGAGGCCTTTGAGTGACTTCTGTACGTCCTGACACCGCCGCTTCTCTGTACGCCGAGATCGCGACGGCGCAGAGCGAATGGAAGTTGCCGTCGGTCAACGCCGGAGTGGTCCGAGACGGTTCGCTGGTGTGGACCGGGTCGCGCGGGCGGTTCGCCACAGCCGACGGCGGTGCGCCCGGTCCGGACGTGCAGTACCGGATCGGGTCGATCACGAAGACGCTGACGGCGATCCTGGTGCTGCAGTGCCGGGACGACGGGCTGCTCGCGCTGAACGATGCCGTGGGCAAGCATCTGCCCGGGATCGCGTTCGGGGACAGGACGATCCGGCATCTGCTCGCCCACAGCGGTGGTATGAACGCCGAGCCGGAAGGCCCTTGGTGGGAACGCAATCCGGGGGTCTCGTTCGAGCAGTTGACCGCGGCGATGGACGAGTCGCAGGCGGCCGGCCCGGCCGACCGCCGGCACCACTACTCGAACCTCGGCTACGCGTTGCTCGGCGAGATCGCCGCCCGGTTGCGTGGCGCGTCCTGGCTCGACCTGGTCCAGGAGCGCATCCTCGACCCGTTGGAGATGCGGCGTACGACGTACTTCCCGGCGAACCCGTCGGCGCAGGGGTACTCGGTGCACCCGTTCAGCGGTCAGCTGATGGAGGAGCCGGCGTACGACGCCGGTGCGATGGCGCCGGCCGGGCAGCTGTGGAGCACGATCGAGGACCTGGCGAAGTACGCGATGTTCTGGATCGACCCGGTGTATGAGGTGCTGAGCCGGGACACGGTCGAGGAGATGGCGGCGGTGTCGGCCGCCGATCCACGCGAAGGCCTGACCGCGTCGTACGGCCTCGGCCTGCGGTTGATCGCCGACGATCCGTACCTCCTGATCGGCCACACCGGCTCGATGCCCGGCTTCCTGGCCGGCCTGTTCGTCGACCGGGTCCGCCGGATCGGCGCGGTGACCTTGGGCAACGCGACGTACGGCCGGGTCGCGTCGTTGCCGCCGGACTTGCTGCGCACTCTGGTCACCCACGAACCGATCCTCGCGCAGGAGTGGGTGCCCGAGCCGGCGCTCGACCAGGGCGAAGAGCTGCTGGGCCACTGGTATTGGGGAAACTCGCCACTGGCGATGACTGTCTCGGGCGGCATCCTGCAGCTGTCCGGCGCGCTGACCTCGAGGTTCTCGCCGATCGGTCCGGATCTTTACGAGGGCCGCGACGGCTATTTTGCCGGGGAGAAGTTACGAGTGGTGCGGGAGGGGCGGGAGGTCAGCCACGTGAACCTCGCCACATTCGTGCTGACTCGGAGCCCGTACGGGCGTTGATTCCCTTGCTGGGGTGAGGTTTCAGCTGCTGGACCGCCACGCAGCGGAGTTGACACGATACTGATCGACCCGACTAAGTTAGGTCTGCCTTACTAAGGTTTACCTAACAACTCCTCGGGAGATCTGGATGCCGCAACCCGCGCGTCTGACTGCGCTGCCCGCCCCGGTGCGCAGCCCGTTCACTTCGTGGCCGCTGGCCTCGACCGTCGCCGATCCAGGCCGTGGGCCGTTGCCGGCCGGCACGCCTGCCGACGTACTGCGGCGGACCGCCGCCGTGCTGGGGGAACCGCGCATCCCCTCGACCGGCGTCGGGGAGTCGGCCGCCCTCGATCTGATCGCGGGGCTGCTGGCGGACAGCGGTATCGATCTGAGCCACCCGCACGCCGCGGCCCACCTGCAGCCGCCGGTGCTGCAGGTCGCGGTCGACGCGGACGCGCTGGCCTCGGCGAGCAACGCGTCGATGGACACCTACGACTCCGGTCCGGCGACGCTGGCGATCGAGCAGTGGGTGGTCAAGGCGCTGGCCGGCCTGGCCGGTTTCGGTCCGGACGCGGACGGCGTACTCACCCCGGGTGGTTCGATCTCCAACCTGCTCGCCGTACTGATCGCCCGCGACAGCGCGGCCGCCGCTGTCGGTGTCGACGTACGGCGTCATGGCCTGCAAGGACTCGATCACCCGGTGGTGTTCTGTTCCGAGTTGGCCCACTTCTCGGTCCAGCGAGCCTGCGCCGCCCTCGGGCTCGGGGAGGAGGCCGCGGTCACGATCGCCGCCGACGAGAACTTCCGGATGCGGACCGACGTGCTGGCCGACGAACTCGCCAAACCGGGCCGCACCCCGGTCGCGGTGGTCGCGACGGCCGGTACGACGGACTACGGCTCGGTCGACCCGATCGCGCCGATCGCGGAGCTGGCCCGGGAGTACGGCGCCTGGGTGCACGTGGACGCGGCGTACGGATTCGGGGCCTTGTTCTCCGACCAGCTCGCGCCGCTGCTGGCCGACCTGTCCCAGGCGGACTCGGTGACGCTGGATCTGCACAAGATCGGCTGGCAGCCGGCCGCGACCAGCGTGCTGCTGGTGGCGGACAGGAACCGGTTCGCCTCCTTCGGCCGCTCGGTCGACTACCTGAACCCGGCCGACGACATCGACTCCGGTCTGGACGGGTTGCTCGGCCGGAGCCTGCAGACCACCCGCCGTCCGGACGCGGTCAAAGTCGCCACCACGTTGACGGCATACGGACGGGCCGGACTGGGCAAGATGCTCGACACCTGCCACGAGCTCGCGCACGCCGCCGCGGCCAGAGTCGTTGCCGATAGCAACCTCGAGTTGCTGGCGCCGGTGACCCTGACCACGGTGTTGTTCCGGGTCGCCGGGCAGGGGCTGGAGGGTTCCTCGGTGGACGCCCTCCAGGGTGAGGTCCGGCGCCGGTTGCTGACGTCCGGGCGGGTACTGATCGGCCGGACCAAGCTGCCGGCCCGCGGCGGCCGCCCGGCGGCGGTCGCGTTGAAGCTGACGCTGCTGAACCCGAACGCCACCGCGTCGGACATCGAGGACCTGCTCGATCAGGTCGTGGCCACCGGCCTCGACGTCCGGGCGGCGACTGGCGAAGGAGCGGCGTGACAGTACTTTTGGCCGGGCCTTCGGCGCCGGCGGGTCATGGGGCCCTTGCCTCCCGCCCTTCCCTCGTCACTCCGGTCGCTGCGCTCCCTGCGCTCCTCAGTCCAGGGCGGGAGGGCCCCATGACCGTCGCTCCGCTCCTCAGTCCAGGCCGGGAGGCCCCATGACCTCGGCAGCAGTTACTGCCCACTTGAATGCGATCCTGCGGTGCTACACGCGGGAGACACCGATCCCGGTCGCGGTCGGTCCGCTGGCGTTCGACGTGGGCGACTCGACCGTGACGGTCCGGGTCGAGCATGCGTCGCGGACCGGCCTGCACCAGTTCACCGACGTACTGGTGGACGGCGTGCCGCCGGCGCCGGAGGACCTGGTCCGGTTGCTGTCGGCCGGTGCCGATCCGGCCGAGGTCGAGGATCTCGCGGCCCGGACCGCGGAGTCGGTCCGCAACGTCGAACTGTTCGTCGAGGCTGACGGCGAGCGTGGTCCGGGGCGCTTCCTGGAGATGGAGCAGGCGCTGCTGTTCGGGCATCTGAACCATCCGGCGCCGAAGAGCCGGGACGGACTGAGCGGTGACGAGCTGGCGGCGTACTCACCGGAGCTCGGCGGCCGCTTCGCGGTGCACTGGTTCGAAGCCGACGCCGAACTGGTGTCGTCGGACCAGGTGGCCGGCGCGCCCGCCCTGCAGGGACTGGACGCTCTGCAGTTGATGGGCGCGCTGGCCGGTATCACTCCGTCGGCCGGCCGGGTGCTGATCCCGGCGCACCCGTGGCAGGCCGCGGCCGTGCTGCAGCGCCCGCGGGTGGCGAAGCTCATTGAAGAAGGCCGCGTGAAATCGCTAGGCCCGCAGGGCGCTCAGTGGTACCCGACGTCGAGCCTGCGGACCGTGTACCACCCGGACCTGCCGGTGATGCTGAAGCTGTCACTGGGCTTGCGCATCACGAACTCACGCCGAGAGTCGACACCGACCGAACTGCGCCGCGGTCTGGAGATCAACAGGTTGCTGGACGCGGCGTACAACGCTGGTACGGCGACCGCACACCCGCGGTTCACCATCGTCCGCGATCCCGCGTGGGTGGCCCTCGACGAGGGTGGTCCGACGCTGACCGGTCTGGACGTCGCCGTACGGGAGGTGCCGGCTGACGTCAACAGCTACGCGTGCCTGGCCGGTCTGGTCGCACCACGGCCCGGTCGGGTCAGCCGGTTGAGTGAGTACGCCGCTGAGGACCCGGCCGACTGGGTGGCGACGTACATCGACAACGTGCTGATCCCGATGCTGCAGCTGTACGCCGAGACGGGCATCGGGCTGGAGGCGCACCAGCAGAACACATTGGTGCGGTTGGACGGTGTGGATCGGATCAAGGGTGGCGCCTATCGCGACAACCAGGGGTACTACCTGGCTTCGTCGTACCTGCCTGGGCTGTTGGCCGTGACCGGGCTGCGGGACTCCACGCTGGCTGTGGTCGATGATCCGATTGTCGACGATCGACTGACCTATTACCTGCTGCACAACCAGGCGCTGGCCGTCGTGGGGTGTCTGGCTTATGACGGGGTCGCGGATGAAGACTCGCTACTTGGTGTCGTGCGTGACCGGCTGACCCTGGCCCTGCCGTTGCTGAAGGCTGCTGGGCCGGATGGTGATCGGCTTGCGCGGCGCTGGCTGGAGGCAGAGACCCTGCCGTGCAAGGCGAACATGCTGACCCGACTGCGCGGCATCGATGAGGTGGTCGCGCCGCTGGACGCTCAGTCGGTGTACCTCGAGATTCCGAACCCGCTGCGATGAGGTGCGACCTCAACCCGATGCTCCACCTGGACAACGGCTTCGACCTGCGACCCGCCGGTCCCGAGGATGCAGCCAAGATCGCGTACTGGATGGCGCAGCCGCACATCCAGCGGTGGTGGCAGCAGGACTGGCCGGAGGAGCGCTGGGCGCAGGATCTGAGCAGTCAAGCAGCGGGCGAGCACTCGATCCCCTGTGTGGCAGCGGTCGACTCGGAGGACTTCGGGTACGTCGAGCTCTACCGGGTGAGGCACGACCGACTGGCCGAGTACTACCCGAGTGACGAGCACGACTGGGGAGTCCACGTCGCCATCGGCGAGGTCACGCGGATCGGTCGAGGGCTGGGACGCCGGCTGCTACGGGCCCTCGCCGACGCGCTCCTCGGAACCGACCCGGACTGCCGTCGGGTCGTGGCCGAGCCCGACATCGACAACACCCAGTCCGTCCGCGCGTTCGCCGCGGCCGGCTTCGTCAGCCAAGGGGAGCTACAGCTTCCCGAGAAGACAGCACTACTGATGGTCCGCACCCGGACCGTGGAGGCATGAACATGAGTACCGCCCCTTATGACGTGATCGCGATCGGCTGCGGCCCGTTCAACCTCGGACTGGCCGCACTGGCCGACGGTGTGGACGACGTACGCATCGCGGTGCTGGACAGCCGCCCGGAGTTCACCTGGCACCGCGGGCTGATGTTCGACGACGCGATGCTGCAGGTGTCATTCCTGGCCGACCTGGTGAGCCTGGTCGAGCCGGCGCACCCGCTGTCGTTCCTGTCGTACCTGCGCGACAACGACCGGCTGTATCAGTTCTATGTGCGGGAGAAATTCCACCCGACCCGGCGTGAGTACGAGGCCTACCTGCGTTGGTGCGCCGCCCAGCTGGACTCGTTGCACTTCGGTCACCACGTCAGGGACGTGTCGTGGGACGGCTCGGTGTTCGAGCTGACTGTGGAACGTGGGGACGGGGTGGAGACGTTCGAGGCGCGGCATCTGGTGGTCGGCGTGGGTACTGAGCCGTTCGTCCCTGCTGCGTTGAGCGGTCTGCCGTCGGAGCGCTTCCTGCACTCGGCGGACTATCTGTTCCGGCGGGAGGACCTGCTGCGTGCAGGCCGCGTGACGGTGGTCGGATCGGGGCAGTCCGGTGCCGAGTGCGCACTCGACCTGCTGCGTGCCAACGCGGCCGGCGGGCCCGCGGTGTCGTGGCTGACTCGTACACCGTCGTTCGCGCCGCTGGACTACTCGAAGCTGGTGCTCGAGATGACGACACCGTCGTACGTCGACTACTTCCACGCACTGGACGAGCCGACGCGCGACAAGCTGGTCAAGGAGCAGTGGAGGCACTACAAAGGCATCTCGTCGGACACTCTCGACGACATCCACGACGTGCTCTACCAGCGAGACCTCGGTGCCGCCCCGGTCGCGCCCGTCGAGTTGCAGTGCGGTGTTGCCGTGGTGTCCGCTGTGGCGCGTGCCGACGGCGTGGAGCTGACGCTGCACCACACGGACAGCGGGAAGAACTTCCAGCACTTCTGCGACGCGGTGGTCGCGGCAACTGGTTACCGCAACCGGCCGCTGCCCTTCATGAGTGCGTTGGAGGATCGCGTACGGCGCGACGCCGCCGGCCGGTGGATGATCAACAGGGATCACAGCGTCGCTACCGACGATTCTCTGGCCGGCCGGATGTTCGTCTCGAACGCCGACCTGCACAGTCACGGTGTCGCGGCACCTGACCTCGGTATCGGGGCCATCCGCAACGCCACGATCCTGAACGCGGTCGCCGGACGTGAGGTGTTCCGCCTGCCCAAGTCCACCGCGTTCACGAGCTTCGCCATCCCCGGATGAGTGAATGGACCAGGTGTTCGTCAGAGTTGCTGGCGAAGCTGATCTCTCAGTTCTGCACCGAGAACCTGCTGCAGCCGGTCGACAATCGCCTCGACCTCGGAGCCGTGTCCTACACGTTCGCCGCGACCCGCGGTGCCTTCGGCAGTTGGCGGGTGGCTCCTGACTCAGTACGACGTACCACTGCCGGGATCCTGGGCAACGACGAGAGTGAGGTCGCGACCGACCCAGTGCAGTTCCTGGTCGATGCGGCCGGCGTACTGGGGCTGGACGGGTCCACTGTGGCCGGGTACGTGGCGGAGTTGGCCAGCACACTGGCGGCCGACGTACGGATGGCTACTACAGCCGCCGGACGGTCTGAGTTGCTGGATCTGCACCACAGCCGGCTGGAAGGGCATCTGACCGGACATCCGCTGCTGGTGGCCAACAAGGGGCGACTGGGGTTCTCGGCCGAGGACAGCTTGCGTTATGCGCCCGAGGCTCGCACGCCGCTGCGACTGGTGTGGCTCGCCGTACGGCGTGGGCTTGCGGAGTTCCGCGGTACGCCGGACCTGTCGGAGCACTCGGTGGTCGGGCGTGAGCTGGGTCCTGAGGTGCTGGAGGCGTTCCGGGGGAAGCTGGTCGATCCCGACTCGTATGTGTGGTTGCCGTGTCACCCGTGGCAGCTGGACCACGTCGTACGGACGCAGTGGGCGCGGGAGCTGGCCGGCGGCGAGATCGTCGTACTGGGGGAGGGGCCGGACGACTACCTGCCGACGCAGTCGATCCGGACGATGGTGAACATCTCCCAGCCGCTGCGCTACCAGGTGAAGCTGCCGCTGAAGATCCTGAACACGTCGGTGTATCGCGGCATCCCCGAGCACTGCACGCTGGCGGCGCCGATGATCACCCAGTGGTTGCGCGGCCTGTGGCACCGCGACGAGGTGCTTGGCCGGCTCGGCACCGAATTGCTCGGTGAGGTCGCGTCTGTCACCGTCCGCCACCCGCAACTGTCGACCGCGCCCGGCATCCCTTACCAGTGGACCGAGACGCTGGGCTGCATCTGGCGTGATCCGCTCGACCCGCGGCTGCACCCGAACGAGACGGCTTGGGCGCTGGCCGCTGTACTGCACACGACCCCGGACGGTCCACTCGTCCAAGCCCTCATCGAGAAGTCCGGCGCGGACCCGCGGGAATGGGTCTCGCACCTGCTCTCGGCTCTCCTCCGGCCACTGCTGCACCTGATGCACCACTACGGCATCACGGTGAATCCGCACGGCGAGAACCTTGCGGTCATCTGCGGCCCCGAGGGGCTGCCCGCGCGCATCGTGATCAAGGATCTGGTCGACGACATCAATGTCTCCACCGACGAGGTCGTTGCCCGAGGCATTGAACCCGATTCGCACGACCGCGTGCTGCCGCGCAAGCCCTGGCACATCCTCCGCCAGTACCTCGTCGACGCCCTCCTCCTCGGCGTCCTCAACCCCCTCGCCGACCTCCTGGCAGACACCGGCCTCCTCGACCCAGCAGACTTCTGGGGCATGGCCCACGGAGAAGTCGAGCTCTACGGCCAAACCTTCCCCCAGTACGCCGACCGCCTGGCAGCCACTGCCCTCCTCGCCGAAACCTTCGCCCGCTACCCGCTCAACGGCTACCGCCTGACCCTCGGCTACGCCGACCTGGACACCCGCCCACCCATCCCCACCACCGGCACCATCCCCAACCCCCTGCACACCGCACAGCCGATTCTGCCGACCACACCTTGGTGAGTCAGACGACGGTCGGTGGGCCGTGCCGCCAGGGTTGGAGATCCTCGTCGATCCGGATGCCGAGGCCGAGGAGGTCGGCTTCGCGTTCGGGGACAGCGGCCAGCGACAGGCCCACGGGCAGGCCGCGGGCGTCGAAGCCGGCCGGGACGCTGAGGGCCGGGAAGTCGGCGATCGACCAGGGAACCGACAGGCGGATGCGAGGGCCCTTCGGGGGCCGGGTGTGGTCGATCAACGGCGGTGCCGCGTCGATGGTCGGGTGCGCGATGGCATCGAGGCGATGGACGTGGACGAGTTGACGCCAGTCGCGGGTCCAGTGGATGCGTAGCCGGAGGGCCTCGTCGTAGCGGTGGCGCGGGATGTCCTCGCCTTTGCGGACGCGTTCGCGGACCTGCGGGGTGTAGAGGTGGCTGTGCGGGACGAGCGGATCGTGGATCTGGCGGGCTTCGCTCTCGTTGATCGTGTCGAAGACGCCGGTGGACTTCTCCAGCACCACCGTCGCGTTCGGCGGGTTCTCGATCTCGACCAGTTCGGCGCCGCGGCTGACCAGAAGATCGAGCGCGTCCCGGCAAACGACCGTGATCCGGTCGTCGACCTGCTGCCAGGACATCTCGATCGGCAGGCCGATGCGGACACCGGTCAGGTCGTGCGGTGGTTCGAGCGGGTACGGCGGGCACGGTTCGTCCAGGGTGGCCGGGTCGCGAGGGTCATGGCCGGCCAGGACCCGCATCAGGATCGAGATGTCGAGCATCCGGCGGGCCATCGGTCCGGCGACGTCGAACGACGGGCTCAGCGGGATGACGCCGTACCGGGAGATACGGCCGCGGGCGCTGCGGAGGGTGGAAACACCGCAGGCGGCGGCCGGGATGCGCAGCGAGCCGCCGGTGTCGGTCCCGGTGGCGATCGGGACCATCCGCCCGGCGAGTGCTGCCGCCGAGCCGCCGGACGATCCACCCGGGGTGCGACGCACGTCCCACGGATTGGCCGTGGGAGAGGACGCCGTACCGTAGGCGAACTCGTGGGTCGTCGTCTTGCCGAGCATGCCGGCACCGGCGGCCGCGAGCCGTTCCCAGACCGCGGCGTCCTCGGCCGGGACGAAGTTCGCCAGGACCTGGCTCCCGGCGGTGGTGAGCACGCCCTTGGTCAGGAAGACGTCCTTGACCGCGACCGGTACGCCGGCCAGCGGTCCGACCGGCTCGCCCGTCGCCCTGGCCTGGTCGGCGCGGTCCGCGGCCTCGAGTGCGAGGTCGGGGGTGCGGGTGACGAAGGCGCGAATGGCGGATTCGGACAGGTCGATCCGGCGCAGGCAATCCTCGACGAGTTCGCGCGCGGAGAGTTTGCGCTGCTCCAGTAATTGGAGCACCTCGGTCAGGCTGAGATCCGCGGCGGAGTCACTCACGTTGCGAGCCTACGAAAAAATACCCGCCCGGGGAGTCCCGGGCGGGTGTCGAGTGAGGCGGAGCCGGTGCTGATTCAGCGTCCCATCGCGGTGGCGACGTTGTAGAGGCCGAAGCAGAAGACCATGACGACTCCGAAGAGCAGGATGAACAGGATTTGTTTCCAGAAGGAGATCAGGAGTATCGCACTGGCCAGCACGACGATGGTCGCGACGAATTCGTTGGGAGGCATGGCGTTTCCTCTTTTCCTTCGATTCACTTCCCTTGACTGCTTGTCATTCGCCGCGAACTGGTTAGAGTAAGGCGGCGGGTCGGCGTTTTTGGTTACGCTTTCAGTGAACGCCACGACAATCGGTTGTCAATCCAGAAAAATTGGCATCGCCTTCTTTGTCCGGACATGATTTTGGCAGCCGTGCCCGTGCGCTCGGCCGCCGCTTGGCGACCGCAGCGATACGCTGGCAGGTTTCGGCGTACCATTTTCTGCCAGTTGGCAATCGCCGGCTGCCAACTGGCAGCAACCCGCAGGACCGAGTGCAACACGCCGCCAAAACTCGTCCAGTTGGGAAGTTGCGACGACGCGGCAACTGTCGGCTAGCATTCTCGCGTGGTCATCAGTGCCGCCGGTCCGGCGGTTCCCACGGTCGTTCCCCGGCCGCCAGTCCCAGCAGTTTCCCCGTCTCCAGGAGCCCGGCTTTCGCTGGATGATTGCCGAAGGCATGCTCCGGACTTCGCCGATCTGCTGGCCGATGCCGTGCGCCGGCACGGCGTTCCGAGCCGGGCGCTGAGTGTCCGGACGCTGCTCCATCTGCCCCGGCTCGCGCGCCCGAACGGCATGGTCGGGCGGGGCGCGGTGATCGCCGAGCTGAATCGCAACGCGGTCCGGTTACGGCACGATCAGCGGGCTATCGAAGACCTCATTCCGAAAGACAAGTATCCGCTCTCCGACCTGCGTTTCGTACGCCTCGGGAACAGCGAGGCGGACCAGATCTTCAGCCGCTTGCATTACCTGCGCAGTGCCCGTGCGGGGTCGGTGAACTTCGCCCTGGTGGACCCGGTGAACAAGCTTCCGGTGACGCTGTGCAGTGTTTCCCCGCTGGAATGGATGCGGGTCGGGCGCCAGTTGCAGACCCAGTTCGGGGTGCCGCTGGGCGCGGCCTGGGACGTCTCCCGGGTGTATTCGTTCGACGTGGCGCCGGCGAATGCGATCTCTTTCCTGCTGTCCAAAGTCCGGCAGGTGATCCGGCGCGAGATTCCGTCGGTTCAGTTGCTCACCACCGCGGTCGACCCGAATCTGGGATTTGTCGGTGCGAGCTATCGGGCCGCCAACTGGCAGCAATGGATGTCGATCCAGGCCCGGCCGTACCTGTATGTCGACGGGATCTACGCCAGCCCGCGGCAGCTGCGCACCCGTTTCGGCGGCGCGAACCTGGTCGAGCTCCGCGCCGCCAACCCGCGCGGCCGGTTCGAGCAGAGCCGGGCCAAGCTGCTCGACTCCGTCATCTTCTGCTGCCGCCTCCGCGGCGAGACCGAGCCGGTGCCGGAGGACGACCAGCGCCGTCTCCGCCGCTGACCCGACCCCTTGCCGCTGTTCAGGCCAGTCCGCCGCCGTTCACGGTGAACGGCGAGCGGGCCAGCAGGGCGTCGATGCGCTGGCGGTCGGGCATCGAGTTGGACAGCGGGAAGTCGGCGGTGGCGCAGGACATCGCCGCCGCGGCCCAGAGGGCGACCTGTCCGGAGAACTTGTGGTTGTTGTCGATGAGCTTGGCCGCGAGAGCCGCGCAGAACGCGTCCCGGGCGGCTGACGACTCCTTGTAGATGGACGGGATCGTCGGCACGCTGATGACGTCGTGGGCGGGGCCGGAGTAGACCGTGCAGCCACCGTTGACCAGCATGCACAGGGTCTCCACGCCGAAGGCCAGCAGGTTTCGCGCGACCGGGTCCGGGTCGAACGGCCCGTGGCCTTGGGAGGCGAAACTGCCCAGCTCCCAGGGGTGCGCGACGAGGTAGTCGATCCGCCCGAACGTGTCACGCGAGATGCGCTCGTCGACGTACGGCTGACCTGGCGTGACGATCGTCCGCGGCCGGTTGTCCGGGTCGCGGGTGGCCAGCGCGAGCGTTTGCTGCATCGTCTCCCGCGGCACCTCGAACGTCAGCAGCAACGCGTCACAGGCGGCCAGCGGCTCCCGCCGCTCGTCCATGTCCTCCGGCGCCAGGAAGACCTCGCTCTGGTTCCGCCAGACGACCGCGATGCTGTCGCCGAGCTCCTTCTCGAACACTCCGGTGAACGGCGTCCGGCGGCCACGGACCCGCTTCACCAGCGACGTGTCGACACCTTCGTCGCGCAGATGCTCCAGGATCTCCTCGCCGAACCGGTCGTCGGTGACGGCGGCGATCAGCGATGTCTTCAGCCCGAGCCGGGCGGCCGCGACCGCCTGTGTCAGCGCCTTGCCGCCGGGGGAGAGGTCGAAGCTGTACGCCTCGCTCGACGTCTCCGGGATCGGCAGGGTCTTGGTGCGGAAGGTCGCGTCCATCACGGCGCCGCCGACCACGATCACCCGGCCGGCCGGTGCCACATCGGTCGCCGGTGCCGCGTCGAGCATCACGACCGTCTTCGAGCCGACCGAGTAGATGTCGCGGCGGATGAGCTGGTTGGCCAGCTCGCGCAGTACGGCGGGCTCCGTCGTACCGCGGAGGGCACGGTCGCTGGGGGCCTCGCCCGGCTCGTGGCCGAGCGCCTGGTGCAGCCGGTGCCAGTTGTTCAGCAACGTCTCGCGGCGCCGGCCGAGGGAGGTGCTGTACAGCGCACGGGTGATCCGCTCGTCGATACCGGCATGAGCGTGTGTGTCCACGTGCAGGCCGAGCGCCAGAACCGCGTCGGCGACGATCTGCTGGGTGCCGTGCAGATCGTCGCGGACGCAGTTGACGACCAGGTCGAACGCGGCGGACGCGACGTCGAGCTCATGTACGGTGGCGAACCGGCGGGTCGCGGCCAGCTCCATCAACGGCGCCGCGATCCCGGTCCGGCCGGCGTGCAGCCGGGCGACGGTCAGGCCGTCATGGGTGCGCAGCTTCTCGAGCACGCTGGCAAGCAGCAGCACGTCCGCCGTCTGCTTGTCGCTGCGGTTCGTCATCCGGCCCCCGGGTCGTGATTCGCCTGGAACCAAGTATGCGGATCAGCGGGTCACCGGGGAAACCGGCCGCGCGCGTCATCGCAACGCCGAGAGCCATCGGGCCGCGTGCCTGGCCTGGGACAGCCGCCGTTCGTAGGTCGCGCCGACGGCGAGGAGGACCGCACCCGCCGCGCCGAGGGTGATCCAGCGGGGGATCAGTGGCGCGACCTCGACGAACTGCCAGATGCCGATCTTGGCCAGCACGGCGGCGCCGATCACGAAGGGAGCCTGGCGGCCCAGTTGTGCGCCGGCGACGATCACCGTCAGGGCGGCGGCCACCACCAGCGTCACCCGGATCCAGTTATCGTTGCCATCAGCAATCAATGCCGATGGCACCAGACCGATCAGGAGACCGGGACCGAGGAAGATCCAGCTCGGCTGGTCGCGCCACGCGAGGATGCCGAGACTGAGCATCACGATCGCCGGTGGCACGGTGAACCACTCGATCGTCGTACCGTCGGCCGCGAGCACGAACGCGGTGTTGGCGACGATCAGCAGCAGCCCGGCGACCAGCAGCGCGGGACGGCGGACCGGATTCATGCCGTAGGCAACCAGTGGCGCGGCGGCGATGGTGAGGACGACACCGGTGGCGGCATCGGCGGACACCAGCACCGCGATGAGCTCGGCCAGCAGTACGGCGCTCGCCGACGAAGGCATCAGCACTCGCTCCAGCGGCCGGCCGACGTACCGGCAGGCCAGACCGGTGGCGCATGCGCCGATCACCGCGAGGCTGACCGCGCCCGCCCACAGGCTGATGAACTCGTCGATGGCGAACAGCACGACGGCGAGCTGCGCACCCAGACCGGCGACCCCGGCCGCCGGCGCCGCGTCGACCACCTTACGCAGGGCCGCGAAGACCGCCAGTACGGCGACGATGCCGGCGATGAAGCCGAGTTGCCGGACGTCGGCCAGCCACAGGCAGAACAAAAGGTCGACTGAGGCAACAGTGATGGTCACGACCTGCAGGGCCAGCGAGATCGTGCCGGTACGGCGGTGGCGCAGGATGACGGTGATCGCGAGGGCCGTTGCCAGGCCGGTGGTCAACCAGCGACCCGGGCCGGGCACTTGCGGAAGGCAGGTGGCAACCGCGAATCCGGCGGCAACGGCGCAGACCGCTTCGCCGAGTCCCGGTGTGACGGATGACGGGAGTGGCCGCTTCCGCAGGATGAGGATTCCAGTGATCGCGGCAATGCAGACGACCGCGGTGGTGGCGATCACGGTCATGAGTTCCGCTTGCGTGTACGACGTGCCGGTGAAGTCTCGGTAGTCGACGGAGTACTTGGTCAGCAAGCCCGAGAAGGTGCGCGCCATCCCCGTGACCAAAATGCCGCAGAACACGACGGCCGAGGTGATCGCGCCGGTACGGCGAACGATCGGCGTACCCCTTGCCGACAGCACGAGGGTGATGACGACCTGGCCGAGCAGCGCCGCGAGCAGCCAAGGCAGGCTGACGCGATCGATCAGGACCAGCGGCAACGGCAGTTGGCCCGCGATGACTGTGGTGACGCCGTACGTGACGACCTTGGGTGCCAGCCGGGTCATCAGGAGATTGACCAGGGCAACGGTCCCGAAGACGATCGCGCTGAAGGTGAGACCGTCGACGGCATCCGGTGAGATCAGTCCCAGCGCGCGGGCGCCGTACAGATCGACGGTGAGCAGGCCGCAGCCGAGGATCGCGAGGGCTTCGGCTGACGCGGCGAGCGAGCTACGGGTGGCGGGAAGGGAACCGGCGAACGCCAGCGCGGCGAGGATGCCGATGATGCCCGCCTGTGCGGCGACCGGGAGGCTGTCCCAGTTGACCGCGAGGAACGTGACACCCGCTGCGAGCAGGAGAAGCACGCCGAGGCTGAGGAGCGTGGCCTGCGGACTCAACCGGCGCCGCGGCGGTGCGGGACGCCGTACCGGCGGATGCGGTGGCGGGAGCGGCTGGACACTGGCCGCTTGCCGGCGGATCGGCTGCGGTCGAGGGGAAGGCGCGGGTGTAGGTCTTGGTGGTGCGGGGATGCCGCGCGGCGGAGGCGGCGCGTAGACCGGCGGCGCAAAGTTCGGCGGTGGTGGAAGAGGTGTCTGGGGCAACGGAGGCAGAGTCGCAGGTTGCGGACCTGCTTCCACGGTGAGATGTAACAGCCTGTGACAGGCCGGGCAATGGAAGGGGGCGACATGGGCGTTCATGCATTCCTCCTGAGTCTCACCTCACTCTCGCGCGAAGGAACGGGCGCCCGCGTGAGTACGTCTACTCAATTCGTGACGTAGGCTGCTGCGGTCTGCCGGTCGTCCAGACCGGCGTGACAAACACGGGGAGCACCATGAACACTGGACACGTCGAGCTCGGACGAGCTCAGCAGGAACGTTGGCAGACGGCGTACGAGCAGCATCCGCACCTGCACGGGACCGAGCCGTCGGCGGCGGCCCGGTGGGCGGCCGAAGTATTCGGTGCCGCAGGCATCGACGATGTCCTCGAGCTCGGCGCCGGACAGGGCCGCGACGCGCTCTTCCTGGCCCAGCAGGGCTTCAGCGTGCACGCCACCGACTTCAGTGCGTCCGCTCTCGACCAACTGCGGCTGGAGGCTCAGCGGGAGAGGCTCGACGACCGCGTCACGGCGGCGCTGCACGACGTCCGCGATCCGCTGCCGCCGGCCGACGCGACCGTCGACGCGGTGTTCGCGAACGTCCTGCTGAACATGGCGTTCACCCGCGCCGAGCTGCGGTCGCTGGTCGGTGAGGTGCACCGCGTCCTGAGCCCGGGCGGGCTGTTCGTGTACGCCGTCTGGTCGGCGGACGATCCGTGTGCGGGTCGCTGGCCGCAACTCGAGGGCGGCTTGGCGGTGCACGACGGTTTTGCCGGCCGGTTCTTCGACGAGGCGCTGATCCACGAGTTGGCCGAGCGATGGCGGCTCGACGACACCACGACGTACGCCGAAGGTCCGCGCCGGTTGTGGCGGGTGACGCTGGCGAAACCCGTCCCAGCAGGCTGATGACGCACTCTCCGCCGGGAAGTTGAAGCCGGCTCTAGTAGCGCGCGGTCCCGAAAAGGTGAAGTTCACTCAAGCTGCGGCGTGCCAGGTTGCGGTGTGGTCACCAAAGCGAAAACTTGCATTGACGAACCCGACCGGTTCCGACAGGCTCTGTCCGCGTCTCACCTTCGACCATCGGAGAAACAGTAATGCAGTGGTACATCGACGTCCTCAAGAAATACGCCGTGTTCAGCGGGCGGGCCCGGCGCAAAGAGTACTGGATGTTCGTGCTCTTCAACGTGATCATCTCGATCATCCTGAGCATCCTGGACCGGATCCTCGGCCTGGACTTCGGCTCGGGCACCAGCTCGTCCGGCTGGCTGTCGACGATCTACAGCCTGGCAGTGCTGGTGCCGTCGATCGCCGTCGGTATCCGGCGCATGCACGACACGAACCGCAGCGGCTGGTGGATCCTGATCAACCTGATCCCGTGTGTCGGTTTCATCTGGTTCATCGTGCTGGCCGCCCAGGAGGGCACGGCCGGTGACAACCAGTACGGTCCCGACCCGAAGGGCGCCGAGCGCTTCGGTCAGCCGGGTGCGGGTCCCGCCGAGCCGGGTTACCCGACGGTCTGATCTCTACGCCGAAAGGCCCCGCGAACCGGATCTGGTTCGCGGGGCCTTCGCTGTTCAGGGCTCAGCTGGCCTGGCTGACCGTCGACATGTTGAAGTCCGGGATCAGCAGTGGCGGCGTCGCGGTCCGGGAGAAGTAGTCACCCCATTCGCGCGAGAACGACGGCACCGTCACGCCGGCCGCGGTGAACCGGGACAGCAGGTCGACCGGGCTCTCGTTGAAACGGAAGTTGTTCACGGCACCGGTCACCTCGCCGTTCTCGACCAGGTAGACGCCGTCCCGGGTGAGGCCGGTGAGCAGCAGGGTCTGGGGGTCGACCATCCGGATGTACCACAGGCAGGTCAGCAGCAGACCGTTGTCGAGCCCGGCGACGAGGTCGTCGGTGGTCCCGGTCGCGCCGTCGACCGACAGCACGTAGTTGTCGATATCCGGTGTCGCGGCCGAAGCACCGATCAGGTCGGCGGTGTACCGGCTGGTCATCAGCGCCTCGAGTTTGCCGCCGCGGATCCAGTCCGTCGCCGTCAGCGTGAGCCCGTTGTCGAAGACGCTGGACGATCCGCCGGACGACCGCGCCACCGCGAACGGGAACGTCTCCAGCCCGGGCAGCCGCGGATCCGACCGCAGGTTGACCGGCTGTGCCGACAGCACGTCGCCGACCCGCGTTCCACCCGGCGGTTTGGCGAAGACGCTGCGCCCCTCGAACGCTTCCCGCCCGTCCAGGCACCAGTAGAGGTACGTCGTGAGGTCCGCGACGGCAGCCGGTGGCAACACGGTCGCGTGCCGGCCGGCGTCGACCGAGACGGTCCGGCTCGCCCAGCCGAGGCGGCGGATCAGCTCGGCTTCGATCGCGTGCGCGTCGATGTCGCTGAAGTCGCGGGTGGCGGCGCCGACCCACGCGGACTGGCTCAGGTCGCCCGACTTGCCGGTGGCCGTGACGAACCCGCGGGGGAGTGCCTGGCGCAACCGCAGTCCGCTGGACGAACCGACGTACACGGTGACGACCTGGTGATCGGCGAAGCCGTAGAGCCAGCGGCTCTCGCGGCCGGCCCGCTTCAGTGTCTCGCCGAGCGCCGGCGCGAACTTCTCGTAGACACTGACCGTGGTCTCGTCGGGTTCCTCGTCCCAGTCGGGGCTGACGGTGCCGTCCACCAGTGGGCGAGCGTCCTCGGCCGGGCTGGACGACCGCGCGGTCGCGACCGCGGCCGACACGATCTCCCGCAACGTCGTGTCGGTGACCGAGGAGCGGCCGACGACGCCGGCCGCCGTACCCTCGCCGGGGCCGACCGTCACGATCACGGTCACACTGGAGCCGCGCATCGCGCCGTTGGTGGTCAGGGTGTTGTTGGCCCAGCGCAGGTTGGTGCTCGACGTCTCGGTGACGATGACGACGCAGCCGTCGGCGCCCTCGGCGGCGGCGAGGGCGAGACCCCGCTCGATGGTGTCCTGCGGGGTGAGCTGAATGGCGATCGTCACCGGCCGGCCTCCTGCGTGGTGTTGAGAATGCGGACGCCGCGGAACAGAGCCGTCGGGCAGCCGTGGCTGACGGCGCCGGACTGGCCGGGCTGGGCCTTGCCACAGTTGAGCGCCCCGCCGAGGACGTAGGTCTGTGGTCCGCCGACGGCCTCCATCGAGCCCCAGAAGTCGGTCGTGGTGGCCTGGTAGGCGACGTCGCGGACCTGACCGTCCAGCCTGCCGTCGGTGATCTTGTAGAACCGCTGACCGGTGAACTGGAAGTTGTAGCGCTGCATGTCGATCGACCAGGACTTGTCGCCGACGATGTAGATACCGTTCTTCACCCGGGCGATCAGTTCCTCGGTGGACGGGCCGCCGGGCTCCGGCTGCAGCGACACGTTCGCCATCCGCTGGATCGGGATGTGGCCGGACGAATCGGCGTACGCACAGCCGTTGGAGCGCGGCGTACCGAGCAGGCCCTCGTTGACCTTGGCCATCCGGCGGTCGACCTGGTAGCCGACCAGGATGCCGTCCTTGACCAGGTCCCACTGCTGGCCGGCCACGCCCTCGTCGTCGTACCCGACGGTGGACAGGCCGTGCTCGGCGGTCCGGTCGCCGGTGACCTGCATGATCGGCGAGCCGTACTTCAGCGTGCCGAGCTTGTCGATGGTGGCGAAGCTGGTCCCGGCGTAGTTGGCCTCGTAGCCGAGCGTGCGGTCGAGCTCGGTGGCGTGGCCGATCGACTCGTGGATGGTGAGCCACAGGTTGGTCGGGTCGATCACCAGGTCGTAGGTGCCGGCCTCGACACCCGGTGCGGCCATCTTCTCGGCCAGCCAGCCGGGGATGTTGGCCAGCTCCTCGTCCCAGTTCCAGCCGGTGCCGGTCAGGTACTCCCAGCCGCGGCCGGCCGGTGGCGCGCAGGTGCTCATCGAGTCGAACCGGCCCGCCTGCACGGCATGGGCGGTGATCTTCGGCCCGATCCGGACCCGCTGCTGCGTGAACGACGTCCCCGCGGAGTTGGCGTAGTACTTGCACTCGTGGACCGAGGCGACGTTGACACTCACGTGGTCGACGCCCTCGGCCTGGAGCAGCCGGTCGCTGTAGTCGGTCAGCAGCGCGACCTTCTCGGCCCGGGGAACGCTGAACGGGTCGATCTCGTACGACGAGATCCAGGTGGTGTCGCGGTAGACCGGCTCGTCGGCGAGCTCGATCCTCTCGGCGTTGATCGGCCGGGACACCTGGGCCATGTTCACGGCCTGCTCGGCGACCTGGACGGCCTCGTCCTCCGTCAGCGCGACCCCGGCGGCGAAACCCCAGGTGCCGTCGTGGATCACCCGGACCGCCAGGCCGAGGTCCTCGTCGTCCTGGGCGTTCTCCAGCTGGCTGTCGCGCAGGGAGATGGACTCCGACCGGATCCGCTCCAGCCGGAACTCGGCGAACGTGGCGCCGAGGTCCTTGGCCCGCTGCAGGGCGGCCTCGGCAAGCTCATGACGGGGAAGGGCGAGAAAACTCGCGTCGACTTCAGGCACAAACCGACCCTATACACGGAACCATCTGTTTACCCGCGGTGTAGTGACAATGTCAGCACCGCCTCGCTCCGCTCGGCGGGGTGTGGGGTTGAACCCGCCTCGCCAGGCGGGGGGTTGAACCCGCTCGCTTGGGCGGGGGTGTGGGTTGGAGCCGCCTCGCTGGTCGGCGGGGTGGTGGGTCGGGCGTCAGGAGGCGGAATCAGCGGGACGGGCGAGGCGGAGATCTTGGCTCGGGTGCGGGGTGGGGAGTCTGCCGCGTACGGCGAGCTGGTGGTGCGGCATGCCCAGGTGGCGAAGCGGACGGCGGTGTTTCTCGGCGCCGGTGCGGATGCGGACGACGTCGTGCAGGAGTCGTTCGTGAAGGCCTACCGGGCGCTCGGGAGCTTCCGGACCGGGGCCGCCTTCCGGCCCTGGCTGCTGCGGATCGTGGCCAACGAGACGCGGAATGTGCTGCGGTCCCGCAGCCGCCGGTCTCACCGCGAGGAGCTGGCCGCGCCGCTGGACGTCGTACTGGACCCTGCCGAGCAGGCTGTGTCACTGGAGCGGCGGCGGGAGTTGCTGGAGGCCGTGCGATCGCTGCCGGAGCCTTTCCGGCTGGTGGTGACCTGCCGCTACCTGTTGGACCTGGACGAGCAGGAGACGGCCGTGGTGCTCGGCTGGCCGCGTGGAACGGTCAAGTCCCGGCTGCACCGAGCACTGGGACGCCTACGGGATTCTCTCCCCGACAAGGAGGTGCAGCGATGAACTTGGACGATGAACTGAGGGCTCTCGGCCGTTCCGCCGTCGTGCCTCCGGTCGATGAGGGTCTGGAGGCCGCGGTGCTGACCCGAGTGGCGGACCTCCCGGTGCGGCGGTCGCTGCGGGACAGGTGGCGGACGTTCCTGGCTCTGTTCCTGGTGCTGGTCGCGGGTGCGGTAGCGACACCTCCTGTGCGTGCGACCGTGGCGGAGTGGCTCAACATCGGGGGAGTGCGGGCGCAACCGGTCGGGAGCGGTCCGACCAGTGCGCCCACCGCACCACCCGCCGTGACCGGTCAGCTGTCTTTGGAGGAGGCAGAGCGAGTAGCTGGGTTCAAGCCGGCCCTGCCCAGTGAGCTGGGTACGCCGAAAGGTGTTGAGGCTTCACCGGGGTTCGTGGCGATCGGGTGGGACGGCGTACGGCTGGAGCAGTTCAAGGCCGAGGTGTCGCCGCTCTACTTCAAGAAGTACTACCAAAGCCTGCAGCACGTACCGGAGATCAACGGCTACTGGTTCGACACAGCGCATGAGCTCGTGCTGGTCGACTCCGCCGGAGTAGAGCGCCGCGTGCGGGTGGCAGGCCCCACGCTGGTCTGGGTCCGGGCCGGTGTCACCTTCCGGCTGGAAGGGGTCGCGGACATGGATCGGGCGGTCCGGCTCGCACAGGGAACCTCGTAGCCGTCGGCGGTGTACCAGGGTGAGTCCTAGTCTCAGGGAGAGCTGCCATGATCCGCCGTACTCTTGCTCTGTTCGTCGTTATGCTCGCCGTCGCGGCTCTCGGAGCCGCCCCTGCCCAGGCCGGGGGGCCGACGAGTGTGCTGCTCAGCAGCCCGCCCAAGGTGGTTGCCGTCGGCTACGACGACAAGCGGTACGCCGAACTCCAGCGGCTGACCGAGGTCAGTGGATCGCGCGACGCGGTCGGCGAGGAGCCGCATGACGTCGGCCGTTTCGTCCGTGCCACCTGGCTGATCCACGACATGTCGGTCTGGCGCATCGACGTCATCTATCCGGACGCCCCCGGCGGTCCGTGGATCGCTACCACGGCGTCGATGGATGGCTCCACGCTGCCGGAGAAGCCCACCTGGCACACGCCGAGCGACCGCGTGGGGCTGCTGAAGCTGCTCGGCTCCCTGCAACTGCTCTCCGGCGAACGCAGCGGTGAGTCCTGGTCGGGCGGTCCGACCTTCATCGGCGGCCAATCCGGAGAGGCTCCGGCGTCCGAACCACCGGCTCAGGCGTCCGAGCCCTCAGCGCAGACCCAGGCTGCCTCGACCAGCGTGTTCACCGGCTGGCGCTGGACCATCCCCGGTTTCCTGCTCGGTGCGCTGGTCGCGGTGATCGCCGTACGCGTGCTGCCCAAGCGCCGCGACTGGCAACTGATCGACGCGGAGTAGGAGTCACACGGGCTGAGCGGCCAGTTCGAACCCCGCGAACAGCCGCCCACCGTGCGCGTCGAGGATGCCGTCCACCTCCTCGACCAGTGCATCCGGGTCGCGTACGCCGGCGAGCAGAGCATGGGCGTGGTCGGTCCCGTGCCGCTCGTCGTACGCCGTGAGCTCCCGCAGCATTCCCTTGCCAGTGCCCGACCAGTGCTGCGATCCGGTGAGTAGGAGCCTGGCCGCGTCCTGCCAGAGGACTGACGCGATGGCCGTGCGTACGTCGGCAGTCGCGGCGTCAGTGAGGTCGTCCAGGAGGCAGGTGATCGTGTAGCGGAGCAGATCGAGCTCAGCGGTCGTCAACGCCCGCGGGCCGGCCACGACTTCTTCGTGGCACGCCTGCTGCAACCGTGCTCCGGATCCGTCGGTGTCGAGCAACACGATCGACTCGCCGACGAGGCGCATCATGGTCGGCTGCCACCGTTGGCGGTCCTTGTCGCAGAAGTACGCGAGCGAGTCCTCGGTGTGCACGAACAGTTCGACCGGCCAACCGCCGTACTCGAGCGACCGCCGCATCGGCGCCGGTGGTCCGCTGAGCAGCACGGTGATGTCCAGGTCGGACGTCGACGACGCGTCACCCCGCACCACGCTGCCACCCAGCCACGCCGCCCGGGCGCCTGGGTACTCCTCAGCCACCAACCGTTGTGCAACCTCCGCCGCGTCCATCACCACAGTGTCCGGCGGCCGGTCGCTCGACTCCAGTGGGTTTCAGGCCTGGACAGGGGAGGCGATGACGACGGTGACGTCGGCTGAGGTGTCGCTGGTGTGGTAGCTGTGCGGTGCGTCGCCGGCGAACGCCAGCAGGTCACCGTGGCCGAGTTGCCGGAGGTCACCGGATGGTCCGGCGGTCAGCCGGCCGGCGGCGACCAGCAGGTGCTCGTTGGTGCCGGGAGCGTGGGGGACGCCTTCGACCGAGGTGTTTGGCGGCAGGCGGAGTCGCCAGATCTCCAGGCTGTTGCCGCCGCTGATCCGCCGAAGCAGTTCCCGGGTGGGGCCGTCGGACTCGGCCGCGGTCGCCTGCAGGTGCAGCGTTCCGGAGTCTGCCGGACGGGTGAGGAGGTCGGTGAGGGGGAGTGCCAGCGCAACGGCGATCGCGTCGAGCGTGTCGATCGTCGGATTGCTCGCACCGGCTTCGAGCTGGGAGAGCGTCGCCTTGCTGAGCCCAGTCCGCCGGGCTAGCTCCGCCTGACTCATCCCGCGCTGCTGACGTCTCCGCAGTACTTGCAGACCTGCCGCTGCGGCCGCACTGCTGACAGACCGCGTCATCGCAGCGGCCGATGCGTCGCCGTGTAAGACACCCGAATGCGTCCCTTTTTCACCTTCACACCGGTGACGGTCACGCTGGCCAGATCCGCGAGGCTGCGTACGTGCGTCCCGCCACACGGCGCCTCGTGCAGGTCCCCGACCCGCACAACCCGAAGTCCGTCGCGCTCGACTGCGGTCACCGCCAGATCGGCCGCGAGTGCCGCATCCACTCCAGCCTGGAGCCGTTCTGCCGCATCCGCGAGCTCGGGCTCTGGGCAAGTGAACTCGATCCGGGCTTGTCCCGGGAAGTGGTTGTTCCCGGCCCACGTCCACCCCTCGGCGCGGGCAACCCCGTCCACCACATGCCCCGCCGTGTGCAGAGCCGCATGCAGCAACCGAAGCTCAGCATCCACCCGCGCCCGTACGACGTCGCCTTCACTCAATCCGCTCGGCTCCGAGGTCACCAGATAGACCAGCCCGTCATCACCTCGGGACGGCACCCCCTCACACTCACCGACCCACGCGCGGTCCGCTGGTTGCCCACCGCCCTGTGGGTGAAACACGTTCTCCCGTACGGCGACCGCGTCGTCCCTGACGGCCACGACCCGAGTCACCACCTCGGTCAGATAGCTGTCCTCGAGGTAGATGGAGTGCTGGACGGCTGGAGCAATCTGCTGAACCATGCGTTCACTATATCAAACACAGCCCGTGCGATGGCGGGTGCACGAATCTCGAGTTCTTGGGTTGGGATTCTCGGAATTCGGGATGGGACCTGGCTGGTGGGAGGATGCGGCCTACCGTTTGTCGGCCGCGTGTTTCGATCTGTGGGGAGTGCTTGTGAGTTCGTCGGTCGTCGAGGCCGTGTCGCCGACCCGGCAGGCGATGCGCCGGGTACGGCGGGATCGGAGTGCGCGCGTCGGTGTCGTCCTCGTGGCCGGGCTGATCGTGGTCGCGGCCGCGGCGCCGTTGCTGGTCAGGCTGGCGGGACAGGACGCGTACACGTACCACATCGATCTCCTCGATCCCGCCCGCGGCAACGCCCCGAAGGGCGCGATGGGCGGAGTCAGCGGCGACCACTGGTTCGGCGTGGAGCCGTTGACCGGACGCGATCTGTTCTCGATCGTGGTGCTCGGCCTGCGGACCTCGCTGTTCATCGCGGTCACCGCGACGGTCGTCACCACGATCGTCGGCACCTTGGTCGGGATCAGCGCGGCGTACTTCGGCGGCTGGTACGACGCCGTCGTGTCGCGACTGATCGACTTCCTCTTCGGCTTCCCGCAGCTGGTCTTCATGATTGCCCTCGGCATCATCGTCCCGGCCGGCTTCCCGCGTTGGCTGCTGCTGATCCTGGTGCTCAGCGTGTTCGGCTGGGCGACCCTCGCGCGGCTGATCCGCAACCAGGCCAAGTCCCTGGTCACCCGCGAGTTCGTCGAGGCCGCCCGCAGCGTGGGCTCGTCCGGCTGGCATGTGATCACCCGCGAGCTGCTGCCGAATCTCCTCGGCCCGGTGCTCGTCGTCGCGACGCTGGCCATCCCCGGCTACATCACCGCGGAGGCCGCACTGTCGTTCCTCGGTGTCGGTGTACCACCACCGACACCGAGTCTCGGCCGGTCCATCTCGGACTCGATCGCCTGGGTCTACACCGGCGCCGACCCGTGGTTCCTGGCGTTCCCCGGTGCCGCGCTGTTCCTCGCCGTACTCGGGTTCACTCTGCTCGGTGACGGCGTCCGCGACGCGTTCGACGTACGGCTGAGGAGGGCCAACTGATGCCCGACCTCGCGTGGTTCGTCGTACGACGTCTCGCCGCCGCCGTACTCGTGATGCTCGCGTTGAGCCTCGCTGTGTACCTGATCTTCTACGCGCTGCCCGCGGACCCGGCCCACCTCGCCTGCGGCAAGCCTTGTACGCCGGACCGCCTGGAGCAGGCGCGGCACTTCATGCAGTTGGACCAGAGCACGATCCAGCAGTACCTGAACTTCCTCAAGGGCATCTTCGCCGGCCGGACCTTCGGCGAGGGTGCGGCGGCCGTGCAGTGCAACGCGCCCTGCTTCGGCTACTCGTTCCCGCTGGCCCGGCCGGTCACCACGCTGATCTTCGAACGGCTGCCGATCACCGCGTCGATCGCGCTCGGTGCCGCGGTGCTCTGGTTGGTCATCGGTGTGTCCCTCGGTGTCGTCGCCGCGCTCAAGCGGGGCAAACTCCTGGACCGGCTGGCCGTCGGCTCGGCGTTGATCGGAGTCGCGTCGCCGTCGTTCCTGGTCGGCCTGCTGGCCATCCTGGTGTTCGGGTTCTGGCTCAACATGGTCCCGGTCAACGGATACGTCCCGCTCATCGAGAGCCCGGTCGACTGGGCCTGGCACCTGGTCACACCCTGGCTCGTGCTGGCGTTGCTGCACGGGGCGGCGTACATCCGGCTCACCCGGGCGCAGATGCTCGAGGAGCTGAACCTCGACCACGTCACCACCGCGCGAGCGAAGGGGGCGGGGGAGGCGCGGGTGGTCCTGACCCATGGGCTGCGTGGCGCGCTGGTGCCGATCGTGACGCTGTTCGGCCTCGACCTCGGCGGTCTGCTCGGCGGCGCGATCCTGACCGAGAAGGTGTTCAGCATGCAGGGCCTCGGCGAGCTGCTGATCAGCGCGGTCGGCCAGCTCGATGTCGCCGTCGTCGTCGGCACGACGCTGTTCTCGGCGTTCCTGATCATCCTCGCGAACCTGGTGGTGGACATCGTGCATGGCCTGCTCGACCCGAGGGTGAGCCATGGCTGACCGGCCGGTGCTCGAGGTGCACGACCTGCACGTGACCTTCCGGACCGAGAACGGCCTGGTCCCGGCCGTCGGCGGTATCGACCTCGCGGTCGCGCCCGGCAAGACGCTCGCGATCGTTGGCGAGTCCGGCTCCGGCAAGAGCGTCAGCTCCGCCGCCGTGATGGGCCTGCTGCCGTCGAACGCCGACGTCAAGGGTGAGGTGCTGCTGGACGGCCGTGAGCTCATCGGCCTGTCCAATGAGGAACTCCGCAAGGTCCGCGGTAACGACATCGCGCTCGTTTTCCAGGACGCGTTGTCCGCGCTGAATCCGTACTACAGCGTCGGTTGGCAGGTCGCGGAGGCGTACCGCCTGCACCACGACGTGTCCAAGAAGGAAGCCCGCCGGCGTGCGGTCGAGATGCTCGACCTGGTCGGCATCCCGGACGCGGCCCGGCGGGCGAACAGCTACCCGCACGAGTTCTCCGGGGGAATGCGGCAGCGGGTCGTGATTGCTATGGCCTTGGTGAACAACCCGAAGGTGCTGATCGCGGACGAGCCGACCACCGCGCTCGACGTCACCGTGCAGGCGCAGATCATGCGCTTGCTCGAGGACGTCCAGTCGGAGTTCGGTACGGCGCTCGTCCTGATCTCGCACGATCTCGGAGTGGTCGCGGAGGCGGCGGACGACGTCCTGGTCATGTACGCCGGACGCGCGGCCGAGCGAGGTACGGTCCGCGACCTGTTCCAGCGCGCGGCGCATCCGTACAGCCTGGGGCTTCTCGGTGCGATGCCGCGGGTCGACGTTCCGCCCAAGCCGCGGCTGACCACGATCCCGGGCAGTCCGCCGTCGCCCGGCTCGATCACCACCGGGTGCCCGTTCCAGCCGCGGTGCGCCTACACCGAACGGGTCGGCGAGCGCTGCGTCACCGAGCGACCAGAGCTGACGCCGCGACCTGGCGAAGGCGATCACGAGGCAGCCTGCCACCTGGGTCGGAGGCCGTCCGATGTCTGACGAACTGCTCCGTCTCGAAGGAGTGCGGAAGTACTTCGGTGTGCGCGGCGCGCCGTGGCGCGAGAACAGGGCGGTCAAGGCCGTCGACGGTGTCGACTTCGTCGTCCGCAAAGGCGAGACGGTCGGACTGGTCGGCGAGTCCGGGTCCGGCAAGTCGACGCTGGCCCGGGTCGCGACCCGGCTCCTCGACCCGACGTCCGGCAAGGTCGCGATCGGCGGTACGGACGTGACCAGGATGAGTGGGCGCAGGTTGCGGCCGGTCCGGCGCAAGATCCAGATGGTGTTCCAGGATCCGCAGGCATCGCTGAACCCGCGCCAGTCGGTCGGCACGATCCTCACCACGCCGTTCCGCGCGCAGGGCGTCCGCCCGACCCGGGCACAGCTGGTGGAACTGCTGGAGCAGGTCGGCCTGGCCGAAGAACACCTCGAGCGCTATCCACACGAGTTCTCCGGCGGTCAACGTCAGCGCATCGGTATCGCGCGGGCCCTGTCGGTGAAGCCTGATCTGCTCGTCTGTGACGAACCGGTCTCCGCACTCGACGTGTCCGTGCAGGCGCAGGTGCTGAACCTGCTCGCCGACCTCCGCGACGAGCTCGGCCTGTCGTATGTGCTCGTCGCTCACGATCTGGCCGTCGTACGACAGGTGGCGAGCCGGGTGGCCGTCATGTACCTCGGCACGATCGTGGAAGAGGGCCCGGCGGCCGAGGTGTACTCGGCTCCCGCGCACCCCTACACCAAGGCTTTGCTGTCCGCCGTGCCCGTGCCCGCGCCCGGCGGCGTCCGCGATCGGATCGTGTTGTCGGGCGATGTGCCGACGCCGATCGACCCGCCGTCCGGCTGTCCGTTCCGGACCCGGTGTTACAAGGCCGAGGACGTCTGCGCAACGAAACGGCCGGTGCTTGAGCCAGTTGAGGGCAGTACGGAGCATCGGGCCGCCTGCTACTTCCCTGAGCTCCCCACCTCTGAGAGGACAATATGAAGCGGATTACCCGAGCGGTCGCGGTTGCGGCCGCGTTGGCGCTGGCGGCGGCCGCCTGCAACGCCAACAACCAGCCCCCCGCGGCTGGTGGCAGCACCGCGGCCGCTGAGGCGGGCGGCACGTTCCACGTCCTCAGCACCAGCAAGGAGATCAGCCTCGACCCGGCCAAGAGCCAGAACCTGGGCACGAGCACGATCCACCTGGTGCTGCGCGGCCTGACCTCGTGGAAGACCTCGCCGGACAAGGCGGCCGAGCTCGTCCCGGACCTGGCCGCCGACACCGGTCAGGTCAGCGACGGCGGTAAGACCTGGACGTACAAGCTGAAGCCGGGTCTCAAGTACGCCGACGGTTCGCCGATCGTTGCCGCCGACATCAAGTACGGCGTGGAGCGGTCGTTCGCACCGGAGCTGTCCGGCGGCCTCGGCTACCACAAGTCGCTGCTCGTCGGCGGGGACAAGTACACCGGCCCGTACAAGGGCGCCCAGCTGGCGTCGATCGAGACGCCGGACGACACGACGATCGTCTTCAAGCTGAACAAGCCGTTCGGCGACTGGCCCTGGGTGGTCAGCATGCCGGCCTTCTCGCCGGTGCCGAAGAAGGCCGACACCGACCCGGCTCACTACGGCGAGGACCCGGTCGCAAGCGGCCCGTACCAGGTGAAGTCGTACGCGCCCGGTTCGAAGCTCGAGCTGGAACGCAACCCGAACTGGGACAAGTCGACCGACGAGGCCCGGACCGGCCTGCCGGACGCGATCGTGATCGACATGGGCCTGCAGGCCGACGTGGTCAACCAGCGGCTGATCGCGGACGCCGGTGACGACAAGTTCGCCGCGGCCACCGGTGTCTCGGTGCCGGCCGCGCTGATCCCGACCGTGTCGGGCAACCCGGCCGTCAAGGCCCGCGTAGCAACGTCGCCGTCCGGTGCGTTGCAGTACCTGGCGATGAACACCAAGCGCCCGGCGCTGGCCAATCCCGAGGTCCGCAAGGCGATCCAGTACGCCGTCGACAAGCAGGCCGTCCAGGTTGCCGAGGGTGGACCGGAGTACGGCGGTGAGATCGCGACGACGCTGATCACGCCGGGCATCGAGGGCTACCAGAAGTACGACCTGTACCAGGCTCCGCCGCAGGGCGACCCGGAGAAGGCCAAGTCGATGCTCGCCGCGGCCGGGGTGAGCAACCTCAACCTGGTCCTGGCCGCCGACAACGCGACCGGTCTCAGCGTGGCGCAGGCGATCCAGCAGGGCCTCAAGCGGGCCGGGATCACGGTCACCATCAAGCCGCTGGACACCGAGCCGCTGACCGACCTGATCACCGGGAACAAGCCCGACTTCGACCTGACCGTGTCGAGCTGGCTGCCGGACTTCCCGAGCGCGATCGGCAACATCCAGCCGCTGTTCGCGTCATCGGAGGCCGGTAACGGCGGCTACAACATCTCCCGCTACTCCAACCCGGCGGTGGACAGCGCGATCGCCGCGGCCACCGCCGAGTCGGACCGGACCAAGGCCGCCGGTCTGTGGGGAGCCGTGGACAAGCAGATCATGGCCGACGCGCCGGTGGTCCCGCTGATCTACGCCCGCAACGCGTTCCTGCACGGCTCCAAGGTGCAGAACTTCTTCCTGCCGCCGTACCCGCCGTACCCGAACGTTTTGATCGTCGGGCTGAGCAAGTAGCTAGGTGCGGCCCTCTTTTTCCTGGGCTTCGAAGAGGGTCGGCTGGGTCTCGGCGTCGAGTCCCCAGTCGGCCCTCATCACCGTGTAGCCGGCCTTCTCAGCGGCCGCGCACACCTTGACGTCGTCGTCGACCAGCACGGCGACCGGACGCTGCTCGGCCAGCCTTTTCAGCCGGCCGAGTTTCATCGTCACTGACGGGCGGCGGTCGGTGTTGCCGCGCATGTAGACCTTGCCGTCCGGGAAGCCGTTGTCCTTCAGCCACCTCAGCGTGTCCCGCCGCAGCCGCTCGGGCCGGCCGGTCAGGTAGACGATCTCGTGGTCGGCCGCCAGTGTGGTCGCGACCGCGAGCCCTTCGTCGAGCACGGCGTCGTCCTTGGCGTGTGCGAAGAACGAGTCCCAGTCCTTCGGCCGCTTCTCGATGAAGTGGATCCGCTCACTGGTGTCGGACAACGTCGCGTCGATGTCCAGGACGGCGTACGGGCGTTCAGCGTCAGGCACGTCGTCCAGCTTCCCAGGTACGGCGGTCGATGGCGTACTCGACCTCGCCGAACTCGGTGCCGGGCAGCGGGTCGTCGAAATGCTCGTGGAAGATCCGCACGAACCGCAGCCCGGACCGCCGCATCACCGCGCGGGACCGGTGGTTGACCGCCATCGTGTCCGCAACCACCCGCTCCATCCCGAGTTCGCCGAACGCCTTGTCGATCAGTGCCTTGGTTCCCTCGGTCGCGTACCCCTTGCCCCACGCTGTCCGATTCAGCCGATAGCCGACGTCCACTGTGGCCGGCGCGGCCGTCGGCTGCAGGCCGAACCACCCGATGAACGCGCCATCGGACTTCTGCTCAGCAGCAAACGTCCCCAGCCCCGGATGCTCGTCGTACACCTTGAGAATCGCCGGCAGGACCACGCTCGCGATCTCCTCCGGCGGCGTCGCCTGCCCGGTCAGGAACCGCATCACCTCGGGATCGGAATCCAGCCCTGCCAGCTGCTCCACGTCGTCCCCCGTGAACCGACGCAACCTCAACCTCTCCGTCTCCACCTGCCGAGCCTCTCACCCCACCTTGAGAAGCCACCAACCACTTTGGGGCCGGAAAAGTGGTTGGGGGGTTCTCAAGGTGGGGAATGAGGGCGTCCGGAGTGTGGGCGGTGTGTCGGTTGGGGTGTGTTGGGTTGGGCGGTTGTCGGTGGGTCGGGTTAGCGTTCTCAGCGCGATGGAAGAGTCGATCACGTTTCTGCACAGTTCGGACTGGCAGCTGGGGATGATGCGCCGGTTCCTGGGGCCGGACGGTCAGGCCCGGTGGGGTCAGGCCCGGCTGGATGCTGTCGCGCGGATCGGTGACGTCGCAACCAGCACCGGAGCGGCCTTCGTGGTCGTCACCGGCGACGTGTTCGAGCACAACCAGGTCGAGCGGCAGACCATCTTGCGTGCTTGTGAAGCGCTCAAGCGGATCCCGGTCCCGGTCGTCCTGCTCCCCGGCAACCACGACGCGCTGGAGCCCGGTTCGCTGTGGACGTCGGCGCAGTGGCAGGCGCACGCGCCCGAGCACGTGACCGTCCTGACCGATACGAAGCCGCTGGAGATCCTGCCCGGTGTCGAGATCGTCGGCGCGCCCTGGCGTTCGCGCCGCCCGCTGTCGGACCCGGCGGCTCCCGGGTACGCCGAGCTGAAGCCTGCCCCGGCCGGTACGACGAGGATCCTGCTCGCGCATGGTCAGCTGACCAGTCTCAGTGGCGGCATGTCCGACGTACCGACCATCGACCAGGCCGCGCTGGAGGCGGCCGTGGCCGACGGGCGGCTGCACTACGTGGGCCTGGGTGACCGGCACTCGACCACCCAGGTGACCGAGCGGATCTGGTTCTCCGGGACGCAGGAGGTGACGACTCCGGAGGAGACCGATCCGGGCAACGTGCTCAAGGTGACGATCGGCGCCGGCGACCTCGCGGTCGAGCCGGTGCGGGTCGGCGCGTGGCACATGGTCGACCACCGGGTCGAGCTCTTCGACGAGGAGTCGCTGCACGCGCTCGAGGACTGGTTCGCGGAGCTTCCGGACAAGGAACGGACCTACGTGCGGCTGGCTGGTGACGGTTCGCTGCCGTTGCCGCTGTACAGCCGGCTGGACATGCTGATCGACGCCCAGGGCGAGGTGTTCGCGAGTGTCGAGCGGTGGGCGAAGTTCTGGACCGTCCGGCCGGCACCGGATGCGGCCGACCTGGACGCGTTGCAGCTGAGCGGGCCGGCCCGGGCGGCGATGGAGGAGTTGCGGCAGGCGCTGGCCGCCGGTGACGAGGGCGCCGGCGCGGCGCTGTCGTTGATGCACAGACTGGCCCGGGACGCGGGATGAGGTTGCACAGTCTGACGCTGCGGAACTTCCGCGGCGTCGCGGACCGTACCGTTCAGCTGCCCGCACTCGGCACCACCGTGGTGGTCGGCGACAACGAGGTCGGCAAGTCCAGCCTGGTCGAGGCGTTCGCCCTGATCTTCGACCTGCCGGACGACTCGAAGTCGACCCGGATCCGCGACATCCAGCCGGTCGGCCAGGACGTCGGTCCCGAGGTGACGGTCGAGCTCACCCTCGGCGGGCGCGAGCTGACCTACACCAAGCGCTGGCTGAAGAACCGCTCCACCGAGCTCGCCATCGTCGACGCGGACGGCCGGCGTAAGTCCTGGACCGGACGCGAGGCGCACAACGAGGCCGAGCGGCTGTTCCACGACCATGTCGACCCGGTGTTGTGGCAGACCTTGATGGTCAGCCAGGGGCAATCGTTGGTGCTGCCGACACCGGCCGATGCCGAGCCGTTGATCACCGCGGTGACAGCGGAGTCCGGTACGCCGGTCGACGGGGCGTCGATGCCACTCGTGACAGCTGTCGAGCACGAGTACCTGCGTTACTGGACCCGCGGCGGCCGGCCGACCGGCGACTTCGCGAAGTCCGAGAAGGCGGTCGCCGCCGCCGAGCTGAGCGCGGCCCAGGCGGTCAGGGCGATGGAGGAGGTCCAGCAGGACATCCGGCGCGCCGAGCGGCTGGCCCTCGACCTCGAGGACGTCACCAGTCGGCTGAACGATCACCTCACGACCGTCGAGGAGCTGCGCGAACGCAAGAAGGCGACCGACGAGATCCTGCTCCGCCGTGACTCAGTGCGGCACCGGGCCGAGACGGCCCGCGCCCGGTTGGAGAACCACACCCGGACCCGGGTCGAGCGGGAACGGCTGCTCGACGAGGTCGAACGGTTCACCAGGATCGAGGCCGAGCTGGCCGCACGGCGTACCGACGCCGAGACGGTGGCCAAGACGGCGGCCGAGACCGTGCACGCGGCCGAGGCGGCGCTGGCCGAAGTGGTCGAGCTCAAGGACGCCCGCCGTACCGACGTCCAGGAAGCGGAACGCCGCGTCTCGGAGTTGATGGATCGCGCCGAGCTGGACCGGCTGCTGGGCCAGCAGGCCGAGTTGGTCGACGTGCGGGCCCGGATCGCCGCGGCCGGCACGATCCTGGACCGGATCAAGGTGGACGACGCGATGGTTGCCGCGCTGGAGGACGCGCACGCGGCGGTCGTCGAGACCCGCGCCGCGCTGGCAGCCGGCGTGCCGGAGGTGTCCGTACGGCGCTTGGGCGCCGAGCCGGTCGAGTTGTCCGGGACCGGGCTGGATGCGGCTGCTGGTGCGGTGCCGGCCGAACTGGGCTTCGACGAATCGGCCGAGGTGCTCGTCTCCGGTGAGCTGGTGGTCGGCGTACCAGGGCTGGTCGAGGTGACCGTCCGGGCCGGTGGGGAAGCGGCGACGCTGCGGTCGCGGGTGGACGACGCGGTCCGGCGGGAGAAGGACCTGCTGAAGAAGGCGGGGGTGAAGGACGTCGCGGCGGCGCGGGAGCTGCTGCGGAAGGCGGCCACGGCGTCGGCCGAGCTGCACGAGGCGCGGCGGACCGAGCGTTCGCTGACGGCCGGTGGGGATCCGGGGGAGCGGATCGCGGTGCTGACCGCCCGACTCGGGACGGACGAACCCGAGGAGAGTTCCGACAAGCAGCCGGCGGTCGAAGGTGTGCCGGGGCAGATGTCGTTGTTCGAGGAGTTCGCTTCGCCGCTCGACACGCTGTTCGAGGGCTTCGAGCTACCGGCGGCTGAGCCCGGTGACCTCGCCGGTGCGCAGCGCGCGCTGGAGGAGGCCCGCGCCGGGCTGGCCGAGGTGGAGCGGTTGCTGGGCGACGCTGAGTTCGCGGCGGCGCAGGCCCGGAAGGCGGCGGACGAGGATCGGTCCGAGGCACAGAACGCGCGGGCCCGATCGGAGATCGCGGCCGAGCGGGTCGCTGCGGCTGTCGAGGCGCTGGAGGCGGCACGCGCGGTCCTCGACGACGAGGCGGTGGCAGCGGCTGAGGGGGAGGCGACGACTGAGGTCGAGGCGGTGCTCGAGGAGCTGACCGCCGTACAGGAGCAGGTCGATGCGGCCGGAGCCGATCAGGTCGCCGGTGAGCTGGCCGACGCGCTGGCCGTTGCCGGGCGGCTTCAGGCTGAGCGGGACACCTTGCGCGACGCGTTGCGGACGACCGAGGGCCGGCTGGAGCAGTCGGGGCGGGACGGGTTGGCGACTCGGCGCGATGTGGCCGAGCTGGAGTTGGCCGCCGTACGTTCGGAGCACGAGAGCCTGCGGCGCCGGGCTGAGGCGGCCCGGCGGGTGTTCGAGACCCTGAGCCGGCATCGGGCCGAGGCGCAGACGAAGTACTCCGAGCCACTGCAGAGCCGGATCGAATCACTCGGGCGGAGCGTGTACGGGCCGTCGTTCCGGGTGTGGCTGGACGACGACCTCGCGGTGTCGGAGCGCGAGCTGGATGGTGTGCGGCTGCCGGTCGAGGCCCTGTCGACGGGTGCGCAGGAGCAGCTGGCGATCATCACGCGGCTCGCGATCAGCCATCTGGTCAGCACGGGCGAGGGCAGTGTGCCGGTCATCTTCGACGACGCGCTCGGCTGGTCCGACAAGGCTCGGCTGCGCGACATGGGCGCACTCCTCGGCCGGGCCGGCGACCACGGCCAGATCATCATCCTGACCTGCATGCCGGACCGCTACGAGTACGTCCCGCGCGCAACGTTCATCAAACTGGACGGGTGATCCGTTCCGGCGCGCTGTACACGACGCAGCGGTCGCCTCGGGTGAACCCGGCGATCGTGACGTTGAAGCGACGGGCCAGCTCGACGGCCAGGCTGGACGGAGCTCCGACCGCGACGATCATGCCGATCCCGGCGGCGACCGCTTTCTGGACGATCTCGTAGCCGGCGCGCCCGCTGACCGTGAGGACCAGGCCTGTGCGGCTGTGGTTGTTGAGGACTGTCCACCCGACCACCTTGTCGACCGCGTTGTGCCGGCCGACGTCCTCCTTCACCACGACCTTCCGGCCGTCGGCGGTGAACAGGCCGGCCGCGTGCAGCCCGCCCGTCCGGCTGAACATCGGCTGGCCTTCCCGCAGCAGGTCCGGCAGGCGTCGTACGACGTCGACCGGCACCTCGACCGGGTCGACGGGGGCGTAGTCGCGCTCGGCCAGTTCGTCGAGGCTTTGCTGGCCGCAGACACCGCAGGCCGCCGACGTCACGCCGTACCGCTGCGGAGGCTCCCGGTCCGGCGGGCCGTCGAACGTGACGGTGACGGTGTTGAACTGCTGCTCCCGGGTCAGCTTCACATCGGTGCAGTAGGCAACGGTCTTGATCGCGTCCGGCCGGGTCGCGAACCCTTCACCGAGACAGAACCCGGCCGCCAGCTCGAAGTCCGAACCGGGCGTCCGCATCGTCACCACCAGCGGCTCGGGCGGACGGCCGGGCCACTCCAGCCGCAGCTCGAGCGGTTCCTCGGTGACGACGACGTCCTCCCGCCGCGACGTCCGCTCGCCGTCCAGCACCTCGACCTTGAACCTCGTGGCCGGCCCTTTACTCATCGACGTCCTCGCTTCGCTCCGGGCGCCGATGAGGCACTGGCAGGCTGTGTCGGATGATGAACTCGCTTCGCTCGTTCATGTGTCTAAGGTAGCCAGTTGCGTCGTACCGCGAGCCAGTCGAGGAAGGTCCAGGCGTAGAACCGCTGGTGCTCACGGACGGCCTGCGTACAACCGAGCGGAGGTGGCGCGTCGGTGTTCTTCATCATGTACGCCGCCACCACCGCGACGAAGCAGTCGAGATGGTCACCCGGTACGCCGGCCGTCAGCGGGCTGCGCCGGATCGCGGCGGCCGTGTCGATGCCGTGGTGCTGCGCCACCGGCAGTAACCCCACCCAGTCCATCCACCGCGGCCCCAGGGCCAGCCAGTTCCAGTCGACAGTCCAGCAGACGCTCTCGGTGTCGATCAGGAGGTTGTCCGGTCGCAGATCACCGTGCGTCGCCGTACTCCCGGCGAACGCCTCGGGCGCGAGCTGCACGAGGTCGGCCAGCTCGGGCAGGATCCGCGGGACCCATGGCTGCAGTCCAGTAGGGAGCGGCAGGTCGCCGGCGTTGATCAGACCCGGAATGTCCAGTGGCGACGGATCACCACCGGCGATATCACTGAAGAACGTCTCCAGCCCGGACAACGGACTCGGGTCCATCACTTCCGCGATCCGTTCGCAGGTCGCGGTCACGAGTTCGAAGTCCACCGCCGTCCACGGGTTCCCGGGCATCCGCCCGTCAACCCACTCCGACACCACCGCGAACCATCGCTGCCCGCCTTCGGCGGGCGGAGGAGAAGGAGTGATGGGACGGGGATCGCCATCGGTCGGGGGAGCCGGAGTGATGGGACGGGGATCGCCATCGGGCGGGGGAGCCGGATCGGTGCGACCATCCGGCGCCTCGCCGCCGGGTCGGGCGCCACGCGGCTCGGCATCACCCGACGTTCCTTCTTCGTCGACTGCGTGAGCAGTCGCCAGGATGGCGGGGATGCGGAGCTCCGGTGGGAGCTGGGGGACTACCTCCGCCTCGCGTTGGTAGGCGCTGTAGGGGTGCAGGGTGTCGTCAGCGGCCTTGATGAAGACTCGGCGGCCGTCGGCCAGCCGGACCGGGCCTGCGAAGCCGCCAGTGAAGCCTGAGCCGACCGGCGGACCGGGCTCGGCGACTTCGCTGCCTAGGGCAACGGCCAGGTTCTCGCGGAGTGTTTGGGGGAGGGTGTTCCCGTCCGGGCGCAGGGAGGTTG
Source organism: Kribbella sp. NPDC023972 (assembly GCF_040639075.1). NCBI lineage: Bacteria > Bacillati > Actinomycetota > Actinomycetes > Propionibacteriales > Kribbellaceae > Kribbella > Kribbella sp. NPDC023972. The sequence continues at coordinate 62,842 of NZ_JBEZZH010000001.1, read as the reverse complement.
CGGTGTAGTCGACGTCCGGCGCTTTGCTCATCCGCGTCCTCGCTTCGCTCCGGGCGCGGACGAGGCACGAGCCGGCCTGTGCTTGATGACGACCTCGCTGCGCTCGGTCATGTCCACAGACGATAGAGCGCGGCGGGGCGGTGCCGCCTGTGGTTTACCGTGCGGCTGTGGCTCTGCATGTGCTCGATCTGGTCGGGATCTTCGTGTTCGGCATCACCGGCGCGCTGGTCGGCGTACGGAAGAAGCTCGATGTGTTCGGCATCCTGGTGCTGGCGCTGGTGACCGGGCTCGGTGGCGGCTTCATCCGGGATGTACTGATCGGTGCGACCCCGCCGGCCGCGTTGGAGGACTGGCGCTACCTTGTCGTCCCGGTCGCGGCCGGGCTGATCACGTTCTTCCTGCATCCCGGTATCGGCCGGCTCGAGCGGCTGGTGAACATCTTCGACGCGGCCGGCCTCGCGTTGTTCTGTGTGATCGGGGCGCGGAAAGCGATCGAGTACGGCCTGTCACCGCTCTCGGCCGCCCTGCTCGGGACCATCTCCGGTATCGGCGGCGGCGTGATCCGCGACATCCTCAGCGGCCGCGTCCCCGTAGTCCTGCGGTCCGAGATCTACGCCACCCCGGCCTTCCTCGGCGCCGGCATCGTGGTGGTCGCGGCGGCACTCGAGTACGACGCCGTGTGGGTGCCGATCTCCGGCGCGATCACCTGTTTCGTCATCCGCCTGCTGGCGATCCGCCGCGGCTGGAACGCGCCGCTACCCCGCAACCCGTGACGGCGCGGCCCAACCGTTCACAACTGCTAGCAACTCCAGATACCGCTCCCATCGGCGATCAGCTTCGGTACGCCGGAGCTCGATCAACCGGCCCTGCACCTCGGGATCGTGCTGGAGCGGCGCCGCCGCCATGATCACGCGGTAGCCGGCGGCCATCCGCCGTACCGCGGACCGGAAGGTGTCGTCCTGGACCAGTGACGCGAGCTCCAGCCAGGCTTCGACCTGCCGGGGTTCGGCGTCGTCGGGGAGCACGGGGGTCAGGTTCTGCCGGATCGCGGCGCAGTCCGGATCGTCGCCGAGCGTCGAGGTCAGGAAGTCCGCGATCAAGGTACGGCGTTCCTGCGCGGACCGGGCGGTCAGTTCGTGCATACGTTCGCGCTCCTCCGGGGTCGAGTGACGATGGGCGACCACCGACAGCACCGCGTGCTGCAGCCGCAGCGTCCGGATCTGTACGGCGACGGCCTCGGCGTGTGCCGTGAGTACGTCGGCGAGCGTCCGCTCCCGCTCGAGCACCGCGCGCACCTGCGCCAGCTCGATGCCCAGACTCCGCAACGTCCGGATCAGCTCCAGCCGCGCCGCCGCGCCGGCGTCGTACCGGCGGTGGCCGGCGGCAGTACGACGCGGCTCCAGCAGCCCGAGGTCGGAGTAGTACCGCACCGTCTTCACGCTCAACCCGGCCCGCCGGGCCAGCTCGCCGATCGAGTGGTCCATGCCCACACCCTCACATCTCCCGCCAGAGGAGCTGCAAGCCTAGTTATGCGCGAAGCGGGTCTTGGGCCGGGCGAAGGTGATGGAGACGGCGGCGATCAGGGCACAGGCGATGCCGAAGGAGAAGGGCACCCAGTAGGCGTCGGACGGGCCCCACAGGTCGACAGCATGCCCGGCCGCGGCGTTGCCGGGCGCGACGCCGAGCAGGATCCCGGTGACCGTCCAAGTGATCGCCTCCGTGAGCCGCTGCGGCGGTACCCACTCTTCGACGCAGGCCGTCACCGCGACCATGGTCGGCGCGATTGTCATACCGCAGCCGAACAGGACCACACCGAGCATCCAGACGCTGTCGACCCAGGGGAGTGGGGCCAGCGTGACGGCAAGCAGGATCGTGCCGATCAGGAGTCGGCGCTCGACCGGCACACGCCAGTGCACTGAGCCGTACCAGAGACCGGCGAGCAGGCTGCCGAACGCCCAAACGGCCAGTACGACGCCGGCCAGACCGGCCTGGCCCTTCTCGGTGGTGAACGCGACCGTGATGACCTCGGTACCACCGAGTGTCGCACCGAGACCGAGTCCGATCAGGCTGAGCAGCAGGATCGAGACCCTGGGGAGTGGTGCCTGCTCGGTCCCGTCCGACTTGCCTCGGCCCGGCGGATCGGACGCGCGCAGCAGTGCGAGCCAGATGCCACCGACCAGGCCGAGTACGCCCGCTGCGACCAGAGCGGCATACGGGCTGACCTGAGTGGCGAGCATCGTGACCAGGACGGGCCCGACGATGAAGACGACCTCGTCGCCGACCGCCTCGAGGGCGAACGCGGTCTGCAACGCCCGGCCGCGGCCGAGCAGGTGCGTCCAGCGAGCGCGGACGAACGAGCCCACCTGCGGACGGGTGCCACCGGCAACAAACGACAGCGCGTAGAGCGCCCAGGTGGCCGAGTCGGCTCGTACGGCGACCAGCAGCGCGGCCAGCGCGATCGTGCAGGCGACGGAACCGATGATCAGCAGCGTGCGCTGCCCGAACCGGTCCACCAGGCGGCCCTGGATCGGGCCGGTCAGCGCACCCGCGACGACCGCGACGCCCGACACCGCACCGGCCAGACCGTAGGAGCCGCTCTCCTGCGCGATCAGGATGACGATACCGAGCCCGATCATCGAGATCGGCATACGTCCGAGGATCCCGGCGGCGCAGAACGCACTGGCACCGGGACGGCGCATGAGATGAACGTAGGGCTTGAGCATGGGGACCGGGAACACCCTAACCGCTGGGCGCGGACCGCCACGCCATCACAAGCGCGGGTGTGCTCTGCCCCTCGCGCTCAGCCGGGCCGCGCGGGGGCGATTGTGATGGCCTGGCGGTCCGCGCCCTGGACCGAACTGAGAAACTTGGAGCATGCCAGTGGATGCTTCGCCGTACGACGCGGTGCTGTTGCTGTCCTTCGGGGGGCCCGAGAAGCCGGCCGACGTGTTGCCGTTCTTGCAGAACGTGACGCGGGGGCGGGGGATCCCGGACGAGCGGTTGAAGGAGGTCGGCGAGCACTACTACGCGTTCGGCGGCCGGAGCCCGATCAACGACCAGAACCGCGCGCTGCTCCAGGCCTTGCGGGAGTCGTTCGACGAGATCGGCCTGGACCTGCCGATCTACTGGGGCAACCGGAACTGGGCGCCGTACCTGACCGACACGATGCGGCAGATGGCCGATGACGGGATCCGCCGGGCGGTGGTGATCGTGACCGCGGCGTACCCGTCGTACTCGGGCTGCCGGCAGTACCGGGAGAACCTCGAGGACGCCGCCCGGCAGGTCCCGGACGCGCCCCGGGTCGACAAGCTCCGGCACTACGCGAACCACCCCGGTTTCGTCGGCTCGTTCGTCGAGTCGACCGCGAAGGCGCTCGGTGAGCTGCCCGAGGGCTCGGCGATCGCCTACGTGACACACTCCATCCCGACCGCGATGAACGCGACCAGCGGGCCGGACGGCAACGGGTACGTCGACTGGCACCTGGACGTGGCGGCGGAGATCAGCGCCGAGCTCGAGCGGCGGACCGGCCAGGCGCGACGCACCGATCTCGTCTACTGCTCCCGGTCGGGCCCGCCGCACGTGCCGTGGCTCGAGCCGGACGTGAACGACCATCTGGAGGCCCTCGCGGCGGACGGCGTACCGGGTGTGGCCGTCGTACCCATCGGGTTCGTCAGCGACCACATGGAGGTCATCTACGACCTCGACACCGAGGCCGAGCAGACGGCCGAGAAGCTGCGGCTGCCGATGGCCCGGGCCGCGACGCCCGGCACCGACCAGCGGTTCGTCACCATGCTGCGCGACCTGGTCGTCGAACGGGCCGCGGCCGAGCGTGGCGAGGAGCCGGCCCGGCCGTGTGCCGGCAGGCTCGGCCCAGCCTGGGACGACTGCCGCCACGACTGTTGCCCACCCCTGCGTCGCCCGACTCAACCAGCGAAGGAAGCCGTATGACCGAGCGAACCGAGTTCATCATCAGGCACAGTGCGCTCCGTGTCTCATGCGCGCCCGGAGCGAAGCGAGGACGTGGATGAGCACTGAAAGCCCCCAGGACCTGCTGAAGCTGGCTGTGGAGGTGGCGGAGGAGGCGGCGCGGCTGATCGTCGAACGCCGCCGCGGCACGATCACCGTCGCCGACACCAAGAGCACCGTCACCGACGTGGTCACCGCGGTCGACCGGGAGTCCGAGGAGCTGATCCGGGCCCGGATCCTGCAGGCCCGGCCGGACGACTCGTTCCTCGGCGAGGAGGGTGACGACGTGGTCGGCACCAGCGGGGTCCGCTGGGTCGTCGACCCGATCGACGGCACCGTGAACTACCTGTACGACATCCCGACGTACGCCGTCTCGATCGCGGTGGAGTACGACGGCCGGACGGTGGCCGGTGTGGTCGTCGACGCGCCCAAGGGCGAGGTGTTCACCGCGACGCTGGGTGGCGGTGCGTTCCTGGACGGCAAGCCGATCCAGGTGTCGGGGTGCACCGAGCTGAGCACCGCCCTGGTCGGCACCGGGTTCGGGTACGACCCGGCGCGCCGGCAGGTGCAGGCCGAGGTGATCCAGCAACTGATCACCAAGGTCCGCGACATCCGGCGGATCGGGGTCGGCGCGATCGATCTGTGTTACGTCGCGTGCGGCCGGCTGGACGCGGTGTTCGAACGCGGACTGAATCCGTGGGACTACGGCGCGGGCGCGCTGATCGCGTCCGAGGCCGGCGCGGCTGTCGGCGGGCTGAACGGGGCCGCGGTGTCGCCGGAGATGTCGATCGCGGCCAGTCCGGCGTTGTTCGAGCCGCTCCACGACCTGCTGGCGGCGACAGACCCCTTGCGCGCGTAAGTGTTGCTGAGTGCGCGTTCGTGCGCAATATCGCGCACTCATGAGCATTCTGATGTTCGGTCCTGACATTTGTGGCGACACGCGGGTCGCTAGGTGGACCCTGACGCGCGCGTAGGGCCCTTCATAGGGCACAATCCCGTCCTCGGGAGCGGTTGTTGCCGGTCCCGGCCTGGCTGTCAAGGGTTTCGGGGGACGAAAGATTCCAACGCGGAATTTCTCGGCCGCTCCACCCGTTCAAGGGCTCAGCAGGCAACACCACGGGTACGAAGAGGGCAGGGAAACACCATGGCGACTGATTACGACGCCCCGCGCAAGACGGACGAAGACGCTTCCGAAGAGTCGATCGAGGAACTGAAGACTCGCCGTCACGACAAGAACTCCGGCAAGGTCGACGAGGATGAGGCCGAGGCCGCCGAGAGCTTCGAGCTGCCCGGTGCCGACCTGAGCCACGAAGAGCTGGCGGTGCGGGTGCTCCCGCGGCAGGCCGACGAGTTCACCTGTTCGAGCTGCTTCCTGGTTCACCACCGCAGCCAGCTCGCTGAGACGAAGAACGGGCAGCTGATCTGCCGCGACTGCGCAGCCTGACACCAGCGCCCTACTTCGGCTTTATGACGAGCGGGACCGTCCCCAGCCCTGGGGACGGTCCCGCTCGTCTTGCCATGCCCCCTGGGCGGTCAGTCGCGCTCGTCATGCCCTGCCCCGAAGGGGCGGTCGCGCTCGTCTTTTCTTCCCCACAGGGGGCGGTCGGTCGCGCTCGTCATGCCATGCCCCGCTGGGGCGGTCGGTCGCGCTCGTCTTGCCATGCCCCTGGGCGGTCAGTCCAGCTCGTTCTTGACCAGGCCCCTCCCACTACCTCCCCGCCGAGCGGCGCGAGGCGGGCTTTGGTCTTTCTTCAGTCGTTCTTCTTGACCAGGCTGGTGTCCGTGCCCTTGACCAGGCGCCTGGTGGCGTCCTGCTCGTAGCCCGGCGGCGCGTGACCGGTCGACTTCAGGTAGTACGCCGCCGCGCGCTTCTCGGCGAACAGCTTCGCCGCGGCCGCCGCCGCGCCGCTCGCGACCGCCCAGCTGACGACCTCGGCGTAACTGCCCTGGCCGTCCTTCGGCGGTTTCCCGCCCGAACCGACCTTCCAGGCCGTGCTGACCGCCTTGTTCGCGACCAGGCCCACGGCCAGCGTGAACGCGGTCAGCACCAGCTTCCAGCCGATCTTCGCTCCGAACACAGCAGCCTCCTAACGCAAATCCCGACAGTCAGGATCTTGCCACGCTGTGCCCCGTCAGGGCTGCTGCCAACCGGTCCGGGCGCCGCGTGGCGATCACCCAGTACGGCGCCGGGTCGCGCGGATCGGTGATTTCGACCCGGACCGCCCCCCGCGCGTAGCTGCGCAGCAGCAGGTACGCCTTCGGATCGCAGTCCCGCCCGAACGCGTGCCGCGCGTCGTCCCCGGTCAGCGCCTCGACCTTGCCGAGGTGAACCCGCTCGATCACAGCCCGTCCGGCTCGCAGCCGCTCCGCGTCCACCTCGACCCGCGCGGCGCCGTACTGGAGGAAGAAGAGGACCAGCAGGAGTGCGGCGGTGCCACCGGCAAGGACGCCGGCGAAGCCGCCCACCGGTACGTAGGTGATCACGAACAGGGTGACAACCAAGGCGGTGGCGATGATCCACCAAGACACCGGCACGCTCAGGCGTTCGCGATAGGTACCCACAGGGCCAGCCTGGCACGTGACCCGTCCGGGCGCGTCGATAGGGTCCTCCCCGTGACCGAGGTTCTGATCCAGCGACTCGACCCCGACTTGCCTGTCCCGTCGTACGCGCACCCCGGCGACGCCGGCGCTGATCTGGTCGCGGCGAGCGACATCACCCTGAAGCCCGGCGAGCGCGGCCTGGTCGGCACCGGGATCGCGATCGCCCTGCCGGACGGGTACGCCGCGTTCGTGCACCCGCGCTCCGGGCTCGCCGCCAAGCACGGTGTGTCGATCGTCAACGCACCGGGCACCGTGGACGCCGGGTACCGCGGCGAGATCAAGGTCTGCCTGATCAATCTGGACCCGCACGCCGAGGTCACCCTGCGCCGTGGCGACCGGATCGCGCAGCTGGTGATCCAGCGGGTGGAGAAGGCGCGGTTCGTCGAGGTTGCCACGTTGCCGGGGTCGGCCCGCGGCGACGGGGGGTACGGCTCGACCGGCGGCTTCGGCCATGTGACACGCTGATCAGGTGCGTGGCGTTGACCTGACGGATACGCGAGACTACGGCGGCTGTACGAATCGAGAATCAGGAAGTAGGCAAGGCTGTGATCTTCCGCCGCAAGGCCAAGAACGAGGACTCCGAGACCACCGCCGACCTGGTGGCCGACGAGGAAGCGACCCCGGAACCTCGCGCGGAGGGGCCGTTCGACTCGACTGAGGTCGACCCCGCGCTCCTCGAGGAGGAGGACCGGATCGACCTTGGCGCACTCGTGATCAAAGGCCAGTCGGGCATGGAGCTGCGGCTGCAGGTCGACGAGCAGTCCGGCCAGGTGCAGGCGATCCTGCTGGTGCTGGAGGACTCCGCGCTCGAGCTGCGCGCGTTCGCGGCGCCGAAGACGGCTGGCATCTGGTCCGAAGTACGCCGGGAGATTGCCGCCGAGGCGAGCCGGATGGGCGGGACCGCGACCGAGACCGAGGGCCCGTTCGGAACCGAGCTGGTGCTGGTCGTGCCGGTCGAGGACCCCGACGGCCAGATCTTCAGCCAGACCTCCCGGGTGATCGGTGTGGACGGCCCGCGCTGGCTGCTCCGGGCCACCGTGCTCGGCCGGGCCGCCGTCGAGCCGGACGCGACGCCGCCGATGGAGGAGACGCTGCGCAGCACGATCGTGGTCCGTGGCGCCGAGCCGATGGCGGTGCGCGAGTCGCTGCCGCTGCGGCTGCCGCCGGGCGCTCAACCGGCGCCCGAGCCCGAGGCTTGACGGACTACACTCGAATCATGGGTAGCGACAAACCCGCTGGGCTATGGCGGCGCGCGTTCCGCGGCCTGGCCGGCGATCGCGAGCAGCAGGACGCCGAAGTCCTCCAGGACTTCGCGCAGGACTGTGGTGCGCGGTCGATCACCGGCTGCCACGACCGGGAGCTGGTCACCCTGTTCGGCACGCTGCGCACCATCACGTTCAGCCCGCGCGGCGGCGTACCTGCCTTGGAGGGTGAGTTGTACGACGGAACCGGTACGGTCAAGCTGATCTGGCTCGGCCGGCGCCAGATCGCCGGGATCCACCCCGGGTCGGAGCTGATCGCCTCCGGGCGGATCGGTGTCGTCGACGGCGACCGGGTGATGTTCAACCCGCGGTACGAGCTGCGTCCGCAGGCCGCGCATGGCTGAGCCGCGCCGCGACCAGGTCGACGACGACCAGGTCGACGACGACCAGCAGGCCGAGACCGGCCCGCGCCGGAAACTGGACGAACATCTCGACGAGCACCTCGTCGAGATGCTGCGTCCGGAGGTGGAAGCCGCCGAGGCGGAGCTGACCAGCGACGAGGAGAAGAAGAAGTCGCCGTCCAGCGACAAGGACTTCTTCCACGCGCTCGGCGGTTGGGGTGCGCTGCTCGACATCGGCCTGCCCTGGATCGCGTTCCTGATCGTCTACGCGGCCACCGACCACAATCTGCGGCTGGCGCTGATGGTGGCGATCGGGGGCGCCGCGGCGATCGCCCTGCTGCGCCTGATCCGCCGGCAGCCGCTGCGCAACGTCTTCGGCGGTTTCGTCGGCGTCCTGATCTCCGCCTGGGTCGCGAACCGCACCGGGAACGCCAAGGACTTCTACGTCCCGGGCCTGCTGACCAACCTGGGCTACGGCACGCTCTACCTGATCACCGTGCTCATCCGCTGGCCGCTGTTCGGCGTCCTGTACGGCGTGATCACGCAGACCGGCACCGCCTGGCGGCGGGACCCAGCCATGCTGAGAGGTTTCTCGCGGGCCACGATGGTGTTCGTCGGCCTGTTCGCGATCCGCCTGATCGTGCAGGTGCCGCTGTACTTCACCGGCAGCCTGAACGCGCTCGGCATCGCGAAGATCGGCCTGGGACTCCCGTTCTACGCCCTCGCGCTCTGGCTTGCGTACGCCGTACTGCGCGGATCACTGCCACCGGACAAATGGGACGAGGCCCGCGACCACGTCACGCACCTGCTCCGCGGGAACAAGAAGTAAGAAGAGCCCGTGCCATCAGGCCCGGGCTCTGCACTTCACTGCGCTTTGCGGTGGTGGGGGGAGAGCATGTCCTCGAGTTGTTCCTCGGTCTCGTCCGCCGCGACGAAGAGGAGCTCGTCGTTCAGCTCCAGGGTGCCTTCCGGGTCCGGGCGCAGTACGCGGCCCTCGCGCAGGATGACGACCAAGGCGGTGTCGAGCGGCCAGTCGACGTCGCCGACCCGCTGACCGATCATCGGGGAGTCCTCGGGCAGAGTCAGCTCGACCAGGTTCGCGTCGCCCTGGCGGAAGGTGAACAGCCGGACCAGGTCGCCGACCGAGACGGCCTCCTCGACCAGGGCGGACATGATCCGCGGGGTGGACACCGAGACGTCCACACCCCAGGCCTCGTTGAACATCCACTCGTTCCGCGGATGGTTGACCCGGGCAACGGTCCGGGGAACGCCGAACTCGGTCTTGGCGAGCAGCGAGACGACCAGGTTGGTCTTGTCGTCACCGGTGCTGGCGATCGCCACCTGGCAACGCTGCAGCGCGGCCTCCTCCAGCGAGGACAGCTCGCAGGCGTCCGCGAGCAGCCACTCGGCCCGCGGCACCGACTCGGCCTTGATCGCCCGGGGATCCTTGTCGATCAGCAGCACCTCGTGGCCGTTCTCAAGCAGTTCGGCGGCGATCGAGCGGCCGACGTTACCGGCGCCGGCGATGGCTACCCGCATCACAGCTCCTCAGGCTCGGTGCCGAGTTGGGACTCGATCGCGACGACGTCCCGTTCCAGCATCACCACGTGGACAAGGTCACCCTCCTGGATGACCGTGTCGGCCTTGGGCAGCAGCCCCTCGCCGAGCCGGGTCAGGAACGCGACCCGGGCGCCGGTGGCCTTCTCGATGTCGAACGCGGGCCGGCCGACCCAGCCGGAGTGCACGTGCACCTCAGCCAGCCGGACCGTGCCGGACGGGTCGCGCCACTCCGGCTCGGAACCCTCCGGCAGCAGCCGGCGCATCATCTGGTCGACGGTCCAGCGCACCGTGCCGACAGTCGGGATGCCGAGCCGCTGGTACACCTCGGCGCGGCCCGGGTCGTAGATGCGGGCGACCACGTTGCTGACCCCGAAGTTCTCCCGGGCCACCCGGGCGGCCAGGATGTTGGAGTTGTCGCCGTTCGAGACGGCGGCGAACGCCTCGGCCGCTTCGATCCCGGCCTCGATCAGGATCTCCCGGTCGAAGCCCATGCCGGTGATGGTCCGGCCGGTGAAGTTGGGGCTCAGCCGGCGGAACGAGTCGCCCGCCTGGTCGATGATCGCGACGGTGTGGCCGCGCTTCTCCAGGGTCCGCGCGAGCGTCGACCCGACACGGCCGCAGCCCATGATGACGACGTGCACTCGGTTTCACTCCTTGCCCCGGCCTCGGGGCCACTGGCATCGGTTCGGCAGGGATAGACGCTACACCGCACCGGGGCTCCCGCCGACATCACCGGACCCGGGCTCCCTCTAGCATCACCAGACCTGGCCTCCCTCTAACATCACCGGTGTGACTCCCGCTCTCGGCGATATCGGCAAACGGCTGCTGCTCGGGCGCAAGCTGCGCAGCACCCAGCTCGGTGAGACGCTGCTGCCCAAGCGCATCGCTCTGCCGGTCTTCGCCAGCGACGCCCTGTCATCGGTCGCCTACGCGCCCGACGAGATCTTCCTGACCCTGTCGCTGGCCGGCCTGACCGCGCTGACGATCTCGTGGAAGGTCGCCATCGTCGTCGCACTGGTGATGCTCGTGGTGGTGGCGTCGTACCGGCAGAACGTGCACGCCTACCCGTCGGGCGGCGGCGACTACGAAGTGGCGAACGTGAACCTCGGGCCGACGGCCGGCCTGACCGTGGCCAGCGCGCTCCTGGTCGACTATGTGCTGACCGTGGCGGTGTCGATCTCGTCAGCCGCTCAGTACGCCGCCTCGGCGATCCCGGCGCTGGAAGGTCACCAGGTCACCGCCGCGGTGATCGCGGTGCTGTTCCTGACCACGATGAACCTGCGCGGTATCCGCGAATCCGGCGCGGCGTTCGCCGTACCGACGTACATCTTCATGGTCACCATCCTCGGGATGGCCGCCTTCGGTTTCGGCCGGTTGGTGTTCGGGACCCTGCCGAGCGCCGAGACGGCGTCCTTCGACCTCGTCGCCGAGGACCCGTTCGTCCAGGGGGCCGGCGGCCTGGCGATGGGGTTCCTGGTCCTGCGGGCCTTCTCGTCCGGGTGTGCGGCGCTGACCGGTGTCGAGGCGATCAGCAACGGTGTGCCGGCGTTCAAGAAGCCGAAGAGCAAGAACGCGGCGACCACCTTGCTGCTGCTCGGCGGTATCTCGATCGCGATGATGATCAGCGTCGTGGCGCTGGCCAACGTGATGAAGGTGCGGTTCGCGGAGGACCCGGCGACCCAGTTGCAGCAGAACGGCGTACCGCTCGGGCCGGGCTACCACCAGGACCCGGTCATCGGTCAGCTGGCGAAGGGGATCTTCGACCACTTCTCGCCTGGTTTCTACCTGGTCGCCGCGGCCACCGGCGTGATCCTGGTGCTGGCCGCGAACACCGCGTTCAACGGCTTCCCGGTGCTCGGCTCGATCCTGGCCCGGGACGGGTACCTGCCGCGGCAGCTGCACACCCGGGGCGACCGGCTCGCGTTCAGCAACGGCATCATCCTCCTGGCCGGGTTCGCGATCTTCCTGATCGTCGCCTTCGACGCCGAGGTGACCCGGCTGATCCAGCTCTACATCGTCGGCGTGTTCGTCTCGTTCACGATCAGCCAGATCGGCATGGTCCGGCACTGGACCCGGCTGCTGAAGACCGAGACCGACGGGGCCAGGCGGCGGCAGATGTACCGGTCCCGGATCATCAACACGATCGGCCTGACCATGACCGGCGTCGTGCTGGTGATCGTGCTGATCACGAAGTTCACCCACGGCGCCTACATCGCGATCATCGCGATGGCGGTGCTCTTCTTGATGATGAAAGGCATCCGGCGGCACTACCAGGCGGTCGCCAAGCAGATGGCGGTCGAGGGCGACGAGCATCTGACGCTGCCGTCGCGGGTGCACTCGATCGTGTTGGTGTCGAAGCTGCACAAGCCGACCCTGCGGGCGCTCGCCTTTGCCAAGGCGGCCCGGCCGTACACGCTCGAGGCGGTGACGGTCGACGTCGACCGGGAGGAATCGGAGGCGCTGCAGGCCGAGTGGGATCGCCGGGAGATCCCCGTTCCGCTGAAGCGGCTGGCCTCGCCGTACCGGGAGATCACCCGGCCGATCCTGCAGTACGTCCGGGACATCCGGCGGCAGTCGCCGCGGGACGTGGTGATGGTCTACATCCCCGAGTACGTCGTCGGCCACTGGTGGGAGCACATCCTGCACAACCAGAGCGCCCTGCGGCTCAAGGGGCGCCTCTTGTTCACACCTGGTGTCATGGTTACGTCGGTTCCTTACCAGCTGATCTCATCGCAGGTGGCCGAGGAACGGCAGGACCGGGAGGAACGGGTGGCAGGCCAGGTACGGCGTGGAGCCCGCAAGGCGTCAGGAGATCGGTGACAGACGAGAACATCGTCGGGACGGTAGTCGAGCTCGAAGTAGGGCCGGTAGCACACGGGGGACACTGCGTGGCCCGGTACGAAGGGCAGGTCGTCTTCGTCCGGCACGCGTTGCCGGGTGAGCTCGTGCACGCCCGCATCACCGAGCAGAACGCGAAGTACCTGCGGGCCGACGCCGTACAGGTCCTCACGCCGTCACCGCAGCGGATCGATCCGCCCTGCCCGTACGCCGGGCCGGGGTTGTGCGGAGGCTGTGACTTCCAGCACGCCAACATCGTGGAGCAGCGGCGGCTGAAGGCCACCGTGGTGTCGGACACGCTGCGGCGCATCGGCGGGATCGAGCGCACCGTGGTGATGGAGTCGCCTGGGGACGACGGCCTCGGCTGGCGGACCCGGATGCGGTACGCCGTGGTGGACGGGCGGCCCGGGATGTACGCGCACCGGTCGCACAACCTGATCCAGATCGACAAGTGCCTGATCGCGCACCCGGACAGTCCGGACGTGCTGGGACAGCGGTGGCCTGATGTCACGTCGGTGCAGGCTGTGGTGTCGTCTGAGGGCAAGACCGCCGTACTGACTGACGAGGCACCCGGTGGGCGTGTGGTGGAGGTCGTGCGGGGTCGGCGATTCCGGGTGGAGGCCGATGGATTCTGGCAGGTGCACCCTGCCGCGCCCGAGACGCTGGTGGACGCCGTCCTGAGTGGACTGGAGCCGGCGGCGGGGGAGACGGCGCTCGACCTCTACTCGGGTGTCGGGCTGTTCGCCGCGTTCCTGGCTGAGGCCGGGTGCCCGGTGCTGGCGATCGAGGGCGACAAGGATGCGGTCCGGAACGCGCGGCGAAACCTGCACGACCTGCCCGACGTGACGCTGGAGACGGGTGACGTCGACCGCGTGCTGAACACTGCGGTCGGGCAGGGCCTGGAGCACGTGGACCTGGTCGTCCTGGACCCACCGCGGACCGGTGCGGGGAAGGACGTCGTACGCCGGATCGCGGCGCTGACGCCTCGGCGAGTGGCTTATGTGGCGTGTGACCCGGCGGCGCTGGCGCGGGACCTGAAGTCCTTTGCGGGCCTCGGGTACGGCATCGCGTCGCTGCGGGCCTTCGACCTCTTCGGCATGACCCACCACATCGAATGCGTCGCCATCCTGGAGCCTGTGGACAGCTGAGTGGTCAGTGTCCGGGGGCTCGGGTAGCGTTCTGGCCCTGGATTCCAATGCTCTGGAGACCCTGATGCCGCTCGTTGACCTGGACGACCCGGAGGAGTTGCGTGCCCGCTGGGTCGCGCTCGCCGCGGTCGCGCATGCCACCGGGTTCGACCGGCGCTGGTACGCCGACGAGACGGGGTACCACCATCAGGACGAGACTGCGTCGTTCCTGCGGATGGCCCGGCTCGACGGCGGGCGGGCGGTGCTGTTCGGGTTCCACACCCAGCACAGCCGGACCGCCGGGGCCGACCTGCTGGCGGGGTCGCCGGACTGGATCGGGCAGCCGGAGGTGCGGCGGCTGATCTCCTCGGGCGAGCTGGGCTTCGTGTACGGCGCGTTCAACGGCACCTGGGCGCGGGCGTCGTACCCGGGAGATCCGTGGCAGCCGCTCGACGACGGGTTCGCGCCGATCGGCCAGTGGATCACGTCGGACGAGGAAGCCGCCGGCGAGATGATCGAGTGGGTCGCCGAGTGGTGCGACTACCTCGGCGGGCTGGACGAGCTGTTGCCGTTCGGCGTGCAACTGATCCGGACGGCCGGGCAGTCCGGGATCACGGCCGAGGCGCTGGGGGAGTTCTTCGACCGGTTCGGGATCGATCCGCGCTCGCCGGTGCAGCCGGATCTGCCGGCCGGCGTGGCCGCGGCGGCGGACTTCAACCTTGCAATCGGCGAACAGTTGGCAGACGACCCTGACACAGCCGAGGTCTCGGTCGTTGAAGATCTCGTGATTGGAGCACCCGAGGGCCCGGAGGACGAGGAGTCGTACGTCGTTCCGCCCGGTATCAGCCCGTTCACCGGGCAGCCGATCGACGAGTCGGTCACCGTCGCGCCGGAGCCGCACTACGAACAGACGCCGTACCGGCCGGCTCGGCCTGTCCAGGACGAGTACGGCGTCGTGGAGAAGAAGCAGGGCTGGCTGCGGCGACGCAAGCAGGATGACGGGTCCGCTCCGCCTGCTCCCTCGTCTGCTGCCGGGGCGTCCGCTCCGGTCGGCTTCCAGGGTGGCGGGCCGGCGCCGGGCACCTATCTGCCCGAGGGCGAGATCGGAGTGGGCCTCCCGTACGGCTCGCTGCCGTCCTCGGAGCCGCCCCGCGTCGGCGGTGGGGTGCACGACGGCGAGGACTTCTACGCGAGCCTGTTCGCCGACGCTCCGGCCGCGGCGGCGTACCAACAGGACCCTCCCGCCGACGAGCAGGACTGGGAGACCGCCGAACAACCGGCCTGGTCCGACCGGGACGCCACGAGCGAATACAACCCCTTCGCCGACGACACCGCACCCGCGCAACCGGACCGCGAATGGGTAGGCGGTGCCTGGATCAACGGCGAATGGGTCGAAAACCCCACCATCCCGACCTCCAACCAAGCGCCCACCACACGCGGCCCGGCACCGGCGGCCACCCCTCCCGCCGCCGCAGCCACCCTTCCCACGCCGACGTCGGCCACCAGCCCTTCCGCGCCTGCGTCGGAGATCAGCGTTCCCGCGCCCGCAGCCACCTTTCCCGCGCCTGCGTCGGACGCCAGCCTCCCCGCGCCCGCAGCCACCCCTCCCGCGCACGCCTCACCTCCGACCGCCGACGACGACGCGCCGACGGCGGAAATCGCCGCCGTCGTAGAACCCGACCCCACTGACGAAGAAGACGAACCAGCCTCCTTCACCGGCCCGTCCCCCTTCGCCCCCGCCGCGGCCACCGAGCCATCCAACCTCGACGCGCCCCCCGAGCCGTCCGAGCTACCTGCTCACCCCGCCAACCCGGCGAGCACCCCCGCAACCTCCACCGACCACCTCGACGCCCCTGCCACCCCCGTCGACCCAGGTCCCCAGCTCCGCCAGATCGGCGACTTCGCCAACCCAGCCGATCGGCTCGGCGCCCCGGCCGCCCGCCTCGACACACGTCCTGACGACGCCAACCCACCTGCTAACCCCGCGCGCACCCCGGCAACCCCCACCGACCGTCTCGACGAGCCAGCCAACCCCCTCGGCCCAGGTCCACACCCCGGTCAGCCGGCTGCCCAGTTCGGCGAGGCGGCCAACCGACTCGACGACCGTGCCGCCCCCCTCGACACACGTCCTGACGTCGCCGACCCCACCCAGCCGACCGCCAGCTCCGAGGAGCACCCGGCTCGCCCGGACCAGCCTGCCGCTCGCCTGGACGAGCCTGCCGGTCGGCTCGACGAGCCTGTCGCTCGCCTGGACGAGCCTGCCGGTCGGCTCGACGAGCCTGTCGCTCGCCTGGACGAGCCTGCCGGTCGGCTCGACGAGCCTGTCGCTCGCCTGG
>NZ_JBEZZH010000001.1:0-46711 GCF_040639075.1 Kribbella sp. NPDC023972 | reverse complement strand
ATCAGCCTGTCGCTCGCCTGGACGAGCCTGTCGCTCGCCTGGACGAGCCTGTCGCTCGCCTGGACGAGCCTGCCGGTCGGCTCGACGAGCCTGTCGCTCGCCTGGACGAGCCTGCCGCTCGGCTCGACGAGTCCGGCGCTCGCCTGGACCAGTCCGGCGCTCGCGTCGACGAGTCCGGCGCTCGGCTCGGCCAGTCCGGCGCTCGGCTCGGCCAGCATGGCGACGAGCCAGCTGCTGATAGCGAGTGGCCCGTCGCTCACCGGGCCGCCGGGGGCAACTTTGACCCTTCCGCTTGGGGTGACGCGCCTGCCGGTCCGGCCGACCATCCCGCAGCCAAGTACTCCGCGGCGTTCGACGGGGCTGAGGACGATCTCACCGCCGAGATCCCCGTGGTGCCGACCGAGTCGCCCGACGCGGTTGACGAGCCCGTTGCACCAGAGCAACCCGCGCCGGCCGAACCCGCAGTGCGGTTCGACGTGGCGACGAATCCGGATGCTGAGGAAGACGAGATCTTCGGTGCGGCTCCGATGGCTAAAGCTCAGGTTGAGCCTCACCCTCAACCTCAGCCCTGGCCCCAGCCGCAACCTCACCCCGAACCCTGGCCCCAACCCCAGCCGCATCCAGCCCCCTGGCCCCAGCCAGACCCCCACCGCGAGCCCACGCCGGGCCCGCAACCCGGCCCCGCCCCAGGCCCGCAACCTGAGCCGATGCCAGGCCCATACCCCGGCCCAGGTCCCCAGCCCGAGCCCACTCCGGGACCGCACCCGGAGCCGACGCCAAGCCCGATCCCCGGTCCAGAACCCGAGCCGTGGCCCGGGCCCGAGCCGACACCCACGCCGGAGCCCTCCCCGCAACCGGAGCCGGAACCCGAGCCGTGGCCGGAACCCGAGCCTCAGCCGGAGCCGGAGCCCGTTCCGGACCCCGAGCCAATGCCCTGGCCGGAGCCCGAGCCGTCGCCCCAGCCAGACTCCACACCCCGCCCCGAACCCACCACACACGCCGCCCGGCAAGCCGCCTCACCGCATCCAGGCGCGGAGCAAGCAGGTGCCGACGCCCTGAGCCAGTCCACTGCGTACGGCGAGGGTGTGGCTCCGAGCGAGCAACCGGACCTCCGCACGGCAGAAGCAGGCTCGCTCGGCCAGCCCCGGCAGGTCGACCAGGCGACCCACCAAGAGTCAGCGCACGGGCCGGCGTCGTACGGACAGGAGTCGCCGTACGGACCTGCGGCGCGTGGGCAGGAGTCGCCGCGCGATCCGGCGTCGTACGGGCAGGAGGCGGGGTACGAGTCCGCGGCGGACGAGGAGGAGGCGTACCGCCATCGGGCCCCGTATGGGCAGGAGTCAGCGCGTGAGTCCGCGGCGTACGGACACGAGGCGTCGTACGAGGCTGATGGGCGGGGGTCGGGGGCGCCCTATGAAACCGCGGCGCGTGGGCGGGATGAGGCTCGAGGGGAGTTTGGGGAGCTTTGGGACGGAATTGGGGATGACGAGCCGACCGGATTTCTGCCGGTGGTGGAGGGGGAGCCGGAGGGGGTGAGTGGCCCGGCCGCCGTGGATGTGGCCGCGGTGGTGCGGATGTCTATTCCGGGGTTGGGGTTGGCCGGGGCTGATGGGCCGCGGATCGAGCCGGCGCCGGGGTCGATCGAGGAGGCGATGCGGGCCGAGGTCGAGCGGCCGAGGCCGCGGCCGCGGGAGTCCGAGGCGTTCAAGGCGCTGCACGCGTGGTGCCGGGCCCGGACCGCGATCGTGCCGTCCGGGTTCACCATCCAGGTCCAGGTGCTCGACCCGGGTGCGCCGTCGTACCGGTTCGATCTGGAGCCGCCGGAGGTGGACGATCCGGAGTTCGCCGCCGACAAGCTCAGCGGCCTGCTCGGCGATCTGTGGATCACCGAGGCGGAGGGCGACCAGGGCGGCTGGCTGTTCGCGCGGATCGACGCGGCCGGCCGCACATTGCGGATCGACCGGTGGTACGACCAGGTCCCGGACTGGTGGGACAACCCGGTCGAGTCGCGGCTCGACGTACACGGTCTGGTACGGCGGCTGAACGGGCGCGGACCCGAGTGGCAACCGTCGTACCTGGAAAGGCTTTACACCACCGCGAGATAGCGTTGGCCGCATGCTTCTCAGGATTTTCACCGAACCCCAGCAAGGTGCCTCGTACGACGATCTGCTCGCGGTGGCACGCAAGACCGAAGAGAACGGGTTCGACGCGTTCTTCCGTTCGGACCACTACCTGGTGATGGGCGACCACGACGGCCTGCCGGGGCCGACCGATGCGTGGATCACGCTCGCCGGGCTCGCCCGGGAGACGAGCCGGATCAAGCTCGGCACCCTGGTCAGCTCGGCCACCTTCCGCAACCCCGGTGTGCTCGCGATCTCGGTGGCGCAGGTCGACCAGATGAGTGGCGGCCGGGCCGAGCTCGGTCTCGGCGCGGGCTGGTACGAGGCCGAGCACAAGGCGTACGGCCTCGACTTCCCGGACACGCCCGGCCGGTTCGACCTGCTGACCGAGCAGCTCGAGCTGATCACCGGTCTGTGGGACACGCCGGTGGGGGAGACGTACGACTTCCAGGGCGAGCACTACCAGATCAGCGACTCCCCGGCCCTGCCCAAGCCGGTGCAGCAGCCGCACCCGCCGATCATCGTCGGCGGCGCGGGCAAGAAGCGGACGCCGGCTCTGGCGGCGAAGTACGCGGCCGAGTTCAACGCCGGGTTCCGCTCGGTGGAGGAGACCGAGACGATCTTCAAGCGCGTTCAGGCCGCCTGCGCGGCGATCGGCCGCGACTCGAAGAGCTTGGCGCTGTCCACCGCCCACACCGTCGTCGTCGGCAAGGACGACGCCCAGGTCAAGCAGCGCGCCGCCGCCATCGGCCGCGACGTCGAAGACCTCAAGGCCAACGCGATCGCCGGCACACCGGCCGAGGTCGTCGACCGCCTCGGCCAGTTCGCCGCCGTCGGCTCCCAGCGCCAGTACGTCCAGATCATGGACCTCCAAGACCTCGACCACCTCGACCTCATCGCCGCCGAGGTCCTCCCACAGGTCTCCTGAGTTCCCTAACTCGGAATAGCGACAGCGTTATTCCGAGTTAGACTGCCTAAGTCGGAATAACGCCGACGTTGTTCCGACTTGGAGGCAGAGCGGTGACGTTCGAGCGGGCCGGTGGTCCGGACCCGGGACAGAGCGACCCGGATCCGGGCTGGCCGGCGCACGTGCTGGAAGTGCGGTCATGGCGCCAGCGGAGCCGAGCAGGTACGGCGGCGGACCGCATGCTCACCGAGGTCGTGACGATGCGACCACCGTTGATCGGGCATCGCGACGTACGACTGAGCCCTGAACTCGTGTCGGCCATGGAAGCAGGGGTGCTCGAGATCGCCGCGCTCGACCACTCGCACGGGGCCGAGCTCGCGGCACTCGAGACGCTGCTCCTGCGCACCGAGTCGGTGGCTTCGTCGAAGATCGAGCACATCGACGCGTCGGTCGACGACTTCGCCCGGGCGCTGCACGGCATCAAGTCGAACCCGTCGGCGACGTCGATGGTCGCGTCCACGGCGGCGCTCGCGGCGCTGATCCGTTCTGTCGACGAGGGCGGGGACATCGACATCGCGATGATCCTGATGGCCCACCTCGCCTTGATGGTCGACGACCCGCACGAACATGCGTACGCCGGCCGCTTCCGGGACATGCAGAACTGGATCGGTGGCAGCGATCACTCGCCGCGGAACGCGGTCTACGTGCCGCCGCCTCCGGAGACTGTGGACGAGTACATGGCGGATTTGGTGGCCTTTGCCAACCGGACCGATCTGCCCGTGCTCGCCCAGGCGGCGATCCTCCATGCTCAGTTCGAGTCCATTCACCCGTTCACCGATGGCAACGGGCGGATCGGTCGTGCCCTCATCAACACGGTGCTGCGTCGCCGCGGCACGACCCGGCGTGTGGTCGTCCCACTGGCGTCCGCGCTCGTGGCACGGCGCGACGATTACTTCGACGTGCTGGGCGCGTATCGCGAGGGTCGGATCGAGCCGATCATCCGATCGTTCACCGCGGCATCCGCCGTCGCCGCGCGCGAGTCCCGGGTGACCGCGTCAAGGATCGCCGAGGTGCAGTCGGTGTGGCTGCAGAAGGTGGGGTCCCGGCGTGGTAGTGCCGCGTCCCGCCTGCTCGACGGCCTGATCGCGGCACCGATCTTCTCGGCGAGCGAGGCCGAGGAAGCCGTCGGTGGCGCCACCAGCAGCGTGTACGCCGCGATCGAGCGACTGCACGAGGCTGGGGTGATCCGGCCGCTGACGAACCGGATGCGGAATCAGGTTTGGGGCGCGGTGGACATGCTTGACGAGTTGGACGACCTTGCGGCGCGGATCGCGGCTGCTGTGCGGTGAGGGCGCGGGTGGTGCGATGTTGTCCACAGGTTCTTGGATTGTTGGCCGGGGTGGCTCGATGTCGTGTATCTTGATGTCGAGAGAGTTTGGCGCGAGGTTAGGGGAGCCTGATCTCGCGGATAGGTGGTGGGCTCGGCAGGATGGGCCTCGGCGGATCAGGACTGGATAGAGGAGCAGGTTGATGGCGAGCGTCGACAGCTTCGGTGCCAAGGGGGCACTCGAGGTCAACGGACAGTCGTACGAGATCTTCAGGTTGGCGGGTGTCGAGGGCGCGGACACCCTGCCCTACTCGCTCAAGGTGCTGCTGGAGAACCTGCTGCGCACCGAGGACGGCGCGAACATCACCGCCGAGCACATCACCAAGCTCGGCAACTGGGACCCGAGCGCGGCGCCCGACACCGAGATCCAGTTCACCCCGGCCCGGGTGATCATGCAGGACTTCACCGGCGTGCCGTGTGTCGTCGACCTGGCCACCATGCGCGAGGCGGTCGCCGAGCTGGGTGGCGACCCGACCCGGATCAACCCGCTGGCGCCGGCCGAGCTGGTCATCGACCACTCGGTCATCATCGACGTCTTCGGCCGGCAGGACGCGTTCGAGCGCAACGTCGAGCTGGAGTACGAGCGCAACCGTGAGCGCTACCAGTTCCTCCGCTGGGGCCAGACCGCGTTCGACGAGTTCAAGGTCGTCCCGCCCGGCACCGGCATCGTGCACCAGGTGAACATCGAGCACCTGGCCCGGACCGTGATGGTCCGCAACGGCCAGGCCTACCCGGACACCTGTGTCGGCACCGACTCGCACACCACGATGGTGAACGGCCTCGGCGTCCTCGGCTGGGGCGTCGGCGGTATCGAGGCCGAGGCGGCCATGCTCGGCCAGCCGGTGTCGATGCTGATCCCGAAGGTGGTCGGCTTCAAGCTGAGCGGCTCGGTCCCGGCCGGCGCGACCGCGACCGACGTCGTACTCACCATCACCCAGATGCTGCGCAAGCACGGCGTGGTCGGGAAGTTCGTCGAGTTCTACGGCGACGGTGTCGCCGCGGTGCCGCTGGCGAACCGGGCCACCATCGGCAACATGAGCCCCGAGTTCGGCTCCACCTGTGCGATCTTCCCGATCGACGACGTGACGCTGGAGTACCTGCGGCTGACCGGCCGCTCCGACGACGACGTCGCGCTGGTCGAGGCGTACGCCAAGGAGCAGGGCCTGTGGCACAACCCGGCCGTGGAGCCGCGCTTCTCGGAGTACCTCGAGCTCGACCTGTCGACCGTCGTCCCGTCGATCGCCGGGCCGAAGCGTCCGCAGGACCGGGTCGAGCTGAGCGAGGCGAAGGAAGCCTTCCGCGGCGCTCTCACCGACTACGCGACCGAAGAGCTGGAGGTCGACCCGTCGGAGACCGGTAGCTTCCCGGCCAGCGACGCCCCGAACGGCCACGGGAACGTGAACGACGAGCCGCACGTCCCGCACGGCGCCGACGGCCGGCCGTCGAAGAAGACCAAGGTCAGCCTCGACGGTCAGGAGATCGAGCTCGACCACGGGCACGTCGTGATCGCGAGCATCACCTCCTGCACCAACACCTCGAACCCGTCGGTGATGCTGGCCGCCGCCCTGCTGGCCAAGAACGCGGTCGACAGGGGACTCGCGTCGAAGCCGTGGGTGAAGACGTCGCTGGCGCCCGGCTCGAAGGTCGTCACCGACTACTACGAGAAGGCCGGTGTCACGCCGTACCTGGAGAAGCTCGGCTTCCACCTGGTCGGGTACGGGTGCACCACCTGCATCGGCAACTCGGGTCCGCTGCCGGAGGCGGTCTCGGCCGGTGTCCAGGAGGCCGACCTGGCGGTCGTGTCCGTGCTGTCCGGCAACCGCAACTTCGAGGGCCGGATCAACCCGGACGTGAAGATGAACTACCTCGCCTCGCCGCCGCTGGTGATCGCCTACGCGCTGGCCGGGACGATGGACTTCGACTTCGAGACCGATGCCCTGGGCAAGGACACGGACGGCAACGACGTGTTCCTGCGCGACATCTGGCCGACCGCGGAGGAGGTGGAGCGGGTGATCGCCTCCTCGATCAGCAAGGAGATGTTCAGCAAGGACTACGCCGACGTGTTCGCCGGTGACGAGCGCTGGCAGTCGCTGCCGACCCCGGAGGGCAAGACCTTCGCCTGGGACCCGGAGTCGACGTACGTGCGCAAGCCTCCGTACTTCGACGGGATGGCGAAGGACCCGGCGCCGGTCACCGACATCGCCGGTGCCCGGGTGCTGGCCAAGCTGGGCGACTCGGTCACCACCGACCACATCTCCCCGGCCGGTTCGATCAAGGCGGACAGCCCGGCCGGCAAGTACCTGGCCGAGCACGGCGTCGCGCGCAAGGACTTCAACTCGTACGGGTCGCGCCGCGGCAACCACGAGGTGATGATCCGCGGCACGTTCGCGAACATCCGCCTGCGCAACCAGATCGCGCCCGGTACCGAGGGCGGGTTCACCCGCGACTTCACCAAGGACGACGCGCCGGTCACCACGATCTACGACGCCGCCCAGTCGTACGCCGAGGCCGGTACGCCGCTGGTGATCCTGGCCGGCAAGGAGTACGGCTCGGGTTCGTCGCGGGACTGGGCCGCCAAGGGTACGGCGCTGCTCGGCGCCAAGGCGGTCATCACCGAGTCGTTCGAGCGCATCCACCGGTCGAACCTGATCGGTATGGGCGTGCTGCCGCTGCAGTACCCGGAGGGTGAGAACGCGGAGTCGCTCGGGCTGACCGGCGAGGAGACGTTCGACATCACCGGCGTGACCGAGCTGAACAACGGATCCATCCCGCGCACGGTCCACGTGAAGGTGACCGCGCCCGACGGGTCGGAGAAGGAGTTCGACGCGGTGGTCCGGATCGACACCCCGGGCGAGGCCGACTACTACCGCAACGGCGGCATCCTGCAGTACGTCCTCCGCTCCCTGATCGCCAGCTGACGCACTCGGACCCACGGAAGGGCCGGCCCTCACGGGCCGGCCCTTTTCTGTCGGTGGGGTGGGCAAGACTTGATCCATGGCTGCAGACCGGGAGCACCCGCGCGAGATCGCGCTCGGCTCGTGCGCCAAGTACGGCGAGGACGTGGTGATCGACTTCGCGATCGCGGTGCTCACCGGCGAGGTGGC
The DNA here is from genome assembly GCF_040639075.1 of Kribbella sp. NPDC023972. Classification (NCBI taxonomy): domain Bacteria; kingdom Bacillati; phylum Actinomycetota; class Actinomycetes; order Propionibacteriales; family Kribbellaceae; genus Kribbella; species Kribbella sp. NPDC023972. Next base: position 39,193 of record NZ_JBEZZH010000001.1, on the reverse strand, counting down.
CGCGGAGGAGGCGTTCACCACGCAGCTCGACAAGTTGAAGTGGCTGGTCGGCGAAACGGCTGGCGGCTGGGCGAAGCTCGACCCGGTGAACTTCTACTGGGCTCGGGTCTGGGCGGCGCGGCTCTTCCTGTACGTCTGGCGCGACGACGCCGTCGACGCCCTCCTGGTCGCGGCCGACGACCCGGCCTGGCGGGTTCGCGAGCACGTCGCTCGTGTCACAGCTCAACGCGAGCTCGGCCAGCTCGTCGACGTACTGCTCCCAGACCTGAGGCACGAGTTGCCCCGCGTCCGTGCCACCACTGCCCGTGCGGTCGGAGCCGCCGGTGAGGCCGAGCATGCCGGGGCCCTGCAGGACCTGCTCGACGACCCCGAGCACACTGTCCGCGCGGCCGCCGAGAAGGCCCTCGACCGGTTGGAAACCAGGTTGGACCGCAGCTTGCACTAGTAACCCACTGGCCATCTGGATGTCAGCGGCCGCACATCAGTGACGGGAACGGTCGGGCACATGGAGACCTCCCGTAGATCCGTCCTGAAAGCCGGTCTGGCTTCCACTGCGGCCGTCGCCGGCCTGACCACCGCCTTCAACACCCCGAGCACCGCCGCCGCGACGCCGGTCCGGCAGAACCCGTTCACCCTGGGCATCGCCAGCGGCGACCCGTGGCCGGACGGGTTCGTGCTGTGGACCCGCCTCGCGGTCGACCCGATCGCGCCGGACGGCCTCGGCGGCATGCCGAGTCGCGCGTACGCCGTCCAGTGGCAGGTCGCGGCCGACTCGCGCTTCCACCGCGTTGTCCGGGCCGGTGTCGCCGTGGCCAGGCCGGAGCACGCCCACGCTGTCCACGTCACCGTCCAGGGACTCGAGCCCGGCCGCGAGTACTACTACCGCTTCCGCGCCGAGGGCCACGTCTCGGGCACCGGCCGGACCCTGACCTCACCGGCCCGGGGTACGACGCCACGCGAGTTGTCGATGTCGTTCGTCTCGTGCTCCCAGTTCGAGCACGGCTGGTTCACGGCGTACCGGCGGCTGGCCCAGGATCACCCCGACTTGGTGCTCCACCTCGGCGACTACCAGTACGAGTACACGAAGGGCGCGTACGTCGCTCCGGGCGGGAACGTCCGTGATCACGACGGACCCGAGACCACCGACCTGGCGTCGTACCGGCAGCGGCACGCACAGTACAAGACCGACCTGGACCTGCAGGCGGCCCACGCGGTCGCGCCGTGGCTGGTCGTCTGGGACGACCACGAGGTCGACAACAACTGGGCGAACGAGACCCCGGAGAGGCCCGAGGACGGCTTCCTCGCCCGCCGAGCGGCCGCATTCCAGGCGTACTACGAGAACATGCCGCTGCGCGCGTCGTCGAAGCCGCGCGGGATCGACATGCAGCTCTTCCGCCGGGTGAAGTGGGGTGAGCTGGCGACGTTCCACATGCTCGACACCCGGCAGTACCGCGACGATCAGGGCTGCGGCGACGGCTACAAGGACTGCCCGGCCGCGGTCGATCCGAAACGGTCGCTCACGGGGGAGCGGCAGGAGAAGTGGCTGATCGACGGCTTCCGCCGTTCCGAGGCGCGCTGGGACATCATCGGCCAGCAGGTGTTCTTCGCCCAGCGCGACAACAACTCGGGTCCGCTGAAGGTGACCTCGATGGACGCCTGGGACGGGTACGTCGCCTCCCGCGACCGGATCACCCGCGGCTGGGTCGACGCCCGGGTGCGGAACCCCGTCGTACTGACCGGTGACGTGCACGCGCACTGGGCCGCGGACCTGAAGCTCGATTACGACGACCCGACCTCGCGGACGGTGGGGTCGGAGCTGGTCTGCTCGTCGATCACCAGCGGCGGCGACGGCGCCGACTCGGCGACCGGCTCGCACCCGTGGTTCCAGTGGAACCCGCACCTGCGGTTCCAGAACAACCTTCGCGGCTACGTGAACACCACGATCACCCGCGAGTCCCTGGTCGCCGACTTCCGCACCGTCCGCGCGGTGCGGACCAAGGACGCCGAGGTCTTCACCCGAGCGCAGTTCACCATCGAGGACCGCAAGCCCGGCCTCAACCTGACCGCCGACAATCCACCGGCCGCAGCTGCCGCCCGCACGCTGTCCGCAGCTGCGGACGACACGGTCGCCTGGGAGACTGACCGCCCCTAGGCGGTGTCTGACGGTTCCCCGCCTACTGCGCGGCACTCGGCACGGCATCTCGCCGCACTGGAGCAAAGGCCACGATGGAACCACATCGAGACCTTCGCTCCAGCACGCCGAGCTACCGCACCGAGCACCTGCTCGCTACGGCGCTGAACCGTCAGACACCGCCTAGTCGGCCAGGGCCGCACGCAGTTTGCCGGCGTACTCGGCTGCTTCGGCGTCGTCGGCGTACTTGGTGCGGGGCCAGAAGAAGCCGCGTAGTCCGTCCCCCTTCGTCCGTGGCACCACGTGCACGTGGAGGTGGGGGACGGACTGCGACACCACGTTGTTGACGGCAACAAACGAGCCCTGCGCGTCGAACGCCGTACGCACCGCCGCGGCCACCGAGCGGGCCGCGCCGAACAGCGGGACCGTCAGCTCGTCCGGCAGCTCGACCAGCGTCGGCACGTGCTCGCGCGGCACCAGCAGGGTGTGCCCCTTGAACACCGGCCGTACGTCGAGGAATCCGACCACGTCAGGTGTGTCGAGAACGATCTGCGCAGGCGTCGTCCCGGCGATGATGGAGCAGAACAGACAGTCGGCCATCAGCCCAGCTTCTCGTCCACGAAGCACCAGCGCCAAGTCTCACCCGGCTCGAAGCTCCGCATCACCGGGTGCTTGGTCGACTCGTGGTGCTTGCTGGCGTGCTTCATCACCGACGAGTCGCAGCAGCCGACATGCCCGCAGCCGAGGCAGAGCCGCAGGTGGACCCACGTCATGCCCTCGGCCAGGCACTCCTCACAACCTTCCGGCGTGTTCGGCGTCCGCACCAGCGGGGCCTGCTCCAAGTGCTCGCACTCGCCGCCGGGCGGTGACGGGACCCGGAGGTCCTCCGACCGCCCGCCCACGTCGTCGTCCTCCTCGCGATCCAGCATGGACTCCTCGACGTCGAGCGCGATCTGCGCGCGTTGCAGCACCTCGTCGGCGACCAGTCCGGCGTCCCTGACCTCGAGGATGTGCGCCCGCTCCGCCTCCAGCATCGCCATCCGCAGCCGGCGATAGGCCTCGCTCGGCGTCTCGTACTCGGTCTCGGGCCGGCCGAGTCGCTCCCAGGCGGCCTGCGACCTCGACTCGCCGCGCTGCCGGAGCACGTTGATCACGTCCGGCGGGTCGTCCGGGGTCGCGACCTCGGCCAGCTTCTGCATCGCCGCCCGATGCGCTCCTTGCAGTACGGCAGCCTCCTGCAGCGCGTCCTCCGCCGGATCCGGACCGGGCAGGCGCAGGCGTCGTACCAGCCAAGGAAGGGTCGAGCCCTGCACCAGCAGGGTGCCTGCGGTGACGGTCAGGGAGATGAAGACCAGGACCTCGCGATGCGGGGTGTCCTCGGGCAGCGTGAACACTGCCGCCAGCGTCACCACCCCGCGCATGCCGGCCCACGAGACGACGACCAGGCTCTGCCAGGATACCGGCCCGGGCCGCGACGGTCCGAGGATCCGCCGGGACAGGAACGTGGTCGGGATGACCCAGATCGGCCGGAGCAGTACGACGGCCGCGAACACCGCCAGCGTCGTGGCAGCGATCAGCCACCCCGGGAGCGGGCTGTCCGCGAGGTCGTCGAGGATCCACCGGGTCTGCAGCCCGATCAGCAGGAAGACGGTGTTCTCCAGCAGGAACTTGAACGTCCGCCAGTTGGTCCGCTCCGACATCCGCGACTTGGCCGACTGGATGATCGGCGCCTTGTGGCCGAGCAGCAGGCCGGTGACCACCACGGCCAGTACGCCGGACGCGTGGACGTAATGGTTTTCCGCCGCGATGTAGGCGATGAACGGCGCGGTCAGGCTGAGTGTGGTGTCGAGCACCGGGTCGGTGAACTGCTTGCGGACCTTGGCCAGCACGATCGCGACGACCAGCCCGACCAGGACACCGCCGCCGGCCGCCCGGAGGAAGTCGAGCCCGACGTCGAAGACCGTGGGGGTGACGGCCGCGGCGGCGATCGCCGTCCGCAGGCAGACCAGGGCGGTCGCGTCGTTGACCAGGCTCTCGCCCTCGAGGATGGTGACCACGCGGCGGGGGAGACCGACCCGCCTGGCGATCGCGGTCGCGGCGACGGCGTCGGGGGGTGCGACCACCGCGCCGATCGCGAACGCGGCCCAGAACGGTAGCGGCTCCTGGCCCTGCGCCTCGGCGACAGCGCCGAGCAGCCAATAGGCGACCAGGCCGACGCCGAGCGCGGTGAACACGATCAGGCCGACCGAAAGCAGGCCGATGGAGCGCCTGTGCTTGGAGAAGTCGACCAGGCTGGTCCTGATCGCAGCGGCGTACAGCAGTGGTGGCAGGAAGCCGACCAGGACGACCTCTGGCTCCAGTTCGACCCGGGGGACGAACGGCAGGTACGACGCGGCGATCCCGACGACGACGAGAAGCAGGGGAGCCGAGATTCCGACCCGCCGGGCCAAGGCGGCCCCGGCCGCCACCACGGCGATGAGAGCCACGAGCTCGATCGCGATATGCACGAGGCATAGTCTCGCAGCTTCGGTGCCCCGCTTCGCTGTCAGCGCAGCCGGGATCTGGTCAGTGTGGTCGCGGTCGTTTAGCGTGTGCGCAGCGGGATCCGCCGACCACGGGGAGTGACTAATGCATCGTCGTGTGGCCTCATTGGCTTGTGTGCTTGGTTTGCTCGGCTCGTCGTTGGTGGCGGCGCCTGCTGCCGCCGCCACGACCGGCTGTGTGGTGTCGGTTCCGGAGCCTGGGACGACGACACCCGTGCGGATCTGCTACTCGCTCTTCAAGCCCGCCGGCGCCTCCGCGTCGCACACCGTGCCGTTGATCATGCACAGTCACGGCTGGGGCGGCAGCCGGACCAAGGACCCGGCCGCGTTCAAGCCCTGGCTCGACGCCGGCTTCGGCGTACTGAGCTTCGACCAGCGCAGCTTCGGCGAGAGCACCGGCGTCGCGCACGTGATGAACCCCGACTACGAGGGCCGCGACGTGATCAAGCTCGTCGATCTGGTCGCCGGGCTCGACTGGGTCACGAAGCAACAGCCTGGTGATCCGCTGCTCGGGGCGATCGGTGGCTCGTACGGCGGTGGCTTCCAGTTCGCCGGCGCGTTCACCGAGCTGCGGGACAGCGGCCGGACCCGGTTCGACGCGCTCGCGCCCGAGGTGACCTGGTGGGACCTGAAGGAGAGCCTCGCCCCGGACGAGGCCGCGCGAACGCTGTGGCTGGCCTCGTTGTACGCCGGCGGCGGTGCGCACCTTCCGCCGTCGGTATCGGCGGCGTTCGTCGTACTGATCGCCACCGGAGCCTGGCCGCCGGGGACGGCCGGGCGGGACCTGGACGCGTTCTTCGCCAAGAACGGGCCGGCGTGGCATGTCGCGCAGGGCCGGAAGCTGGATATCCCGGTGCTGTTCGGCCAAGGGATCTCGGACAACCTGTTCAACCTGAACCAGGGCCTGGCGAACTTCGAGCGGGCATTGACCCCGCAGGCCCGGAAGCGGTCGATATTCGTCGGCTACAACGCCGGTCACGCGCTCCCGAGCGTGGTGCCGCCGGGATGGGCCGTTGCGGGTGATCCGTGCTCCGTCCAGTTGGGGTCGTCCAGTTTCTCCGGGCTCGCATTGCGCTTCATGTCCACCAAGCTGTTGGGGACGGCCACGAGCTTGTCCGGGTACGGCGCCTACCACCTGTCGACCGCGGACGGTCGTTGCCTGACGCAACAGACCTTGGTTCCGAACGCTCGCTACCAGCTCGGCAAGATCCTCACCCCGACCGGTGCCGGTCTACCGCTCAGCGTGAAAGTGGCCGCCGGGCCGCTGACAGTGGCGGGCGTGCCGCGCGTCGACGCCCGTGTGCACACCTTGCTGCCGGACGCGGGCGCTTTCTTCGCACTGAGCGTCGGGACGAATCCCCTGACCGCGAAGGTCGTACAGAACAACACGATGCCGTTGCGGGAGGAGCGGGTGGTGCAGGGGGAGCGGCGGTCGATCGAGTTGCCGGCCGTCGCGGTCGACGTACCCGCCGGCAAGAACCTCTACCTCACCGTCTCGCCGGTCGCCGACATGTTCGCCGGCCAACGCGGGCCGCTGCCCGGCGCGCTACTGCTCAAGGACGCGACCCTGAGCGTTCACCGAACCCTGTCCAGGTAAGTCTTGTAGACGGTCAGGAACGGCTCCTCGGTCGCGACTATGCCGGCCAGCCAGTCGCAGGTCGCCCGCGCGGTCTCGATCACGTCGGCCGGGTACCCGTACTTCACCTGATGCTCGGCGAACTCGTCCTCGTCGTCGATGATGACCGTGCCGTCGCGCTTCTTGATCACGTCCAGGTCGAGGTCGACCATCGTGAACACATCCTCGCCGAACTCCACCGGCGTGGTGATGTCACAGTAGATCTCCGTCGACCGCGGCTCGTCATTGAAGATCGCCGTGAACCACTTGTCCCGCGGAAACAACTGCACATGAGCCTGCTCCTGCACCACCTCCGGCTCATCCCCCCGCTGCGACACCGACCGAGCCGGCGCCCCCAGCCAGACGCCGTACTGGTCCTCACCCAAGTACCGCATCCACTGATGCCAATGCAGCTTCTCGTCGTACTTGCGGTACACCACCCGGACATCACGCATAGCTCTCAACCCTAGCCCCAGCCAGGAGCCGGTCGGCAGGATCTCCGTGTCGGTCAACGTCAGGACGCGTGGGCTGCGGACCTACAACGCCCCAACCCGCACCGGCAGCACCATCCTCGGCGCACCCGGCTCGACCGGCTCCCCACTGATCGGCCGCCTGGACGACGTCCGCATCTGTGCCGGCGTCCTCTCCCAGTCAAAAGCCTGCACCGAATGGCCCGGCCTCCCGAACTGCGGCTCCTAGGCGGTGTCTGACCGCCTTGGGTCAGGTCTGGGTGCTCAGGGAGCGGGTTTGGTCTAGGTAGGGCTTGTAGGCGGTGGTGAAGGGTTCGGTGGTGGTGATGTGGGTGGCCAGCCAGGTGCAGGTGGCTTGGGCGGTGGCTACTACCTGGGGTGGGTAGTTGTACTTCACCTGGTGGGCGTGGAACTCGTCTTGATCCATGACGCGGACGGTGCCGTCGCGCATCAGGCGGATGTCGAGGTCGAGGTCGACGGTGGTGACGGTGTCGACGCCGAACTCGGCGGGCATGGTGACGTCGCAGTAGATGGCGGTCTGGTGGGGGTCGTCGTTGAAGAGGGCGCTCCACCACTGTCCGTGCGGGAAGAGGCGGACCCGGTGGTGGTCGATGGTGACCCAGGTGCCGTCGGCGCGTTGACCCTGGGTGCCCGGCACGGAACCGACCCACAGGCCGTGCTCGTCCTCGCCGAGCCGGAACGCTTCCACGAGGCGATGCGGCTGTCCGTCGTACTTGCGGAACAGCGTCCTCACCATCTCCATCCGATTACTGTAGGTGAAGATCGAACCAGGCGGCCCGACGGGCCGTCTTGGAGTGTGAGATTCGCCCGATGCCTGTTGTCAGTTCGGAAACCGGGCGGCGGGTGCATAGACTCAAGCATTCGAGGATGACCCGCGGGAGGAGCTCGATGCGCGTGCTGGAGACGGTCGGAGGGCCGGCGGACCTCAAGAAGCTGACCGGTCAGCAGCTCACCGATCTCGCGGCCGAGATCCGGGACGTGCTGGTCGAGACGGTGTCGCGGACCGGCGGTCACCTGGGTCCGAACCTGGGCATGGTCGAGATCACCCTGGCGATGCACCGGGTGTTCGACTCGCCCCGTGACCGCCTCGTCTACGACACCGGTCACCAGACCTACGTCCACAAACTGCTGACCGGGCGGGCGCCCGAGTTCGGCACGCTCCGTCAGCAGGGCGGCCTGAGCGGCTACCCGAGCCAGGCCGAGTCCGAGCACGACATCGTCGAGAACAGCCACGCCTCGACCGCTCTCTCGTACGCCGACGGCCTGGCCAAGGCCTACCGGTTGCGCAAAGAGGACCGGCACGTCGTCGCGCTGATCGGCGACGGCGGCCTGACCGGCGGGATGGCCTGGGAGGCGCTGAACAACATCGCCGCCGCCAAGGACCTCAAGCTGGTCATCATCGTCAACGACAACGGCCGCTCCTACAGCCCGACCGTCGGCGGCCTGGCCACCCACCTGACCAGCCTGCGCACCAACCCGCGGTACGAGAAGATCCTCGACCTGATCAAGAAGAACCTCGGCCGTACGCCATACGTCGGCCCGCCGATGTACGAGGTGCTGCACGGCGTGAAGAAGGGCCTGAAGGACGTGCTCGCCCCGCAGGGCATGTTCGAGGACCTCGGCCTCAAGTACGTCGGCCCGATCGACGGTCACGACCGCCAGGCGATGGAGGACGCGCTCCGCAACGCCAAGTCGTTCGGCGGTCCGGTGATCGTGCACGCGGTGACCCAGAAGGGCTTCGGGTACGCCGCCGCCGAGCAGGACGAGGAGGACAACTTCCACCAGATCCGGCCGGCCAACAAGCCGCGCGGCTGGACCGATGTGCTGTCCGACGAGCTGGTCCGGATCGGCCACCGCCGCCCGGATGTGGTCGCGATCACCGCGGCCATGCTGCACCCGACCGGCCTGGCCGCGTTCGCGCAGGAGTTCCCGGACCGGATCTTCGACGTCGGCATCGCCGAGCAGCACGCGGTGACGAGCGCGGCCGGCCTGGCGATGGGCGGGATGCACCCGGTCGTCGGTCTCTACGCGACGTTCCTGAACCGGGCGTTCGACCAACTGCTACTCGACGTCGCGCTGCACAAGTGCGGCGTCACCTTCGTGCTCGACCGCGCCGGTGTCACCGGTGACGACGGCGCGAGCCACAACGGGATGTGGGACATGTCGATCCTGCAACTCGTCCCCGGGCTCCGGCTCGCGGCGCCGCGCGACGGCAAGCGGCTCGAGGAGCTGCTCAACGAGGCGGTCGACGTCCCGGACGCCCCGACCGTACTGCGGTACGCCAAGGGCGAGGTGTTCCCGGACATCGACGCGATCGAGCGGATCGGTGACCTCGACGTCCTCAAGCGCTCCGGCACCGACGTGCTGCTGGTCGGGATCGGGTCGATGGCGGCCACGGCGATGGACGTGGCGCAGCGGCTCGAGGCCCACGGCTTCGGCGTGACCGTGGTCGACCCGCGCTGGGTCAAGCCGGTCGACCCGAAGCTGGTCGAGCTGGCGGCGAAGTTCAAGTACGTCGTCACCATCGAGGACAACGGCCGGGCCGGCGGTTGTGGTTCGATGGTCGCGCAGGCGCTTCGCGACGCCGGGGTGTCGACGCCCGTCCGCGACTTCGGCATCCCGCAGCGGTTCCTCGACCACGCCAAGCGTCCCGCCGTACTGCAGGAGATCGGGCTCACCGGGCAGGAGCTGGCCCGGGACATCACCGAGTTGATCGCTCAGCGCTCCGGCGACGGGATCAACGAGCCGGATCCGGCGGGTGACCGGCCGGGCAGCGCCTGAGCCGGCCGACATGAGTGGGCGTCACGCCGCGCCCCCGAAGAGCCGGCACGCGGCTGCCAAGGGCGCGGGAGTCTGGCCGCTCCTGCTGTCGCTGGCCCTCGTGACCGTCGCGGTCGCGGGCGGTCTCGCCCTGCACCGGTCGAGCGACCGAGCCACCGGCGCCGCGACCTCCGCGCCCAGTACGCCGGCCATCGACCTGGCAGCCCGGGCCGCAGCCGTCGACCAGGTACTCGGCAAACGTGCCCAGGCAGTTCTCCGCGACGATCAGGCCGCGTTCCTCGCCGATGTCGATCCGGGGAACAAGAGCCTCGTCGCCCGCCAGCGCACGCTGTTCGCGAACCTGCGCCAGTTCGGCTTCGCCCGGCTGGTCTACCAGCAGCTGAGCCAGCAGTACGACGAGGCAGTCACCCGGAAGTACGGCCCGTCGACGTACCTGGTCGCGATCGCGATGACGTACCAGATCCGCGGGATCGACGCCGGACCCGTCCGCGCGATGCTCGGCTACACGTTCACCGAGCGGCCGGACGGCCGGTGGATGCTGGTGTCGGACACCGACCTGGACAAGAGACTGCCGCGCGGCTCGCACCAGGAGGCCTGGGACACCGGAGAGGTGCTGGTCAAACGCGCGCCGCGGGTCCTGGTGGTCGTCGAGAAGGGGCAGGACCGGCTCGCGAACAACCTGCTCGGCATGGCCGGCAGCGCGGTGAAGGCTGTGACCAAGAGCTGGCCGGGTAGCTGGACCGGCGCCGGTGTGGTGATCGCGCTCGACGACAAGATCGTCCGCGGCGCCGACTACACCGAGCCGAAGAACGCCGAGGACGCGATCGCGATGGCGACCTGGGTCTATCGCACCCTGCCCGGTGAGGTCACCGGCGAGGGGCAGCGGGCCGACTCGTACGTCGTCGTCAACCCGCGCAACCGCTCGAGGGTCGATGCCCGCACACTGGCGCACGAGTTCACCCACGTCGCGACCGCGCCGTCCGGGGCCTATGCCCCGCGCTGGCTGGTCGAGGGTGCGGCGACGTACGTCGAGTTCTTGCCGATGGACGGCGCGGAGAGGCTCGCGCTGGACAAGTACCGGCAGGAGGTCCGGACGAAGTACCTGGTGAAGGCGAAGAGCCTGCCGGCCGACGCGGTGTTCTTCCAGCAGTCCGACAGTTCGTACCCGCTGGCCTGGCTGGCCGTCGACCACCTCTTCGCACGCTTCGGCGGGACCGAGGTCGGCACGCTGTACCAGGAGATGGCCGCGCTCGGGTCCACCCAGGCCGAGCGCGACCGGATCATGCTCGAGCACCTCGGCATGACCGAGACCGGCCTCTTCCAGGCCATCAAGGCCGCCGCGGCGTGACGGCGTGTCGGTGGTGGAATCCGGGGAACCGAGTAGGGTAGCCGGGCTGCGACAGACGGGTACTCGGAGGATCGACCCGACGTGAGTGTGACCACCCCTAGCGCCGGATCGCCGGGCGCTCAGGTTCCACCCCATGGCCCCCGCCGCTGGCTGGGGTTGCTGGTGGCGGTTGCGCTCGTCTCCGGCGGCGTGGTCTACACCGTTGAAGACCGGGAACGGGATGCCCGGGCCAGGCCCACCACGACGCTGACCGCACCGGGCCCCAACCAGTCCTCCAAACCGTCGAAGACCGCCGCCGCGATCGCGGCCCGCCGGGTCGCCATCGACACGATCCTGATCCGCCGGGCCCAGGCGGTGCTGACCGTCAACGAGGCGCTGTTCCTGCAGGACATCGACCCGGCCGACCGGGCGCTGCGGGCCGAGCAGAAGGTGCTGTTCGCGAACCTGGTCGAGGTCGGCTTCACCGAGCTCGGCTACAGCCAGGCCGAGGAGCGCTTCAACCCGGCCGTGGCCAAGTCGCACGGGCGTACGACGTTCCTGGTCCGGATCCTGATGCGGTACCAGATCCCGAAAGTCGACCTGACGCCCGTCACCACCGAGCTCGGCTACACCTTCATCAACGTGCGCGGCCGGTGGGTGCTCACCGATGACGACGATCTCGACGACGATCTCGGTCCGGGGGCGCACCGGGAGGCGTGGGACCTCGGCCGGATCGAGGTGCATCGCGGACCGCGCGTGCTGGCCGTGGTGGAGAAGGGCGACACCAAACGCGGCCGGGCCATCGTCACCGAGGCGACCGAGGCCCTGGGCGAGGTGACCCAGTACTGGCCGCGGAGGTGGCGCGGCTCGGTGTTCGTGATCGCGTTGGACGAGACCGACGTACGCGATGCCCGGTTCGCCGACGAGGACGTCGAGTCGGCCGCCAGCGCGGGGTCGACGTTCTCCTCGCTGCCCGGTCAGGACACCGCCGACGGCACGGTGGCCGGCGCCTACATCGTGATCAACCCTAACGAGCGCGACCGGGTCGACGAGATCCTGCTGTCGCACGAGATCACCCACGTGGCCACCGCGGACCTGGGCGGTTACGAACCGCTCTGGCTGGCCGAAGGTGCGGCCGAGTATGTGTCGTGGCGGGGGATCGAGGAGTTCAGCGGTCCGGGCGAGGTCGGCAAGTGGGAGCAGGAGGTCATCGACGACGCCCTGCCGGCGCTGGTCGCGCTGCCGAGCGATGCGGGCTTCTACTCCAACACCGCCGACGTGTACGGCGTCAGTTGGCTCGCGGTGCGGTTCCTGGTCAACCGGCTCGGGCTGGCGAAGGTCGAGGAACTGTACGAGGACATGGCGCGGCACGGCGTCGACCAGGCGTCCCGGGACCGGATCCTGTTCAGCCGCAGCGGCCTGACCGAAGTGACGTTGTGGACGTCGCTCAAGACCTACCAGCCGCAACGCTGAGAGGTTCTCAGACGGACCTGAGTGGCGGTTTGACCTCGCGTTGCCGGCGGGGCAATCTCGAATGGTTCCGTCCAGTGCGAGGAGGCGCAGATGAGTCTGTTGCGGAAGAAGACGATCGAGCAGTCGATCGCCGACACCGACGAGCCGGAGTACCAGCTCAAGAAACGCCTCACCGCCGTCGACCTGACGGTCTTCGGCATCGGCGTCATCATCGGTGCCGGCATCTTCACCCTCACCGGCCGGGCGGCCAAGTCGTTCGCCGGTCCGGGGATCGCGCTCTCGTTCGTCCTCGCCGCGATCTGCTGCGCGCTGGCCGCGTTGTGCTACGCCGAGTTCTCGTCCACCGTGCCGGTGTCCGGGTCGGCGTACACGTTCTCGTACTTCTCCCTGGGTGAGATCTTCGCCTGGATCATCGGCTGGGACCTGCTGCTGGAGCTGATGCTCGGGGCGAGCGTGGTGGCTCAGGGCTGGTCGACGTACGCCGCCTTGTTCCTCGAACAGATCGGATTGGGCTGGCCCGAGTCGATCGGGCCGGACAGCAGTGTGAACGTGCTGGCGATGCTGCTGGTGCTCGTGCTGGCCTCGCTGGCGACGATCGGCATCAAGGAGTCGCTGCGGGTCAACCTGGTGCTGGTCGCGATCAAGCTGTTCGTGGTGCTGTTCGTGATCGTGGCCGGCCTGTTCTACATCAAGGGCTCGAACCTGACGCCGTTCATCCCGCCGAGCGTGCCGAACCCCGATCCCGACGTCACCATCACGACGCCACTCTTCCAGGCGCTGTTCGGGTTCGCTCCGTCGACGTTCGGGGTGATGGGCGTCATCTCGGGGGCGTCGCTGGTGTTCTTCGCGTTCATCGGGTTCGACGTGGTCGCGACCACCGCCGAGGAGGCGAAGAACCCGCAGCGCGACCTGCCCCGCGGCATCATCGGCTCGCTGGCGATCTGCACCGTGCTGTACGTGCTGGTCTGCATCGTGATCACCGGCATGATCAAGTACACCGACATCAACAGCGAGGCCGCGCTGGCCGAGGCGTTCCGCTCGGTCGGACGGCCGAGTTTCGCGACGCTGATCTCCGCGGGTGCGGTCGCCGGCCTGACCACGGTGGTGCTGACGCTGATGATCGGCGCCGCCCGGGTCGTGTTCGCGATGAGCCGTGACCACCTGATGCCGCGTGAGCTCGGCAAGACCCATCCCAAGTGGGGGACGCCGTACCGGCTGACCATCGGGATCGGCATCCTGGTCGCGATCGTGGCCGGGGTGACTCCGATCGGCAAACTCGAGGAGATGGTGAACATCGGCACGCTGGCCGCGTTCACCCTGGTGTCGATCGCCGTACCGATCCTGCGCAAGCGCCGGCCGGACATCCAGCGCTCGTTCCGGGTGCCGGGCAACCCGGTCATCCCGATCCTGGCCGCGCTGATCTGCATCTACCTGATGCTGAACCTGTCGCTGGAGACCTGGCTGCGGTTCGCCATCTGGATGGTCCTCGGCTTCGTCCTGTACTTCGTCTACGGCTACCGCAGAAGCCGGGTCGGCGAAGAGGAACGCACCGGCCAGGCCACCCGGGCCTAGTCGGGCCCAGGCCGTCCAGGCCGTGTCTGACGGCCTAGTCCACTCCGGGGCCGGCTGACGATAGGATCCATCAGCCGACCTCTGGAGGGGACAAGATGAAGCACCCGCGACGCCTGTTCGCAGGTGTCGCCGCGCTGATCCTGGCGGGGACGTCCGGACTGGTCGCCGTACGCCTGGGACAAGGCGGCTCGACGGCCGGCAGCAGTGCGGTGGCGGTCAAGGCCACGGCGACACCGGGCCAGTTGACCGACGGGCAGAAGGCGGCCCGGAAGACCGCGGTCGACGCGGCGCTGGCGAAGCGCTCCGCCGCGGTGCTGAACGGGGACCTGAAAGGCTTCCTCGCCTCCGTCGATCCGAAGCAGCCTCAGTTACTCTCGCGGCAGCGGATGCTGTTCACCAACCTCCGCAAGTTCGAGTTCACCAGCCTGAAGTACTTCGTCGCCGACGAGCGGCCCTCACCGGTGCTGACCAGCAAGTACGGCGCGACCGTCTTCTCCACCCGGGTGATGATGCGCTACCAGCTCACCGGACTTGATGTCGACCCCGTGCAGACCGACCTGGGCTATGCCTTCGTCCAGCGCGGTGGCAGCTGGGTCCTGGTCGAGGACAGCGCGATCGAGGAGAGCCTGAGCCCGGACGGGCACCGGCAGCCGTGGGACTTCCAGGAGATCGCGGTGATCCGGCGGGGCAAGGTCGTGGTGGTGGTCGACAACGGCGAGCAGGCGCTCGGCCAGAAGATCGCCAAGGTGTCCAAGGGCGCGGTCGACGGTGTACGACGGCACTGGAAGCGACCGTGGAACGGTGCGGTGATGGTGGTCGCGATGTCGGAGCCACGGGTGATGGCGACGCTCTGGACCGCCGGTACCGGGCAGGGCTGGACGATCGCGGCGAAGGCGGTCTCGCTGTACGACGGTGAGCCGTGGACGCAGAAGTCCGTGCCACCGGTGAGCAGCCGGATCGTCGTCAACCCGGCCGTCCGGACGAAGCTCGAGCAGGACCTGCTGGTGCACGAGATGACGCACGCCGCGACGCTGCAGCTCGGGGTCCGGACGCCGATCTGGCTGGTCGAAGGGATCGCGGAGTACGTCCGGTGCGCCACCATCGAGGACGATCCGCAGTGGACGGTCGACCCGTACCGGAAGACGGTCCGCAGCAAGTACCTGCCGTCGATGAAGGTGCTGCCCAGGTCGGCGGAGTTCGATGTGGCCGGTGATCGGTCGTACGGGCAGAGCTGGTGGATCACGGAGTATCTGGTCGACGAGCTGGGGGAGAAGGGCGTGACCGCTCTTTACACCGATCTGGCCCGGCAGAACACCAGCCAGGCGGCGTACACCCGCATCCTCAAACAACACACCGGCAAGACTCCGGCCCAGCTGGTAGCCGCAGTCAAGAAGTTCAAGGGCTGAAGAACCCGCCCCCTCGCTTCGCTGGGGGCCGGAGCGGGCTTCCGGCTCCGCACCGGCCCCCAGCGGTCAGGTCAGGCTGGCGGTGCCTTTCGGGAGGCTAGCCAGTCCCTCCGGGAGGAAGGGGGAGCCGTTGACCTTCTCGGAGATGCCGGTGCGGTCCAGGTACGGCGTGATGCCGCCGAGGTGGAACGGCCAGCCGGCGCCGAGCAGGAGGCACAGGTCGATGTCCTGGGCCTCGGCGACCACGCCCTCCTCGAGCATGATCCGGATCTCCTCGGCCAGCGCGGTCAGCACGCGGGTGCGCAGTTCCTCGGCGGTCGACGGCTTGTCGCCGACGGTCACCAGCGCCTCGACCTCCGGGTCCACCACCGGCTTGCCCTCGGGCCACAGGTAGAAAGATCCCTTGCCTGCGGCAACCACCTTGGCGAGGTTCTCCGACACCGCGAACCGGTCCGGGTAGGCCCGGTTCATCGTCTCGGCCACGTGCAGCGCGACCGGCAGCCCGACCAGCTGGAGCAGCACGAACGGCGGCATCGGCAGCCCCAGCGCCGACAACGCCTTGTCCGCCTCGGGGATCGGCGTCCCCTCGTCGACGGCCGCGCTGACCTCGCCCAGGAACCGGGTCAGCAGCCGGTTCACCACGAACGCCGGCGCGTCCTTCACCAGCACGCAGGACTTCTTCAGCGTCTTGCCGACCGCGAACGCGGTGGCCAGCGTCGCGTCGTCGGTCTGGTCCGCCCGGATGATCTCCAGCAGCGGCAGCACCGCGACCGGGTTGAAGAAGTGGAACCCGACCACCCGCTCCGGGTGCTCCAGGTCCGCGGCCATCTCGGTGACGGACAGCGACGACGTGTTGGTCGCCAGCACCGCGTCCGGCCGGATGATCTTCTCCAGGTCGGCGAAGATCGTCTTCTTCAGCTGCAACTCCTCGAACACGGCCTCGATGACGAAGTCCGCGTCGGCGAAGACCTGCCGGTCCACCGAGCCGGTGACGAGCGCCTTCAGTTGGTTCGCCTTGTCCGGCCGGATCCGGCCCTTGCCGAGCAGCTTGTCGATCTCACCGTGCACGTACCCGACCCCACGGTCCACCCGCTCCTGGTCCAGGTCCGTGAGTACGACGGGAACCTCCAGCCGCCGTACGAACAGCAGCGCGAGCTGACCCGCCATCAGGCCGGCGCCGACGACGCCGACCTTGGTGACCGGCCGGGCGAGCGACTTGTCCGGCGCGCCGGCCGGGCGCTTGGCCCGCTTGTTCACCAGGTCGAAGGCGTAGAGGCCGCTGCGCAGCTCCTCGCTCATGATGAGATCGGCGAGCGCCTCGTCCTCCGCCGCGAACCCACGGTCGCGATCGTTGTCCTTCGCTGTGGCGATCAGCTCGAGGGCCCGGTACGGCGCCGGCGCCGCACCGCTGACCTTGACGTCGGCAAAAGCCTTGCCACGGGCAACAGCCGCATCCCACGCGTCACCACGGTCGATCTCCGCCCGCTGGACCGAGATCTCACCCGTGAGCACCTTGCTCGCCCACAGCAGCGACTGCTCGAGGAAGTCGGCCGAGTCGAGCAGTACGTCGCCGATGCCGAGCTTCACCGCCTCCGGCCCGCTGAGCATCTTGTTCTGGTTCAGGGCGTTCTCGACGACGACCTTGACGGCGTTGTCCGCGCCGATCAGGTTCGGCAGCAGGAAGTTGCCGCCCCAGCCGGGGATCAGGCCGAGGAACACCTCAGGCGTCGCCAGCATGCCGGCCGCGACCGAGACCGTCCGGTACTGCGCGTGCAGCGCGACCTCGAGGCCGCCGCCGAGCGCGACCCCGTTGACGAACGCGAACGACGGCTTGCCGCCGTCGACCAGCTTGCGCATCACCCCGTGCCCGATCCGGCCGAGGTTGAGCGCCTGCTCCCGGTCGGTCAGCTTCGGTACGCCGGTCAGGTCGGCACCGGCGGCCAGGATGAACGGCTTGCCGGTGACCCCGATCGCGGCGACGTCGTCGCGGGCGAGAGCCGCGTCGATGGCGCTGTTGAGCGAGGCCAGACCTTTCGGGCCGAAGGTGTTCGGCTTGGTGTGGTCGTGCCCGTTGTCCAGCGTGATGAGTGCCATCGTGCCGGCCTTGTTCGGGAGTACGACGTCCCGGGAGTGCGCCAGGGTGACGACCTCGTCCGTCTCGATGGCGACGGCTTCGTCGATCAAGTCCTGCAGACTCACTTTGCCCCCTCGAAGTTCGGGTTCTCCCAGATCACGGTGCCGCCCATGCCGAGGCCGACGCACATGGTGGTCAGGCCGTAGCGGACCTCCGGGCGCTGCTCGAACTGCTTGGCCAACTGGTTCATCAGCCGGACGCCGGACGACGCCAGCGGGTGGCCGTAGGCGATCGCACCGCCGTACGGATTGACCCGCGGGTCGTCGTCGGCGATGCCGTAGTGCTCCAGGAACGCCAGCACCTGGACGGCGAACGCCTCGTTCACCTCGAACGCCTCGATGTCGTCGATGGTCAGGCCGGCCAGCTTCAGCGCCTTCTCGGTGGCCGGGACCGGGCCGACGCCCATCACCTCGGGCTCGACACCGGCGAACCCGTACGAGACCAGCTTCATTTTGGGGGTCAGCCCGAGCTCTTCGGCGGCCTCGGCGGAGGCGAGCACACACGCGGTCGCGCCGTCGTTGATACCGGCCGAGTTGCCGGCCGTCACCCGGCCGTGCGGGCGGAAGGGCGTCTTCAGGCCGGCCAGGTCCTCGACCGTCGTGCCCGGGCGCATCGGCTCGTCGGTGGTCGCGTAACCCCAGCCCTGCTCGGCCGACCGGGTCGCGATCGGGACCAGGTCGGGTTGGATCAGGTCGTTCGCGTAGGCCTTGGCCGCGCGCTCCTGGGAGGCCGCGGCGAACGCGTCCGCGCGCTGTTTGGTGATCGTCGGGAACCGGTCGTGCAGGTTCTCCGCGGTCGACCCCATCACCAGGGCAGAGGTGTCGACCAGCTTCTCGGAGATGATCCGCGGGTTCGGGTCGACGCCTTCGCCCATCGGGTGCCGGCCCATGTGCTCGACCCCGCCGGCGACGACCACGTCGTACGCACCGAACGCGATCCCCGCGGCGGTGGTGGTGACGGCGGTCATCGCGCCGGCGCACATCCGGTCGATGGCGTAGCCGGGCGTGGTGTTCGGCAGGCCGGCCAGCAGGGCCGCGGTCCGGCCGATGGTCAGGCCCTGGTCACCGATCTGGGTGGTGGCCGCGATCGCGACCTCGTCCACCCGGGCCGGCGGGAGCGCCGGGTTCCGCCGGAGCAGCTCCCGGATGCACTTGATCACCAGGTCGTCGGCGCGCGTCTCGGCGTACTGGCCCTTGGCCTTGCCGAACGGGGTGCGAACGCCGTCGACGAACACGACATCGCGGATCTCACGGGGCACGAGGGCCCTCCTCTGGGGGTCGGGAAAGCTACCCCGATGCTACCCGTGGGTAACAGAACTGCCCAACCACCCCGCCGTGTGCGGCTGCTCACAAACCACAACCATGTGGTCACACAGGCTGTAACCCGTGGCGAACGGCGACGAAACGGCGCATGCTGGACATCTGGTACGTCACTGGAGCCGTTCTATGAACACCTTTGATCTCGCCGTACCGGTTCTGAGCCGGGGCAAACACCGCAATCCACGCAAGGGCGCCTGCTTCATGGAGTTCGCTTCCTACCTGGCCGGCGAGCCATGGTCGGACCACCCAGCCTGCACGCATCCGCTGCTCGCGGGCGTCGCCCGCGACGTGAACGACTGTACGACGGACGCCGGCCGGGCCCGGCTGGCTCCGCTGATCCCCTCGGTGATCGGGCTGACTCCGGACGACCCACACGTCGTACCGCGGGTGACGGCGCGCTGCATCCAGCACGCGCTGCCGATCGTGTCGCAGGAGCGTCAGTACATCCTGGCGGTCGCGCTGATCGTGGGGGAGAAGCAGCTGGCCGCGCTGGACGGGCGTCCGCTGGACGATCTCGAGCCGGCCTCGCGGGAGGCGCTCGAGTCGGTTCCGGCCGCGGCCAAGTGGGCGCGCTCCTTCACCTCCCGGGCCCATCGGGGTACGCCGGACTTCGCCAAGCGGACCGCGCCACGGGCCATTTCGTGCGCCGTGGAAGGGATCTCGCAGGCCTGCGTGCCGGACCCGGACGACCGGCTGTTCAGCCTGCTGACCGCGGCGATCGACGAGTGCAAGGCCTGGATGCCGAAGCCGGCGCCGGTCGAGCCGATCCCGCGGGTCCAGGAAGGGGCCGTGGAAGTTCGCTAGGCCACCAGTACGCTTCACCGTGTGACTTTGGAGATCGATACCGGTTCAGGGTTGATGCCAGTCCACGAGTGGGAGCCCGACGGCGGTGACGGTCCCGGGTTGCTGCTCCTGCAGGAGATCTTCGGGGTCTCCGACTACATCAGGCAGCGCGCCGCGGATCTCGCCGCCCTCGGGTACTACGTGATCGCTCCGGAGATCTACTGGCGGCTGGACGACACCGACCTGGACGAGTCCGCGCCGGATCTGCTCGAGAAGGCGATAGCGATCGCGGGCCGGCTCGACTGGGATCTGGCCGTGTCGGACTCGGTCGCGGCGCTGGAGTACCTGCGCAGTCGCGACCTGGGCACCGGTGTGGTCGGATTCTGCTTCGGCGGCGGGCTCGGCTTCAACGTGGCCGCGGTGTCGTCACCTGATGTGCTGGTGAGTTACTACGGCTCCGCATTGCCACAGTTGCTGAGCCTGGCACCCGAGGTGACCGCCACGAGCCTGCACCACTTCGGCGAGGCGGACGCCTACCTGAACGCCGATGACATCATCCCCGCGCTCGGCGATGCCGAGATCCACCGGTATCCCGGTGCCGGTCACGCGTTCGACAACCCGTTGCCCGCCTTCCACCACGCGGAGGCCTCCGAGCTGGCGTGGCGGCGTACTGTCGCGTTCCTGTCCCGCCACCTTCCTACCCCCCAAGGATCCGCATGAGCCTGTACGACATCCCGCTGAACACCCTCTCCGGCGCCGCCACCTCGCTCGGCGAGTACAAGGGCAAGGCCGTTCTCGTCGTGAACGTCGCCTCGAAGTGTGGTCTCACGCCGCAGTACGAGGGCCTGGAGAACCTGCAGAAGAAGTACGCCTCCCGCGGTTTCACCGTCCTCGGTGCCCCCTGCAACCAGTTCGGCGGCCAGGAGCCGGGCACATCGGAGGAGATCTCCACGTTCTGCTCCACGACGTACGGCGTGACGTTCCCGATGCTGGACAAGCTCGACGTCAACGGCGAGGGCCGGCACCCGCTGTACGCCGAGCTCACCCAGACGCCGGACGCGAACGGCGAGGCCGGTGACGTCCAGTGGAACTTCGAGAAGTTCCTGATCACCCCGGAGGGCACGGTCGCCGCCCGGTTCCGCCCCCGCACCGAGCCGGAGTCGCCGGAGGTCGTCGAGGCGATCGAGACCCAGCTGCCGCACTGAGGCCGGCCTAGGCCCGTGCCTGACGGTTCAGTGCCGTGAAGAGTGGGTGTGGTTCCGCGGGCTCCGCTGCGTGATGGTGCTGGTCGGTGTGGTGTGCGTCAAGTGCGCCTTTGGCGTCCCTGCGGGATCTTCGACCCTTGACCCACACCACACCGACCACGGAAGGACGCAGCTACGCGGATCCCGCGGGAGGTGTAGCCCGAGTGGGGTGGATGACTTCTTGCGAACGTGGTTGCCGAGTGACCGTGGGGGCGGCCAGGTCTGGTCGGTCGAGGGCGGGCCGTGATGCATCCAGTCGTGAATTTTGGTCCAGGAGACCGCGATTTCTCGACCACGATTGACGACTCGACGATCGATCCAGGGCCTGGACCCCGGAAATCCCGCCATACGGACGAGAACGGCCACATGCCGAAACCATCCGTCGGGTCCATGGCGAATGGCGGGTTGTATCACCGCTGGCGTGCTACAACCCGCCAGCGGTGACACAACCCACCAGCCACCTCCAACCACATCCATCAGCCCCCGTGACCCCACCCGTCACCCAGATCCACCCAGGCGCCACCCTGGGCCTGGTCCGCATTCACTTCTAAGACGCGACCACCCCAACCCCACCCATCAGGACCCCACACCGCATCCACCCCCGACTGCGCCCACTCGCGTGAGGTGCTCCGGGATAGCTGCGCCCCTGGCGTGGTCGCGAGCAGGTGCTCAATGCGGCGGCGAGGTGCCGGGACGAGTGCCGCGCAGTAGCCGGGGAATTATCAGAAACGGCCTAGTCGAGTGGCTTGACCGGGGCTTCTGCCGCCATGGCGTCGGTGAGGACGTCGACCGTGAGGCCGATCTGCCACTCGCGGGCGCCGTGGTCGCGCAGGAACGCGCTGACCACCTCGACCGTCGGGTCGGCCGGTGGGGACCAGGCCAGGCGGCGGATCGTGTCCGGCGCCATCAGGTTCTCGGTCGGGAGGCGATGTGCCTCGGCGATCTCACCGACAGCACTCCGCGCGGCCGACAGCCGGGCCGCGGCATCGGGGTCCCGGTCGGCCCACGCTCGCGCCGGCGGCGGGCCGTCGTACCGCGGGCCCTGTTTGGGGAGCTGGGACTCGGGCAGCCGGCGCGCGTGGTCGATGGCCTCCCACCAGGTGCGCATGTGCCGGTGCGCGCCGCGGCCCTTGAACGCGGTCAGCCGCTGCAGTGTCTCCCGGTCGGCCGGCATCGCCGACGCGGCCTCGACGATTGCTGCGTCCGGCAGGATCCGGCCGGGGGAGATGTCCGCGGCCGCCGCGATCTGATCGCGGGCCTCCCACAGCGCCCGGACGACGGCCAGGCTGCGCCGATTGCGGACCCGGTGCATCCCCGACGTACGGCGCCACGGGTCGGGCTTCGGCTCCCGCGGGGGAGCGGACAGGATCGCGGCGAACTCCTGCTCGGCCCACTCCCACTTGCCCTCGCGGCGCAGCTCGGCCTCGATCGCGTTGCGCAACTCGATCAGCATCTCGACGTCGAGCGCGGCGTAGATCAGCCACGGGCCGGGGAGCGGACGGGTCGACCAGTCGGCGGCCGAGTGCTCCTTGCGCATCCGGTAGCCGAGCACCTCGCTGACCAGCGAGGCGAGACCGACCTTCGGGTACCCGAGCAGGCGGCCGGCCAACTCGGTGTCGAACACCTTCCGCGGCACCATCCCGACCTCGGCCAGACAGGCGAGATCCTGGTTGGCGGCGTGGATGATCCACTCCGCGTCGACGATCGCGTCACCGAGAGTGGACAGGTCGCCGAACGGAATCGGGTCGACCAGGGCGGAGCCGGCGCCTTGACGGCGGAGCTGGACGAGGTACGCGCGGTGCGAGTACCGGTAGCCGGAGGCGCGTTCGGCGTCGACGGCGACCGGGCCGGAACCGGACCGGAACGCTTCGACCACCTCGGTCAGCGCGGTGTCGGTGTCGACCACCTCGGAGAGGCCGTCGCGGAGTTCGAGCAGTGGCAGGTGCGCGGTCGGGTCGTCCGGGACTGGCGGCTGCTGCTGGGTCTCGGCCGGGCTCATCGGCCCCGCTGTCCACGCCGGGGCGGCATCGCCACCACCCCCGGCGGCACCGGCGGCAAGCCGGCCGCTGTGCAGAGCACCTCGCCCCATGCCTCCGCGTGCCGGGTCACGTCCACCAGACCACCAGGCCCCGGCACAGGACTCCAGGACGCGCGGATCTCGATCTCCGCCGTCGCGTCGTCGTCGGCCATCCCGCCGAAGCTTTCCGATACCACTCTGGTGACGGTACCGCTCGGGGCCAGGAAGTCGGCACCCCGGTCGGTCAGCGCCTCCATCAGCCAGGTCCAGCCCACGCCGCCGAGCAGCGCGTCGGTCACCATCTCCGGCTCGACGGCCGCACGCACGTACGCGACACAGCGGAAGGTCGACTGCCAGGCGTCGTTCCCGTCCGGGTCGTAGAGGATGACCAGGCGGCCGGTGGCGACGTCGTCGCCATCGACCGTCACGTCAGCGCTGACCGCCGCCGCGTGCGGTGCGATCCGCTGCGGCGCGGGCATCTCCTCGACGAAGACCTCGGGCCGGTACCGGGCACCGCGCAACTGCGTCACTGCCTCGGCGAACTCCGCGGGTGGCGCGTCGACCTGCTTGCGGGCACCCATGCTTTGCAGCCTACGACTGATTACTCACAGACGCTGGCGACGACGCGCCGCACTTTTGGCCGGGCCTTCGGCACCGGCGTGGTCATGGGGCCTTGTTCCCGGGCTTCCCTCGTCGCTCTAGTCGCTGTGTTGAATGCCACGCCTCCGGCGCGGCGGGTCATGGGGCTGGAACTCCCGGCCTTCCCTCGTCGCTCCAGTCGCTGCGCTCCCTCCGCTCCTCAGTCCAGGCCGGGAGGCCCCATGACCGGGCTCCCTGCGCTCCTCAGTCCAGGCCGGGGGCCATGACCGCCCTGCGAGGACGTGGATGACAGCGTGGGATCATCGATGCGTGCCTTTCACACCGCCAGTAGCCTCACCCAGCGCGACCGATCGATCTCCCTTTCTGCTCGCGGCCCGGGGGGAGCCGGGGCCGCACACGCCGGTGTGGTTCATGCGCCAGGCCGGGCGCTCGCTGCCCGAGTATCGGGCGGTTCGGGAGGGCACCACGATGCTCGAGTCCTGTAGGCGCCCTGAGCTTGTCGTCGAGATCACGCTGCAGCCGGTACGCCGTTATGGCGTCGACGCGGCCATCTTCTACTCCGACATCGTGCTCCCGCTGAAGGCGGTCGGCTTCGACATCGAGATCAAGCCGGGGGTGGGCCCGGTGGTCGCCGCGCCGGTCCGGGACGCGGCCGGCCTGGCCGCGGTCCGCCCGGTCACGCCCGCGGACGTGCCCTACACGTCGGACTCGGTGCGGCAGTTGGTCACCGAGCTCGACGGTACGCCGCTGATCGGCTTCGCGGGCGCGCCGTTCACGGTGGCGTCGTACCTGGTCGAAGGTGGGCCGAGCAAGGACCACGCGAAGACGAAGGCCCTGATGCACAGCGACCCGGCGCTCTGGCACGCGCTCGCGGACCGGCTGGCCGACGTGGCGATCGCGTACCTCGCGGTGCAGGTCGAGGCGGGAGCGTCCGCGATCCAGCTGTTCGACTCGTGGGCCGGCGGGCTGTCGCCGCGTGACTACGAGCGGTTCGTGCTCCCGCACTCCGCGAAGGTGTTCGAGGCCCTGGCGCCGTACGGCGTACCTCGAGTGCACTTCGGCGTGAACACGGGCGAGCTGCTCGGGCACATGAGCGAGGCCGGTGCGGATGTGGTCGGCGTCGACTGGCGGGTCCCGTTGGACGAGGCGGTACGGCGGATCACCGCGGCCGGAGGGCGTCCGAAGCCGGTGCAGGGGAACCTGGACCCGGCCCTGCTGTTCGCCGGCTGGGACGCGCTGGAGCCCGAGATCGACCGCATCCTCGAGGAGGGTAAGGCTGCTCCCGGTCACATCTTCAACCTCGGGCACGGGGTGCCGCCGGACGCCGATCCCGAGGTGCTGCATCGCATCGTCCGCCACGTTCAGAGGAAGTCCGCCCGTGTACCTGCCTGACCACGAGGTGACGCTGGAGCGTCTGACCACCGCGCACGCGGAGGCTGTGCTCGCCTTCGAGCGGGAGAACCGCGCGTACTTCGCGGCCTCGATCCTGGACCGCGGGGACGCCTTCTTCGAGGAGTTCGCGGTGCGGATCGCCGCGCTGCTCGCCGAGCAGGAGGCCGGGCTCTGCCAGTTCCACGTCCTGGTGGACGACTCGGGCGCCGTGGTCGGGCGGGTGAACCTCGTGGACATCGAGAACGGCGCCGCCGAGCTCGGCTACCGGATCGCGGAGAAGGCGGCCGGCAAGGGGCTCGCCACCGCCGCGGTGCGGGCGATCGTCGGGCTCGCCGCCTCGGAGTACGGACTGACGACGCTGCGTGCGGGAACTTCACCCGCCAACCGGGCCTCGCAGCTGGTACTGGAGCGGGCCGGTTTCCGGCGGGTGAGCGCCGAGGGGGTGGACCCGGCGTACGAGTTGAAGTTGGAGGTCGCGTGAGTTCGGTGGTTGTGGTCGGCGGCGGGATCAGCGGGCTGGCGGCGGCGCACGCGCTGGCGACCGGGCCGAATCCGCCCCGGATCACCGTGCTGGAAGGCTCGCCGCGGCTCGGCGGCAAGCTGGCCGGCGCCGAGCTCGAAGGTGTCCCGGTCGACCTCGGTGCCGAGTCGGTGCTGGCCCGGCGGCCGGAGGCGGTCGACCTGATCAAGGCGGTCGGGCTCGGTGACGACCTGGTGCACCCGGCAACGACCTCGGCCGGGTTGTGGATCGGTGACCGGATCCGGCCGATCCCGCCGACCGTGATGGGCGTCCCGGTCGACCCTGCCGCGACGGCCGACGTACTCGGTGAGGCGGCGGCCTCGGAGGTCGCGCATGAGGCCGACCTGCCCGCGCCGGCGCTGACCGAGGACGTGGCGATCGGGCGGTTCGTTGCCGAGCGCATGGGTACGGCGGTCACCGACAGGCTGATCGACCCGTTGCTCGGGGGTGTGTACGCCGGCCGGGCCGAGGAGATCTCGCTGGCGGCCGCCGTACCCGAGCTGTATGCCAAGCTGCGGAGCGCACCGAGCCTGCTGGCGGCGACCGCTGAGCTGCGAGAGGCGGGCCAGCGGCGCGCGGGGCAGCCGGTGTTCGCGGGGATCGTGGGCGGGGTCAACCGGCTGATCTCCGCGCTGGAGAGGGACCTGACCGCTCGGGGCGTCCAGATCAGGCGTCAGCTGGCGGTACGACGGATCACCCGGACGGCCGAGGGCTACGAGTTGGAGGCCGGTCCCGTCCCGGCCCCGACTCTGCTGGATGCGGATGCGGTGATCGTCGCCGTACCGGCGTCGCCGGCGGCCCGGATGCTGGCGGAGGTGGTGCCTGCCGCGGCGGCCGAGCTGGCGGCGATCGAGTACGCCAGCATGGCGATCGTCACGCTCGCCGTGCGTAAGCAGCACTGGCCCGAGGGTGCGACTGGCTCAGGGTTCCTGGTGCCGTCCGTGGAGGGCCGGACGATCAAGGCGTCGACGTACTCGCACGCGAAGTGGCAGTGGTCGAGTGACGCCGGGGGAGAGCTCGCTGTGTTCCGGGCCTCGGTCGGCCGGCTGGGGGAGGAGCACGTGCTGCAACGGTCGGACGAGGAGCTGGTGGCGCTGGCTACTGCCGATCTGGGGCGTGCTGTGGGGCTGCAGGCACCTGTGGTGGGTTCACTGGTGACAAGGTGGGGTGGCGGGCTTCCGCAGTACGCCGTGGGGCATCTGGACCGTGTGGACCGCGTGGAGGCTGCTGTCGCGGCTGAGCCCGGTCTGGCTGTGTGTGGAGCGGCGTACCGGGGTGTGGGGATCGCTGCATGCGTCGCCTCGGGCAGCAGGGCGGCCACCCGGGTGCAGGGGTATTTAGAGACATTGGAGACAATGGCTCCGTGACGGAGAAGCCGAAGGCGCGTGAGCTGAACAATGTGATCCGCTACACCATGTGGTCGGTCTTCAAAGTGGAGACGCCGCTGGGCGACGCGGACCGGGACGCCCTGACCGCCGAGCTGGCGGAGTTGTTCGCCAAGCTGTCGACGGACGACGTGGTGATCCGCGGGATTTACGACGTCGAAGGATTCCGGGCCGACGCGGACTTCATGATCTGGTGGCACGCGCCGTCGTCGGACGCGCTGCAGAAGGCGTACCACGCGCTGCGCCGGTCCCGGCTCGGGCGGCACCTGGCGCCGATCTGGTCGCAGCTGGCGCTGCACCGGCCGGCCGAGTTCAACAAGAGCCACATCCCGGCGTTCCTGGCCGAAGAGGAGCCACGGGCGTACGTGTGCGTGTACCCGTTCGTGCGGTCGTACGAGTGGTACCTGCTGCCGGACGAGGAGCGCCGGTCGATGCTGGCCGAGCACGGCAAGATGGCCCGCGGGTACCCCGACGTCCGGGCGAACACGGTGGCGTCGTTCGCGCTCGGCGACTACGAGTGGATGCTCGCGTTCGAGGCGGACGAGCTGCACCGGATGGTCGACCTGATGCGCGACCTGCGAGCGTCCACCGCGCGCCGGCACGTGCGTGAGGAGATTCCGTTCTACACCGGCAAGCGGTCCGAGCTCGGCGAGCTGGTCGCCAACCTGGCCTGAGCTGGTGCACCGCAAAGCGTTCCCGGTGTTGTACGTCGCCAACGTGCGCCGGTCCGTCGAGTTCTACGGCCTGCTCGGCTACGAACCGACGTACCAGTTCCCGCTCGAGGGTGACCCCCACTACGTCGGCCTCGAGCGCGGCGAGTCGTCGCTGGGCCTGTCCGACGCCAACTGGCCCGAGGCCCAGCTCGGCATCACCGTCGGCGCGGCCCCGCGCTTCGAGCTCTTCGTGTACGTCGACGACGTCGACGCGGAGGTGGAGACCTTTCGCGCGGCCGGCCACCCGATCCTCCAGGAGCCGGCCACCATGCCCTGGGGCGAACGCCAGGCGTACGTCGCCGACCCCGAAGGCAATCCGGTCGCCCTCGCCACCCCGATCTGAGGCTGGGACCCCTGGAATCTGGAACCCGATCTGAGGCTCAGGTCCCCGGCTTCTGGAAGAGGTAGTCCTCGGCGCGCATCGAGGTGGGCGGCTTGATGTCCTCGGGCAGCAGCTCGCGCAGATCGCGCTCGCTCAGGCTGTCCGCGTCGCGCTCGGACAGCCGGGTCGCCTGGTTGGAGATGGCTTCCTCCAGCACGTTCCGGATGAACCGGCCGTTGCCGAAGTTGTGGCCGCGGGGAGCGGGTGGGATGACCCCGCGGACCGCGTCCAGCACGTCCTCGCCGTAGATCATGCCCTTCTGCCGGGCCTGCAGCTCGAAGATGGCGACGAGCTGGGCGGTGTCGTACTCGCTGAACGACAGCAGCTTCGGGAAGCGGGACTGCAGGCCGGTGTTGGACTCCATGAACCGCTGCATCTCGCGGTGGTACCCGGTGACGATCACCACGCACTCGTCGCGGTGATCCTCCATCATCTTCAGGATGGTGGCGACGGCTTCGAGACCGAAGTCGCCCGGGCTGTTCTCCGGCACCAGGGTGTAGGCCTCGTCGACGAACAGCACCCCGCCGAGCGCCTCGCGGAACTTGGCCGCGGTCAGTGGCGCGGTGGTGCCGACGCTGGAACCGACCAGGTCGGACCGGTCGACCTCGACCACGTGACCCTTCTCGAGCACGCCGAGCTGCTTGTAGATCCGGGCCAGCAACCGGGCGATCGTGGTCTTGGCGGTACCGGGCTTGCCGACGAACACCATGTGCCGGGCCCGCTCGTGACTCGGCAGGCCGAGCTCCTTGCGGCGCAGGTTGGTCTTGATCTCGGCCACCATCTTGCGAACCGAGTCCTTGACCGACTCCAGCCCGATCAGCGAGTCCAGCTCCGCGAGCGGGTCGTCGCTGTAGTCCGCCGGCACCGGAGCCGGGCGGTCGGCGGGCTCAACGACGGCGACAGGCGTCGGCTCGGCCAACCTCAAGGGGACGACCTCGGCCACAGGTTGGGGCCGCCGCTCCTGGTCGAGGAGGCGGAAGAACGCGGCCAGATCCGGGATCTGCGGTTCCGGCCACGGCGCGTCCGCGAGTACGCCCGACAAGTGGACCGACACCCGGGTGGCAGCGGCAGCCCACGACCGCGCGAGCGCCTGCTGGTCACGGCGTACGGTGCGGGCCAGCCACTCGGTGTTGTCCGCGAGCCAGGAGTGCGGGTCGAAGCCGTCCCTGAGGTCGGCGAGCGCGTTCTCGACGTCCCACCCGGCGCCGCCGAGGATCTGGCCGACGGCCGGGGGAACGCCACCGAGCCCGGTGGCCAGGATCAGCCCGGCCAGCAGTTGGGCGAAGTCGCCGGGGTCGTCGTCCGACGTGGCCATCAGCAGCTTGGCGTGCTCGTCCCGCAGCGCGTTGAGCGAGTAGCGCAGGGCCGCGCCGGAGCCGGCTAGCTCCGGGAGCACTGTGCGCTCTTCGTCGCTGAGCGCTGCGGTCCGCCAGAACTGCACGATCGTCTCGTAGTCGGCGGTGGCGTGCATGCGAGTGGTCTCGCGGTCGGCCAGCACCCGGTCGAACGCGGCGGTCAGGGCCCGGGCGCGGGCTGCCATCGGCGGCGCGTCGACGAACAGGCTGACCACGTCCCGGGACACCTGCAGCGCCTGCCGGCGGCCCGCTTCGCGGAAGCCCTGCGCCCCGGCCACCACCTGCAGCGGCCAGTCGGTGGCCGCGACCCGGACCAGATGGCCGCCGCCGCCGTACCGGACCGACGGCCGGTAGAAGTCCCGGGTCAGCTCCGTGGAGATATCGGCGTACTCACCATGCAACACCGGGATCCACCCGGTCAGCAGCGGCGCCACCTGATGCGTGAACCACACCCCCGCCGGCGTCCCCTTCACGAACCCCGAAAACGCATCCGCCCGCAACGGCCGCAGCGACCCCGCGTCGTCGCCCCAGGCGCGCAGCCGCCCCCGGATCCCGCTCAGCCAGTCGCCCGGCACCTCCCAGGGCTGGTCGGCACTGAGAGCGTCGAGAACGTGCCGCCCCGGGGTCTCGTCAGCCACAGAAGTCCTTTCCACCGATCGGCCGTCGCGCTGGCCCACTTTAATGCGTCAACGGGCGACGACCGACCGCGGTGGTCAGGCGGGTTCGAGGGAGAGGCTGATGCTGTTGATGCAGTAGCGGAGGTCGGTGGGGGTTCCGTAGCCCTCGCCTTCGAAGACGTGGCCGAGGTGGGAGCCGCAGTTGGCGCAGCGGACCTCGACGCGCTTCATGCCGAGAGTGCTGTCCTCGATGTACTCGACCCGGTCCTCGGCCAGCGGGGCGAAGAAGGACGGCCAGCCGCAGTGGGAGTCGAACTTGGTCTCGCTGCGGAACAGTTCCGCGTCGCAGGCCCGGCACTTGTAGACGCCGACCGTCTTGGTATCGGTGTACTCACCGGTGAACGGCCGCTCGGTGCCTGCCTTGCGCAGTACCTGGAACTCCGCGGGAGAAAGCTGCGCCTTCCACTCCGCCTCGGACTTCTGTACGGCGTACTGCTTCGTGTCATCTGTCACGAGACCAGTATCGGCGCCCGGGCAAGGAAAACCCCGCCCGGGCGACCGCACGTAAGCGTCCCGTCAGCGGATGGGTCAGCGCACCCACGACGGCAGCGGTACGACGCGCACCACCTGCGGATCGTGATCGCTGATCTGGTCCGGGAACTCGGCGTTCATGTGCACGATGTCGTACGACGTAGCCAGCCTCAGGTTCTGCGAGATCAGGATCTGGTCGAGGATCTGGCTGTTGCCCTCGAACACGTAGCTGTAGCGCTCCTTCACCGGCAGCGTCCGCGGCATGTCGATCAGCGCCGTCGTACCGGACCCGACCAGGATGTCGGTCGTCTGGGAGAAGTCGAAGTCGTTGATGTCGCCCAGCACGATGACGTTCGCGCCCTTGTCCTTGGCCAGGATCTGGTCGACGAACCCACGCACCGACTCGGCCTGCTGGTGCCGCTTCGGCGCGGTCACCTGCACCGGCGGCTGGGTCCGCCCCCAGAGCGGGTCGTCGCCGCCCTTGGAGCTGAAGTGGTTGACCACCACGAACAGGCTCTGCCCGTGCCAGGTGAACTCGCCGGCCAGCGGCACCCGAGCGGCGGCCCAGGCCGGGTTGGCCGGGTCGACCCGGCCCGGAGACGAGCTCAGGTGCGGGCGTCCGAACCGGTCGGTGACGATCGTGGTCGCGACCGTCGAGCCACCGCCGGGGCGGTCGACGAACTTCACCGGCTTGTCGGTGCGGTACATGAACGCGACCCGGATGTTGCCACCCGGCTCGCCACCCTCGGCGTTGTTCACCGGGTCGATCTGGCGCCAGGCGTACTTCGGCCCGCCCGCCTTCTGGATCGCCGCGGCGAGCATGTTCAGCGTGACGTCGGCGGCCGTCGTTCCCGAGTTCGTGGCGCCGTCGTTGTCCTGAACCTCCTCCAGCCCGATGATGTCCGGCGAGGCGAGGTTCTTCACCACCGCCTGGGCCAGTCCATCGAACTTGGCGTCACCGTCGGACGGGTCCAGGTTCTCCACGTTGAACGTCGCCACCGAGACCTGAACGGGCGAGGAGGCCGTGGTCGTCTCGCGCGTGACACCGCCGTCGACCACGGTCGGGGTCTGCGTCGGCAGGAACTTGAAGTTGCCGAACGAATAGTCGAGGACGCCGGTCACTGTGCTGGTTCCAGGACCTGCGAGCTTGTCCCCGGTCTTGGCGTCGGGGATCGGTGTCAGTACGTCGTCCAGCAGCACCCGCTCCGGGTTGCTGTCGGTCTTCTGCAGCACGATGCCGCCGCGGACCGTCTGCACACTGGAGCCCGCGGGTACGACGGACAACTCGCGGAACGAGCTGGTCGGGCCGGTGACCTGCGGCTGGTCGATACCCAGCCACATGCCCTCCAGCGACTCCCAGAAGTCGATGCCGTCGGTGGCCGGCTGGAAGGTGCCGGTGGTCTCGACGTCGCCGGTGGAGTCGTCGTCGATCACGGTCGACGGCGGGACCCGGCCGCCCGGGCCGACGATCGTCGGCGCAGGCACCGCGGCGGTGCCGGTCACTGTGACCGACGGATTGGTGATCTCCGTGGTGGTCAGGTTGTCGGTGCCGCCCGAGCCGCCGGGGCGGAACTCGGCGACGGTGCCCTGGACGGTCACGGCGTCACCGACGTTCACGGTCGGCGCCGAGCTGGTGAAGACCAACAGGCCTTCGCTGGTCGCCGGGTCGGCGTCGGGCTGCGGGTCCTGGAACCAGAAGCCGTTGCGGCTCGTGGCAGTGACCACACCGGTGACGTTGCGGACGAGCTTGCCGGCCAGCGGCGACAGGTGCGCCGCGCCCTGGATGTCGTGGATCTTCGCGTCGATCGGGTCCGGGTCCGGCGGGGTGGACGTCAGGGTCTTCGGCGACGGGTTGACCGCGGCGAACTCGGTGCTGTTGTTGTCCGCGTCCTTGGTCGGGTCCTTGCGGGTGGCCGAGGTGGTGTTCGAGGTACCCGGCGCCGCCGCGGTCTCGAAGTCGTTGGCCGCGCCGTAGCCCACGAAGTCGACCACACCGGCCGCCGTCGCGCAGCCCGTCGTACAGGTCAGGCTGGTGGTGGAGGTGACCAGGGCGACCTTGCCGGACGACGCGGACATGTTCACGCTGCCGGTCGCGTCGGGGGTGGGCAGTGGCTGGCCGTTGGCGCCGCCGGACGCGCCCTGCACGAGGTAGACCCCGCCCGGCGCGATCGAGCCGGTCAGGTTGATCTTGTTCGCCCAGGAGGTGCCGCTCGACGAGGCGTACTGGATCGACCAGCCGGTCAGGTCGACCGGCGCGGAGCTGTTGTTGGTCAGCTCGATGAAGTCGTTCGTGTACGGCGCTCCGCTGTTACCACCGCCGCCGTACACCTCGGTGATGACCACGGTGGACGAGGCGGCGTCCGCCGGTGCGGCCACCAGAGCGACCGCCGTACCGGCGAAGACGAGACTTGAGGTGACCACGAGGGCGCCCAGGCGGCGCCGTGGTCGGAACTGGGCAGACATGGCCGGATTCTCACACCCGGACTGGTCCCGGCCAAGGTCCAACACGTGAACACCAGGTGCGGCCCCGAAAGGCACGGGTGATCATTCGCGGGCGAGCCTGACCAGGCGGTAGACCTCGAGTGGTTCGGCCTTGCCCTTGAGCTCCAGCAGGCCCAGCGACTCGGTGACAGCGTCCGGGAGGAGGGCCTTGGTGCCGGGTCCGATCGCCACGCCGCCGCTCGGCGCCTTGCCCTCGATCCGCGAGGCGACGTTGACCGTGTCACCGATGACCGTGTGGGTGCGGCCGCCCTCGGTGCCGAGCAGGCTGACCGAGGCGAGGCCGCTGTTGATGCCGACCCGGAACGGGGGCCACTCCGGGTGCGCCAGCTGGACGGCCGTCGCCGCCTCCTGCAGCGCGAGGCCGGCCGCTGCCGCCCGCTGCGCGTGGTCCGGCTGGTCGCCTCGCTTGTTGAAGGTAACCATCAACGCGTCGCCGATGATCCGGTCCACGTCACCGCCGTGACGTCGTACGACCGGCGGTACGACGACCTGGAAGTACGTGTTGAGCATCACGGTGACCTCAGCCGGATCGTGGTTCTCGGAGAACGTGGTGAATCCCTGCAGGTCGGCGAACAGCACGCTCAGCTCGCGCCGCCCGGACACCGTGTCCTCGAGGTAGAGGTCCGCGAACCGCTCCTCGTACCACTGGATCCGTACGCCGGCCACGACCAGGACGAACGCGGCGAGCATCAGCACGTGCCACTCCCACCACGACAGCGCCCAGTTCCGCGCGAACACCAGCGCCACCATCGCCTCGGCGAGCAGCACGAACGCGGCGACCATCGACAGCAGCATCAGCGACGGGCGTTCCAGCCAGTTGCGGAGATAGCGCCCGGCCGCGGTCGCGTAGAGCAAAACAGCCGGGACGGCGAGTGCACGCAAGATGCCGCCGGCAACTTCCGGTACGGCGGTGTCGTGCAGCGGAGGTAGGCGCAGGACCGAGGTCAGCGCCCACAACGCCATCAGCGTGAGCAACCCAGCTCGAAGCCACCGCCCCCACCGCACCGCTGCGGCGACCTGCCCACCGGAGAAGTTCAAGCTCGACAGGACCGCGAACGTCGAGCCCAGTGCAACCCCGACCGGCGTCGCGAGGGTGAAGCCCGCATTCGGGGTGTCGAGCAGGACCTGCGGCGTCGCCAGCGCATGCAACCCCAGAAACCCGGCCGCCGACAGAAACGCCAGCGACACCAGCAAGACCCGCGGATCCCCACGCCGCAGCGCGGCCGCACCTGTCAGATACGCCAGTACGGCGCTCAGCACCGCCGTCATCAGCACCAGCCAGAAATGCGCCGGGTGGTGTTCCCAATGCACGTCCAGCTCTGGTTGCCGCAGCACCAGCAGCAACCCCACCAGCGGTAGGAGCAAGACCAGTGCGGTCAAGCCGACCATCGCCGGCGTGTAGACGAACCGCCGTTCAGGCATCCGCCGAAACCTTCAAATGCGTATGGATCTGGGACACGACCACGGATCCCTCGCCGACCGCGGAGGCGACTCGCTTGACCGAGCCGGACCGGACGTCCCCGATGGCGAAGAGCCCAGGCAGCGTCGTCTCGTAGGGCTGTGGCGGCCGCGACTCGTTCCACTGCGGATCAGCCGCGGCGTCCGACCCGGTCAGCACGAAACCACGCGCGTCCCGGCCGACCTTGTCCGGCAGCCAGTCGGTGCCGGGCACCGCACCGATCATCACGAACAGCCCGTCGACGGCGAGCGACTCCTCGGCACCTGTCAGCCGATCGAGTAACGTCACCTGCTCGAGTCGCCCGTCGCCGCCACCACCGACGACCTCGCTGTTCGCCCGCACGGTCACGTTGGGTGCGGCATCGATCTCACCGATCAGGTACTGCGACATGCTCGCGGTCAGATCGTTGCCCCGGATCACCAAAGTCACCTGCCGGCAGTACCGGGCCAGATGCAGCACCGCCTGCCCGGCCGAGTTCCCACCACCGACAACACACGCGTCACGTCCCTGCAAACCGTGGGCTTCCGACACGCTCGCGCCGTAGTACACCCCGGTGCCCATCAGCTTCTCCAGCGACGGTACGCCGAGACGCCGATACGACACGCCGGTCGCCAGCACGACCGCCCGAGCCGTCACCTCACCCACGTCACCGATGACAGCCCGGAAGTGGCCGTCCTGCTTGTCCAGCGAGACGATCGACCGCATCAGCACGAAGTGCGCGCCGAAGACCCATGCCTGCTGATACCCGCGCTGGGCCAGCTCGGAGCCGCGAATCCCGCGCGAGAACCCCAGATAGTTCCGGATCAGCGAACTCGTGCCCGCCTGCCCGCCGATCGACTCGCGCTCCACCACGAGCGTGCGCAACCCCTCCGACGACGCGTACACAGCCGCCGCCAGACCGCCCGGACCTGCCCCGATCACGAGGACGTCGAACGAGTCCTCGCCGTCGGCCAGCGTCGTCGGCACCCCCCACGCCTCGGCGATCTCCGCATCGGTCGGATCATGCAGCAAGGTGCCTCCGATCGCCGGCATCCACACGAGCACGCCCTCACCCGGATCCGGCTCGCCGATCCAGTTCAGCGCGGCCTCCGCCAGCCGCGAACCGCTGGCCCGGAACGCGCTCGGGATCCCGTTGCGCGCCAGCAGACTGCGGATCGCCTGGCCACGGACCGAATGCTCGGCGGCGATCACCACCACCTCACGGAGATTGGCGACCTCGTACCGGGACCACTCCTGGACGAACTCCGCGACTGTCCGGTGGAACAACTCGTCGCGCTCGATCCACGGCTTCAGCACGTAGTAGTTGATGTCGCCGACGGCCATCGCGGACAGGATGGCCGACGCGGTCGAGCGGTCCGCCCACGAACCCCATTCGATCAGCAACGCCCGGCGCGCATCGGGATGCAATGTCCGCGACAGGTCGAAGATCGCGGCCCGATCGTCGTCGGCGAGCGCGTGATCGACCAGGACGACGGCCACCCGCTGCTCCCACTCGTGCGCGCGGCGCAGACACTCCGAGGCGGCGGCAACGGTCAGCTCGCCGCGGACCCTGAAATCGACTCCGAAGCCGCGCTCGAGCTCTGTCTCACTTCGCTCCAGCCGGACCGGATCGGCATCGACCACCAGCAGCAGCGGCCGTGCCCCCCGCAGGCTGGACCTTCCCCCGGGTTCCCCTCCCATGCTTGTGACGGTAGGTCCGGCGCAAACGATGGGCAATGGACAAAACGCTTGAATCGCCGGTCCTGTCCGCCCCAGTCGGACAGGACCGGCGAGACTCAAACGGTCAGTTCACGCTCACCGCGGACCACGCGGCGGCGACCACGGCGCGCTCGTTGCTGCTCGCGCCGTACA
Organism: Kribbella sp. NPDC023972; assembly: GCF_040639075.1. Classification (NCBI taxonomy): domain Bacteria; kingdom Bacillati; phylum Actinomycetota; class Actinomycetes; order Propionibacteriales; family Kribbellaceae; genus Kribbella; species Kribbella sp. NPDC023972. The sequence continues at coordinate 3,050 of NZ_JBEZZH010000001.1, read as the reverse complement.
GGTCGGTGGCCGCGTTCAGCGTCGCGGTCCGGGCCTGGGCGTACGTCGTACCCGTCGTCATGTACGTGGTCAGTGCGCGGTACCAGATCTTGCCGACCTTGTCCCGGCCGATGCCGGTGACGGTGGAGCCGTTGCAGGTCGGCGAGTTGTGCGGCAGCCCGCCGAACTCCTTGGCGCCGCTGCCCTCGGAGGCGAGATAGGCGAAGTGGTTCGCCACGCCGGAGGAGTAGTGCACGTCCAGGTTGCCGACGCCGGAGTAGTAGCAGTCGACCGAGTTGCCGTCCTTGCTCGGCTTGTCCATGTACCGCAGCGCCGGGCGGTCCTTCATGATCTTTTCGCCGATGTAGTAGTCACCGGGGTCGGAGGCGTTGTTCGCGGAGAACTCGACCAGGGTGCCGAAGATGTCGCTGGTCGCCTCGTTCAGGCCACCGGACTCGCCGGAGTAGGTGAGGTTCGCGGTCGCGGTGGTGACGCCGTGGGACATCTCGTGGCCGGCCACGTCGATCGACACCAGCGGACCGGCCACCACGCCGTCACCGTCGCCGTACGTCATCTGCTTGCCGTCCCAGAACGCGTTCACGTAGTTGGTGCCGTAGTGCACCCGGCTCGGGACGCCCTTGCCGTCGTTGAAGATGCCGTTCCGGCCGTGGTTGGTCTTGAAGTAGTCCCAGGTCCTCGCGGCGCCGTAGTGCGCGTCGACCGCGGCGGTCTGCCGGTTCGTGTTCAGCCCGTTGCCCCAGTGGTTGTCGGCGTCGGTGAACCGGGTCGGCACCGGGCAGCCGAAGCCGAAGATCTGGCACCAGACCGAATCGGTCTTGTTGTTCGCGTCGGCGGTGTAGGCGTTGCCGCGGACCGGGTCGGTCAGCGTGAACCCGCCGGTGGCCGGGGTGCTGTCGATCGGCACGGTCCCGCTGTAGAGGCTCTGGCCGTCGCCGGTCGCCGTCTGGACGTGCTGCTCGGTGACCAGCTTCGCCCCGGTCAGGGCGTCCACCGTCGTGGTGACGTGGCTCGGCGTACCGTCAGCCTGGGTCCCGGCTGTGGTGACCAGGTAGGCCAGTCGCGGCGCGCCCTTGCGGGCCTCGATCACCAGGGTGGGCTTGCCCTCGGCCTTCTGTCCGCGGGCCAGCGCCTTCGCGGTGGCGGTCGCGCCGCTGACCTTCGGGGTGCGGCCGACGTTCGCGCTGCGGCTCAGTGTCAGGCTGGCACCCCTCCAGTTGCCGTCCTTGGCCTGGTGGACGACAACGTCGCCGCCAAGCACCTTGAGGCCGCCGATGGTCCGGTCCATCCGGACGTGGCTCGAGCCGTCAGAGTCGACGATGACGTCCCGTACGACGAACGCGTCGGCACCGGTGGCCTTGAGGGCGGCGAGATTCTCGCCGACGGCGGCTTTGGCCCGGGCAACGGCCGCACTGGGACTGGGGACGGGGTCTGCCGTCGGCGCACCGGTGGCGGTGGTGGCGCTGGTCAGACCGAGGGCGGTGGTGGTCGCCACTGCGGTGGCAGCGGCGAACAGGGCGGATCTGTTCATCCTCGCGCTCCTTCAGAGGTGTCCCGGAGGCCTCACGCCCCAGGAACGAGGTGCAGGCACGTTACCGCTCGGTCACCGACCGTGGCCAGAGGTCGGGAAAACTTGCCTTTCCCGCAGGCTGCCGGGCATTTCCGGTGCCGCTGTCGGCTTTTGGTCCGTGCCGGGCGGTAGCGTCGCGGCATGGCGGCGACCAAGGCAATCGAGCTGGAGATCGCGGGGCGGACGGTACGGGTGAGCAACCCGGACAAGCCGTACTTCGCGGACCGCGGGCTGACCAAGCTGGACATCGTGAACTACTTCGTCGCGGTCGGGGACGGCATCCTCGGCGCGTTGCGGGACCGGCCGACCACCCTCGAGCGGTGGCCCGGCGGCTGGTTCGAGGGCGCCAAGCTGTCCACCCGGATGGACAACCGCGGCGATGCGTTCTACCAGAAGCGCGTCGCCAAGGGAGCGCCCGACTGGGTGGAGACCGCGACCATCACGTTCCCGAGCGGCCGGCCCGCCGACGAGGTGTGCCCGACCGAGCTGGCCGTCGTCGCGTGGGCGGTCAACCTGGGCACGCTGACCTTCCACCCCTGGCCGGTACGCCGTCCGAACCTCGACAACCCGGATCAGCTCCGGATCGACCTCGACCCGCAACCGGGCACGGACTTCAAGAGCGCGGTCGCGGTCGCACCGGTGCTGCGCGAACTGCTCGCCGAACACGGCCTGGAGGGGTACCCGAAGACCTCAGGCGGCCGCGGCCTGCACGTGTACGTCCCGATCGAGCCGCGCTGGGACTTCATCCAGGCCCGCCGCGCGGTGATCGCGGTCGGCCGGGAGCTGTCCCGCCGGCTGCCGGAGCAGGTCACGGTGAACTGGTGGAAGGAGGAGCGTGGCGAGCGCGTCTTCATCGACTACAACCAGATGGCCCGCGACCGCACCATCGCCTCGGCCTACTCGGTCCGCCCGAACGCACGAGCCCGCGTCTCGGCGCCACTGCGCTGGGAAGAGCTCGAAGACGTCGTACCCGACGACTTCGACGTCCTCACCATGCCGGCCCGCTTCGCCGAAGTCGGCGACCTCCACGCTGCCGTCGGCGAAAAGGCCTTCTCCCTCGACTCCCTCCTCGACCTGTCCGCCAAACACGAACGCGACCACGGCGAAGCCGACCTCCCCTACCCGCCCGAATACCCGAAGATGCCCGGCGAACCGAAGCGCGTCCAACCCTCCAAGGACCGCGACCGCCCGAAGGACTAGCTGCCCTGCTTGAGTAGGCCGACTGTGGGATGACGCGTGCTCGCGACTGGGGTCACGCGTCCCGGGTAGGCGACTGTGGGGTGACGCGTGCTCGCGTAGGGTGGCCGGGGTTGCGCGCGCCCCGGGTAGGGCGACTGGGGTCACGCGTGCTCCGGGTAGAGCGGTTGTGGTGTCGCCTACTCCAGTAAGGGGACAGCTGTGGGGCGCGGCTCCGGGCTGCTTGATGGTGCTGGTCGTGGTGGCGTGGGTCAAGGGCGCCTTCGGCGTCCGCTGCGCGGATCGA